>NZ_RQGH01000028.1 GCF_004769635.1 Leptospira jelokensis
GTTATTATGTATTGGTTAGTGATTCCGTTATGGTTTCCATCCTAATCATTGCATATTATTTTTATGTAAAAGAAAAATACTTATTATTTGTTTTATTATCTAGTTTGGCCATCCTCACAAAAGAACCGGCACTATTTTTGTTATTCCCTCTTGGCTTGGCTGCCTTATTTCGAAAAGATTGGAAAAAAATGATTGTGGTAGGATCAGTTTTGGTGATCCCCGTGTGTTGGCATTTGTATTTATCGTATCGTTTTCCTAATTGGAGGCCAGGCCGGCTAACAGACTTTATCCTCCCGTTTGAAGGACTGATTTCCTATATGGAATCCATTTGGAGCCAATTGGCCGCTGGTAGTAACGTAAAGGAACTTGCACGGCTTTTGAGTCGATTCCCTTTAGTGGTTTTGTTTTTTTTGGGAGTATTTTTGCCCTTCACTGGAAAACTAAAAAAAGGTTGGGAGTTTAGAATTTCGTTTTTATTGGTCCTCTTTATGGTAGGCACAGCTGGGTATTATCATTTTTGGTCTGTTTATGAAAACGTATCGAGGATGTTCACACTTAGCATCCCAATTTTACTTTTACTTATGAATGAAGATAAGACCATTCGCAAACAAGAATACATCTTGGTCACCATCCTCATTTTGTTTTTATTTCTTATAAAAGTTTTATTCATTTCAAAACAAATGAATTACCAAGTTGGCTTTTAGAAATTGAAATCCTGTTGGATTTGAAAATTCTTTTTGGCTTCTTCATTTAGGCTTCGGATTTCATCTTTTTTGAAAATGAGTTCGTAACCATCACCTAATACGAATCTTATGAATGGAGAATCGGATTGGTTTACAATTTGTTTGAGATCCTCAAGGGAAGAAATTTCTTTTCCATTCACAGATTTTAAGATTACTTGGTGGGTTGTATGATACGCCTTATTCCCTGATAGTGGGAATACTTGTGATAAAAATACAATTTTCCCTTCTTTTGGGTTTCGTTTGATTCGGTAAAAATCATTTAAATATAATAATTCTTTACTCACGCGGTTTCGCCATTGGTTCCCGTGTTCTGTAAGGTATTGCTCCGATAGTTCTAAAAATACATCCCAAAAATGGCACTCTTTTTCCCAAACAAACCAAAAATACCAACTAACATTGGATAACCGATACGTGGGGCACGGTAGGATTCATCAAATCCTTTTGGCCAATTTAAATTAAAATTAGAAAGTGGTCGTGAGAAATAATAAAAAATTTGTCCGTCATACCCAGCCCCTAAATCTCCAGATTCACCCTTAAAAAGTATAACATTTTCTGGAGTTTCGGATTTGTTTTGCAACGCGAATTCATGTCCAAAATTAACCATGGAGCTTGGGTTCCATTCGTATTTTTTCCAATAGGAAACCGAAGTGATCCCCCATAATAATAAAAAAACAGAAACCGTTAACCACTGTTTTGAATTTAAGTACTTAAATATTGGATTTAACTTTTTTAACAACATAGTTTACTCCTGAAACGATTCTGTTTTTGGATGTGACAAATATGGTTCTACTGACTTGGCAAAAATGTAATTATAATAACTTGCACCTTCGTACGTTAAATGGTGTGGATCAAAAAAATACCGAACATCCTTAACAACTTCGGTATGATCGATGAGGACCTGTCCTCTTTCCTCTAATTTACGACGCAAATCACCTACCCATTCTTTTCTCCATTGGGAGTCTTTATAAAATGCAAACTCTATGGGATTTTCGGGACTCAAAACCAAAACAAAGGGGATTTTTTTGGATTGAAAATAATCAGAAATTTCTAAGATCCGATTGTATTCTTTCCAAGGCTCGAAACCAACAGCATTCACCATTTTTTTTGCTTCCCTAACCTTGTGTAGGCGAAAGAGTTCATTTCTATTCCCTGAATCACGGATCATTCGTTCAAAGTATTCGTTTCTAAACTCTGAATCACTCATTTGGATGAAACGAGTGTCATCCCAAAAACTCCTTCTGGAATATGCATAACTTTCAGATGCCAATGGTTTACAAAAAAAATGAGACAATCGAATTCCAACCGGTTCATCTTTGCCATAACGAATCAAATTTACTTCTTTGGCAGTTGTAAGATTCGTATTCACTTGGATTTGAACAAATTGCCAATCGTTTTCTTTTCCAACCAATTCGTTCCATTCGATATCAGTCCAACCTGATTTTGGAAAAGATTTTTGAATTGTTACACTTGGAGTTTTTGCATCGTGGGTTTTTTGGTTTTGGTAAAATTGAAAGGTTACGTCTGTATTTGGTTTTTGAATGAATATTGACTCACGTTCTCTTTGTTCGCTACAACGAATGTTTGCCGATTCTTTCGTCCAACCTTTTGACCAAATCCCTTCCTTTGGGATCGCACCTTGGTAGAGGTGGTATTTCCGTCCACTTCGGAAATGGTTATCAATGTAAACAATGATGGGATCCCAAAAAAACACTCGGAACCGACTCACATAAAACATTGACTTCGTTGCCAATTTGGAAAATGATTTTCTTGAAATTCGATTCCAATAATCTTTTAAGTACTGTGTTGGGTAAATTGTTTTGGTAGGATACCGATCGGCTAATTGGTTTATCCAAATCTCTTCTTGGAATTCCAAGGACTGATCTTTTTTTTCCAAATACTCCCATTGCAAATCAGCAAAGTTATGTAAGTATACAACTACGTCAGGACGAGTTGAAAGTAAGGTCTCTTTATAATAATAAAGATCTGTTGGTGACATTGCAACATGGGAAAAAAAATCGTATTTTGTTTTTCGATTTTCTTTTTGATTCAATTCATCTGGAAGGACTGAATACAAAGCCACGGAACTACCTGTGATGATGGTTCGGTGTTCCTTTTTTTGTTTTTGTAGGGATTTTGTTTTGTATATAAAATTGTACCAAGGTGATGAATCCCACTCAGTTTCGTTGGGAAACAAAAAATACAATTCATTAAACAAAATTCTATCGAGTGAGAAAATACCAACTAACAAACAAATGGTGACAAAAAATACCTTCCATTTGATTCCAATACGGCTTTTTGTTATGGGTAGTCGGGGATCAGTTTCCATTTTCTTAACAAAAGTTTTTTTGCAAATTGAATGGCTAGTTTCAAAACCTTACGATTAAAACTGCTATTCGAAAAAACATATTTGATAGGAAGTTCTTTGATGTTTCCATTATTTTTAGAAACAATAGACAAAGCTTCCATATGAAAATCAAAAGCAACTGATTCCAATGGGTAATTTGCAATTTTTTCAAACATAGGTTTGGAATAACGTCGATAACCGCTTGTACAATCGCGCAAACGATTCCCAAACAAATTAAAAACTCCATTGGACAAACAGTAGTTCATCACTTTTGCAGCTAACCATGAAATAAACTTACGATACAAAGGAACATTCACCGTAGAAGTACGTGATCCAATGACCAAATCACAATTTGGAAATTGGATGAATTCTTTTAGGTAATTGGCATCATGAGACAAACCTGCATCCATAGTGATGACCCAATCGTATTTTTTTTCAACAGCATATTTCATTCCATCTTGGATACCTTTGGGAATATGGGTATTTTTTTCATGCCGGATGACATGTAGTCTCTTCCCAAATTCTTTCGAGAGTTTTTTTAAGATGGCAGGAGTATCATCTTTACTGGCATCATCCGTGACGGATACATCTGCATAGGCGATCGCACCTCGCACCACTTCTTCAATTGTGGCTGCTTCATTATAAGCTGGGATCACCACAAGGGTTCGATTTGCCATTTTATTTACCAGCGATGTTGAATACTTCTTTGTTTGCTTCAATCCACTTGAGTAAGCGAGTCACACCTTCTTTTGGAAGGATTTTAGGATTAAATCCAAATTTCTTCGCTTCAGTGATATCACAAATAAAATAACGCATGTCACCTGGTCTTTCCACTTCAAATAGAATTTCTTGTTTTTTACCAAGAATTTCACCAATGAGTGAGATACAATCTAACAAGGAAATTTTATGTGGGCTTGCACCACCAATGTTATAAACACCAGGGATTGGATTCTTAAAAAATTCCAAATAGGATTTTGCACCATCTTCTGCGTGTAAAATATCTCGTGTTTGTTTTCCTGTTCCAAAAATACGGAGTGGAAGACCAAAAACAGACCGAATCGCAAAATTTGCTACCCAACCATGGTCTTCTCCACCAAACTGACGTTCACCGTAAATACCAGTAAATCGAAAACTCGCAGCTTTAACTCCATACATATCGGTATAAGAGCGAACATAATGTTCGGCACTCATTTTGGATGCATGAAGAGGAGAAATTTGACCCACCATAGTTGGGTGTGTAACTGGAATTTCCACAGGCTCTCTCACATATGAAGTTTTGTCTTCTTTTAAGCTATCGTTAATCGAATTTCCATAAACATGGATGGAAGAAGTGTTTACTACCGGGATTTTGTGTTTCCTTGCGGCTTCCATAACATTAAAGGTTCCAATCACATTGGTTGAAAAATCAAGTTCTGGATCTTCCCAAGAAATGGTCATCGCAGGTTGTGCAGCAGTGTGGATGATGTAATCACAATCTACACTTCGGTCCATTAGGTGTTCCAAGTTCCGAATGTCACCTTTCACCATGGTGACACCAAGTGATTTCAAATAGTTCCAATTATAATCTCTAGTGGCATCTGTTCCGTAACCAGTTCGTTTTAACTCATATTTTGTCATGTTATCAAAACTGACAACATCCCAACCTTCTTTACGAAATAATTCACATACATGGGACCCTAAAAACCCACAACCACCGGTTACTAATACTTTATTCGCCATCGCGACTTTCTCCTAAGAAAAACTTTTTTGATAAAATCAATTTTAATATTTGGAATGAATCCGAAATCATATCCCGTAATCGGTATTCCACTTGTCCTACTGGTTTAAAATAAGAAACAGGAATTTCGATACACCTCATGTGAGACCTAACAATATCAATCATCATCTCAACAATGAACTTACGGTCTTCAACAACTAACTGGGGTTTGACTCGGTCATAAGATTCTCGCCAAATGGAAAAGAACTGACAATCCACATCTGTAAATCTTGGTTCTTGGCCCCACCAAAACACTTCCACAAGTTTTCCCATCAGTAAATTCACCAATCGGTACAAAGGTTTTAAATTGGAACCTTGTTCAATCATCTGCCTTGTGGTCCTTGTTCCGATGACCATGTCCGAGTCTTTCATGTATTCCAATAATTTTGGGAAATCTTTCGAACGAAACGATCCGTCCGGTGATACCACAACCAAGATATCACCCGTTGCATATTCTATCCCACGACGAACTTGTTCTCCAAGTAAAGATGGGTCGCCATCACCTGGAAAAGTATAGGTCTTTACCTTTTCCTTTTTAGCAAGTGAAAGAGTTTCATCTGTTGATTCATTATCTATTACAATGATTTCATTGAATTTGTCTTTAAAATCAACAATGACATCCGTAATCGAACGTTCATTATGATTGGTAGGGATAATCAAACTCGTTTTGAATTTGGAAAACAAATCATTACGAACTTCATAGACTGCATGGTAGTAGTCTTGCATCGAGTTGATATTAAAATATTCACAATTGAGGGTGGTTGCATATACGCCACCACTCGTTTCTTTTGCCATCTTATCAATGACATCCGTAATTTCGATTACGCCAGATTTCGGGGAGGCAGGTGTTTTTTTAAAAACTTCAAAGTATTCGGGAGTAAAATAATAACTGCCAAGTCCCAAAAGTTCGTTGGGAGGGTTTTCTGGTTTTTCGACAAGATTTAGAATTTTATCATCTTCTAATACAACTGAATAGTTCTTCCGGATACGAGAGAGAAGGGATGTTTTGACGATCCCAATCGATGCAGACATTTTAGGATGTTTCTTCAATACTTTGAGAAACATTTCATGATTGGAACGGTAATAAAATTCATCACCTAAAATGGTAAGGAAAGGCTCATGGATCATTTTTTCCAAACTTGCAACGTCGGATGCCAATCCTTTTTCCGTCCATAACACAGTTTCGATCACAACTTTAGGAAGTGCCAATCGAATGTGTTCTACTTCAGCCTTAATTTGTTCTTTTAGATGGCCAACAAGGACATACACCTTCTCAATCCCGAATGTTTTCGCCATAAGCTCCACATTCCGGTGGAGGATGGTTTTTCCTTCGATGACAAAGAGAGGTTTTGGTATAAAACTTGTACGGGGATACGCTCTGGTACCTTTTCCAGCGGCGGCAATCACCCCAATTCTGATCTTTTTCAATGTAAAAGGAAAGTCCCTGGAAGGAAGGATTGGGTCAATTAGAAAAGGTTCGTTTCCATCGGTAGAATTGCAGGTCACCTTGGTCCCCAAAGCCCGTAAACGGCTCCCAATTCCCTTTGGAAGGGTTCCAAGTCCTTTCAGGATTGCCATTGCCAATCCCATTCAAATGGAAGCCCCAAATCCCTTCCCTACCGAAAGGCAAGCCACTCAAGTGAACCCCTACTGGGTTCCCTGCTCTATGCTCCAACTCGTAGACAAGAGGGATATTGTTTAAGGTTCCGAGGAGTGATTCGGACAAAACCCAGACCTTGTCCTGGTTTTTTGAAACTGTGAATTGTAAGTGTTCACAATCGAAACGGCGAAGGAGTGCAAACTTCTGCCCCCATTCTTTCATCGCACGGATTTGGCATCCCTCAGGAACCAAAGCCATTCCCTCTGCAGTACTCGTAATTTTCCCTACAAAGAGGATTTCCTCCCAACCTAAGGTTTTTTTAAAACGAAGTTCTTGCGCGTAATAAAAAAACTTTCCTTTTTCCTGGAAAATTTCTATACCTATCACTAGGTATCCATTTTCAGTTGTTTGACGGTCTGAAAAATACAATCCTTCCAGTGATTTTCCTACCATAGGGTTCGTCCAAACAGGTAGAAGGCAAATAAGGGATAAAATCAAAAATTTATGCACTTGAATTACCGAGTAATCACTGCTCTTCTATTTATTTCATCTATTTTTTTCAATTGTTACCCCCTACTCCTTGCCACAAAAGAAGAACCGAATGACAATACTTCGGTTTTACTCGGAACGTATTTATTACTCATTGGTAATTGTAATACAGGAAGTGGTCTTTGGGCAAGGGACCTTACCACACAATCGAGTGTCTGTGTTCCTGTTCAACTTTTGTATGATGGAAACAATGTACAAGTGTATAAAGAAGTATCCCTTTCCACTAATTACGATTTGGTGAATTTTGGGAAAGTTTTTGACACCAATACTTACAACAAACTCATCGCAACATTTGGAACTCCAAGTGACAGAGATGGGGATGGCAAAATCAAAATATTGGTAATGGATATCAGAGATGGGGCAACAACAAACAGTGCTTATGTGGCTGGTTACTATGACCCAGTGAATTATTTTCCAGACAATTTTTTATCAAGAATTCGCTCCAATTACGCAGAAGTATTGTACTTAGATGGCAAAGAACTAATTGCCGCAAATAATTCTGATCCAACCGCATTTACATCCACCGCTGCACACGAATTCCAACACTTACTTCGTTTCCCTAGGATGTATGAAGTGGGTCAATCCGACGAACTTTGGATCAACGAAGGTACAAGCGAAGTGGCAAGTGACATTGCAGGGTTTGGACCTCAAACCAGTCGTTTGGATTGTTATGCGGGGAGAGAATCACGTTGTTCGGATGGGATCAACGGTGTTTCCTTGTTAGATTGGAATAATAGCAGTAGTGAAGTTCTCAAACAATATGCATTTGCCTATGTATTTATGAAGTTTCTTTATGAAAGTTCTGGAACAACAGAGGCAGAAAAACAAAGTTTTTTTCGTAATTCCGTGTTAGGTGCGAATGGGATTCGTGCCAACTCCACTGGAAGTTTGATGTCAGTCTTCCAAACCAGTGCCAATTTCCAATCCTCTGCTCTCACCACCCAGAATTCCGATATCTTCTTTCGTATGTACACTCTCATCACTGGCTATAGTTTTGGGTTGTCAGGAACCAATTTTTCCAATGTAGAACAGGTGCAAAGTGATGGCGGGAATATCAATACAATTGATTTGTCAAATGCAGTCCACTACTACCCACTTCCCACTAGTTTGAATCGGCTTATAACAAATCCAGTTTTGCCTGTAACCCCGAAAACAAATATCAAACAAGGATCGACTAACTTTTATAATTCTGCACCAACGAACATACCTACAAATCCTACTCGAAAAAATTATGGTCGTGTTATTGGAATTGGGAAAGGAATCTTATTATGGGCAGACTCCCCTTCTGGATTCAATGCAAGTGTTCGGAATGTAACAGAAACGACAGGGGATTTGTCTCACATAAGGACAAAACCAAGATCTTTAAAGTCAGTGATTGGTAGCGAACCTGGCCACCAATTCCCCATTTGTGGATTTGAATTTACAAGCGGTTTGGTTCATACTTCCGAAAGTATTCCAATAGAATAGAACGCATCAGACCACGGTAACAATCCTTCGCTACGTGGCCTCCATCCGCAAACGCATTACAAGAGTAAGAGGGATCATTTTTTAATTTCAGAATGGAATAATTGTATTTGGATGTGATCTCATTCACTTCTTTTTCCCAATAACCAACTAGAGATTCTTTTTCCATTAACGATTCAAAATCTGGGGAAGACAAGGGCCATACGACTACCACTTTGATACCTTCCTGATTCAACCTCGAAAGAATTTTTTCATAAAATCCAAATTGCATTCCACTCCTTTGGTAGGAGGCAAACAACCAATCCAAGGTTCTGTGGCTTGTTTGTAATAATGAATTCGAGTTTTTCTCCATATAATTGTCGATAGGCGAAAGTCCATTTCCATTATGCGATAATATATAATCGTAAGTCGCTTTGTGCATCTCAAAAGCATTGGTTAAATATGGATTTTTGTAATTTTTCCACATTTGGTCGAGGTATGGTTTGTAAGTACCCACCGCAAAAAGTTTGCGCCCAAGGTAAAAAGAAACATAGTCTTTTCCAAACAATTGGATATTAGAAAACACATACCCTAAGTCAAAACTATAGGTTAAATTGGAACTTTTGAATACAGAGTTTTGGTTGAACTGGTTTGGGTCTGTTTCCATGATCACAAGATCAGGTTTGATGCCAGCATCCAAAAGTTTTGTTAATTGGTAATCATAATAAGCAGGAGTTGTTACGGCTGAAGAAAGGTTATAAATCTCCCACTCTGGGTAAAACGAAACCAATTCATCATGATCAAAGTACAAAAGGCGGGAAGAACCCAAAATCAACATGATTTTTTTCGTTTTTGCCTCTCCAATCCCAGATTTTTTTTGGATGAGAGAATCCAAAAAGTCAGCTTTTGCTTTGTAGTTAACCGCCGTTAGGTCAATCTTTGTAATGATTTGCACATAAGGGATTCTAAAAATTGAATCCACACAAAACAAAAAAACTAAAAGAAAAACTGGGTAAAAAAGGAACCGTGCCTTGAGCATATCTGAAAGGAGAAAGGAAACGGATTAAAATGTAAAGCGAATTGAGAACCTCCCCCAGACTTTCGAATGAGGGAGAAAGTGTTTATGCTACTTGTGTGCGAGCAAGTTTACGTTTCTTTTTAAGACTGAGGAACCAATCATCAGCCTTACGAACATGGCTCACTAATTTTTTCACGTGTTCTCTATTCTCTGGATTTAAGATTTCACGTGCTTCTTGGATGATTTCTTCCACTGTTTTCACGTGGAAAGTGAAATAACTAGTAAAAAGTTCGTAATACTCTCTATCAGTGTTTTCCCAATCTTTTGATTGGATATCATCAAAAAACTCAGTTAACTGTGGTATGTCGATCTCAGGTGTCGCATCAAAATGATTGTTCATCATTGCGATACGGTCTGTTATATCAGTTAATTTCTGGAAATAAGATTCCAATTCAGGATATTCCATCTTCCAACCCTCCTTAACAACCCTTACTTTTACCAGGATTTTAGAAAGGGTCGAGAGATCAAGTTTTTTTCATAAATTTGCTGATATCTGGATTTTGTTTTAAGAAGTCTTTTAAGTGTACAGCTTGTCCGTCCCATGCCTCTTTGGCACCATCTAGCCATACTTGTGAAGAATCATTGTCAGGAAACCCCCCATTAACAATCGTTAATTTGGATTGATTTGGTCCCGAACTTTCAAATAATAACTGTAAAAAAATATCACCAGCAGGATGGTCTTTCCATTCCATCACAAGTTCTTTTAATGGTTCAATTTTTTTATACACTCCATGTGATGTGAAATTCCCTTCGAGACCTAATTCCCAAGTCCAAGAAAACTCACCTCCCACTTTTGGTCTTCCCCTCACCTCATCTGCCAACCAATGCACTAACACTTCATAAACGGTGACCGCTGACCACAATCGTTCAATCGGTTCATCAAATGTAAAAACAGACTTGGTTTCTCTCATAGACAGAGAGATACGGTTTTCATTTGGTTTGGCAAGATGTTTTTTAGGGAAATGACTACCAATGGATCGAAATTCATCCATCCATTGGTAGATTCGAATTTCTAATTCGAAGATTAGATGTTTAGGTTGTTGGGTCTGACATAAACAGATTGTATCACACTGATGTTTCGCATTTGGAACGCAGCAGCACAATATGCTAAGTAGTACCTCCACTTACGGATAAACGTTTCACTATACCCTTGTTGTCTCACCAAAGCCAAATTGTCTTCAAAGGCACGTAACCAAATCCGAAGCGTTTTTGCGTAACTCAGACCCATATCTTCCAAATGGTGTAAGTACATATCGCCTGTGCGGTTGATTGCTTGGTTCATTCGGCCAATCGAAGGTAATAATGAACCTGGGAAAATGTGTTTTTGGATGAAATCAATCCCCTTTTTGAAAGCTGTGAACCTAGAGTCAGGGCATGTGATCACTTGGAGTGCCATGATCCCATCCTGTGTGAGTAAGTCCTGGCATTTTTGGAAAAAGGTTTCATAAAAGGCGTCACCGACTGCTTCTAACATTTCTACAGACACTAATTTTGTGAACTTACCCTCAATTTTTCGGTAGTCTTGGATCCGAATCTCAATTTTGTCTGACAAACCTTCGTTTGCAATTCGTTCTTTTGCATATTTGTATTGTTCTTCAGACAGAGTAACAGTCGTTACTTTACATCCATAATTTTTTGCCGCATGGATGGATAAAAATCCCCATCCACTCCCAATTTC
The DNA here is from genome assembly GCF_004769635.1 of Leptospira jelokensis. Lineage (GTDB taxonomy): Bacteria > Spirochaetota > Leptospiria > Leptospirales > Leptospiraceae > Leptospira_A > Leptospira_A jelokensis. Next base: position 11,192 of record NZ_RQGH01000028.1, read on the forward strand.
CAATAAATGGTCGTTCGGATTTAATTTTAACTTTTGGCAGAGTTTATCTACCTTCGTGGTTTGTGCTTCTTCTAAAGTTTGGTCAAGTGACTCAAAATAAGCAGAACTATAGGTCATCGTAGGATCTAAGAATAGTTTATAAAAACGATTTCCTAAATCGTAATGTTCTACAATGTTTTTTTTACTTCCCGTAAGTGTATTCCTTCTTAGGAAATGTAAGAATTTATTTCCCAAATTGAACAAATCCAAATGGAAAAGTTTTTTCTTAGCACCTGATAAATTAGGGGCTTCATCCACATTCAAAATAAACCATGATATCACGTTTTCAATGGAGTCTGTGTCCCAATCACCAGTGAGATAGGATTCAGAAAAACCAATATCACCATGTAATACAGATTTTTTGAAGAAAACAGGGTCTTTCACGTGGATGATAGCGGAGTGGAATTTTGGTTCGAAATCGCTATTCGAATCTCCGAGCACCACCTGCTCCCCGTTAGGTAGAATCATTCGCAATGATCCCCTTTTCATGGAACTCATCGCTTTAAAAAATATCTTTTTGTAAATGGGATATTGTTCGGTGACCGTTTTATCCTTTAGTTCTGTAAAAAGTTCTGAATCAATCGTTTCTTGTAAAAGGGACTGGTTCGCTGATTTTTCCAAGGGGAACTCCTGTTTGTTTCTCTAAGTTTTGGTGTTTCTTTATATAAGGAATTTTTTTGATCCACAACTTGAAGGCTTGCCAATGAATCAATGTTATTATTTTGACGGTAATAAATGGAAATTGGATGAAAAGTTTTAATAAGGATTGGGTCTTAAATGGGATTTTTTTTCCGATAAAGGATGTGATTAAAATCCGTTTCCCAGCTTCATAAGAGTCGACTCCAATCTGTAATTTTTCATTGGGAACATTCAATCGAAATTCGAATTCAGAATCCAAAGGGATAAAAGGTGAGACATAAAAATGTTTTGGTTCTCGTATGAACACTTCTGGGTCTGCAATTGTACCTTTCCCTGTTTGGAATTTACCAATGTATGGTTTGATTTCCCCAAAGGTATTCCCAACTTCTGCAATGGCGATGAGTGGTGCTCCCTCTGGAGTAAAACAAAAATAAAAACTTACCGGGTTAAACACATAACCAAGTACCCGAAAATTGGTTAAAAGGTAAATTTTTCCGAAAGGACCTTTCACTCCAGACGCTTCCAAAAACGCTTTCACATTGTCATAGGTTGTCTGTTTTCCAAATTGCAAATGGTCTTTGTCGAAGTAAGAAAATAAATTCCACCGATTCCGCGAGAAAAACAAACTTTTGTGGGACAACTGGTCTATTTCTTCCAAATCAATATAAAAATTAAAGATTTTATATTGGAATTTGTTTTGGGTCGGAGCGGTACGCATATGGAATACGTCCGCTTCATACATACATGAATTTAGGTCCATGGATCTCGTTTTAAAATGCTTTTGCAAACGTTCACTGCAGATAAAAATCCATCTTCGTGGAATCCGTAACGGAAATAAGCACCCGCATAATAAATGGGCCCTTCCTCGTTTAACTTCGGCAAACGGCTCTGTCCAAGGGAAGCTTCCACAGAAAAAAGTGGGTGTTCATAATCAATTTTTTTGATTAGGTGGCTTTTTTTCACACGGTCTGGGTCATTGATGGTTACAAAATAGTTTTGTTTCTTCGAAACATTTTGCAAACGATTCATCCAATAGATGGTAAAAGGTTCCTGTTTCCCATTTTGCCCTTCCAAAATTTTATAGTTCCAACTCGACCAACAGGATTTGATCGTTGGCATGTCTGAATCATCGGTATGTAGGGTGGCTGTATTGTGTTGGTATTTGTAAAGTGGCAATAATTCTTGTTCGAGTTTGGTCGGATTTTGTAAAAGTTTGGCAGACAAATGCCCATGTGTTGCCAGTAACACTTTGTCAAACACTTCCTTTTTCCCTTCCGGTAAACTTAGTTCCACTTTTCCATTTGGCAATCGAGTGACGGCCTCTACAGCTGTATTCAATCGGAAACGGTTTTGGATGGGAGGGATGATTCGTTTCACATATTCTTTCGAACCACCATCCACCGTATACCATTGGTGTTGGGTATTTAAGCCCAAAAATCCATGGTTATAAAAAAAGCGAATGAGGGATTTGGCCGGAAATTCCAACATCAAATCAGGTGGTGTCGACCAAACTGCAGAACTCATAGGAACCAAATAGTAGTTCAGGATGTCCTTACCATACCCAAAGGTCTGCATATAACGCCCTAAGTTCCAATCATCATAGGTAGGGTTGTCCAATATTTTTGGGGCGTTCGAATTGAACCGATCGATCTCCAGTAACATCTTCAAATAACGAGGTCGGAATAAATTTCTTTTTTGTGCAAATAAACCTGAGAGGCCTGATCCACAAAACTCAAGTTTGGTGGGATCATGTTGGACACTGAATGACATGTCAGATTTTTTAGTCGGCACACCTAAGGTTTGGAACAAACGTAATAAATTTGGATACGTGACATGATTGAAGACAATGAACCCAGTATCGATGGGGATTTGGATCCCATCTTCTTCTACCATCACTGTATTGGTATGACCACCTATGTAATCGGCAGAGTCAAAAATTGTTAAATCAAAATGATTTTTTAAAAAGTAAGCAGAACCCAATCCTGCGATTCCAGTTCCGACAATTGCTAATGTTTCTTTCACTTGTTTCCCTAATGGTCATTAGACCGTTACGAAAAGAGTTGGTTCATTTGCAAATGGACTTCTTCCGCTTTCTTTTTTGAAACTTCACCATAATTTTCGGAAGTTGTGCTTAATGTGATGCCACGAGAAGAATTGATCAGTGCATCTTTTCCAGAGGCATTCAAAATCGATTCTAAATCTCCGCCTTGGGCACCATACCCTGGGATGAGAAAACATAAATCTTTATGACGGTTACGAAGGGATTGGATCTCTTGTGGATGGGTACCTCCCACAACAAGGCCAATTTGTCCTGGGTAGGTTTCGGAAAGTTTTGCCATTTGGTCACTCACCTCTTCATAGAGGTAGAGACCACTGCCTTCGGTTTTCAGTTTTTGGAGATCCCGTGAGCTTGGATTGGAGGTTAACCCAAGTACAAATAGATAACCACCCAAATCAAGATAGGGTTCCAAACTATCTCGGCCCATATAAGGGTTCACTGTTAAAGCATCCACCTTTAGGGTTTGGAAAAAATACTTCGCATACTCTTTTGCCGTGTTCGCTAGATCACCACGTTTCGCATCCATAACGATGGGGACCTCTGGTGAAACCTCTTGCATCAGGTGGACCATATGTTCTAATGCAAAATACCCTTCTGGTCCGAAACGTTCAAAGAATGCGATATTGGGTTTCCAAGAAACAGCAAAGGGGTTGGTGTACCGAACAATGGTTTCGGAAAAATGGACTAGTGGGGATTTGGATTCCAGACATACCTTGGGTAATTTTTCTAATTCCGGATCAATGCCAATGCAAAGTTGGGAGCGTAACTGGTCACGACGGGCATGGAACTTTGGTAAAAATGAGGTCATGGATTCGGTTTTATTTCCTTTATGGTTTTCTTTTGTTTGCGTTTTTCCATTTCGAGAGCGATGTCTCTTTTTTTGTAACGACCATAAATGTGGCCCGGGATGACCGTAAATGTAGTGATTGGGTTTACCACAACATCACCAATCGCTCCACCCACATAGGTCGCATAGGCTGGGGTCAATAGTTCGTAGGAAGATTCCAATTGTGCCATATCATCCTTCTCTGCAAAGTAATTGAGTGCATCATCAGATGCCTTTGCTTCGTGGTACAAACTTCCTACGATTGGGATCGCATACACAGCCGCATATAACGTACGTTTTTCCCGTTGTGCAAAATCTTTTGCATGCCCACCTTCATGGATGGCAACGGGAGGTAAATCTGAATACAAATTGATGGTGTTGGTAAAGGCATTGTAATGGTCACCACCGATGGTTCCCGCAAACAATCGACCTGGTAAAAACGTATAGGCAAGTAAAGAAAGAGATCCAAAAAAATAACGAACAACTGGATTGATATTTTGGTTTTTTGACAATCGTTTCCATTCCGACAAGGGAGCGTATTGGTTGAATCTGACTTTCACATCACGTAAGTTATTCTCTTTCATATAACGAATTAAATATTCTTTCGTTTCTTTGGAGATATGATGGTTGTCGGCTTTTCTGTCCCACAAAACAATTTTGGAAGGAATCGAAAAAATCCAGTCCCCTGTTTTGTCCAAAATCCAAATTGGTTCCCCTTCTTCAAATTGGGGATCATCTTCTGTAAATTCTGGACTAGGCAAATATGGATTCCCATAATTGTATTGTTTTTCTAACGAATAACAGTTGATAACCAATGCACCCAAACAAAATAAAAAAAGGATTGGATAACGATTCATAACGAGTCAATGATTTCCTTTAACTTTGGATCCATCGGTTCTTCTGTTTTTGTTGTTTTCTTTTTTGGTGGAGTTTTGATTTCATCTTCTTTCATTTCCTTCCGATTGTTTTGGAAACCTGATGCCATCTCCAATTGGTTAAAAAACTCATTTACCGCATTTCGACCCAGTTGGTTGATTTGGTCTTCACGGTTCCCACGAAATCCACTATAAGGTACATACCAAACCAAAGGTAGGATTGTGATCGTACTTCCGAGAAGATAACAATTGGTTACATGGGAAAGGATCTCATCATAATAATCAAACTCTTCTTGTGAAAATCCACGAATTTGGAAATTCCCTTTGAGGCGAACATAGGTTAAGTTTTCGTGGCATCGATCTAAGGTAACCAATTCAAATGATTCAATCCTAATCTTCCCACCTTTTTCGATTAGGAGTGGGTACCTTTGTTCCCGAATGGACAATTCCTTCCGAATCAAATACGATAAGGGACCATATTCATTTTCTAAACTTTGGGCATCAAAAAAAAACGGATCAAATACTCCCATTTTCATTCGATTTTCATCTTTCACTTCAATTTGGATATGGTCCATTTTTTTGACAAAGTCGTATTCCTTTTCATTTGGAAACGACCGATACACCCGAAGGGATACATCACATCCCAAAAATAGAAAACAGGTAAGGGCAATAAAAATTCTGAGTTTTTTCTCAAAACACATAGGTATATCCTAAAAACAAATTTGCAATCGCAGCCATTCTGTTAGGGCGATCATTATAGCCATCAGCTTCATAATAACCAGAACTTAAGTAATAGTCTTTGATAGCGGAAGAATATGACTCCATGTTTGCAGCCCGAATCCCCGGAATACGGGATTCATTGGCTCTCCAATTGTATTGTAAGTATTGTAATCCTAAATGAAACTTATGGTGGGTAAATGGTTGCCAATTCAATTGTGTGATCAGGTTCAGACCAACAATTGCCGTATCCAAATTTTTTTCCGAAAAGATAGAATACATTTCATCATAGGATATTGTTTCACCAGTAAATCGTGTATACCCACTAGCATTCACGAACATATCCCTTCTGTACTTCAATTTGGCTTCTGGAGTGAAAAATAAATCCCCTCCCAACTCATAGGACCAAACATTTGCCAATTGGTGGTAAAACTTAAATCCAGTACTTGGAGCAATATAATTGATTTGGTCTTTTAATAAACTGGTTTGGCCTAAGGTCGATGAATGTTGAGAAGAATTGGAGTTCATCGAACCAAATCGAAATCCAAACTCCCAAGAAAAACTTTTGTTCGATGAATATTCTTCAAAGACTTGCACAACCAATTTGTGATCTGCATTGCGAAATGCATCCACTTGGTTTCCGTATTGGAACCCGTCTAAATAACCAAAGGTAAAATAATTTCGTGAAGTGTTGGCTTGCAAATACACATACTCAAGTCCCCATTTTTTGGACTTGTGCAGGTAGGCAAACCGTGGTGATAGGTAACTTGATTCCCTTCGTTTGTCATTCCATTCATTGGTAAAGGGTAAAGAACGGATGTTTTGGTATCCAATTTCGGACCTAGGGAAGTAAGGGGTCCCTGCTTGGAAAGCAATCCGACCATCATCAAAACTCCATTCTTTTCCAGACTGGAACATTGAATACGATTGTAGGCCTCGAAACCCAATCTCCCATTTCCCACCTGAAAACTCCAATGAGCCATTGTTCGTGGCAGGGATATTATGGTTGGACGGGATGTATTCAGGTTCGCTATACGACCTTTGGAAATTCCGTGAACGAATTTTTTTAACTTTTTCTCGGAGGATTTGGCCCTTTTTCAAATACCCTCTACTTTCATAGGATTCTGCTTCCAACTCTAATTTGGTTGCATCTGTTTCCTCTGCATATAGCAAAGTGGTTGGTATGGCCAAAAGCCAAACCAACATAGAAAGAGAGAGAGCCACCCATTTCACAAAGTTTTAACCTTTTCGTTTGATATAAGCTTTTGCAAACTCAGGCAAAACAAAGGCTGCTTTGTGAATTTCTGGGCTGTAGTACTTTAGGCCTTTTGGAACCCGTTTTGGATCAGGTGTGACCGAATACGGATCAATTGCATTGGATAAAAAAGTAAACCCTATGATCCCAGATGGGTAGGTTGGGATGGTTGTGTAATAGTAACCATACTCAGGGAAAATCTTTGGAATGAATTCGAATAGGGATGTGATCACATCTCCATGGTACCAAAACGATTCAGCTTGTGTGGCAATGATCCCAGTTGGTTTTAAGGCACTTGCCATATCACGAAAAAACGGTTCTTTAAACAAAACTTCAGCAGGTCCCACAGGGTCACTTGAATCCACAAGGATGACATCAAACCTTCCTTTATTGTCACGTGCAAATTTTGCTCCATCATCATAGTGGTGGATGACTTTAGGGTCTTTCATGGCATCAGCACATTCTGGAAAGTATTTATAACTAATGTCCACAACTGCTTTGTCAATTTCGCATAACACAACTTCTTTGACAGATGGGTGTTTTAAAACTTCACGAACAGTTCCACCGTCCCCTCCTCCAATCACAAGCACTGATTCTGGATTGGGATGGCTCATCATCGGGATGTGGGCAATCATTTCATGATAAGAATGTTCGTCTTTGTTGGTAACCATTGTTACACCATCAAGTGTAAACATACGGCCAAATGATTGTGTCTCAAAAATATCAATTTTTTGGAACGGAGATTGTAGGCTCTCGATTGTTTTTGTTACTCGGTAACTAACAGCTCGCCCTTTTTCTAATTCCAATTTTTCTGTGTACCAAATCTCCATTAAATGCTCCTAAGGATTCTCTCTTTGAACCAGAATAGGAATGGGAAGAAGAGAGTGTAGTTTTTTTTAAAGTTTTTAAACTTAAAAATTGAACTTGGCGGGAATGGGACAGTCCCTTTCCATAGACTTGTATGCAGAAATATTCTCGCGTTTTTTACCTCGTCGGTTTTTTATCCATGCCACTGTTTATTTTACTTCTCGTATTTGGTTATATCAAAATCAACCAAATGGCAAGCGAAGAAATCCACTGGGGCCATAACCAGTCCTTCGCCTTTGGACAAGCATCGAGAGAGGGAAAACTGATTTTACTTGCTGTCACCAAATCCCGATGTGAAATGTTAAAGGGTTTGGAATGTGGCGAAGGCAAACCAGATCTAGGAACCTACGTCCTACTCAACTTCACCCCTCGTGACAACGAATTCCAAACCTTGATCCTCGATGACAGATTTGCCTCATTGAAGAAGGAAGCTCTCCCCCAATACTTTTTACTCAATTCCACAGGTGAGATCCGGCACGCATCCAACCAACTCCCCAGTGTAGAAGAGATGCAAAAACTCCCTAAAAAAGAATCTACTCCCTAAAAATTTTAAAAAATCTCTTGCAACTTCTGGAATCAACTATACCCTATGGGGTATAGGAATTCGGAGGTTTTATGTTAGGGTTAACCGTACACAGAAAAAAGAGTTTTGATGAAACAATTGTCGATACCACAGAAGCTCTCAAAAAAGAAGGTTTTGGTGTCCTCACAACCATCGACGTCAAACAAACCTTAAAAGACAAAATTGGTGTCGATTTCAAACGGTACACCATCCTCGGTGCCTGTAACCCAAGTTTTGCGCACAGAGCCTTACAAACCACAGACGAAATTGGGATGTTATTACCATGCAATGTGGTTGTGACCGAAGAAAAAAACGGAGAAATCAAAGTTTCCATCTTTGATCCCATGACCATGACAAAACTTGTCCAAAACTCCGAACTAGAAACCATCGCCAAAGATGTCCAAGACAAACTTGTCCGAGTGATCCACCACCTTCACGAATAAAATCCTTTCGCAATTAGATTGTATTACAGTAGGGGCGCCTCGCCAATGGATTGGATGATTCGCATTCCATCGATTAGGCGATCCCGCTGTCCGCTCCAATCTTTCTGGAATTTTTTATTCGTGATAACGGAATATCAAAACCCAGAAAGGATTTCCGCTACCATCGGTGGCAAGGCATATTTGAAATCCACTTGAATATGTGGAATGAATTTACAAGCGCCCTTATTTGGAAACTCATTGGAAGCATTCACAAGAAAGTGTTACAAATCGCCGTCACAATTTTAAAAAATTGCATTTTTTTCTTACCTTTTGTCACAAAGTGAATTCCCGCGGGTATCCATTGTAGAGGCAAAAAGCCTAAAAGTAGGAGAAAGTTATGTTAGAAAGTTTGAAACAAGAAGGCCAAGATTTATTCACCTTGGAAAGTTTACCCCAAAGTACGGCAGTAGAAGTTGCGATTGTTACTTGTGAAAGTGAGAACATAAATCGATACCATGAAATGAGAAAAATGATGTTACCTATCCTGAAATCCCAAAAAGGATTTTTGGCTTGGAGAGCGTTCCAATCGAAATCGAAAGATGGTGTAATGATGGATCTTTTGTATTGGGAACAAGTAGAAGATTGCCACGAGGCGGGCAAAAATATTCAAAACACAGAAACTGGGAAAGAGTTTTTCCAATTGATGAAACAAACTGTGGTCTTTGAATTGTTTGAACGGCAGGCACTTTGATGAAAACCAATCGTGAAGATGATTTATTGCTCATTGAAAAAGCACGGACGGGAGACCGTCGTGCGCTGGATCACTTACTCAGAGATGTCCAATCGTGGATTTATAATGTAATCCGCCGTGTGTTACTGAATCCACAAGAAGCGGAAGATGCAACCCAAGAAGTTTTGCTCAAACTTGCTACCAATCTAGCTGCATATGATCCCAATCGTGCAAGTTTTAAAACATGGGCATACCGCATAACAGTAAATTATGCGTTAAATTCAAAAAGAGGGAAGTTAGAAGAACTCACAACTGGATTTCCTGGTTATGCGAATGAATTGAATCAAATGCCTGATATCGAAGTTCCAACCGATGAACTTTCTAACCCCGAGAACATCGTCCTTGTAGCAGAAGCGAAAGCATCTTGTACATTAGGTATGTTACTTTGCCTTGATCGAGAACAAAGAATTGCATTATTATTGGCTGATGTTATGGGCCTCAGTGATAAAGAAAGTGCTGAAATCATTGGGATTTCCCACGATGCATTTCGCAAACGCCTAAGCCGTGCAAGGCAAGATTTGTATACATTTATGGACGACCAGTGTGGACTCATCAATACATCAAATCCATGTCGTTGTTCTAAAAAAATGAAAAGTTTCCAAATGAATGGTTGGATTGATCCAAGTAACCCACGATTTTCAGCCCCATATGTCAAAAGGGTGAAAGAACAAGTGGAACAACTTCAATGTGAATATGAAGATTTTAAGCGAAAGGAATATGAAGAAATATTTCGCGACCACCCTTATTTTGAAACTCCTAAAAAAATTTTAGAAGAATTGATGGCAAAGTACAGTCCCACCCAATGAGTCTTAAGCATGTTTTACGAGTTTTTTTTCAAGAATATTCTAAAGATTCTTAAAAACTTCGAAACTTAGTTGGTTTCATTTTGATTTTGATTGGGCGCAAATGGATTCAAACAATCGTTGAAAGTAGAAAATTCAACGATTCCAGTGGCAAAATCGGAATCATGATTTTTTGATAGGAGGTGATTCCTGACTTTTGGAACTACTCGGATTGTGTTCTTTCTGTTTTCGAAACACTTCCATCACGGCACAAAATAAAATCACCCCACCACCAAGCCATAACCGATCCGGTGGGACTTCTCCGAGAAAGTACCATGCCGCCAAACTCCCGTATATCGGACTTAAAGTCGACAATGTCCCAGCTGTTGTCACTGACAAATTGGACAAACTACGAATCCAAATGGTATGGGCAAGGGATGTAAATACCCCAGCCAAGATGACCTGGAAAAGTAAGTATTTTGGTTCTGCCAGCATCTGGGAAAGCCCATCAGCGAAAGGAAGTAATACAAGTGAGGTGGCAAAAAGTTGGGTGAATAGAATTTGAGAACTTGGGTAGTGGACGTGCATTTCTTTTGTGAGTAAATTGCGGATCGCATACAAAACAGCAGAGACAACCCCCCAAACCACACCTTGGAACATTTGGTTGTCCCAAGAAAGATCGGGCACAATGAGAAAGAGCCCAAAAAGTGAAAAACAAGCTAAAAACAAAGCAAATGGCTCTGGTTTTTTCCCACCAAACAAAGGTTCTAAGATTGCGGAAAACACTGGGTAGGTAAACAGGGACAACATTCCCACTGCAACAGTAGAGACTTGGATGGAGTGGAAGTATGTCACCCAATGGATGGCAAACAAAATTCCAATCCCAAATACAAAACTAAAATCCTTAAAACTTTTGTAAGATATGGACTTACCTCGGAGTAGAAAAAACAAACCCAAAATCAAAACGGAAAACAAAGCTCGGCCTGAGATGATGGTGACGGCAGGGAATGGAAGGAGTTTGGCAAACAAAGTGACGTTCCCCATAATGAGGATCGTCAGATTGAGTTCGAGTACGGAGCGTAGGAACGAGGGGGAAGAAGTTTTCACTTCTTCCTTAGGATTCAACCCCTAGAAATTTGGCGATGGATTTTCTGTCCTTTTCCAAACTATGTTTGTGGATTTCTTCGATTGCTTTCTCTACAATCGGGGAAACAAAAAGTAAACTCGAAACCACATCCACATCATACGACCTTGTGGATTCAGCACCACTCGCTTCGTATTTACTTTTCCCTTTGATCACAAATACATTGTCTTTCCCAGGAGGAGAAATTTTGAATTCATGAGTATTTGTGGTAATGTCAAAGGTAGATTCTTCGAGTAAAGAAAGGTCATTCAGGGCTGCCGAAAGAACTGCAGGCATAGACCCTTCCAAACTTACCTTTCGTTTTTGGTGGATGAGGTTCCCTTCTTTTTTTTCTTCGAGTAAGGTGACATTCTTTAGATCAGGGAACTGGTCTAGGTGTTTGTATCTCTCTTCTCTTGCATGCAAAAGTTTTTCTAAGGGGACTGGAAATGTATGGGTGACTTGGTACTTCACTATTTTTTCTTACCTTTCTTTGCCGGTTTTGCCTTTGGTTTGGCTTTTTTAGGGGCTGGTTTTGTGGCCTTTTTCGCCTTCGCTTTGTTTGCGGGCTTTTTCACAGTTTTGGATGAAACCTTTGTTGATGGAGATGGTTTAGCCTTCGCTGAAGTTTTTGGTTTTGGGGATGCTTTCGGTTTTGGTTGTGATTTGGAAGGAGGGTTTACCTGTGCAAGTAGTTCCTCATCTTCCCAATAGAACACTTGGTCCGCTGGTGTGGACTGTTCCATCGCCATTGCTTGTGCTTCTAACAATGAATTGTTGGATTCATTAAAATTTGCTAATTTTTGGAATAACAAATTGATTTTTGGGTCTTGGAATTTCCCACGGATGGTCGCGTAAAAATTACGAGCATCTTCCCCTTCTCGGATCGCAAGTTCGATCGCCTTCTTTTCGTCCGCCTTCACTTCCGCATTTTTGTTGCGATCAAGTCGATCCATGATCTTTTGGATGGTTGACGAATGGAACTTTTCAATTTCCGAAAGTTGTTTTAAGTTCGGGAGTTCTTTCCCTTCCGCACTTTTGTAAATTTCTTTGATGTATTTGATATGCTCATCGCCATCTAACGCGAGTTGGCTAAAGAGTTCTCTAATTTGCCCTTCTGGCAAACTTTCAGAAAGTTTAAGATAAAAATTGAAACATTGAACCTCATGTTCAATTGCAGCCGCTACTGCTTCAATAAAGGATGTTTTTTTTAGTGATTTCATAATCCCTTTCCCTGGTTTTGTAAAACCATAAATACGATACTCGTTCGACCAAGGTGAATCAAGTATTTTTCACTGATTGAACATCTAACTCTTCTGTCTTTGTAGCCGCATAAATCAGCAATTGAGCCAGATAATATGTGATCATAATGCCAAGTGAGGCAAGAGAACGATCCATTTCACGGTTGAGAAACATCGAATAGGCAATGATGGAATCGGACAAAATGAAAACAAGTGCGCCGAGAAGGCCCAAATAAAATGGTTTTGAAATGGAATTTCTAGACGCAGCCCTCCAACCCATCAAACAAATGGCAGAGATATAAAACCCAACGGGGATCATAAGGGCACCAAGTTTCGGTGCAAGCACCATAAAAAAGGAACTTCCGAATAGTAAAAATGGAATCGCAAGCAGAGGTTTGATTTTTGAATCAATGGTGAAAGCGTAGGAATAAATCAATTGGGCAACAAGAAATGATCCGAGCCCTGGGACAAAGTATCCTTCTTTCGGGATGGCCAAAAAACTATCACCAAAAAGGGAAAATACAAGCCCTACCGCCACCAATTTCCCACGTTTTTCCAAACTAGGGAAAAATCGAAACAAGGACACAATCAAAATAAGGATTGGTATGATTTTGGATGGAAGATAAAACAAATCTTCCTTAGTGATCGTAACGATCGCAAGGAGATGCACAATAGAAAAGAGAACAAACAAAACAATTTCTTTAGCCATATTTCTTACTTTACACAGATATCATTCTCGAGATTTCATCAGATGGAAAGCCCGAGTGATCAGCCTATGAAACAAACACGACCCTTGTCTATCCTTTTCTTAATCTGTCTTTTGTGGACACAAACATTATCTGCAAGAGAAGTCCCTTCTGGCGGTGAAATGTTGATTGATCTCATCGTTGCGCGTCCCATGGGACTTGCAGGGACCATCCTTGGAACGGCAGCATTCATTGTTGCGTCTCCCTTCACTCTTCTCTCTGGTACCTTTAAGCAATCAGGAAGAAGATTGGTTGTGTACCCTGCCAAATTCACCTTCACACGAGGGTTAGGCGACTTCCCTGGTTATATGGAAGATTACCAAATCGTAGAGGAATAAATTGAACGAATTTTTATTTTCAGACTTCCCCGAAGTATCCACAGAAGATTGGAAAAACCAAATCCTAAAAGACCTAAAAGGTAGTCCTTGGGACAAAGTGACCTGGGAAACAGAAGAAGGTTTTAAAATTGAACCCTTTTACCGCAAAGAAGACCTTCCTGTTTTACCGAGAGTATTCAAACGAAGTCCAGGTTGGAAAGTAACAGAATCGGTCACAACCAATTCCGAAACGAATTCCCTAATCAATCATGGAGTTGATGCAGTAGTTCTTGTTTCCCACGAAGAAAACGGAACTCAGTTTGGTTGTAAAATTTCCTCAGCTTCTGAACTTGAAACATTGGCGAAGTCCAATCAAGGGATTCCACTCATTGTTTCCCTTGCCACAAGGACTCCTAAATTTACTGAATCATTAAAAAAACTTGTTTCTTCGCATAACACAGTGCTAGGTGATTTTGACCCCTATGGGACAGCACTTCTCTGTGGTGAACTCGGTTGTGAAGAGAACTCAATTGGCACAAGTTTTGCTTCTCTTTCTGGAACAAAGGGATTTGCAGGTGTGGGCATCCATAGTTTGTATTTACGCGATTCGGGAGCATCCATTGGCCAAGAATTGGCATATTCGCTTTCCTGGGGGGTGGACTACCTCAACCAACATTTGGATGCTGGAGTGTCAATAGAAGGTGCAGCCGCAAACCTTTGGTTTTGGATGGGTATCGGATCCGATTATTTTACTGAGATCGCCAAATTCCGCGTTATGCGAATCCTTTGGACAGAGATTCTAAATGCCTACAAACCAGGACTTGGAGAAACACTGCCTGCTCTCATCCTTGCCCAAACTTCCAATTTTCAGTACACAGCCTACGATCCTTATGTCAACATGTTACGTGGGACAACGGCTGCGATGTCTGCGGTGATTGGCGGAGCTGATTTTATTTCAGTTTCCCCTTTTGATTCAGAATACACCACAAAACAAGAATTAGGCAAACGTATCGCAAGGAATGCCCAACTCCTGCTCCGCTACGAATCCTTTTTAGACAAAGTAGAAGACCCGGCTTCCGGATCCTACTACTTGGAAGTCCTTACCAAAAAATTGGCAGAAACGGCTTGGGAGAAATTCCAAACCATTGAGAAAGAAGGTGGTTTCGGTGCCTGCCTAAAAAAAGGAACCATCCAAAAGGAAATCTCTGCCCGTGCTTCCAAAAAACGAGAAGCCCTTGCTTCCAAAAAAGAAATCCTACTTGGGACAAACCAATACCCTCTCCCAACAGAAAGGCATGCCGAACTAAAAGATTCGATACAAGAAACCGAAAAAAGACTTTCGTATTCGGAAAAATCAACTTACGAACGTTTGGTGCCTCTCCGGCTTTCTTATGAATTTGACAAATGGAGGAATCAGACTGACCTCCATGTGGCATCTGGGAAAAAAGCACCAAAGGTATTTTTACTTACCATCGGCGACCTCACCATGCGCAAAGCTCGCGCTGGTTTTAGTTCCAATTTCATTGGTTGCCTAGGATATGAGATCATCGACAACCTTGGGTTCTCTTCTGTGAAAGAAGGAGTGGCAAAGGCCAAAGAACTTGGGTCTGAGATGGTTGTCCTCTGTTCGTCTGACGAAGAGTATGCGACCTATCTACCTGAATTTGTCTCTGAGATGAAATCCCAACTCCCAGGTTCTTGGAAACTCCTCGCAGGTTATCCAAAAGACCTAGTGAGCCAGGCGGAGTCCCTTGGGATTGATGACTTCATCCACATGAAACGGAACCTTGTTGGGTTTATGGAAAAGGCCCAAACCAAATGGATCGGGAAATAAAATGAAGAAACCTAATTTTGCAAATACCCCACTTTCTTTTAGCGCACCAAAACCAGACCCTAAGTCCATTTCTCTTTGGCAAACGGCAGAAGGGATCTCCATCCAATCTCGTTACCAAAACTCAGATTTGGAAGGGATGGAACACTTAAACTATGCGGCAGGAATCCCACCCTACCTACGGGGACCTTATTCCACCATGTATGTAAACAAACCTTGGACGATCCGCCAATACGCTGGATTTTCCACGGCAGAAGAATCCAATGCCTTTTATCGGAGGAACTTAGCCGCAGGGCAAAAGGGACTTTCTGTTGCCTTTGACCTGGCAACACACAGGGGTTATGATTCCGACCACGAACGAGTGGTTGGAGATGTAGGAAAAGCGGGTGTGGCGATTGATTCGGTCCTCGATATGAAGATCCTCTTCGACCAAATCCCTCTCGACCAAATGTCTGTTTCCATGACGATGAACGGTGCTGTCATTCCCGTACTTGCCTTCTACATTGTTGCGGCGGAAGAACAAGGGGTTTCCAAAGAGAAACTGTCTGGTACCATCCAAAACGATATCTTAAAAGAATTTATGGTGCGGAACACATACATTTACCCGCCAAAACATTCCATGAAGATCATCGCAGACATCTTTGGTTATACTTCCAAGTACATGCCAAAGTTTAACTCGATTTCTATCTCTGGGTACCACATGCAAGAAGCGGGTGCCACTGCGGATTTGGAACTTGCGTATACCTTAGCTGATGGTTGGGAATACATCAAAACAGGGATTGCTTCAGGACTTTCGGTGGATGAATTTGCCCCTCGCCTCTCCTTCTTTTGGGCGATTGGGATGAACCATTTTATGGAGATTGCCAAGATGCGTGCAGGGCGTCTCTTATGGGCAAAAATTGTAAACCAGTTCCAGCCAAAGTCCACAAAGTCTTTGGCACTCAGGACCCACTGCCAAACCTCCGGATGGTCCCTCACGGAACAAGACCCGTTCAATAACGTGGGAAGGACTTGCATTGAAGCGATGGCAGCGGCCCTTGGCCACACACAATCCCTCCATACAAATGCCCTGGATGAAGCGATTGCCCTCCCCACTGACTTCTCAGCAAGGATTGCTCGTAACACACAAATTTACCTGCAAGAAGAAACAAACATCCACCGTGTCATCGACCCTTGGGGTGGATCGTATTATGTGGAAAAACTCACCAATGATTTGGTCCACAAAGCATGGGATCTCATTACCGAAGTACAAAAATTAGGTGGGATGGCGGAAGCGATTGAAACAGGGATTCCAAAGATGCGAATTGAAGAAGCATCGGCTAGAAAACAAGCTCGTATCGATTCCGGTAAAGATGTGATTGTAGGTGTGAACCGTTTCCGATTGGATAAGGAAGCACCACTTGATATTTTGGATATCGATAACACGGCTGTTCGACTTGCTCAGATCAAACGCCTTGAACAAATGAAAAAAGACCGTGACAACACGGCCGTGGAAGCTGCGTTAAACGCCATTACCAAATGTGCCGAAACAGGCAATGGAAACTTATTGGAACTTGCAGTGGATGCCGCAAGGAAACGTGCTTCTCTCGGTGAAATTTCTTATGCAATGGAAAAAGTATTCGGGAGATATAAAGCTGTGGTCAGGTCCATCTCTGGGGTGTATTCCTCTGAAATTTCCGAAGACAAAGGTTATATTGAAGCAAGAAGCCTAGCAGACGAATTTGCAAAACTCGAAGGCCGTCGCCCAAGGATCATGGTTGCCAAAATGGGTCAAGATGGCCATGACCGAGGTGCCAAGGTCATCTCCACTAGTTTTGCCGATATGGGGTTTGACGTTGATATCGGGCCTCTCTTCCAAACTCCTGCGGAAGTTGCCAAACAAGTGGTAGAAAACGACTGCCATATTTTAGGAGTTTCTTCTCTTGCGGCTGGACACAAAACTTTGGTCCCTCAAGTGATTGAAGAACTAAAAAAATTAGGCGCAGAAGATGTGTTAGTTGTCGTGGGGGGAGTGATCCCTGCACAAGATTACGACTTCCTCTACAAATCGGGGGCCACAGCGATTTTTGGACCAGGCACAGTGATCTCAGAAGCCGCAAAACAAATCCTCAATTTGTTACTCGGCGAACGAAGAGCTGCTTAAGGCCAGGCAAACCTAGCGAACGAAACAACAACCAAAGCACCGAAACGCAAACAATCTTTCGGTGCACTTTGGTTGGGGTTTTGGAACAAATCCCAATCATTAAAGCGAAAAAACGATCCAAACGACAACCAATCACAATGGACCAACCAAACAAAGCGGACGAATCCAAACAAGAGACAAACCCAAGTGGGGAGCCAAAATCAGCCCTTTCGGTCAACCCAGGTGTCTCTCATGCCCCCGCCATTTCTCCCTACATCCAAGAACAACGAAAATCACTTTCAAAAAAAGAAACCACAGCGGAATCCCTTGCCGAAGGAATTCTCGCGGGAAACCGCACGTCTCTCTCCAAAGCCATCACACTGGTAGAGAGCAATTTAGAAGCTCATAATGACAAAGCCCAGGCGATTTTAGAACTCGTGATGCCAAAAGTGGGAAACTCCATTCGCATTGGGATCACAGGTGTGCCGGGAGTGGGGAAATCCACATTCATTGAAAGTTTTGGAAGTTTTATCCTCGAACAAAATCGAAAACTGGCAGTGCTCGCCATTGACCCGAGTAGCCAAAGGACAAAGGGTTCCATCCTTGGAGATAAAACAAGAATGGAAGTATTGTCCAAATCAGAAAACGCCTTCATTCGTCCTTCACCTAGCAGTGGTTCGCTTGGTGGGGTTGCAAGGAAAACCCGCGAAAGTATGTACCTTTGTGAGGCCGCTGGATTTGATACCATCATCATCGAAACTGTAGGTGTGGGACAATCGGAAACACAAGTCCATTCTATGGTGGATTTCTTTTTGTTACTGATGCTTGCGGGTGCCGGAGATGAACTCCAAGGGATCAAACGAGGCATTATGGAGATGGCAGATCTCATTGCCATCAACAAAGCGGACGGTCCCAATGAAGCTTATGCCACGAGAGCAAGGGCCGAATACGAATCAGCCCTCCATCTCTTCCCTGCCCCCGAATCCAAATGGACACCGCGAGCAACCACTTGTAGTGGGTTAGGTGGCAAAGGGATTGATGAAATTTGGAAACTCATACAAGACTACATCACCACTACAAAAACAAACGGATATTATGCGAAAAATAGAGAAGACCAAACCAAAACTTGGTTTGAGGAATCCTTACGGGAAGCGGTACTAGATCAGTTTTTTGCCAAAGAAGGGAAAAAAGAGGCGATCTTACGTTCTGAATCCAAACTCATGAGTGGCAAATCCACACTGCTCCGAGAAATCAAATCTCTGCTAGGGAATTAAAAAAACACCATCGTGTTCTGGACACGATGGCGCGCATAAGGGTCATCATTCATTAAAGGAAAAAGAAAGGAATCGGTTTCAATGACGAAACGGAATCGATTAGGCGCAGTTCTAAAAAGGTTTAGTGGATGAAATTGAGAACGAACAAAACCAAACAATACACCCCAAACCAAAAAAGAATCCTGATGCCATTCCAAAGATAGGGATTCAATGGGTTTTTCTGACTCGTTTCATACTGGTGGAATTCCAACGTAACGAATAGTATACGTTTTTTCCCAGATTTCGTCTATCTACCAAATGGTATAAAATGGAAAGGAAACCATCCGATTAAAAAATTCCGAACAATCGGGCCTTTTTTAACATTTGTACCCGGGTATTCACTTGGAGTTTTTTATAAATGGTTTTGATTTGTTGCCTGACCGTTCCCAAAGAGGTACCAAAAAGTTGGGCAATTTGTTGGGGGTTATCCCCTTCCGTTATCAGTTCTAAGATTTGCCTCTCCCGAGGAGTGAGGACTTCCAATCCTTGTTCTTTTTCGCTTTTGCCTTTCACCAAACTTGGATTTGTTTTGGAAGACCGAAACGATAACAAAACCTTTGTGGCAATCGATGGAGAGATCACACTCCCTCCCTCTAAAATGGTTTGGATGGTATCAGGAAGGGAATCCAATTCCGATTTCCAAATGTAACCAGAAGCTCCTGATTGGATGGCCGCAAAAATCACGTCATCGGTTTGTAAGGCAGAAAGTACAAGGCTTTTCCGAGATTCCACCGTGTGGTATTTCTTTAAGACATCAATCCCCGTTTGCCCAGGAAGCCCAATGTCGACCAATAATAATTGTAATTCTTCTTTTGGTGGTGTCTGAAAAAAACTTTCTGCAGAATTCCAAGTGAGTATCGATACATTCCCTTGCAAAAGGAGTACATCCGTAAGGGACTTCAAATAATCAGGGTTGTCTTCAATGATGCCAACTAGGATAGGATTCATATCGTAAAAATCGACTTTGGAAGTTTGATCAAAATTTGGAATGGGAAATCAACGACGTCAACTTCTCCTTGTAAAAATCTGACTCTTTGTTCTATCCCTTTCATTCCTAATCCAATCTCAAGCGAAGGTGGATTCAAATTTGGTTCCAAGGTATTTTTTGTATGTATCTGAGTTTGCACTTCGGATAAAAAATGGATGCATAGGGTTTCCTCTTTCACCATCACTTGGCAGGTCGTTTTCCCTAAACCATGGCGTAAGTCATTGGTTGTGATTTCTTTTAGTATTTGTAGGATGTGATGGGCATGTTCCGGTTCTTTGATTTGGATGAGTTTATCATCTTGCAAAGGGTCCAAAGCAATGGATATCTCGCGGCCAAGTGATTTATATCTTTTTTTGACAAGCAAATGGATTCCGTCCACCAGGGACTCTTGTAAGATTTCCCGATGGTCTTCCTCTTTCACTTGGTTTCGTAACGATTGTAAGGCGTCACTTGCCAATTCTTTCATTTTTTGAATTTGAGGGGGAGCAACTTGATTCGGATTTTGTTCAAAGGATTGGCTTAATAAATACAAATCGGTGAGCTTCGAGCCCAAACTGTCATGGATGTCTTGGAAAAAAGTCCTACGTTTTTCTTCGAGTAACATTCCTCGGTAGGCGGCAATGTAACGAGTTTGGAACCACCAATGGTTGAGAAAAAATGCAACCAAAAACAAAGGTACGGTGGTTGACATTTCACGCCAAGTTTCCTCAGGGATGGAACCAGCATTTTTAAACGCAACTCGTGCCAAATAAAGAAAAAAGACAATGGTCCATTCGGAGATGAATTGCCAAACAAGCCCTGGGTAAAAAAAGGAAGTGGTTCCGATAAGGGCAATGATGGTTAACCAATTCCTTGGATCAAAATAAGGAATGTTTGGGTCATGGAATCCTGTTTCAATTTCTACTAGCACTAAGGCAAAAAAAGAAAATCTTACCAACTTCGATACGAATCCATTTGTATTCGTATAAAAAAAGGATATCCCGACGAGTAACAAACTGATCAAAAGTTGCACAAAGGATAAGTAACAGTTGGTTAAGTCAACTTTTCCCCATTCTAAGTATACACTTTGGGCATACGCAATTGTGTATGCAAAACCCAATAGATACAATTTGTTTAGAATTTCAGAATATACGGCAATGAGTGAAATGGGATCATATTCTCTTCCCAATAAGTTTTGGACGATTTTTTGGTAGAGAGTCATATCGCTAAAAGATGGTTTGGTATTGGAAAATCGGATAATGGTCTGGGATTTGAATTCACACTTCCAGTTTGTGGATGTGTTCTAAGAGGAGTTTTTTATCATCTTCAAAGATTTGGTTGAACTCTAATCCCACTTCATAAAAAGCACCTTCCCCAAATTCTTCTAACCGAACCACTTTCGCTTTGGGATACAATACGTACTTTACATCTGGGAACCGAAGTTCCAATTCAAGTCTTGTCCCAAGTGGCATCGGCTCTTTTGTCCGAAAGAGTAACCCCCCTTCGGAAATGTCTTGCGAGTCCCCCTCTCCTTTATCACTGGGGAGGAACTGGGCAGAGCCTGCTCCCGATTGGATCACTCGGTAGGTGAGATGGACTTTTTCAGAGATACGTTTGTAAATTCGGCGTTCGCTAGACATGTTTGCTAGAGAACACCAAATTCAAAGTTTGGGCAAGTTTAAATTGGAAAATGGATCCTCGGATTCAAATTCCTTTTCGATCAATCTTCTAAGTCTTCGGGCCTGATTTCATAGTCAGGTCGGAAAGCACCTTCGATTTTTTCTCGGAGTCTGTCAATGTATCCAAAGACAGCAGGTACGACGATGAGTGTGATCAGTGTGGATAAAACAAGTCCCCCAATGATGGCAATCCCCATGGCCGTTCTGGATTTGGAAGCCTCTCCGATTCCAAGGGCAATGGGCAGTGTCCCTGCAATCATGGCAAGGGAAGTCATCAGGATGGGCCTCAGTCGTTTGGCCCCTGCATCAAAAATTGCCTCATCCCTTGACATCCCATGTTCTTTCATGGCGAGCATGGCATGGTCAACGAGTAAAATCGAGTTTTTCGCAACAAGACCCATAAGCAGGATAAGACCAATCATACTGAAAAGATTCAACATCTCACCCGTTAGGGCTAAGGCAAAAAAGGCACCCGAAATGGCTGGAGGGATGGCAAATAATATCGTAATCGGTGTGATGAACGACTCATATAGAGAAGCTAACACGAGATAGATGAAGATGAGTGCCATTCCAAAGGCAAGTACGATATTTTGGAGTAACTCTTTGAAATCCTCAGATTGGCCCACAAAGGAATATGTGATTCCAGGAGGGGGAGGTAATTTTTCCTTTAAAATTTTGACAGCGGATTCAGAAGCAGATGCAATCGCACCACCAGGAGCAAGGTTTGCGTTGATTGGCACAACACGGGATCTGTCTTCTCGGATGATCCTTGCAGGTGAAGTACTTTCTTTTCCATCTGCAATTGCATTCAATGGGATGAGACGGTTTTGGATATTGGGAACCCTTGTTTCATAAAATGATTTACGGAGGTTCCTTTGGTCTTCTCGGAGCCTTAGTCTCACATCATATTCAATTCCATTCTCCAAGTACTTTGCCACTTCCCCACCTTCAATGTGGTAACGAAGCTCGGCTCCCATCACCCCTGCAACCACACCCACCGTTTGCATTTTTGCACGGTCAGGAACCACTTGGAATTCTGGTTTCCCTGTTCTGTACGTTGTGTCCACATCGGTAAGGTCTGGAACTTTTCTTAGTTCTTCCATCACTTTGAAAGAATAGGATTCTAGGTCTTTTAAGTTTTCCCCTTTTAGGTTCAAGTTGAAAGGGTATTGCACACCACCGCCTATCGCGGAATAGTCGTTCACCTTTGGCCTTGCTTGTGGGTAAGCTTTTAAAAATTCACGGATTTGGTCTTTTACATCCCCCGTTGTCCGTTTCCTATACTCAGAGGGAAGCAGTGCGACACCAATGGTGGCAATATTTGATTCACCATCAGAGTTCCCAACCACTGTTGCGAGCAGTTCCAATTCAGGTACATTTTTGATGATCTCGTTTTGTATTTTTTCCACCATTTCTGAAGTCCCAGTTAGGGATGTTCCAGGTGCCATCTCCACATTCACCATAAACTCCCCTTGGTCGTTTGGAGGAAGGAAGGTTTTTTTCACAAAGGCAAGGGAAAAAATACTTGTGACAAGTGTTAAGAATGTTAATAGAATCACGGCCCATGGTTTTTTGAGTGCAAACTTCATGATGATACTGTACATTCTGTCCAAAAAGTCTTGGAATTTATCAAAATAACGTAACACAATATTTTTTTCTTTGTGGATATCGTTTTTACCAGCAAAGTAGGCAGATAACATTGGTGCGACGGTCAGACCATCAAAGAGTGAGATGATCATCGCAAAAACAACGGTGAGACCAAATTGTTTGAAAAACTGTCCTACAATCCCTGATAAAAATCCAATTGGTAAAAATACAGCGATCACAGTGAGAGAGGTTCCAATCACAGCAAGGGTCACCTCTTCTGTTCCCTTTCTCGCCGCAACAATCACCGATTCTCCTTCTTCCAGTTTTCGGAAAATGTTTTCCCGCACCACAATGGCATCATCAACTAAAAGGCCCACGGCAAGTGATAGTGCAAGTAAGGTCATTACGTTCATGGTAAAACCCATGGCATACATAATGATAAAAGCACCTAACATGGAATTGGGCAGGGCCATTCCTGTAATCAAAGTGGAACGAACATTCCCGAGGAATAGGTAAACAACAAGGACAGCAAGGAAGATCCCCAAAATTATGGCAATGGTCACGTCCTCAATATTGGCACGAATCCATTTGGAACCATCTCGGATGAGGATGACTTTGGGAGCCCCTTTTAAGTCTTTGATTTGGCCATTGATGGTATCAATTTTACTTAGGATTCCATCGGCGACTTCTACCGTGTTCGCTCCCGATTGTTTGTATACATCCAAAAAAAGTGCCTTTTTTTGTACTCTTTCTTTTTTGGGAGCTTCGTATTTGAATAATAATTTTCCAATGACAGAAGGTTCTTCGTGTTCTTCTGTTTTGATAGGAGCATACAACAAACCAAGTGTTTGGCGGTCTTGTAAGGTGTCTTTCACTTGGCCCAGATCTTTGACAAGGACACCTCGGCCAAACTCTCCACCAAAGGAAACAACTGTGTTTTCGATTTGGGATAGGGATTCGTATTTCGCAACAGTTCGAAAGGAAGTTTCTTTTTCCCCACCTTCTACTTTCCCCGCGGGGATGTTGACACCCGAATTTTTAATTTGGTTTCCAATGGCAAGGGCGGGCACTTGGTAGGCATTGATTTTGTTCCGATCCAGTTCAATGTGAATTTCACGCCTAGAACCACCAATGATCTTTACGGCTCCAACGTTATTTACCTGTTCTAACTTGGTTTTGATTTTTTCTTTTGCCAAATCATAAAGTTCCCCTTCCGGAAGGTCTGCAAATAAGGAAATCCGCATGATGGGTTGGTCCGAGGGATCAAACCTTTGCACCAGTGGTTCTTTGGATGCTTCTGGGAAAAGTGGTTTGACCCTTGCGGTTTTGTCCCGTACTTGTTGTTCGGCATATTTGATGTCGGTGGTCAAACTGAACTCAGCAAAGACAAGTGAGATCCCTTCTTGGTTTCTGGAAGTGATCCGTTTCAGTCCTGAGATGGAACTGAGTTCCTCTTCCAACGGTTTGGAGATAGAAGTTTCAATTTCTTCGGGGCCTGCACCAGGGTAAACAGTGGACACCACAACAAAGGGAATGTTGATATCAGGGAATAAATCCACACCAATTCGTTTTAAGGAAATGTAACCTGTGATCACCATGATGATCACAAGCGAGGAAATAAAAATGGGGCGTTTGATGGAAAAGGAAGCAATACTCATGAATCTTTGTCTCTATTTGATGAGTTTGTATTCTTGTAAACAAGCGATACCAGAACTCTCTCTGTAAGTAGACAGCAATGTTGACTTACTGTTCAACATTTTTGTGCGATTTTCAAATTTTTCTTCCACAAAAGGTTCAGGGCAAACATCACTCAATAAAAGAACAGAATCAAAGTTTGTCCAATCTTTCCATCGGTATTTGTTGTCATTTCGTACCATTCCCTCTTTGTACGTACGAAGTTTCATCGCAAGATCAAAATCTGATGCCAAAACCCTGCCCTTTGTATCATATTTCTCTTGGAAATGGAAGGCATTGATGAGGATGTATTTTTTATCTGGAGAAACATGTTCGGCAATTTCCCTTGCAGGTTGGAAATCGCTTGCATTCATCCCACGGTAACAAAACATTTTGGATTCATAAAATTTCCCAGACAAAATCCCTTGTTCATAAAAAGAATTATAAAACACAAAACTTGTTGTAAGGATGAGTACAGAAATCGCGGTGAACTTTTGAAATTTATGATCTGCTAATTGGGACAACCTTAAAATCCAGAGAAACCCCACAAGCCCAATGGCAGGAATGAATTGTAATACATGGCGCGGTTGTTTGTTCCCCGTTGTGAGTTCCAATATCAAAAGTTCTAAAAACAAAACGAATGTTCCTGCCACAAGTGGGTCTTTGATTTTGTTCCACAAAGTTTCTTTGGTGCGCACAAAAAAGTATAACAAAGACAAGGTGGAAAATAGAACCAAGGTCCGAAAACCCCAAATGAAATCAAAAATCCCAGGCACAGATGGGTCTTTCCCAGGCTCCGTCCAAAGGGTTAAGAAAAAACTCCTGGTATATGCATTCACAATCATTTGGGCATCGATTAATGCATTCACTCGATCAGGATTCAAAAATAACCATAAAAACGCCGGGAAAATCGCATAAGCCCATAAAACAACTGCTGTTTTTGGGAATATTTTTTTCACTGCATCACGGTTACGGAAAAGGTATACCGACAGATCAACAAACAATACGAAGGTGATTCCAAACATAAACTGTTTGAAACCTTTTTGGTTTAAATTAATTTTTGTAACGACTCGTAACACTGGCAAAGAAAAAACCATTAAGACAACAAAAACCAAATACACTAATCTTATGTTCTTTGCGTAATGTTTTAATAAATACAATAAAACATCTTTGTACTTAGCTGGAGATCGTACGAGCTCATAAGCAAAACAAGCCATAAAAAACAAAATGCCATATGGATACTTTGTGAAATAAAATCCAAATAACGAAACGAATACGAGCCATTTGGTTGTGCCATCGATTTCACTTTCTTTGTTGTCTCTGTCATACAACCGATAAATCGTATAAACGGACAATAAAAGGAAAAACATCGATTGGGTTTCCAACATCGAGGACAAGGAATAAGCTGGCACTTCAACGGTTTGGATGGTAAGGATAAAGATCAAACTTGAGAATACACCCGACCAGAAAACCGATTTGGACATTCGGTAAGTTGTGTAAACCAATCCCGGGTAAACCAAAATCAAAAAGAACATACCAAGAAAACTATCTCGGTAGGTTTCATACGCATCCGTTGGTAAGTACAATGTAACAAAGGTTAAGATAGAACGAAGTGGAGGCCAAGTGGGACTTTCTAAAAAAGGCATCACCCCATAAAACCAATTCCCATTCCGAAAATCCACATACTGGTCAAGGACTTGGTTCAGTCGTATATTTTCATCCCAAGACAAAAAGTCTTTGTTGGGACAAATTTGCAGGAAAGTCTCCCAAGATTTTGTAGCATAGAACACGACGAGAAATACGCCGAAACCAATGAAAAGAACCCCAAAACTGTTCAGAAGAATGTTTTTTGCCTTCATACCAATCCTTGGAATCATTCTTTCTTTGGGGTGGAATTGGGATCAACCGAAGTTCTTTTTCTTTAAATTTTCTCTTTGATTGTAGTACATAGGATTGGATTCTGTCCGTTAGAAGGTTCCAAAATGCAAGAATTCGTAGACCTTGGGGAAAAAATCATCTTCCTCGTGATGTTACTCGCGAGTGTCCTCGCCATTGCTGTTTTCATCGAAAGGTTCATAGTTTATAAACGTAATTTTAACAAAGAATCGGAATCACTTCTCGATTCTCTCACACTTCTCATCCGCCACCGTGATCTTAAGGGCACAGAGAAATTACTCGAAACCCATCCTATGGAAAATTCCTACACTCGGTTCATCCATTTTGTATTGGAACGGGAAAAGGAAAACCATAAGGGTTTGTCGGAACTGATGGAAGGAAAAATTTTAAAAGAACGTCTCAATTTGGAAGAACGCCTTCCCATCTTAAACACACTTGGGAACAATACCCCTTTCATTGGTTTACTTGGAACGGTTCTTGGTGTGATCAAAGCGTTTTATGGACTCGGAACACTTGGAAATTCTGGTGCGGAAGTGGTGATGCGAAGTATCTCAACCGCACTGCTTGCAACCGCAGCTGGTCTTGCCGTTGCCATTCCTGTGGTTATGGCAAATAACTACTTCACTCGCAAAATGAAACTTGTGATTGGACATTTAGAAATCCTATCCAAAGAAATCCATGCAAGTTTTATCACGAGTGGGAAACACAACCAATCTGCAAGTTCAACACCTAATATTCACCACTAAACATTGAATTTATGAAATCTTTTACATTGTTCTTACAATACAAATTAAGACGGTTTGGACTGTTCCGAGCTAGTCTTTTTGTTTCAGTAAGTTTACATGTATTTTGTTATTTAATTTATTTCATCCTCACCTTACCAAGCGAAGCTGCTTTCCAAGAAACTTCCATGGAAGATGTGGATGTTTCCTTTGAAGAAATTCCACCTGAACTCATTGGTGGAACTTCAAGTCCAGCCCCTGTTGAAAAACAAGAATGGGTGGAAGGATCAAACAAAGATGCGGAAGACAAACCAGATAATTCTGATTTAAACCCAAACCAACTTTCTGGGAATGGAACGGACAAAGATGGGTATCTGTTTTCATTTAATGGAGATAGGCCACCCACTCCTATCATTGATTTTGATCTCAAATCATACTTCCCGGAAGCAGCAAAAGCCGCCAATATCACCCAAAAGACAGTGGTTGTGATGGTGCAAGTGGATGAACAAGGTGTTTTGCAAGGTGTAAAAATTGTTTCGGGTCGTGCGGGCTATGGATTTGACGAAGCTGCCATTCGGATCATACAAAGGGCAAGATTTTCACCAGGTTATGACAAAGGGAAACCAACTAGAATGGCACATCGTTTGCCAATCAGTTTCGACTTAGAAGAGGATTAATATGTTTCAAAATTCAAAACAAAGAATTGCTCTCGGCAGTCTATTTTTTATAATCGGCCTAATCGTTGTTAGTTTTCAATCTAAACCCATCACAGGGAAAACCGAAACCAAATCATCTATTAAAAAACCTGGTTTAACTCCCGATCCTTTTGCCCTTTACCAAAGCATTCCACCGTATGTTTCCGAACTCACAAATGCAGATTTACCTTCCAGTATCGACCTCAGTCCTGATTTCCCCACACCCATCGACCAAGGTGTTGGAAAAGATAATGTAGGTTATACGGTTGGGTATGGCCTAATTTCCTGTATAGAAGCAGCGAAAAAAGGAATTCGAAATCTTTCAACGATTGGCCCAAACTCTGCCAATGGACAAAAACTTCTCTATTCTGCCAATTTCATTTATAACCAATTGAATAGTGGAAAAGACCAAGCAGTTTCCCTACTCGATGCTTTGGTCCTTGCCACAAGCCGAGGTTCGGTGCCTTTGGAACAAATGAATGAAGGGAATACAAACCTTCGTACAAGGCCAAAGGCCAATATCGTTGAACAAGGTAGAAAAGTTAGGCTTGGTCGCATTTTCAAAATTGATCCCCATGATTTGAGTTCCATCAAACTCGCCTTAACCGAAAAAAAACCAGTTTTAATTGGATATTTGGTTTACGAAAATTTTTTGGATCCAAAACCAGATACCATTTATAACCAAGGTATCGGTGAGGTGTTAGGTGCTCAGTCTCTTGTCATACTAGGCTTCAATGAAAAAAAGAAAGCCTTTAAAGTGTGGAATACTTGGGGAACCCAATGGGGTGACCAAGGCATGCTTTGGATTTCCTATGAAAGTTTTCCAAAACATACAAAATCAATTTATGTTGCAGAAAGAGCGATAGAAAACCAACTTCTCACCGAATCCAAACTATTGAATATTTTAGAATCGTTAGAATATGGTGAACACAACCTATTCCCACCAAAGGAAGTATATGCTTCTCGTGGAGATTTTTCTGATCGCATTCGAATTTCATGGTCAAGTGAAAAACGAGCCATTGGGTACGAAGTGTACAGGAAACGAAAAATTGATACTAAATACCAACTTGTTGGGCTTTCCAAAAGACCAAGTTTTGATGATTTTGGTGTTCAAAAAAATACAGCTTACCATTACCGAGTGGCAAGTTTAGATGAAAATTACATCTCAAAACCATCCATTGAATCTAATGATGGTTATGCGTCAGATGAACCAAAACCTTCTGGAATTTTGCCTGTCACAAACTTACGAGCAAGTGTTGCCCCAACGAATGATCGGATCGTTTTAGAATGGGACAACCAACCGATTCCTACAACGTACGCGGTATACAAATGGAATGCTATGGCACGTATCTTTCGTTTTTTAGGTAAAACTGAAAAAAACAGATACACCGACTTAAAAGCAAGCCGGAATGGGGATAACGAAATTTACCAAGTGATCCCGGAACGAAACCAATTGGAAGGAGAAGCCAGTTATTACGTTTCGGCACACTTAGATCCATCTGAAGTTTTAAAACCAAGACCAGAACATTTTACAGCATCAAAAGGTTTGTATCCAGGTGTCACCGTCTTACAATGGGAAGGTTCTCCGAGTGCCACGGCTTATCATATTTTCCGAAAAAAAGATGGAGTTTGGAAACGCATCGCAAAAACAACGGAGTTGCAGTACAAAGACCAGGATCCTTCAGGCAAAGAAACCTTTTATGCGGTTTCCTCTGAGTTTGAAGGAGAATTATTCAGCCTTCCATCAGAACCTGATCTCGGTTATGCGTCACTTGTGGCAGGTAGATCCTTACAAATCAAAGCACCTGAGCTAACCGTAACCGAAAATCCAAAGTCCGGTGAGTTTTCTCTTAGTTGGAATTCCATACCGAAAGTCACATCTTATAAAATTTTGATACGAAAAAAGAATGAAGAGGAATGGAGTTTGGTGAAGGAAACTTCTGAAACCAGTTTCAAACTGCAAAACCTCGCTAAAAATCAATTTTATTTTTTTGTAATTCAGTCCATACAAAAAGGTGTGGGAGAAAGTTTATATTCCACTCCTGTGACAGCTGTATTATCAGAGACTGTTCCTGATGTAAAAAAAATCAAAACCTTTGGTGAGTCCGCCATACAAAAGTTTATTGGTCCATGGACTGCGATGTACTGGGATGGAAAGAATAAAGTAAAACCGATCCGTTTGTCCATTGAAGCAGAGGATATAGATGGAAACATCATCATGAAATGGAACGAAAACGAAATCTTCCGTGGGAAAAATATTGTTGATTCCGATTTAATCGAAGAAAAAGGAAAATGGAAAATCAAACTTTCTCCTAGTTACGAATCCTTATCGGGAGAATTTGAAGACAAAGTTTTGGTCCCAGAAAAAAGCCAACTTTCCTTCATACGCGAATGATATTTTTCACCACGATTGTTACCAATCGTGGCCATTGAATAAAAAATGTTTTTTAGAAAATCAAACGGCCGCTAGGTTGTCAAAATAGTGTTTTGGGATCTTCCATGGTCGTTTTTTTGCAAAATCAAAAAAGATAGCAGAGAAAAAAGCCTCACAGACAAGTGCACCGTCTGAAACGCGGTACATGGTTTGCACCACTGTCCCACGGATTTGTGTCATATCGCGAAATCCAGTTTCGATCCGAACTGATTCCGGGTGGTTCAATGCTTTGTGGTAATTCAATTCTGCTTTCATGACAACAGGACCCACTAAGTTTTCCCGCATCTCGCGAATCGAAAAACCAATGGATTCCAAAGCCTGCATCCTCGCTTCATCAAAGTACGATTGGTAAACTCCATTATTCACATGCCCGTTGGCATCCAAATGGCTCCAAAGTACCGGTATTTCCGTCGTATGGACAATTTTCATAGGAACTCTACCCTCACTCCTCCCAAATTTAGACAGACCGTCCTGTCTGCCAATAATAAAACAGACAATTCTGTCTATTTTTGATTTCCCCTCCCCGAAGTTTCTGTTACAATGGGAAGGCATGAAACCCTCACCCAAACTTCGGATCCTAGAAATCGCCAAAAATCGGTTCTACCGACAAGGGTATTTCCACACGGGCATCAACCAAATCATAAGAGAATCGGGAACTGCCAAAGCAAGTTTTTATGACCACTTCCCCTCCAAACAGAGTTTAGGTGTGCAAGTGATCAGAGCCTATGGTGTGGACGTTTTGGTCTGGTTTCGGAATATCCTTCGTAAGTCTAAAACTCCCAATGATTTTATCCGTGAGATGACTGATGCGATCTTAAAACAAATCCACGGAGATGAATCTTACTACCAAGGTTGTCCCATTGCGATTTTTTCCTGCCAGTTCCCCGTGGGTGAGATGCCATTTAGTGAAGAATTCAAACGAATTGTCCTAAGGTGGGAATCCCTTTTTGTGATGACCATTTCTAAGTGGAAAGAAAAAGGATACCTTCGTTCTCATTCTAATGAAATGGAGTTAGCGAGGGATCTCATCACTCTTTATGAAGGGGCACTCATCAATTGGAGAATTTCCTTAAATGAAGACTATATCAGTAGGGTGTTTGACCAAATGAAGGAACGTTTGAAATTAGAGACTAAAAGATAGTCCCACTCTCACAATTTTTTCGACAAATTTTTTCTAATCCAAGGCAACTGCTTGCAAGTGCCGCCAAATCAGCGTTACTGTATTCGTTAACCCCAGTTGATACTCGATAAAAAATATCGTTACGTAAAAAACATGCACCTTCGATGGTCGAACATTTGTTCCTTTCGTAACAGGCAGAACGAAAGGAAAATGGGGATCCACATTCGAAAATTGAAACAATGAAAATAAAAAATCCAAATTTTCTCATAAAACAATAGTTTGGTTTTCAAACTCTGTTTTGGAAAGGGATGAGATTTTCTTCAGACTCCCCGACTGGTTTTGGAATTTGACTTTTCCTTTTAAGGTAATGGGAACATCAAACAAAATCTCCCCTTCTACCACTAGTTCTTCACAGTCGATTAAGGATGGTAAAACGAGAAACAATGCATCAAATTGTTGGATTTTTTTATAATGTTTTTCATCCAAAAGGACTAATACTTCCCCAAGGCCTTTTTCTTTCCTTTCCTTTGCCATGGTCAATGAGTAGTCATCATTTAAAACATAGGCATCTGAACGACGGATCAAATAATCTTCCGTTTTTTTCACAGGTGCAAAACGGTCTCTTGGAATGATGATTCCCTTAAATTTGGAAAAATTCCCAACGGCACTTCCCATTGCTGTTTCTAACTGGATCACATCCTTTCCATCTACCTGTTTAGGATTCACGATGAGTGACAAAGAAAAGTTTCCCTGTTGGAATCTTTCTTTTAACGCACGTAAGTTGATCCATAAATTATTTGTGGAAAATGTTCTGAACTTGCCCAGACCACTGAATTCATGTTCGTGTTCTTTTGGAACTTGTGCGGTTTCCAAAAGTTCGTACTGCACCATTTTCCCACCAACGATCTTTCGATAGATGGCTCCTCCTTTTTTATCGGCGAGTGTTTTGGGAGTCATCTCCATCGCAAAATGGATGTTTTCTTTGAGTAAAAAAGAAACGATATGAGGATCAACTGTTGCTCCTAAATTATCTCCGTTCGAAAGGAAGGCAATTTCAAAACCTTTGTTTAAAAGTTCATCTAAGATCCCTTCTTCCATCATAGTGAAATAAATATCACCGTGGCCTGGTGGGCACCAGTTGTCTTTTTCATGTTTGGACGTTAAGGGGGCGAAGGTTTTTGCATCCAACCTAGGGACTTTGTGTTGTAAAAAACTAGAACGTAACGACTGTTTGAATCCGTTTTTTTGTAACTCCTTTTGTGAATCCTCTTGGGTGTTATAAGAATCCATAAACAAAAGGGGAACCTCAATCCCATACCGGCTTCGTAGGGATTCGATTTGTTTTGCCATCACCGCTAAAAAAGAAAAAGAACCTTTGATGGGGATGAGGGACTTTGCTTGGTTTAGACCCATACTTGTCCCAAGTCCCCCGTTCAATTTGATCACAACCAATTTGGAAAGGAGAGAGGGATCGAGCGGGTATGAGGAATGGATTGCCTCCAAGGAAATTTCATCCGTCTTCGGATCCAAATCACCTACTTCTTCCCAACGAACGATCCCAGTTTCCCCTTGGCGGACAGCATCCACTTTGGTGATAAAATCATCGATAAAGGCATGCGAGAGACCGGCCTTTTGCATGGTATCACGGATGAGTTGGTCAGAACTTTCTTTTTGCATATCATTTCCCTTCATGTGGTTCCCCAAGTTCGATCCGGTGGGGTTCGTCAGTGATTCCCGGATTCCAGAAAAGGAAGACAAGGATGTTTCGTCCGTCAGATTTTGGCACGGCGACTGTCTCTTTTCGTTCGTATTTTGGCATAAAGACTTCAAAATTGTACACCCAATACTTCCCTTTTTTTCGCGAAATCTGTCGGATTCCCTGGCCTAATGGGTCTTTCCGTAAGAGTTTTCCATAGGGAAGTGGGTACTTGGTCTCCCAAACCTGTGGGAGTAACTTGGCTGCATCATCATAACCACCTGGACTCGCGAATAGAAAGGTCGGCAGTACCAAAAAAGATAAAATGACACATACAAACTGGAACATAGGAACCTAAAAGGCAATCCTATGTGAGTACGGTTATCGGTCAATTCAGGAATTCTTAGTTTGCGTTTGATTTTCATAGACAAGAAATGTGTCGGATTGAAACATTTAATTCATGTTTCGATTCATAGAATATCTGGAACGTTTTTGGGCCTTATTGTCTTTTTATCTTCCTAGTCATTTAACAGTGGAACGGAATCAGGATAAAAATATTCTCATCGTGCCTGGGTTCAAAGCAGGCCGGTCTTATTACCTTCGATTAAAATCCAATTTAGACAATTTGGGATTCAAAGTGGGAATTCTGTCTACTTTACGAAACCCTACTTCTTTGGAAGAGGCTGTGGGGTATCTTGCCAAACAAATTTTAACAGCACCGAACGAAGTCACTTTGATCGCTCATAATACAGGTGGGCTTTTGGTTTTGATTTTGCCGGATGAAGCAAGACGAAAGGTAAAACGGCTCATCACATTAGGAACTCCTTTCCATGGATCAGATCGATTTACGAATACTCGTTATTCGTATTGGGGTTATGAATCAGATTGGGTCAAAATGAATTACAAAAATGCTTTATTTTTTCCTTTGTTCCAACCTCTTTCTGCGATAGAAGATTTTAGTTTTCCACCACAAGAAAGTACTGAGTTTGGGCAAGGTAGAGATTTATGGTTTGATATACCTGGCAACTATAACCTTGTTAGGCGAAATGAAAACATAAGAACCTTACGCGAATTTTTAGGGACCCCAAAAGATAGTATCAATATTGCGCAGAACCCAAAGGCAAATCATGAATTTGCAGTTCCTAAAAAAATTGAAGTAGATTTTTCAAAGTACGAACCTTCTGTTTACAAAAAAAACAAAGAGAGTTTGGCAAAAAAGAATTCCGCAGAGAAAAAAATTGAGGTTAAACCAAAATCAAAGGCGAAACCTAAGAGCAGTGTGGTAGCAAAACCTAAAGGGAAATCCAATCCAAAACCAGCTCCGAAACCCAAGGCCAAAAAGAAAACGAAACGATAACAAAAAAGCTGCCCACCAAACGATGGACAGCCTTTTAAAGTGAAATTCGGCTTTCGAATTATACTTTTTTTAATTCTTTAACACAAGCGAGACAACTATCTCGGCATTCTTTGCAAACCGCATGATGGTTTGCATGTTTGTCACATTCTTTTGCGCAAGACTCACAAACTTCGATACAAAGATTTGCCAATTTCTTGGTAAAGGAAGAGTTTTGGCTCGCAAGTTTCACAAACGAGTCACAAAGGCTAATCACTTCCCGTGTTGAGGCTGCACAAGCTGCCATTGATTTTTCACCTTTCCCAAGTTCGGTGAGGCAATGGCTTAGGCATACCTCAGCCGACAATTGGCAATGGACAGCTGCCATCATGGCTTTTGCAAACTTTGATTTCGCTGCGGTTGGCATTGAACCCGAGTGGTCATGGTCTTCTGCGGAAAGTGTGGATAAAATTCCAGAAACAGCCACTGCCATCCCTGCTTTTTGTAATAATTCTTTGCGGTTCATAATCGATTCCTTTTTATCAATGGATTGAGAGTAAAAAATATTTGATCACCTAACTGAGTCGGTGTGCCAATCTCAAATCAAAAGTCGAATCGTGCGTGTGGGCAAATGAGTGGGGAGCCGGGTTTCCCTGTAAACGAAACCCATCTGTATTTTTCGAACTGAGGAAACAAAACCCTTCCATGGAGAGGAAGGGTAGATGGAAACCAAGGAAATCGATGGTTTCTTAAATGACGTCACGAGATCCGTAGGAGATTGGAGTGAATCGAAAACTATGGGGCAATCACAAGTTTCCTTGTTGGAAGTACCTTCGGATTGTGTTTGGTGGCAGGGAGGAACCTTTGTTACTTTCACAAAGGCATCGGGCGAAAGGCATACCCCAAATAGAGAGGATTTACACCCTAAATACAAAAGAAAGAGTAGAATGAATCCAAAACTTGCCTTCCGTTTCATACTGGTTCCTATCCCTTAGACGAAATCCTAGCACATTTTATCAGCTTAAAATAAATCCTTCAATCCTTTTCCCGCGACAAGAAAGGTTCCGATTGTGGATCCAAATTGGGGAAGGAAAAATACGAGGAAGATATGGATGACTCGGTTTTTCCAAAGTCCGGACAAGGATTCAGAGTCTTCTGCGATCCGTTCAAAATCTTCGACTAAAGGTTTTCTTAAATAGGATTCGGAAAGGGCACTCACCCAACCTGCTTTGAAGATTGGCAAAAAAGTTCCAATGGGAGCTGTGATAAAGGCAAGTAAAATCGATATGGGATGGGCCCAAGCAATCAGTGCACCGAGAGCCGCAAGTCCACCTTTGATATAGATCAGTTTGGATACTAAATCCATCCCAGCCTCTCCCCCTAGTGAATAGGTTGTGTATCCAATGAGTCCTGCAAAAAAAATTGGATAAATTGCCAAACTGAGATGATCCCAAATCTTTTTTTGGGGGACTTCGTCTAACGGAGCCAAATCATTTTGCAACTCTATATTTCGACTGATCCCTGCTAGATGGCCGGCCCCTACTACTGCCACAACCTTTTTCACTTTTTTATCCAAGGTGGCCAAACGGATTTTTTCTGCTAAGTAAACATCCCTTTCATCGATGATCACATTTTTTACGGATTCGTATTTTTTTGGAATTTGGGTAAAAAGATCCTTTAAGATGTCATCAGATTTCATTTCTTCAATTTTTTCATCCGAGACATCTTCCTTTACTAGAAGGGAGGCAAGGAGAGCACTGAAAAGATAGATCTTAGAAAAAAATCCCACATTGCCCCAAGAACGTTTGAGTGTGGTTTGGATTTCTCGGTCCACTGCCACCACAGGTTTACGAAGAGACCTACCAAGTGAGATTGCCTTACGCATTTCGTCTCCTGGTTTGATGTCGTGGTTTCCCATTTTCTTTTGGAAAGAAGAAAGGATGAGACTTGATAAGAGTAACCACATCTTTCGTTCTTTGAATACTTTAAAGATATCTAATTTTTTAAGATAGTCAGGGTCTTCCACTGACTTTATTCGTGATTCACATAACTCAACGCAAATGACATCAGGTTTGATGGTCTGGATCATTTTTTCAACTTCTTCCACACTTTGTTTGGAAATATGGGCAGTTCCTAAAATATGGACTTCCGTTTTGTCAATGGTTTTAAACAGGTAAGGTTCTTTGGTTTTGAAACCTTTTTTGGTAGATTTTCTTGGTTGAGCAGTTTTTTTGATTGAACGCATAAGGAGAAGTGACTATCTATTATACCTAAATAACGGTTCCACTCTCTAGAAACAAGTAGAATGTCTATAAAATCCAAAATCATCAATGTAGGAATTGCTGACATTAAGGTCGGAAAGGATACGGATGTACTCCGCACGACACTCGGTTCCTGCATCGGAATCGTCTTATACGATCCGGAGCAAAAAATCGGTGCAATTTCTCATATCATGCTCGCAAAAGACCCAACGGGAAAAGATAAGGGGAAGTTCCCTCATAAGTATGGTGAGTCCGCTCTTCCCATCCTCATCGACATGATGAAAAAAGAAGGGTCTAGTATTGGTCAGTATTCTTGTCGAATTTTTGGTGGTGCCTCCATGTTCAAAGGGATCAATTCCCAATTTTTACAAAACATCGGGGAACAAAACATAGCCATTGTCAAAAAATACATGGAAGAAAAAAAAATCCCGATCATCGTCGAAGACATAGCGGGGAATGAAGGTAGGACAATCAGCCTCTATTGTGATGATGGAAGAGTATTGTTAAAAAAAGCTGGTATGGAAAAATACCTTTATAAGGTGCGTTAGGCGATATGCTAAAATCAAAAGTTGATGAAGTATTACAAGACGTAAACAAACTACCGGCCATCTCATCGGTTGTTTCCCAAGTATTAGAAAAATTACAAAAACCTGATGTCAATATTGCCGACTTGGCCCAGGAAATTTCAAAAGACCCTGCGATCACTGCCAATGTGATCAAACTATCCAATTCTGCTTACTACCGGGCTTCCAAACCCATTCGTACGGTACAAGAAGCGCTGATGACCCTTGGGATCAAAACAGTAAAAGAAATTGTATTGTTAACTGCAGCAAAAGGAATTTTAGCCCAAGACTTAAATAGTTACCAACTGGAAGCGGCACAACTTTGGACTGCCTCATTACTTGTTGCAGAACTCTCGAGTAAAATCGTTCAACATAAAAAATTAAAGATTGATAAAGACCTCGCTTTCACTTCCGGCCTTCTCTGCAGTGTGGGTAAAATTGTCCTCGCTCAGTTTTTTAGCCCCGTGATGATGCAAATCAAAACTGATTTAAAAGACAACAAGGAACCATTCCCTACCTTAGAAAAAAAATACTTTGGATACACCCATATGGAAGTTTCGGAAAACCTTCTCAAACGATGGAATTTCCCAGAAGAACTAACAGATGTTGTGGCAAACTACCTCACACCTGAAACATCCAAAGTGAACCCACTTCTCACATCCGTAGTACATATCGCAAGCATTCTCATTGTAGTTTCTGGGATTGGAATTGATATTGGTGGGGAATCTGTTCCCATTTCACCGTTTGCTCTGAGCCAAACAGGCGTTACAGATGCTGATATCGAAACCTATTTTGTTCATATCCCTGACTTACAAGCAGGCCTTGCCGATTTGTTAAATGTGTAATCCAAATCTTAAGTTAGTTTCCAAATGAACATCATTTTAATTGGAGCAAGGGGTGCGGGAAAATCAAAAGTTTCTCGTTCTCTATCCAAACAAACAGAAATCCCGGTGGTTTCCACAGATTCGATTGCCGTTTACGAATCGGGTGGATTGCCAATCCCAGAGTTTGTAGACAAAAAAGGTTGGAAGGCTTTTAGAGAATTAGAATATTCTATCCTTCAGAAATTGGAAAATGCAAATGGGATCATTTTAGACTGTGGAGGTGGGATTTTATTTGATTTGGATGATTCGGGAATCGAAGTTTTAAGCACAAGGAAATTGGATTTACTCCGAAAGATCGGAAGGATTGTGTATTTGGAACGAGGCATTGATGAACTCGTGGAGAAAGTAAAGGGAGATAAAACAAGACCCGACCTTTCCAAAATCACATCCTATCGTGCCATATTAGAAAAAAGACTCCCCATCTACCAAGAGGCCGCTCATTTTAAGTTGAATTTATCCAAACTTTCCAAAGAAGAGGCCGCCGAACGGATATTAGACTGGCTCGGTATTAAATCTAAATGATTTAAGAGAATTACTTACGATTTACCAACTCCCACTTGCACCACCACCTCCAAAACTTCCCCCTCCCCCACTAAATCCTCCGCTTGACGAACTTCCTCCGGAACTCCATCCTCCACCAGAAGAACTACCTGAAGTATAAATCACAGAATCTGAAATTTTATCTGAGATTTTTTTTATCCAAAAAATACGACTCCTTGTTAGGCGGACAAATGTAAATCCAACAATATAGATGGAATTACAGAAAATCCAACCATAATACCCATAAAAAATAGAAGGAACCCATTGGAAAAAAATAAGTAAAAAGAAAAATACCCAAATGTTATTATCTTCTTTGTGGAAGGCTAAGATGGTTGCAAAAAGAAAAATGATGCCGACAAAGATAATACCTATAACATACAAATGCCAACCATCTTTGGCACCAATCCCACGAAAGGATTGAAACTCTTCCCAAAGACTGGGCTCCTTTGGTGTGATGCCTGAATCCAACGTAGAAAGGAGTTCTTCCAGTCCAGCACTGACCCCTTCTCCATATTCACCTGATTTAAAACGAGGGACCATCAGTTGTTGGATCACACGATTGCAATACGCATCTGTGAGGATTCCTTCCAAACCATACCCAACTTCGATACGTACCTTTTTGTCTTCTATCGCAAGTAAAATGAGTACACCATTATCTAGCTTTTTTTGTCCCAGTTTCCACTCTTCCGCCACTTTTAAGCTGTATTCTTCTAAAATTTCACCTTCTAACGAACGTACGATGAGAATCGCGATTTGGTTTGAAGTTTTATCTTCGTGTTCTTTTAAAATGGTTTCCCAAACCTCTGCTTCTGATTTTGTGATCGTGCCTTCTTCCCAAGTCACTCGTCTTTCCAAACTGGGAATCTCTTTTGCGTCCAATCCAAAGAGGAAGGTTTGCAAAAATGTAAGCAAATAGATCCCGAAACAGAGTTTAGAAAATATAAATTTCATCGCCATAGGGTAGTTGACAAAAATAAAAAATCAAAGATTTTTTTTACGCTGTGGAAACTACTTTTTTATCGGATGCAGTTTTGGTGAAAGCCACTACCTTTAGCAAACACCTATTCCTTTCTGGAATTGTAATTTGGATGGTTTTTGCATTCTCAGGAATTTGGATTTGGAAACGAACACCAGTAGGCAAACTTGGGTTTCTATTTACCTTGGTTAGCTTCCTTCCCTTTAGTTATCTCTGTTACCAATCTTACGAAGAAAAAGAGGAATTTGTTTACCAACTGAAAATCGAACCATCCAAACAAGATCTTTCTTTTGGAGATTCGATAGAACCAGATATACATTTGCCGTTGGCAGGGATTCTATCTTACCAAATCAAATCAGAAAGCGAATCCAAAAAGGATGGAACAAGGTATACAGATACCATTTATCTGCACCACAACTCAGGTTTGTTACTCCCTGTTGCCAAGGTTTCAGTGAAACAGTATAAAGATTCCCAAGATGAATTCAGTCGCTACGGAGCTCTCTCTAGAGAATTGAAAAGATGGTTTCGCCTCCTACCTCTCCCTGTTGAAACGGAAACCGGAAAACCATTTCAGGGCCTTCTCGTCAAACCAGAGGTATCGAATGAAACGAAACAGATTGATGCCCTCAAATCAAATCCAACAAATACCACGGCCAGTTCACCTAACGGAATCAATGCGCTTCGTTTCCCCATCATCTGGAACCATAAAATCCTGAATGCAAATTGGTATTTTGCATTTTCTCTCCTGGCAATCGGACATCTCGGAGTGATGGTGTTTGTTTTCAACTTGAGAGAAGGTACGAAAAAGAACATGGTTTGGGGGGCTCTTATCTTCATCTTAGGGTATCTTTCATTTGCTTCTCAGTATTATTTCTGGATTTTGCCCAAGTCAAAAACAGAGTATAGAATAGAATCGTTTGGAAATGGATTCAGGTTTTACTCCACGTACGAGGGGGAAAAAAAACTGGAAGGGGAATGGATGCCAAACTCAGAAAAAATCGCTTTTTTGGAATTACCAGAAAAGTCCCTCCACTTCCAAACCAAACTTGCCTATGAAAAAACAAAAGCCTTGGTGGATTCATTGGAAAACCCTTCGGAGGGCTTAGCTGATGCCTACCGATTGACAAAACAAGCCTACGAAGCCTCTGCTTGGGAGCGTTGGGATTTAAGCGATCTTCCTATGGAAGTTGCAGTTCGCTTCTTTCTTGTACTGCCCCAGTTTTGAGACTGAATCCAGAAGTGCCTATATCATATCCATAAATCATATTAAATAGGCATTTTGTACCAAATGTATGCAATCTTTTGACTTTCATTTTGCCTAAAAATAAATCATTTTGCTGAAAACAAAATAATTGGACAGTACACCCATTTCCGAAAACAAGGTACAGTAATTGCTTTAGTGTAGGGTACGTATGTCAAAATCTAACCAACCACCCATCCTTCCGCCACTCGGCCCACAGGCCCAAGGTATGTATGATCCTGCCATGGACAAAGACTCCTGTGGTGTTGGTTTTATCGCAAATTATAAGGGCAAACGTTCCCGTGACATCGTAGACAAAGGGATCCGCCTGATGTGTAACCTCGAGCACCGAGGTGCTGAAGGGGCTGACCCAAAAACGGGAGACGGTGCGGGGATCATGATCAATATCCCCGATGCGTTTTTTCGTAAAAACCTACCCTTCACCCTTCCGAAGGAAGGTGATTATGCTGTTGGATTTTTATTTTTACCACAGAATGCTGAAGTAAGAGCAGCCATCGAAAACGTAATCGAAAAAATCATCATTGATGAAGGGGAAGAATTCCTCGGTTTCCGTGATGTGCCAGTGAACAAAGAATATGCGGGCGTTGTTGCTTCTAAAACCATCCCAGTCTTCAAACAAGTGTTTATTGGGAAAAAATCCAAAAAAATCAAAACCTCTGATGATTTTGAAAGAAAACTTTTCCTTATCAGACGACTCATTGACAGAAGGATCAGAGCCGAACTCAAACTGGATCGTTCTCAATACTATGTACCAAGTTTTTCTTCCCGAACCATCGTATACAAAGGGATGTTACTTGGGGACCAAGTGAAAAAATTCTACGAAGACCTTAAGTCACCTGACCTTACGTCTGCGTTCTGTTTGACTCACACAAGGTTTTCCACAAACACCTTCCCTACTTGGGACTTGGCCCACCCATACCGCCAAATTGCTCACAATGGTGAGATCAATACTTTACGTGGGAACATGAACTGGATGGCCGCTCGCCAAATGGTAATGCAATCTCCGTTATACGGTGATGAGTTAAAAAGAATGCTTCCTATTGTAATGGAAGGCCAATCGGATACCGCAACCTTTGATACAGTACTCGAGTTACTTGTGATGGGAGGAAGGTCATTGCCACATGCGGTGATGATGATGATCCCAGAAGCGTGGTCGAAAAACAAATCCATGGACGCCGACAGACGTGCGTTCTACGAGTACCATGCAACCTTTATGGAACCTTGGGATGGACCTGCTGCCATCGCCTTTACGGATGGAAGGATCATCGGAGCCACTCTTGACCGCAATGGACTAAGACCTGCACGTTACATTGTCACAAAAGACGATGAAGTCATCATGTCGTCCGAAGCTGGGGTTCTCAATCTCCCACCGGAAGAAGTCCTTGTCCAAGACCGCCTACGTCCAGGTAGGATGCTCCTCATCGATATGGAAAAAGGACAAATCCTAGATGACGAAGAAATCAAAAAACAAATCTCAACCCAAAAGCCATACCGCAAATGGGTAGAAGACAATATGATCCGATTGGGATCACTCCCTGATCCTGAGAACGTCAAACAGCCGCAACACGAAACCATTTTGGAAAGACAAAGGGCTTTCGGTTATACACATGAAGATGTGTTCACTCTCATCAAACCGATGGGAGTTTCCGGGGAAGAACCTGTGGGATCAATGGGTGTGGACTCATCCCTTGCTGTCCTCAGCGAAAAACCACAACCACTCTTTCGTTATTTCAAACAAAACTTCGCGCAGGTGACAAACCCTCCGATTGATCCGATCCGAGAAGAACTTGTGATGGAGCTCACAACCTACATTGGACCAGAAGGGAACCTTCTTTCCGAAGAACCGGAACATGCGCATAGGCTCGAATTGGAACACCCGATCCTCACCAATGAAGATTTTGAAAAGATCAAACAAATCAGTGAAGGCCATTTCAAAGCCAAAACCTTTGCCATCCTATTTGATCCATCCAAAAAACATGATATGCGTAACTCACTCGACAGGGTGTGTGCTGATGCTGCCAAGGCAATCCGGGAACAAGGGGTAAACCTCATCATCCTAACTGACCATGGTGTGGGGGAAACGAAAGCAGCGATCCCATCCCTACTTGCCGTAGCGGGGCTCCACCACTACCTGATCCG
This sequence comes from Leptospira jelokensis, assembly GCF_004769635.1. GTDB lineage: Bacteria > Spirochaetota > Leptospiria > Leptospirales > Leptospiraceae > Leptospira_A > Leptospira_A jelokensis. The sequence goes on from NZ_RQGH01000028.1 coordinate 54,145, forward strand.
AGAAGGCCTTCGTACAAAAGCAGGGATCGTATTGGAATCTGGGGAACCAAGAGAAGTGGCCCACTTCGCTCTGTTATGCGGGTATGGTGCCAATGCGATTAACCCATACCTTGCTTTCGAAACCATTGCTGACTTATCCCTACAAGGATTATTACCTGAAGTCCCAGACTACAAAGAAGCAAAGAAAAAATACATCAAATCGATTGGGAAAGGACTTTTCAAAGTATTCTCCAAAATGGGGATTTCCACCTTACAATCGTACTGTGGTGCCCAAATTTTTGAAGCAGTGGGTCTTGATTCCGAGTTAGTCAACACATACTTTGCAGGAACACAATCACGCATTGAAGGGCTTTCTCTGGAGATGTTGGAAGAAGAAACCGTTCGCCGTCACAAAGCGGCATACGATCCAACGTTCTTCCCGAATAACTTAGAACCAGGTGGAGTGCATTATTACCGTAAAAATGGCGATAGCCATCTTTACACGCCGATCACAGTTCATAAATTACAAAAGGCAACACAAGAAAACGATTACAAAGCCTTCAAAGAGTTTTCTGCCCTTATCGACAACCAAAACGAAAGAGCAATCACACTCCGAAGTTTGTTCCAATTGGATTTTGATGGTTCCAAAGCCATTCCGATTGAAGAAGTAGAATCGGTAAAATCCATCCTCAAACGTTTCCAAACGGGAGCGATGAGCCACGGTTCCATTTCTTGGGAAGCACATACAACTCTTGCCATTGCCATGAACCGCATTGGTGCTAAATCGAATACGGGGGAAGGTGGCGAAGACCCAGTTCGTTTCAAAACCCTCCCGAATGGAGATAGCATGCGTTCGGCGATCAAACAGGTGGCATCTGCAAGGTTTGGGGTGACAATGGAATACCTCACTAACGCCGATGACATCCAAATCAAAATGGCACAGGGCGCAAAACCAGGAGAAGGTGGACAGTTACCAGGCCACAAGGTAGACAAATACATTGGATGGTTACGTTACTCCACTCCAGGGGTAACACTTATCTCCCCTCCTCCTCACCATGATATTTATTCGATCGAAGATTTAAAACAGCTTATCTTCGATTTAAAAAATTCAAATCCAAGGGCTCGTATCTCCGTAAAACTGGTTTCCGAGTCGGGTGTGGGAACAGTGGCAGCCGGTGTAGCAAAAGCACATGCCGACCACATCCTCATTGCAGGGCACGAAGGGGGAACGGGCGCAAGTCCAATTTCTTCCATCCACCATGCGGGAACTCCTTGGGAACTTGGACTTTCGGAAACCCACCAAACACTTGTTGCAAACGGCCTACGTGACCGTGTGTACCTTGCAGTGGATGGAAAACTCCTCACAGGAAAAGACGTGGTTGTCGGAGCACTTCTCGGTGCAGAAGAGTTTGGATTTTCCACATCAGCACTCGTTGCAGTGGGTTGTATCATGATGCGGAAATGCCATCTCAATACATGCCCAGTGGGTGTTGCCACCCAAGATGAATTTTTACGAAGTAAGTTCACAGGAAAACCTGAGTACGTTGTGAACTTTATGACCTTTGTTGCTGAAGAAGTGCGTGAGATCATGGCAAAACTTGGTTTCAGAACCTTTGAAGAAATGATAGGCCAAGTGGAAAAAATCAAATTCAAACGACCTCACCACCATTGGAAGGCACGTGGTCTTGATTTTAGTAAAGTGCTCCATAGACCAAACCCTGTTTTCCCAACAGGACTCTACCGAGCCAAAGAACAAAACCACCACTTGGATGAACAGATTGATAACGAACTGATTCGTAAATCGCTTGCGGCAATTGACCACAAACAACCTGTCAAAATCCAAACATCTATCGTGAACTTAAACCGTTCCGTGGGAACGATGCTAAGCCACGAAGTCACCAAAAAATATGGTGTAGAAGGACTTGCTGAAGACACAATTGATATCGAATTCACAGGGACCGCAGGACAGTCGTTTGGTGCATTTGTGACCAAAGGGATGACACTTCGCCTCATTGGAGAAGGAAACGATTATGTAGGGAAAGGACTATGTGGTGGTAAACTCATCTTCCAAACTCCAAAATCGGCTTCTTACAAAGCAGAAGAAAATATCGTCATTGGTAACACTTGTTTTATCGGAGCAACCGGTGGTTTTGCCTATGTCAACGGGATGGCCGGGGAACGATTCTGTGTGAGAAACTCTGGTGCCCATGTCATCGTGGAAGGAACTGGTGACCACGGTTGTGAATACATGACTGGTGGACGGGTGATCATCCTTGGTGAAATTGGCCGTAACTTTGCAGCAGGTATGTCTGGTGGAATTGCTTACCTTTGGGATCCAAAGAAAAACAAAGAAGCACTCATCAACAAAGAGATGGTCGACTTAGATCCGTTAACCGACGCGGCAGAAATTGCTGAAATCAAAAAGATGGTAGAAGACCATAAAAAGTACACTGGCTCCAAACGTGCAGAAGAAGTTCTAAACAATTGGGACGAAGTCGTAAAACAAATGATCAAAGTGATTCCGAGAGATTACAAAAAAGCTTTAGAAAAAATGGCTTCTGAAAATGGATCGGGAAAACAAAATAAAGAGGGGGTAACAGCTCGTGGGTAAACCAACAGGATTTTTAGAATTTAAGAAAGAATACCTTCAAAAGATTGAACCAAAGGAAAGGGTCAAAAACTACAAAGAGTTTGAAAAACCTTTTTCTGAGGCTGTTGCCAAAGACCAAGGCGCTCGTTGTATGGACTGCGGGATTCCGTTTTGCCATGGTGACACGGGTTGCCCTGTTGATAACTTAATCCCTGAATTCAATGACTTTGTATACCGAGGTCGTTTTAAGGAAGCTTGGGAAAATTTATCGAAAACCAATAACTTCCCTGAGTTCACAGGTAGGTTATGCCCTGCTCCTTGTGAATCAGCTTGTACCCTTGGAATCATTGAACCACCTGTTTCCATTAAGTCCATTGAACGCACCATCATTGATCGTGCTTGGGAAGAAGGTTGGGTCATCCCACAAACTCCCACATCCAAATCAGGCAAAAAAGTTGCGGTTGTTGGTTCAGGACCAGCGGGTCTTGCCGCAGGACAGCAGTTAGCTCGTGCAGGTCATACCGTCACCATCTTTGAAAAAAATGATCGGATCGGTGGCCTACTCCGTTACGGAATCCCTGATTTTAAAATGGAGAAAAGACATATCGACCGCCGCATGAAACAGATGGAAGCGGAAGGTGTGACGTTTAAAACCAATGTGAACGTGGGTGTTGATATCACCGCAAAACAACTTTTAGCTGACTTTGATGCGGTGGTCCTCGCCTGTGGGTCCGAAGTCCCTAGAGACTTACCGGTCGAAGGACGTAACCACAAAGGCATTCACTTTGCTATGGAGTTTTTAACCAAAAACAACAAACATGTTGCAGGTGATGCCATCGATATCATTAACGCAAAAGACAAACATGTGATCGTGATTGGAGGTGGTGACACTGGTTCTGACTGTGTAGGAACTTCCAACAGACACGGCGCAAAATCAGTCACCCAAATTGAACTTTTCCCGGAACCACCAAAGGAAAGAGACAAGTCCACTCCTTGGCCTTTGTATCCAAAAATGTTACGCACTTCCACTTCCCATGAAGAAGGTGTGAGCCGTAAATGGGCAGTCTCTACGATGGGATTTAAAGCCAATGAAAAAGGCGAAGTCACTGCCATTTATGGATCGGAAGTCAAAGAGGAAAACGGAAAATTCATTCCTGTGCCTGGCACTGAGTTTGAATGGCCTGCAGACCTTGTCTTTTTGGCAATGGGATTTGTGAATCCAGTGAAAGAAGGATTACTTGCTGACCTACAAAAAGAAGGTTTGGAACTCGATGGAAGGGGAAATGTCAAAGCAGAATTCGGCACAAAAGCTGGCTCTTTTGCGACCTCCGTTCCAAAGGTGTATGCATGTGGGGATGTAAGACGAGGGCAATCCCTGATTGTTTGGGCGATATCAGAAGGAAGAAAGTGTGCGGACCAAGTGCACCAATTTTTGACGTCTGACGTAGAAGCTTAAAACCTCACGAGATCAGAATTACGATCCACATTTGGAACAAACTTTCTCATAACAGGGATAATTTGTTTCCGACTGTGGATTCAGTTTCGGTTTGTCTTTGGCAAAAAAATTCTTGCCTAACTTCCAAATTGATAAAATCATTGGAGAGACCAATTGGAACGTAGCAAGTAACACTATAAATATTGTTAGATAATATTCCAACATTTGAGACTCCCTTGAAACTAACTGTAAAACAAATCCTAAAAATCGCAACACTTTTGGTAATCGTTTCCTCTGCCCTTTCTGCTGAGAGTATCCTTCTCAAAAAAGGTGGCACCATCAAAGGAAAAGTCATCGAACAAGACCAATACAAACTCAAAATCCGAAAAGAAGATGGGACAACGATTGTTCTTAACAAAACTGAAATTTTAAAAGTAGTTTATAAAGAAAACTTAACTGCTGCTGAAGAAGAAAAACTCCGCAAAGCAGAAGAAGACAAAGAACGGATCAAAAAAGAAAAAGAAGAAGCGGCTAGGCTAAAAAAAGAGCAGGAAGAAGCGGCTCGATTAGAAAAAGAAAATGCTAAAAACAATGCAGCATTAGAAGCGGAAGCCAAACGAAAAGCGGAAGAAGACGCAAAACTCGCGGAAGCAGATCGTAAAAACCTAACACGAAAAGGGGCTATGTGGCGTTCTGCGGTTTTACCTGGGTGGGGGCAATGGAAACAAGGCAGAAAGGTACAAGCCATCGTTTACCCTTCCATCATCGCAGTAGGTCTCTTTTTCACCTATGACAAACATCGAATGTATCTCAATGCTAAAAGAGATTATAATAATTTAGAAAATCCTTATACAACAAATGGTCTTGTACGTGCGGCGTTTACACCACAATCAGCAGCAGTTTCTCCAGGGGAAGCAGTGATTGCAAGCCAACTCGGTCCTTTTAAAGGGCAAAGGGAATCGGTGGAAAGGCATTACCAAGAAATGCAATACATTGGAATTGCCACCTTACTTGTGTATGCTTGGAATATTTTTGATGCTTATTATTTCCATCCAACTGGTTCAGGACTTAGTATGGATGATACAAGGAAAGAAAAGTTTTTCCTCACTTCAAGTGTAGACCGAGTGGGTTACCACCCAACCGCTCTCGCAGGAGACAGAGGACTTGAACATCGTACACAATTAGGATATGAAGTCACCTTCTAACGCAGATTAGAGGGATCCAACCATCATATTATTTTAGATTAATTCTAAATCTCAAATCCTCCCTTGACAAATATCAAGGGAGGATCTCACACTCACTCCCCTGTTTTTCTTTCTTTTCTTCGTCTTCTTTGTATAAAGGATTAAGTTCTCTATATACATGGAACTGATAAAGATTAAGGAGAGAAACATTGGCTACGGAAAAAACTCAATATGACGATTTTATCGTAAAAGGGTTTATCATTTCAGCGTTAGTCTGGGGCGTTGCTTCTATGACATTTGGTGTCATCATTGCGTTCCAACTTGTGTATCCACAGCTGAATTTGGAATTACCTTGGACGAGCTTCGGAAGATTACGACCTCTGCATACAAATGCTGCCATTTTTGGATTTGCATTAAGTGTGATCTTCGCCACTGCTTATCATACAGTACAAAGACTTTGTCGCACAAGAATGTGGAACGACACACTTTCCAAACTGCATTTGGCATTATACAACCTATCGATTGTTTTAGCTGCAATTACACTACCACTTGGTTACAGCCAATCCAAAGAATATGCTGAATTAGAATGGCCGATCGACTTACTGATTGTTGTATGGTATGTTATCTTTTTTGCAAACTACCTGATGACGGTACTCAAACGAAAAGAAGAACAAATGTATGTTGCCATTTGGTTTTACATTGCTTCCTTCGTAACGGTTCCCCTACTCTTCATTGTGAATAACATTGTGATCCCTGCTGGATTCTTAAAATCGTATTCGGTTTATGCAGGAGTATTCGATGCCAACATCCAATGGTGGTATGGCCATAATGCGGTGGCATTCGTCCTCACAACGCCATTTTTGGGACTTATGTACTACTACCTCCCAAAACACATCAAACAACCAATTTATTCTCATAGACTTTCCATCATCCACTTTTGGTCTCTCATCTTTATTTATATCTGGGCAGGCCCTCACCACTTATTGTATTCTCCAATCCCTGAGTGGTTACAAACAACAGGAATGGTATTTTCCATCATGTTATGGATGCCTTCATGGGGAGGTATGTTAAATGGATTTTTAACACTCACCCAAGCAAAAGATAAAATCAAAGTGGATGCAACCCTCAAAATGATGTTAGCTGCCGTAACATTTTATGGTATGTCAACATTTGAAGGACCTCTTCTTTCCATTCGTGCGGTTTCCGCACTTGGCCACAACACTGACTGGATCATTGGTCACGTTCACTCTGGAACACTTGGTTGGGTTGGTTTTATGTCTGCCGCCGCATTGTATTACCTAGTCCCAAGACTTTGGAATGCAAACCTCTACAGCGAAAAATTGGCAAATGTCCACTTTTGGCTCGGAACCCTTGGGATCCTACTCTACATCATTTCGATGTGGGTGTCTGGAATCACAGAAGGATCTATGTGGAGGGCTGTTGGTGAAAATGGGGAACTCGTTTACAAAGATTGGATCGAAATTGTTGAGTTCCTAAAACCATTCCGTTTGTTCCGTGCGATCGGAGGGACACTCTACCTAACAGGGATTATCCTTATGGTGTATAACTTTATCAAAACCATTCAAAACAAAGACAGTGGTTTTGTGGAACAAGACTTACGTATAGGAGTGAAATCATAATGTTTGGTTTTAATAAATTCTTAGATTGGTTTTCAGAAATTGCCGACCGCTGGGACACAAAAGGTGTTAAGTTTACCATTTATACAACCATCGCAGTTGTGATTGGTGGACTCTTTGAACTCATCCCTCCGTTTTTTTTGACAAAAACGGTCACACCGATTTCTACTGTGAAACCATATTCCGCATTGGAACTAGCAGGGCGTGATACCTACCAAAAAGAAGGATGTATTGGTTGCCACACACAAATGGTTCGACCTTTTAAATGGGAAGTGGATCGTTTTGACCCAACCAAATCCTATGGGCGAACAGGGTATTCGAAAGGTGGTGAGTTTGTGTATGACCATCCATTCCTTTGGGGATCAAAACGAACTGGTCCAGACTTAGCTCACGAATCACAAATGTTACGTTCTGATGAATGGCATAAAAACCACCTCATCAATCCAAGGACTGTTGGTGGTGTGCCTAACTCTATTATGCCAGCCTATCCTTGGTTATTCGAAGAGTCACACAAAGTGGACGTTGAACAAGTTGTTGCAAATATGAAGGCACTAAGATCCATCGGGGTTCCCTACACGGATGCGGACTTGGCCAATGCACCCTCTCTACTCAAAGACAAAACTGAGGGAGATGCACTCGTTGCCTACTTACAAAAACTAGGTCGCGACTCCGCTGAGTTACAAAAAGGGATGAAGTAAGTGTATGAATGACGCAGACCTTCTTCTCATTTACAAAAGTTTGCGATTGCCGGTCCTTGTGATCGCAATTGCCTACATCACCTACTACGTTTATAAAAAACGTACGAAAGAAGAAATGGAAAAACCCAAGTATCGAATGCTTGAGGAGGATTAATACGAATGAAAGAACCAAAAGAAGTAGACGGAATCTTCCAAGCCGACAACCCCATGCCACCTTGGTGGAAAATGGTGTGGCTTATCAGTATCATTGTATCCATCGGTTATGTTGTATACTTTCACTGGTATTCCGAATGGCCACAAGAAGTTGCTTTTGAAAAGGAAGTAGCAGAACATGAAGCCCAATTCCCAACCAAACAAGCTGTTGTTGCCAACACAGAAGATGGATCAAATCCATACCGCGACGACGCAGTTGCGATCAAAGAAGGGGAAGGAACTTACAAACAAATTTGTTCTGCTTGCCATGGTCCAACTGCGGAAGGTGCTGTTGGCCCCAGTTTAGTTGATAAGGAATGGATCCATGGAAATACGGATAAAGAAGTATTCCATAACATCATGAAAGGAATCGGACCTGAAAGGCAAAAACTCAACCGAGGTGGCATGCCCGCTTGGGAAGGGTTGGGTGCTGAGAAAGTTTATGCTGTGATGGCATGGCTTGCAACTAAGAATAGTACACTTGTGAAGGCAAAATAAAGATGATCATTTCAAGACCACAGTCAGGAAAAGTAAGGACACGTAGAAATATTGTTATGAGTATTCTCGTGGGATTATTTTTAGTCGCTCCATGGGTGGTGTTACCAGACGGTAGCCCACTCATCCGACTTGACATCCCAAAAAGGATGTTTCACCTGTTTGGTGGTCTTTTTATCCCACAAGAGGGATTGATTTTATGGTTTTTCCTTCTTACAATGGGACTCTCCCTTTTCTTTTTTACCTCCGTCATTGGCCGTGTTTGGTGCGGATGGGGGTGCCCTCAAACCATTTATACCGACTTATTTGATCGAATTGGTCGGTTTGTTTTGGATTCCAAATATGGGAAAAAAGACGCATCCATTTTAGGCAAATACACAGTATACTTTATATGGATCGTCGTATCTTTTATTGCATCATTCCATTGGATCGGATACTTTGTCAGCCCCTACGAAATGTTAGCTGACTACCTAAACCTTTCCGCCTTCTCTTCTACTTACTTTTATTTTACTTTATTTTTTACCGCTGCGATGTTTATCGACATCGGTTTTATCAGAGAACAATTCTGTCGGTATGCTTGCCCCTATGCTCGTTTCCAAACACTCCTCATGGATGAACATTCCTGGAATGTAACTTATGATTTCAAACGAGGGGAACCTCGCCGCGATGGAAAAACAAAAATTGGTGATTGTATCGCGTGTAATATGTGTGTGGTGGTTTGTCCCACAGGCATCGACATCCGTGATGGACTACAAGTGGGTTGTGTGGCATGTGGGAAATGTGTGGATGCTTGCACTTCCATCATGGCAAAGGAAAACAAAAAAACTCTCATCGGGTATTTTTCATTAAAACAAATTGAAACAGGTGATAAAATCAAATGGGTTCGCCCAAGAACTGTGGTGTATGCAATCTTGCTTGCTGTAGTCCTAACAGGTGCTACCATCCAACTCCTCACAAGGATTCCCATGTCCATGATTGCAGCATCAAACAAATCGATGCCACCTATCCTCATTCCCGACAATAAAATCAGAGCTTTTGTGGCACTCCGCATCCAAAACATAGCGCCAGTGGAAAAAGAATTCCAACTGTCTGCCTTTGATACAAGGCATGGGAAAGAAATTCTTGTCCGATCGGGGGAAGAAAATAATCAATTCACCTTGGGTTCTGGAGAAATCAAAAGTTTCTCAGTCGTTTTGGAAACACAAAGTCTCACAGAACAAGAATTAAATGAAGGGTACTTGCCAGGTTCTATCGTTTTAAAGAATACCCAAGATCCAGATGAAACATTAGAAAAAAAACTGTCACTCTCTCTACCAAGGAAATGATGATGTTCAAAGAATTACACCCAAGCCTCAGAAATGCAATGTATGTGGTATTATTCAGTTTTACTGCACTTGTAGCGGCAACTTTTTACACAATACGATTAACCTTCCAACATTTTGAACCAGTGATGGACAAAAACTATTACGAAATTGGTTTGAACTATGAAAAGGCAATCGAAAACCAAAAAGAACTTCTAAACCAAGGTTTTCAACTCACCACAAATTGGGACAATGCCACCCTCCTCACCCAAGGGGAATTGGAACTCAATGTATCTTTAACCCAAAAGGGAAAACTGGCAAAAGCGGATTCAATGTATATTGTTTTAGAGAGAAACGCAACCACCAAACATACATCCAGATACGACCTTACCCCTTCTAATCTTAGTTTTACGGGAAAAATTCCGTTAAAAGAGACAGGGACTTGGAATCTACGGATCATTTCGAGTATCAATGGAAAATCGTTTGAAAGGGAAGGAAAAATTACAGTTCGATGAACGAAGCAAGCTCACACCATACAAAGACTGAATGTGATCATTGTGGAAATCCCATTCGTTTGGTGGCGATAGAAACAAAAATAGAAAATGAAACTAAAGTTTTTTGTTGTGAAGGCTGTGAGACGGTTTATTCCATCATCCATTCCTTAGGCGGAAGTTACTACTACAGCCTAAAAGGAAACACCAAACTAAGCCCCGTTGAAATTGAAGAAAATGATACGGACATTGAAAACGATCTTGTTTACCAAAAATTTGTTAGGCCTTCAGGAGGATTCTCAGAAGTATCCATACAAATCACAAACATCCATTGTTCCGCATGTGTTTGGATCAATGAAAAAGTTCTAAACGAAGAGGACGGAATTCTTTCTGCACAAATCAATTTTGCTTCTGGTCGTGCCAGGATTCGATTTGATGCATCCAAAATCAATATCTCAAGGATCCTAACTCTGATCCGTGCCATCGGCTACAAACCCATTTTATTCTCTCCAACAGAAGGGAACTTACAAAAATCAAAACAATTAAAAACCCTACTCCTTCGGATTGGAGTCGCCGGTTTTTGTTTTGGTAATATCATGATTTTGAGTGTTGCCTTGTATTCAGGTTATTTTACGGGTATTGAGCAAAACCTCAAACGTATGTTCCATTATGCGTCATGGGTCTTTGCTACACCCGCGTATTTGTATTCTGGATTTCCATTTCTTTCGGGTTTTATAACAAGCATCCGAAGGCGCACACTCTCCATGGATTTTTTATTGTTTTTGGGAATCTCTATGGCTTACTTCTATTCCGTTTATGTAACGTTAACTGATAGAGGGGAAGTGTATTTTGATTCCGTAGCGATGATTTACTTTTTTATTTTGGTGGGGAAATACTTTGAAGAAAAAGCAAGGGTTTTTGCTTCGGATAAATTAGAATCCATCCTTTGTAAACTACCAGAAACATCAGTTCGTTTAACAGATGGTGGCGAAAATACCATCCCCAGTAGCGAAATCAAGTTAGGTGACAAAATCCAAGTCGCACCTGGGAAACGAATCCCTGTGGATGCCATTCTTTTATCGGAAGAAACTTATGTGGATGAATCTTTTCTCACGGGCGAATCGGTCCCCATTCGCAAACAAAAAGGTGATTCCATTTTAGCAGGGTCACTTTCTATCGACAACCCAGCGCTAATCCTTGCCAATTCCGATTACCATGCATCCACTTTGTCTTCTTTAAAACTTCGTTTAGAAGAGGCACTCCATCTAAAACCAAAAATCCAAATTTTAACAGAAAGGATAGCTTCTTATTTTATCTCTGTTGTTTTCCTCTTGGCCTTTCTTTGTTTTGGTGTTTGGATGTTTTTGACTTCAGGTGATTTGGAGCAAAGCCTCGTCATAACGATTTCGGTGCTCATTGTTGCATGCCCTTGTGCACTTGGAATTTCTGTCCCCACTGCACTAGTCACAAATCATATCATCAATGCAGAAAAAGGTGTTTTATTAAAAAACCCATCGGTGGTAGAGACTTTAGCAAAAGCGGACACCATCTTTTTGGATAAAACAGGAACACTTACAGAAGGAAAATTTCTGGTTCGTTTGGTGACTGTAAAAGAAGACCACCTACCTTTTGTTTATCGCATTGAAAAAGAAATCAACCATCCACTTGCCAAATCACTTGTGAAGTATTTGAGTCCCTTTCGGTCAGTCAAAGAAAAGGCTAACGCTATGGACCTCAGCCATTTGCAAAATATCCCAGGGCAAGGTGTCAAAGGAACCATTGTATGGTTGGGGAAGGAATACTCGATTTTAATTGGGAACCAAACTCTCTTCAAAAACCAAAATGTCTCGGTTCCTACACTTCCTGACAAAGATGGTTCCCTAATCCTCGTGGCAATTGATGGGAACATGGTAGGACAGTTTGTTTTAGCAGATGAAGTGAGGAGAGGTGCACATTCTTTTGTGAGCCTCTTAAAACAAATGGTTCCAAAGATTGCCATTCTTTCTGGAGACAGATTCCCTGCTGTGAAACAAATCGCAAGCACACTTGGCATCGACCAATACTACTCGGACCTTTCACCTGAAGAAAAATCAAATATCATACAAGATTCGCAAAACAGAGGGAATGTGGTGGTAATGGTAGGAGATGGCATCAATGACAGTTTATCATTAGCAAGGGCAAATGTATCGATTTCACATACAGAAGCAGAAGATATGTCTTTAGAAAAATCTGATATCGTACTCACTTCAGGTAATCTCAATGGAATCGTTCATTCTTTGCTTTCAGCAAAAAAAACAAGGCAAGTGATCATACAAAACATCATCATCTCATTCTGTTATAACTCCATCATGTTACCACTCGCCATGTTTGGACTAATGTTACCTGTTATCTGTGCTGTGTTTATGGCTTGTTCTAGCTTGACAGTCTTACTCAATTCGTTATCAATACGATTAAGGATCCCAAAATGGAAGCCCTCTATTTAACCATACCAATGGCAATGTGTATTGCTGGTTTCTTTTTATATGTATTTGTATTGGCATTCCGAAAAGGCCAATTCGAAGACATTGAGTCACCAAAGTACCGAATGTTTTTTGAAGAAGAATACCCCGTACAATCAAACCGCGAAACTGGGGAAACCGATTCCAAAACGAAAGATAATGGAAGAGCTAGCAAATCTTAGTTTTTTTGGCTCCATCTTAGTTTATGGATTCCTAAGTAGTTTTCACTGTGCATTGATGTGTGGACCATTTGTTTCTCTTTTGCAAACTTCACATCCTTCCAAAGCCACTCCTGTAATTTTATACCATTTTGGTAGGATGGTATCTTATAGCTTCTTAGGTCTCGTTTTAGGTATGATTGGGAAAGGAGCAAATGCCCTTGGAGAACTTTCCACCATACAAGGGTTTGCTGGTATTTTTACATTTTTGTTTTTGGTTTTTTTTCTCATTCGTATGTTTGTAAATCCTTCCAATACAAAATTGGGAAGTTTACCAAAAGGAATTTCCAACTTACTCCAGACCATACGCAAAAAAACATCTCAAAATGGATTGGGATTTGGAATCGGGTTACTGAGTGCCCTACTCCCTTGTGGAGTTTTATACCCAGCATACGCAGCTTCGTTTGCAACGGGAAGTGCACTCACTGGAGGAATTGTTATGTTTACTTTTTATTTGGGAACCGTTCCGGCGCTTACAGGCCTAAACCTTGTTATGGGCAGGATCAGAAAATACATCCAACCTAAGTGGATTCCAGTGTTCGGAACCTTCCTCATACTCACTTCTCTTGGATTTTTACTCTTCCGATTTTTTTTCCATTCGCATGGCGAGTCTTGCGACCATTTACTCTAAACACAAAGAAATCGAAACTAACCTCTGGGCCGAAAGTATTTTTCTTTAAAATGACTGACAAGTTGCGGGTTGATTTTTGTTTCCAATGTACTCCCAATCACAGCGATGAGTTTTTTAGCCAAAACTCGGTCGTGGTTGGCAAGCCACCTTCGGTATTCTGTATTTAAGCCGGAGTCCCCGACAAGGATCACTTCGCCCGGTGAATCCAAAGTTTTTGTGATTTCAGCAAAATCCCATTTGTCTGAATCTCTGTGTTTTTCCCAAAACTTTGATTCCATGTGATCTGATTCTAACTTGATCATCTCAATTCGTTTGTTGTTTAAGTAGAGAATGCAAGCGTTCATTTTCATTTGTCCTTTCCCTAAATTTGACGGAACAAATGTGAAAATCATACTCCTTTATGTAAATTGCAGCTCTGTCTCGTACTGATATTTATCAATGACATATATCAATTAATACAAAAAACTCACTATCGATTCTGAACTAAGTTCTTCCACCAAATAACTCATGTTACTGATCATTTCATTTGGCTCAATCACCCATTGGTTGACTATGACCGTCACGAACACAAGGAAAAGGAAAACAATTGAAACTGCCATCTTCTGAGTCTTTTTTTGTTTTGCGATCCGTGTTGTTGTTTTCCTAACAATTCGCGATTCAAAATCAGAATCATTCAATAATTCTTCCCATTTTTTACGATTCTTGGAATTCATTTTTCACTCCTGGCAATGTTTTTCGGATCCACTCCTTGGTTCGGAACAATCTGGACTTCACGGTTCCTTGTTTGATTTGCAGTTCGGATGCAATTTCGTCCATACTTTTCCCTGAAAGATACAATCGTAAGGTTTGCCGATACACTTCTGGAATTGTTCCCAATAAGGATTCAATCCAATCATCTTTGAGAAGTGAGTTGTTGCCATCAGATTGGAAAAGATCATATTTATTTTTTTGAAGGTAACGTTTTGCTTTTTCCTCTTCTCGTAATCGTTTTTCATTCATACGGAGGGATTCATTTTTTGCTATTGTATAGATCCAAGTGGAAATTTTAGACCTTCCATCAAACCCACCTTTTTCAAGTGATTTGAATACACGAAAGTACACTTCCTGGACCACATCCTCTGTTGCATCGTCAAAACGATCGATGAGGGTTTCACCGATCGTTTTTAAAACCAAGTATTTGGTTTCTTTGACTACTGTTTCGAAGTCAAACCTAACCATTGTTTACTCTTCTGGTGGTTGGTGACGCGATGCAAATTTTTCCACGAGCTCTGCAAACTTTTCTCTTTGTTCTGGCTTGAGAACGGCATGGAATTCAACGAGTTTTGTTTGGAAAAACTTACGCATCTCTTGGTGGCGAGTTTCTCTTTCTGAACTCATTTTATCGAGTAGTTTTGTATCAATTTTTTCAGCACGAATTTGGGTTGCCATTTCTTTGGCCCAAGATTCATGTTTTGGTTTCATTTCCTTGTGTTTGGCAATGAGTTCTTGTTTGATACTTTCCAGTTTTGCTTTTTGGGAATCATCCAAATCCAATTTTGAAGTGAGTTTGGAGGCTACCCATTCCATACGTTTTTCAAAGTCTTTGTGACCACGGCAATTTCCAAATGCAAATGCCATTGTGGAAACAAGGACGATTGTTGTTGTCATTTTGAGAACTTGTTTGAAAGAGATCATAAAACCTTCCTGTTTTGTTTTGAGAATATGACCCGGAAGATTTTGGTTTGGTTCCCTGCCCTAAAAAAAAAGAGCAGGGAGAAAACGAAAGATTAGAAACTTGGGAATGGTTCTCCCGTGATGTAACCATCCGAACTAATGTCTTGGCAAGAGATGATGTTTGTAATCAATGAACCTAAAAGATATCCTTTAAAACCTTTGATTTCATTTACGCATGCGTCAACGTCAGATTTGATGTAGTATTTGTCAGATTCAATTTTAGCAATCTCAGGGGCTACCAAACTAAAAATTGAGATATTGCCTCTTCCCGTTAACACAACAGAGTTGATCAAGTCCGTTTGTATTGCGGCATCAGTGATACGAGAAGCAGCTTCCGAACCTTTTTCACGATCAAGTGAAGCCCCTGCTGGGTTTAAGACCAAACAGTTGGTTAGCGAAATCGCTAGTAATAGAAATACAATTTTTTTTAACATATATGTTCCCTTGGATATGGTTTCACCTAATCTAAATTTTCCCGAATTCTGGTTCAAGAAAAAACTGAAATCCATTTCGATTTAACAGGGATCAATCGCCCGCAACAAAGATAGCGAGCACCCATTGGCCTTTTCGTTTTTCAAAAAAGGCCCTGTAGTCAAGAGGACTACGAACAAACCGGTCACAAACAAAACCAGGTTTGCCTTGTGGTGTACAAATTTTTTTCCAATTGCAATTACTTTCCTTCTCCAACCGACGTCCATCCAGGTCATCTGCTTCTGAACGCACAATTTGGTAACTGAGTAAACCAAGGGATTTGGATTCTTTCGATGCGTCTTCTCTCACATTCACATTTTTGCCAATGACCAAGTAGTGGGAAAAAGGATCGTACTCACTGGGGAAGGTTTCAAAGAAATAAGGAGCGACCATCTGTCCTTCTTGGTTTTGCCGGAAACCCAATTGGATGGTGTTGGATAACAAATCCCAAAAATCAGAATCATTTGGTTTTTCTGTTAGTTGGAAGGATTTTAAAAAATCTTTTTTACCAGACTCGGGTCCAAAACTGAAGTGGATATCTGATGCAATCATGGCCTCGAGCGACTTTCTGTCTTTGGTTTTCAAAACCTTTTGTAATTTGGTTTTGAATTCCAAAAAACTTTTGTCTTTCGACGAATGGTCGATAGGTGATAATGTTTTTGAAACAAAAGGTTCACATGGAAAAAGGGCCAAGGGAGTGATCAAGAAAAAAACTGTAAAAAGCAATTTCAACATAAAATTTGCAATAAATTTACAAACGCGAAGGGAAGAATCAATTCTTTTTTGTTAGGTTGGGAAGAGAATTACATTGTTTGGCCAAACCTAAACTCTCTTTGATGTCATCAAGTGATCGTTTTTTACGTTTGAGTTCACATACTTTTAAAAACAAATGGTTGTATTCTTTGTCCAATTTTTCTCCCTCTTCATCCTCTTCCGTAAGGACAAGTTTGGCAATCTCGGTGCAAGTCCTTTCTGATTCAGGGAGCAATTCGTATATGGTTTTCACGGTTTCTTCTTTTTGTTTGCAAGTTGTTGGGGAAACTTCTTTTTCATTACCAAAAAGGAACAACGGGGAAAAAACAAAGAAAAATAGGAACAAGGGCAATTGGATTTTCTTCATGCAGAACATAAATCTTCTTCCCTTTTCCTTTTGGTCGAGTATCTTTCGTCTTGATTTGGAGAAATTCTGGTATGACAAAACCCAATGTTCGCATTGAACACGACCTTCTTGGCGAAAGAGAGATTCCGAGTGATGCCTATTGGGGGATCCATACCTTACGTGCCTTAGAAAATTATCCCATCACTGGCAAAACCATTGGCACCTACCCTGATCTAGTGTTTGCCTTAGCCCATATCAAAAAGGCTTCCGCTTTGGCCAATTTAGAACTAGGGCTCCTTTCGAAAGACAAAACCAAATTCATTTCAGAGGCCTGTGACCTAATTTTAGCGGGAAAGTACCACTCTGAGTTTGTTGTGGATGTGATCCAAGGAGGAGCCGGAACATCTACCAACATGAACGCAAACGAAGTCATCACAAACATTGCCTTAGAACTTGCAGGCCATCCAAAGGGTGACTACCATTTCCTACATCCCTTAAATGATGTGAACATGTCACAAAGTACAAACGATGTGTATCCATCTTCGATAAAATTGGCTGCTGTGTTTTCCATTCGAGGTTTACTCGAAGCCTTGGAAAGTTTACAAATGTCATTTCGAAAAAAATCAGAAGAATTTAAGGATATACTAAAAATTGGAAGAACCCAATTACAAGATGCAGTTCCCATGACTTTGGGGCAAGAGTTTTCAACGTATGAAGTCATGTTAGGTGAAGATATTTCCCGCCTAAAAGAAGCAACATCACTGATAGGCGAAATCAATTTGGGTGCGACTGCCATTGGAACTGGAATCAACACAGACATTCGGTATTCGAAAATTGTGACAGATATCCTTGCCAAACAAACTGGATTTGATTTGAATGCTGCACCCAATTTAATTGAAGCCACACAAGACACAGGTGCCTTCGTACAATTGTCTGGAGTATTGAAGCGGATTGCAACAAAACTCTCAAAAGTTTGTAATGACTTACGACTGTTATCCAGTGGGCCACAAGGTGGCTTCAACGAAATCAATTTGCCCGCAAAGGCCGCAGGATCTTCCATTATGCCTGGCAAGGTAAACCCAATCATCCCTGAAGTTGTCAACCAAATCGCTTATGAAGTGATTGGGAACGATATCACCATCACGATGGCAGCAGAGGCTGGGCAACTACAACTAAATGCATTTGAACCAATCATTGCCCATAGTTTATTCAAAAGTATTGAGCACCTAACAGCTGGTTGCAAGACACTAGAAACCAATTGTGTTTCCGGCATTACGGCGAACCGAGAATTATTAGAAGCTCGGGTGAAAACATCTGCAGGCCTTGCGACCGCACTCAATCCATACATTGGGTATGAAAATGCAACCCTTGTTGCCAAACGGGCACTGGCAGAAAATCGATCTGTGGAATCCATTGTCCTTGAACTTGGTTTACTTGAAGAAAAAAAATTAAAAGAGATCCTAAGACCCGAAATTTTGACTTCGCCTCACTCTCTTTAAACTTGGTTAAATGGTATTTAATGGTTGCTTCTTTTTGCTAGATTAGTAACTTCTAATGGAAGTTTTCCAGCCATGATGAACCAATTGCCCAAAGTGTTTTTAATCGAAGATGATTTGGTCACAACATTTCTCATCAAAACCTTGATGGAAAAATTTTCCTTTGCTTCCGAAATTTATACCTACCCGAACGGTGCAGATGCCCTAGATGCCCTGCAGCAATCCAAAATCTTCCCTGATCTTTTGTTTTTAGACTTGAATATGCCCATTATGGATGGTTGGCAATTTTTAGATGCCATCCAAAATTCCCCCCTACTTTCCAAAATCCCTACCT
This sequence comes from Leptospira jelokensis, assembly GCF_004769635.1. Classification (GTDB taxonomy): domain Bacteria; phylum Spirochaetota; class Leptospiria; order Leptospirales; family Leptospiraceae; genus Leptospira_A; species Leptospira_A jelokensis. The sequence goes on from NZ_RQGH01000028.1 coordinate 72,607, forward strand.
ATATCCTTACCTCTTCCATCGACCCGAATGACAAATCGAAAAGTGAAGCCTTTCCGAATGTGAAAGGGTATCTCACAAAACCCTTGGTCTTAAAGGACCTAGAGGCGATCCAGACTTCCCAAGGATTCTAAGAGACATAATTTTTTTTCTTTAGTTTTTGAGAATCTGACCGATGTATCCATTGTGAGACTCACTGACATCCCATCTGTTTCTTCCGTACTGACACGTATGGAATCACTCACCCAGTTGGCAAAAGACCCAAAGTCTCTTGTTTCGTTTCCCGATCTTTTAGAACGAGAATTTGCCAAACAGAGAGACAACCAAACAGTGCCAGACGGAAAATCCCAATCCATTGACAGTGCCAAATCCACTTTACCAGAACCCAATTTCAAACCGAACTCGAAAGACGAGTTAGGCGCGAACCAAAATGGATCCCTTTTGGAGACCATCGAATCGATAGCAGAATCGCAAGGGATGGATCCCAATTTAGTGAAAGCCATGGTAAAAGCAGAATCAGGATTCAAAACAAAGGCAGTTTCTCCCAAAGGGGCGATGGGTCTTATGCAACTCATGCCTGAAACGGCAGAGAGTTTAGGGGTGAAGGATCCGTTTGATCCAGAAGAAAACGTGGCCGGTGGTGTGAAATTTTTAAAAGGCCTTTTAAAAGAATTCAAAGACCCGGAAAAAGCCATTGCCGCTTATAATGCAGGTCCAGGTGCTGTGAAACGATACAAGGGGATCCCTCCTTATGAAGAGACAAAACAATATGTTTCGAAAGTGAAACGGTTTTACAAAGACTTTAGTTCCTAAAAAAGGAATTACAAAAAAACTAATAAAAACTCAAATACCCAAATTTTTTCTGTAAACTAGCCGTATACTCATCAAACGGACGTTTTGTGGGAGTACTAACCCATGCTTCGTCTACTTTTTTGAATATAAAATTCAAATTCTTTTCGTTTTTCATCCGATCGAATGTGGTTTTTTGGATGAGGACATCATCTTCACTGAGAGGCACAATGCCTATAGATCGATTGGATTTTCGAAATAAACCAGACTTTTGCACCAATTGGATGTCTTGGTTCCAAATCCCTTCCACATACAAAAAAGATTTGTCAGAGAGGTTTGTTTCTTTTAAATATTTTGTTTTGGTTCCTGTTTGGAAATACAAAGCAAACGAAAACTCTTTTGGTAGATAAATGGGATCAGATTTTAAAATCAAAGCTTGCCCAAAGGATTTGGTAAGATTTTTGGTTTGAGTTTCCCAAGGTTCTATGGCACTCGCTTTTAAATCTTTAAAAATAAAATAAATAGAAGTGAGAATCGCAAGGCCTAACACTACTGAGGCGGTGATCGTATTCAATTCTTTTTCTGTTTTTAATAAAACATGTCCGATCCCAATCGTTACCATTGGGAGTAAAATCACAAGGGAAGTTTGGTACCAAGTTTTAAAAAGAAAGGAGATGGAACCTTCTCCAAAAAAATTGGAATAGGAAAAGTAAATTAAAGAAATCACAAAAAATGCGAGGTACCCAAGTAAAAATAAAAACGGAACATTTTTCTTTTTATAGAAAACAGATGTTTTTTGAGCTGCCTTCCTTGACCCACGAATCCCCGTGAAGATCACAAAAAATGTGAACCCCAAATAGAACATGATGAAACTAGAGAAAAAAGCAAGGAGAGTGAAGGTAGGAAAAATGAGTAAGTCCGACATCTTCTCCAAACGGAAGGTTAAAAAAACGAGTAATAAAAATACCAAACAAAGTGTTTCGGTGAAGTAGGATGTGGGGAAACCGTAGGAAAAAGGGAGGAATGCTGCTAGGTAAACAACGAAATAATGATTCCGTTTCCATTCGAAATTCCTAAGGAGCAAAAGGAACAAATGAAGGAATAAACTATAGAAAAGACCAGCTAACGCAATGAAGGAAGGAATGTAATTGGAACTAAAGATTTTTTTCCAGGTGACCACAAACCAAAAAGCGAGAGGTTCTCTCGCAGAAACGAGTCCCCCTTCCTCCGTTGCTGACTTCACATTTGCCAAAAATTCCCATTCCGATTCCGTTGTAGGGAACGGGCGAAAATACGAGAACAAGGCATAACCCAAACTTAAGAGTAAGATGCTAAAAAAGAAAGGAATTGGGGAAAAAGGTTTAGGTTCGCGCATCTTGGAAAAGGCTTAATTTGCCTAGTCCTGTATAAATTTTTAGGTGAAAATATTCCAGAAGATTTTCAATTATACATAGAAATTATAAAACGAGGCAAAGAATGTCCGCCGAAAAAAAAGATTACCTTCTCGTTGACGAGAATGGACAGGGAAAACCTGACAAACCATGGATTTTTAGGACCTATGCAGGGCACACCAACGCAAAAGCCTCCAATGAGTTGTACAGAAAGAACCTTTCTAAAGGCCAAACAGGGCTTTCCATTGCATTTGATTTACCCACTCAGTGTGGTTATAGCTCCGACCATGAAGTTTCTAGGCCCGAAATCGGAAAAGTGGGAGTTCCTATCAACTCACTTGAAGACTTCCGCATCTTATTTGACCAAATCCCGATCGAAGAGATGAACACCTCCATGACCATCAATGGAACCTCCATGTGGTTGTTATCTCTATATGTTGCCCTTGCAGAAGAGCGCGGAGTGCCTCTGGAAAAGTTAAATGGGACCACCCAAAACGATCTCATCAAGGAATACCTGGCTCGCGGAACATACATTTACCCACCAAAAGATTCCATGAAAATCATCGTGGATATGTATGAATATTGCCTCCACAATATTCCAAAGTGGAACCCTTCTAACATTTGTTCGTATCACTTACAAGAAGCTGGTGCTACACCAGTTCAAGAACTTTCGTTTGCTTTAGCCACAGCCATTGCGGTGCTTGATGCCATCAAAGAAAGAAACTGTTTCACAGCAGATGAATTTGAGCAGTGTGTGGGAAGGATCTCGTTTTTTGTTAACGCAGGGATTCGTTTTGTGGAAGAGATGTGCAAGATGCGTGCTTTCACAGAGATGTGGGAAGAAATCACAAAAGAACGATATGGCGTGAAAACGGCAAAATACAGAGTGTTCCGTTATGGAGTCCAAGTCAATTCACTTGGTCTCACAGAAGAACAACCAGAAAACAATGCGTGGCGAATTTTGATTGAAGCATTGGGAGTCACACTTTCCAGAAATGCAAGATGCCGTGCACTCCAATTACCAGCATGGAACGAAGCCCTTTCCCTTCCAAGGCCTTGGGACCAACAATGGTCACTGCGATTACAACAAGTCCTTGCTTACGAAACAGACCTGCTCGAATACCCAGATATTTTCGAAGGTTCCAAAGTCATTGAAGCGAAAGTGAAAGCTCTTAAAGAGGAAGCCAAATTGGAAATCCAAAAGATTCTCGATATGGGAGGAGCTCTCGTGGCCATCGAAAACGGTTATATGAAATCACAACTTGTGAAATCACAAACCGAAAGACTTTCCAAAATCAATTCCAACGAACTAGTGATTGTTGGTAAAAACAAATGGACTGACGGAATCAAATCACCTCTTATGACCGACTCCGATGGTGGTATCTTCAAAGTAGATCCAAAATCCGCGGAACAAACATTAGGTGTTCTTTCTGAAGTGAAAGGCCGTCGGAATGCAGAACTTGCAAAAAAATCTTTAGAAGAACTCAAACAAGCTGCAAAAGATGGAAAAAATCTAATGCCTTTCTCCATCGCTTGTGCAAAAGCACTTGTGACAACCGGAGAATGGGCAGATGCACTCCGAGAAGTATATGGTGAATACAACCCACCTACCGGTGTGGATGGCCAAAAACTTTTCCTAACAGACGACAAAGTGGCGACGGTCCGTGGAAAGGTAGAGGCATTCACCAAAGCACATGGGCACAGGCCAAAAATTGTAGTCGGAAAACCAGGGCTTGACGGTCACTCCAATGGGGCAGAAATGATTGCCGTTTCAGCAAAACACAGTGGTTTTGATGTGATTTACTCAGGAATCCGTCTTTCACCAGAAGAGATTGTTCAATCTGCAGTAGAAGAAAATGCAAATGTGATTGGACTCTCTATCCTCTCGGGTTCCCATAAGGAAATCGCAAAACAACTGTTCGATGAACTAACTCATTACAAAGCGAACATCCCTGTTGTAATCGGTGGCATCATCCCTGAATCCGATTTTGAGGAACTTAAAAAAATGGGGATCAGAGAAATCTTCACTCCAAAAGATTACGATCTTATGTCGATCATGAATAAAATCATCGACATCATTTCTGTAGAACCAGCTCTCGTTTAAGAAAACGAAAGTCATCATAACCTTCACAAAAGATCGATTAGGGTCTGTTGTGGAGGTTTTTTTTAACGTATCATGTATTCATTTTAAATGGCAAATTCCTTGATTGATCCCACAGAAACATTATCCCAATTGGTATCCGAAGCCCTTCTCGGCGAAAAATTCCCAATTGCAAAAATCATTTCAAAAATTGAAACAGAAAACAACTTAGAATTTAGGAAATCTTTATTCGAAGAAATCCAATCACAAAAACCGAATGCCAAAGATGGACTCACGATTGGGATCACAGGTACACCTGGCGCCGGCAAATCTTCGTTACTCGGAGAACTTTGTCGAATGTTCCTTGATTTTGCACCAGACAAAAAAATGGCAATCGTTGCGATTGACCCCTCTTCCAATGTAAGTGGAGGCTCCATCCTTGGTGACAGAACTCGTGTGACTCTTCCTAGAAGGGACACACGGATCTATTTTCGTTCACAACCTTCTCAACTAGAACTTGGTGGTCTCAATCCTTATACCTACCACGTGATTCGTTTTTTACGCAAAATATTTGATTATGTTTTCATTGAAACTGTTGGTATTGGGCAAAATGAAATTTCTGTTTCACTTATCTCAGATATCTCATTCCTTGTGATGCAGCCACTTGGTGGTGACCAAGTGCAATTTATGAAATCAGGGATCATGGAAGTACCTGAAGCATTTATCATCAACAAATGTGATGAAGAATCACTGGCCAATTCAAGTTTTTATATGCTCCAAACTACCTTGGAATTTATCAAAGACATCCTACCAGACCAGTCCCTTCCCCCTATCTTCAAAACTTCTGTTACCAAAAGGAAAGGAATCGAAGAACTCTTACAGTATATTCTCGGTTACCCGAAGCGAAAGGATAAAAATGCTGAGACAATGACCCAACTTTTGCAATGGATCCGAAATGAATACGGTCGATTTGGTATTGGGATCTGGAACCAATTGGAGTCAAGTTCTTGGAACCAAGCAGTGAGGTTAAGTCCTGTTGGTGGGATTCAAAAACTGAAATACGAAGAGGAAGAAACTAAATTTGTTTCTCTCATCCAAAAACGACTCTTACCATAGAATTGGCATTCATTCATTTACTTACTTTCTTTCTCCCCTATCGCTTGCAAAAAAACGCCTGGGATCGAACATGCTTTCCGTTCCGAGTAATCAAAAAAGACAATTGCTGTTTTTGCCCGAGCAATTTCTTTTCCATCATGTTTATGAGTGATCACATAAACCATGTCTAATGACTTCTTTGCAACTTGATCAACATACAATTGCATTTGCAAATCATCAGGGAAAAATGCCTCAGATTTATAAACGATTGCAACATCGGAAACAACAATCCCCTTCCCTTCTACATTGATTTCTGTCCATCCATGTGAATGGAAAAACCGTGCCCTACATTCATGGGTTAATGTTAAAATGGCATCGTGAGCCAAATGCCCTGCAAAATTGATATCAGAAATCCTTACACTTAATGAAGTTTCATAAACTAATTTGGTTGGGATATCGATGACAATTCTTGGCATTTAGTCCACAAACCACTGGTAACGTTCGTCAACTTTTTTACTTTCTTGTCCCAGACGTTCCACATTCCAACCGAGTAATTTTGCTATTTTTTTATCCAATCTGTTGCGTTCAGGTGGGTCTAACTTCCCTACCGTACCAACTCCTGACCTTCTAAAATAAAAATCTGTTAGGTGGCAAATATCCTCATGTAACACAATGTACTCCACTTCCTCTTCGTAATACAATTCACCGTTGGGGATTCGGAATACATCGGATCCTTTCCCTTGTAAGATCCGCCATGTGGTACTTCCATAACGTCTCACTAAAGTTTCAATTTTTAATCCAGAAACCTGTGGGTATTTGGATTGGATCTCACTTACCAATTCTTTCAAATTTTGGTAACGACCACCAAGTATAGGTGTGAACTTTGTGGCAGAAGGGGTTTCACTCCCTTTTGAAAACATATCAATTGCATTTACTAAACTTTCAGCAACTGCTCTACTGGTTGTATACTTACCACCTAAGGCTGAGAAAAACCCTGGAAAACCTTCCTTTTCATAATGCAAAATTTCCGATTTTCGAGAAGCTGAATAAGTCCCTTCCGTACTTCCTGGGTCTTCTACAAGAGGACGTAAACCCCCATAATAATAATCAACATCTTTTAATGTAAGTTTTGCGAAGCCGAAACTATAATTTACTTCGTCAATTAGATCCACAATCTCTGACTGTTTGACTTTAAATTTGTCTGGGTCATCTTCATAGGCAGTATCAGTGGTTCCAATAATGGTTTTTCCACGCCAAGGAATAACAAAAAGGTGTGATCCATCACGTTTGGACAAAACAACACACTCATTCCCACAGATTTTACGAACCACTGCATGGATTCCTTTCGATCTTACTAATTTTTTTTCTGCAGAAATACCAGCCATAGATTCAATCACGTCGGCCCATGGACCTGCGGAATTGACAACTACCTTTGCAGATACCAAAATCTTTTTGCCAGTAATTTCATCTGACAATCCAACCGTATAACCACCGCTATTTTGTCTTTTTAAAGTAGTGACAGATAGGTAATTAAAGGCATGCGCACCTTTTTCTTTTGCAGAAAGGATAAACTCTGTTGTATGTTTTTCGGGATTTGGGTTGGCGTAATCATAATATTGAAAACTTCCTTTTAGAGACTTTCTACCTAGCCCAATCACTTTATAAATTGTCTCTGTAACTGAATTCCATCTATATTTTGGAAGTTGTACATCCGGATCGATTTCTTTATTTCGATCATACGAGAGTATGTTGTATAACTCCATACCTAATAATAATTGGATCCTTTGGAACCAAGATCGAATGGGAATGATAAAACCCATTGGCCGAACGGCATGGGGAGAAATTTTTGCCAAATATCTTCTTTCCGATAATGATTCTCGAACAAGTCCTATCTCAAAGTTTTTTAAATACCGAAGTCCGCCATGGATCAACTTGGAAGTAGCTTGGCTAGTTCCAGAGGCATAATCATTTTTTTCCGCAAGTAGGCAATTGTAACCTCGTAAGGTCGCATCCCATAATACATTGGCTCCCGTAATCCCACCACCGATGATGAGAATATCATATTCTTTTTTTATATGATTGAGTCTCGAATTTTCTTGTTTGGTGCTGTTTTTCATAAAATTAACATTTAATCGGTAATACTTTAGGTAGGACTTTGAACTCGGCAGGGAGTTGGCCCATATTTTCTCCGTCTACATCTATAAATACATCTTCATCCGATTCTGCTTTGAGTTCGGAAATTTGTTTAGAAATCACCTTTGCATCATCCGATAATTTCCCTTGGTAAAGATTTCCAAACTTTCGTAAGGTTTCAAATACCGATACATCTTGGATGGCTAAAAAATCCATTTTACCATCATCCAACTTTGCTTTTGGGGCAAACCACATACCTCCGCCAGCATATTCGCCATTTGCACAAACGATTAACCTACATTTATTGGTGATCTTTTCAAACTTTGAAAGTGTTAACGTAATTTTTTTGTTTGTATAGGAAAAAAGACAAACCACTGTATAAAACAAAAAGACGGCTTTCCCACCAATGAACTTGCCTAACTTAGATTGGTTCACTCGGTATACAACTTCCCCACCCATTCCAAAATCGGCCAAATTTAAACATAGATATTTTCCTTTTGATTGATCAGACTTTGTGTAGGTAACATCGATTAAATCGACCATCCTCTCACTTCCAACTAATACTTGTTCCAATGCTTTGACGGGATTTTTAGGAACTTTTACTGTTTTGATAAAATCATTTCCCCTTCCAGCAGGGATGGGACTAAATACTACATTTTTGTTAATAATTTTTCCATTTTCAAAAAGCCCATTGATGATGTTGGAAAAAGTTCCATCACCTCCAATTCCTACGATCCAGTAAAACCCCTGTTTGACGGCTTCTTTCGCAATGTCTTTGGCTGCTTTTTCTTTTGTGGTGGCTTCGTATGAATAGGGAATTCCCTTTTGGATGAGGATTGGCTCGATTTTTTTCCATACTTTTGCGGAAAGGCCTCCACCTGAAACTGGATTTAAAATCACCTTTATCTTTCTCATCACGTTTCTCCTTTATTTCCACCCGAAAATAAACCAAAAAATAAAACATGTTCGATCGTATCTAAATAAGCTTTTTCACTTTTGATCTCATTTTGGAAATGACCATCAAGGATCACTTCCACAGCACCACGAATCATCCCCCATGCAACTGCCACATTCGGATAAGTGCCACGCGAGTTGATTAAATTTTCTTGTTTTGCTTGTTTGTATATTTTTTCCAAAAGAGACAACCGATTTGACCTTTCATCTGTTAACATCTTTCGCAGATCTTCAGATACATTTTCAATATTCAAATTGACACCACATTGTTTAGCGACCACATACATATGTTTGTCGCCAAGGCAATGTTCAATGTAGGCTCTAATGGCACGCCTGGACATTTCAATAGCTGTTTTTTCATCCAATGCCATTTCTAAACGTTTTCGTAACCGAACATAGTCTTCATACTGGATACGCGCCATTAAATCGTCTTTGCTTTTGAAGTGAAGGTAAATCGTCCCACGACCAATTTCTAAATGTTTCGCAATATCATCCATCTTCACTAAGGATGGATGTTTTGTGCGAAAAAGTTCAATCGCACAACTTAGAATGTCATCTTCCCTTTTTGCAAATTCTCTTTTTTTCCGTTCCGAAACACCCATTATTTCAATCCTAACAGTCCACCTGGATTCATTATTCCCTTTGGATCAAAAGTTTTTTTCAAAGATGATAGAATGCGAAGGCCTTCTTTTCCTACTTCTTTTTCCATCCAAGGTGATAACATCCTTCCAATACCATGATGGTGTGACAACGAACCACCATTCTCGTGGATATGATCTATGATCCCTTTATGGAATTTTATAAAATTTGACTCTTCACCTGTTTCACTCATAGGGCTAATAAAAATAAAATATAAATTGGCTCCGTTCTCATAGGCATGTGAAATGTGTACCATACAAGATGTATTCTCAAAACTTTTGATGTACCCTCTCGTATTCTCCCATAATGTGTGCAAATTTGACCAATTCACTGCAGTTTCTAATGTATCGATACGAATCCCTTCATCCATTAAATAATCGCGGAGATAAGCACTCGAATACCTTTGGTGTAACCATTTATTAACCGGAGATTCGCCAGTTGAAAATCCACCGTTCCGTTTTGCAATTTTTTTGATTTTCTTTAATACTTCTTTTGTGTATTTAGGATCACCATCGACAATGATGTGCATGAGAGAACGTTGCATTGGTTTGTATCCAATGAATCGTAAAAACAGATCTTCTTTCCCACCATGTAATCCACTCATATGAAAGGAAATATCGGTTTCTTCAGGATCCTGAATCCGAAAGAAATGTGGTTTCCCAAATCCACCTTGCATCACTTCACGCATCGTCTCCACAGCCTTTTCAAAGTTTTTGAAAATGAAGGATCCTTTCGCAGAGTTCTCTACGTGGTACTTTCGAATTTTTAATGTGGCTTTTGTGATGACTCCAAAACTCCCTTCTGTTCCAAGAAACAATCGAAACAAATCGGGACCAATGGAAGCCGCAGGATAGGCTTTGGATTCAAATTTCCCTGAAGGTGTAATTGCTGTGATGCTAAGTAATATATCTTCTATTTTCCCATAGCCTGTCGATGCTTGCCCTGCACCTTTGGCAGCAATCCAGCCACCAACAGTTGAAAATTCAAATGATTGTGGGAAGTGACCACAAGTATAACCTCTTTCATTCAAATGTTTTTCAAGTACTGGTCCATAAACACCTGCCTCCACTGTGACAGTTGAATCAATCGCGTTAAATTCTAAAATCCGATTGAGCCTGGATAGATCCAGAGAGATCCCACCTTTGGGAGCTTGCAGAGCTTTTGTAACAGTTGAACCTGCACCAAAAGGGATGACTGGAATTTTATTGGAATTGGCGAGAGAAATTATCTCTTCGATTTCTTTTTCGTTTTTGGGAGAAACAACGACATCAACGACATCGTTTACTTCTCCAAACCTTGCTTTGTAAATTTCGGTATAAAATTTTCCAATGGAGTGCCTTGCCCTGTTCCCATCATCTAACGAAACATTGGCGTTCCCAACAATTTTTTTAAGTTTTGTTATTACCACCTGACTTAGTTTTGATTTTTTAAGTGGTTTTAAAGGCAATTCTCCTTTTGGCAAAGATGACTTAAATTCTTTTGATACAGGGAATTGATGGTTTAAAAAATCTAACGTGTGTGAGGGGAGTTTTTCTTCGACTTCCGGTGATCCCCATTTATAAATGCTTCGAGTTTGCATAGTGGTATCCAATTGCTTATTTGCTCCAATTTTTGAACCAAGTTCATAAATTGACAAGCAAAAAATTTGAGTTTGCTTTACCCTCGGAATTCTTTAAAGTATTCGGCCCGAACGGAAATCAAAAATTCGAGGTTTAAATTTGTTCCAAATAACAAGGACAAGGTTTCTCGAAGCACTTCATCCAAATCGAAACCAGTTAACAGCCATTCAATGAGCTCAAACGTTATGTCAACAGATGGGTCAGGGTTTGCTGTTGTTTTTCCTTTCGCTATGTTTACGAGTAATGTGGGAATCTCAGAACTTCGGTTTTCAGCAATTAAGTTTCGAATTTCCGTTGGGAAGGACACCATTAACTTTTGTTTTACGGCATTGGGCGTAAAAACCAACTGGTCTTCCTTTAAATTGAGAGCAGATAAAAGGTGTTCTTTTAGATTTTTTTCAGAATGATGGCTTTCTTGCCAAACAATGAGAATCTTCTCTCCTACGAGAGAATCTTCAAATGGTAAAAATGGATATGGTTTTTTATCCATAGTATCCCCAGGTGGTTGTCCTCCTGGGAGAAACGGTACCTTTATTTTTTAGGTGGAACAACAGCGTCTTTACAAGTTTTTGAAAGAGTGAATTTCACAACTGTTTTTGCAGGAATGACAATCGCTTCACCAGTTGCAGGGTTTCTACCTTTTCGTTTTGGACGATTCCGTTTTACCAATTTACCAAGTCCAGGAATGACGAAAGCGCCATTTTTCTTTGTTTCTTTGTATGCGAGTTCAACAAAAGAGTCAAGAAATGCTGCTACATTCTTTTTGGTCATACCAGTTGTTTCTGCTAATTCACTTAGCATTTCGGACTTTTTCATTGGGGTAGGAGTTGTTGCCATACTTTGATTTTCCTCTAAACCATTTAACGGTTACACATTATTTACAAAACTACCTGTTTTGGTACAAGATTAAATTGATTTTGGATACAATTTTTCTTAGGATTTCCTAAGAAAAACGTAGTTTTTTGAAAAAAACCTTTATTTTCCTAAGGAAAATGGGAATTTCTTCCAAAACTCATGGCTTCTCTCAAGTATAAGAAGATTGTCGTCGTATTCAAACGTACTAAATACGAATTGGATTTGGAAACTTACGGGTCCATCCAATCCTATAAAGAAGTCACAAAACAGAATCCAGATGTATTCCAAAGGACATTTGAATCCCATGAAAGGCAAATTCGTTCCAGAGAGTACCTAAAAACACATGTATTCCCTAAGGCAGACTTTGTGTTTCGGGAACAGTTTGAACCAGAAGGTGGAATGGATTATGATTTGGTAATTGCCCATGGTGGCGACAACCACTTCACTTATGTTGCCCATTTAGTGGGGAATACACACCTAATTGGTTGTAATTCCGATCCAGATTCATCCGTTGGTGCACTACTTGGGTTCACTGCTGAAGAATTAGGAGAAGCAGTCCGTACTAATTTCAAACAAACGAAATTGGAATCTTGGTCTTTACTTGATACCGAAATCATTTATCCAAATGGAACCAAACTCAAAACTGTACCGGCGATCTGCGAACTATCGATCCGCAATAATAGCCCGGATTTAACTTCGAGGTTTTGGATTTCTTATTTGGACAAAAAGGAAGAACAAAAATGTTCTGGATTACTTGTGTACACAGGTGCAGGTTCTACAGGTTGGATCAGTTCCTGTTTCCCTAAAAAATTCCCTCCATTTTCCAAACATGAGCCTTTTTTCCATGTTTATTCCCGAGAAATACGAGTCAAATCTCGAGAAACAGAGTTTTCCTTGGCAGATTTTAGGGCTTTGGATCAAGTGGAAGTTATTTCCGAAATGAATGGTGGTTTGGCCGTGGATTCTCTCACTGAGAGGCATTATCCGTTTCCACCATATGCAAAGGCGATGGTTCGATTATCGCCTGAGAAATTATTTGTAGTTGTTCCACTAAAGAGAGGGGAATCCATGCAGGACTTACCATACGAAATAGAACAAAAACGCATCAATGGAACTGTCATCGTTCAAATCAAAGGACGAATGGAATCAGGTCCTCTTGATCGCATCACACAAACGATTTTAGATGAAATGGTTGGTGCAGACCGTAAACATCTGATTTTAGATTTTTCTGAACTTCGCTACATTTCAAGTTTGGGGATCAGAATGATATTAGATGTTAAAATGAACCTTCAAAAACGAAATAAAGAAATGGCCCTAGTTGGCGTTACCAGTTCGATTTTACAAGTATTCCATCTATTGGGATTATCAAATGCGTTCCAATTTTACCCAGATAGAGAAGAAGCGTTGAAGTCTTTTGAGGAGCCATCTAATTCCTAGATGACACCACGAACTTCCGTTTGGATTTCCAACTCGGTTTTCGTTTCCTTTTTGGTTCTTACTCTATTTTATTCCTTAGTTCACTTTGAAAATCTATCTCTCCGAGAAGAATCGACCCAACTCGTGGACGAAAAACATAGAAGTTTTGCAAGAGTGCAAGAATTATCCAGGATCAAAAATCAGTTTCCCATTGCATACCAATGCCACTATAGTTTTGGTTTGAGCAATGGCTCACTTTTTGAATCCACGGAAAAGATCCCCTATTCCATCTATAAAAAACTGAGGTTAGGTGATTCGATTGAAATTTATAAAAAAGAGATATGGATTTTAGGTAAGAAGACTGCAATTTCTAGAATTATGGGGAATGATGAACCACTCCCCTTACTTGAGAACTTAGAAAAATATTTTCAGTATAGTTTCTATTATTTTCTTGCTCTAACAGTTGTTTTTCTGACTATTAGGGTTTCGGGATGGTTATTTCAAATTTATCCTTCCCAACAAAAACAAGTTGAGACTGACGTGATTGCTGTAAATAATTCTCAGGATTCACATCAAAAGTAACAAAACACATATATTTATCATACTTAACTACATACATAAACTCCATATAGTTTAAGTGAGTGTTTTGAGTCATAAATCCACGTAACCATTTACTCTCACGGTAAACCCTTTCGTATTGGATATTGGTCGCATCGATTTTTTTGATAGATTCTGCGGATTCTTTTGAGTAGTCACGGCTCATGATTTCTTTTTTGAGCGTCTTAATTAAGTTATACTCAAGTTTCGCTTTATTAGGTGGTAAATTTTCAGGACGTGTTTTATAATAGTACTCGAATAACTCTTTATCTTGGCCTTCTTTGGCATCGTGATTCTCTTGGTTCACGTCAGTGGGAGTTGTTTGTGGTTTTGTGTCCTGGGCAGAGATTGAAACAACTGCTAAACTGAACACAAGGGAAAATAGAAGGGATTTTTTCGAGAGTTCCATAGTTACTATTATCGGTTTTTTTAAGTAATTTTCAAAATAAAATTTTCGGTTTTCAAAAAGGGAAACAAGGTTCAAAACAGTTTTATCATGGCGATTCCCCCACTCATGACTTTCCAGGAGGACTTCCTCTCTGGAAAATTGATCAAAAAAGAATACGTTCACTTTTCGGAGATTGATTGCCCGGAACTAGACGTATGGATCGGTCGTGTGGTGAGGAGCATTTCGCTCGAATTCCTTCACGAAATTCTCTTTACGATTCTCAGTGAACTTTTGGTCAATGGGTGTAAGGCAAATGGGAAACGTGTTTTCTTCTCCGAACAAGGGTTAGACTTGTGGAATGAAAAGGACTATGCCAAAGGCATTGCTTTGTACAAAGACGAGTTTGGACACAACCGCAAACGAGTCTTTTTATCCTTAGAAAAAACAGATTATAAGATTTCCTTAAGTACCAGATACCAAGAAGATTTCATTGAATTTCGAGTTCGAAATAATGCCAAAATCCTTCCAGAAGAGAAAAACAGGATTCTAAAACGAGTACAAGCCTCAATCAAATACAAAAACATCAATGATGCGTACCGTGAGTCCGTGGATAATGAAGAAAGTTCTGGTCTTGGGATCGTGCTCATCCACATCCTTCTCCGTAACTCAGGCATTCCGAATCAGTTTTTTGAACTGGTGACTGAGGAAGAGTATACAGAAGTCATCATTCGGATCCCAAAACAACTGATCCCAAAAGAAAACCAAACGCGAATCAAAGAACTTTTGATTCGGGAAGTAAATTCCTTGCCCCCCCTACCCTCTCAAATCAGCAAACTCATCGTAATCGCAAAGAAAAAGGATGTCACGTTTCAAGAAATCGCTTCGGAAGCAGAAAAAGATCCGGCCATTTCAGCAGAAATCATTAAAATCGCCAATTCCCCCTTGTTTGGTGTCCATAAATCAATTGTTTCGATCGTAGAAGGAGTGAAACGAATTGGTTTAAAAAATCTAGAGTCAATTTTCCTTGCATTGGGAGCAAAAAAAATACTTAACTCTCGTTATGCGAAACAAGTTTTAGTTTGGACCCATTCCTTTAAAGCATCCATGTATGTAAAATTCTTATTGGAAGAGAAAAGGAAACACATTCAATTATTAGAAACGGCCACAATTGCCGCCTTGTTACATGATTTAGGAAGAATGGTTTTGTTATCACTAGATTTGAGTCAGGTGAATCAAATACGAGTTTTAAGGAGTGATGATAACACGGAAATATCCGAATGGGTGGAAGAATACACAGTAGGAACAACACATTCTGAGATTGGTTATTTGATTTCCGAAAAATGGCACTTCCCCGAAGAAATTTTAGACGTGATCCGGTTCCATCACAAACCTTGGCAATGCAAATCCAGAAACAATATCCTTTGCCAGATCATCTACCTTGCGGACATCTTAGCAAATATAGGCAAAGGAAAAGGGAATTATTTTACTGTTGAACCCGAAGTATTGGATTATTTTGAAATTCACTCTGAAAAAGAATTTCGTGAAATGCAAGATCGGTTTAAACTGAAATTCGAGGAACATAGGGAAGAGTACCAAAATCTCTTTATATAAATATGGAATGGAAACAACTACTTCGTTTAGATGAAAAAGAATTGGAAGACCCAAATTTAGCCGATGAATTCAATTTAGTTGGCCATCCCGAGTATCCTTTTCTTTCTAGTTTGCCTCCTGAAGAAACCTTAGAAATCTTAAAAGAATTTGTGATGGCGGAAGGACATGTGGTAAACTTAAAAAACCTATTGAGTTATGCCCCTATCCTAGAGCTTACATTGGTCAAAAAAAACCTACCTTCTATCTACGGTTAATTTTAACCTGTCGCCCCAATATCCGATTTTAAATCACCACCTAATTCTGTACTAAACTCTATCTTTTTCGCTACTGATTTTTCCATACTTGTAATTAATAATTCATTTGTTTTGGCAAGTCGATCTGCCATAATCGAAACCATTTTCGCTGCAAATTTTGGATTTTTTACTAAAAAGTTTTCTAGTTGTTGTTTGCTTTCTATGACTGCCAATTCGCAGTTTGTAATTGTCCTTGCGGTGGCACTTCGCGGATTCGAACTAAATAAAGCCATCTCCCCAAAAAAGTCTCCAGGTTTCATCAAAGCAAGCCTTGTCTGACTATTATTCACTGTGAAAAATATTTCAACATTCCCTTGCAAGATAATGTACATAGCATTATTCAACTCCCCTTCTTTGAAGATCCTCTGGTTCGGTGGAATGTTGAGTTTGCTCATAAAATGGTGACTCCTATATCTATTTTTGGTCATTTTGACTAAAATCTGAATTCATTTTCCTTTCCTTTGAGAAATATCAAAAGAAAATGTGACAAAAGGACATCTTACGTTATGGAATGGGAATACCTAGGGATCTTACTAGCTGGGCTTACATCACTTACAGTTTATTTTTTTAAGATCCCTGTTGAATTTCCAGCTCCGAGTGATTCAAAGGAAAAACGAGAGATCCGCTTTGATATCTTACGAGGATTTGCAATGATCGGAATCGTAATGATTCACATTCATTCCTATTTCCAATTTTTCCATCCAAATGACAACTTGGTGATCCAAAGCACGTTATTTTTATCGAATTTATCCAGGTTTTCAGTCCCTCTTTTCATTTTGACTTCTGCAATTTTTTTAAAGAAGAAAAGCAGATATTGGAATTCCAAATTATACCATTTGATTTTGCCTTATTTCGCATTTTCTGTTTTAGGTTACTTCATCAAATACAAGGACCATAGTGTTTATGAATTCGTTTATTTTTTCTTTTTTGGAAAAGTTTTCACACCTTTTTACTTTGTTCCGCTTCTCCTACAATTTTACTTAGTTTTTTATTTCATGAATTCGATATTCTTACGAGAATCATGGAAACAATGGATTTTATTCTTCTCATTTTTCATTAATTTTGTTTCAAACTTAGGATTTTTTGATCCTTATTTGCCAAAGGATTATCATTCTATTTCGATTTTTAACTACCTTTTTTTCTTTGTCCTGGGATTATCCATTGGCACATCAAAACCAACTAAGACCAATCCCAAACCAGAGCCAAATTTTATATTATTTGTTTATCTGCTCTTGGTACTCGTAATGATCTATGTTTTTAGTTTTTCATTTCAAATCGATTTTAAAAACCATCATCTATTCTATCCAATTTTTATCATGATTTTTGTTTGGAATCATTTGTTTGGCTTAAGCCCAAAAATTAAAAATACAATCAACTACATCGGTAATAATAGTTTGTATATATTTTTGTTACACCCCTTCATCATTCATTTTATGCACAGCATTGATCCATATACATTTGGAGGGCCGATAGTTGGTTATTTGTTTACCCTTCTATTAAATGTAGGGATTCCAATACTTACATCGTTCATAATCCAAAGGGGTAAGATTTTATATCAATCACGCCGCTATTCCTGATGGAGACAAATGCTTTGCCATATTCTACTAGAACTTTTAATACATAGTTCAGACGACCACGAATGTATTCATCATCCTTTGAAACGGGTGTTTCTCCATTTAAAACAGACTCTACATGCCTCACAATGACATGGTCAGGAATGTAAACAATCCTTGTATTTTTGTAACTTGACATTCTAAGTTCAGCATTTGGGTAACTGCCACCCATTCCACTTGAAACTGTAATGATTAAACCAGGTTTATGAGAAATGTCCCCACCAGATAAATACAAAAAGAAATTCTTCAAAGCAGGACTCGCCATTCCAGCGTATTCTGGGGTAACGAAAATGTAGGCATCCGACTCAAACAATCCTTTGCTATATTCCAACCAAAACTTCTTTAAATCCGAATCCTTTTCCCACATTGAAGGGTCCCAAACAGGCAATGGATGACTGCCTAAATCAATGAGTTTAACTTCAACACCGTTTGACTCTAAACTGTTACTTAAAAATTTCGCAACTTTTAATGATTGTGAATTCTTTCTATGGCTACCAGCGATAATTGAAATTTTCATTTAGGGCCACCACCCTGGTTTTTATTTCCTTTATAGTGAAATTTCTTCTTGTTTTTCCATTTTCTACTATTATGACCGCTAGGTTTTGTATCACCTCTATCCTCTTTTTTCTTTTGTCCTTGGTGATGGTGGTGTTTTTTCTCCGCGAAATTTTTATCTTTTTTGTTTTCGCGGTCTTTTAAAAATCTTAATTTTTCATCACCAAACAGTTGTATGTAGCCAAATAGGTAGGTCGCAAGAATACTATGCACTCTTTCCCATTGTTTTTTGTCTAACTCTCCAAAAACTTGATGTTCGGCAAATGGACCGGAGTGTAACTTAAATGCTGTTAATGAAGTTTTTAATCGAAGTTCTGCTGCCTGAGCATCTCCTAAATCTCTTGGTGGAAATCCAGGAATTTGGTTTGCCTTGGTGTAATTCCCTGTAGAAATTAATTTGGCAAACTTGTACTTCCCTAATAATTTATTAATTGTTGTCCGTTTTTTATTATAACTTATACCCTGAATTGACACCTCAATTGATTCTGCCAAAAAATCAAAAATTTGTGATAATGTAATATCTGATTTTTGTTTTCTTTCGCAGGCAAGAATGATGGTTAATTCTCTTTCGATATCATCTATCGTTTTTAATTTCAAATTTGATTTCATTTTTCCTCTATTCGCTGATACCGTATTTCTTTTTTAGGGATGCTAAATCCTTTAAAAAACTCTCTCTTAATTTCCCACTAAGTTTCCCAACATTGATACTGATCTTATTTTGGGTTGAAGAATTCCGGGGTGAAACCATTTCACCCCCCCTATTCTCTTTTCTTTTTAAAAGTTCTTCTAAATTTTTTACCGAAAGTGGTTTCCCACTTATCATTAATTCCATCACAGACTTTTGGTCTAAACGCGCAATGCTACTGAGTTGTTTTACATATCTTTCGCTATAGCCTAATAATATAGAAACTTCATCAGCAGTTTTCTTTTTTTCTTTTCTTAGAAACTGTATTGCTTTCCCCACTTCCCACGGATTTAAGTTCTTTCTTTTTTCGTTTTCTGCTAAGGACATCTCATAACAGACATCTTCATTAGCATCGGTTATGATAGCCGGAATCTCTTTCCATCCTAATTTGAGTGCGGCTCTGTAGCGACGTTCACCAGCAACAATTAAAAACTTACCTTTATCTTTTCGAACTAAGATTGGCTCAATTAGTCCCAATCTTTCCATTGAAGGTAATAAATCGGAAGTATCCTCTCTACCAATTAATCTTGGTTGGGTAGGATTTGGGAAAATCTGACTTAATTCAAGGTGAGAAGGATTCTTCTTTTTCTCAGAATAAGCGGAGATTAAATCTAAAGCTTGAAATTCAGTTTTTTTCGACATTGATTTTTTCCTTAATTTCAGCGGCTAGTTCCCGAAAGTTTTTCATAGTGGCAAGATCAATTTTCGCCAAAAAACTCATCTTTGCTTGTGCTTGAGGAATTGATTCTCTTCTTTGAATCACAGTTTCAAATACTGGAAAATATTTTTTCACTCCTTCAGCTAATCCCGCCAATGCTTTTTGTCCTTCAAACTGATTCAAAACCGCACCGAGTAATTTTAATCTTTGGTTAGCCTTTCTTTGAATTTTTAAAATTGTTTCATGAAGATCTCTTATGCCCTGCAAACTAAAGGCCCTGGTTTGTATTGGTACCAAAATAAAATCCGCACATATCAAAGCATTTTCTAAGATCAAACCTAATGACGGAGGGCAATCGATAATGATATATTCATAACTGGATCGAATTGGTAATATCGCTTCTTTTAACAATTCAAAGTCATCTCTTTCATACGGAGTGGTTAAATTTGCCAGTTCTAATGTGGAAGGCAATAAATCAAAGTTCTCGGAAACATTTTTTATTATTGGCATGATATCTTTTGATTTTTTGCCTCGATACCCAAGGTAATCCATAACCGAAGGAACGTCATCATTCAAAAACAGCTGAGTTGCATTTGCCTGCGGATCCCAATCAATTAATAATACTTTGTGATTTTCTGCAAGAGCTTCGGCCAAATAAAGACTAATCGTCGTTTTCCCTTCCCCACCCTTTTGATTTGAAATTGCAATCACACTACTATCAAAACCTTCATCGGATTTGATTTCAAAATATTTTGATAAAATTGACCTTTTAAATTCCCCTGTTTTCCAACCTGGAACTTTTAACTCAGAAACTTTTCTCTGAAAGTCAACTAGACCAAGGCCTACATATTTTGAGGCCGCTTCCAGATCAAAAACAGTATCCGCTTTACTCATAAACTTTCTTTACCCTCATACTTGCAAATCAGATGTCAATTTAATTATGTCTCCTAGGGGTGAAATGATTTCACCCCTAGGTATCTGATACCAAAAACCCAAACAACCGACCCGGAAAATGCACCACTTGAACTAAATAACGAATTTACAACAATTAGGTAATTTGGAACTTAAGTTGGTGCCAGAATTTTCCAAAATTTCCTTATTTTTAATCAGTTTGCTATTTTTGAATCGATCCCTATTCCCTGAAGTGATCTGGGGGCCTTCTTTAGAAAAATCTGGAGGTGAATATATTTTTGAAACTGGAAATAAGTTCCCTAACTTGTCTGGTATCAGAGGTGGGTCAAGGATCTCATTTCCAAGAACTTTTACTTTATTTGGAATCCAAGGGATCTATACAAAAGACAAATGGGAAATCAATGGAAAACTAAAAACAACCGGTTGGAACCAAAAATCAGGAGAAGCCAGAGATGAAGATTTTCTTTTGGGAACAATATCCACCGAAAACACAACGAATATTGCAACTAGAGAATGGAGTTACAGAGACTCTGCTACAGTTTATTCTGGTAGCCGTAATTTTGCCGATGGAAAAGGAAAATCCACAATTGTAGAAAATAGATTCGAAATTTACGGAAGGTATTATTTCCAAGAAGCAAGTCCAGATTATTGGAAAGATGGCTCTGGATTTTTTCTATCTACAGGTGTCCGCTATTCATACTTCAAATACCTTTTTTATGATGTGAACCAATTCATAGAATCAACTCCAGTGATTTATACTCCAATCGGAATTGGCCTAAGTTTCTCAAATGATTTATGGGAGGTTTTTTATGGTGGTGGTTATCGATTTTCCAAAGGAGATATCTATTTCGATTTAAATTTTATGCCATCAATTGGCAGAATCAAAACCAGAGATTTTCATATCCAAAGGAATATCAATTTTTTCTCAGACAATTATGGATTTGGATGGTCATCCAAATTAGAAATTGGTTACAAATTTTATCCCAACTGGCTCAGTTATTTTCGAGTGAATCATCGACGATTTTTTTCAGAAGGTAGATTCACTTCACAGGGAGGCTTAACTGTTTCAGACTTGTCATCAAACTTAGTTTCAGGGTTCAAATCACACATCAACATAAAAGATTATTCCCTTGAAATAGGGGTATTAAACAAAATAAATTGGGATAATCATTCTGAAACGGAACCCGAAACTTCAAAATATAAACCAGAGAGTAATGAAACCAATTAATATCGAAAGGAAAATTACAAAAGGTAGAAATTTATCATTAACTGTTTACCAAAACGGACGTGTTGTATTAAAACATCCAGTTAGGTATCCAAAACACCAGATTGAGAGTTTTTTAAGCGAAAAAAGAGAATGGATACAAAATAAACTCCAAAACTTACCAAAAGACTTTCCAACCAAACTTAATTTCACAGAAGGGGAATCATTTCCAATCTTCGGCAAAATGTATCCAATTTTAAGCATAGAGAAAGGATGTTATTGGAATCCAGAAAATGGTTTTTTTATCCACTCTCTCCTTCCTGACTTAAAACGACAAAAGAAAGCGAAATTAATTCTTAAATCATTACTCCAAGATAAAGTAAATCCAATCATTGAGAAGTATGAACGAAAATTTAATACAAAGGTAACCAAAGTATCAATTAAACCGATGCGGTCACTATGGGGAAGCTGTAATTCAAAAAACGCAATCGCAATCAACTTAAGTTTGGTACATTGCCCTGATTTCGTAATTGAATATATCGTCTTACATGAGATGGCACATACCTTAGAGCATAATCACTCTAAAAAATTTTGGGAGATTGTAAATTCGCAAAATCCAAATTACAAACTTGCAGAAAAATGGCTAAAAGACACCGGGAAAAAGTATATTTATTACTTAAATCAAAGTATTGTTTATCTGCCTTGGAAACATTTGTAGATCACCTGCCGCGGAAGGTGCATTTCGGAATTTAGTAAAAATAAAAAACTTAGAATCTAAATTTGAAATCGATTCTTGTGGTACCTCAGGTTACCATGATGGAGAACTTCCCGACCCCAGAACAAGAAAAGTTGCGCTCAAAAGAGGAATAGAACTTACCCATCGGTCTAGAAAACTAAAACATAGTGATTTATATGAATATGACTATTTACTTGTTATGGATGATCAGAACTTTAAAGAAGTAATCAGTCTAATAAAAGAGGAATCCATAAAAAACAAAATCTTTAAATTTGCAAAATTTAGATCCGGTTCAGGATCAGACATTGTTCCCGATCCTTATTATGGAACAGAAAAAGATTTCGAGTCAGTGCAAAATTTAGTGGAAGATTGTTCCATTGGATTTCTTAAATTTTTAGGAGAATGATTGTGTCCAAACAAAAAAAGAAAGTAGTTATCATTGGTGCTGGTTTTGGTGGGTTACAAGTCATTAAATCTTTAGCGAATCATCGTGATTATGAAATCGTTGTTGTAGATAAAAAAAATCACCATTTATTCCAACCACTTTTATACCAAGTTGCCACAGCAGTATTGTCACCTGCAGACATTGCGATCCCAACTAGGTCGATCACTACGAAATATAAAAATGTGAAAATCCTTTTTGGAGAAGTATCTGATATCAATTTTGAAAAAAAGGAAATCGTATTCCAAAATAGTACTGAATCTTATAATTACTTAATCCTAGCAACAGGAGCCAAAACAGGTTACTTTGGGAATACCCAATGGCAAAACAAAACTTTAGGTTTAAAAAACTTAAAGGATGCTTTGTCGATCCGAAGGCAAATTTTATTATCTTTTGAACAAGCGGAACTGATTGGTGATTATGAAAAAGCAAAAAGTCTGATGCACTATGTTATCATAGGTGGTGGACCTACAGGGGTAGAACTTGCGGGCTCGATCGCGGAATTATCTCACAATATCATCCGCAAAGACTTTAGAAACATCGATTCTGGAATGACAAAAGTTACCTTAATTGAAGCTGGCCCAAGAGTATTAAGTGCATTTAGCGAATCTTCAAGTCAATTTACAAAATCAAAATTGGAGAATAGGGGAGTAGAAGTTTTAACCAATTCACCAGTTCTGGACATCACCGATTCAGGTGTTGTATTAAAAGACCGAGTCATCGAATCTAAAACAGTGATTTGGGCAGCAGGAGTAGAAGGTTCAGATCTTGCAAAGAAACTATCGCTTAACAAGGATAAGTCGAATAGAATTTTAGTCGACGAATACTGCAAGACACTTGATTACCAAGAGGTTTTTGTGATAGGGGATGCAGCAAATTTTAGTAAAGGATTGGCGAAACCTCTGCCCGGTGTATCGCCAGTTGCCATGCAGCAAGGTCGGTATGTTGCAAAATACATTCAAAACCTTGACAAAAAAAGAGAAACCCCACCTTTTCAGTACTTCGATAAAGGGAATATGGCAACAATTGGAAGGACTGATGCCGTTGCAGAATTTGGGATCTTCAAACTCAAAGGAATTTTAGGTTGGTTAGGATGGTTATTTGTTCACTTGGTTTACCAAGTTGGATTTAAAAATAAAGTGAGCACCTTACTCAGTTGGGTTTGGAGTTATCTCACGTTTAGAGCCGGATCGCGGCTCATACAAGAAGAAGTGCAAGACCTATCAATTAGACCTTAAATTCAATTGGTTTTTTTTGGATTCAGAAATACATTTATTATAGGTAATTTCCGTATTACCAACCCAATATAAAGCATTTGTTTCCGTAACTCCAATCGGTGCATGCCTTTGCAATAGAGGAATCATATACAGGTAACTATTATAGCGAGTAGTGTCACATTCTTCTCTTATTTGATCTTCTCTAGAAATCTCTGAACAGCTGAAGAAAAAAAATATTAAGTGAAAAGAAAAATTTTTTAATTTCATTGCGAATTTTTATGCAAAACTTTGAGTTCTTCGATTTGTTTTTTTTGATCATCTGAACAATGGCAAATGTTTTGTTCTACGAACAAAATGTCTTCTTCCGCTTTCTTCAGTTGTGTCGCCTTATATTCAGGTTTATGGCTTACCTTTAATACGATTTCTCCTGTATAACCAGTTTCACCATTTGCCTCTAAGATGATGGATCTGGTTCTTTTTAAATACAATGAAATCAGCAATTTCATATCGGCGTCTTTAGAAAATTCTTCAATCCCCGTAGAAAGAAAGGTGATTTTTTTTCTATGAATCGAAGTGAGATCTGCTTTTTTATCACATTCAATCAGCGAATTACATGGAAGTTTTGTTTTAGTTTCACCATTCAAAGCAAACGAAACCAAGAGAATTGAAAAAATAAATCTGAGCACTTTCATACCAGAAATAAAATCAAACTCGAGAAAAAGAATCAAGCGCAAATAGTAAAGATAAATGTTTACAATGGGAAGGTTTGGAAAAACCCTTAGTTTATGTTGCCGATTTCAATTCGCACAAAATTCCACACAATCGAGGGAATAGAGTGGGGGAATCCACAAGGTGTTCCAATCCTTTGTTTTCATGGATGGTTGGACAATGCC
The DNA here is from genome assembly GCF_004769635.1 of Leptospira jelokensis. Classification (GTDB taxonomy): domain Bacteria; phylum Spirochaetota; class Leptospiria; order Leptospirales; family Leptospiraceae; genus Leptospira_A; species Leptospira_A jelokensis. The sequence continues at coordinate 97,379 of NZ_RQGH01000028.1, forward strand.
AATAGCTTTGCTCCACTCGCGAAGTATTTCCCAAACTATCGGTTCTTATCTTTTGATTTTCCTGGCCATGGCAAGTCTAGCCATAAACCAGAAAATTCAATTTACTATTTTGCAGAATATGCTCTAGAAATTGTATCCATTGCACAAACCTTAGGATTAGAAGACTTTATTTTAATGGCTCACTCGATGGGAGCCGCCATTTCCACGTTAGTTGCAGGCACAAATTTACTTAAAATAAAAAACTTGGTGTTGATCGAAGCATTAGGCCCACTTACAAATGTCTCTGAGTCAGCTCCAGACATTATGGCAGAAGCAATCAAACAAGTATTGCACCCAAGAGGGAAAAAAGAGACCTATTTCCCAAATATGGAATCCGCGGTTGCCATAAGACTAAGAGCAGGGGATATGGAAAAAGATTCTGCATCTTTACTAATGGAACGAGGGATTGAAAAAACCCCTCGAGGTTTAAAACCGAGAAGAGATCTTAGATTGCATTTTAATTCTTTTTTTCGTTATACAGAGGAACAAGTTGTATCCTTTTGTGAAAGGATCAATTGCCCTACATTACTGATATTAGGTGACAAATCAAATTTTCCAATTGCAAACGCTTATCCTAATAGAAAATCTGCCGTTAAAAATCTAACGGAAATTACCCTAAGTGGAGGCCATCATTTACACATGGACCATCCAGAAAAGGTAGCACATGTCATTTTACAATTTTTAAATGATCACGATACAAAGGAAAATTCATGACATCACCAATCGAAAATCCATCTCGGCATGGTTTTGAAATTCACCACGACACTTGTTTTGGATGCGGAAAGGAAAACCCCCTTGGGCTCGTTGCTGATTTCACTTTCCATGATGAAACAGGGGAAGTAAACTTTACTTATAATTTCAAAAAATTGTATAATGGAGCACCTGGCTTTGTACATGGTGGGATCTTATCAACCATGTTAGACGAGGCAATGGGTGGATTATGTTTTCACCTTGGTTACATCGTTATGACTGATACCATGAGTTTTAAATTCCACAAGGCCACACCTGTCGAAACAGAATTACTCATCCGAGCATGGCCGATCAAAAAAGCAAAACGCAAAGTATTTTTGGAATGTGAACTTACTTCTCTGAATGGAGAAATTCTTTATGTCAAAGGTGAAGGCGCATTCCACATCTTACCTCCTCGATTTTTCTCAGAAAAATTGACTGGTGGAAAAATAGCGATTGCGAATGAATTATTATCTGTTAATAAATTGAAACGAGCACATCTCTTTGACAGGATAGAAACATGAATCGAAAATTTTACACAATACTAATCACTACACTACTCATCCAATGTTCTGGTGCATCAGTGAAAGATGGGTCTGGTGACCAGGAATTTGAATTAAAATTAACAAAGGGAAAATGGATCCGCACAGAAAGATTTAAAAATTCTGGTGGAATCCGAGCTGTTGGAGAAGTGAAGGCAGAATGTGGTGGCACTAAATGCACTGAAGACCAAGTGGCAAAATTTGCTCCACCTAAAATCAAATCGTTACCTAAACATGGAATTTGGGAAGAATACATCCAATTTGAACAACCTGGTTCCACACCTGAAAATCCTAAATTCAAATCAACACTCGATCAAGTTGGAGAATACATTGATGGGAAAAAAACTGGAATTTGGAAAAAACCTGACCCTGAAAACCCACAGAAATTCATTGCAGAAACTCCATGGATTGACGGAAAAAAAGAAGGTGTCGCTAAAACCTTCGACAAACAAGGAAATGTGACATCAGAAACTACTTATGCAGATGATAAAAAAAATGGACCTTACTTTCGTAAAAATAGCAAAGGTGAGTGGATTGAGAAAGGAGCCTTCAAAGACAATGAAGAAGAAGGGGAGTGGCTCTATCATTTCGTAGGAGCCGATGGAAACGGAATCAAAACAAAAGTTTCATACTCAAATGGTTTAAAAAATGGTTTAGAGATTAACTATTACAAAGATGGTGTTATCGAATCTCAAGGAAGTTATGTTGCAGATGTTCGGACTGGACCTTGGAAGATGTTTGGCGGGAAGGGAAATTTATTAGCAGAAGGGAATTACTCTAAAAAAGAGAACTCAGAAAATTTAGATATCAAATATGAAAGGTCAGGGATTTGGAAAGAATACTATCCTGATGGAAAACTATTTGGACAAGGACCTAGAAAACACACTCGCACTGGCGAATGGAAGTTCTATTACAAAAACGGTCAAGTTGCGTATCATGGGAACATGGCAAATGAAAGTATGTTAGAAACCGCGAAAGTGTATGACCAAACTGGAAAAATTTTAGGTGAAGGAAAACTATTTTTTTCTCTTGTTAAAATTGACGAAGAACTCCAAGACTTAAAATTAAATTACAAACCAAGCATACCTTTTACTTATTTTTATCCCTCTGGTAAAAAGAGAATGGTCATCAGATCAACGGAAGATGCAACAGAATATTCCGAAGATGGAAGAGAATTAGGAAAAGGACCAGTAGAACCACAAGGAAGGAAAATGGGATGTTGGACAATCGGTGGAAAAACAGAATATTACATGATCGATAAGCCAATGCCAAAAATGACTGCTTCACAATGCAAATAAACCAAGAACAAATCAAAGAAATCTCTGACCAAATCAAATTGATTCGGTCAGAATTAGCAGAATCAATCTCTGGGATGGAAAATGTCATCCAATCGTTGTTTGTTGGCCTCGTTGCAAACGGACATGTTCTTTTGGAAGGGATGCCTGGGCTTGCAAAAACCTTAGTAGCAAAAAATTTGGCATCCATTATCGATGCAAAATTTTCCCGGGTACAGTTCACACCAGATTTATTACCCGCAGATCTTATTGGAACAAATATATTCAATCCAAAAACTTCTTCGTTTGAGATTAGAAAAGGTCCAATATTCACCAATGTATTGTTAGCGGATGAAATCAACAGGGCACCTGCGAAAGTACAATCAGCTCTATTACAATGTATGGAAGAAAGGCAAGTATCCATCGCTGACCAAACTTTTGATCTTGACCCTCCTTTTTTTGTGATCGCAACCCAAAACCCAATTGATCAGGAAGGAACCTATCCACTTCCAGAAGCACAATTGGATCGGTTTTTGTTCAAAGTAAATGTTGGTTATCCAAATTTTGATGAAGAAGTTGCAATTCTGCACCAACATGGCAATGTTCATTACCAAAAAAAATCTCCAAAAAAATCAATGAATCCAAAAGAAATCCAAAAGATTTCAGAAATTTCCAACCATGTTTTTGTAGATCCAAAACTCTATTCCTATATCGTTAATTTAACGAGAAACACGCGCCCAAATTCAACTAACAGTGCAGAGTTGAAAACTTATATCCTTCACGGTGTAAGCCCAAGAGCAAGTTTAGCTTTGCTTAAAGTAAGCCGAATCAATGCTTTATTGGAAGGGAGAACTTTCGTAATCCCTGAAGACATCCAAAGGTTCTTCGCAGAAATCGTCAAACACAGAATTCACCTCACCATTGACGCGATCAGTGAAGATATAAGCACAGATTCTATCGTCAAAAGGATACTATCAGTAACGGAAGTTCCTTAAAATGCTTAACCCAGAGTTAAAAAGACTACTGCAAGTTTTGCAATGGGAATCAAAAAAGAAATTTGCTTCAAACAGAAAAGGACTTTTGTTCACGGCTGATCGAGGCAGAGGTTTAGATTTCAAGGAAGTACGGAACTACCAGTATGGTGATGACATTCGTTATATTGATTGGAATGTAACTTCACGAACAGGAGAATTACACACAAAAGAATTTTTTGAAGAAAAGGATGCGACGGTCATTCTCTTCATTGATACAAGCCTTTCGATGGATGAAACAAAGGCTAACTCAACTTTTCAAATTGCTTTATTTTTATCATTATTCCATATTCGACTTGGTAACCGTCTATTCATTGTCAGTTTTTCCGATCATATTTTCTCTTCAGGCAAATGGTTTAAAACGGAAACGGAAATTTTAACTTTTTTTGACCAACTAAAAAAACAAAAAGCAGGCATTGAAACGAACTATTTGCAAGCTTACCAATACGCTTTCAAAATCCATCCAAAATATGCTGTTACTTACTGGCTGAGCGATTTTATGAATGTGTCATCATGGTCAAAACAATTCACAATTCCTAAATTATGGGAACAATACGGAATCTGGATCAAAGATGCAATCGATGAAATAGATATGCCTTTTTCTCTTAGATTCTTTCGGGCCATCTCTCAAGAATCTAAATCGATGAAAGAAAACAAATCGACATACAATAATGATTTATTTGCTGCTAAGTCAATTTTTGGAAAAAATTTAATCCAAATCGATCCAAGTGCCAAACTCCACAACCAAATATTACCTTTGTTCAAAGTGAAAAACAATGTATAAATTGATACTTGTTTATTTATTTTTCTTTTCTGCCTTATTGGCATCCCCTAAGGAATTCCTCACTAACGATACAATCTATGTTGGTGACAAAGTTAAATACGAAATCAGTTGGGAAGATGACTCGGTAACAGATGTTATCCTGGAAGCCGGAGAACTCTACGAAGATGAATCGTTACCAGTTTTAGAAATTTTATCAGTAGAGAAAACTGAAAACAAACTTATAGCAACCATTATCTTTTTTATGGCTGGGGAATTTTATTTACCCACAGTATGGAAAGAAAATGGAAAAGAAGTAAAGTCTAAACTTAAAATCGTTGTTTCCTCTAATTTAACAGGCAAAGAAACTGATATTGAAGATATCGAACCACCTCTTTTGTTTTCAGGGCCTTATCTACTTAGGCTACTCGGACTCATCCTCTTTACTTGCATCAATTTATATGGATTGTATGCTTTATATTTGTATTGGAAATCAAAACCAAAAGTTGTAGATGCCATTTGGGAAAAAAATCCAATCCTCCCTGAATCTACAAAACGTTTACAAAGTATCGAACAATATCTACAAGCCGATTCCATTTTGGAAAAAGAATTAACCTTTAAAATCAGTGAATATTTAAAGGAAGTGTACTCTGAAAAGTTAAACGAAAATCTTCTTGGACAAACAGATTCTATGTTCCTTTCTACGATCCATGACAAAACACACATTCCCGACGCATTGATACGTGAGATCAGAATGTACTTCAGAGAATTAAAATACAACCAAAACGATGTGATCCTTACGAAAGAAAAAGCAAAGGCAGTTTGGGAAAAAATCAAAAAGGACTTTTTAGTATAAAATGGACCAACTCCAAAGACCTTTGCTACTTTTTTTAATTTTACCTATTGTTTTAATTTATATTTACCAATGGAGAAAAAATCCATATGGCCCACTTTTCCTTTTACAATCAGACCGTTTTGAAAAACCCAAACAAAAACTTTTCATAAAGATCAGAACCATCACGTATATCATCTCTGAATTTTTGGTGTACCTAGCTCTGTTCTTTCTGATCATAGCAGCAGCAGGACCAGGAGAAAAATACAAACTAACTCCAGATACCACGAAAGGTGTGGATATTATGATTGCCCTTGACATATCGGGCTCCATGGTCAATTCTTATGATTTTTTGCCAAAAAATAGATTAGCAGTTTCCAAGGATTTATTAAGGATCTTTATTCAAAAACGATTATATGATAGAATCGGAATTGTTTTGTTTGCTGGAGCTGCCTACTTACAATCTCCACTCTCTAGCGATCGTTATGCTTTAGAAGAACTAATTGCTGAAACTTCGAGTGAAGACATAGAAGAACAAGGTACAGCAATTGGAGATGCCCTTGTATTGTCCACATACCGACTCAAAAATTCAGAAGCAAAGTCTAAAGTCATCATACTTCTGACAGACGGAGTTTCCAATACCGGGAAACTTGATCCGGAAACAGCTGCTTATGCTGCCAAAGCAATTGGAGTAAAGGTATACTGCATCGGTATTGGCAAAGAAGAAGGCCAATACGAAGTGAATTATGATTCTCTTGCTAAAATTTCAATGAATACGAATGGACGTTTTTTTAGAGCTGAGTCTCCGGAGATTTTACAAGAAGTTCTTAATGAAATTAATAGCCTCGAAGTTGTAGATTTGCCATCCAAACCATTAGAAATCCATGAAACACATTTTCCTAAATTTGTTTACTTCTTCTTTTTATCATTACTCATCTATTTGCTTTTGAAACTATACCCCTTACACGAGAAAATTTGATGGATACAAATACAATCATCATTTATGGCATCATCACATTGTCGTTTGAGGCAATGCTCTCCGTTTTAAAAATATTCATCAATCACTCTGCAGAAAAAATAAAATCGGAACATCCTTCCCTTAAAAATAGACTTCAAACAACAAATTCGATACTTTTATTTGTTAGATCCACAATCTTCCTATTGGCATTATTTTTTGCCATTGAGTCCTTGTACAAAGTGAAATCTGTGGATGCCGAAACCACAAAAAATTTTGAATCAAGCGATATCCTCTTTGTTGTCGATGTAAGCTTATCGATGAATGCAATCGATGTAAAACCAAATCGATTGAAACGATTCCAAGATTTAAGCTTACGTTTGTTACCTGACTTAAAGGGAAACCGAGTGGGAATGATTGTATTTGCAGGCCAATCCTTTGCCTATTGCCCTCTCACCTCAGACATTACAGCTGTTTCCGATTACATTAAATCATTGGGAGTAGAAATGGTAGGTGCCAAAGGAACCAACCTAGGAAATGCATTAGAAAAGGTGGAGACCGTTAGAAAAAAAAGTAAAAATCTACAGTCAATGGTCACAGTCATTGTAACGGATGGAGAAGATCATGAAAAACAAAAACTGCCAAACTTAGAAGGCGATGTTGTTGTATGGGGGATCGGGACAGAAGAAGGAGGACCCATCGAATTCCGAGATCCAAGCACAGGGAAAGGTGGTTTTGTCACTTATGATTCAAACTTAGTAGATTCACCTTATTCGGATAATGTCATCATTACAAAGTTAAACGCAGAATTCTTATACAATCTTGCCAATCAATACAATGGAGTATACACCAATGTATCCTTCTATGAAGATGGAGCATACCAGCTTCTAGACAAAATTGACTCAATGAAAAAAACAAAAACTGAACGTTTGGAACGGTTTAAAAATGAAGATGGGGCTCATCCATTTCTATTGATTGCATTTTTTTTATTACTTCTAGAACGAGTTTTGTCCATTCAAATGCAAAAAAATCCATTTTTGAAATCTGCCCTTCTCCTTGTATTCTTTTTTACATTCCAAAACCAAATCCATGCATGGGAATTGGATCCAGGTGGCAATGCAATCGAAAGAGGGATACAAGCTTATGAGAACCAAAATTATAATGAAAGCGAAAAAGAATTTCAAAAAGCAAAAGAATACATCGAAGATGATCCTAGGTTACTATATAACGAATCTTCATCAGCTTACCAATTGGGTAAATTTTCTGAATCAAAGGAACTTCTCGAAAAAACAATCAATCACCCAAAAGCAAATTCTGAACTGAAATCCAAAGCTCATTTTGCCTTAGGCAACATTTATTCAAAGTTAGGCCAAAAGAAAGAAGCCCTTCGTTCTTATTTGGATAGTTTAAAAGAAAATCCAAATAACCAAGCAGCGAAAAAAAACATCGAACACTTAACCAAAAAGCAGAATTCCAATCAAAACAATCACCAAGGACAATCACAAAACCCAAAACCTTCCGAAAAACCCAAGGAAAACCAAAAAACGGAACATGAGAACCAAAATCCTTCGGACGTAGACCGAATCATGGAACCTTTTACGAATGATTCGATTCTAAAAAATAAAAGGGGAGGTTCCTTCGATAATGAAAAATTTTGGTAAAAATTTATCCCTCATCCTAGTTTTCATCTCCTTTCCCTTTTCTCAAATATTGCCAAATGAAGTTGAATTTTATTTTCACCCAGACGAATTTTCGTTAGGTGAATATGCAAAACTCGAAATCAAAGCTTTCGGAGACAAACCTTTTCGAGTATTACAAACGAGTCTCAAACAAAATGGAGTTCGAGTGCGTTATGTTGGAAGTGGCACAGAAACACAAATTATCAATTTAAAAGTAACAAAATCCCAAATCATCAACTATTATGTTGATACGGAAACGGAAGGAAGTTTCCAACTCCCAGAAATTACTGTTGAATATGACCAACAAAAATATACTTCACCTCCCATTAAATTTAAGGTAAGCAAAAAAACGAAACACAATCCTAACGGTTTTATGAACCCATTCCCATTTGAATTCGATGATAACGATACAAATGAAATACCGGAAGTGGCTTTCCATACTAACAAATCCGTGTTTTATAAAGGAGAACCCATCGTCGGATATTTTGTGTTGTACTATTCCCATTACAGGCAACCATTCTTAGAGAGGGACCCAAACCATTCGATTTCATTTCCCTTTTTTCTTTCCGAAACCCTTAGACAAGTTTCCGTTCAAATTGAACCAGAAGTATTGAGAAACAATACTCCCAAAAAAACGATGGTATTTGCAAAAGAAATTTATGGATTGACTGCTTTAAAATCAGGAACATTCACATTAGGTAAAACAAAATTCATTACAGGTGATAGCCTTCGCTTCAATTCGATCCAAGAAACAATCGAAACAAATCCAACAAAGGTAATGGTCCTTGATTTACCAAACAAGTCCCCAAAAGGTTTTACGGGAGCCATCGGTAATTTCAAACTCAAATTTATTTCCACACCCAAACAAGTTTATGAAGGGGAAACGGCTTATTTTGAAGTGAATATTGAAGGGGAGGGTGGATTTGAAGGAATCAAACCCATGGATTTTTCGAACGCAAAAATAAAATGTATCTCACAAACCAAATCGAAAACTTTCCAACAATTGGATTCTGGTGAATATGGATTTTATTCTAAGGTTAAATTTTTATACAGTTACCAAGTACTAAACAAAAAAAAAGAAATCATTGAACCGTATCGATTCAGTTTTTTTTCTCTTTCTGAAAAGAAATACACCACTCTCGAATTGCCATTCCCAGAGTTTCAAATTTTACCAAAACGAAATCTGAATTTAGAAACAATCCCACAGAACACAAAAGTAAATTTAGAATGGCCATTTTTTACTTTAGTTTTACTTGCGATTTTTGGGATTTTTTCCTACATAGGATTTAAGAAGTATTCATTTCATTTGGAGATCCAATCCTTTGTTGCGACTGTGGAAAGTTTTGGGAAAAAACGGGGATTCTTTTTAACGGAATACTTAACAAAACAAGGAATTCCTAGTTCTGATTCCGAGTGGTTCACCCAAATATTGGAGTCAGATCCAAATTCCGACCTCCAAGGTTTGTACAAAGGATTATCTTCCAAAGACCGTACCAAAGTATTAACAATAACAAAAAAAATTCAACCGAAGGAGTAAACTATGTCAAAAGAAGAAACAGGCAAAATCAGTGTCGAAACCGAAAACATATTCCCAATCATAAAAAAATGGCTCTATTCAGAAAAAGATATTTTTCTAAGAGAACTTGTTTCAAATGCAAGTGATGCCATTACAAAACTAAAAAAGATTTCTCTTAGCGAAGAATTTGATGGAGGAACTGATTATAAAATCAATTTAGATTTCGATGTAGACAAACGAATTCTCACAATTGAAGACAATGGGATTGGAATGACTGGTGAAGAAGTCAAAAAATACATTAACCAAATTGCTTTTTCTGGTGCAACAGACTTCGCCAAACAATACCAAAACTCTGAAAACAAAGCAGAAATCATTGGCCACTTCGGTCTTGGATTTTATTCATCGTTCATGGTTTCTAAAAAAGTAACCATCGAAACAAAGTCCTACAAAAAAGGTGAAACTGCCGTTATGTGGTCTAGCGAATCAGGCACAGACTTCACAATTACCACGATCGAAAAGGAAAATCGAGGCACAAAAATTTCACTCTACCTTGATAATGAATCTGGTGAATACCTCGATAAGTGGAAGTTAAAAGAACTAATTAAAAAGTACTGTGATTTTTTACCAGTTGGCATTTACGTGCAAGGGGAAAAGGCAAACCGAGAGAAACCACTTTGGTCTGATGAACCTTCTAAAATTACCGCTGACGATTACAAAGATTTTTACTCATACCTTTTTCCTTTTTCAGGTGAGTCTCTCTTTCATATCCATCTAAACGTAGATTATCCTTTTCGATTACAAGGGATTTTATACTTCCCGAAACTCACTCACGAATTGGATGCATCTAAAAATGGAATCAAATTGTTTTGTAACCATGTCTTTGTAAGTGACAATGCAAGCGAATTGATCCCACAATTTTTGACCATACTCAAAGGTACCATCGATATACCAGACTTACCATTGAATGTCTCTCGGTCCTATCTGCAAAACGATCCATTGGTTAAAAAAATCTCTAACCATATCATCAAAAAAGTGGCAGACCGTTTGATTGATGATTTTAAGAAAAATAGAACTAAATACGAAGAGAACTGGAACGATATATCCATTTTCGTGAAGTATGGAGTCCTGACAGATGAAAAATTTTATGATGCGATGAAAGATCATATCATTTTCAAAAATTCAGAAAACAGTTTTTCAACCGTTGCTGAATATTGGGACAAAAATAAAGAAAAGAACCAAAACAAGATATTTTATGCAAATGAAACCGAAATGGGTTCCGTTTACATGCAATTACTGAAATCACAAGGACTAGAGGCCTTACTTGTAGATTCTAAAATTGATTCACACCTCATCCAACATCTGGAAACCAAAAATCCTGACTGGAAATTCCAACGTGTTGATTCGGAACTTGCTGATCAAGTTTTGGATAAAGACTCTAAAACTGAAATTGTGAACGAAGCCAACGAAACAGAATCTAGCCGGATCACAAAGCTGTTCCAATCAGCACTTCCAACAGAAGGTGTTCAGGTCAAAGTGGAAGCACTAAAATCAGTAGAAGTCCCAGGCGTGATTTTACTTCCCGAATTTATGAGAAGGATGACAGAAATGAACTCCATGTTTAACAGGGAGGACACAAAATCATTACTCAAGTCTCATACGTTAATGGTAAATTCAAAATCACCACTCGTAAAATCCGCCTTACAGGCGTTTGAGGGCGTTAACCCAGAGAAAGGGAAAAAACTTGCTAGAGTTATTTATGACCTTTCTCTCCTCTCAGCCAAAGTAATGGACGAAAAAGAAGTCTCCGAATATACAAAGAGAACTACAGAATTTTTGCAGGAGATTTTTTCGACTTAAGACAATTTCCAAAATGAAAGATTTGGCAACGATTCCCGCAAATGGAATTGTTGCCATGTGATCCAGATTTGTATAACAAGTCGCCTTAGCTCCCTACCCATTGTAGTTGCCTACAAAAAAGGTTATTTCGAAGAGTTCGGAGTTAAAGTAAGCCTTCATTTAAACACTCACCATAAAGCCATTTTGCCCTTACTCGATGCAGGTCGGGTGGAAGCTGGAGAAATTCCCACCATTGCGTATCTACAAGAAAGTTTTTTAAAGAAATCCAAACTCAAACGAATTTATAAAGGGATTTATCTTTACCATTCACCATTAAGTTTTTATTCAAGATTTCAATTCAAACCAGAAGATCTCACAAGAAACAAAGCCTATATCCTACCAGTACCCCACATCAATTCTGTTGAACGATTATTCGCTGAAAAATTTTTAGAAGAATATGCTCCCAAAAACCCCGTTAAAGTTCGATACATCGATACTCCAGGTTTTTTAGAAGAAAAAGAATTTCTAAAACCGAATTGTTTGGGCCTCGTTTCGGATTCCTTCTCGAGCCCGTTCCTAAAAAACTTTCAAGATTTTGGGAACTCCTTAGACCTTCCCATCTTAAAACCAAATACTTTATATCCATCCACCTTACTAGCATTTAGTGGAGACGCAATCCTCAAAACAGGTAGAGAGGTTTCAGGAGTATTACTTGCTGTCAAAAAAGCAATTGATTTCCTCCAAAACACAACAAACCAATCAACAGGAAATTTATGGGATGACTTACAACTCTCTCATTTTTATCCACATTTACGAGTAGGGGAGACAAAAAACCTTCTTACGGCACACCCTCTGATCCAAAAGGGGATTTTTTCGCACCTTGGAGATGAATCCTCACTCTATCCACTTCTTAAAGATGTTTACTTTAGATTGATACGACGTGTGATCCAACCGGAAGCTGTGTCAGCGGCACTCAACTTTGAGGAAATCCTATCCGCCTTAGAACCGAAAAAGGTTTTTGATGTTAGGAAATTATCTAGCTTCCAAGAACCAACCAATGTAAAACTTCATGCCCCTTCCCAAATCAATTATCGAAAACTCAATGCAGTCAGGCATCTCATTGTAGATGTCAATTCACTTGTTTTGGATATGTTACAAGGTAATTATGGATCAAGACTCAACACAGACGAAACATTACAGTTAGATAACCGAGTAAAAGTTCTCGTCAACTCCATGTTAGACTCTTTTAATGCAAAAATCGAATTACAAAGAGAAGAAATCACGGAACTTGAAAACCTAATTTCAATTTTAGAAATCAAACTGGATCGTTCAGCGGTAGATTTACAATATTCGGAAGAAAAATATCGATATTTATTTGAATTCTCAAGAGAAGCAATTGCCCTTGTGGATGCAGATACAGGAAGCATCTTAGAAGCCAACAACCAATTTCGATTACTTACTGGTTATACACGTGGTGACATAACAAAGATGACAATTGAAGATATCATTTTAGGAAAACAAGTTTCTAGCCAATTGGGATTTGGATCAGATTTGTCTTCAGACACCATGTTATCTTTGCCTGATGTCGAAATTTTGGCGAAGGATGGTACGAAAGTGGAAGTTGATATTAGTTTTACATCCATTCTCCTCTCTCCCAAAAAAAGATACCAAGTACAATTCCGCCCAAATTCAGAACGTAAAGAACAAGAACGTTTGCAACATGAATTCATATCCAATGTAAGCCACGAATTAAGAAGTCCTATGACCAATATCCGAGGGTATTTGGAATTTTTTAAATCAGACACTTCTTTGCCATTTAATGCAGAACATACCAATATGTTGGAAGTGATTGATAAAAATGCCAAACGGCTCAGTTTTCTAATTGAAAACCTTCTAAAGTTAACGACTTCGCGAGAAAAAGACAAAGAAGTGGAAGTAGTCGAAATTTTTGATCCCGTTCCTGTGATTGAGGATGTGATTCATATGAATTCACATCTAGCCAAAGGAAAATCAATTGAGTGGGATCTTTCTTTAAAGAAAGGACTCTTTATCCGAGGAATAAAATTTGAGTTCTCACAAATCATTACAAACCTTTATGTAAACGCATTGAAGTATACGTTTAAAGGAAAAATCGGAATCTCACTTAAAGAATCCAACGGCAAAGTAGAAATCATCGTGGAAGACACTGGGATTGGAATTGATCCTACTTACAAAAATCAAATTTTTGATCGATTCTTTAGAATTCCTTCATCAGATAACAAAAAGATAGGTGGGACAGGCCTTGGTTTATCCATTGTTAAGTCTCTTGTTGAAAAAATGTCTGGAGAAATTTTTGTGGAGAGCACCATGGGAGAAGGTAGTAAGTTTAGTCTCTACTTCCCAAAGATCAATGCGACCGTTTAGATTGTTTTTTCTTTTTGGCTGAAGGCTTCTTTTTGACAGCTACTTTAGCCTTTTGCAAACCAGGTTCCATCTTTGTTTTGAATGGTAGGTGAGAAGGTATATCTGATTCTGCTAATTGCATTTTGGATAAAATCACTGACAATTCCATCATTTCTCTGGTTCCAAGTAAATGCATCATTGCTAGAGCTTGGTTCATGCCCAATTTTTTAAAAATCTCTAATACATTGGATACACCAAAAAACTTTAGTAAAATGGGCAATTCTTCCAGCCCCCTTTGTTTGATCCACTTTTTACAATCAGCCACTGACAATTCATTCACGAGTCGAAGGATTGGTTCTACTTGGACCTGGTCCACTAACCATAAAAAATCCCTCATGGGAATCTCCTTAAGTAAGGCAATGGACTTCTGGATTCCAAGTGATTTTAAGATTTCAACGCTGACTTCCCGACCCAAGGTTTTCGCAAGCAGGCCAACATCTTTTGGAGGGATACTTTTTGAAACAGTTGCTAAATCTGTGATTGATAATGAATGGATGAAATAAACCAAATCATCATCATCATTTTCACTGATCATTTCCACTAAAATTTTCTCAGGGATTTGGTTTACCAATTCAACAACTGTTTCTTCGCTTAACTTTTGTGTAAGAACAATGAGTCTCTCTTTAGGTACTTTTCCAGTGAGTGAAAGTAGTTTTTCATAACCTAAATTTTTCAATATTTGAAAGGATTTTTTAGGACCCAGTTTTTCTAAATATTGATACACGGTTTGAATCGTAACGAGAACTTCTTTCATTTGCCCCAACTTTGGATACAAACTGCCAGAATCTTCTTAAAATTCCAGAGAAATTCCTTTCAAAATCCATTAAATTTTACAAAATGGAAGAGTGAAACCGAGAGATCTTTGGATTGTTTTGATTTTGTTCATTTTAGGTGTCGTAGGGCTCATTTATGCCAAAACAGAACCCTATGGAAACTCACTTTCAGCGCTCATCGGCATTTGGGAAGGATTTTACGAAATCAATCCAAACCTAGTTGATCCCCAGTTTGTGATCTATTCTTCGGGCGGGTATGATGGACAATTTTTTTACTTACTCGCAAAAGACCTGTTTGCTGATGAAAAATGGGATTTGATTGTGGATAGTTTTTATTTTCGATACCATCGCATCGGACTTTCCTTTGCATCGGGAACTTTATCCCTCCTATTTGGTTCTGCAAACTATCCAATTCTAACATTAATTTTACTTTTTTCAGTTTTCATTTTATCTGTTTATTGTCTTTATGAACTTTTGCCAAAAAACTCAAAATGGTTGGTTTTATTTTACATTGTTTCACCTTATTCACTTAACGCCAATCTACTGCTAGTTGCCGATTCATTCTTTGTGAGCCTGGCCTTGATTGCGTATTATTTTTATTCAAAAGAAAAACACTTTCTTGCATTCCTATTTTTCTTTTTCACCGTATTCACAAGAGAACTGGGAATTTTATTTTTAGCACCTATTGGACTTCAATTTCTACTGAAAAAAAACTGGAAACTCCTTCTATTATATTCCATCCCAGGAATTCTATTCATCGTGTTTATCATTTATGGGTGGGTTGCAACACCCAATCACTTAGGCACAAACCCTCTTGGCTTTCGTGATATGACTGATTACCCTTTATTTGGTTTTGCAAAAAGTTTTATCGAAAATGGATCTTTCCATTTTAAAATCAAAGAATTTCCAAAACTTTTGTTTCTGTTCTCATTTTTTGTTGTTTGTTATTTATGTTTCAGCTCTCTCCGCCAACCATCGCTACAGAAGCTGGAGATCCTTTTACCAATCCTTGGAAGCCTATTGGTAATCGCCATTGCAGAAGAGGGCTATTGGCGATCCTTTGATAACCTCAGTCGGATGTTCACATTGATTTTACCATTTTCAATCCTACTCATAGAGGATAAAAAAAACATTGGCCTGAAACTTTTTTTAACTTCATCAGCATTGTTATTTTTCTTTTTACTCATTCGCATTCTTTTTATCACACCAAAGAAGGAGTACTTTTTAGCAATATGATCTCTCTTGCCTATTCACCTTGCCCAAACGATACATTTTTATTTTACCATTTGATCCGAAATCCCAATTATCCAGTAAAAGAAGAACTCTATGATGTAGAGAATCTAAACGAGTTTGCTAAAGAAAGCAAATTCCCAGTAACAAAACTTTCGTTTGCTGCCTACTTCCAAATCATGGATCGATACATTTTGTTGGAAACAGGATCTGCTTTGGGTAGGGGTTGCGGTCCCATTCTTGTGCGAAAAAAAAACTCCAACACAAGTCTTGCTAACTACAAACAACTATACATTCCAGGGCAAATGACAACGGCAAACTTGCTTTTGTCTTTGTATACAAATGGAACACACAAACCAACAGCCCTTCGGTATGACCAAATCATCCCAAAACTTTTATTAGAAGACGATAGTTTGGGTGTCATCATCCACGAAGAAAGGTTTACATATGAGGAAAGGAGGCTTGAGAAAGTGGTAGATCTTGGCGAATGGTGGGAATCTTCCACGGGTTACCCAATCCCACTTGGTGCCATTGCCATCAGGCGTGACATCCCAAGAGAAGAGGCATTACAATTCCAGATGGAATTACAACGGAGTTTAGAAAAAGCCTACCTTGAACCAAAAGAGATGATGGATTATATTAAAGAGAACTCACAAAACAAAGATGAGGTGGTGATCCGATCTCATATCAATTTATATGTAAATGGATTCACAAAAAAACTAGGCGAAGAAGGCCATAACGCTGTCTCCTACCTACTGAGACGGGCAATTGATGCAGGTTTCGTTCCAAAACCCACAGCAATCCCACCCTTATTTTTAGGAGAAAGTTAACATACAAAGGATATGACCCTTGTCTTTTTTACAAACTTCCATGGCTTTTGCGACAAGCATTCCTGGTTTTAGTTTTGCGGGATCTGCCTTGATTGCATGACCAGAAGAAAGTCCTGATACCAAAAGGTCTCCCGGATAAATTGGCACTTGCGTCGCATCCACATGGACTTTCGTAATTCCTAACATGGCAACAAGGACATACTCCACACCTTTCTCCTGCTTCCCAAACACAAGATTGGCATTGGATACCGCAACTCCAATCACATTGGTAGAGTAGGGGTGTTTGGACCTACCAAGCACACCTGTCTCTTCTGTAGCCACAAGTAAGTCACCGGATGTGATCACATCTTTCCCATCCAAGCGGAAATACCGAGCAATGCATTCTTCACCACCATCTTTTGTAATGCGAAGGTTCCCATCGAATACAGACTCTCCGTTCGCATAAATCGCTTTCCCAGACCCTGTTAATTCGTACCCGGGGATCCCTTTCCCGTCTGCAATGATGGCAAACTCTGATTGTGAAACAAAACGACCACCAGGTGACGAAGTTCCGGCACCTAAGACACCAGCAGAACGAGTATTGTCTTTGCCTTTGGAAATTCCATAAAGACCAATGGATTCCCCAAATCCAACAACACCAATCCCAGAAGATACACCCAGTACACCTGATCCGTTTTTTGTATTTTTACCGTAAATGATGGCATCACTTGGTTGGGGAGGGACATATCCTTTAGAAATCGATTCGGCTTCGCCAGTAATCTTTAATAAACCTGTATGGGAATTGAAATCATGTTCTTTTTCTGCGTAAGGATGGGTATGAGGTTTTGGATCTCTTTTGTCCGATAACCTTGGATCGTCAGATAAAACTACCTTACCTGGAACAGCTTCGCCGTGATTGGCAAGAACCACAATCCCAGCTTCATCAAACGCAGCTTTGGCGAGACGTTTGTCATTCCCTTGTACAACCACACCGGCTTTAGTTTCACCAGAGTGTGCAAGTTGCACAATCCCATGCGACTCCGTACTGGCCAATTTGAGGCGTTTGTCATTACCTTGGACAACGGTATTTGATTCCTCACCACCATTGGGTGCCAATTGTACAATTCCTTTCGCTGTCGTGGTTGCATCCTTTAGTCTTGGATCATCACCTGTGACTACCTTATCGATTGCAGTTTCACCCGCTTCTGCCAATTGAACAAGTCCAACTGATTTTTTTGTCGCTACCCGAAGCCTTGAATCATTCCCTTGTACCGCAACACCAGGCCTTGTCTCTCCATCTAACGCAAGCTCTACGATTCCGGGATGGTCTGTTGTGGCATTTCGCAAACGTTCATCATCTGATTGTACAACAAGCCCAGGCCTTGCCTCTCCACTCCTTGCGAGCCTCACAAGTCCATGTGTGAGTTCAGTGGCGATTTTTAGGCGTTTATCATTTCCTTGTACGGCCACTCCAGGTTTTTCTTCTCCATCGGAGGCAAGTTCCACAATCCCACGATATTCCGTTGTGGCATCTCGAAGGCGCCTATCGTTTGACTGGACAACAACTCCCTCTTTCACTTCACCATCAACAGCAAGCCGGATGATCCCTGATCTTAATACAGAAGCATAGGGGAGAGGTTCTCTTGTTGGCCCACCAGATTCTTTTTTGTCAGCACTGGAATAGAGTTCGATTTCGATGACTTCGGTAATGTATTCTTTTTTGTTCGATTGTTTTTCATCGACAAAAACGATTTTCAAAAATCGTAAATTGACGGGAGGGAAACGCCATTTGTACCAGGTACCTGGTTCCGATAAAAAATAATTCTCTTCATGCAACTGGTGCCAAGTCAGATCGTCTTCACTGTAATAAACAATGAAACGTTCTGGGAAATTGGTAATCGGATCATTTTTTGTCAACATTCGGAATTCTTCGATTCTGTTGACAGACCCCATATCTAAAATGACATACTCATCCGCTGGTTCTTCCTTTTTTTTGGAAGACCAACCATAATCAGGTCTTGTATCAAATAAGTTTTCTTTTACATACAACCTGTCCAATTCCGAACTGACTTGGATGGATTGCACACCACTGACGAGGATCCGTAGAGGCCCAAAACTAATTCTGTTTTTCCCATTACTTGCTTTTCTCGAAATTTTTGAGATGAACTTCACATAACGAGCGCTAGTTAACGAAAATAACCATTTGGCAGACGTTTTGAATGATTTTCTAAAGGATGATTCTTGTAAGATTGGTTCCCAATACTTTCCATCATGGGACAATTCAAACCGAAAAGAATCTGGGAAAAAATCCAATCCATCTTTACCAGGCAATAACTCGATTCCATTAAAAAAAACAACATCATCAAATTGAAAGATGATCGAGGAAAGGGAGGATTGCTCCTTTTCTTCCATAAAGGATAAAAATTCGTTATTTTTGATCTCAAAAGTGCCCGTAGTTGTTACGGATTGAATGGGGAGAGAGTAGGGGTGGCTTGTGCGGATTAAATGATCTTTCATGCGCTTTTTTCTGTTATGATTCCTTCCAAAAAATACCGTTTTTCTAATCAGTCTATCGAATTTCGCTCACACGTGAGCCTTCTTCCACTTCTGTAAACACCACAAGGACCACTGGTTTCACACGTTCCGTAAAATACATTTGGATGATTTGTCTCAAATGGCCTAACACAGGGGAAGTGACCACAATGACATTCCCATCGGTTTCCACTTTCACTCTTTCCAATTGGCGGTATGAGGATTCCGTTAATTCTTTGGAAGCCCAAGCCAAAAATCCAGACCAAGAAGCGGGGTGGGGGGTGGTTGCAGGTGAGGATTGAATTTGCCCAAGATTAAGCACTTCCTTTCTTTGCTGGCTGACCAATTCACGGCAAAGGGTTTTGACGTAGGATGCATTTGATTCCATATGTAGACTCACGGCTTTGCGATAAGCTTCCAAAGCAATCTCTGGTCCAAACAAATCCACTAGAGACTCAAAATCTTTTTTCTCTTCTTTGGTTTGCCCAAGTCCTTCTCCCATTTCTTTCGGCGTTTGCGCATTGTTTGTATTGGATATAGTTATATTAATATGGTTAGGGGTCCCAAAAGAACCCCCCTTGGCATCCAATTTCGGCCCCCCAGAGGGATCTTTTTCTGGCTCCCTGAGGTGTATCTGTGTATCCCCCAGAGGGGTAATTTTGGAACCCTCGTAGTGGAAGGAGAAGTGGTAACGAGTAGAGGTGCGCCCATTGCCAGGAACTTGGTATAAGAGCCCCGCACTGGTTAATTCTTTTTTGGCGGAAACAATTGATTTTTTTGTTTTGAATCCGGTGAGCCTCATGAGGGTTTCCGTGTTCGGCCAAACTGGTTTGAAATTGTAATCACTGAATTTTAATAGGACCGGGTAGAGGGTCTTTGCGGCATGGGATAACTCTGCCCAAACACCTGAATCTATGATGTCGGTCATCAGACGGATATAGGGGTGACGCAAGTCGCTCACAGGACTCCTCCATTTTTCTGCAAAAATGAAACTAATTTTAAGCAATTAAAATGAAGGAGTTGACATTATCTGACATAATGTTAATTATGTCTCATCCAACAACATTCCTTCGGGAAACCCCGACCCCCTGGTGTTCCAGGGGAATTTTTTTCTTTTCGGGTTGGGACAAAACTTGCCCCTCACCTTTTCCGTAACGAAAAGGTTTCTGCTTAAACTCAAATAGTTTTATTATGTCACATTATTGTCGGATTCTGGTGGATGTCAAGTTCGTACAGTATTTTTCCCAGCCAGTACTAAAAATTTTTTTCCTAAGTACTTGACTGCTAAGTACTTGTTTGGGTTATGCCGAGTCACCGTATTTTTTGGACAATTCCTTTCGTATAAATTTATAGATATCACCGAGTAAGATTTCGTCATCAGATTGGATTTGGATGCCGCTTCCTGTCCTCCGGATTTTGTATCCCGAGAGGGGAGAGGGATTTGGTTTTTGTGGTTCTCCTGACTTTACTTGTTTGTTAAAGTCTTTCGCGTCCTTAACGGTCTTCAGGGCGCCTTTATGGTAGAGGGTTAAGAATTCATCCAAACTTCCCTTTTTGGCGGCCTGTGCGGCTTGGACCAGGAGGTTTTTATTATAGATCTCGTTTTTCTTACATTTGTCCAAATCGGCCTTTGACATAGAGGTGATGGATAACACCTCAGTCATGTAGCTGCGGCTTTTCCCAAACAAATCTCCTAATTCTTGGTCCGTATAATTGTGTGCTTGTTTCAAAAAAACGAGGGCATCCACTTCTTCATAGGGGGAGAGGTTTTCCCTTTGTAGGTTTTCGATGACGGCAAGTTTATAAATTTCTTTGTCGGGTCGGTTGAGGATTTTGCATTCGATTTCAGACCAACCAAGGGACTTGGCAGCATGGTATCTCCTTTCCCCAGCGATGATCTTATAACTCCCTTCCTTGTCGCTTTTAGAAACGATGATGGGTTGGAGCAGACCATCTGCTTTTAACGTTTGTGCTAACTCTTCGATCCCTTTTTTCCTTTCTTGGCGAGGTTGGTGTTCGGAGGGTTGGATTTTGTCCATCCGGATGGTACGAATGGTGCCATCTAAGTTTTCGGCTTGGTAGATATCAGCAAGGGAACCGAGTCGTTTACTTTTTAAGCTCATTCAAAACCTCCTCGATAAAACCTTCATACTCCTGAGATTGCCTGGACGATCGGTTGTAATCATAAACTGATTTTTTTGCCAAATGGCTTTCCCCAATGGCCACCCCGTCCGAAATTGTGTGTTCAAAAATTCGGAAGTACTTGGTAAGAACAGGAAGGATGGTTTTTGTCAAAAGGGTTTGGGGTTTGAGTTGGGTGATGAGTGCACCTAGGATTTCTAGGTCTGGGTTGATCCTTTTTTTGATGGAGGAGATGGTTTGCTGTAAACCCATAATCCCATCCATTGAAAACTTTTCTGCCTGCAAGGGGATGAGGACGTAATTGGCGGCCACAAGGCTATTCACCGTAAAGATCGATAGCGATGGCGGGCAGTCGATGATTACAAATTCAAAATCCTTAAGTCCCGAGAGTGAGTCCCTCAGGATATAGGGAGCTTCCACTGAGTTAACAGAAACGGTTTCCATTTCCGCCAAACGCATGCTAGATGGGGCTATCCACAAATGCTCGTTATACGCCGGCGCAATGATGTCTTTGATATGGGCAGAGTTTTGGAATAAATGGGCAAGGTCTTTCTCAACGGTTTCCGGATTCAGAAAAATTCCAGTGGAGTTTGCCTGAGGGTCCATATCAATGAGCAAAGTTTTGAGATTTCGGCGAGCCAATCCCATGGCAAGATTCAAAGAAGTAGTTGTTTTTCCCTCTCCGCCTTTTTGATTCGCAACTGCAATGGTGATCATCTATCTCTTGTTTCCCTTCCCAATTGGTATGCTTTCGTTTCGAAAAATTGGGATCAATTGAATTTTTGGAAATGACCAAAAAAAGGATTTTTGGACAACTTCTACCCACATTGTCGGACATCCGACATACCAAAAATTAGCAAAAACTATCTCGTCTCTTTTGGTCGGACATCCGACATTTAAAACGGTACGTACTTGACAAAGTGATTAAATTTAAACAGTTTCATAGCATGCATTCTCACACCCTGTCCTTGTTTGCCTCTGGCAAAACAGGCAAAGATTGGATGGATTCCGTCCTCCCTGCTTTGTGGGTTGAGCTGTGTACCGAATTTGGATTGCATTGCGGGGTTGTGGTCCTCAAAGCCGAAGGCGAAGATTCATTTTACGAATCCGCAAGTTTTGGATATGGTGAGGATGGCTTTTATTATTCATTTTTAAACAGGGGTTCTGTTCACTGGGAAACCCTCATGACATCCAAAGAACCTGTTTCTTTTCCGGGAGTTGAATTTCCGGTTTTTGGGAAAAATACAAACGCCATTGGGATCCGGATCCACGCAAAAGAGAGTGTTGGTTTTTTGTTGGTAGAGCTTGAGGGTAAACCAAGTTTTTCTGTGTTGGCACTTCTTGTTTTGTTTGCAGAAAAAATTGGAACCGAGTGGGAGAGGGCAAACTTCATTCACTCTCCTGCCAGCCAAGTTCCGGTTTCTCTCGATGGAGCCCATCGTTTCTTTCGCGATGAAATTTCCAATTTGGAAACAGCCGTTTCCGAATTCCGAGAGAATCGAATTGTCTCCATTTTTGGAGCTGCGGGGACAGGGAAAAAGTCCCTAGCAAAGTGGATCCACCAGAGCCAAAATCCAGATGCTCCCATCCTAGTTGTGGAGTCACTCCCTGACCATTTTGGCAAATTTGAAAAGGCAATCTTTGAATGGGGGAAGGAGGCAAATGTTGGCAGTCTCGTGTTTACCAACGTCCAGTCTTTCTCATTAGGACAGCAGCAAATCCTTGTCGACTGGTGGTCGAAATCGGGTTACAAAGGTTCCCTTTTCCTTTTGGGACCAACAGAATTTGGACAGGAAATCCTCCCCGAATTCAAACAACTCCTCGAGCGGAATTCGATATTTTTGCCTTCCTTACGTCTGCTCCCTAAGGGGAGTTTTGTCCGCATCATCCAGTCGATTTTCCAAGAGCTCTGCCGGACTCAGAATCGGTTGGGACTGGTTTTAAGCCCCCAAGCAGAAAAGGAGCTTTCCGGTAGAGTTTACCAAGAAAATTTCGTCGAATTACGCAATCGAATCTTGTCAGGAATTCTCACCTGTCGCACCCAGACGGTGGAAGTTTCTGATCTAGAGGTTGGAAAAGTCCGAATGGATTTAGAGATTCCTGATGCGGAAGATTTAGACTTGCGGCGAGGGATAGAAGCCTTAGAAAGGCAGAAGATTCTTTTGGCGATGCGGATCTTCTCAGGGAACCAAATCCGAATGGCGAAGGCCTTGGGAATCTCGAGGGGTTCCCTCCAATACAAAATGAAACAACTTGGTTTGATGTAAAGATGGATGATACTGTATACGAAGAACGAAAAACCCCTGCCGGTTTTCTCGTAAAGGTCCGACTTTCCAAACTGACTTATGTTGTCTTTACCGAGTCGGGACCTGAGGTCCCCAAGGGTGCCAAAAACAACTCCATTGTGGTCAATGTCCCTCGGGTGGGTTTTTTCGGAGACGACTTCGACGTCTCCCATTTCCACTTGGGGGAACTTTCCTTTGTGAATGTCAAAGCTGGAAAAATGGTCATCCCATACCAACACGGATTCTCCAATGAAATCAAAACGATTTATTTGGGAACGGGGAGCCAAAGTGACGTCCTCCCTGTTGTCATTTACCACTACAAAAACAAAGAAGAATTGATGGCAGCTTGGGAGAAGGGTGAACAGGCCCAGTTTTTGGTTGTGGACGAAGAGATCCCTCGTTCGGACATGGTGTCTTTCAAAATCCGTTATCCAAGTATGAATATCCTTGTGATCAAAAAAAGGATCAATACCTCTGCGGAATCGCAGTCCCCTAAAACAGAAGAATCCAAAGACAAGGGTGTCGTGGACTATGACAAAGTCCGTGCCACCGATGTGGCGAAAAACCAGAACCTAAACACCTACAGCGAAAATCCTGTTTTCCTTGCAAGGATCCACTTGCGAGCCATGGAACTCGATAAGGTGAAACAGCTCCTCCTTGATTTCCATCTTTCCTCTGACGATGTGATGTTCATCCGTACATTTTTAGATGTGATGATCAAAAATGAGTACAAGAAGCCGGAACTTGACTCAGTCAAACCACAGCTCATTGCCATGAATGAAGCCTTTCGATTGGCAGTTCTCATTTTAGAATTCCAAGTGGAAGTATTTGAAAAAGAATTGGATGTGGGATTTTCGAAAGATATCTCCCATATGATTTATGCCCTACTTGCCAAAGAGCAGGACCTGGCCAAAGACCTGGAACATGAAATTGTTTTATGGGAATGGAAACTTCGGGTAAGAGCTTCCCTCTACAAAAAATAGCCAAAATTTCCAAAAAAAAGCTTTATTTTTCCCTGATTTCGGTGAAAACTATGGATATCTATATGTTTTTCGCGGTAAAATTCAAAAATTTGGCACGGAACTTGCTTAAAGTTGCGCCCTTGCTCTGCCTGCTTGGATTTTTGATTTTTCCTCAATCTGGTCTTTTGGCAAACGAGTGGGACAAACCCGTTGTCCTTTTGGAAGAACCACTCCAACCAGCCATTGAACTCCGCGACGGAAAAATTGCAGAAGTTCGTGTTGGATCCGAAACAGAAATTGCATTGGAAACTCCGGAATCCTTCCTTGGGTTTCATTCCAATCTGGGAAATGAAACTTCTGGTTCTCGCATCACTTCTGTTCCTTGTGCAATTTCAAATGCACAACTTTCTGCCCACTTGGAAAAATCAAATACCCTCATCCCTCTTTCCATTTCAAATTCTGAAGTAGGGCCAAACCATTCTTACGTCTGTCCGGAGCAATTTGGCGTAAAATCGATTGCCAACCCAGGACTTTTTGGTTTTCTGGGGATATGTCTCAGCCGAAGCGAGTTGCCTTCCAAAAATTCCTCAACGCCATGCGAAAACTTTCCACTGAAGTCAATGACTCAGAAATCTGCAAACGATTGGAAATCCTCATGGCAACGAGTAAGGACGACCTCCCTTTGGCACATGTCAACCAACTCCTCCAGGAGCCAAAAGACTTCGATCCAAAGACCATCCCAGAGCCTTACACCCAGTATGTCCGACACTTCATCTACATGGTCAAACGCAATGGAAGAATCCCTAGCGACATCCTCGCCACTGTTGATGAGCCAGGAACGGAAGGAACAGGTTCTCGGTCTGGAAAAAAATCCAGCAAACAGCAAAGTACTGCCTCTGGCACAAAACCCAAGAAGGCCAGTGCCAAATCGAGTCTTGCTGTAAAAAAATCAAAATCTACCCAAGCAAAATCTAAAAAATAAACTACGAAGCCGTAGTCCTTCCTTTGGGTTGTAGTTCCCAATGACCCAAAACCGAACTTTTCCTAGCCATTCACCTTCCCTGTGCGCACCACAGGGCGAATTGGCGGGAATATCCACTTCCAACCGTTTCCATCAAATCTCAAAAAAATGCCCAAATTTAGTCAAATATATGCTGTAAGAAAGCGATTTTTCACCTCGCGGCCCCGAAATTCCTCTCCCGTGCTCCGAACCAAGGCCAGATTGTAAAAACTGCCTAAATTAAGTCACTTATTTAGAGGGACCGATTGGGCATAGAAGTGGCGATGGGAGGGCAGGCAACTTTGGATCCAATCAGTCCCCGTGACGACAAGTAGGCAGCCAGTGCCAAACTGTGGGCACCGAAACACCTTAGCTGCCAGTTTTCCGGCGCCAGCCATCAGGCAGAAGTAAGGAATCCGATGGTTGCCCAATTGACGTCACTCGGGGCGGCTACAGACCAAATGGTCGATGTGAGGAGAGGGCATAAGAATGGCTTTCGAAAGATTGCCCTTTCGATTCGGCCCACTGCCGAAAATGCGCCAATTAGGACCGTCTACCGATGCAAAAAACACCCGCAAAGGATGCTTGAAAAATGGCACTCCGAGGGGAATCGGGAA
Source organism: Leptospira jelokensis (assembly GCF_004769635.1). Lineage (GTDB taxonomy): Bacteria > Spirochaetota > Leptospiria > Leptospirales > Leptospiraceae > Leptospira_A > Leptospira_A jelokensis. Next base: position 123,364 of record NZ_RQGH01000028.1, read on the forward strand.
AAGAGGCATAGAGATGGGCCCCTTTCATTAAAGAGGGCAGGAAACAAAGCAGGCATTGGGTAGAGCGATTGGATGCGGGTTCATCGCGGCCCCGTTTTGCCGAAAATCCGGCATTTAAACGGAGAAAATAAGGAATTTTTGGGGATTTCGCCTGTAGGTCTCACAACGGGGTTTTTGCCGTTTCTGCCTCCCGGCGCCTCTGAATTTTGGCGGTATATCTGCCAAAATGTCATGTGTAGACAGATTGCATACACCTGTAAAATTGGCAGATTTTGGAATATTGGTTGCCAGACAGGTCCTCCTCCTCATCTTTCCCTGGTATGGCAGAAACGATACGTTTGCGGGTGAAGTGCCACGCATGCTCCAATGTGATTGAAGGAACGGCAAAATATGGATCTGGTCACTTCGTTCCAGAAGGTGTCTCATTTGAATTTGTGGCTGTTGGGAAGGTGGAAGACTCAAAAGGACGAAGGGTAAAGGCTGAAGTCACTTGTGTCTGCCCCAATTGTGGGGTAAAATGCAAATACAATGTATAATGACTAATATTAAGCAATAAAATGCTATTTAATTCGGCAATCTATGCACTTTTTTTGGGTGCCACATTTCTTTTCTACTCCTTGCTCCGTGTTTCGCTTGCTCGACTTGGGCACATTCTATCACTTTATTCAGCAAGAATTCGACGATATTTGGTCGTTTATTTGCTTATTATTAGTCTTTTATTCTATGGTTATTGGAGTATTTACTACTTAATTTTAATCATTTGGATTGCCTTGGTTGATTTTTTGATCGCAAAGGCAATCTTTCGCTCCGCTTCGGACCGCAGGCGTTTCTGGGTTCTTTGGGTATCGCTTGCCAATAGCCTGGGAATCTTAATTTTCTTTAAATATGGTCACTTTATTGCTGAAAATTGGGCAATAATATCGGGAAGCCCTTTGCCAGCCGATGATCCATTTTGGAGCCAGTGGCTCCTTCCAGTTGGAATTTCTTTTTACACCTTTCAGTCGGTCTCTTATGTAGTGGATGTTTACCGAAAGGAGTTGCATCCCGAGTCCAAGTTTTCATCTTATTTGCTCTTTCTCAGTTTTTTCCCGCAATTGGTGGCAGGTCCAATCGTGACGGCGAAATCGTTTTTGCCCCAAATCCGACGGCCGATGGATTTTTCACGGATCCCTCTCCTCTTCGGGATTTTTTTGATCCTACTGGGGTTGTTTAAGAAAATGGTATTGGCTGACCATTTGGCTGAAGTTTCTGATTTGGTATTTTCTCATCCGGCCGGTATGTCGACTCGGTCCCTATGGATTGGGATGTTTTCCTATTCCTTCCAAATCTATTGTGATTTTTCTGGTTACACCGATATTGCCCAAGGCACGGCACTTCTCTTTGGGTTTCGTTTGCCTGAAAATTTTCGAATGCCTTACCTTGCTTCTGGATTTTCCGAGTTTTGGACCAGGTGGCATATTTCCCTTTCCCAGTGGTTAAAAAAATACCTCTACTTCCCACTCGGTGGCAATCGATTGGGGCAATTGTTTACCTATCGCAATCTCATTCTCGTCATGGCAATTGGTGGTCTTTGGCATGGTGCTTCTTGGAATTTCGTCATTTGGGGTTTGGGTCATGGTGGGTTTCTTGTTTTGGAGAGGTGGATGGCAGAGAAGGTTGGAAAGTTTCATTTCCTAAATTGGAAACCAATCCAAATCCTTTTTACATTTTTCATTGTTACTCTCCTCTGGATTTTCTTTCGCAGTATCAATTTAGAGGATTCTCTGTGTTACCTACAGGGGGTTTTTGTGAAAAAAGACGGTTTTTCACTGCCTTACAGCTTAGAAATGAAGTTTGTTTATTGTGTTTCTCTTCTTTTATTAGGCCATATTATTGGGGCCAGATACTTTAAGGAAAACAAACAGTTGTTAGGGATGTTTCAAAAAATGCAAAATTCCTTAGGAAAATCGTTGCTTTTTGCTTTTTTGGCAGTGATCGGTTTGGTGCTCGTCGTTTTGTATTCAGCGGAAAGTAAACCATTTGTTTACTTTGTGTTTTAGGGAATTTTATGAAAAAACGGATTATTTTCCTTATTTGTTTTTTGGTGTTTCTTGTGGGGATTGATTTTTTGTTTTTTAGGAAAATCCAATTCCTTTTACCAAACGAATCTCCTTGGAATACCAACCATTTCTTTAATTTTTTGTATGAGTATGAAAGGATCCGTTCCCTTCCCAAAACCAAAAAACGAATCATCATTGTGGGTAGTTCTGTAGCTTACTATTCCTTAGATGCAAAGGCATTGGAAAAGTCCTTACTTGAAAAATTTTCATTGGATGTAGATGTTTTTTATTTAGCATATGCGGGGAATAGTCCCCTCTATGTATATTTATTACTGGGTTGGTTAGAGCCTTTGGCTCCTGATTTGGTTGTATATCCGGTTAATTTTATTGATTACCGTCTCCACCGAACATATGTTTTGTTCCCTGAAGGAAGGAATGATTCCGTGGAAGAAACAGTTATGGTGCAAGATGCTCTGACGTTTACGGAGGCTCCCCAATCTTTATGGGTATTCCCTTGGGAGACAATCAGAGAAGTTGGATCTGCCATGGACATGGAAACTCTTTCGCGGTATCTGGTTTCCTCAGGTTTTTCGTTTTATCGTTATAAAGATATTTACGAGCAAAACTTACAAAATCTCTTCCAACACCGATTTGGTCGGAATACAAGTTATCATTCTTATATGGGTGTTTCCATCCCTGAGGGTGTGAACGGGCTTGGTTGGACGGGGAAACAGTTTAGCTTTTACCCAACCAAAAAAATGGAAGAAAAAGGGATTTGGTTAGAGGTGACCCCCTTTTTACTTTCCGGTTCTTCGTGTCAGTTGGAGTTTTCGAATGGCGAAACAAAACAAGTTGTGGAACTACGTGAGCCGCGTTGGACCAAAATCCACTTGGATCTTGCTTTTTTTCGAGAAAATAAACAAATCACCGCAACACTGGAACGAGTTTGGTTTGCCCATGAAGCAAGTGGTGCCTACCTAGACTACCATTGGGATCCAATGGGTGTGCGTTTAGAACAAACCTTTGGTTTGGAAGAACCGAAATCTGGTGTCCAATACATACGCGAGCCAAGGACGGAAGACTTTCGCTACAATGGGATGGATGATGAAACTTACACTCGGTATTTTTACTATCGATTGTTAGAAGGTTTGGAAAAGCGGCCGGGGATAGGTTATTTAGTCGCATTAAAAAATGCCAAAGAACGGATTCGAAGCGAGAAATTCCGTCCCATCTTCCATTTTCGTTACATCCAAAAAATTGCGGAACATTTCCGAAATCGGAATCTTCCCTTTTTACTCATCAACAACCCAGAAAATCCAATCTCACTCCGTTGGTATGAAGGTTCCGACTGGTACAAAGACCACTTACAATACCTACAATCTTTGGAATCAGGATCAGTCCATTTTTGGGACATCCACAATGCACTTCCGATGCAGGGATTTTCCGATTTCCATCACTTCACTTATGTGGGAATGGAGCAAATGAATTCGATTTATGCGGAAAGAATTGGAAATCTCTTTCCGAAATAACATGTTTTTCAATCCTTACATTAGATAAGGAAAATTATGGAAAAAATCAAAGTTGGAGTCCTGGGCGCAACAGGATCCGTCGGTCAAAGATTCATTCAACTTTTGGAGGATCACCCTTATTTTACGGTGACTCATTTAGCAGCTTCTGAAAAAAGTGCAGGCCAAACCTATGGTGAGGTGATGAAGTCGCGTTGGAAGATTTCTTCTGACATTCCTTCTTATGCAAAAGACATTATCATTTCATTACCAGATCCAAATGTAACAAAGGGCGTGCAACTTGTGTTTAGCGGTCTTGATGCTTCCATTGCTGGGGAAGTGGAAACTGCTTATGCGGAAGCAGGGGTTATGGTTTTATCCAATTCCAAAAATCACAGGATGGACCCTAATGTCCCAATCCTTTCTGCGGAAGTGAACGCACACCATTTGGATGTTCTCTCAGCACAAACAACAAAAGGAAAGATCATCACAAATTCAAATTGTACGATTATGGGTGTGACGATTTCTTTAAAACCTTTGATGGATGCGTTTGGTTTGAAATCAGTGATGTTATTTTCGATGCAAGCAATCTCTGGTGCGGGTTATCCTGGTGTTCCAACCATGGATATCCTTGGTAATGTAGTGCCATACATTGGCGGCGAAGAAGACAAAGCAGAAATCGAACCACAAAAATGTTTGGGGACTGTAGAAGGTGGGGTCATCAAATCGGCAGATTTTAAAATTTCGGCTCATTGTAACCGAGTGCCTGTGTTCGATGGACACACCGTTTGTGTTTCGGTAGCATTTGATAAAAAACCAAAAAAAGAAGAGATTTTAAAGGTTTGGGCCGATTTTAAAGGGGAACCTCAGAAATTGGGATTGCCGTTTGCACCAAACCCCGCTATCCTTTACCGCGAAGAAAACGATCGCCCCCAACCACGTCTCGATTTGGACACAGGAAAGGGCATGACAACTGTTGTCGGAAGGTTACGAGAGGATTCTATCTTGGACTGGAAATGGGTTGTTTTATCGCATAACACGATTCGAGGTGCTGCAGGGGCAGCCATTTTGAATGCTGAGTTATTGTATAAAAAAGGATATTTTAAGTAAGGATTCACCCGTTACATGTTAGATCCAAATCTCCCAGAATTAAAAGTCATGGACTACACTGCCTGTCTCCAAAAGGTGCAGGCAATGGATTCTCGCGGAGATTTTTCTTATAAAGGGATTTATAAGGTACTACTTGTTATCTTTGAATGGACAGATAAGTTTTTACAAAATAGGGTTCTGCCGAATGTAGAACAAATTGAACGAGATAGTTCGATTGATCGGGATCGCACGGAAAACTATGTGATTGATCTTAGTTACAAACAGAATCCTGCCATCATCAAAAAATTAAATGTTTTGGAATTCCACCCAAATGAACCTGGGGATCCGGAAAATCCAAAAACTTACATCAAACACAATACTGTTTTTGCAAGGCCAACTACCTCTGATGGAGGAACTGCCTTCCGATATGCACTTGGATTGAATGAACTTTCGACCACTGCAATCAAGGGTTGGTTCAATGAAAAAAGAAAGTATGTTGGGAAAGAAAAAATGCGTAAGGTCATCAAAGCAGCAGTGGATGCGAATCGATTGTTTGATACCTATGCTTCCACTGAAATTGGAAATTTGTTCCAATGTCCATATGACAAAACAAAGGTGCAAAAAGATGCAACCATTGTCATCCATCTAAAACCAATCTTAAAACAGTTGGTAGATGATAAAATTTTGTTTTTCTTTCGGAATGATTCGGCTTCAAGGCCTGCAAATAAAAGTGTCTTTTTATACAATAGGCCATCGGAAATTGCCGATCGGTATGAAGCTTATGTGGATTATGCCAAAAATACAATTTACCCTGCCTTAAAAAACTTAGGTGTTATGGGGGATGTCACCGAAGATTCTTGGAATTCACCTAAAAACATTTTAACAGAAATCAAAGGATACATGAACGAATCCTATGGTGACCAAAAAACGCTTATGGAAGAGTGTTTGGTATTAAATGAAATCATAGAAAAAGATAAAGAAAGAGAAGAAAAACAAAAACGTAAACAACACATCGAAGACCTGATGGCATTCCTTGCGGAAGCTGGTCGTATCGTTGAGGTGAATTTATTACGAGTGAGTGGTGAGCCATTGACAGATGAATTCCGGTCAATGTTATTGTCACAACCAGAGGTATTATATACGGAATATGCCGACAAACGAGTGTACAATGAATTCATTTTGCACAAATCTTGTATCCCACAAGCAATTGAGTCGGCAAAACGTACGTTCCAAATCAAACATTCGGATTTAGAAATTCGTGTTCTCAACCAAATGAACGTGACTCTCCATTTAAATGATGAGAGTCCAAAACGACTCTTAGAAGAAATTGAATCACAAAGTTTATTTCAGTTTTTGCCATTTTTTACTCGGTTGTGGCGGATGATCATGGGAAGTATGACGGTACATAAATTTGAAATCCCTCCGATCAAAGCCCGTTTGCAACAGCAACTCACGAGGGATTTGGCGAGCCAAAAAGCAAAGAAAATATCCCAAGAAAAAGAAAAATTGGTGAAAGCAAGGTTAAAAGAAAGAGAAGAAGCGGAAAAAGAAGCGGAACGCAAATCAAAACAAAGCCATTCCCAATCGACTGCTACATCAAATAGTTCTTCTGACGAAGATGAGGACCAAGAGTCTGTCAAACAAGGCAGTCCTGAGGAAGAAAAAAAATGGAAAGAATCCATTGAAACTGTTGTTCGCATTTTAGATGAAGCTTGGGAGTTTGGTGTCTTCCCCGACCGCGAATATGTTTTATCAAAACTCAACGGTAAGTTTACAGAAGAAAATTTGATCTTTTTCCTTAAAAAATTTGGAGGAAAGGAAATCTATAGTTTTCCAATCCGCAACCAAAGAGAGAAGTTCCCTTGGCCCATTCTTGTTTCAACTGGGTATTTGAAACGGCATGGCAAAAAACTTTTAGATAAGGTTTCTGCTGAGAGCGAAAAACAACGAAACGACAAATTCCCTAACCAAGAAAAATTCGACATTGCGGAATCGCAGTTGGATTTTTTAAACCGAATTTTACCCAAATTAAAACCTTAACATTATGCCAGCAATTGAACAATTAAGAGCCAGAAAAACCAAGATCGTTTGCACCATAGGTCCAGCGACAGCATCAAAAGAAATGATCCGAAGTTTAGCTTTGGCGGGGATGAATATCGCAAGGATCAACATGAGTCATGGTGATCACGAGTTCCATAGGAAAATCATTCGCATCATCAAATCATTAAACAAAGACGAATTACATAAACAACCGATCTCCATTTTGTTAGATACACAAGGACCAGAAATTAGAACTGGGGATGTCCAAAATGATTTACACTTAAAAGTGGGTGAGACTTTTACCTTCCACATCATTCCAGGGATGGAAGCAGAAGCACAAAGTGTTTTTGTGAATTACCGTGATATCGTAAAAGATTTAAAAGTAGGCGATAAAGTCACAGTGGATAACGGACTTATCAACCTTGCCGTCCAAGAGATCCGTGAAAACGAACTTGTCTGTACTGTGTTAGATGGTGGAAAATTAGGATCCAGAAAACATATTAATCTGCCAGGGATTCGAGTGAATATCCCTTCGATCACACCAAAAGATTTGAAAGACATTTTGTTTGGATTAGAAGAGGACATTGATTTTGTGGCCTTGTCATTTGTACGATCACAAGAAGATGTGGTACAACTTCGTGGCATCATCGATGAAAAAAAACACCATGCGCAAATCATTGCTAAAATTGAAGACCAAGAGGGCTTAAAAAACTTAGACGAGATCATCAAATCGTCTGATGGTATTATGGTGGCACGTGGCGATTTGGGAGTTGAGATTGAAATCGAAGAACTTCCTATCGTACAGAGACGAATTATCAAACGTTGCCAAGAAGAAGGAAAACGAGTTATCGTTGCTACCCATTTACTTGAATCGATGATCCATAATCCGTCTCCAACTAGAGCTGAAGTAACGGACGTAGCCAATGCCGTGTATGAAGAAGCAGATGCCATTATGTTATCTGGTGAAACGGCAATGGGCAAGTATCCAGTTCGTTGTGTGGAAATGTTAGATAAAATTGCGCGTCGAATGGAGATGTCGATTAACTTAGGTCTTGCGGCACAACGTAAACCAAAAGACCAAAAGGAAGAAATGGCAAGATCTGCGGCAAATCTTGCAGATTCCATGCAAGCACACGCGATCATCGCCATCACAAGGCGAGGGATTACTGCAAATAATTTAGCATCGTTTCACCCGAGATACCCCATTGTCCATGCTTTTACAAACATGACATCTGTTAGGCGAAAGCTTTGGTTAACTCGAGGTGTCATTCCCTACCGAGTGGATTTTTCTTCCGATCCTGAAAAAACGATCAAACTTGCCATCCAAACGTTAGTGAATAATGGATATTTGCAAATGGGTGAAAAAGTAGTCATTTTATCTGACATCATTGCGGGTGAAGAAAGAGTCGAAACCATTCAAGTCCGCGAAGTCAAATAACGCATGCCATTTAGGGGAACGACGATTTGGTTGGTAATGCTATCAACAATGGTCGTTTTTCCTTTATTTACTGAAGAAAGAAAATCAGATGTACCAGAGTGGTTGGGTGAATTCAAAAAACTCGACGAGAAAGAACTGGCCAACAAAAAAGAAGGTTGGTATGCAACAGGTCTGCCACTATTTGGAAATGATGCAGTCAATGGAGCTGGTCTTGGGATCCTAGCCAATATTTTTTATAACGGAACCAAGTCAGATTCCTCCTTTCAATATACTCCTTATGAACATATGTTTAATGTGGGAGTTTACAGAAGTAATCGTGGAACTCAAAACAACTACCTTGCTTGGGATGCTCCTTATTTTTTAGATACCGCCTATCGTTTGCGTGCTTATATTGGGCATGATGAAAGCCTTTATAACCAATACTTTGGAGTGGGGAAAGAAAGTTTACAACCATTGTACTACCGAGATCGTAATGCCGATGGAAGTAGAATCGTAAGGAATGCAACTTTTTCGGATTTTGAAAATGCAAATGCATATGCCAAAAACCAAGGGCCAGGCCGTGAGTTTGTTTCCACACAACACTATCACGATTACCAATTTGAAACTACTTATGGACAATTTGCTGCCGACAAAACAGTATTTCAAATTTTTCGCGTTTGGGGTGGTGTTGAGTTTTCTAAAAACATTGTTAGGCGCTACGATGGAAGATCAACGGACGCAAAAGACCCTCTCACCAGTGGCAAAGTCCCAGCCATCGAAGATGTATCTAAAATTACGGAAGATTCAAATTCAGGCAAAATCGTTGGTGTGAATGGTGGTAATCTAAATTACCTAAGGGCAGGGATTGCTTATGATACAAGAGACTACGAACCGGACCCTGATCGGGGATGGCTCATCGAATACAATATCAATAAAGCAGAACGAACCATAGGATCTGATTTTAATTATGTAAGACAGTTTGCTCAAATTAAAAATTTTTACCAACCATTCCCTAAACTTTTTGAAGAGTTTGTGATCGCACAACGTGTGGCACTCACCAAAGTAGAGGGGAATGTACCTTTTTTTGAATACCGATATTTGTTTTCAATTGATGGGCCCTTTGGTGCGTTAGGTGGACAGAATACTCTTCGTGGATACCGTCAGGAACGATTTTTTGGTCCTGTAATTGGTTTTTATAATATTGAATTCCGTTTTCGAGTGGGAAGTTTTTCTTTTTGGGATCAATTTTTTCAAGTCAGCATTGTTCCATTTTACGATGTGGGTCGTGTATGGGACAAATTACGCCAAGTGAATGCTTTGGATTACAAACATTCTCGAGGGTTAGGATTACGACTTGTTTGGGACCAAGCTACCGTAATCCTAATTGATTACGCTTATTCAAAAGAAGACCAATTGTTTTATGTAGACATTGGCCATACATTTTAAAGTTTTGTTAGTTGAATCTTTCCTTTCGGATCACTTCCACATCGTTCATAAAGATAACCATTGGATACTTTTCAAGGTATTTTTCCGAGATGATTTGGAATACCTTCAGGGCTTTCCCTTCCGAAACTAACGATTCCAATCGAATGTTTTTACCTTCCCATGATGTTAGGTGAGAGTGATTGATACCTTCCCCTTTTGCTTCGCTTATGGTATAACCTTTCACATTAACTGATTTCAATTCCGATACCAATCGATCTTGTAATGCTTCGTCAGCAATGATGGTGATGAGTTTTGCTTTTTCTAATTTCATGATTAGGCTCCGTAGAGGTATTTTGAGACAGCCAGGTATAAAGGTAACCCAACCGAAAGGTTAAAGGGGAAGGTGATGGCAAGGGAAGCTGTCAGATATATGGCTGGACTTGCCTCAGGGATGGCAATGCGAACAGCAGCAGGGGCAGCAATGTACGAAGCACTGGCACTGAGAGTTCCAAGTACCATGGCGCCACCCATTGATAATCCGATTCCATATCCTAAAAACAATCCAAACATAGCCGTACAGATAGGAAATAGGATTCCGAAACCAATCAAAAATACACCTGCTTTTTTTAGGTCTGCTAACCTTCTTCCTGTAACAATTCCTACTTCCAAAAGGAATAAAATCAACATGCCCCGGAAAGGTGTTTCAAAAAGTGGAGCAAATTGTTCGTGGCCTTTTTTTCCTGAGATCATTCCAATGAGGAGACCACCTAATAATAACAAGGTGCCTTTCCCTGTAAAAAGTTCATGTAGGATTTTATTCCAAGAAGATTCTTCGGATTTGTCTTTTGGGTTGATTTTGATGAGGAGTAAGGCAACAAGAATGGCCGGTACCTCCATAATGGCAAGTAAACTTGGCATAAATCCTTCATAACTGATTTGCAGTGAATCAAGGAACGCAAGGGCTTCACTAAATGTCACAGCCGAAACTGATCCGTAATGAGCAGCAAGGGCTGCCGCATTTGCTTTATCATACTTGCCAAATTTCGTTAACAACCCAAAAGCAATGAGCGGGATTGTGACACAAAGTATGAGTGCTGCGAGTGCCGGTCGGTAGAATTCGAGCAGTGTGGTGTTACTCAATTTGACACCACCTTTTAATCCAATCGCAAACAATAAATAAATGGTTAGCCCTGCATACATTCCATCAGGGAATTTAAGATCACTTTTGATCAGAGTTGCAATGATCCCGAGCAAAAATGCAAGGAACATTGGCGTCTGTAAATTGGCAACTAATGCGTGTAAAATGTCCATTTGTATATCCTACTTTGTGATGGAAGAGATGTAGTCTTCTGTCAGAAAATTCACTTTACCAGTTTCTAAATCGTAAACTGCACCCACGATTTGCAATTGGCCTTTGTTATAGTATTTGGATATAATTGGATCGAGTTTGCGTAGTGATACAACTTGTAACGCAACGTTGGCTTTGACAGCATTATCTAAAAAATCACCTTCCATGTGTTTGACCTTTTCGGCGGCTGGTTTAATGGCATTGGTAAGTGCGATGATGTGACCTGGAACTTCATCGGCTTTACACGCAGCACCCACAGCACCACAACTGGAATGGCCGAGGACAACAATCAGATTCACTCCAAGGACTGCTACGGAGAACTCAATCGAACCCCAAGAAGCGTAGGTAGAAACTTGACCTGCGGTTCGTAAGATAAAAAGGTCACCAAGTCCTTGGTCGAACACAATCTCATTTGGCACTCGTGAATCTGAACACCCTACGATCGTCGCAAATGGATTTTGTTTTTTGGAAACTTCTTTGATTCTCTCAACAGATTGGTTTGGGCGGATGGATTTTCCTTGTACAAATCTTAAATTACCTTCAACCAATCGTTGTAATGCTTCTTTAGCAGAAACACTGGTATTCCCACTCTGAGCCATTAGCTGTGCCGTAATGGAGAAAAAAAAGAAACAAATCAAAAACGTAAATCCTTTCATTGGATCCTCCTTGGCTTCCCTGATTCGATTTAAGGAGCCTTTAAAATACAAAAAAATAATTCGCGAATAAAAATACACGAAAAAATATACGTATGATGAAAAAAATGTAGGCCCTTGGTGTGAACAGTTCACACCTCAATTTTGAAAGGATCCTTGCTTCCTAAAGGAATGGAACTCGCATTCTGTTTCGTTTGGATGGATCGAAGTGAGTTTCGTTTTGGTTAGTTTCGAGTCGAAAGGATTCCAGAGAACACATCGAGAGAATGGATGAGTTGGTAGTCTGGTGATTGCCCGGCTTTTAACTCAAATTGGATGCGTTCATTGGCGGAACCATTTTTTTCCACCCATTGGCTAATCGTTGGTAGATCCAATAGGAATTTGGAATCCTTTGGTTGCATCTCTACCGACTCATTTTCTGTGAGATTGGAACTCGGTTTGGAAAATTTTGGGTTCTCATTTGCCCCATCAGCAATCCATATATCAGGTGTTATGCCGATGCCATGGAATGTTTTGCCATCGGGTAGGTATAAAAAACTTGTTGGGAATTTGATAAGGAAGGTTTCAAATCCTGGAACGTGCCTTAAATTATGAATGATCCCTTGTCCAAATGATTTTGTACCAAGAACTCTGCCTCGGTTTTGGTATTGTATCACTCCTGCGATTTGTTCTGATCCAGAGCCAGTATTTTCATTGATGAGGACTACCAATGGTAAATCAGTCATGGTGGAGTTTGTTGCAAAGGATTCGTTTGGTGGTGCATTTCGATTTTGAATTGATAATAGTAAACCTTTAGGAACAAACAAACGCATACATTCGATAACCATATCCAGAAATCCACCTGAATTGTCTCGTAGATCCAAAATGAAACCGTGGATCGTGATATTTTTGGTTTTTGCTTCTTCCATCAAGGATTGGTAGTTATCTTTGATGAGCTTGATAGAGTCTGAATCATTGCCTTTCAAAAATTTTAGAACTTTCATGTGAATGAAATTGTATTTGCCTGTTAGGATTTTTGCTTCTACAATTTTATCTTCTACTGATTCATCGCTCCAATTGGCCATTAATGGGATATTCAAGAAAAGGATTTGGTTAGTATTTCTTTGGATTTCGATTTTGATACTTTCACCAACTTTACCTTTGAGCATCGAATTTATCGTGGAGATTGATAGAAATCGAACTGAATTACCATTGATCGAAAGGATTTCGTCTTCCGTTTGGAAGCCTAATTTTTTTATGGAATGGGACTTCCGTAAGAGGTCTATGAACTTTCTTTTTGTTTTTGATTCTTTGATGGGAATCGAAATAGTAATAAAAGATTTTGGTTTGAATGAATCTTCCCATAATACTTGTTCGAAGATTGTCGTCGAAAATAATTTAGAAACATATCCTTCTAAGGCTGCGATTTCAATTTTTTCCCATTCTTGTTTGGAATCGGGTTGCTTATACTTCTTGTGAATTTGTTTGTTTAATACTTCCATGACTTCCTCAAGTTGTCCTTGTCCAAACGGAAGTTTTGTAAATTCCCCTTCTAGTTCTAATATGGTTTCGTCCGTTTTTAAATTTGGATTTTCTAAATCGGGGTTTTGGATGACGATCACGTCAGCCATTTCTCCATCTTGGATCACCTTCCCTTTGATTGCAGTATTGTATTTATGATAAAAGGATTTTGGGAGGAGGATATGATTGCCCAATCGTTCTGTTGCCACAATTGCCGCCGCTAAATGGGCACTCGGTAAATTCAATTCTTTGGGATAGATGATGTTTCGTTGCAAAAGAGTTTTGGTTTCCGTAATCCTTTTGGAGTAAAGGTACGTTTTATCCAAACCAGGAAGAGTTGAAAAAGTAGTGAGTGTTTCCGATTTCTGTTTTGGGAGTTGGCAGGTTAAAAAAAATAAAAAGATAGAGAATGAACCAATCAAGGTGAGTGGGGAGCGGTGGGAAAGTGGTTTCATCTGACGTGTACCTACCTGAGCTGATATAAAATGGCAATTTTACCGCCAACTAACAAACGATTTAGCGAACAGTTTTCTATTTCAATGAAAAGTCATATGCGAGTCAAATGACAGTTCCTGTAAAATTTCAGGTACTGTCAATAGAAGTAAGGGGAGAAGGGATTTGGGCTTCTTAGTGGTCAGGAGGTTTGTGACTGAGTGCAACCAAATGCAATGGATCTCCGAGGCATTTGGCAGGGAAAGGGAGGTAGTGATGAAAATGATTGCATGGGTAATTTTCTTTGGAAGGGAATTTTACACTGCGTGTAAAAAAAATCGCTCTAAAAGGCTACTGGAGTTTGAAATGGAATCGAAAAGGACCCATCGTACGAAAGTGTTTTTTGTGATGCCAATGCTACCCATTCGTTTCGAATGGATCTCACGTTGTCAAAACCCTTTTTTTAGTCCGTTGGTCCTTCTCTTGATTGGATACAGAGGAATCTTTCACTTCATTGGTATTTCTATCACAAGAAATTCTGATTTCACTGAAGCTTCAAAATGAACCTCATCAATCCCCCAAAGTCCTACTGCATCCCTTCGCCCAAGTTCTGTCCCTTCCACTTTGAGTTTTCCATTGATCAGGAAGGTATAAATCCCTTGGTTTGGTGCATGCACTTTGTAAGAAAGTGAATTGTTTGGCTCCAAGGTCGCTAAAGAAAAGTAGGCATCTTGGTTGATCCAAACAGCTTCCTCGTCAATGGGCGAAACAACGGTTTGGAACCTGTTCAATCTCCCGGCTTCGTGGAAAGACTTTTGGTCGTACCTCGGTTGGATATTGGCCACTTTCGGTAAAATCCAGATCTGCAAAAAATTCACTTTTTTCTCAGAACTATGATTGAATTCCGAATGTTGGATCCCAGAGCCTGCAGACATAATCTGCACATCTCCTGTTTTGATGATACCATTCGTACCTGTACTATCTTTATGCGCGAGTTCCCCAAATAAAGGGATGGAAACGATCTCCATATTTTGGTGGGGGTGGGTTCCAAATCCCATACTTGGTTCTACGATGTCGTCATTCAGTACGCGGAGTGCACCGAAGTTGGTTTTTTCAGGGTGGTACCAATGGCCAAAACTGAAGGAGTGATGGCTATCCAACCAACCAAAATTGACATGCCCGCGTTCGTTTGCAGGGTAGAATTTCTTTTGAACTGTGGTTTTGTTTGGGTTTGTTGCTTCCATATCAAATAGTTTAATATTAAACTATAATTTGTCAACCAAGATTCTTTTACACTCAGTGAAAAAAGAAAATCACTTTCCAATCACTTTGGCATATAGAGGATCAACCTATGCCGAAAACTTCTGTAGAATTGATCAAAAATAAAAAAAATTGGTTAGAACTTGGGCCAGTTTACGCAAACCGAGTGAGATTTTTACTCGCTGGTTTTTATATCATCGCCACTTTGGGATCGTTCAAAACGTCCACGACATTACAAACTACGAGTTATCTCGTGGGGATCACATGTATGTTCATGTACGGTGGTTTACAGGCTTACCTTTTTAAAAAAGGTCGTTTGAATGTATTTTTTCCCAAGTTATTAATTCTTTTTGATATCACAGTTCTTTTTGCAGTGACTGCTTCTGGGCTTATGGGTGGGAGTACGGTAGCTGCTGATTTAATCAAATCACCTACACTCTATGTCCTATATTATTTTTATGTGGTGTATTCTGCGTTTTTATTTTCGAAACGAACTTTACTTTTGAGTACTTTTTATTCCGCGTTTTGTTTGGTGTTGTTATTGGGAATTGCCTATGGCCAAGGTGTATCCTTTAGGGAAGCGGAAGGTCTCCAAAGTGAAAAAGGAACGGTTGCGATCTCGAATGAAGTATTTAAAATTCTATTTTTGATTTGTTTTGGGTATCTTACATCGACGGTTTTAAATTTGTTAAATGAAATCAAAAATGAAGCAGAAGAAAAACACAAACAAGCCGAAGAGGAAAGGTCTAACGCCGATACCTTAAATCGAGATTTAAAAAGAATTGGGTCTGAACTATTTGTAACATTAAAAAACATTCGCGAACTTTCCAGTGATTTTAATGGGCAAATTGAATCCCAAGACAAATCGATTGGTGAGTTAACAGAATTTGTTTCATCCTTTTCAGAGAGCATTCAAACTTCTGTGGAGAATATCGGGAAACAACACAATCAAATTACTCACTTAAATCATAAATCTGATTCGTTAAAACTCAATATCGTAGAGATTGGGAAAGCAGTTGAAGAGTTGAACGCAAATATGAGTGACTTCCAAGAAAGGAGTACGGTCCTTTCACAAACCGTAAAAAATTTAGAAGAAAGATTACGTTCCATTAATCTTTCACAAAAAGAAGTGAGTGAAGTGAATGACATCATGGCAGAGATTGCTGACAGAACTAATTTATTAGCACTCAACGCATCCATTGAAGCCGCAAGAGCAGGTGAACATGGTAGAGGATTTGCAGTTGTGGCACAAGAAGTTGCAAAACTTGCAGAAAACTCAAATGAGAATGCTACAAAAATTAAAAAAATCATCAATAATTCAAATCGATTTATCTTAGAGGGGACAGAACTTGCTTCTGTTGCATTGAACCAAACCGATACATTGCAAAACAAATACGCAATATTGAGTGAAGTGATGGATTTGGCTACAAAGAAAATTAATACACAAAAAGATTTGAATAACGAAGTTTTAGAATCTATCGAAACGATTGATTCCATTTCCAAGGTTCTAGACCAAGAATCAAAAATTTTGGATAAGGACAAAGAGCAAATGGTTTCTGTTGTGAATCAGATGGAAGAAATCAACCGACATGTTGTAATAAATGCTAGAAAAATTGGAGATAATACTGTAAGTTTGGAAAACCAAGCACAGGAATTAGCGACCAATTAAATCATTTCAATGAAATTTAAAATCCTAATATTCTTTCTTCTTATGCAGCCACTTTGTTTGTTTGCTGAAACTGCAAGCAAACGTTTTGGATTTGTGGTTGGAGTGAGCGAATACAAAGATTTAAGTTTAGTGAATTTAAAAACGGCAAAAAATGATGCACTAGGGATGACCAAAATTTTGTTTAGTTATGGTTCGTATAATCGCATCCAAACATTATTACAGGAAGGATCTACAAAGTCTACTCCAACAAAAATCAATATCATATCACAATTTGAATCAATGTTAGAAGAAACAAAACCAGATGACCTCGTTGTCTTTTATTTTTCAGGTCATGGAGTTGTGGACTATAATGATAAGGTGTATTTACTTCCAGAAGATGCAAATCCACAAAATCCATTTGAAACCGGGATTGCAGTGGAACAATTATTAGAAATGACGAGGCGTTTCCAACTCAAACGTGTTGTTTTTTTTATTGATGCATGTCGCAATCCTGAAGATAGTAAAGGTGATATTGGACGAAGGTATTTGGAAACAGTCCAATTCAAGGACAGCGAAATTATCTCTGTATTCTATTCAACGAAAGTTGGATATTCAAGTTTTGAAGATCCAAAATCTGGTTATGGGATTTTTACAAAATATTTAATATATGGATTAGAAGGTCGTGCAGATTCGAATTATAACGGAGAAGTAACATATTCTGAATTATCCAACTATGTAATCCAATCCATGAAGGAATGGTCAAAAGAAAACCAAAAGATTCAAAAACCTTATACGAAAGAATACGCAGAAAAATCTGAAGATACAATTTTGACTTATGCAGTGAACCCTGAGACTTCACTTGCCGATGCACCAATGTTTAATCCATACAACCCAACATATGCTTTCCGTTCGTTTTTGTATCCAGGTTGGGGGCAATATGCCAGAGGCCAAGAAGAGAAGGGAAAAATATATATGTCTATATTTACCTTGGGTCTTATGTATGCTGGGTATCAGTTCAACCAATATCGTTCTGACAAAGAGGCGTATGAATCTGCCATAGGGATTCCACCTAATTCTAGGGTATCCGAAACAATTGTATTCAATTATCTTTTAATTGAACCGTACCGACAACGTATGGAGTCTTCTCGTGCCAGTTTATCGCAGGCGCTTAACGTCTTGGTATTACTTTGGTCAGCAAATGTGTTTGATTTTTATTTGTTAGGGCCAAATCCTAAGGAAAAGACTGGTGTGTTTTTGGATTTGGATATGGAAAGCCAAGGTTATATGGGAGTCAATCGAATCGGTAAGGTTGGTTATGCGCTTCGGTTTTAAGATCTTTTTGCTTTTAATTTTGGTGCAATGTAGGGTCGATGCGCCAAAAGATAATATATTTGATCCCAAGTCTTTGTTAGGTGGATCTGCTTCCGTTTTATTCGGAATTTTAGATGGAACGGATATCAAAATCACGACTCGATATTTAGAGAGTGATTATCCAACTTTTGTCAAAACTGAATATTTGGATTTAGACTTAAGCGAACCAATCTCCGATTTATTTTCAAAGTCAGATTTCCAAATCTCTAATCCCTATCAAAATGATTTAATATTACGAGATGTATACCCACTATCAAACAAAAGATTAAGAGTTCTATTTTCTGTATCTTCCCGTTCTGAATGGCGTGATCCTCTTGTCATCACCATCACTCGTCCCAAAGATTTAAAAGAATTTGTGTTTTTAGGTAAACAACTCACTTTTCGATTTCCATATCCTAAATACTACGGCTCTATTTCGGAAGCAAAAGGTTATATCACAACAACCAAATTATTGGATGGTAAGGTGCTTTTGGTAGGAGGAGTCAATCCAAGTGGCAATACCGTACCAACAGTCGAAATTTGGAATCCAGATACTGGAGTATCAGAGTTATTACCTCAATTGAATCAAAATTTAATGGGGTTATCAGTATGTAGGTTTAATAGTGGTAAGGTGGTCGTTTCTGGTGGAAAATTGAAAGTTGGAAAACCTACTATTGATTCGGACATTTCCGATCGAATCTATCTCATTGATCCAATCCAGAAAACTGTCGATGAATTACCGTTTGTTATGCAAAAACGTCGTCATGGCCATGTTATGGTATGTTTGAATAATGGAGATCTGTTGGTTTCAGGTGGACAATTCAAAGTAGGAGATGATCCGAGTGCCATTGCAAACGATCATGAATACATCTCATTAAGTCAATATACATCCACTATCATAGGTGGTGCTTCTGATTTTTCGATAGGGATCCATTTCCACTCAGCAGAGTACGATGAAATCAATTCCAGGGTTTTGTATTTTGGGGGAAGGGATAGGCAAGACCAATATGCTTTATTTTCAAACAAAGTATTTAGCATCGATACAAACAGTTTCTCTGTTCAAATGTTGTCTGGTGTTCTTCCAACAGGTAGGGCAAATGTAACGTACGTAAAGATGCCAAATTCTGAATATGTTTTATTTGGTGGTTCTATCAGAGATGCAACAGGAACAAAAGCAATTGAATCTTGGAATGAGAAAAATGGGACGACATCGTCGTTAGGATTTACGAGTCGATTTAAGAACGGAAGTGGAATTGTTCAATTTTCTAATGAGCAAGTATTTTATACAGGTGGGGTTGATACTTATTACAAATCTGGAATTTTAGAGTTATACGATCATTTTGAGCGGAAAAATTTTATTGTAGATACAATGATGTTGCCTAGATCAGAACATTCTGCAATCCAAACCTCAAAGGGGATTGCGATTTTTGGTGATTCCGCCAGTCTCGATACAAGGGTAGAGATTTATGGGAAAGATTAAAAATTTGTTATTTTTAATTTTCCTATGCTCTTGTGAAATACCAACGGGTTCGAATCATTTTGATCCCAATTCACCTGTAAGCTTAGGCCTACTCATGTTAGGTGCCGATCGGATTGTACAAATGGAATTTTCTTCCAATAAGGTTCAGCCAGGAGGAACATTATTCATTTCTACAAATCATGATTTCACAACAACAGCAAATGGTTTACAACTTCCAGTTAAAAACTTAAGTATCAATCCAATCTCACAAGTGATTGCAAGGAGTAAATTTTTATACGAAGTGAGAATGAATCCAGCAGTAACCAATGGGAAATTCACTTTGAATCTGAAGGACTATTATTTAAATGAATCACTTTTGGTGAATCCTGAAACTTTTGAATTTGAAATCGATGCAAACCCTCCACTTTTGCAGTTAAAAACTGGAAATGGAATTGATATTTCAGAATTACAAACTGGATTTTTGGACATTGAAGCCAATGAAGAGATTGTTTGGGAAGGCAATTTATCCCAAATTTCATTATCTGGTAATGCAAAGAATAGTTTGGTTGTTTCCGATGTGATTGTTACGGAAAGGAATATTCGTTTGTTATTTGCGGGAAATCCGAATGCAAACGGTGGCATCCTAACAATAAGTTTAATGGGAATAAAAGACAAAGCGTCTAACACGGATGGGACGGTTATGGTCCCGGTGCAAGTTTTTGCCTTTAAAAGTGGGCCAAATATGAATTTATCCAGAAGGTCCTGTGGTGCAATAGAATTGGACGATGGTCGTAAAATTGTGTTAGGCGGCAGGGTTAAAAGTGGAGTGGTGGTCAATGGAAATGGTACTCTAAGTAGTATGGAGTATTACAATTCTGTTACTAAGGAGTTCAGTTTTGGACCTGATATGGTTTATCGTAGGCAGGAATTTGCGATCGTTAAATTATTAGATGGCAGAGTGCTTGTTTCGGGAGGTTTTGGGGCTTTGGTTGGCCCAGGCTCCAACGATGGCCTGGCATCTACAGAGATATTTGATCCGACAACAAATACCTGGACTGAAGGGCCAACTCTACATTCTCCAAGACAGTTCCACAAGA
The DNA here is from genome assembly GCF_004769635.1 of Leptospira jelokensis. Lineage (GTDB taxonomy): Bacteria > Spirochaetota > Leptospiria > Leptospirales > Leptospiraceae > Leptospira_A > Leptospira_A jelokensis. Next base: position 143,626 of record NZ_RQGH01000028.1, read on the forward strand.
TGACAGTCCTTCCTGATGGAAATGTTCTTGTTGTAGGTGGTATCAATCCATTTGGACCTTTCCAAACAGTTTCAGAAGTAGAACTCATCCATGTTACACCTGATCCGATGGCAATGACGGTTGAAAGTGTTGGCCACCTTACTGAATCTAGGTCAAAACATGCGCAGGTTTTATCAGCAAATGCAGGTAAGGTGGTGATATCAGGTGGAGAAAGGTCTGATGTGACTGGCCCTGGGGTTAATGATCATTATATCCGTTCAATTGATTCGATTGAAATCTATGATATCAACACAAAAACGATTACGACTTCCAATACAAAAATCACACGAAGGTTCAATCATTTCGCACACGTTCTTTCAACTGGTGAAGTCTTAATTTTAGGTGGAATCAGTTCTAGGTTTAACGATGGGCAACCAATTTTAAGGGCACAAATTTATAATCCAAACACAGATACAATTCGGGATCACAAAAATTTGCTATTTGGAAGGGAATGGGGATCTTCTTTTGTTTTTCCTTATGGAAAAGATCAGATTATGATTGCAGGCGGATTGGAATACCGAACGGTAAATGGGAATACTTTTGATTCCATATTGGATACGGAATCTTGGTCAGAATCAAGCCAACGTTTTTATCTGACTGGTAGATCATTGAATGCACGATGGGATGGCTGTGATTTGCCATTCACTGCAACAGGTGGTGGCATGATTTTGGGTGGTCGGATAGGTGCCATCGTTGCAAATACGGAGGAGTATAGTTTTGAATAAGCTGATCCTTCCTTTACTATTATTGTTTGTTGGTTGTATGGTCAAAGCAGAATTTAAGAATGTTTTTGATCCAAAAACAATGACGAGTATACTTCTGAGTTCTACATTCTCCAATGAAATATTCTCTTGTACTGAACGTTCTAATACAAAGTCTTTTGGTAATATTGACCAAATCTTACTCAAGTGTAACAGGGAACTGGCAAAGGTTGATACTGAATTTTTGACTTCAATCAATGAGGAAACTTTTAATAACATTACATTCACGAAATTGGGCAATGACCAGCTGTTGGTCCAATTTGATCCTTTAGTATCTGATGGTAAATATGATTTGAAATTACAAAGTGTTGTTTCTGGGTTTGGTGAAACTTTAGAGAAAGATACCTTTCCAATTATCATAGATACCCAACTGCCAACGGTTAGTCTTTCTAATTATTTACCAATCACGGATTATACATTTTTTTCAGAGAGGTATTGGGATTTTACAAGTTCGGAACCTCTCTCCCATTTTTCTCCTCCTACACTTAGCGGGAGTTTAGCGCCTTCCATCATCATTCGTTCCATCCAACGTATTAGTGATTCTAGTTTTAGAGTTTATTTTGAAACGAATTTTATCTCCAATGGACCAGGGACTCTCATTTTTTCTTTTGAAGATTCCAAAGACAAAGCCCAGAATCCAGTTACGAATTCTACAACAGTGAGATTGATTGGACTAGTCAAAGGTCCTGAACTTAACCAAGGTCGTTCAGAATTTGAGGGCTTCCAAAACCAAAATGGGGATGTCATCGCAATTTATGGATACAATGCGTCTGCTGAAATATTAAGAAAGGGAACAAATACGTTTGTGCTTACCAATCCGAGTTTACCGAGCATTGGTAAAGGAGAGCGAGGGGTGATGTTGGATGGGAAAAAACTACTCATCACAGGTGGGTTCCCTCCATATACTTATATTTCATTAAGCGAAAGTTATATTTTTGATACCGAGACTACTTCATTTTTACCAACAGGAAACATGAATCAAAATCGGGGTGAACATAATATCGTTAAATTAGCAAACGGTAAAGTAATGGTGCTCGGCGGGATAAGCCAAGTTTTCCCTGGATCACATTTTATCACACTGAATTCAGCTGAAATATACGATCCGAATACAGAAACATTTACTGAGTTACCAAATCGAATGCAAAGTCCAAGGTCATTCTTTTGTTCCGTTTTGTTAAATGATGGACGTGTATTTGTGGTTGGTGGAACCAACGGTATCTATGCTCCAATGGATACAACAGAATTCTTTGATCCTACAACTGAGACCTTTTCATTTGGACCGAACTTACCTATTGCAGTAGGTGCTTTAAAATGTTTAAAATTGAGTGATGGGAACGTTTTGATATATGGTGCACAGTTATCTAATTTAAGTAATGCAACTATGTTATTTGATGTAACTAAAAATCGTATCATAACCATTGCAAATTCAGTTTACCGAAGAGAGTGGAGTATTGCACAAGAGTTACCAGATGGTGGGATATTATTTTACGGTGGAGCTTACCGATACAATACAAGTGAACCAAGCCGAACAATCGAAAAATTAGATTATGGGAAAAGTAATAGTTTTTATGATATGGGAATGGCAAGAAATAGTATTTCGAAACATAGTGGTGTGAAATTTTCTGATGGGACTTTGTTTTACTTAGGCGGTGAGTCTGGAGGAATGTTCCACCATGGCACTGATTATTATGGTCTCACGGAATAAACATGCCACACAACCAGGGAAAAATTTATGGTTCCTTTAAAAAAATATGTATCCCTGAGTCGGATCTAAAGGCTGAAGCAGAAATTCTCAAAGCCGATTTATTAAAAATTCAATTTTGTTATAATGAAAAAACCATTTCTGAATGTGAAGTTGCATTTCAAATCATCTTATTATACCTCGAAAAGAGAGTGAAACGTCATCCATTTTTGAGGATGGGCAAAAAACTTCCGAAACGAGAGTATGTGAATGATTTTTTAGAAGTTGTACGTTTTTATGGGATGCCAGATACTGTGCGTTATGCGCTTTGGAAGTGGCAATTAAAAGAGTGGGATATCCGACTCATTGATTACAATCCAACATCACTTGAGATGTTGCAAACGCAAAGCCAAGGAATTCGTTTCGCTACGATATGTTGGGAGGAAGCAATTTCGGGTAATTTGGTAGAAGGCAAACGTGACGCATTCGAACATTTGTTGCACGATCTTGCGCACGCATATATGTTCTTTCGGGAAGATTATGATTTTTTTGGCCAAAAGAAGTTTTTTAAATCTATGTTAGATGATTTTCAAAATTACCAAATGTATTTAGAAGAGAATCCAATCTTTAAGGAAAAATTCGAATATTGTATTTCGGATATGAATTCACACCCTGCACATTTAAATGCATATTGGAATGCAATTCGTAAAGAAGCAGGAATTCCAATATATGAATTAAATCAGAACACTTAAAGTTTTGGGTTGTTTTTGTGCCGCGTTAAGTCGCGATTTGTATTTTTTTGAATTGTTCCCGCGATGGCATCTTCTAAAGAAATCCCCATCTGGTTTGCAAGGCATGTTAATACAAAAAGAATATCTCCGATTTCACTTGGAATTTTATCAGCTGATTCACCTGCTTTAAATGACTGATCTCCGTATTTTCTCGACATCAACCTAGAAAGTTCACCAACTTCTTCCATTAGAATCGCTAAATTGGTTAACTCAGAAAAGTATCGAACACCAACCGTTTTGATCCATTGGTCCACTTCTGCTTGTAAGTCATTGAGAGTGATATTATTGTTTCCCAAGTTTTTTCTCCAATTCTTTTGCCAATACATTGGAAAACTGAATCATACCTTTTTCATTCAGGTGGATCAAGTCGAAACAATATTCACCATTTTTTTCACCAAGTGAATCTTGTAAGTCAATTGCATCTAAAGATTGATTTGCTTTTAAAGCATTTGTTAGTCCATCATACCAAACTTTCATTCGATTTTCATCATTTGTTTTTCTGATCACATCGGAATAGGGGGCAAAAATATTGTAGATATGAATTTTTCTTTTGCCAATAAATTCATACATTTTTGTTAGGCGGCGAAAATATCTCTCCGTACTTTCAGTTTTACCAGTATCTTTGGGAACCACTGCAGCGACATTACATGTTTCATACAACATTCGGCGATGGTCTTGGTTTGAACCTTTGGGAATGTCGATTGGCAAATGAAGAGCCAAACGGTTGAGGCAGTCGTCAACGCTTGTTAGGTTGTATTCGTCTATTGATTCCGGATGATCATTTTCATAATCCCAAGGATTTAAATTCGGATTTTTGCTCGTTCTAGATATCGATTTAATCCTTTCATTAAAATTGATGATGAGATCAGACATATCCTTTCTGTAAGCAATCGACTTAAACAATAAGAAAAGATAATTAGAAACATCTAGTTCATATTCAAATTCATGTAAACTAGGAATTGCCTTAAAATTTCCCAATTCTGATAACATGGCAAGAGTTGGTTCAACAGCATTTTTTCTATCTACCCAAGGCATTCCAGGTTCCATCACATGAAGTATGATTTTCACATCTGGGAATTCATCCAAATACTCTTCTAAAATCCTATGTTGGACGATGAGTTCTGAACCCCTAATGGCAATCGATTGTGTTTTCCAACCCAGAGGCGCTAATTTCTCGTTTAAGATACGAACGCTGATCCCTTCAAATGCTACCGATGTCCCAACTATTAATATATTCGGATTTAATTCGTTTTTGTGACTAGTCACATGTTCTGTGACACGATTGATATTGGATGCATATGAATTCTTTTTGAGATAAGATTTGTAAGCCCCAAGTTGGAGGATGGTTTCGAATACGAATAAGAAGAGAACCACCGTAATGATTTTTTTATCTTGCAGGAATAATAAAGTCTCTTTGGTTAGATTCATAATTAAAATTGAAAGTAGAGGAAATTCTGACTTTCTGTGACTCCAAATAAAAGTAATAACAAGATGTTTACAATGACAAAGATGGAATATTTAATCCAATTCCCAGTGAGAAGAGTAGGAATTTGTCTTTTCGAAAAAATAGTACTAGCGGTGAAACAAATCACAAGTAAAATTCCATATCGATAATTTGACCATTGTGTTAGAGGAACATTTGCATCATTGATAAAAACAAGGGCTTTCATCATTGGGATTGCCTTTTCCATGGTCTCTGCACGGAACATGATGAATCCAAATGCCAAACAAAACATCGTAAAGATTCGTGAAAATAAATCATAAGTTTTCCCTCCCTTTGCATTCAAGAATTTTGAAACGGAAGTATCTCCATAAAATTTATGGGTGAGTAACATCACACCTTGCCAAATCCCCCAACCAACATAATGGTAAGCAGCACCATGCCAAAGCCCGGCAAAAAGCCATGTGATCATAATATTTCGGATGTAAAGTAATACGCTGACTCTTGATCCACCTAATGGGATATAAATGTAGTCTCGTATCCAGGTAGAAAAGGAAATATGCCATCTCGACCAATGGTCTGCTATATTTTTGCATGACATTGGGAAATTGAAGTTTGCATTGAATTGAAATCCAAATAATCGGGCGACACCAATTGCAATATCAGTATACCCGGCAAAATCAAAATAAATTTGCCAACCGAATGCCAAAGCACCTGTCCAAATTTCAATAGAGTTTAAATTTTGGTAGTTTGCAAACGTAAAGTCGACCACCTTTCCAAGGTTATCTGCAAAAACGATTTTTCTTGTAAAACCAATTAAAATAAGTGCAAATGCAGCTTCGATGTGTTCTTTATGGACACTCAACCGGTAATCTAGATCTCGAAAAAATGTTTCGGCTCTTACAATCGGACCAGCAACCAGTTGTGGGAAAAATGCAACGTACAAAGCAAAATCGAGGAATGATTTTCGCGCTTCGATTTTGCGATTGTAAACGTCGATTGTATAACTCATTGATTGGAAGGTGTAAAATGAAATTCCAACTGGTAAGATGATGTTTTGTTTTGCAAATTGAAAGGATCCAAATAAGTGGATATCGTTTAAGAGGCCAAGTAAAAAGTCTGTATACTTAAAGAATCCTAAAGTTCCAATGTTCACAACTAGTGATAATACAAGTAACCACCCTCGTAATGAATCACCATCTGCTTTTCTTTCGATGGCACGTGCTGCAAAATAATCAATGAAGGTAGAAAAAATTAAAATGAGTACATATGGATTGATTTTGAAATCACAATACAATCGATCCGTATAAAACTTTAATCCAGAATCAGCCATCGCCGAACAAGAGATTGAGGAAGGTTGCCAAGCCATGTAAAAGTAATAACTTGCTAAAAGAAAAAATAAACGTTGCCATCTGTTTTTTAATACATTGCCAATGATGATGGTTATAAAAAAGAAAACTAAAAATTCAAAGGAATTAAATAACATCTGTGTTGTCCTATTTGTAAATTGTTTCTTCTGCTAATTTCTCAACGGGACCTTGGATCCCTTCTGTATAACCAAATTTTGGTCCAATGGATCTAGGAAGGGTTGAGAATGTAAAATTGATAAGAAAATAAAATAAAAATAAAAAGCTATAAGTGGAATGTAAAATTGCATTGGAGAAACGTGGTAATGTTTCGGATCGGAAAGAACGGAGTATATAGGAATTCAAAATCCATAATCCAATGGTTGTCCCAACCCAAAATTCAAAAAAATAACCTTCCCACCAGGTATAAAATGCTATGGATGGTAATAACCAAAAAAGTAAAACCAGAAGTTCTTGTTTGTATTTTGCCCACATTGTACGGAAATTCAAAATTCCTAAACTCAAACTAAAAATCCAGAACAAAAGATTTAAATTATAGGGTAGGTGTTTTGGGTTTTGAAAATCAAAAAGGTTCACCCTAAATTTTGGAATCACATTTTGGAACACAAGAAAGGCGTCACCAATCCCTCGATAAAAGTACAATACATAGTTTTTGTCCTCTCCAAGGCTTGTGCCCCATCGATTGATAGCCGCATATAAAAACATCCAAAACGAAAAATGTTTTTCATCTATTGGGCCTAATCCTCTTTTTAAGATGACAAACCCCACAAACAAATAGGAAATTATAGTTGCGAGTCCTAAACATGTTAAGTAAACAAATATTGTTCTCATTTTGATACCAAAACTTCTGTTTGGTGAAAGTAAAATTGCCATCGGCACCATCCCAAAGTGAATGACATTGGATTGGTGGAAATAAATGGAAAATAATTGGATGATCCACAATATGCTTAGGTGTTTTGCCGATAAACCTTTCTTCAAAAAGTAAATAGTCAGCAAAAATAGTAAAGCCATCAAACAAGAGTGGATGAGGGGAGTATCGTTGTGTAGGCTATAAAACCAGAAAGCTTGGCTTACTTGGATGACAAGTGCAAGGGAAACAGCTAAAATGAAGTCTTTATACAAAAGGTAGTAAATCCAAATAAATACACCCAAAAAGAATAAGGAAAAACTAAGGATCCGTAAACGGAGAAAAAACATAATGTCTGTTGTTGGATAAATGGATCGAAGCATTTTCCAATACATTAGTCCTGATGATTCAAAACCTAAATGGTGTGGGTTAAAAAAAGCAGATTCCACTCGATCCTTTTGGATGTTTAAGGCGTAAACACAGGAATCCCAATCAAAGGCACGTGAAAGATACCTTAAATGGAACAGGAATAATCCTAAAAGTAGAAGTATAACAAATAATTTTTTCAAAAAAAACCTAGTTAACGTTTTAAGATTTGATTCACGATCGTTTTGTTTTTTCCAAAGGGGAAGAAAAAAGGAGTACTAAATAGAACCTTTCCTTGTTTTTTCCAAATCAGACGATTGCACCCGATATAATCGCTTAGTCCACCATGTTCATAAGTCAAAACGAGACCATCTTCAGTAAGATTGAATTTACTTAATTCTTTCCCAAGTCCTAAGTTTCGAATTTGCCAAAGTTCACCTTTTACAAATACAGTTCGTTTGTTCCACTGGTTTAAGAGTTTACTCAAATCAACTAACAATGAAATGGAAATATAAAAATATACAAAAACAGAAAGGTAGTGATAGTATCTCACTTCGTCGAGAAATGGAATTTTTAACACTTTTGTGATCTCAAGAACTCCCACAAACCAATAGAAAAAATGTCCTAGGTAATGGATGTAAGGTAAGCTAGAGTAGAAGAAACAAAATGCACCTAGCACAAGTAAGATGGATGGCAACGGATTCGAAAAAAGTTCATCGTATAGAGATGTTCCAAAATATGCAGTTTCTCTTTTGGATTTGGATTCTTTCCATTTTGAGATTAGGTTTTTTAATGGTTTCATTGGAAGAGTACTCCCTCAATTTTTTTTGTTGTTTCTTCCCAAGTCCATAGTTTTGCGGGAAACCTTGGGATTCTCTCTTTTCGTGGTCCAGACATTTTTTGAAAAGACTCTGTCCATAATTCCGTATCTTTTGGTGGTACGTATACATCACATTTATCTGAAAGGATTTCCTTAAATACAGGAATATTTGATGCAACACAACGTTTCCCTTCTAACATAGCTTCGAGTAACGGTAATCCAAATCCCTCATGCAAGGAGGGGAAAAAAAATGCCTTACATCTTTGAAATGCCAATGCGAGTGTATTTTCGTTTGGGTTTTCGATGAACTGAATTCCTAAGGAATTGATTTTTGGATCGTGCAATTTTTCATACAAAAGAGAACCTTCTTCTCCCCAACCTTTACGACCCATGATGAGAAGAGAATGTTTGTCTTTTGGGTTTTCCGTTTTGAAATTCAGAAATGCATCTACCAAACGATTGATATTTTTACGTGGTTCTAAAGTCCCAACTGTGAGAAAAAAATCTTTTGGAAACTTGATTTGGTTTTTCGAAGGGTAAGTTTTGGTTTTGGAAACACCTGGGTAGACCACCAAACATTTGTTTTTAAATTTTGGTCGAAATTGTACAATTTCTTCCATAGTATTTTTCGACAAACAAAAGATTGCATCTGCATTTTTTAAAGTAATTGGTGATAGGAGTTTGTGTTGCCAATAGTTCCATTTCGCCATGGTCTCTGGGGCGGAGATGAAATTTAAGTCATGATAGTTTACATAACTGGGTATCGGAAGTTTGAAAAAAGGTAACATCTGGATGGTTGCCCAAAATACTTCGATTCCGTTTTGTTCCAAACGTTTTGGCAGGATGAAGTTTAAATAAATTGGTCCGGGGATTGGTTTTTTTTCGATCACCAGACGCACATTTGGTGCCAATATTTCATTAAATACAGGATGGAGCTCTTTATTACTAAAAAAATAAAATTCTTTTTCTTTATGTTTCGGCAATAAAACCTTTAAGACTTCCGCGAGATAACGTGAGTTCCCTGTGATGCCGTAAGCAAGTGGCCTTACATCAATTCCGATTTTTGTTTTCATAAAGGCCAAACCTAACAATATAAATGTACAAAAAACTTGTGGTATAAAATAAAATCGAATGCATGGAAAGTAAGGATTCGAGTTTTTGCCCAACAAATGTCCTGTGAGTGAGAAGTGGTAAACTTAATATCAAAATGAGTACAAATTTTGAGTTTAGATTCCGAACCAAAACTTGGTTTAGGATGTAGTAAGTGGGAACAAGACAGATGATAAAACTATGAATCCAACTAATCCCACTGAAGAGTGCAGAAATTAAAAACAATAATGATACAATTGCCCATTTTTGATTTTTGATCCTCCAAAGCAGTAATAGCGGAAAACCAAAAAGGAAAATGAATACCAATTGAATTGTTTTTAAAGTGAATATTGACAATTCAAAAAATGGTAAGTGGTAAGTCGGTTGGTTAATGAAGTCTGCACCAGAAACAAAATACTTTGCTAACGTAGAAGGTAAAGATTGGTTATTTTTCCAGGATCGTAGTAAGGGATTGTTTAATGCATTCCCCAAAATCTCAGTCACCCATTCATAAGACATTCGGATCGTATAATCAAAGTTATAAATTAGCGGGAGTGAGTTCCAAAGGATTAAACCTAAAATAAACCAGAAGATTCGTTTGAATTTTTTTTCGTAAAGGAACACAAAAAGAAAAACAAGTGGGGTGATTTTGATACTCACTGCAAGGGCAAGTAAAAGTCCACTGAGAGAATCTCTCTTCACCAAGAGGGAGGCTAGAACAAGTAGTATCAGTAGGATTCCTACTTGGTTGTTTTGGATGTGGCTTTCAATGTAGCGAAAATTGAATATTAAAGTTAATAAGAGAATTGATAAAGGGAACTTTGAAGTTTCTAAATTGAGTTCTTTGTTTTGGAAAAGGAGATAAAAAATCGAAACTAATGAAATCCAACTGATGATTTCGAATACCAAGGCCGCATTTGATTCTGACAATAACGTGAAGGGAATTAAAAGAAAAGAGAAAAGAGGTGGGTAAATGTAAGTTGCAGTTTCATTTTGTAGGGCAACAAGAAGGGGTAAATTTTCCGGGCGAAACAAATCTTCTGTTGTTTTGATTTTGGTTTGGAGTTCTTCGGCAACATCAAAACGATATAAGTTCTCACCAGTGGACCATCGTTCACTTGCATGGTAATAATCCAAAAAATCTGATTTTTGGTCCGACCTTTGGATGGAATTTACCAATAAAAATAAAAAAAGAACACCGAGAATCCATTTCCACTGTCTTTCTATGGTTTCAAAAAATTTCCACATAGTTCTCCTACCATTCCCAATATTTCTGGTTAATTGACAAGGTTTTCCTAAGGTGATTCCAACATGGATTTTTTAAACGAATTTGATTTTCATTTGCCCGAAGAACAAATTGCTCGTTTCCCCGCAAAAAACCGGGATGAATCTCGGTTGGTATTAGTAGACAAAACAACAGAGAAATTTTGGGAAGCTCCTTTTTTTCGTGACATCCGCGAGTGGGTGAGACCTGGAGATGTGTTTGTTTATAACGAAACAAAAGTTTCGTATAGAAGGGTGTATTTACAAGTGGAGTCTGGCCGCATCCATGAATCAATTTTTTTAGAAGCAGAAGGTGATGGTTCACGAATCTGGACTTGTATTCTGAAAAATAGAGCCAAACTTAAATTAGGTGAAGTATTGGCTCCCGTCGGATTCCCCACATTCTCATTTCGTTATGAAGGGAAAAACGAAGAACTCTCAATTTTAGTTTCTGATAAAACAGTAACTGATTCTGACTTCGAAATTTTTGGAACGATTCCGATTCCTCCCTACCTCAAACGGAATGTGACAGAAGAAGACAAGGTGCGTTACCAAACCATTTTTGCCAAAAAATCTGGTTCCGTTGCCGCACCCACTGCCGGTCTCCATTTTACTGAATCCTTACGTGCTGAGTTGGAAAAGACTGGAGCCGAATTTTTGCCAGTGGAACTCCAAGTTGGGTATGGGACATTCCGTCCTTTAACCGCCGAACAATGGCAAACCAAAACCCTTCACAAAGAGAGGTATGAAATTACAGAAGGCACGGCAAGTCGATTGGATGGAGCAAGACGAGAAGGGCGGAGGGTGATTGCGATCGGAACGACAACACTTCGGGTCCTCGAAACTGTTTTTGATTCTCAACAACAGAAATATAAGGTAGGCGTGGGTCAAACTGACATATTTTTGTCGCCTGGTGACAAAATAGAATCCGTACAAGGACTAATCACAAACTTTCATTTGCCCAAATCGACCTTACTTTTGTTAGTGAGTGCCTTTGCCAATAGTCGACTTGTGATGGATGTTTATCGTTATGCATTGCAGAACAAGTTTCGTTTTTATTCTTATGGGGACTCTATGTTCCTATTTTAAAAATAGGTTTACATCCCTTTTGGATTAGGAAATATGTTTCTACAGTTTCTTTATGCATTCCCCACAAACGTCTCTTTTGATTTCGCTTTTTTCTGGATTGGGTCTTCTTGGGGTCGTCGTTTTGACACCAGTAAAAGAAAACCAAGTCAAAAAATTGGAAAATCCCGTAAAACCGGTGTTTGTCGAAAAGGATGCATCCAATCGGTCCAATCTTTGGAATGGGAACCAAGGCCAAACGAGAAGATCCGAGTTTGAAGTAGATAACAGTGATAAGTTGATTTCACTTGTACTAAACGGAAACCGCCTAGAAACACAAAAAAAAAACTTAAGACGATTTTTTAACTCTTATCCGTCTACTCGACTTGATTTTGATTCAACACCTGCCACTTATTCTTTTTTGGATGCGAAACTAAGTGGCGAACCAGCTTTATCCCAAATTTTACTTTCCACATCCACTCATCCATCCACTACCATGATATTCCGGCAGCTAGAGTCCAATAAACGTACGTTATATGATCCAAAGCAACTTTACGAATACCAAGGAAACTTTTCAGCAACTTCCTTTTTAAACGTTCAAACTTCAGTATATAACGTAAAAACTGAAAATCCAGTTTCTTCTTACGGAGCTGAAGGTGGCAAATTTTCTTTTTTTTTCGGAAGTGATAAAATCCAACTCAATGTAAAATACAATTACGTGAACCAAAGGCCAAGTGCTTCCAATGGCCAGGTTGGCTTTGTGCCCACACAAGACATTGCATCCCTTGGATTTATCTTTTATTTAGGCTCATCTAAGAATTATTCTTTATATGTCGGAAATCAGATTTTTAATGTTTTTAACGATCCTTTACTACGGGTAAGAGACCAAAATGGAAGGTCTCCAGAAACATTTTCGGCTTCCTTTCGTGGGAAACATTCAGGGAATCAAAAAACGACTTTTTTTCTTAATTTCCAGAACCAATTTTATAAAGACGGTGTGCTTTATGGGGTACCAGGTGGTTATATGGTAGGGAATACATTTAATGGAAAATCGTTTTATGAATATGTTACATCACTTGGGATGGAACTTGCATTTTAAATTATTAAGTTTCTTTTTGATCTTTGCTTTATTTAGCGCATGTTACTTGGGAGAGGAACGTGAGTCCAAACCCAAAAAACCTCCTACACCTCCATTAGAACAATTAGCAGTTTCCTTGTCGGAAAGGGGTTTGTATTTCCATCCAGAGAGATTGGTAGTGCTCACTTTTTTAGACAATGAGGGTAAAAAAAGTCCCTACGGTGAAATCCTTGCCGAAAAACTCACAACCGAACTTGTCAAAAAGGATCGTTACCTTGTGCTCGATCGGTTGGCCAACCAAAAGGTCTTAAAAGAAGCGGGACTCAGTTTGGATTCACCAACGGACACTGCCACCTTGCGGAAAATAGGTGAGGTTTTGAAATTAGATGTCATCATCACAGGGATTGTAACTCCTTACCAAGATGGTGTTTTTGTCAATACGAGACTCATCGAAATCAAAACAGGACTTATCTTAAAAGCCGATGAAGTGTATGTCCGCATTGACGGATAATCCCAATTCACTTCGCCAAAAGAACCAATTTTACTGATTTTAGCTTTTGTAGTTTAATTTTCGATTGATTCCCTTTTTTCCTACGGTCTGATAGGTATAAGAGGTTCAGATGGCATTTGATATAGAAATGATTGCGGCTCGTTATTCCAAAATGGAAGCGGCCATCGCACAAGCCAAAAAGATTGTGGGTCGACCCCTCACTCTCACAGAAAAGATTTTATACAACCACCTTTGGGACGGAAATCCATCCAAAAGTTTTGGACGTGGTGCTGATTATGTTGACTTTGCACCAGACCGAGTGGCGATGCAAGATGCAACAGCTCAGATGGCCCTTTTGCAGTTCATGCAAGCCGGCAGAAAAAAAGTGGCAGTGCCTTCCACCGTTCACTGTGACCACTTGATCACAGCCAAAGAAGAATCAGGAAAAGACCTTGGCATTGCGGTCACTGAAAACAAAGAAGTTTATGATTTTTTATCCTCCGTTTCCAATAAATATGGAATTGGATTCTGGAAACCAGGTGCTGGTATCATCCACCAAGTTGTTTTGGAAAACTATGCATTCCCTGGTGGGATGATGATTGGAACCGATTCCCATACAGTGAATGCTGGTGGACTTGGAATGGTTGCCATCGGTGTGGGTGGAGCTGACGCTTGTGATGTGATGGCGGGTCTCCCATGGGAACTCAAATGGCCAAAAGCCATCGGTGTCAAACTCACAGGAAAACTGAATGGTTGGACATCCGCAAAAGACGTGATTCTAAAAGTAGCTGGAATCCTCACTGTGAAAGGTGGAACGGGTGCGATTGTAGAATACTTTGGACCAGGTGCTGAAGCGCTTTCTTGTACGGGAAAAGGTACAATCTGTAACATGGGTGCCGAAATTGGTGCTACTACATCTACATTTGGTTATGATGCTTCCATGGAACGTTACTTAAGATCCACTAACAGAAGTGATGTGGCTGACCTTGCGAACAAATACAAAGCTCACTTAACCGCTGACCCGGAAGTGTATGCCGACCCAGCGAAATACTTTGACCAAGTGATCGAAATTGATCTCGACACTCTCGAACCATATGTCAATGGACCGTTTACACCAGACCTTGCCACTCCGATTTCTAAAATGAAAGAAGAAGCAGCGAAGAATGGTTGGCCTCTCAAAGTAGAAGTGGGACTCATCGGATCTTGTACGAACTCTTCCTATGAAGACATCTCTCGTGCAGCATCCCTTGCCAAACAAGTGGCATCCAAAGGCCTCAAAACCAAAGCAGAATTTACCATCACTCCTGGTTCGGAGCTTGTTCGATACACCATCCAAAGAGACGGTTTCATTGATACCTTCAACCAAATTGGTGCCAAAGTATTTTCGAATGCGTGTGGGCCTTGTATTGGGATGTGGTCACGTGTGGGTGCTGAGAAAAAGGAAAAAAACACAATTGTTCACTCCTTCAATCGTAACTTCCAAGCGCGACAAGACGGTAACCCAAATACCTATGCCTTTGTAGCATCACCTGAAATCACAACAGCACTTGCGATTGCCGGTGATTTGGGTTTCAATCCACTTACAGATACCCTCACCAACGAAAAAGGGGAAAAGGTAAAACTCGACCCACCTACGGGAGAAGAACTTCCAAAGAAAGGGTTTGCTGTTGAAGATGCTGGCTATGTGGCACCGGCCGCGGATGGATCTGGTGTCCAAGTGATTGTGGATCCAAGTTCCACAAGGCTCCAACTCCTTGCACCATTCAAAGCTTGGGAAGGAACAGACCTCAAAGGTTTGAAACTCCTCATCAAAGCAAAAGGAAAATGTACAACCGACCATATTTCCATGGCAGGTCCATGGTTAAAATTCCGTGGCCACTTGGATAATATTTCCAATAACCTTCTCATTGGTGCGACCAATTTCTTCAACGGCAAAACCAATGAAGTGAAAAACCAAATCACTGGGAATTATGAACCTGTTCCGCAAACCCAAAGGGCTTACAAAGCACAAGGCATTGGATCCATTGTGGTCGGTGATGAAAACTATGGGGAAGGTTCTTCGAGAGAACACGCAGCCATGGAACCACGGCACTTGGGAGTGCGGGCAGTCCTTGTAAAATCGTTTGCTCGTATCCACGAAACAAACTTGAAAAAACAAGGGATGTTAGCGTTAACATTTGCCAATAAAGAAGACTACGATAAAATCCAAGAAGACGATTCAATCGACATCAATGGTTTAACTAGTTTTCAAGAAGGTAAGGCACTTACACTCGTTCTCAACCACAAAGATGGGAAAAAAGACGAGATCCAAGTGAACCATACTTATAATGCGCAACAAATCGAATGGTTCAAAGCAGGTGCTGCCTTGAACTTGATGAAAGCGTAACTAAAAATTCGATGAAACACTTGCCAGAAATTTTCTGGCAAGTCACTCCTTTTCATGCCAAGTCCAAAACCTAAAACAAATCCATCTTCAAATCCAGAAACCCATCCGAAAAAAGGAAATCCTAAACAAAAGAAATCCTCAGTGGAAAAAACTTCCCAAGAAGAAGAACTTGTATGGTCTGGAGAATCTTCCAACCAAACCAAAGCACAAAAAGAATTCAATGATGCTTTGCGTAAACACAAAGAAACTCTCGACCGTTCCAAAGAAATTGAACCTTTATTCCAACTGGTGAATGAAACCTATCTGAATGTTGTTTTACCCGAATTAAACAAACAAAAACAATTAGAGCGGGAAAGATTTGAACTCATGTGTTCCATACTACTGGAAGAAAAATTATCTTTTGGTAAAATGCAAAGAGAGTTTCTGCGAAGGTATTTATTGGATATTTGTAACGATAATTTGACAGAAGACCCTGAATTTTATAACCCATTTCGTGACCAATTAGAAACCAAATTTGAAAAAATGGAAAGAATTCGGTATAAAAACCAAATGGAATCTCGCATCAAACAAACGTTTGGTATGGACATTGATTTGGATGATTTCAATCGAACCCAATTTGATTCGGACGAAGAACGAGAGTCTCACGAAGAAAAATACCGAGATTTTCGCGAAAAGTATGAAGAGTATCGGTCTGAGTATTTTAGAAAGTCCCAATCGGGATCCAACAATAAAAGAAAATCGAAAGCCCAAATGGAGAAGGAAAAAAAACAATTAGAAGCAGAACGGTTGTTGGGGACGGATATCAATACATTATTCAAAAATTTAGCCAAACTCATCCATCCAGACAAAGAACAAGATCCAATCTTACGCGAGAAAAAAGCCAAACTGATGACAAAACTCTCTGGTGCCAGAGATAATATGAATATTGCTGAAATTTTAGAAATTAAATTGCAAGTAGATGAACTCATTCCAAGCCAACAAACGAATGTTTCGTTCCATGATTCTTCGATCAAACGTTTTGTTGGAATCATCAAATCTAAAATTCGAGAATTAGAAGATTCGATTAGACAAAGATTTTTTTCGCACCCACTCATGGCAGATTTCCCTTCGAGTAAAATCACAAAAGAGTCATTGGATGTGTATCTAAAACGAGTGAAGTTAGACAACCAAATGGTCACAAAAGCCTACCAAAAGGAAGTAGACCAGTTAACAAAGGATCCAAAGTACATAAAAGAGATGATTCGGGAACTGCAAAGTTTGGGAGTTCAATTCTAATGAAACGATTTTTGAAACCAAAACAAGTGGGGCTCGGAAAAAACGGCAAAGAGTTTGGATCGGAATATTGGTCAGAGATTTATGGGAACGGACTTGATGTCGATGGATCCTATAATGCAAAGCAACATGCCGAATACCTAAAGTCTCTTTTCCAACTGATGGAAATCCCTGTTTACAAAATCGCAGACTTTGGGTTTGGAAAGGGGATTTTACTTCGTGAAATGGTAAAGGCCTTTTCGCCTGTCAAAGTGTTTGCTGTGGATGCATCCAAAGAAGCATTTGAAGAATTAAAAAAAAAGGATTGGGTCAAACGATCCGATAAATTTCACATTTACCACGAATCACTCGAAACATTGGTTTTACCAAAATTAGAAAAGGAACCCGTGGAACTTGGGATTTGTAATTCGGTCATCCAATATTTGCCAGAAAACCAAATCCCTTCCGTATTAGAAAAAATGGCCAAGTATTGTAATTATTTGTATTTCACTGTGCCAACAAATGAAGATTATGCGGTCATGAAACAGGAAATGTCTTTTGTAGATCCATATGCATTTTCTAGAACCAAAAAAAAGTATCGGAAGTGGATTGCGAGGGACTTTGAAATTGTAGGTTATAATCTTTTGCAGAGTAAATGGCTTGGGGAAAAAGGTTTTAAAGAAGATTTTTTTCGAATCGATTGATAGGCCAAGATCAGAAATGTTCTTTCCATTGACAAAATTAAAAAAATTCGCAGTTAAGTTCAAGGCCATTTCCTTTGATTTGCAAATGATTGAAAATGAACTCACCTTAGAGACTAGAAATTGATGCCAGAATTCCTTTTTTTGAAACAATACGTTTCCTTAGAGTACACAATCTTTGAGTTGTATGGGTATCCTTTATCGTACCTTGAATTTTTAGGAACCACATCTGGTCTTGTCTGTGTGTATTTGGCCGCAAGGAATCATATCGTAACTTGGCCCATTGGAATTTTTAACTCCATTTGTTTTTTCTTTTTATTTTTCCAAATCCAACTCTATTCTGATATGCTGTTGCAGGTCTATTTTTTTGGATCGAGTATTTATGGTTGGATCATCTGGAAAAAACGAACTGGTTCCTTTACCAAAATTGTTTCCCTTGGCAAAGAAAAAAATCTGATCCTCGTGGCCTTACTTGTTTTTGGAACTTTTGGCCTTGGCCAGTTCACAAAACACCTACCAGGATGGTTTCCTAGTTTATTTGTAAAACCTCCTGACTTTTTGTATTGGGATGCATTCACGACAGTGGCAAGTATTTTTGCCAATTTGTTACTGGCTCAAAGGAAATTAGAATCTTGGTTTTTGTGGGTTTTTGTGGATCTAGTTTGTATTGTTCTCTATTACTTAAAAGGAATCCCGTTTGTGACGATCGAATATGTGGTTTTCCTTCTCATCGCATTTTATGGCTCTTGGCATTGGTATAAAGAATACGATGAGAATCGGAAAACATAAAACAGGATGCGTATTTATCCTTTGGCCTTACGATTTTCCGGTCGTAAGTACAGTTTGGCTTAAAAGTAAAACCGATACCCATTGTATACTTTGGTGTATATCTGATAACAAAGGATTCTGTGATTTCCAGAATGAAGCTAACAGGTTTTAAAACAATTTGGTGATTACAGGCGAATGAAATATTATGAAAATCATTACTAACCTGTTTACTCACGAATTTTTTTTGATTTTGTCAGCAACAAACGCTTTGTAGGCGGGGCTACCAAAACTCACATCCATCCGAATGATCTCAGGAGCAATGTATGGGTGGTGTTTCATGATATAGGCTTCGATGGCTTCGTATTTGTCGGCCCTTGCTTTGAGGAGGATTTTGTTTTCGGTATCAACCGTGATTTTGCCTTCCCATAAGTAAACCAGTTCCACTTCAGGAAAGATCGTGCCTGATACGATGATGCCTTGTTCTAACATTTCAGAGATATGTTCTTCCGCCATGTCGCGGTCGCCAATTGTGGTAAATACTAAAATTTCTTCCGATGCCATCTTCTTCCCCGTATTGTTTTTACTAGGATCGGCATGGTAGAAAGGATTCCTTATCCTTTTGGTGGATCCTTTTGCAAATAACTTTGGATTCCTTCTTTGGCTTTGTCTAAAATGCCTGATTCACGAAGGGAACGTGCCACCCGCTGCCAAAATTTGATTTTGCCTTCTAATTCATTCCAACCGAGTTGTAAATCCATTCGTTTGATTTTGAGTAACATCCGTAATTCGGACAAGGTCATGTCCTTTGGGTCCTTGTCGAGGTAACGGTTGTGGTCTTGGAAGGGATTGAACACCATACGTTAGTTACTTACGAAATACAAAGGATAAAAAGAGAATGGCAAAAAGTAAAAATCCGATTCCAGTTCCGAAACTGGCAAGGATGGGATCTCCAGCAGAGATAAATTTTTGGATACTTAAAAAAATGCCGTACGAAGTGTACATAAGTCCGAGGAAAATTAGTGTGAGAGCCGTGAAAACCCAAACTGATTTCCTAACAAATTTTTGTACATAAAATTGGATGTTCTTTTGCAGGTAAATCACCATTACTTCTGCATAAGACACAAGTTTGGCGATGAATTCTTCGAAGGTGGCTTTTAAACCACCTTTTTTGCGGTGTTTAGAGTGTCTTTCGTCCAATTATTTCTTCTTAAAAAACCAACCGAGGGCTAAACCAAGTCCAAGTCCGACACCAAATCCAATCACAGCTGCTTTTTGTGGGTGTTCTTTTACATAAGTTCCCACATTATCGATCACTTCTCTGGCACGGATCGAAGCTTCTTCACTTGCTTTCCCTAACTTTTGTTTGATGTCACTTACTTGTTCCATATACTTCTCCTTGGCTCTTTGTTCAATTTCCTTGGCTTTTTTCTCATACAACTTAATTTCGTCGATGAGGGACTTTTCTTTTTTCACTTCTTCCATAACGTCTGTTAGTCTGGCACGACAATGTTTTCAAAATTGTCAGTGAAACGGTATCCAATTCCCCAAATGGTTTCAATCCATTCTGGTTGTGCGGAATTTTTTTCCAGTTTGGAACGGATTCGTTTAATATGGCTGTCGATCATCCTTTCAAAGCCATCCCATTCCACTCCCCAAACCGATTCCAAAATCATTTCACGAGAAAAAACTTTCCCTGGAGAACCAGCGAGCAGTTGTAAAATGTCGAATTCTTTTCGCGAGATGTTGATGATGTTTTCGTTAAGCGTAACACGGCGACGAATGGAATCAATTTTTAAGGCACCACGGATGATTTCCCCTGCTTGTCCCACATTGGGTTTGATTCCAATTTTTTTATCCCAACGACGAAAGAATACATCCACTCTGGTTTTGAGTTCACGTACGGAAAAAGGTTTGGTGATGTAGTCATCCGCACCTAACTCGAGTCCCATGATGCGATCAATTTCTTCTGTCCTTGCAGAAAGAATAAAAATGGGAGTACTTTCGTCCGATTTTCGGATGCTACGGCAAATTTCCATACCATCAATGTCTGGAAGTGAGAGGTCAAGAATCACCAAATCAGGGTGATTGGATTTATAAAATTTCAATCCATCTTCGCCATTTTCAAAAACGGAGGTGGTGTAGTGAGCTGAATCGAGAGATTTCCGGATTAGGTTCCCGATGTCCGGATCGTCCTCAATTACCAAAATATTTTTCATGTTTTTCCCTTGAGTTCTTTCTCAATTTGGTTCTTGTAGTAGAAAAAAAAAGTAAAAAATGGAATTGGGAACACAAAGAGAACTAAAATCGTGGGCAATGTTTGCCATCACTGGGACTAGGCTACGCCCTTTGGAAGTGACGGAAAAATTAGGCCTAACACCTGACTATTACCACGGTGGGGATGTGAAAGACATCGAAAATATGACAATTCCGAGTCATTGGCAGCTCAATTCTAAGTTAGGACCAGAGTTTCCAGCCCAAGACCACATCTGGGACATTTTGAAAGCGCTTGCTCCCGTTCGCAAAGAACTGAAAGAATTTACAGAAAACTACGATTCGGCGATTTACGTCTCTGTTGAATTTGCTTCTGAATTCACAAAAGGGGTCACTCTCGACAGACGAACGATGCTATTGTTAGGTGAAATGGGAGTGCAGTTGGAGATTATCCCTTGGGATCTCGATGAGACTCCCTAAGGATGGCTTCACTTGGGAAAACGAGTTTGGTTAGCCCAAATCGTTTGAGGTAGTGGTGGCTCGCAAGGGTGAGGCCATTGAGAACGAGGACACGTTTTTTCAAACGAAGGTCCCTTGCCATATTCAATAGTTTGGTGAGAAGGGTGAGCGGTAGGTAGGGCAAGTTGGATAGGTCCATTTGGATATGGGATCTTGTTTGGAAAAATAACATATGCATCACCGAATCCAATTCATCTTCCAATTCTGCATGGACTTCTTTGGATGAGATGACAATTTCATAGGCATTTTGGATTTCCCTAACAGATAAATACTTTGTTTTTTTTGCCATCGGAGGTTAGTTTTGCAGGTTTTACCAAAAGATACACTCATTTTTCGTTCCAAACTTTTACAAACAATCAGAGAGATTTTGATTCGGAATGAATTTATGGAAGTGGATACACCGACACTGAAACCCATCGTTGGGATGGAACCATACTTGGATCCTTTTGAGGTGCGTTCTCCTTCTGGTAGAGAAAAAGGTTACCTCATCACCTCACCTGAATACAGCTTAAAACAAATGATGGCAAAAGGGCTCTCTCGGATCTTTGAACTCGCCCATACCTACCGGTCAGGAGAAGTGGGCAGTTCGTATCATACCAAAGAGTTTCTGATGTTAGAACTCTATGCGGAAGGGATGGATGATGTGGTGCTACGTCATTTTATCGAAAAGTTTTTAAGGGAACTCATCTTTACCGTTGGTGAACCCAAACTCCACAACCAATTGTCGAAACCAGGTTGGATACGCCATTTCAGAGTGGTGGAAGTATTCCTCATCCACCTTGGGCATGGGTTTGAAAGGGAAAATTTGATCCAGTCCATCACCAAACAAAAATTAACAGCCACTCCAAAAGAAGAACTGGAAGCATGGCAGTATGAAGATTTGTTCTTTTTGGTATTCCTAAATTGCATCGAACCAAAATTAGGTGATGGGATTGTGTTTTTATATGATTACCCACCAGAATGTGCTGCCCTATCTCGGATTGAGGCAGGGGTTGCCAAACGATTTGAAATATATTGGGATGGATTGGAACTTGCCAATGCCTTTTATGAATTGAATGACCCAAAGGAACAACGCAAACGATTTTTAGACGAACAAGAGTTACGTGCCAAATTGGGGAAAGAAATATTTTCTATTGACGAAGATTTTCTCACTGCTTTAGGAGATGGGTTCCCAAATTGTTCAGGGATCTCTATTGGAGTGGACCGATTGGCTTTGAAACTATTAGGGGGAAAAAGTTTGAAAGAAGTGAGCCCTTATTGGATGGAATGAAAATGTTTTATAGAATGGTCACATACCATTTCAATGATTGGGTCTTTATAAAGTGGTGAGGAACACAAAATTGAACCAATTTGTGAGGGAAATCTAGAAATCGTTAACAATTGGAAACCGATTGTCATTGGAATGGACATCCGTTGGCAATCGATTTCTGTGTTAGGCATTAATCTTCGTCTGACTGGAATTTTTCACAAGCAGATGGAACTTTCCCATCTTCTAAATCAGCGCAAGAAAAAGCGGCCATTTCTTTGGCACATTGTTTCATGTCTTCGATGTCTTGTTTGGTGAGTTTTTTGGTTGGTTTGTCATTACTTGGTTTTTGGCCATCGACAACGTAATGTTTGTAACGAGATTCACAGACATTCCCATTTACAAATTGAGACTCGACCATTTTCCTTTGTTCCGGAGGAAGGTCTTTTAGTTTCTCTTTCATACATTCCGAAGATTTCGCGCACATTTTTTTGGAAAGGGCTTGGAATTCTTTTGCATCCTTTAATGTTTGTGAGGTGATAAGAAGTGGAAAAAGGATTAAACCCAAAGTAAAAATTTTTTTCATACGAAAACGGTAGTCCGAAGTTCTCTTTGGTAAAGAAAAAATTTAGAAAAAAGATTGCATCAGTGAACAAACACGGTAAGATTTTCGCCCATGAAACGAATCGTATCCTTACTCCTTGTCTCATTCTCTGTCTCCCTTGTGGCGCAAAATTTGACAGAACGAAAACCTGTCAGTTTTTCATCGGAACCTACAAGCATTGAAGAATTCAAAACCATCCAAGCGGCCACTGCCACCTCACCAGAAGGTGCAGCTGCGATGCTCGTTCTTGCGATGTCGATGTATGGAAAAAACCCAGAATTGGGACGGAAAGCAATTGTACTATCCATCCTTTCTAAAAATAGACAAAAGTCTAATAAACCCTCAGCAGTAGATGGCGTGGATTTAGGAGGGAGTGATTCCTACTTACTCGGCCAACTTGACAAATATAAAATGTTACCAAATGGGTATTGGAAAGGGGCAGAGCCATCTAACGGATATTCGCCGACACTTCCACTGACAGTAGAAACCTACACCAATCCCTATTCTGGGGATGAAGCAACTGGAAAAATCAAACTCTTTGTTGCCACAAAGGGTGCTTCTAGTTACCGACCTGTCAGTGTGGAAAAAGATGTCGATGGGCTTTGGCGTTCCAAAGAGATGAGTTCTCTATTTGTTGGGATGATGCCCGCCAAATAAATGTTTGACGGACTCCTCTCCCTCCACCCTGTGGTTTTGGCCCTCCTTGCCACTGGGTTTACTTGGTTTTGTACTGCCTTTGGCGCAGGGTTTGTTTTTTTCTTTCGGACCGTGCCACGACCAGTTTTTAATGCGATGCTTGGGTTTGCTTCGGGCATTATGATCGCAGCCAGTTTTTGGTCACTCTTACTGCCTTCCATTGAACTTTCGGAAAACGCAGGCCAACTTGCTTGGTTCCATGTGAGTTTTGGTTTTCTATCGGGAGGGCTAAGTTTGTATGCCCTCCACAAACTCCTGCCTCATTTACATGTTGGTTTGGAAGAGAACCGATTGGAAGGGGGGAAGTCTTCGTTCCAAAGGAGTTTGTTACTCATCCTTGCCATTACTTTGCATAATCTCCCTGAAGGGCTGGCGGTTGGAGTCGCCTTTGGTGCCTTAGGTGATGGATTTACCTACGATGCATTGATGGCGGCGATCGTAGTTGCCTTTGGGATTGGGATCCAAAATATCCCTGAAGGGGCTGCTGTATCTATCCCATTATTACGCGAAGGTTATAGTGCTAAAAAAAGTTTTTGGTATGGGCAATTGTCAGGATTTGTCGAACCCATTGGTGGACTTCTCGGAGCGGCCCTTGTGTTTTATGTAGAAAGTATCCTCCCATTTGCACTTTCGTTTGCGGCAGGAGCGATGATCTTTGTGGTGGTGGAAGAGCTCATCCCCGAATCCCATACAGGGAAGGAAACGGAAATGTCAACCCTCGGGGCAATGTTTGGATTTGTGCTCATGATGGCACTTGATGTGGGGCTTGGGTGAAAGTGGATTGGTACGTAGAAATCCCCGCCCTATCTGGACTGGGTGGGGTATTCCACCCGCCACCCAATGGCTCCATCTACCACATATTCTTTGTTTTGTGAACAAATTTACAAAAATCTAAAAAATTTATTCTCAAAAAGGTCATATTACTGCGCAAACAAGGGATTCACTTTCATTGCTGTTATCAAGATTAAGAAGCGATCAGTTCCCAAATATGCTTATACTAAAGATAAAAATGGGAATAAGTTTTTTTATGAAAATTCACTCGTTTATATTTTCATTTATGATTAAAACATCGCTCGCAGTGAATCTTTGAGAAATTCAGACGTAGCAGAGGTAGGTTTACCTTTTGATTAGGAATCACTTTGAAATAAAAATGAAGTCTCACGTTGAATAGGTAAAATAGTTTTTTTCTTTAACCAATATATTGAGCATAAAATTATGATTCAATCTGAAGGAGAGAAATTATTTATAAAGTTTTATTGCATTTTGTTTGGGATATGATTGATTCAAAACATTTGTTTTGAATCTTAATTCTCAACGTTTTTGAAAAGAATTAGCAGAGGAAAATCTTCTCCGCTAGAAAAGATTGAAGCGGATCGCGCGGTCGTTCTTGGATAGAATCGTGCTCAACTAACAAATCCGAGGCGCCAAAATAAGGACAATATTTTTAAATCACTATGTGATCTTTCCCCCTTGTCTCAATTCTCATCAAAACAAGGGAGGAGCCTGTCGAGAAACCTTCAGACAATTTATTCCTAAAATTGTGCAGTCATCATAAGATACGCAAACTGTGCGTTTTTCCCAAATTGGTTGGTATACACATTCGCATTGACGGTTCGGTCATTCACTTTGTTTTGGATGGCATCACCCGCAAAGATCATACTATACCCAGCTTCAAACAAAATATTTTTATAGGGGATGTTGTATTTTACATCCACTTCACGGAAGAGGGAGCGACCGAGTAGGGAGACTGGTCGATTGTTGCCAGCTCCATTTTCTGTTAGGACTTGGCTTGTGTTATATTGGTTATTGGAAATGGATTCAGTACTCGCACCTGATTTCGCAACGCCAGCAATGTCATACCAACTGTCTTGCAATTTGTGTTTTTCGATGGCAAAATAGTCAATACGAAATGATCCGTAGGATTCAGTCGTATAACTTAGATTTACCGATTTTGATTTCATGTTCACCCAACTGACTTGGTCGGCCATTCCATAAAATAAATGGTTGGTGTGGAATAGGTTTTGAAAGGATGCAACTGATCCATCTGTACGGTTTGGATCTCCACTCCCCACATCATATGCAGCTCCCATGCGGAATTTTGCGATCGTATAACCTATGTCAGAACCGAAAGCATATGTTTTGTAACGTTCTTTTTCTCGGTATAGGTTTTGTTGGTAATTCGAATTGGTAAGAGGGTCAACCAAACTCACATTCGTTTGAAACGTATCCCACTTGGGTGTAACATTCCTACCTGTTGTTCCTGTTTGTACTGCATATTCAAAGGAATAGTCGATCGCTTGTAATGCTTTTTTGTTTGCTTGTGTTTTGTTTGTGAGGCGAATCCCATAGGTATGAAGCACGTCCCATCTGCCAGCTCTTGTGTTTGGGTTTCCCACTTCTCCAGTGGTGAGGACAAGAGACTGGTTTGTTCTCAGGTATTCTTTTTGCAAGCCAAGGTAATACAAATCAATATGCAAGTAGTCCGATGGTTTTAGAGTATTATAAAATCCGGAAAAATAAGAGTCACCTAACTCTTGTCTTTGGGCATCGATTTTAGTTGTACAAACTTTCGTTCCATTATAAGGGCAATCGAGATAGGTATTGTATTGGTTTTTGACTCCAAAATTGGTTGTGTTGCCTGCGATATCAGAATGGCGCTCGCTCACCGAAGTGACAAAGATATGAGATGAAAAATATTTATCCTCCCATTTTAAACGTAACCCATCATAACTCCTTCCCACATTCGTCCAATCAAGTGAACCTACCAAACGTTCGTCACCATACCGCAAAATTTGTCTTCCCACTTGGAAGTGGAAGGGAAGATTGAAATTGTTTTTCACTTCCACATAAGCTTCTCGAACATCTGTGCTTTGCCTGGTCCCATCGTTGGCAGTCGACAAACCAGTCAATGATCCTTTTTCCGCACCCCAAAGCCTACTGTCTTGGAAGGTAATTTTTGCAATTACATCTTTTGTGAATTCCTTTTGGATCCAAAATTGAATCTTTTGGCCAGTGAAATCCACATTGTCATTGGTATTCCGATTGAAATCAAAATTGTATTTCATCTCAGGTCGTATACGAACAAGTGCACCTGCGCTGAATCCATCCGACCAAGTGGGAATTGGTGGGGTTTGTTTCAGATCTGTGGCAGATTGTACGGAAGTGGTGGTGGTTTGGGGAGCTCCTGTTGGATTCGGGTTAAGGTTTGGGCCTTGGGGTTCTTGTGGTGTTTGCTGTGCCACTAAAACATTCACAACCGATACAAGTAACGAAAACAAAAATAAAATCATGGATCTTTGCATTTTCAATTTTTGAAAGACCAAATACGGTCTTCTCCTATGCCAAAAACGAATGCAAGAATCGTACAGTTTTTAGTAAAAAAATCTAAAAAAGTTTAGAACCAATGAAATCTTGGACAATTTGTACTTTAATCCTAAAAAATCAAATCAAGTTGCTTCAAAATCAAAATGCATTTCGTGTATTTGATCATCTGAATGTTCTTAATTTCTAAAATATGTGTATACTTTCAGCATAGGACTGGTTGAATATCATTCCCTGTTTGGTAAATTCTGAAATCTTTTATAAGAATTGACGTCGTAGCAGCACTTACCATAAGTTACGGTTCTAACTTGGAAGGGGCCATATCGGCGTTTTTTGCTTGTTTGTTTAGGCAAACGAACCACTAGTTCCCTATGGCTCGTCGACGGACTTTTGTGGTTGTCCAACCTGCCAGGCAAACGTTAAAAATTGAATCTAATATGAAGATCAAATTAAGAAACTTTTCCGAAGTGGATATAGAACAAATTTATTCTTGGTCAAAAAATGAAGAATTTTTACTCATTTGGGCAGGACCTTTATATAAAATGGACTCTCTAAAGGACCAATTAAAAAACGATTTAGAATACGCTTCCACTCATCCGGAAAGATTAAAAATTTTTTCAGTGATCGATTCAGAAAATTCAGATCTCATTGGTCACTGCCAATTAACCATCGATCAATCAAACGAATCTGCTCATATCTCTCGCATTTTGGTTGGAAACGAAAACTTCAGGGGCAAAGGTATCGGTCGACAAATAATAACAAATTTATTAGAGATAACATTTTTACAATTAAATCTCAATCGAGTTACATTGAATGTTTACGATTTTAATGAGGCTGCAATTGACTGTTACAAAAAAGCTGGTTTCAAAAATGAAGGATTACTAAGAGAAAATACAAAATTCAAAGGGGCATTCTGGTCCACAATTCCAATGGCAATTCTAAAATCAGAATACCAAAATCTTTAGGATTTTATCCCAACAATAATCATATAGCGTGCGTTAGACTCTACTTTGCAAAATAAAATCAATCCGAAAAAACTATTACTCTCAAAATGGACCTCGGTAAAGGTTTTGGAAAGAGAAAAACATTTTATCGTGACCAAAGTCCATTGGCAGCAAGGGTCAACGGATAAGCTTGATCAAGTGACAATCGAAGCCATCCTCACTAAAAAGTCAAAAATGATCCCTTGGGAAAATTTGAAAGATAATACCCAATGGTTACCAGGTTGGAAGTAGTGATGAAGAGTAGGGCATTTGCCCTCAGAATCGCTTATAAAGGAACTAAAAATTGAAAATTCCTGATGAAGATTTCCGTTATGCTTTAGAGATTTGGGATTTTCTAAGTGTAAAAGACAGACTTGGCAAAGCAGATTTAATTTTTGTTCTTTGTAGCCACGATTTACGAGTGGCAGAACATGCGGTTTCATTGTACCATAAAAATCATACAAAGTTTGTATTGTTTTCTGGTGGACTCAATTTTTTTACAAAACATGTTTTCCCAAACTCAGAAGCAGAATCATTTGCGAAACATGCAATTGAATTAGGGATACCCAAAGAGAGTGTCATCATTGAACCCCATTCGACTCATACGGGCGAAAATATCCAATTCACAAAAAAATTAATTTCTAATATGGGTTTACATTTCGATACCATCATCGCACTCCAAAAACCATCGATGACCCTACGTATCAAATTGGCATTGGAAAAACAATGGCCTGGACCTATCTTCCAAATTGGATCACCTGACTACAGTTTGCTCGATGCACCACATTCTAAAATAAACCTATTTATGATCATCAACGAAATCGTTGGTGATCTAGATCGTATCATTGCCTATCCAAAATTGGGATTTCAAAACGAAACGTTCATCCCAGAAGGAATTTATTTCGCCTATCATTTTTTAATTTCGAAAGGTTACCATTTGCATTTGGTAACCTCAAAGATGAGTTGATCCATCTAAGATCCGTTTAGAATCTTTTAGTTGGATTCCAAACTCATTCCCAACTCACCACCACTTTCCCAAAATGTTTCCCTGTTTGTAAATAATCTAAGGCTTCTGGTACTTCCTTCCAACCGAACACTTTGTCCACAACTGGTTTCATTTTGTTTTGTTCAATGGCACGGTTCATTTTTTGAAAGTCGGCACGGCTCCCCACTATGACCCCTTGCACTTTGACACCTTGCATTAGGATTGGGTAAAGTGATAAACTGGATTCACCACCGGCAAGCACACCAATCAGTGCAATGGTCCCGTAAGGTTTCACACTCATCATAGACTTTTGCATGGTCCCAGCACCACCCACTTCAATGATGAGATCGGCTCCCGCCATTTTCGTATGTTTTCTGACGTCTCGTTCCCAATTGGATTTAGTTGTATAATTGATGGTTTCGTCGGCACCTAAGGTTTTGGCACGTGCCAGTTTTTCATCGCTCGAAGAACTGATGATGACACGAGCTCCCATCATTTTCGCAAATTGTAAGGCAAATAAAGAAACACCACCGGTACCAAGGCAAAGAACATCACTTCCAGGTTCGATCCCACCAAAATTCACAACGGCATTGTAGGCGGTGAGGCCAGCACAACCCAATGTGGCTGCCTCTTTGTCTGTTAGGTGGCTTGGGGTGGCAACAAGTCCTTCTTCGGAAAATTTTCCGTATTGCGCCAAACAACCGTCATTTGGTCCACCAAGAGTGGAACGAAGGTTGTCCATATTGGGTGCTCCATCCAACCACTTTTGCGCGAAAATCGGAAGGACTCGGTCTCCTTTTTTCCAAAGAGTAACTTCCGATCCTACTGCTTCCACAACTCCGGCACCATCGGAACATGGAACAAGGGGGAGTTTTTGCCTTGGGTTGTAGGTTCCAATTACCATTAAATAATCCCGATAGTTAAGTGAAGTCGCTGTTAGGCGAACAAGAACTTCCTTTGGTGCAAGTGATTCCGATTCATCACGTTCCGCTTCTTTTAGGTTTTGGATTCCAAAATTCCCTTGGATTTCCCATACTTTGTTCTTCATAGCTCCCCAGTCCACCTTGTTAGAAAATTCACTCGTCAGATCCTTTGCCTTCAGATTCCTTTGTCGAGTGGGAATCTATTGGAAAGGGTAGTATGAAAAAAGAATTTTGGAACGATAGTGTCGTAGTGATCACTGGTGCTTCGAGTGGGATTGGGAAAGCATTACTTGAGGAGTTAGCCGTTTACCCATGCCAATTGGTCCTATTGGCACGAAGGGCGGGTGATATCACAGAGCCAGAAGCAAAACACAAAAACTGTGTGCTCCACCGAGTCACTTGTGACCTTTCCGATCCAAGTTCTGTCCAGGATGCGATTGAATGGACAAGGAAACGTGTGGACCGAGTGGATGTGCTCTTCAATAATGCAGGCATCACAGCTCACGGCAGGTTCGATTCCCTGACGATGGAAGTGTACCAAAAGACCTTTGCTACCAATTTTTTTGGCCCCATCCAATTCATCAAAGGTCTCTTGCCTCTCGTTGCAACGGCCAAAGGGAATATCGTGACCACATCGACCGTTTCTGCACTCTATGGTGTGCCTGGGCGAGCTGCGTATTCTGCTTCTAAGTCAGCCCTTCATGCCGCGTTGGAGTCACTTCGAATCGAAAGTTTAGAAGCAGGGATTGGGGTATCACTTGTCTGTGTCCCTTATACTGATACAGCTTTACGCACTTCGGGTCTGACTGCGGATGGAAAGGTTCTCTCTGAGGCTCCTGCCAAAGGCAAACGTAAGTCGGCTAAGGAAGTGGCGCAAGTGTTAATGGCAGTGGCAAAAGACAAAGAGGCAAGGCTTGTGACCTTTAATTTGAGTGGAAAGTTTTTGGAGTGGATGCGATTTTTCTCTCCCAAGTTTTTAGAAAAAATTCTTTATAAAAAACTCTACAACGACTTCAAAACACATTGAACCCCGTCTAAACCAAGGTAGAGGAAAAACCCACTTGGACAATGTTTTGATTTCGTATCTAACGGCTGTTATTTTTACTTTTTGTTTTATGACCCTGATGTGGTTTTGGGGAAAATCCCGAGACAACTATGCCGTGATTGATGTGGGTTGGGGGCTTGTGATTGCGGGCATTGCCACAGTCCTTTCCTATTTTGGAAAAGGGAATATCTATGCAAAATTAGCAGTCCTCATCCCAGTTTGGGTTTGGGCAATCCGATTGTCAGGATTTCTTTACTGGACTCGCATTCGCACCAA
Organism: Leptospira jelokensis; assembly: GCF_004769635.1. Taxonomy (GTDB): domain Bacteria; phylum Spirochaetota; class Leptospiria; order Leptospirales; family Leptospiraceae; genus Leptospira_A; species Leptospira_A jelokensis. The sequence continues at coordinate 174,639 of NZ_RQGH01000028.1, forward strand.
TCACCCAGAAGACAAACGTTATGCTGGATTTCGCAAAGACTACGGTGACAAGGTGCACTCCAAAATGTTCACCAATGTTTTCCTATTACAAGGGGCACTTGCATTACTCTTATCATTCCCATTTTACTTCGCTTCCCATTGGAATTTGTTTCCGAATGTAGGACTCTTTGGCCCCAATGGAACCCTTATGGTTTGGATTGGTTGGGCCTTATTTGTGCTCGGAGTTGTGGGTGAAGCCATAGCTGATCGGGATTTACACAATTTTTTATCCGTCCCGACAAACAAAGGAAAGGTGTGTAATGTTGGGCTATGGAAGTACACAAGGCATCCCAATTACTTTTTTGAATGGGTGATTTGGCTTGGAATCGGGGTGATTCCCATTCTTTCTGCACCAGAAGCCGTTGGTTCTCTTTTCACCCCTGTTTTTATGTTTGTGTTGTTACGATTTGTATCCGGTGTCCCTTTTGCTGAAAGGTATTCACTCCAGTCAAAAGGCGATTTGTTCCGTGAATACATGCGCACCACAAATGCATTTTTCCCTTGGTTTCCAAAACATTAAATAAAAAAGGACAAAACATGAATTTCACAGATTCTCAAAAAAAGGAAGAGTCTTCTTCTTTTAGCATCAACTCACTTTTGGAGAAAAATATTTTCCCGGATTGGCTCATTCGTTTCCGTATCCGCCAACTTTTGGACCTACGCATCAAACAAGAACGTAAAGAGAATGCGACACTCCAACTCCAACATAAAATGGACTATGTGAACTCGTTAAAGAATTCACCGATTGCTGTGCATACCGATGCAGCAAACGAACAACATTACGAAGTGCCCAGTGATTTTTTCACCTATGTGATGGGACCAAGGATGAAATACTCATCAGGGTATTGGCCAACACTTGATACTACGTTTGCAGAATCGGAAGAAGAAATGTTACGGATCACCGTAGAACGTGCAGAAATCAAAAATGGAATGCGCGTTCTTGACTTGGGTTGTGGTTGGGGCAGTATCTCTCTCTACATTGCGGAAAAATTTCCAAAATGCAAAGTGACTGGAGTTTCCAATTCGCGCACTCAAAAAGAATTCATCGACAAACGTGCGAAGGAAAGGGGATTAAAAAACCTCACCATCATCACAAAGGACATGAATGATTTTACCACGAAAGACAAATTTGATCGCATCGTGTCTGTAGAGATGTTGGAACACATGAAAAACTACGAAAAACTGTTTGAAAAGTTATCGAAGTTCCTTGTGGCTGATGGAAAATTCTTTGTGCATATCTTCACTCATAAAGAATTTGCATACCCGTTTGAAGTGATTGATGAAACGGATTGGATGGCGAAGTATTTTTTCACGGGTGGCCAGATGCCTTCCGATGATTTGTTTTTGTATTTCCAAAAAGACTTTCTCATTGAAAACCACTGGGTGGTCAATGGAACCCATTATGCAAGGACATCGGAAGCTTGGTATGAAAACATGATTGAAAACAAGGATAAACTGTTGCCAATCCTTGCGAGTACTTACGGCGAAAAAGAAAAAACCAAATGGTTTGTGTATTGGAAAGTTTTCTTTCTCGCCTGTGCTGAGTTATGGGGTTATCGAAATGGAGAAGAGTGGTTTGTGAGCCACTACTTGTTCCGAAAACGCTGAGTTTTTTTCCCAGCAGCCTTCACATACACTCCACCTTCTTTTTTAGAAGTTGGAGTGCTGGAACGGCGGCTACTACTTTCTCCACCACGTTCCCTTCGTTCTCCACGGTCACTGCGTTCGCCTCTTTCGCTGCGATCACTATTCGACCTTCCTCCACGGTAACCACCGCGACCACCACTGGATCCGCCACCATCATCACGACGGCGTCTGCCACCAGATCCACCGCCAGGAGGCATTTCACTCCATTCGGCTGGGGTTTTTCCAATTTTTTCGGGCCCGCTGATTTTCGTTTTGTCGAGCATATTGGAAAGGAGTTTCAAAGCGACAGAACGTTTGTCGTCTAACTTCAAAAGTTTTTCCAACACTTCTTCTGCATCAACATGGATTTCAGTTTCCACAACTTTGTTTAAAAAGTCTTCTTCGCGTCGTGCGAGGACTTCTTTTTTCGTAGGGAGTGCAGCAATCGTTAGATTGGTTCCTGATGTGCCTTTTAGTCGGAGTAGGGCTCTTGATTCCCTTGTGGTCACAAGAGTCACAGCTTTCCCTGATTTTCCCGCACGGCCAGTACGACCAATTCGGTGAGTATAACTTTCACTATCAAAAGGAAGGTGGAAGTTGATCACAAGAGACAAATCTTTTACGTCAAGACCACGTGCCGCAACATCTGTTGCCACAAGGATTTTGACTCGGCCATCATGAAGGCTTTTTAAAACTTGTTCTCTTTGTTTTTGGTTTAGGTCTCCGTGAAGAGCTTCAACGGGATATCCTTTGAACCCAAGGGTTGCTTTTAGGTCATCAGCTTCTTTTTTTGTTTTGGTAAAGATGATTGCCTTGTATGGGTTTTCATAATCCAAAATTCGTACAACAGCGATTTCACGTTCCGCTTCATCGATCACGTAGTACACTTGTTCGATGTTCTTAGAAGATTTTTCTGTTGCTGCAATCTTCACATGAGCTGGGTGTGTTTGGTATTTACTCGCCAATTTTTTAATTGGTTCGGGCATTGTTGCAGAAAATAATAATGTTTGGCGTTTTGTGGGAAGTAAGTTAAAGATGGATTCGATATCATCCATAAATCCCATATCAAGCATTTCATCTGCTTCGTCTAAAATCACCATGGATGGTTTGAAATTTTTAAGTTCCTTACCCTTTAATAGGTCAAGGAGTCTGCCAGGAGTTGCAACCGCAACTTGGGCACCTTTTGCCACTTGAGTGATTTGTTTAGAATAGGAACTTCCACCGTAAATCGTGGTGGTTTTGATTCCTAAATGTTTTCCCAGTTTGTACAATTCATCTGATACTTGCAAAGCAAGTTCCCGAGTGGGTGTGAGAACAAGCACTTGCATGCCATCTTCCACATTGATTCGGTTCAAACAGGGGAGTCCGTAAGCTGCAGTTTTTCCGGTACCGGTCTGCGCTTGTGCGATTAAATCTTTTCCTTCCAATACGAGCGGAATCGCTTGTTTTTGGATAGGGCTTGGTGATTCGAAGCCTGCTTCAGTGATTCCTTGTAGTATTTCAGGACGTAATCCGAAGGATTGGAAGTCATTTCCAACTTCGGTGTCATTCTTAGTCATGGAAATAGGATACAATAAAAAAACCGCCTAAAAAAGAAAGGGAAAAATAACAGAAACCCTTCGGTCTTCCCTACGGGTGTTTTTTTGCGATTTCTGTCAGATGTGAGTAGAGTTCTTCCTTTAGGTAAGGTTTAGGCATAAAATACGCAAAACCAGAACTCAAAATTTGTTCTTTTTCTTCGGGCATACAAAGTCCCGTGCAGGCAAACAAAATGGGTTTTTCCTTTTCCTTTGATAGGGATTTTGCAATTTCGGTTCCATGTTTCCCTGGCATTTCGATATCGAGAAAGGCAATATCAAAGGCCTCCAATCCAAGAATCCTTTCCGTTTCGATCCCGTTACTAGTTTCAACGATATCGAAGGGAAGGGCACGGAGGTAGTTTTTTAAGACCTTTCGGTTCAATTCATTGTCATCGGCAATGAGGACTTTTTTGCGATGGGAGAAATGTGGTAATCCTGTTTCTTTTTTGGATCTTTCCTTTTCATTTTCCAAAGAGATCTCATCTCGTTTCCAAACCACTGGGATTTTTACTTCGAAGTTACTTCCGACTCCCAATTGTGATGTGACATGTACCTCTCCATTTAGTTCATCTAACGAAAGTTTTACGATTGATAAACCAAGACCTGATCCGGAAATTTCACAGCCTTCTGGAACAAATTCGTTGTATTTTTCGAAAAGTCTATCTTTGATCTCCGGGGAGATTCCAGGCCCAGTGTCTTTGATTTGTATGATAAGAGTGGCATTTTCATCTGCCTTTGTTTCCAATGATACATGACAAAAGACACTTCCCTCATGGGTGAACTTCACGGCGTTTGTGGTTAAGTTCCAAATGATTTTTTCAAGTTTTCGTTTGTCTGTTAATAAAAAAACAGTTTCTGAAATTTCATTTTTTAATTGGAATTCGATTTTTTTGCGTTTGGTTTCGTTTGTGAAAAAATTATGGTATACAGCCAAACATTGGCCCAAGTGGAACCATTCTTGATTGAGAACAGATGCATTTTCTTCTAAACGTGAAAGTTCAATCGTATCATTCACCAAATTCAAAATCACTTCACCTGCGTTTTGGATATGTTCCACATAGGAATGAACTGATTCAGGAATGGGTTGGTCTCTTATCATTTCCGACATTCCAAGGAGAGAATTCAAAGGATTTCGAATGTCGTGGCTAATGGCCGCAATAAAATCCCTTTTAGCGGCCGTGGCCCTCTCTGCTGCTTGTTTTTCAATTTCCAATTTGTCGCGGTCTTTTCGCATCTGGAGCAATCGCACAGTTTGTTTTCCAAGTAAACGTAACATTTGTAATTGTTCATCGTTTAATTCTCTTGGTTTGTTATCGATCACACAAAGGGTTCCGAGTTTGATTTGGTCATCCAGTGCAAGTGGGATGCCTGCATAAAAAATCACATTGGGGTCTCCGTTCACGAGGGGATTGTTTTTGAAGCGGTTATCGTGTTTGGCATTGGGAACGATAAACAATTCATCTCCCAAAATTGCATGTGAACAAAATGCAAGAGAACGTGGGGTTTCTCTCGCTCGAAGACCATGGTGGGATTTGAACCATTGCCTCGTTTCATCAATCAAACTTACAAGGGATATGGGTGCATTGCAGATCATGGAAGCAAGTTTTGTGATTTCATCGAACATTTCCTCTTCGGGAGTGTCGAGGATCTCGAGTCCCTTCAGCGCGGCAAGCCTTGCGGCTTCATTTTTAGGGAGTGGAGCAATCTGCATGGATACTATGACGAAGGATTTTTCATATAAATGAAAGTAAAAAACAAAATCCATACGTCTAACTTCCATGAAACGAAATTGGCTGGTTTCTTTCCTTTCTGTAATGATTTTTTCTATGTTCACTCAGTTTTGTTGTTCTCCTGCAACATCCGAGAAGGCAAAAAAACCGGAGAACCCGGAATTACGAAAAAAACTCACAGATCTGCAATACCGTGTAACACAAGAAGACGATACAGAACCTCCATTTCAAAATGAGTATTGGGACAACCATGAAGAAGGGATTTACGTTGATATTGTTTCCAAAGAGCCCCTTTTTAGTTCGAAAGATAAATTCGAATCAGGGACAGGTTGGCCAAGTTTCACAAAACCTTTGGTAAAAGAGAATGTGGTGGAAATTGAAGACCACTCTTATGGAATGAGCCGAACAGAGGTTAGGTCAAAGAAAGGGGACTCACATTTGGGTCATGTGTTTGATGATGGCCCAAAACCCACAGGCAAACGGTATTGTATGAACTCAGCCTCGATGGAATTTATCCCGAGAGCCAAACTAAAGGAAAGAGGGTATGAATCCTTTGTATCTGGATTCCAAAAATAAGATGAATTTTAACCCAGAGGCTCTTCGGTAAAGTGCGGTGTCAGCCTTTGGCCAACTTTGATTTTAGGACCGATTGGAGATTTTTAGAACGGAAGTTATGCCCAAAGGTTCATCATAAACTCTTCGTCGTTTCGTAAGGAGATGAGTTTGTATTTGGTTTCGTGGATGTCTTCACGAGATACATCTCGTTTCCAGCGGATGTCCACTTTGAGTCGCCTTACCTTTGTTTGTAACTCTAAAAGTTCCCAAATGGGTGCTTCCAATTCCTTTCTGTACAAATTGGTGAAGAGGGGGACAAGCTGGTCAGGAGTGTCCATTTTCAAAAGTTCAATATGAGTGAGGTCCTCGATATTCTGTAAGGCCCATATATGTAAGGTGAGGGTTGTGATACGTTCTAATTGAGCGATTTCATCCTTCACATTGCGAGTGACTTGTTGTTTGAAAAATCGAATTCTTTTTTCTAAGTACTGGATGAGATCAGATTTTGGAATTTCACGTTCTTTCCATTTGTCCCAATCCGCTTTTAGGTCTTCAAAAATCCCTTCACCAAAGAATACAGAGGATGCTTCCAAAAGTTGCACCGAGCCTGGTTCCGAAATTTTTAACCGGTGGCGTAAGGAATCGGCATCCCCAGCAATCATATTCACAGGAGCCACAGCTTCCAGTTTCTGTAAGGCTTTGGAAATGGAATCAATGAATTGGGATTTCATTTGGTCTGTGGAGTGTGCCACAAGGTAAAAATTTAAGTCAGAATCGGCATGGTAATCCCCACGTTCCCTCGAACCATAAAACAAAATTTGGTAAGGTTTGGTGGATGGGATGATTTCGAGTTCATCCAATACTTGTGCATAGAGATTGGGGTTTAGTGCTTCAAATTCCATAATTCATTCAAAGTATAATTTCATTCGAGATAGGTTTTCCAAAATGGCCTTAAAGGCACGATCACGTTCTTCTTTGCCTGGGAAGGGAAGGGATTTTACATTGTTCAAATCTTGGTAAATGATTTCAATGGAAGGTTGGTTTGGATTTTTTTTGATCGATGCCACATAGTCCAAATTGATCACTTCTGATTCGCCAAGTTTTAACCACATAAAATTCTCCTCAAAGCCTAACGGCACCTTTCCATTTGCCTAATCTTTTTTTCTAAAAAAAAATAAAATCGATTAGTAGGTTTCTAAAGAACCAAGGATGAGCGCGTGAAAGGATTTGGCCAATTCTTTGGGAGGATCGGAATTTTTTGTGGAGGATTCAAATACGAGTAAAAACCCATTGTGAATCCCTTCCCAACGTAAATAAAATTCTCCCGAATCCATCCGATACACTTGGACACTGCATTTTTTTTGCCCCCAAACAAAATAGGAAACATCTGGGTTTTGGGTTTCGTCTTTGAAAAAATATCGAAACTGGGATTGGTTTTCTCTGTCGGTGGATGACAATCGTAACCAAAGGAATGGTTGGCCATCTGGCAATTGGATTTTGTATTGGTTACCCGTTCCAAAAAGAGAAGTGGACTGAGTTAGTTCAAAATTTTCTTTTGCCACCCATACAGCATGGTAAGTCAATCGTAGTTCTTTTGTTAGGGGAATGTTTTGTTTGGTTTCGATTGCACTCGGACTTACGTTTTTTTCCTTTGTCGAATTGGTTATGGAGTCAGTGGATTTGCAAAATGGGAATCCTAAACTTACGGCAATCAAAAACAAAATCAAATAGGGATTAGTGGCCCACTTCATATTCATCTCCTAAATAATTTTGAAAGAGATACCCTTTCTCTGTTTTTTTCTGTAAGTAATCGGGAGAGAGTAATACTTTGCCACCACCACCGGTTAGGTCTTTTACATAATTTGGGATGGTGATCCCAGAATGGTAACCTCTAAGTTTGCGGTAGATCTCAATCCCTTTCTCTAAGGGGACAACGAAATCAGAACTCCCAAATACTTCATCACATTGGTGGAGGTAATAAGGTTTGATCCCAATGGAGATCAGTTTGTAATTTAAGTCAGATAAAATATTGGCATCATCATTGATCCCGGAAAGTAAAACGGATTGGTTGAATACCGATACATGCCCTTCTTTTATCATCCGGGTAACATAAAATTTTGTTTCCTCTGAGATTTCGTTTGGATGGTTAAAATGAGTGACCATGAAGAGGGGAAAGTATTTGGCAAAAACAGAATTCAAACTTTCTGTTAGGCGCATCGGCATGGTTACAGGGTGGCGGGTATGGATACGGATTTGGTTCAGATGGGGGATTTGTTTTAATTCCCCTAACAAATAATCCAAAGAAGTATCAGAGAGTGTGAGAGGGTCACCTCCTGACAAAATCACTTCGCGGAGTTTGGGTTCACCTCTGAAATACGCTAATGCTTTTTCCCATTCGGTCCGGTTGGGAGTTTCCTCGGGAGTGGACACCTTTCGTTTCCTTGTACAAAAACGACAATACACAGCACAAACATGAGAGATGTACCAGATGGCACGGTCAGGGTAACGGTGGGTCACACCTTTGACAGGCATATGTGATTCTTCGGCGAGAGGGTCATCCGTTTCATTGGGTTTACGGACAAGCTCACCTGCGCGGGGTAGGATTTGTTTTCGGATGGGACAGTGGGGATTCCCTTTGTCCACCCTTGCCAAATAGTAAGGTGTGACGGCAAACTGGAACTGTTCGAAGGCTTTGGGAAAGGAATCTTTTTCTTCCTCTGTCAGCGCGATTTCGGATTCCAATTCCACAAGGTTTGTGATGCGGTTTTGCAATTGCCATTTCCAATCGGACCAAGTCATGACTTATGACCATACTTCGGTTGACACTATGCCAAGTCCCTCGGATTTTGTTTACGAGTAACGAAATTATGAACTTAGGCATTACAGAAGTAAAAAAAGGGATGATCCTCAAGATCGAGAATGAGCTTTATTCCGTCGTCAAAACAGAATTTGTGAACCCAGGAAAGGGTTCTGCTTTCATCCGCACCAAACTCAAAAACATTGTCCGAGATTCTTCCATTGAAAGAACCTTCAAAGCCGCTGAGAAATTGGAAAGTGTGGATTTGGAGCGCCGTAAGATGCAGTATTGTTATGCAGACGGTGACCAAATCATTTTTATGGACATCAACGATTACGAACAAATCCCTGTTTCCAAAGATTATGTAGAAGATATCCTTCCTTTTATGAAAGAAGAAACACCTGTGGAAGTATCATTTTATAATGACAAACCCATTGGAGTCACACCTCCAAACTTTGCCATCTTAGAAGTAACCTATGCGGAAGATGGATTGAAAGGAGACACCACGGGGCTTGCTCTCAAACGAGTGACTGTGGAAACGGGTGGCGAAGTCCAAGTTCCGATTTTTATCAAACAAGGGGATACGGTGAAAATCGACCTTCGTGATTTGAGTTACGTGGAGCGCGTCAACAAATAGATTTGGATTTGATCTCGTCCTTACAGGAAGTCACTAAACTTTCCCATCTCTATTATTCACGGCAGTGGATGTTTGCCACTGCTGGGAATCTCTCTACCCGAGACAACTCATCCCACACAGAATTTTGGATCACTGCCTCTGGGAAACACAAAGGTGAGTTAAAAGACACCGATTTTGTTTGTGTATCTGTAAAGGATGGCACACTCCTAAGTGCCAAAGAAGGATTAAAACCTTCTGCCGAAACCAGTATCCACCAAGTATTGTATTCCCAAATGCCAAATGTAGGTTCATGTCTCCACGTCCATACTTTGGAGTCCAACTTACTCGAGTTTGGTGTTGGAAAAGAGGAGGGGTATCGAGAGATCCCGATCCCACCAATTGAAATCATCAAAGCCTTTGGGATTTGGGACGAAAAACCGAGTCTCACGATGCCTGTGTTTTATAACCACACCGATGTGCCAACCATCGCCAATCAAATCAAACGATACTTTACGACGGTCGGGATTCCGAAAGTCCCCTTCCTTCTCATCGAAGGCCATGGCCCAACGGTTTGGGGGAAATCGATCGCCGAAGCAAACAAACATTTGGAAGCAGTACACTTCCTTTTGCAAGTGATGGCGCGTAGGGTATGACCAAAAAAAAACATGTTCACATTTTTGGAATTGGATCAGGGATCGGTGAAGGCCTTTACAACCGATTCTTAGAAGACGAGTCTGTTTCCCTTTTTGGATTTTCGAGAAAAGGGGAACTCCCACTCAGTTCTTTCTCGGAAGGAAAAGCGGGGACATTCCAATTTGATGCCACAGACCAAAAAGACTTACGGTCTTTTGAGCTCTCACTCGCTGGGCTGTTTGGACACAAGGTCCTTCCTAGTTCACCCTTTTACGATCCTCCAGAACTTTTGGTCTACTTTGCATTGGGTGATGGACTTTTTGGGCCCATTGACCTTTTGAAAAAAAAAGATTTAGAATCTCATTTTGAACTCAATGTACATTCTCTTATTTTGTTATCGAAGTATTATTCTCAAAACATCCCGTTTATCAAAAACGCAACATTTGTGTTTTTAGGTTCTACGGCTGGTAAACAAGGATTCCCTGAATCGGTTGCCTATTGTGCTTCCAAACATGCTGTTCTCGGTATTGCCAGAGCACTTCGGGAAGAATGGAAACCATTTGGAACCAAGGTGGTGCATGTCAGTTTAGGAGCTGTTGCTACGGGGATTTGGGACGAAAGGCCTGAATTTGACAAGAATGAGATGGTTTCAGTTTCGGACATTTCCGAGTACTTGTGGTGTATTTCGCGGTTGCCAAAATCAATCTTTGTGGATGACTTATCCATTACCCCAAAAAAAGGAATTTTGTAGGGACGATGGAAATCAAGGAATCGATTGTTCTCGTGACAGGTGGCAGTGGTGGGATTGGTCGGGAGATCGTGAGAACCCTTGTCCTCTCGGGTTATTCGGTTTGGAATCTGGATAAGGTTCGCCCAAAAGAACCCATCTTACAAGAGACCTACCGAGAAGTGGATCTTTCTGAGACACCGTTTGTTGTCGAAAGGAGCCTTTCTAAAATCATCCACGAATCGAGTGAAATGGGAGAACTCTACGGCATTGTCCATACGGCGGGATTTGGTGGGCCCTACCACCCAATCACAGAAGTATCCATCGAAGAGTGGGAGTCTATCTTTCGCATCAACCTCACAAGCCTTTACATTGTTTCAAAAGTTGTTTTGCCTATCTTCCAAAAACTAAACTTCGGAAGGTTGGTGGCCATCGCTTCCTCATTATCAATTGTGGGATCAGCGAATTCAGTTGCTTATTCTGCCTCCAAACATGGGTTAGTCGGATTTATCAAATCCCTTGCAGATGAATGGGGTAAGTTTGGGATCACTGCCAATGCAGTGAGTCCAGGTTATGTTGATACATCAATGGGAATCCAAGAAAACCAAGTTTCCGATCATAAATCAAAAATTATAAACCAAACTCCTGTTAAACGGATTGCGGAACCTTCGGAAATAGCCCGAGTAGTCAATTTCCTTTTGCAAAAAGAATCTGGTTACATCACTGGATCGAATTGGACCGTTGATGGTGGGATCACCGCCATTTAAAGTATGAGAATTTCACCTCCTCACGACCATTTTTTACAACTCACCACCAAAGAAAATTTGGGAAGGTCTTCAGGTATCATTTTACAAAAAGAAGCACTCTCCATCATGAAGACTGTTGAGGCTCAAAGTTCCAGAGAAAACATTGAAGCCGGTCATCTCTTTCGCCCCACTGATGCCAATTTTGAAAAACTCAAAATGGACAGAGAAACGGCATTAGATCAGATGTGGGAACTCATTGACTATGGCCTTGCCACCCAACTGTTTGAAATCAAATATGATGCCGACATTGGTGAGTTGCGACTTGTCACATTTTTAGTGGGCCTACCTTCTGGAATGCCTCTCGAAGAACCTTACAAACTTTTGATCGGGCGTTCTACAGAACATATTTATCAATTCATCCAAAATAAACGAACCCTAACAGAAGATACATGGAGAAATGTATTAAACCAATTAGCAGATATAGATTATAAAGAAGATGGCCCTGGTGATGAATTGGATCGTTTGCTTGATCCAAAACAATTCCCTCTGCAACCTTCCCAAGAAATGTTAAAACGGTCTAGAGGTCTTATCATCGATGAACTTGCATCGGAAGCGAAAGTGATTGTGTTACCTCATATTGGGTTTTATTATTTACCCGAATCAGAAGCCGCCAATTTTTTGAATATTGCCAACGAGTATTTGATGACAAAGGTGGAACCACTAGCCAAAGCCTTTGATTCGGAAATCAGACTTGCATTGGATCGATTGTTTGCTCCTGGAACCAGTGATGTAGAAATTAATGAAATCGAAATCATCCGAGCCAAAGTGGATACTTTGTATAGCTTTAAAGAAACTCTCAAAGAACAAGGGTTTTATGCTTTCATTCACAATCTAAAAAAAGTAACTGAAATTGCGGTTAAATTTGCAGAAGTCGAAAAAAGAAAAGAAGTAGATCGTTTACTTAAAGTCTACATGAAAATGTTGGACAGCCAATTTGACTTTGATTCTAGATTACTTCGGATCAATTTAGAAAAAGACGATGAACATAATTTGGTCATCGTGGATTTACTGCGTAAAAACCCAAAGGTTCTTTCAGCTGAGTGGCATGATGCCGATGCCAAAATTGCCGTTTTTGTGAACAACAACCAAAACAATATCAAAGAAATCAATTCTTTGATTTACCAAAATTATAGGTTCACAACGGAACATATTTTGTACCTAAAAGCAATTTTAGAACTCAATGAAAAGGAACTCAAACCCATTTTCAAAGATGATGAATTCGTCAAAACCTATGGTAAAAACTTACAAGCAGTGTATTTCAATTACATCCCTTGGTTTTATAAATTGTTTTATTTTTTAGGTATCACTCCAATCGTAAACTCGGGTTATGCGAAGGCAAAATCCATTTTAACATTTTTGCAGATGGACCGTCAGTTTTTGTACCAAAAACGGAGAGAAAACTTTTTTAAGAAAAAACTTCGTGAAAGAGAAGAACGACTTGAAAAAGAGAAAAAACAACAATTAAAAAAAGCACTTGTATCCGCTCTCGGTGATGCTTATTTCAAAAAAAATTGTTTGCCATCTGTTGATTGGCTTGGAATGAATTACCCTGCCTTTTCAGCAGAAACATTGGAAAAAATGATTCCGGACTTCGCCTTTTTATCCACTACAGGTAAGTCCATCAAACCTCATTCTGTGATTTTATTTCCGAACTCACCTGAATTTGAATCGTTCAACAAAGACCTTAAGGATTTATTAAACCAATGGATCCGAGGTGAGGTGGACCCTCCTAAAGAAGATCCCGAACTTTTTGTGCAGATCCGAAATTTATTGTAATCCCTTTGTTTTATTCCTTTTGCAAAATATGTTTAATACCATCGTTTGATGCGAAAGTAAACTAACATTGAAAAGCCAAGTAATCCCATTGCACTGATCGCTGAGGCAAAACCATACTCCCATTCTAAGCTTGGCATATGCCGAAAATTCATTCCATAAATGCCTGCTACAAGTGACATCGGTAACATAATGGCAGTCATAATGGTGAGAATTTTCATGATTTCATTGGTTTTTCTTGTGGAAATGGCGATATGAGCTTCGAGTGCAGAAGAGATAGATTCAATATTACTATCTACAAGTTCAAGGATACGTATGGAATGGTCGCGGACGTCGCGAAAAAAAGCGTCTGCTTCATCACTAAAAAAACTATTTTTAATTTTTTCTAAATCTTCCAATACTTCTTTGTTTTGTAACATACCTTTTTTGATTGAGAGTAAACTGGAGCGTAAGCTATACACATTGCTGATATCCAGTGATTTTGCATTACTAAAAATTTGGTCTTCAAAATGATCAATTCGTTCTTCAATTTTTTGTGTGATCGCCAAGGTATGATCGGTTTCGATGTCTAAAATTTTGTGAACAATGAATTCATACCCTTTTGCGAGAATTTTATGATTAGATTTCCAATCATCAATGATCGAACCAATGCTATCTCTATAATCCAAGGTGAGGGAAATGATTTGGTTTGGGGTTAAGATAAAATTAAAATTTTTCTGTGTGAGTTGGTTTCTTTCAAAATGGAACCCTCGGAAAATAAAAAAAATATAATTTGGGAACTTCTCTAATTTGATCCTACTGTTTGGGTTTAAAATATCTTCAATGGTTAACTGGTGAATGTTATGTTTTTGAAACAAAAAGGTAAGTTTTTCTTCATTGTCTGCAGTGATATTGATCCAATGTTTGGATTGTTTGTGAGATAGGGGAAGAGGAGTGTCGAGTAATACTTCTTCTTTAGTGGTTGGTGTTAGGATGTAGTTGAAGAGTGCGGGCATTAGACAATGTTCCTTAAAAAATACTCTCTTAATTCTTTTTTCTCAATCGGACAATCTTCTGCGAGTACCAATTTTTTAGTTTTGTAAACTCCCGATGCCGTGACCATTGTTTCTTTGATTTTCCCTGACCTAGAAAGGATGAGATGGAATTTTTCGCCAGGCCTTAAACTTTTTTCTAATTTTTGTAATAGGGATAAATTGGCTCGTCTACCATTGATGGCGAGTATTTCATCGTCTAACATCAAATCCATAGAGTTCCCATTTGTTTTGTGATGGATTCTTTGAACCAAAAGGTTACCATTTTTTTCTTTGGTTTTAAACCCAGGTTCTCCTACTAAATCGGTTTGGATCCTTCGGATTCCAATGATATCTAAATATTCATCCACAGGGATTGGTTTTGGGTTTGTTAGATAAACATTGAACTCTAATTTTAAGTCAACACCTGTCACTTCCTTCACGATGTCAAAAAATTCTTGTTTGGTGAAACCTCTGCCTTTATCTTTTGCAAAAACTTCATTTAGTTTATGGAAAACATGCCGAATGGTTTTTTTCTCTTGGGATTCTCTTAGTAAAAACAAATTCATACAAAGGGCGAGAACTCCACCTTTTGTATAATAGGAAACAGTGATGTTATGACTGTTCCCATTCCGTTTGTAGTATTTGGTCCAGGCGGTAAAGGATGACTCTTCTAAACTCATCCAAAAATCGGCCTCATTTTCTTCTAAAGAAAATATATCTGATTGCAATTTGTTTAAGTATTCTTCAAAACTTAAAAAACCAGAATGGTATAAAAAATATGCATCGTAAAAACTAGTAAATCCTTCAGCAATCCAAAGTTCCTTTGTTAGGTTTGGTTTTTGGTAATCAAATGGCCCAAGAGCAATGGGTCGTATGCGTTTTATATTCCACAAATGAAAGTATTCGTGTGATAAAAGTTCCAATAAACGTTTGTATTCTTCCTCATCGTGGATGAGTTCTGGATTAAAATAATTAATACTCGAGGCTTTGTGTTCGAGTCCACCATAGGCTGGTAAACTTAAATTTAAGACAAAGAGGTAGTACAAATTTGGACTTTCCATCATCCACTGGATTTGGGTTTCCGTAATCTTTTGTAGGTCGTTTGCCAATTTGGAAATAAAGTCAAAAGAAACGTCACCTTCTACGAGTAATTCATGTTTGGTGTTTCCAGATGTGAAAAACACACTATTTTTTTTGCTGAGATGGAATGGTGAGTCATAAAGTTCGTCAAAGTCTTTGGCATAAAATAAATGAAGATTGGATTCATCTCTTGGTAAACTTGAGTACACATTTGGGAAAAATTCAGCTACTTGGAATTGGATTGTAGATGGTAAATGAAGATTCCCTTCTGGATACAAAAAGAGAGCAGGAGGGTTTATGAATCCAAATTCAGTTTCTAAGTAATTGGTCCTGACTGTGAAATCTTCGAAGGCATAAATGATGTAAGTGATTTCAAATTTTGGTGGAAGGTTTGTTAATTTCCATCGGTGTAAATCCTCCATTTCCCAGGGAATAGGTTCTTTTGTGTTCGCATTACAGGCGCTAAATTTATGTAAATGGGTAACGTAATCGCGGATCATATAAGACCCGGGTGTCCAACTGGGCAGGCAAAAACTGATTTCGTTTCGGTTGGTTTCGACAAACAAACGAACTTGGAAGTAGTGTTTGTAAAGGTCAAAAACAGTCACTTCAAAATGAACTTGAAGTGTTTCCTTAGACTCGGGTTCGGTAGGTATTGTTTTTCCTTCTAACTCTTTTCCCATAGTACACTATCTTCTTTTATTTTAGATTTACGCAAATGTTTTCTTGACTGAAAATCTAAATGGTACTAGAAAAGGCATAGCTAAGGTATAAGCAAAGGAGGTGGTCCATTTGGATAGTAGTTGTTACAACAAAAGATTTTTGACCCGCGAGGTGGCTGGGCAATAACGCCTGTGCTTTGTTGCAAAACCGACCAGACACAGTCTTTCCAAGTTCCGAATGGGTGGTCTCCTTCGGGCGTTTCGCAGTCGCTTGGAAAGTACTTCTTTACACCTCAGGTTTGACCTTCGTTTCCTAAATCCTTTTCAATCCTAAATGTATTCAAGAGTTCGTCTAGGGTATTGATCACCTGTCCCAATCGTTCTGCGTTTTCTGCCATGGACGAAGATTGGTCAGACAATACTTGGGATCCGTTTGAGATATTGATGGTCATATTGGCAAGTTCGTTTGTGGCTCTTTGTTGTTCTTCAGTCGATAGTTGGATGGATTTCACTTGTTCTGTAATTTCGACTACTTCTGTGTATATACTTTCAGTTCTCGAACTTTGGTCTTCGATGAGAGGACCAATTTCATTGGATGACATAAAAATCAATGAAACTTCATCGGTAATTTTTTTCAAAACTTCTACCAATCGTTCTACTTGTTGGTTCCCTCGTTCAATGGAATCCAAAGCTTCTTGGGAAAGGGTATTGATTTGAGATACAGACTCCGCGGACTGACTTGCAAGTTTGGTGATTTCTTCGGCTACGACCGCAAATCCTTTCCCAGTTTCTCCGGCCCTTGCCGCTTCTATCGCAGCATTTAACGCGAGTAAGCCGGTTCGTTTTGCAATATCAGAAATTACATTAGAAAATGCTGTGATGGTTTTGGATTTTTCTTGGATCTCTCGGATGGCAAGAGATGTTTCTTTCGCCATAACCCGTCCTTCTTCCGCATTTTGGTTGGCCCTAACCGAAATTTCGCCAAAGGTATTTACTTTCTCTAATATTTTTTTCATCAATCCTTGGATATCACCTAATGACTGATGAATGGTTTCTGTATTTTCCACTGCACTAAGGACATTGCTATGGATTGTTTCAGACGATGCATTTAATTCTTCCACTGTGGCACTTGCCTCTTCTGAGGAAGCAGCTTGGTTTTGTGCTAAGTCAGTGAGTTCAATGATTGTTTTTTGCATTTTGTCTGTTGTTTCACCAATCTTTCCAGATGATTTTTGAGCAATCCGAATGAGTTTCCTTAAATGTTCGATCATTTTGTTGAGAGAAACCATGATGCTACCCAATTCATCAATTTGATCGATATTGATGAGTTGTCTTAAATCACCTGAAGCCACTTTCTCAGTGGAATGGTTGATGGACTGGATCCTTCGGTCTACCAACCTTTGGAAACTAAAGTAAATGGATAAAATGGACAAAGAGACACCTAAAATCCCGAGTCCAATCGTAACCAAAATGATTGAGTTTAAAGTGGATTGGATTTGTGATTTGGGTATCGATATCCTTGCAAACCAAGGATCATTTCCTTCAATGATGGTGATGGGAACAGCCACATGGAAATAACCATCAAACTCGTATAAGGATTTGTCTTTTTGTTTTATTTTTTCATAAAAATGAGGGTCTGCCGCCGAACGAAAATCCAAACCTTGTGAAAGATGGGTAAATCCATCGTATAACACCAGATGGTTGTCGGAGATCAGAGTGATTTTACCTTCACCATCTGCAAACTTTAAAGAATCCAAATATGATTTAATCGTTGTTAATCGAATGTCAATCCCAGAAATCCCAATGAATTTCCCATTTCTTAAAATTGGTTCCATTATCGAAACAATAAAGATTTCAGAATTTCCAGCTTTATAGATAAAAGGCGAGGTGATACTATTTCTTAAAGTTGATTTTGGTTTCTGGTAAAATTCACCTTTGATTGGGTCGTCGATATCCTTGAGTGGCTCTGTAGAAAGTTTGTCTCCATCGCGAAAGACATATGGAATGAACCTTCCTGTGGAATCATGGATTGCTGCATTGCGATAACTTGCATCATTCCCATCAAAGGCATTGGGTTCAAAAGCACAATACGTTGCGAAAGTGATGTCTTCGTCTTTCAGTAAATTTTTTAAGTACAATACGGATTCATTCCGGGAACGTAAAGTCCCTACTTCAAAAGACTTTCGGAAGGAATAGGTTTTGTTCATCGGTGAAGTGATGGTATTGGAAATATCGCTTATGATACGAGATGAGATATATTCCGTATCTTCTCCCAAATTGTGAAGGAGAGTAGACCTTACCACCATGGACAGGATCACAAGGATCCCTGCGATGATAAGAGAAATGACTGCAAGGGATACGTAGATGATTTTCTTTTTAATTGACATACAGTCCTTTCCTATAGGTTAAATTTTTGTAATATCTCGGAAATCTTTGCACTAATCCCTGTCATGCGAAGGGAATTGCCAGACATTGTTTCCGATTGTTCAGATAAAATTTGAGAACCATTTGAGATATTGATTGTCATATTGGACAGTTCGGATGTTGCCCTTTTTTGTTCTTCTGTGGATTGTTGGATGGATTCCACAAGAGAGGTGATTTCTTCAATTTCCACATAAATTTTGTCGGTTCTTGTTTTTTGGTCTTGGATGAGTGGGACAATGTCACTTGCTTTTTCAAAGATCACGGATACTTCACTTATGATTTCTTGTAAAAGAGCGATGAGTTTGGCAACCTGGGTGCCACCATTTTGAATGGATTCCAAAGCTTCTTCGGAAAGTGAATTGATTTGGGAAACCGAAGTGGCTGCTTGTGCCGCAAGTTTGGAAATTTCTTCCGCTACCACAGCAAATCCTCTTCCCGATTCACCTGCCCTTGCCGCTTCGATGGCAGCATTTAACGCAAGTAAACTTGTCTTTTCGGAGATATTGGAAATCACATCGGAGAACTCTGTGATGGATACTGATTTTTCCTGAATTTCTTCAATGGCCTTTGAAGTGAGACTTGCCATCGTCCTACTTTCTTCTGCTTTTTGGTTAGCACCTTTGGCAATTTGACCAAAGTTCTCCACTTCACTTGTGATGTTTTGTACGAGTGTTTGGATCGCGAGTAAGGAAGAATGAATGGATTTGGAATTGGATACCGCTTGTTCCACATTGGCATTGATGGTTTCGGAGGATGCATTTAATTCTTCGACGGTGGCACTTGCTTCTTCTGAAGATGCGGCTTGGCTTTGTGCTAAGTCTGAAAGTTCAATGATGGTATTTTCCATAAACTGAGAACTTTCTCTTAGTTCATTCCCTGATGACTGTGCCACTCCCAAAATTTGGCGTATGTTTGTGATCATGGCGATGATGGCTTCCACTAGATTTCCAATTTCATCTTTTTGAGTATCATCAAACTCTTTCGATAAATTCCCGTTTGCTGCATCCTTGGTAAAGGATATGAGTTTCTGGAGTCTACGATCAACTAACCTGCGAAAAATGATGATGTTTGCTAAAGAAGAAAATAAAATTCCTAAAATACCTAACCCCAATGCAATCCAGAAGATGAATTGGATTTCGTTTGTAATTTTTTCTTGGGGGTAGGAGATCCGAAGTGTCCATGGTGCCGTATTTTCTACCAAACGGATAGGAAGGCTCACATGGAAATATTCTGAGTCCGAATAATTTTGTTTTTCATTGGAGGACATGGCAAGACTCACATAAGGGTCTTCTTTATCTTCCCATTGAATGGATTTTGATTCTGGACTTAATCCATTAAACAAAACATAACCATTACTGGCGACAAGTGTAATCTTAACACTTCCATCTAGGATTTTTAAATTTTGTAAATAGGATCGAATTGTGGTTAGGGAAAGGTCTGCTCCTGCTATCCCGATGAAGTTTTGGTTTTGGATCACAGGATACACAAGTGAGATCATTGTGACATCAACTCCGTCTACTTTATAATCAAAGGGAGGGATGAGTTCTACTTTTTTGTTTTTTTTAGGTAATTGGTAAAAATCAGATTCTGGCAATTCATATCCAATAACTGGTTCAATGATGATTTTCCCGTTTGATTTCACAGCATAAGGAATCAATCTTCCCGTACTGTCATGGTATCTCGCATTACGGTAGTTAGAGTCTTTCCCGTCAAAGCTGTTTGGTTCAAAAACAACATAGGTTCCCAAAATGGATTCATTGGATTTGGACATGATGATCAGAGTTTTGAAGACTCTCTCTCGATCCAAAAGATTCGGCTCTTGTAAGATTTGTTTGAGTAGGTAGGCTTCATTGAGTGGAGCCGATAAATATGTCCCCACATTAAGGGAGATTTTATCAGCCAGGATTGAAATTTTTTCTAAGGCGTCTTCTTTCGCATTTTTGTATATGACATAAGAGATAAGTGTTAAGATAACTCCGAGCGATAACAGTGTAATCAATGATGATCTTAGAGCTAACTTTTGTTTGATGTTCATTCGTGAAAAATATCCCTTTTCGTGAATGTTAACATAATGATAGGATTTGTTTTCTCAACTCATTTCTATCGGAATTGTAAGTTTTTCGGGGTAAGAACTGATCCCTAGTCCATTCCCATCGGGATCCTGGAAATAAATTGTAAAATCAGTGTGGTGGGTGATTGGGATCGACCTAAGCCAATCCTTCCACTCCAGATGATTGATTGGGGTTAGGGAGAATACGAGGTTTTTTGGCGCCTCTTTTTTTCCTTCTTCTACCATGAGCAGGATGGAATCAAATTGGATCCATACAGACCGGAGCTCCCCCGATTCATAATGGAATTCTTTTACGAAAACGGCACCTGGCAATCCTCGGTAAAACTTGGCTAATTCGGCTGGATGGGGTGTTCCAATGGCAATATGGTGGATCATTTTTTTGTTTTCAAATCCCTTTATCAAATAGAAACTATCATGAAATCTATCTATCGGAGTTTTTCATGAAAAAATCTCTTATCCTTGCACTCGCTCTCGGGCTCATTTTGGCGAATTGTAAATCCAAAGTTTATACCCAAGAAGAGTGTGAATCTGCTCTCGCAAGTTCTTTCACTCAAATTGAAGAAGAAGCAAAAAAGAACCCAGCAGCAGCTCCCGTTCTTGCAGGTTTACAACAAGGCAAACAAAAAATGATCGACCAATGTATGGAAGGAAAATTTGATCCTAACTGTTTAAAAAATGCACCAGGAATCGCTGGCATTATGGGTTGTGTAAAAAAATAAATCTCTATTTCATACCGGGGGTTTCGATTCCCGGTAACTTATTTGCCTTCTAAATTTTCAAATCCTGTTTTGTCCGTATAACATCCGTGAGACCGATACGGTCCATCTTCAAAAAATCGAATCTCCTGCGCATATCGTTTCCCTTCCCACAAACATCGTTTGCAAACAAAAGGTGATATTGCCCAGTCTTCACATTCTTCTGGTCGAAATGTTGGAAAAACCCGTAACAACGGTTTCGATATTTCTTCGTTTGGTTCAGCAATTAGGGACAGACTGCCCCAAAGGAAAATGAGTAAAACCAAATAGCGAATCATACAATAAAACTATCGGGATTTTTGCAGATTTCCAGGATGGATTTGTGAAAGAAAATACACATGTAGAATGGAAAGGTGTGGCCTTTGTTCTTATTGGAGCATTATTATTTAGCGCAAAAGCCGTTGTTGTGAAATTAACCTATCGTTACGAAATTTCAGCCATTGGTTCCTTATTCTTTCGTATGTTTTTTGCGTTTCCATTTTTAGTATGGATGGCATGGTCGGCCGAAAAAAATTCTGAAAAGGTTTCCTTAACCAAAAAAGACTATTGGAATGTACTGCTTATGGGAGTGGTTGGTTATTACCTCGCAAGCCTATTTGATTTTTTAGGATTAAAGTACATCAGTGCTGGTTTAGAACGAATCATTTTATTCATCTATCCAACCCTTGTTGTGTTATTATCCTTTTTCTTTTTAAAAAAGAAAATCCATGGAAGGGAAATCTTTTCACTGATTTTGACCTATACGGGCGTTTTTTTGGCATATGGACAGGATGTCCAATTGGGTTCTCCCAAAGACGTAAGCCTTGGTGCATTTTTTATTTTACTTTCTGCTTTGACATATGCGATTTATCTTATGGGCAGTGGATCCATTATACCAAAGTTAGGTGCGAAAAGGTTTACTGCTTGGGCACTTATCATCTCATCACTTGTTGTTTTTTTGCATTTTTTGATATTTGGAAGTTATAAAGAACTGATACAACCAATGTCATTTTATCTATTGGCGTTTCTCATGGGTACAGTGAATACAGTTGTACCTGCTGTTTTTGTTTCTGAAGGCATCAAACGAGTTGGGAGTAAAACGGCCGCAATTGTTGGGTCTGTTGGACCAATGTCGACTTTATTTTTGGCTTATTGGATCTTAGAAGAGCCAATTACAATCCTACATAGTATTGGTACTATATTCGTACTTACTGGCGTTTTTTGGATTAGTACGGGAAAAAAACCGAAAGAAGTTTCCGTTTAAGAGAGAAAATCGCTTTCCAATTGTTGTTTCTAAGTAGAGAATCAAAGGACTTTATGAAACTAAAAATTGTTTTCCTTTCTATTGCATTGGCAGTCTCAATCTCACAAAATGAGTTGTATGCCCAATTTACATGTGAAGGATCTGCTTGTAGTTTTTTGCCTGGAGCCCTCACGGAAACAGGCAATGCCTCATTAAAAAAATTTGAAACAGGTTATCTCAACGAAGTTTTAAAAACCAACTTAGAAGCTGGATTTTTAGCAAATGTGGGAACAGGTAATATAGGAACGGGTACAGTTCGTCGCATCCAAGTCGGGGTGAGTGCCTCTGCTGCCGGGTATAAAAAAGACGACATCCAAATCCAAGATGAACTCATTAAATACCCAAAACTTCCCAATGTAGGGGGTGCGGCCATCCCTTCCATCCACTTGGATATCAATCCAGGATGGTTGTTTGGAACTGATGATGGAAGTTTCCTTCGTCGATTTGGAATCTTTTTACATGGAATGAATGTGGCGGTCACTCAAGACCAATTGCAATCGGCATCGAATAACAGGAATTATGAGGGAAGGCTCACCGTACGTTCGTATGGTGGTATGTTACGGTACCAACTTGTCGAAAAAGAAGGGTTTCTTATGAACCTCATCACTTGGAATGGACTCAATATTGGTGTTGGCCATCATGTGATGGAACAAAATTTAAGTCTCAGTTATTTAGAAGGAAAGGCCGCACAAATTGAATTCCAAGGGGTAAAAGGGAAATGGGGTGGAGATACCAATTTCCTTTTTAATACCAAAGTACAAACAACCAACGTGGATTTACGAACAGGAGTTGGTCTTTTTTGGGTCGCAAACCTCATCGTCGGTGGTGGTTACAGTTGGAATTCCGGTAGTAACTCGGCAACCCTTTCCAGACGAGGGCCATTCCTCATTTCAGCCAATGACTCGCTCCCACTAGAAATCCCGAGAGAATACCAAGCGGCCTTAGACAAGGAACTTCTCGCTCAAAACCCAAATGCAACTCTGGGATTTCGTGCCAGTGGGGAATCCAGTTCCAAACGTGGGATCGGGTATGGAATTGTGGGTTTGGAATTGGATTTATTTATGTTAAAGGTGATTGCCGAAGGTTTGTATGGTGGAAAGGATTTGTATTCGGCAAACCTAGGTCTCAAACTCTCTTTTTAGATTTCTTCGGGGAAATCCATAAAACCTTGCCGTACCATTGGCTGAATTTACACTCAGCCAAGGTCTAAGTTTTCATGAAATTATACAAACAATACCAGCGAGCCTTCTTTTTGGCATCCCAAGTATTTTCCTTGGGTGTTGTCGTACCCATTGGGATCTCTCTCATTTTGTTTTATGTGGATCTCAGTCCCACACAGATCAAAACCTTTCTCGGTGGAACCATCATTGCGGCTCTTATCAGTTTGCTCCTTCCTAGTTTTATTTTCCCAAAAAAATTAAAACTGATCAAGGAAGGAATCCTTGAACTCGAATCACAAGGAGAAAAGAATCCAGAAAGCTATACCAAGGTTTGGGATACCATTGCCAGAATGCCTGTTCTTGGTGCCATCGTAGGTGCTTCTCAATGGACACTTGCTATCCCCATTGTTTTACTTCCTGTTTTATACTTACCAGAAACCAGTAAGTCAGATGGATTTTACATTATCTGCAGTTTGATCCTTACGGCGTTACTCAATGTCATTATCTCTTTCGTATTTTTAGAAAAGGCATCCCATATTGTATTAGATGATGATATCTTTCAATCGGAACTAGATGAAAGGATCACACCATACTATCGGAATTTAAGAAACACAGTGCCCATTATGTTTTCCTTTATGGTGATGGTTTTATCAATTTTTCTTTTGATTTATTCCTTTAATGTCAATGCAAAAGCTTTGGAAAAAGCGTTTTCAAACCAACTTTATAATTTTAACCAAAGTAATGAAGCAGGGATCCATGTTTACTTTGAATCGGTAGAGAATAACTTAAAAGATGTTGCATCACTTCCTTCCGTAAAACAAGCATTAGAGACAAGGAATTACAAACTTGCAATTCCTGCTTTGGAAAAAGCATATAATGATACTCAATTATTACTCGAAAATGCTTTCATTGCTTCTTTTGATGAAGGAACACCCATCGTTGCTTCCGGACTTCCTGGAAATGTAAGTGCTGGATATCCATTAGAAAGTAATCCGGAAGTATTGGAAAATATCAAAGCGTCAAAAGAAGGCAAACCTCATGTGGGCATTGCCGTCAAGTCGCCTATCAGTGGTCAGATTGTGATTATGATCACAACCCCTGTTAAAAATGCAAATGGGAAGGTAGTTGGCCTTGTGGGAATGCCATTCCTTGTCGGAAAGGCAATGGAATCCTTTCTTAAAAATGTAAAAATTGGGTCTACTGGTTATTCCTTTTTACTTGATCGTGAAGCGACAATGGTTTATCACCCCAATCCGAAATACCTAATGAATAGTTTTAAGGGATCTGAGTTTGAACGCCTAGCAATGAATGCGGGAGAAACAGATTCCTTTCGAAATCCTTGGGAGGGTTCAACATTTTTACTGAGAAGGAAAGTGAGTTCCAAATATGGAATCCAATTCTTTTCTACGATTGATCTAAAAGAAATCGAGGTGGAAAGTTTAGCTTCTCTACGTGGATTAACAATTATTAGTTTAGTGGGATCCGTTGTCATTGCCCTTGCCATTTACATGTTGTTTGCTGCAAGATTTCGTCCCATGAAATCGATTGGGAAAATATTACAAAATGTAGAAGTGGGAGACCTTCGCACGAAAGTGAAGTTGGAATCCTCAGATGAATTTGCCCGACTTTCACGGGGTCTTAATTCCACTCTTAAACAAATAGTGGAAGTAGTTGGTTCAAACCAAGCATTTTCGGAAGATTTAGCAGCTTCCGCCGAACAAATGTCAGCATCACTCAATATGTTATCTTCGAATGCACAAACACAAGCAGCTTCTGCTGAAGAAATTTCTGCATCGATTGAAGAGATCTCAGCTGCTGTGCAAAACGTTGATGCACAAGCCGAGGATCAATTTCGCAAAGTTGATTTCCTAAAAGGAAAAATGGCAGAACTTTCAAAACTGATCGAAGCCACAGGAAAACAAGTAGGGAAAGCTTCTCAAGATGTGAATCAAATTTCAGAAGAAGCAAAACTTGGCCAATCTTCACTCGATTCCATGAGAAACTCCATTTCAAAAATTAGTAATAGTTCAGAGGAAATTGGAAGTGTGATTGAGATCATCAATAATATCTCTGAACAAATCAACTTACTCGCGTTAAACGCTGCAATTGAAGCAGCTCGGGCGGGAGTGTACGGGCGTGGGTTTGCAGTGGTTGCCGATGAAATTGGGAAACTCGCTGAAAAAACTGCCATTTCCATCGGAGATATTGGGGAGCTCATCCAAGCCAACGAAAAGGAGATTGAAAGTGGAAGGGAAACCATAGAAACAACAATTTCCCTCATCCAAAGGATCATCCAAGGTGTGAGTTCTTTTGATGAGATGACCGACACCATCGAAAAAAGTACGAAAGAACAGCTCATCATCAACCAGAAGGTAGGGGAAGAGGTAGACAAGGTGAACCAAATTAGCCAGGCCATCCGCCTTTCCATGGAAGAACAAAAAAATGCCATCGGGGAAGTGGCCCAAGCGATTTTTAGCATCAACGACTTGACCCAAGGGACTGCTGCTGGCCTCGAAGAGATGACGGCAACCGCAAATGGGATCGCAAACTTAGCGGAAACCCTTAAAAGAAAGATCAATTTCTTTAAAATCTCTTAAAAAGCCTTCAAAATGGTTGGGAATCTCCACTCCCAACCGAAATTTCGCTTGCTCCCATCTACATATCAAGATTTCTTGATATGTAGATATCTTGGATATGGCAGCGGAAACCTTACTCACAAACAGAAACTCGTCCTTTTTACTTGCCGCGACCAAAGCAATCTCGGACGAAACTAGGATTCGTATCCTCCATATCTTAAGTTTTGGGGCATTTTCTGTGAATGAAGTAGTGGAAATTTTGGGGATGGGCCAGTCTCGAATCTCCCGCCACTTAAAAATCCTAACGGAAGCAGGGCTTATTGGTTCCAGACGTGAAGGAAGTTTGGTGTATAGTTTTTTGCCAGACGAAGAAACCCTTGGTTTAAGATTCCCGATGGAACTCACCAAATTATTGTTATCTTATAAAGAAGATCTCCCAAGTAGGGAAAAAGACCAAAAAATGGTGCACCAAATCCTTGAGGCACGTGAGAAAAAATCCAAATCCTTTTTTGATGGAGTGGCTGAGAGTTGGGAGAAATTACAGGAAGAAACCTTACACCCAAAACTCTATCGTTCATGGATCTTACAAGAATTACCAGTTTGTGAAAACATTTTGGATTTAGGGTGTGGGCCAGGTGGTCTGATCCCATTTTTATTAAACAAAGCAAAACACATAACAGGAGTGGATAATTCTTCCAGAATGATCGAAAATGCATCCATTCTTTTTGGAAATAATCCAAGTGTGGATCTAATCCAAACTCCAATGGAACATCTGCCATTGGCAAATAACTCTTGTGATGCGGTCGTTGCATCGATGGTAATGCATCATATTTCTCATCCACCAACAGTACTCGAGGAGATCGCACGTGTCTTAAAACCGGGTGGTGTACTTTGTATTGTGGATTTAGGAAAACATAACGCAGAATACATGCGAGATAATTTTGCAGATTTATGGCTTGGATTTGAACCGGAATTATTTGAATCCTGGTTATCCAATGCTGGCTTTCGTGTCGAAGCCATTGGAGAAATCCAAACCGACTCAAGTTTTAAAATTTTAACTATCAAAGCAACAAAGGAATAAGGAGGACAAAATGTCCACAGCAACTGAAACAAAATCGGAACGATTGCCATACAAAGTGAAGGATATCTCTCTCGCAGAATGGGGAAGAGAAGAAATCATTTTGGCAGAAAAAGAAATGCCAGGTCTTATGGCACTTCGTAAAGAATTCGGAACTTCTAAACCATTAAAAGGTGCAAGAATTTGTGGATCTCTTCACATGACCATCCAAACAGCGGTTCTTATTGAAACCTTGGCTGCATTAGGTGCTGACATTCGTTGGTCCTCTTGTAACATTTTTTCAACGCAAGACCATGCTGCAGCAGCCATTGCAAAAGCAGGAATCCCTGTATTTGCATGGAAAGGTGAAACAGAAGAAGAATACTGGTGGTGTATTGAACAAACTTTATTTTTTGATGGTGGCAAAGGACCAAACATGATCTTAGATGATGGTCATGACCTTACTCACTTCATCCATGAAAAATACCCACAACTTCTCGCAGACATCAAAGGTGTTTCTGAAGAAACAACTACAGGTGTGATTGCACTTCATAAAAAATTAAAAGCAGGAACTTTGAAAATCCCTGCGATCAATGTAAACGACTCAGTAACAAAGTCAAAATTTGATAACCTATATGGTTGCCGTGAATCTCTTGCAGACGGAATCAAACGCGCAACAGACGTGATGCTTGCAGGAAAAGTAGCTCTTGTTTGCGGATACGGAGATGTTGGAAAAGGTTCTGCTGCATCCCTACGTAACTTTGGAGCACGTGTGATCGTTACTGAAATCGATCCTATTTGTGCTCTCCAAGCTGTGATGGAAGGATACCAAGTCCTTCGTGTGGAAGACGTGATTGAAAACGCAGACATCGTTGTGACTGCAACAGGAAATGATGATATCATTACTCTTGAGCACATGAAAGCGATGAAAGATGGTGCGATCCTTTGTAACATTGGACACTTTGATACTGAGATCCAAATGTCACGTTTGAATTCTGAAAAAGGTGTTACTAAAAAAGAAATCAAACCTCAAGTGGATAAGTATACTTTCCCTGATGGAAAATCCATTATCGTTTTAGCGGAAGGAAGACTTGTGAACTTAGGTTGTGCAACTGGTCACCCATCATTTGTCATGTCTAGTTCCTTCACAAACCAAGTTTTGGCTCAAATTGAACTTTACACTACGAAATATGAGTTGGGTGTGTATCGCCTTCCAAAACACTTGGATGAAAAGGTAGCTGCACTTCATTTGGAGCAGTTGGGAGTTCGTTTAACAAAACTCACTCAAAAACAAGCTGATTATATCAGTGTTCCACTCGAAGGTCCTTACAAACCGGACCACTACCGCTACTAAAAATGATTGCCCTTTTCAGATACTTGAAGGGGGCATTAGGAGTTTCTCATGGCGTATGTTGTAACTGAAATTTGCGTTGATTGTAAATACACAAGTTGTGCTGCAGTTTGTCCAGTGGAAGCTTTTCACGAAGCTCCGGACACATTGTACATCGATCCAGATACTTGTATTGATTGTAATGCTTGTCAATATGAATGTCCGATTGATGCAATTTTCCCGGACTATGATGTCCCTGAAAAACACAAACCATCCATTGAAGTGAACGCAAAAGAAGCAAATAAATACCCGGTAATCGTAACAACAAAACCACCTCTTAAAGGTGCAAAATGTTCCGACCCAAGTAAATAATTTACCTTGTGGGTGTATTATGTAAATAGTCACCCACCTTTATTTTAATCTACATATCATTATTATACACAGAAATACTATGAAATTTGAATATACCAATCCTTCTTCCAAAACTCTTTTAAAATTGCTCACGGAAAAAATCTTAGTTTTAGATGGTGCCATGGGTACAATGATCCAAAGGCATTCTTTGGAAGAAGATGATTTCCGCGGAGATCGTTTTAAGGATTGGCCTTTGTCTATCAAGGGCAATAACGACGTACTTGCCATCACAAGACCCGACATCATTGAATCCGTTCACTTAGAATATTTGGAGGCGGGCGCCGATATTATCGAGACCAATACATTTAGTTCCAATATCGTCTCGCAAGCAGATTACAAAATGGAATCTGCAGTTCGGGATTTGAACCTTGCTGCTGTGCAATGTGCAAAGAATGCTGTTGCTAAATTTAAAGAAAAAACAGGGAAAACGGATGTGTTTATTGCAGGGTCAATTGGACCAACTGTCAAAACCGCATCGCTTTCGCCAGATGTGAATAATCCAGCATTCCGTGCGGTCACCTTTGACGAGTTAGTGGATTGTTTTTATGAACAAGTTTCGGCACTACTTGATGGTGGTGTGGATTTATTACTTCCTGAAACGAATATTGATACTTTGAATTTAAAAGCATGCATTTATGCGATTGAAAAAGTATTCGAAGAACGTAACATTCGAATTCCAGTTGTGTTATCTGTAACCATCACGGATGCTTCTGGAAGGACATTATCTGGCCAAACAGGGGAAGCATTTTATATATCCATCAAACATGCAAAACCACTTGCTGTTGGAATTAACTGCGCGTTAGGTGCTGGAGAAATGCGACCTTACATTGAAGAAATTTCTCGTGTGGCTGATTGTTATGTGTCTTGTTACCCAAATGCGGGACTGCCGAATGCCTTTGGTGGGTATGACCAAACCCCTGAAGAATTTGGTGGATGGATGAAAAATTTTGCAGAAGCAGGTTTTTTAAATATCGTTGGAGGGTGTTGCGGAACAACTCCCGCTCATATCCGTGCTGCAAAAGAAGCAGTGGCAACAATCAAACCTCGTTCGCTCAAAGAACAACCAAAACTCAGTGCCTTTGCTGGCCTTGAGCCACTGAAGCTTACCAAAGACCAAGGTTTTATCAACGTAGGGGAAAGGAATAACGTAACAGGCTCTCCCAAGTTCAAAAAACTGATTTTGGATGGGAACTTTGAAGAAGCAGTACAAGTTGCTTTGCAACAAGTACAAGCTGGTGCGAATATCATAGACATTAACTTTGATGAGGCGCTTCTCGATGGAGAAGCCTCCATGACCAAATTTTTGAATTTGATTGCTGGGGAACCAGACATCGCACGTGTTCCGTTTATGATAGATTCCTCCAAATGGTCGGTTCTCTTAGCGGGCCTTAAATGTATCCAAGGAAAACCCATCGTCAACTCTATCTCACTGAAAGAAGGGGAAGATGTTTTTTTAAACCATGCACGAACCATCCAAAGGTTTGGGGCTGCAGCCATTGTGATGGCATTCGACGAACAAGGGCAGGCGGCGACCAAGGATGACAAAGTCAGGATTTGTAAACGTGCTTATGACTTACTTGTATCCAAATTGGATTTTGATCCTACTGACATCATTTTTGATCCAAACATCTTAACCGTTGCGACAGGGATTGAAGAACATAATAATTATGCTGTCGACTTTATCGAAGCAACTCGCGAAATCAAACGGATCTGTCCTGGTGCTAAAGTTTCTGGTGGTCTTAGTAATATTTCCTTTTCTTTCCGTGGGAATAACCCAGTGCGGGAAGCGATGCACTCTGCCTTTTTGTACCATGCCATCCAAGCCGGGATGGATATGGCAATTGTGAACGCAGGAATGCTCGAAGTATATGAACAAATCCCGAAAGACTTACTCGAGTTAGTGGAAGATGTTTTACTCAATCGAAGGCCAGATGCCACCGAACGAATGATTGAAGCTGCTGCCAATTTCCATGGAGAAGCAAAAGTCCAAAAAAAGGATGATGTATGGCGCAGTGGAACCGTTGAAGAACGACTCACTCATGCCCTTGTGAAAGGGATCGATGAATTTGTGACACAAGATACAGAGGAAGCACGCCAAAGTTTAGCTAAACCTCTGGATGTCATCGAAGGCCCTCTTATGAATGGGATGAAGGTGGTAGGAGAACTTTTTGGGGCAGGTAAAATGTTTTTACCTCAGGTTGTGAAAAGTGCGCGAGTGATGAAAAAAGCTGTCGCATACCTTATGCCTTATATGGAAGAAGAAAAACGGAATCAAAAAGATGATAGCAAACAAGCTAAATTCCTTATTGCTACCGTAAAGGGTGATGTCCATGACATTGGAAAAAATATTGTGGGTGTAGTCCTTGCATGTAATAATTATGAGGTGATCGACCTTGGGGTTATGGTTCCTTGTGAAAAAATCCTAGAAACTGCCAAAAAAGAAAATGTAGCGGCCATTGGACTCTCTGGCCTTATCACACCATCCCTTGACGAAATGGTGTATGTGGCTAAAGAAATGGAACGTTTGGACTTTAAAGTTCCACTCCTCATTGGTGGTGCTACCACTTCTCCTGCACACACTGCTGTTAAAATTGCCGAACAATATTCTCAACCTGTTTTACACGTGATGGATGCTTCCCGTGTTGTGAATGTGATGAATAGTGTTTTAAACCCACAAACCACAAAGGAATACGCAAAAACAATCTCAGAAGAACAAGCAAGGATTCGTGAGGAGTTTTATTCAAGAGAGAACGAAAGGAATATCCTTCCGATAACCGATGCCATCCAAAACAAATTTACAACAGATTGGGATTTGTATACACCACCAAAACCGAGTTTTACGGGAGTAAAGGTTTTTGATGATGTGACTTTAAAGGATTTGATTCCATTTATCGATTGGTCACCATTCTTTTTGGCTTGGGAACTTAAAGGTCGTTTCCCTCAAATCCTAAAAGATCCAGTCATTGGAAAAGAAGCCACTTCGTTATACAATGATGCGCAAACGATTTTAAACCAGATGTTGGAAAATCCTAACCTCAAACCAAGAGCTGTTGTTGGAATGTTCCCCGCAGTTTCTCACGGTGAAACGGTTGAAATTTTCTCAGATGAAAGTAAATCGGAATCCTTGGGATTTTATCCGATGTTACGCCAACAAACAACAAAGATGTCTAACCAACCAAATTATAGTTTGGCGGACTTTATTTCACCGAAAGAGAAAAATAAAAATGACTATATTGGTTTTTTTGCAGTCACCGCTGGGCATGGGATTGAAGAGTTAGCAAAAACATATGAAGTGAAACATGATGACTACAATTCTATTTTGGTAAAAGCACTTGCAGATCGTTTTGCGGAAGCATTTGCTGAATACATGCACCATAAAATGCGAGAAGAATGGGGGTTTGGGAAAGACGAAAACCTAACTACCGAAGACTTAATCCGCGAAAAGTACCGTGGCATTCGTCCTGCACCAGGTTATCCAGCTTGTCCCGATCATACTGAAAAACGAAAGATTTGGAAACTTCTCGATGTCGAAAAAAATGCAGGCATCAAACTCACTGAGTCCTGTGCAATGTGGCCTGCAAGTAGTGTGAGTGGGTATTATTTCTCTCATCCCGAAGCTCGTTATTTTGCCATTGGAAAAATCAACGAAGACCAAGTGGATGCTTACTCAAAATTAAAAGAGATGGAGAAATCGGAAGTCGAACGTTGGTTATCACCAATTCTGAACTACGACCCTTCACGTAAGTCTAAAGGTTAAGCAATCAAACAAATCATTGTTACAGAGTGGCAATGATTTGTTCCTTGTTCTGAAATGGAGATCTCAATGAAAACTTCTGGATCGTCACACAGCCACGGTTGGAAATCGGTAGCAACAGGGAACCTCAACGAAGGGTTTTCCTTCCATCCAAAACTTGCCGAATGGTTACAAACTTACACAAACATTCCAAAAGATGTTGAGTTGGAAGTCCTAGAAGTGAGTTGCGGAGAGGTGAGTTGCCCGACCGAAGAAACATTGATTCTTTGGGACAAACAAGAGTTTCGTATTTCGCGTAAAAAAGAAAATATTTCCAAAATGGATGTTAACTTGTCCTGGAAACGGTTCCAAGAGAAGGCTTAGAGCAATCTTTGTAACAATGATCCTATGGATTGAACTAATTCGGGCAATATGGAAAATCATGGATTGATAGCGATTGGATTAAATACCAATGATTAGCAAGAAGTTATGTGTTAATATCAGCGCAAATTTCTAATCTCATCCAATTGTTTTTTACCTGCGTTTCACCATATTATGTAAGGTCAGCCCATGAATCAAATTCTATTAGAAATCGTTCCAAGAGATATAAATTCTGTTTTGCAAGATGTGAATTTTGTTAAAAGTAATTTTCATCACATAACAGAAATTAATATACCAGATCTACTAAGATTCGATAATCGAAGTTGGGAAGTGGCGTCTTCTGTTCGGCCAATTTTCTCTAATGTGATCCCTCATATACGAGCCATTGATTTTGATATAAACAATTGCGAAAATCTGATTCATACTCTAAAATCGCATCAGATCCCGTCGGTTGTTGTCATCAAAGGTGACCCACCTACGGATATGTCAAAACGAGTTTACCCAACTACATCCATACAAATGATCAAGAAACTAAAAAAAGAAATACCCCAACTTAGAGTATTTGCTGCGATTGATCAATATCGAGTTGGTATCAAAAATGAGTTTGATTATATCGAATTGAAGAAAGATGCAGGGGCCGATGGATTTTTGACTCAGCCATTTTTTGATATGAGATTGGTTGATATTTTTTCAGAAAAACTGAATGGTTTGGAAGTTTATATTGGAATTAGTCCTGTGATCACGGAGAAATCCCAAAGTTATTGGGAATCTATGAATCGGGCTTATTTTACAAAAGATTTTCAACCGAGTATGGAATGGAACGTGAAATTTGCAAAGGATGTGATTTCATATTGTTCGAAGAACGGTATGAATGCTTATTTGATGCCTATCCGAATCAATTTAGCAGAATATTTACATCACATTTTTACTTGAGTTTGCGCACAAGCGTAAAATCCCTTGCGGGTATAAGATCGAGGATACAAGCAAATCATCAGTGAATGGACGAAAGGAATCCAACATAATTTGTGTATTAGGAAATTGTTGTAACACTTTGGATCCTAGAATGAGACAAGGAGAATAACATGAAGAATTTATTTGTCTTACTGTTCGTTGGAATTTGTAGTTATTGTAACGAAAATTCATCTACTGATCCAGCTTTATCGAATGTAACAACTGATCACAAACAAATTGAGGAACCTAAGTTAGAAATAACAGATGACGATATTAGATATCATAAACATTTCGTCAAAAATGATTTAGGGTTGAGAAAAGAGTGGAAGGGGGTAGCTAAATATTTACGAAGCGATAATGAAACAAATTCAAACGTTGAAGTAACAATCGATCTTTGTAATTTTCCATACAGTGAAACATTGGTATTTTTGCATGAGCCTAAACTCAATAGAAAACGAAATTTTAGTACTTTAGACATAACAGACCAAGATTATCAAATACCGACTTTTCATGTTCACTTTTATATACCAGGCGACTTTTCATTTAGTGATGATTTCATAACGGGGTATCTTTCGTTCGATGCGAAAAATAAAAAACTTTCATTCTTAGGGAATGACTATTTCAGTCCTATGGAATTCAAGGACTATCGGTGTCGGAATAATGATTTATAAATCAAAGTGGAGCTACACAAAAAGTAAAAATACTATACTTTGATTATTCGATTGCTACAGGAGGTGAACAACAAGCAAAAATTTCTTTTACGGTTGGACAGGCACAATGGAGTTCTACAAAAGAAAACTCTATTTACTGGACTAGGTGTAATGTATAAATTTAAAACTTATAGTATTGGAGATAGAACGGTGGTTCATTATGAAGACTGATTTTTTAATTGTAAGACTCAAAAAGATGAGAATCGCGAGACCAATATTGATTCTTTTAATAATGACAACTTGGAATTTATTTTCAGAGAAAGAAGTGTATATGCAAGATTTTGAAAAGAATAAATTTTGCCTAAAAAAAGATGAATATGTAAATGAAATAGTCAGACAACCTGCGATTTTTGTCGGCTCACCAAGTTACAGTAGTCGTTTCAAAAGAAATAAGATCGAACTAAATTGGAAAGCAAAAGCAGATTCCGAAGAATTTACAGTTATATTAAAATTATTTGAGGTTCCTTATAGACAGCCAGACGGTGAGCCTATTATTGGAAAACCAATCCAAAGAGTTATAGAAAAGATACAGATGCTGCCTGGGAAACCCGTCAATAAAACTTATTTTCTAAAAATTCCCGAGAACTACTCTCAATTTAAAGAAGATTACGATTCGTTTACAGTTTTCTTCGATATAAAAATAGAGAACATGACGAATAAGAAATCATGTTTTGAGAAATTCCAAATCAGTGGTGTCGGATTGAAGGAATAAAAATAACTTTCTAATCAAATGCCTCGCCTAAACAAAAATTTTTACCAAAGCGTTCGCTATGTTAGACGCTGGCTTCACATAAGAATGATTCTGAACGCAGAATACAAACAGAACTTATTGAAAGGTGTCTAACCGAAATAAGTAATGTTTAAAAGAGAGTATTTTCTCTTACGTGCTTTTCTTCCAAAAGTATTTGTGGTAATGTTCGCCTAGCTAGAGTTAATTTTATAATTGGTAGTTTCTATATCTGGTTTAAGGAGAGTGGGTTGGGAGAAGGGAGTAAAGCGACAGTTAACAAAACTCTTAAAACAAGAAAAACTAACGGGCGATAAGTGAAATGTGCATATCCCACAAATTGTCTTCAATTCAATGCAATGCTAAGTTGGAATCAATGCAAGGATTAGCCTTGATTTTAGTTGTTTTGTATTCCCTCTTAAACATTTGTAAATGATTGGCTGTCTTTCAATCCCATCCCTCTTGCGCCAGCGATAGAAGCGGAAATCCTTTCCAGAGGAAAGATTGGAGCGGATAGCGCGGTCGTTTTAAAATCAATTACTGATCCAATAACAAATGCGAGGCGCCCAGGAATTGATTTTAATTTGAGCGGGAAGGGGTGACAGGCATATAGTACTTGAGTCCTAAGTTTCCTTGGATCTCAGGTGCCCATAGTTCGTCGAGTGTGCGACCAGCTTCTCTCGCATTGATGGGAACTCGCACCATCCCTTCAAAGGTAAGGTTGCTATTCGAAATACTGATCCCTGGTGTGACGTAAACTTGTCTTCCTACGAAGTTGGTTCGCGAGGGTTCTTGGGCACGGATAGAGGAATTAAAACGATTGGAATATTCGGATGCATCAAACCGGTGTAATTCGGAGAGTTGCAGAAACAATTCCCAACGAGAGTTTTTGATAAAGGAAAATAAATTACGATTGAGTCGGTATTTGATCCGCACTTTTGATTCAGCCACATCCACATACCCACCCGATGCTTGGTTCAGTGACATACCCATGCTGAGACCCAAATCAAATGTGAAACCATTGCGGTAGTACACATACGTTACATTTGGTTGGTAGGAAAGGATTGCAGCGTTTGACCTCTCTGGTCTGACATCAAAATTCCCTTCCGGGTTGCGGTATGGATTGACCGAAGAAAATGGTACCACTGGCGAAAAAATCTGAATGCCTGCGATGGGATCGTCGGATTTAGAAAAAATGGAATGGGAACCAATTTCCAATTCTTTTGGGAATCGAAATGGGATTAGTATCGCCAAATTTCCGTTATGTGACCCGCCTACTTGGAAGAGGGAAGCCCTTGGATCGGTAAAAGAATAACTCGAGAAAAAAGGTAGACCTTGCGCTAAAAGGGTCAGGCTCGTTAAGGATACGAGAATCGAGATAAGAGTGATCTTTTTTAGCATCTAAAAGCATTTCTGTCTGATTTTCCTTTGTTTGGCAATGAAATTTGCTTTCTTCTCTTCCTTTTTTTGTTATAAGTGAGACCGATGAATCAAAACGATACCAAAGTTGAACAATTTGGACCTTGCACCATCCCAAACCCAGCAGGGTATGACTACTGGACAGAAGACAATTCCGTTGTCCTTTTCCAAACCATCTTTTCGGGTCCAGATGACGCCAAAAAAACCATTGATTCAAGCCCTGTCTTCTTTGAACAAGCGGGTCCAAAAGAAAAAATCTACTACCGACCGGAAGAAGTGACCGCGGGCATTGTTACTTGCGGTGGGCTTTGCCCTGGCATCAACGATGTGATCCGAGCACTCGTGATGGAATTACATTATCGTTACAAAGTTCCAAGGATTTTAGGCTTCCCATTTGGGTATGAAGGGCTTGTGAAAAAATTTGGGCATAGGCCTGTCGAACTCACTCCTGATAAGGTTGCTCACATCATGAATTTTGGTGGATCCATCCTTGGGTCTTCGAGGGGCAATCAAAAGATCGAAGATATGGTGGATACTTTGTTTTTGTATGGAGTGAAGATGTTGTTTTGCATTGGAGGGGATGGGACCTTACGTGGTGCCGAAGCCATCCAAGCCGAGATCAAAAAACGAAAAGAAGACATCGCGATTGTTGGCATTCCGAAAACCATCGACAATGATATCAATTATGTCCAAAAAACTTTTGGGTTCTCAACTGCGTTTAGTAAGGCAGTAGAAGCTGTTAATTGTGCCCACGAAGAAGCAAAAGGTGCACCGAATGGGATTGGTCTTGTGAAACTGATGGGACGCCACTCAGGTTTCATTGCCGTGAATTCTGCATTGGCTTCTAAAAATGTAAATTTTGTCCTCATCCCAGAGCTTGATTTTGATTTAGAAGGGGAAGGTGCTTTTCTTCCCGTTTTACTCGATCGTGTGAAACGGAGAGGGCATGCTGTTGTGATTGTGGCGGAAGGGGCTGGGCAAAAGTATTTCGAAGACAAGGGTGAAAAAGACCGATCGGGTAACAAGAAGTTGGCGGACATCGGAGTATTTATGAAAGATAAAATCACCGAATACTTTCAGAAAGAAGGAGCTGCTTTAAATCTCAAATACATAGATCCAAGTTACATCATCCGATCTGTTCCTGCTAATGCAGAAGATTCTGTTTTTTGTGGGTTCCTTGCCCAGAATGCGGTGCACGCCGCGTTTGCCGGTCGTACCGGATGTGTGGTTGGAATTTGGAACAATGTGTTTACTGTGATGCCAATATCACTTGCCATTGCCGAACGAAAAGTCCTTAGGCCAGAACGGAGTACTTTGTGGAGAGCACTGCTTGCTTCCACGGGCCAACCAAATTCGATGAAAGCAAAATAGGATTTCTGCAAAATTTTTTCCTTCCTATGGATTCTCGGTTTTGTCTAAATGGTATCGTGAATACCAGGGAATCAAAACTAGGGAAGGAAAGACGAATTGTGAGTGCAGTTCTCCTCACAACCTTTGCCTTTGTTTTGGTTTGTACCGCGGGTTTTTTCCCTTGTCCCAAGATCGGTTTCATGAATGGATCGTTTGGTTCTGACAACTTACAAGACATTGCGATGCCATGCCATGCGCCTTCCAACGAAGGAGGGACATCCAGTGAAGGGGCGAAGGGAGATCCAACATGCCAATGTGAAGAGATTTCAAATTCAGAAGGTGTTTCCTTTCAAATTGAATTTTCCAAATTGGTCCGAGTCTCATTTCAGAAACTCTACGTCCTATCGCAATTAGATTTGCCAGTTCTAAGGTTAGAGTGGCAAAAAAATCTGCATCTATCGGAATCCATTCCGAATCAATTCCAAATCCAACAAAATACCATCAAACTACTCATTTAAACCAACCCCATTTTGATTCAAATAAAAATTGGAGGTCATTCTATGAGATTACTTTACATATGTATATTAAAATATACTACATTATTGATATTCTATGCGTTTTCGGTCCAAGTTTATGGCGAAAGTTCAATAAGTATTGATAAAAAGATACATACAATTCTAAAAACACATCCAGAAGTTTCGTTGAAATTCTTAGAAGCAAAAGAAAAAGAATTTCGATCCAAACATGTCGATGTTTACCCTGATCCAAAAATTGGATTTGCATACAGGTCCTATCCTTATCGTTCCGGATTCAGTACCGATAGGGTTAGGCCAGACACTCCGAGTATGACAGGAAAGGAGTATTCGATTTCCCAAGAAATTCCCTTCCCAGGGAAATTGGATATAGAAAAACGAATCTTAAAATCGGATTCAGAATTGGATTTTTGGACAGGTGTTTGGGTTCAAAATGAATTTTTGAAATCTTATTTTGAACTGGTCCTTTCTCTTGCAGCAAATGAAAGGGAATTGGCTGATTTGGAAACTGTCCAAAAACAACTGGAAACAAAAATCAAATTGGAATCAGCACAGTATGCTGCCACTCAATCGAAAATTACAAATGCATTAAAAACAAAAAATGCAATTGAGAGAATCAAAGATCGAATCGCTGAAAAAAGAATTGGAGTAAAAGAACTTAAAGAGTCATTAAAATTTTATGATGATCACTTGAGTGATACCCATATTTCAGAAACAGAAATCATCGAATACCTTTCTTATCAAGAAAAGTATATAGAAGAGGAGTTAACTCAAGTTTCCATTTCAAAAATACCAGCAATTCAATATGCAGAAGTAAACCAATCCAAAGCCATCCAGGAATCCAAAAAAGATGAACTTCTCCATTTTCCTGATTTTGAAGTGTTTGTGAGTTATATGGAAAGACGGCGTAAACCATTTTTATTGGATAGTGGCCCATTGAATGTCGCGATCATGGACAATCCTGAATTTGCGGGAGACCTTTGGAGTGCCGGTGTAACGGTCCGATTGCCTGTATGGTCTTTGTCAAAAGTTGATGAACTCAACCAATCCAATGCAATCAAAATCACAAGGTTACAAAAGGAAAAAGAAAAAGAACGTAAGAGGATTCAAGCAGAATATTATGCAACAGTTGAAGCCTGGCGAGGGAATATGGAACGACTCCAAAACTACCAATTGAACCTTTTGCCAACCTTGCAGAAAAATATCAAAACGTCTCTTTCTTCTTACTCAAAAGGAGATTCCTTACTTGGTGAAAGTTATGAATTCATCATCGAATCATTAGAGATGCAATCACAATTACACCAAATTCAGTTTAGAAGATGGGCTTCTGTTTTGAAGTTATTACAACTCACCAATCACTTACTTCCTGAAGGAGGAAATTATGAAAACTAAAACACTTATACTCATCAGTTTATTGTTTGCGATCTTTTTGGAATCGTGCGGAGAAACAACGCATAACCATAAAGAGGTGTATACATGCCCGATGCACCCACAGATTGAAATGGACCACCCAGGGGAATGCCCGATTTGTGGGATGCAACTTGTCAAAAAAGAAGAAGAACCAGTTGGCACAAATCATTCAGACCATGCCAATACACTTCAAGATGATACTCCAAAGAGTGAATCTAGTTTAAAATTATCAGACAACAAACAATCAATTTTAAATTTAGAAACCGTTTTTGTGTCTAAGGGAGAAATACAAAAATCCATCAATGTGAGTGGGCAGGTTGCCTATGATCCAGAAATTTTTTCCACAGTCAATGAATACAAATCAATTCCAAATGAAGGAGAATGGGGGAAGGATTTAAAACAAGGGATTCGGTTAAAATTCGCCAAATTGGGGTTAAGTGAATCACAAATACGTTATGCACTCTCAAAAAATGTAGATTTGTTTTTAACAGGGAAATCAGGTAAATCAGCCTTGCTCGTATTTCAGGTATATGAAAATGACATTCCATTTTTGAAAGTTGGGAAGAGTATCGATATCGTTACAGAAAACGAATCAGGAGGCCCAAAAAAAGCAAAGATCGTAGCAATTGGGAATCTCATCAATGAAGAAACTCGTACCCTTTCTGTTTGGTGTGAATTGAAAGATCCATCCAATGGATTCAAACCTCAGATGTATGTCCAAGGTTCGTATGAAATCCAAAAATTGAATGTTTTACGAATCCCAAAAGATTCCATTTTGCCAACTGGTAAATCGGATTTGGTTTACCACAAAACTGGCCAAAATCAATTTCTTCCCAAAAAAATTAAAACTGGTTTCTCTTCTTCCGAGTGGGTCGAGGTAATCGACGGCTTGAATGAAGACGACGAAATTGTTTCAAAAGCAAGTTTCCTTTTGGATTCTGAATCAAAACTAAAGTTAGGTGGAGATAAAAATGATCAGCACAATCATTAAATTTTCAGCAAATAACCGATACTTAGTCATCATCATCACATTGTTTTTAGTGTTTTTATCACTATTTGCAATGAAACATATCCCTCTGGATGCTTTGCCTGATATGTCTGACACACAGGTGATCATATATTCCAAATGGGACCGAAGTCCTGATATCATTGAAGACCAAGTTACCTATCCGATTGTCAGGTCCTTACTCGGTGCTCCAAAAGTAAAAGCAATCCGCGGGTTTTCGGATTTTGGATATTCGTTTGTGTATGTGATCTTTGAAGATGGAACGGATTTGTATTGGGCACGTTCGAGGGTCAATGAATACATTTCTCAATTGCAGAACAATTTACCAACGGGTGTGAATTTAAGTTTAGGTCCTGATGCAACTGGTGTTGGTTGGGTTTACCAATATGTACTCGTCGACGATACAAACCAAATGGATTTGGCAGAGATTCGGTCGTATCAAGATTTTAAATTGAAATACCTTTTCAATTCGGTACCAGGTGTGGCGGAAGTGGCAACCGTTGGTGGCTTTAAAAAACAATACCAAATCCAAATTGATCCGTTAAAACTCCAAATCTTCGGAATTGATATGGATAGAGTGATTGATACAGTCCGTAAATCCAATGATGATGTAGGTGCTAGGTTACTGGAAATTGGTGGGGCAGAGTACATGATCCGAGTGCGGGGGTATGTGCAATCCAAAGAAGACATCGAACAAATTTCGTTAGGTGCAAGTCCATCTGGAACCCCAATCTATTTGTCTCAGGTGGCAAAGGTTGTGGATGGGCCAGACCTTCGGCGTGGTGTTGGAGATTGGAATGGTGAAGGAGATAAGGTTTCCGGGATCATCATCATGAGGCATGGTGAAAATGCGTTGAAGGTGATTGAATCCATCCAAGAGAAAGTGAAATCCATTGAACCTTCCTTACCAAAAGGATTAAAAATCATACCAGTTTACGATCGTTCGGTGCTCATAAAAGAAACGATCCAGTTGTTAAAGGAAAAATTAACAGAAGAAATCATTGTTGTATCCATCATCATCCTGATTTTTTTATGGCATATCCCATCCGCCATTGTTCCCATTTTAACGATTCCCATTGCAGTCCTTCTTTCTTTTTTACCAATGTATTTGGCTGACATTGGTTCCAACTTGATGTCACTCGCAGGAATTGCCTTATCCATAGGTGTGTTAGTTGATGGTGCCATTGTAGAAGTGGAAAATGCGTATAAAAAATTAGAAGAATGGGAGGCGAGTGGTCGTATCGGTGATTTTCATGCGATTCGTTTGGAAGCACTTTTGGAAGTGGGACCATCTGTCTTTTTTTCACTTCTCATCATCGCCGTTGCATTTTTTCCAATTTTTACCTTAGTGGACCAAGAAGGGCGGCTCTTTCGTCCACTAGCGATTTCCAAAAATTTAACCATGGCAATTGCTGCGATCCTTGCCATCACTGTGGACCCTGCGTTTCGAATGTTATTCACAAAGATGGATCCGTTTACAAAATTCACTCCTTTGCTCAATCGACTATTCACTCATATTTTTGTTGGGAAATACTATTCGGAGAAAAACCATCCCATTAGCAAACGATTGTATGCGTTGTATGAACCAATCGTCCAAAATGTTTTGGTCCATCCAAAAAAAACAATACTAGCAGCCGTTATGCTATTTATTGCCACAATCCCGGTGTATTTTAAACTGGGGACTGAGTTTTTGCCACCACTCAATGAGGGTTCCATTCTTTATATGCCAACCACTTTACCAGGTATCAGCATTGGAGAAGCAGAAAGAGTTTTACGTCTGATGGACCAAACTCTAGTGAAGATACCAGAAGTTTCTTCTGTGTATGGCAAAGCAGGTCGTGCTGACACTTCTACTGATCCGTCTCCAATTTCGATGTTCGAAATTGTAGTTTTATTAAAACCAGAATCAGAGTGGAGGTCTGGACTTTCCAAAGAAGACCTTGTGAAAGAAATGAATGAGAAATTAGACATCCCAGGTTTTTCCAATGCTTGGACCCAACCCATCCGTGCAAGGATTGACATGTTGTCTACTGGGATCAGAACTCCCATTGGAATCAAAGTCCAAGGAGAAAATTTAGAACAAATCCAAGAGGTTGGCATCCAAATTGAATCGGTTTTAAAAAAACAAAATGGTGTTCGTTCCATTTTTGCTGAGAGGACATCTGGTGGGTATTACATAGATATCAAAATCAAAAGGGAACTTGCCGCAAAATATGGTCTGACAGTGGAGGATATCCAGAAAACCATATTATCCGCATTAGGTGGAGAGACCATTTCAACCACAATCGAAAAACGTGAGAGGTATTCGATTCAAATTCGTTACCCTAGAGAATACCGAGATAGTTTAGAGATGATAGCAAAGGTGCTCATCCCCATAAAAAATGGAGGGCATATCCCTTTGAGTTTTCTTGCCACATTGGATTACAATATAGGTCCCACGATGATCCGTGATGAAAATGGATTTTTAACAGGGTATGTGTATTTAGATACTACAGAGTCCGATTTGTTAGGGTTTGTGAACCGAATGAAATCCATTGTGGATGCGGAAGTCCAAATTCCGAAATCAGTGTTTTTGGAATGGAGTGGCCAATATGAGAACATCATCCGAGTGCGTAACCGTATGATGATTGTGGTTCCCATCACTTTAGTCCTCATATTCT
This sequence comes from Leptospira jelokensis, assembly GCF_004769635.1. Taxonomy (GTDB): domain Bacteria; phylum Spirochaetota; class Leptospiria; order Leptospirales; family Leptospiraceae; genus Leptospira_A; species Leptospira_A jelokensis. The sequence goes on from NZ_RQGH01000028.1 coordinate 218,222, forward strand.
TTTTGTTGTATATCAATACGAAGTCAGTTGTGAAAACAGCGATTGTATTAACAGCAGTTCCGTTTTCGATGATAGGGGCCTTTTGGTTTTTGTATCTTTTGGATTATCAAATTTCGGTTGCGGTTTGGGTGGGAATTATCGCATTACTTGGATTAGATGCTGAGACAGGAGTTTTTATGCTGATGTATTTGGACCTTTCCTATGAAAAGTACAAATCTCAAAATCCAAATTTAACAATTCCAGAACTGAAATTTGCCATTATCGAAGGGGCGGTGCATAGGATCCGTCCCAAAATGATGACGGTTTTATCAGGTTTTATTGGTCTTTTGCCCATTATGTGGGCAACGGGGTCGGGATCTGACCTGATGAAACGGATAGCCGCTCCGATGGTGGGAGGACTTGTGACTAGTTTTGCCTTGGAACTTGTGGTTTACCCTGCGATTTATTATTTATGGAAACAAAAGGAATTAGGAGTAGGGAAGGTAGGTAAACCAGAGAAATTTGCAAATTAAAAGCAAAAAGTTGGATGGCTGATTTTTTTAAATCAGCTATTCTCCACTTTCTTTTGGAACTTCAGGATATTATCCCGAATCTCTTCTTCTTTTTTGTGAAGTTCCTTCAGGAATTCTGTATCCAAAATCATTTCTGGTTTTTTGATGAATTTACTCTCATCATAATTGTCGATTTCATACAACAAGTCTTCAATATTGGATTCTACTTTGACCAAACTTTGGATGGACTCCACCACCTTTTTGTTTACAAAGAGAATTTCTTTGAACCGTAAGATATAATGTTGGAATCTGTTTTCGCGGATCATGGCTTGCCTTTGCATTTCTTTCACCACTTCGCGTTCCTTTAGAACTTCTTTTTTTTCGACAAGGATTTGGATTTTAAAAATACGAATTAAATTTTCTGTTTCTAATTTATAATTTTCAAAACTACTATTATGGTTGTTCTGAAGGTCTTCCAATTGTTTGCGAAATTCTTTTTCGCGTAACCTATCTTGTTCTTTGCGTAATTTGTCAGATGTTTGGAGTGCGTTTTTGACTCTTGTTTCGATCACAGAATCTAACATCGCTTTGTGCAGTTTGTCCAAACGTAAAAACACTGCCATTGCATATAGAATGCGTTTCATAAAATCTCCTTATCCTTAGTTTAGACGGATGATAAAGAGAGAAAGGTCATCATGTGGCTCTGCTTCTCCCACAAATTCACTTACTTTTTGTAAAATTGCTTGTCTGATCACTTCTGGAGGATCGTTGATATGTGATAAAATCACAGATTCCAGCCGTTCTTCTGAAAAGAGTTCTTCTTTTAGATTCATCGCTTCTGTCACACCATCAGTATATAGTACAAGTAGATCTCCTGGCATGTAACTTACAGTGTGTTCGGAAAATTCACATTTACCAATCCCCATTGGTTGGCCTTTGCCCGATAAGTGTTGGATCTTATGGTGTTTTTTACGATAGATAATTTGTAAATTATGACCGGCTGATGAATAAGTTAATTCTTTTTTTGTCATATTGATGCGTACAAGCATCGCTGTGACAAACATTAAGAAACCTGATTTATCTTGTAAGATTTGATTCGCGTTGAAGAGGGCTTCACTCGTCGACGTGGTTTTGGATACTTCTTGTTGTAACACCGTTTTGGAAAACTCCATAAAGAGTGCGGCAGGGGTTCCTTTTCCAGATACATCGGCGATGATCACAGATACTTCGTCTTTTCCATGAACAACCATATCATAAAAGTCTCCACCAATTTCGCGGGATGCTTGGTAGTATGTGTCAAATTCAAGAAGTGAGTATTGTTTTGGAATGATTGGCAGTGAGTGTTTTTGGATCATGGCTGCCACTTGCATATCACGATCAATATTTTTTAAACGTTCACTTTGTATCTTTACCTGTAGGGCAGTGTATGCTTCACCGACTTGGTTTGTCAGAGTCCTTAAGATACGGATGTCCATTTCATCAAACCGAGTTCGAGAGGTTTTATCGGAAACAACAAGAGAACCCAACCACTCCTTGTTTTTCAGAATGGGGAATAAAATCATGCTGTGTTGGAAAAGACCTTTATGGGTGAGTTGCAACCCTTGTGGTGAGTTGGCAGCGATCACTTTAAAACCTTTGTACATCCAATCCGCTTTGTCATTGAAAAGTAAACCAACCACATCTTCATCTTGGATTTGGTCAGAGAACCCCTTGGACTTGGAACGGGGGAGGCCTCGTTTTTCAATTTTTTCAAAATTAAGGCAAACTCGGTCCACTTGCAAAACTTCGGAAATCGTTTTGACGGCAAGGTCCATAAATTCATCAGAACTTTGGATATTGGCTAGGGCTTGTGAAATTTGGAAAAGGCAATTGAGTTCGTTTGCTCGAAGGTTTAAATTGTCGATGAGGAGACGGTTTTTCACCGCAATGGCCGCTAAGTTGGATAGATAACGTAAAATTTTGATATCGGTTTGGTTGAAGTCCCGATTGTCTAGTGAGTTAACTGCTTCGAGGACACCTTGCACTTCCCCTTGGGCCACCATGGGAACACAAATTAAGTTTCTCGTTACATAACCAACTTTTTGGTCAATGGCTTTGAAGATCCTTGGGTCATTGGCAGCATCATTTACGATTTCAGGTTTTAAGGTCTCAAGCACCATACCTGCAATCCCTTTTCCCCTAGGTACTGTTAGGTGGGCCAAAGATTCTTCTTTGAGTCCACTTGTCGTATTAAAAACCAATTGGTCATTTTCTTTATCGTAAAGTAATAAGGATGAACCTTCTGTATGTAACACATCACGAGTGATGCCCATAATTTCACTGAGAAGGGTATTTAAATCTTCTTGTGAATTGATTCGACTCGTTATATCTGAAATCAGACTTAATGTTAATAATTTCGTTGGCATCCAAATCTATCCTTGTTCGATCAAACTTCCAATCCCTTGGTTGGTCAAAATTTCAATTAAAACGGAATGGGGCACTCGACCATCAATGATGTGAGCACGTTTGACTCCAGAATCAATCGCTCCCAAACAACACTCCACTTTTGGTATCATGCCACCAGAGATCTGTCCAGTTTTAATATACTGATGGATATCAACTTTTTTGAGACCCGTTACCAATTTACCATCGATTAGGATACCAGGTGTGTCTGTGAGTAAAATGAGTTTATCAGCATGAAGGGCTTGTGCAATGGCACCTGCCATCGTATCGGCATTGATATTAAGAGTTTGTCCTTCTTTTGACATCGCCACTGGGGAGATGATCGGAATAAAACCTTCACGTTGTAAGGTGAGGATGATATTAGGATCTACAGATGTGATTTCACCTACAAGACCCAAATCTATTTTTTGGTTTTTGCCATCTTCACCTTCCACTTCCATCAGGTATTTTTCAGCAAGGGCAAGGCCACCGTCTTTTCCAGAAAGGCCAACGGGTTTTCCCCCTTTTTCTTGGATGAGGGAAACAATTTGTTTGTTCACTTTGCCTGTGAGGACCATTTCCACTACTTCCATCGTGGGTTCATCTGTCACACGGTGGCCACGGATGAACTGCGTATTCAAATTTAATGACTTGATGAGTGAATTGATTTCGGGTCCACCACCATGGACCACTACTGGATTGATCCCTAAGTATTTGAGTAAAACAATGTCTTCGGCAAAAGATGCTTTGAGTTCTTCTTCCACCATGGCTGCTCCACCATATTTGATGACGATGGTTTTTCCAGAATATTTGATCAAATAGGGAAGTGCTTCTAAGATATGATTGATTTTTTCTGATTGGTGGTCCATAAAAGTCCTCATTTATGATAATGAATTTTAAAGCCGCCGTTGTGCAAGTCACAAGTACCGCAAGGGTTTCAAATAACCTAACTAAGTGTAGGCAATTTGTGGAGGAAGCGTGCAAAGCAGGTGCTAAGGTTGTGGGCTTACCTGAAAATTTTTCTTTTATGGGAAGTGAAGCCGAAAAACAAAATCTCCTTGGCCAAATCGAAAGAGAAACCTTCCTCTTTCTAAAAGAAACCGCAAGCGAACTTGGAATTTATCTTTTGGGAGGAGGGTTCCCAACAAAAGCACCATCGGGGAAGGTGTACAATACTGCCGTCATCATCGGTCCCAATGGGGAAGAGGTATTCCGATACCACAAAGCCCATTTATTTGATGCGGTTGTGGGAGATGGATTTTCATACAAGGAATCGAATCACACAGAAAGTGGGGAAAAAATCCCCGAAGTTGTGCAAACTGAATTTGGAAAACTTTCTTCAGCCATTTGTTATGACCTTCGTTTCCCTGAACTCTTTCGCGCTTTATCAAAACAAGGAGTGGATCTCTGTTTTTTGCCTGCTGCGTTTACCGTACCCACAGGAGAAGCCCATTGGCATGTCCTACTGCGAGCAAGGGCCATTGAAAACTTGATGTATGTTTTGGCACCAGGGCAAACCGGAACCCACGACCCTCACGGGAAACGAAAGACCTTTGGCCATTCGCTTATCATCTCTCCCTGGGGAGAAATTTTGGCAGAGTTAAACCATGAAGAAGGATTTGCCATTGCCACAATCGAAATGGAAAAACTTTCTGAGATCCGCAATACCTTACCGAGTTTAGAACACCGTAGGTTTTGAGTTTAAAAAAATGATTTTTTGGTAGAGGATGATTTTTTCATCAATATAAAATCTTTCATCACCTTTTCTGCGGCTTTTTGTTTTTCCATGTGTACAAAGTGTCCGCATTCTGAAAATAAAACTGCTTTTACATGAGGTGTGGTTCGTTCCAATTCCATCACATGTTTTCCTGGGATGATGGGATCTTCCTCTCCTCGCATGATGAGGGTGGGTACTTGGTTTCCAAAGACAATGGGACGGATGTCTGTGCGATCAAGCATCTCAAGGATCATTAGAATTTGCCTTGGGTTTAGGCATTCAAATTGTGGGTTGTATTCTTTTAAAAATTGTTTGATGTCTTCCCTTGCATGGAAAGCTGTCGAATCATAGACACCATACGAAAATCCAATTTGTAAGGCTTTGGGTAGAGACTTTCCAATCTTAAAACCCAAATCAAAAAAAGTTCCCAGGTTGGCACGGAGTCCCACAACCCCAATCTTTAAAATCCCAGGCACTGGTCCATGTACATAAGGTGCGATGGCGACTACTTGTTTGATTCGTTGTGGAAAAAGTGAGGCAATGGCAAGGACAGCCATACCACCGGTCGAATGGCCAATCAGGGTGATGTCTTTTTCTCCAGCACTTGCCCAAATCCCTTGGGCCTGGGTTTCTAAAAAATCTTGAAGGGTGAGTCCCTTTTTTTGGTCAAAAATTTCAGCGGGGTAATGACCAACTAAGTCAAGTTCGATGACGTCTCCTAACGTACGAAAAAAAGGAATGTTGAGTCCCCAATACCCAGCTGCAGAACACCAACCTCCAACGAGAACGATGATTTCCTTGGATTTCGGATTGAGGGATTTATGCCTAACATAAGTTAATCTATGATTTTTCCAATTGTATATTTGTCTCTCTGACATATGGTCCTCTAGTCTTCAATGATACGAGGGAAGGATCCCAAAATTTTTGTCACTACTTCGTAATTGATGGTTCCTGTCCATGTGGCATGGTCATCGGCAGAAATCACTTCATTCCCAGACTTCCCGAGGATCACAACATCGTCACCAATTTTAGCATCGGGGATATGGGTGATGTCGAGCATTGTCATATTCATACAGATCCTACCTAAAATTTTGGCCCGTTCTCCATGAACTAACATATAACCATTGTTTGATAACTTTCGGTCTAGACCTTCGTAATAACCAACCGGAACCACAGCAAGCCTTGTATCATGAGTGGTTTTGAATGTGGATCCGTAACCAACAAAGGTTCCGGGGTTTAGATTTTGGATGTGTTGGATTTGGGTTTTCCAAGTGAGAGCAGGTTTTAACATCCCTACATCTTTTTTCATTAAAGAAAGGGAGAGTTTGGTTTCAAGACTGGGCCAAAGGCCGTAGAGAGAAATCCCAACACGGACAAGGTCCATCCTTGCTTCCGAAAATAACATAGCAGATGCCGAAGAGGCACAGTGGCAGATGAGATCGATAAACCCGTGTTTAGCGAATGTGTCAATGGTTTCTTGAAACCGCCCAAGTTGTAACATGGAGTGACTGTGTTCTGTGAAATCTTCCGTACTGGCAAAATGGGTAGCGATGCCTGAAAGGGGGAGTTTTTTCTCCGCAATTTCTTTTGCGATCACTTCTGCATTTTGATAGGGGATTCCCAGACGGCTCATCCCGGTATCCACTTTCAAATGGATTTTGGGAGTAGGAGAAAGTTTCGCCAAAATTTCCAACTCTTCGACCCTCGAAACAAGGACCCAAAAGTTTTCATCCGCAAGTTCTGCTTTTCGTTCTGCTAAATTGGGAATGCTCCCCATGATGAGGATGGTGGCTTTTGAAAACACACGCCGAATCGAAACGGCTTCTTCAATCGAATTCACCCCTAAATAGTCAGCTCCGGCATCGAGGGCAATGGATGCAGTGGCTAGAAGCCCATGGCCATAGGCATTTGATTTGACGATGGCAGTGAATTTCGATTTGGGACCTATGAGTTTACGGAAAAGGGCAATGTTATGGCTAAAAGCGGAACGGGAAAGGTAAATCTGAGAAGATTGCACGGTCCCATTTTTTTTTACTTTTCTCTTCTGTCGCTTCAGATATTTCTAATTTTACATGTCAGAATCTCCATCTGTTTTCCCTTCCTTCCCAAAATTTTCCGACTGGAAAGGCATTTCCGAGTATTTCCCCGTACAAAACGAATCGGTTTGGTTGAACTACTGTGGGACCACTCCCATGTCCACCTATGCCATCGAAATGATGAATGTTTATTTCCAAGAGTATGCAAAATTTGGGATCTTTGCCCCAAATTTTTCTGAAACCCTAATTAAAAAAGAAATTCGTACTTACCTTTCAGAAATTTTACATTGTGACACAACTGAGATTGGGATTGTACATAACACAAGTGAGGGGATGAATTTTTATTCGCATAGCATCCAAATTCCAAAAGGAAAACGAATCCTCGTTTTGGAAAATGAATACCCAAGTAATGTATACCCTTGGGAACATTGGCAATCCAAAGGAGTTACCCTTGCCTTTGTGAAAGTGGGGAAAACTCCCGATGAATTTTTAGAAAACCTAAAACTTGAACTAGAAAAAAACGATGTGTACCTCCTTAGCCTATCACCTGTTCACTGGTGTACTGGTGTGGTATTTGATATGGATGCAGTCTCCAAACTTTGTGAAACTCACAATACCAAACTGGTAATTGATGGGAGCCAAGCGGTTGGACACATCCCTTTGGATTTTTCCAAAATCAAAGTTGCCTTTTGTGCTTTTGCTGCGTGGAAGTGGTTACTTGGTCCCTTAGGACTTGGGGTGATTTACATTTCCAAAGAAGAATCGAAAGGTTTCCAATTGGTATTTAAAGGACAAGCAAGTGTTGTGAACGACTCCAATTATTTCCCTTATCGGGACGAATGGAAACCAGCCGCCGAACAATTTGAACAAAGTACAATCAACTTCAATGATTGGATTTATTTTTTTGCTTCTCTCAAAATGTTGTCCACTCTTGGATTTGTCCGTGTACAGGAAAGGATCTATGAAGTGGCAGGGATGTTGAAAGATATGTTACATGAATTAGGTTTTACGTTAGAATCTGATTCTTTCCCCCATGTGAAAACAGGGATCCTTGCGATAACGGGTCACAAAAACCCAAACAAATTCCAACCTGATGCCATCCAAGCACACCTGAGAGGGAAGGGCATCATCACTGCCGTCCGCTTAGGACGATTGCGAATGGCCCCACATATCGGAGTGGAAAAGGAACATGTCCTTCGTGTCAAAAACCATTTACAATCCTATTTGGAAAAATTGTAAAAAAGGATAACTGTTATGTGGAGACTTCATGATCTGTTCCGTGTTATCTTTGTTAGGAATTGTTTAAATTTTTGTGTATAGTCGTATCGCCAAACAAATTGTAAACGCGTTTCCTCTCGTATTGCTTTGCATCGCAGGACTTGGATTTGTAAAACCAGAATGGATTGTTTGGTTCAAAGGGCCTTGGATTACGTATAGTTTAGGCCTTATCATGCTCGGGATGGGACTTTCTTTGGAAGTGGATGATTTCCTTCGGATTTTCAAACAACCCAAACCCATCCTCATTGGAACCACATTGCAGTATTCCATTATGCCATTGCTCGGTGATTCACTTGGGTATTGGTTTGGATTACCGGAAGCTTATTCTGTCGGACTCATCCTCGTTGCTTGTTGCCCTGGTGGAACTGCATCAAATGTGATCACATTCCTAGCAAAAGCAAATGTCCCTTTGAGTGTCACACTCACATCGGTTTCCACTATCCTTGGAATCCTTTTCACTCCAGCTCTTGTTGCCTACTTCATTGGGAGTCGTTTGGAAATTGACCGTATGGGGCTTGTCCTCACCACCTTCCAAGTCATCCTCTTGCCTGTGGGGCTTGGGCTTTTTCTCAAATCCTTTTTCCCAAAGCTTACCGAAAAAACAAAAGATGTATTCCCCGTACTTTCTGTCCTCCTCATCGCGATGATTGTGGCGTCCATCATTGCCAGCGGAAAAGAAACCATACTCGGATCTGACTACCGTATCTTTTTGGCCGTGGTTTGTTTGCATGTGGGTGGGTTTGGACTTGGGGGAATCTTTGCTTGGGCCCTCACGCGGGATGCAAAGATTGCGCAAACCATCTCCATTGAGGTGGGAATGCAAAATTCAGGACTTGGGGCAGTGCTTGCCAAAACCCATTTTATCGATCCCAACACCGCAATCCCAAGTGCTTTGTCGAGTCTCACACATTCGCTTCTCGGAAGTCTCTTTGCGACCTATTTTCGAAGGGAACCGAAAAAACCGGCTATTGTGAATTGACTATATATGGGGTCGGTACGTCATGGCATAAATTATGAGAGAAATCATAAAACTAACCTGTGTCCCATGTGCGATACCTGGGCGGTCAAATTACTTCCAGACGAAAAACAAAAAGACAAAGTCGGAAAAACTTGTGACAAAAAAATATTGCAAATTCTGCAAATCTCATACGGATCACAAGGAATCCAAAGTCTAAGGAATAAGATGCCGAAACCAGCTGCAAAATCCTCCGCCGAAAAGGGAGTCGACAAGAAGTTCATCGAAGAGGTGCGTGAGCTCCTCCAAGAGAAAAAAGAATCTCTTCTTATCAAACTCAACCAATGGGAAGACACAAGTTCTCCTTCTGGCCTTAAGGAAATGGGTGATATTGCAGACATCGCATCCGAACTCAACTCAGAAGCCCTCACTTCTGTTTTGACTGAAAACGAAATTGAGACTCTACGTGAAATCGAACTCGCATTAGAGAAAATTGAAAACGGAACGTATGGGATCTGTGAAGGGACAAAGAAAAAAATCCCGATTGCAAGACTCAAAGCGATCCCGTGGACAAGATTCACTGTAGAATTCGCGGAACAAATGGCGAAAAGCCGTAACCGCGGCGCTGGTGGTTACCGAGTGGATACCCTTTCGGCTTACCCCACAACTGGAATGGATGTCGATTCTCTCGACTAGAGGGAATCGCATAGTTCCTTTTTCCAAATCCAAAATCCCCCCGATCGCCTAATTCTCTTCCCCCGTTTAAATTACAATTGATTCGCCATACCATTCCTTAAACTCTTTCTATCGTGAGATTTTTAGAGCGGTTCCGATCTTTGCCCATAACCGATTTGGTTTTTTTCTTTTTGGTAAGTTCCCTTGTTTGGAACTTACACCGGTATGTGGAACCCGTTCCCACATCTATTTTTTACCCATCTTTCCTTTTACAATTTTCCCTTGGATTTTTCCCACAACTGTACCAAAGGAAATGGGGAAGGGTATGGACAAGTGCCTCTGCCATCACGATGGTAAGGCTCCCCTTTTTATCAGGAATCCCAATGGCTGGTTCTTACCAATTGGTGGGTTTATTCCTTGGGTCGATCCTTGGGATATGGGTTCGCGAAACCTTACTCGTGTTACTTGGTAGGAATGAAACTGCCTTACCGAAACAATCCGAACAAATCATCACAGATTGGATGATCCGGAACCCAACAGGGAAATCCAATCTTCCCATTTGGTATGCAACGTATTTTGGATTTTTGTTTTTTATCCTTTGCCTCACAATTTTGTGTTTTTTGCGATACCAAGGATTTGGAATTTTTACAGGTCTTGGGATCCAAGAATTTTTATATTACCCAAGTCTTTCTTCCCGGGAAGCGATGGGTCTCTCATGTAAAATTTTAATTCCAACCACACTTGTGATTTTGTATTTCTTTTCGGAAGAAAGATCCATGCCCACTCCTTCCAAGGACAGTTTGTCCGAACAAATTCGTTTTGGATTGTTTTTAGGTTTGGGTCTTAATCTCTTTTTTATGACCATCCAATCCCTTTGGAGTTTGGAATTTTTTTCCGAGGGAACTCATCTTAGCGTTTCGGCAGGTCGGACTACTGGATTGTTCCAAGATTCAGGTTCTGCTTCTTGGATTTTACCCGTACTCGGATTTTTATGGGTAAAAAAACTAACCCATGTTTGGCGAATGTCAAAGGAACGGTTTAGTTTGGTGTTGGCCGTTTTCTTTTTTTTACTGATCACTTGGCTTGGCATCAAACAAGGAAAAGCATTTTGGATCATATGGGGTCTCACTACATCGATATGGCTTGTCCATTTTTCTACTGACCTATGGATCATTTCAAATCGAACCAAACTCCTCACTCGCATTGGGTTGTATGTTTTTTTACCAGTGTTAGGCTGTCTTTTGATGTATGGAATCAGTTTGGTCCCAAAAGAATGGGACCTGGTGGTTTTAGCAAATCGGTTTATCTTATTTTTAAAATCATTCCCAACAAATCCAAGTTTAGCCTTCCAACATTTGGATTTGGTTCGGTTTGAACTCATCCGTTTTGCAAACCTTGGAATCCAAAACTCCCTTTGGTTGGGCAATGGGGTGGGCGCTTTCCCTCTCGGTATCTTATCTCTTTCTCGGAGTGGGGTTGAGACTGCCATCCAATTTGTCGATTTCCCTCCTACTTTTTACCATTGGATTTTGTATGATTTGGGAATTTTGGGAAGCCTTGTGTTTTTGTTTTACATTGGGATTTTTTTATGGGAAAGAGGGCATTGGAAACAAACCATATTACTCCTCCTCCCATTTTTGTTTGGGGTACAAATCCAAAATGCAGATGGGGCCTTTGTTTGTTTTTATTTGATCCTTCTTGGGGAAAAGGGAACTGGATTTTCACCTAGTTTTGACAAGTATCGAAAAACAATATGGTTTTCGCCACTCCTGCTCATCTTATCCCTTGGGCTTCCACTCAACTACAGTTTGTTTGATTCCCAAAACTATCTCGCGTTAGGAATGGGTTCGGAATACCGCAAAAACGAATTAAAAGAATACCAAATTGCATACACCCTCCCACCTAAGTCCCCAAATTTTGAATACGAATTCCATGGGAAACATTGGGAATGGAAACTTGTGGATTCCAATGCCCAAAGGTCAGGACGTATTTTTTTAGAGACAAATTCTAAATCTTCCCTCGTTGAAATTTACTTTTTGAATGGGGAAAGGCAGCGCATCAAACAAGAGTTATTTGCAGAAACCAAGTCTGGTTATGTTTGGTCGGGTGATGCTCCAAAAGGTGCCAGTTACATTCGAATCCATTCTAGATCCAAATTGGAATTTCGTTTGCCCAAATCCCAATTTGATGGTTTAGGAAGGATCCAATTTTAACGAGTTGATAAAATCATTTTATCCGTTTCGCTATGGATGTTATTGATTTGATTTTTTAAAATCTCCGTTGTTTGTAAAATGTCTTGTTGGGCTGCACGGATTTCTTCACATTCTTTTTGGATGGTATCAGACAAAGACTGGATTTCTTCTAAATTGGAATTGATCGTTACAATCTCTCCATACACTTCGCCTGATGTATCCCTCACACGTTCTGCCACATCATCTAAGGTTTTTGCTTTGGAGAGAATGGCACCCCCACGTGACTTCAGTTCTTGGATGGATTGCACTACTTCTGCGATGGTTCCATGGACCACATGGATTTCGCCGGCAATGAATTGAAAGGCATCACCTGATTCAATTCCCAATCGTTCCGCCCGTTTGTAATCACTTACGTTTTCGTTTAAGATTTTAGAGATTTGTTTTGCATTATTGGCGGTGACTGTAGATAGATTTTTGATTTCTTCTGCAATGACCGTAAATCCTTTCCCTTCGGAACCAGAATGTGTGGCTTCGATGGCAGCGTTGATCGCAAGTAAGTTGGTTTGTTTGGAAACACCATTGATGAAATCAATGAGTTTCAAAATATTCCCAGAGGATTCACTTATTTTTTGGATGGTTTTATTGGTATCATCCACCTTGCCCCTTCCATCTTGGCTCAAAGACACAAGGTTTTCCATGGTTTCATTCCGACTTTGGATTTCTGCGATCACTACATTTACAATCTCAAACATGATATTGATTTCTTCTGAAGTTTTGCCAACAGCTTCCATCAGTCGCACTTCTTCCGAAGCCAATTGGGAAACGATTTGGTATACCCGATCAATGTCTTTTCCTGTGAGTTGTATTTTTTCATTGAGTTCTAAGATGTGTTTTCCGATCGCATCAAGCCTTTCATGAAGGTCGGAACAGGTTTTTAAAAGGATTTCTGAATATTCGTGCATGTCAATGCCATAACCTGAAAGTAAGAGGACTGGGTCGGTATTTGTGACCGTTGGTTCTAAGTAGCGTTTCAGAATATTCTTATGTTTTTGTTTCCTTATCAAAAAGAACCCAAATGGAATGAGAAGTCCCCCTTGTAATGCGTATGAGATTGGCTCGGCAAAGGGGCCAAAATGAATTTGGTAGATGATGATCGCAAGGAAAAGTAAAAAGAAACCTAGATAAATGGAATCATTCCAAAGCAATTGGTTGTACAACCTTTGTTTTTCTTTGTCCACACGTTCATTCTGCATTGGTTTTCCTAAAAATTGGGGATTTCTAATTTTTTTGACGCATTTTTTAGAAAAAAGACATCTAATCTTTAGACTATGATATTCACGAAAAGGGAAATCGAAGAACATTATCCACTCGCTGAACGTTTGCGTTTGGAAAAAACAAAATCACAAAATTCAGTGATCTATTGGATCAACGAACTGGTGAGAAACCAAGTCCGTGGTGCAGAGGATGTGCCAAGCCTAATTGAGGTCACAAAGGATTTGGTCATGCAAGTGGAAGACTTGTATGCAGAGAAAGAAAATTCTCTGACCAATACAAGCGAAACGCAGTCCAATACAATAGAACTAGATTCGATGGAAGAGCAAGTCTCTGATTTGTATGCGGAAAAAGAGATGTTATTTGCGGAAACAAAAACCCATTCCATTGCTGAGGTCATCTCCCTCATTCGTGGTATGGAAGAGCAATTGAATTCAATGTACTCAGAGTACGAAACATAAAAACATTCGATTAGGAATCAAATTAATGAGCAAATTCATAGACCCAAATATTTTAGGAAAACTTGGAAACCTTAGCCAAGCAGATGCTGATTCTTACCCATTTGGAGTTGTAAAAGTGGATGAATCTGGCAAAATTTTATTGTACAACAAATATGAATCCGAACTTGCCAATGTTCCCATCCAAACGGCGGTAGGGAAAAACTTCTTCACTGAAGTTGCCATTTGTACAAACAACCGTATTTTTTACGGTAGGTTTAAAGAAGGAATGATCTCCGGTGATTTGGACATTGCCTTCAATTATGTGTTCACCTACAAAATGAAACCAACCAATGTGGTCATCCATTTGTACCATGACAAAGGCACAAACACAAACTGGATTTTTGTAAAACTTAGATAACTCACTGTAAATAGAGTTGTTCTTTTACATACTCCTCAAGTCCAGAAAGGCTAACAAAATAACCCGTTTGTTTGTCCTCTTCTGGAATTTTGGATCCTAGTTTTTTCTCCAACTTTAGTACCATCTCGGTAAACAAAATGGAATCCATCCCGCAGTCATAGACGAAATGGTCATTTGGTTTTGGTTCGTATCCTAAAATCGATTTTAGAATCATGGCAATCGTTGTGTTCCCATCAATCGTGATCGGAATCTCATTTTTTTCTTCCAGGGATTTGAGTCGTAAATATTCTTCTAAACAAAGTTTGGTGATCGTAACATAATCTGTTTTCCCATTGGGCAGTTTGGGGATACTCTTTTGGATCACAATCACACGTGGCACATGACTTGAGGGAAGTTCATGCCTCAATGTACGGTAAATTTGGTCAATCGGAAGGGTCGAATCAGTAAAGATCCCAATTGTGTCACCTGATTCCTGTTTGATTGGAACTGATACAAATTGTCCCACAAGTCCTAAACCAAGGATTTCCGATTCGATCCTGTCTAGAGACACTCGTTTCCCTTTGTGTTTGATGATCCGATCCTTTCTTCCCAAGAGGAAAAATCCGAGTTCACTGGAATCGCCCAAATCACCTGTCGCATAATACCCGTCCTGTGGAAGGGATACAGATTCCCAAACTTGGTTTTGGAAGGTATAAAAACGTTTTGATAGAAACGGGCTTTGGATTTGGAGTTCCTTTTCCTCTGCTTCGTCTCGGAACCGAAACCGTACCTCTTGCAAGATTTGGAATCGATTTTGCCGTAATGGGTCTCGGTACCCCATTCCCCCTGTCTCCGTTGATCCATAAATTTCAAGTATCGAAATGCCTTCTCTCTCTCGGAGTGCACGAGCCAAGGGAACTGGAAATTTCATCCCGGAGACAATGGCTCGTTCTGGGAGCGATTCTCCCTCTTGTAAGGCCAGTTGGAGTTTAGGGGCAGAGGTGATCCAAAGGGTCTCGGGATCTGTTGGGGCATCCTCATTTCCCGTACGAATGGGAATGCCTAAGGCCTTGGGGAGTAAATACCCCCAGAGCAGCCCATACAAATGGCAAAAGGGCACTTGTACAAAGACTTCCCGGATTCCCTTGGAGAACGTTTGGAATTCCGTTAGGGAAAGCCAGGCATGGATCTCATTGTGGATTTGGTCCAAGTCCTTTGGGACTAGTTTCGGAAGGCCAGTGGAACCCGATGTCACCAAACTAAAGGAACGAGGGTTTGTGATTTGGGGGAGAGGGAAATCGGTGAGTTCCCTTTCCAGTTTTGTCCCACGCCACGAGGGGTCGACAAGGATGGGATGGTTCTCTTCTAAGTCTTTTTCAAAATTGCCAGAAAGGAAGTAATGATTGTCAGCAAAACGTAAGAGGGAGGCCATAAAACAAAAATCCTCCCCCCAAGGATTTGGAGGAAGGATTTCTTTTGAGAAGGTAGGTTTGTTTTTAAGCGGCTTTTGGGTTTCCCATTCGTCGTTTCATTAAAAAACCTAAGGCAGCTCCCACCACAATCATACTCACTGATACTTCTAAAGCGTTTTTGCGAACCGCTTTGATTAAGTAGGCAGTGAATCCATTGTCAGTATAGAAGTCGCTCACTCGGACAACGTACGATGGTCTGTTAGGCGCTGGGATTTGGTCTATGTGTAGGTACCAATCCTTATGAGCCACACCATTTGAGTGCATCCAAGAGTTGAAAAAGATGTAACCAGAAGTAGATGGTTTTCGAATATCAGCACCTTCTGTTGGGTGGTTGAAAACACCTGGAACGATGATGGCCCAAGGGAAACCATTTTTATCTAGGAACGCATCTTTTCCTTTTGCATCTTTAAAGTAACCAGGACGGAAGATTTGTCGGAACACACCATCTGTCTTTTGGTTGATCGCAAGGAAGTAATTGAGGTGTCCCCCAACGAGGTTCTTCGTTGCATTGAGGTCAACGGGTTCTTCGAAGGTGATGGTGACTTGAGCTGTCACACCACGCACAAAGTCATTGATGGTGAAAGTTGATCCTGCAGCAGGAGCATTCTTTTTCCCAAACAATGTTTTGTCGGAACTTGGAAGGAGTAAGATACCTCGTTTGAGTTGTGCTTGCGTGAGTGTTCCACCAGTACAGTCTCCGGCTGCGTTGGCAGTGTACTTAGGAGCACTAACACAACCATTCCAAGGGTTACCACTTCCATCCACATAACTCACTTGCACGTTCGCGTTCGTTGGCACATCAAGGGAAAGTCGGAGTTCGTGGTTGTATCCTGCACCTTTTGCAACGTGAGTGTAAGTTCCACGGATCGTTTTCACCTTGTTTGTTGGAGTTTTGTCCATCTCTGTGCTAAACACAGTGGAATGGTCATTTAAGTCAGCATCCCCAGCGGAAGGGAACATGTCTTCAAAAGCGATCGTATAACGACCAGACCGTGCAATTGCCGCTAAACTTGGATCATCTGGATATTCGTCAAAATTGTTTGCGATTCCATCACAATCGGAATCAACAGCTTGCACACAACCATTCACTGGTTGGAAGTTCGTTGTGTCTACGTTGACAACTGGAGCCACCACAACGGTTCCTTCTGAGTTGTTGCCTGTTGCTGGTTGTTGTACGGGAGCAGAACCAACAATCTCTACCACTTCACCAGTGGTTGGGTTCACACCCACAATGGTGATGTCCACAGAGACAACGGTTGGAGGAACGCTGATTGGAATCGTTGCCGATCCATTGCCATCAGTGGTCCCTACGCCCACAACATTTGGTTCCCCTGTTGTGACAGATTCCGTTACCGTCACTGGTGCGTTGGCAACAGGACCAGATTCGTTTTCTACCACTACAGTGACAGGAACTGTAATATTTGTTTCAAAGTTAAAGTCGCCACCGTTTGTTTGGTCTACCACATTGGTTGTGGTTTCATTGTTCACGGTAGTTGGTGCCGGTGTAGGCGCCGCAGGAGCTGGTGTGGGAGTGACAACAGAACCTGTGTCCCCATTACTTGTATCGCCACCTGTCCCTTGGGTTGTGTCAGGAGAGGTCACTTGGCTTGGATCTGTCGTTTCCAATCCAACCACAGTAAATGTTCCACTGCCTGTATCTGTAGAAGTTGTATTGGCTTGGGTTGTCCCATCGCCGAGCCCTAAGAAGGGGAGTAATAACATTCCTTTTTTCTTATTGGAACAATCCACAAAGAAGAGGGGAAGCACCAAAAGAATGATCCATCGATTCATATTTTTTTCCTACCTGTATATGGGATTGAACGACAAAGAATGAAAAAAATCAACATTCTTTTCGAAAAAATTAGGGAAATCCATGGGATTTCTGGGGGGATGTACGAACAGAATTCAAAAAAAAGTACAAACTCTATCCTTGATCAGACATAAGTGTGTATTAAGCGATCAATTCGCTTTTTTTGCTACGTGGGCCACAGCATTTCCAAAGACAAAATTCTGAAACCAGACATTAGTAAACCCCACTTCCTCGAGGATGGTTTTCAAGGTTTCCTGGTCTGGATAGGTTTTCGAAGAATGAGGTAGGTAATCAAACATTTCGTTTTGTTTCCCATACAAAAGGTACCCAAAGAGGGGTACGATTTTGAAAAAGTAAAAATCAGCAAAAACTTTCAAAAAACGAGGGCGGACACGACCAACATCTAAGTTGACATAAACGCCTCCTTCCTTTAACACTCGTTTGATTTCCTTTAAACACAAACGTAAATCGGAAACATTACGTAGCCCAAAACCCATGGTGACAATATCAAAACTTCCATCGGCAAATTGTTTTAGGTCCATGGCATCACCCACAATGAGGTTTACTTGTTTTCCTTCCACTTTTGGAAAGGCATACGACAACATTTGTTCTGAAAAATCAAGACCCACAACGGTTTCTAGGTTTGGGTGTTTGGAAAGTCGAGAGGTGATGTCCCCGGTCCCACAACACAGATCCAGAGCTGATTTGGCATTCGGAACGGCCTCGAGAGCCTTTCGAACCACCCAATCCTTCCATTTGCGGTGGAGGAAAAAACTGTTCCAATCGTTGAATCGATCATAGGCTTTGGCAATCCCATCAAAATTTTGTCTTACATATTCCGGTTTCTTTTCTTGGGAAGGCAGTTGGTATTGGTTCATAGAGGTCGATACATCCATGAATTGGACATTTTCAATTCCCGCAATTTTGATTTTTGTTCTTCTTTTTGCTTTTTCTGTCCTTTCCTTTGCCAATTTCATACGTTTGTCCCTGGGATTTCGGAAGTTAAATTCTAAAAATGAAAGAGAAGGGATTTTTCCCTCAGAACCAAGTGAAGAGGAGATGGAATTGTTTTTTTCTCCCATTGAAAGGACGATTGATTGGTTTCCTACCATTGCTTCTGTCTCCATGTTGCTTGGGCTTTTAGGGACTGTGATAGGGATTAGTACAGCATTTGGAGAAATGGAAGCCCAAGGGAAAGTGAGTTTAGAAGTTTTGGCTGGTGGGATCAAAGATGCATTAAACACAACCATTGCTGGGTTATTTGTCGCCATCCCTTGCCTTTTATTCCACCGAGTCTGTGAAAACAAGGTACGTCACCTTTCAGAAACAATGATTTTTGATTTTTCAAAACCCAAATGAGAGTTCGGAAACCCAAACACAGTACAAACATCGATATTAGCAGTTTGATTGATGTTTTGTTTATTTTACTCGTGTTTTTGATGTTGGCAGTTCGGTTTACGGAACCCACATCTACGATCTCATTGGACTTACCCAAATCCAAAACAGATAGTTTTGGAAGCCAAAGTTATGTTTATAAAATCCAAATGAAGGCCGTAAACGAGATTTATCTCAATGGAGAGAAAGTGGCACTTAGTTCTCTTTCAGACCAAATTCAAAAAAATACATCTCAATTCGATGCAGTGAGTTTGGAAGTGGACCAAAAGATTGAATTTGGAAATTTTGTGACGGTGACTGATTTACTAAAAGCAAAGGGATTTGAGAAAATTGATATCAAAACAAAAAAAGACTAAGCGTTGTTAGATTGCAGCAAATCAATCAAAAACTTGTATCGTTTGTTTTTTACTTTTTCGAGAAGGATTGTTTTACCTTTGTGATCAAAAGGAAGATTCGTTAACATATTGAGTAACTGGCCGAAGTTTTGGATTTTGATGAGTTGTAAGATCTCAAGCTTAAACTTACCCGATTCCAGGTTCAAAAAAGTTTGAACAAATTCTTTTTCTGTATCTTCCACTTTCGTGAGATGCCAAACTTCTTTGGAACTTGTGGGTCCAAGTTTTGATTTTTCCTTTAAGTCAGATGAAATTTCATTTACTTTTGTCAGAGGTAACTCAAAACGAAAAATCGATCCTTGGTTTAAATCACTTTCTACTTGGATCATCCCTCCTAAAAAATCAACTAACTGATGTGATATGGAAAGCCCAAGCCCTGTTCCTTCCTTGTAAGAACTACCTTGTTCCGTTTGTTGGAAGGCCTCAAATATGGAATGGAGTTGGTCTTTTGGAATTCCAATCCCAGAATCTTTTACGATAAAATGAACCCTATCAACGGATGGATCAAGTCCTGGTTGGATTTGGATTTCCAAATGGACAAAACCTTGGTTTGTAAATTTTAATGCATTTCCTAATAAATTCACAAGGATTTGTTTTATTTTTTGTAGGTCTGCTTCATAAAAATGATTTTCAATCACCTGAGGGTGTAACAATTCAAATTGAATTTGTTTTTCTGCAAACCGGTAGGAAAACATGGAAAACAAAGTGTCCCATAATTGCACAAGGGAAAACTTTTCTTTCATCTCTGTCATTTTCCCTGCTTCGATTTTAGATAAATCCAATATATCATTGATCATTCCAAGTAAATGGACACCATTTTCATAAAGCGAATGCACATATCCTTTTAAGTGTTCTGGTAAATTGGGATCCTTTTCTAATATTTGGGAAAATCCAATCACTGCATGTAATGGCGTTCGTAACTCATGTGTGATTTTTGAAAAAAAGACCGACTTCGATTGGTTGGCTTTGATGGCAGCTTCCACAGCTTTTTGCAGCCGTTTGTTTTGTAATTCGATTTTTTGAGAATAGTCGTTTAACTTATCTTCTGCGATCTTCCGATCGGTGATATCAAATACAGTGGATTTGCTAATCACAAAGTTTCCATTTTTATCAAATGTGGGAACGGAATTTAAACTCACAAAAAAAGTGGATTTGTCTTTGCGTACGAATTCTAATTCTACTCCCGTTAAAGTCTCATGGGGGAAAGAATGTAAAATTTGTTGGAATTTATCATAACTACTTTCCGTTAACAAATCATTGATTTTGAAATTCCCAACAATTTCTTCCCTTGAATACCCCAACCAATCTAGTTCTGTGTCATTGATCGAAACCAAAACGTTGTCTTTGTCGAGGGAATGGTAACCACAAGGAGCATTGTTATATAAATCTAAAATCCTTTCATAGGATTTCATTAAGTTTTCTTCTGCAATTTTACGATTGGTGATATCAATTCCTATCGACAAAACTTCATAAGGATAACCAAATTCGTTTTTTAAAATCCGGTTAGACCAAGTAACCGTTCGTTTGTCATCATTGCCAATGAATACATCAAATTCCTGTCTGATGTTTTGTTCTGGTCTGTGGAAGATATTCCATAATTGGCTTTTGATTTCATTGGATTTATCAAATGGGATCCGAAACAAATCGAGGACAAGGTCTTTGCCTTCTGCCATATCTTTTCCCATTTGGAAAAATTCTTCAGCATACGGGTTTACCGAATGGATTCGAAAATCGGGGCTCCATCGAATGATGATGGAATTTGCTGTATCGTATATATCTTGGTATTGTTTTTCTTTTTCCCGAATGATCCTTTCTATTTCTTCTGCATTAGAAAGGTTCTTACGAAATAAAATTAACCTAAGTTTTTTTTCCCTTCTGTAGGCATTATGATAATAATAAGCATAAAAGAGTAAGGCCGATGCAATCAGAATGGCTATGATTTCGTCTATCATTTCACTTCTAATAATAACATCGTCATATCATCCGCAACTTTTCCAATTGAGTATTCTAATACTTCTTTTGAAATTGTTTCCAAGAGATCCTGAGATGGGAGTTGGATGTATTTTTCTACCAATTCGGAAAATTTTTGATCACCCAAGTATTCATCTTTTTCGTTCGGTACTTCAAACATCCCATCGGAAAACAAAAACAATCTGTCACCTGACTTCAGTATGATATCTTCATTGGTTGTATTCAACTGATCGGGAAACATCATCAAACAAAATCCTTTGGTTCCTAGTTTTTGGATTTGATTGTCACGTAATAAAAAAATGTGATGGTGCCCCGCCATAGAATAGGATAACAAATTTTCTTCAGCACGATACCGAATGTATACAGCACTGATAAAATGCGTACTGATGAGTGGTGTTAAGGTATTATGAAGCCAATACAAACATTCGCTAGGTGACAAAAATGACTTATTCATGGTTTTGAAAGTGATGATGGCCATAAGCGATACCATTGCCGCAGCAATTCCATGCCCTGTCACATCACCAAATAAAATGTCCAGGTCCCCTGAAGGTAATACATCATAGGTAATCAAATCCCCACCGACTAGGTCCATTGGTTTGTAAGAAGTATAAATTTGATAGAGAGGAGAGGGGGGGAATTGGAAGGTAACTAACTTTTCTTGGTTAGCTTTTGCCAATTCTAAATCCTTTTGGATCCCATACAATAAATCGATCCGCTCTTTTTCCAAGGTTTTGATTTTGATATGAGTGCGAATCCTAGCTAAAACTTCGGATTCTTGGAAGGGTTTTGTGATATAATCTACGGCACCTGTTTCCAATCCCTTAACGATGTCTGATGTTTCATTTAATGCAGATAAAAATAGAATGGGAGTGTTTTTTTGTCGTTCCATCCCAAGCAAACGATTGGCAACTTCCAATCCACTGATGCCAGGAAGTAGTATGTCGAGTAAAATCAAATCAAAATCCAAAACTTCCGCAAGTTCTAAGGCGTACTCACCATCATAAGCAACTGCCACTTCATATCCTTGGCCAAGTAAAATATGGGTGATGATTTCCATATTGGTTTCGTTATCATCAACAACTAAAATTTTTGCGGCAACTTTGGAATTCACTATGCAAAAAGCATGTGTTACAAAATTCTTTTGGCAAGGTTTTTTTGAAACATTAGGTTTCTCCATTTCTTAAATGAGAAAGATTATCCATATTGATATGGATGCGTTTTATGCATCAGTGGAACAAAGAGATTTCCCAGAAATGAGAGGGAAACCTGTTGTTGTAGGTGGATCTCCGCATTCTAGAGGTGTGGTCTGTGCTGCCAGTTATGAAGCTCGGAAGTTTGGAATTCGATCGGCTATTTCTTGTTACCAAGCATACAAACTTTGCCCAGAAGCAATTTTCACTCCCCCTCGTTTTGAGGTATACAAAGCAGTCTCCAAAGAAATCCGTTCCATCTTTTTAGAATACACGGACCTGGTAGAACCACTTTCCTTAGATGAAGCATATTTAGATGTCACGAAAAACAAAATGAATTTACCTCTTGCCAGTACCATCGCAAAAGAAATTCGCAAAAAAATTTGGGACAAAACGGGACTCACTTGTTCGGCAGGTGTGGCAACAAACAAGTTTTTGGCGAATATGGCTTCCGAGAAAAACAAACCAAATGGATTGTATGTGGTTTTACCTGGAGAAGAAATTTCCTTTTTAGATGAACTTCCTTTGTATCAATTTTATGGGATCGGGAAAAAGACTTTTGAAAAATTGCAAAGGTTGGGTTTTACAAAAGGGAAAGATTTACGCCAAGTGGATGAATCCATTCTCACGAAAGAATTTGGAAAAATGGGAGCCGTGTTTTACCGGATGGCAAGAGGTTTGGACGAAAGGGAAGTGATTCCCTACCGTGATCCAAAATCAATTGGAGTGGAAACAACCTTTACCCACGACTCGGATGATTTTTCCTATTTTTTACTTACTCTGGAATCACTCGCAAAAGAATTAGAAATGCGAATGATGAAAAAAAATAAAAAGGGGAAAACACTTACCCTTAAAGTAAAGTTTGAGGATTTTACGGTAAAACAAAAATCAGTCACATCCGATGCCTTTTTCTACTTGGCAGACAATCTTTTGGAGCAATCCTCGAATTTGATGGCTACTGTTTGGAAGGAACACGTCGACCCTCCCAAAAAAATACGACTTTTAGGTTTATCAGTTACCAATTTTAGTGAAAAGGAAACAAAAGGAGACGGAAACCAACCCTCCCTGTTCGGATAATATATGTTAGATGACGAAAATGATTTAGAATCTCTCGGTCCCTTAAAAGTATTACGTGTAAAAGGAGACCCCGATGCCCCCACTGTAGTTTTATTTCATGGTTATGGGGCAAGTGCCTTCGATTTATACCCAATCCATGAAGTGTTAGTAACCGATCAAAAATTCAATTGGGTTTTCCCACATGGTCATTTGAGTATCCCTTTGATGCCTGGATACAATGGTAGGGCATGGTTTCCGATCGATATGGCTGCTTTGGAAGAAGCAATTCGCAAAAACGATTTTAGAAATTTTGCAGACAAAGACCCAGAAGGAATGGATATCGCAAGGGCATCCGCCTATTTGATGTTAGAAGCTCTTGGAGTTCCATGGAGCCAATTGATTTTAGGAGGGTTTTCCCAAGGAGCTATGCTTGCAACAGACATCACATTACGAAATGAACAAAATTCAAAAGGGCTCATGATCCTTTCCGGTGCTTTAGTCAACGAAGCCCTTTGGAAAGATTTGGCTCCTAAAAAAACAAACTTACGATTTTTTCAATCCCATGGAGAATTTGATCCTATTTTAGGTTATGCAAACGCGAAAAAACTCGAGAAATTACTCCGAAATTCAGGATTACTCGGAGAATTCATCGCTTTCCCTGGTGGCCATGAAATCCCAGCACCCGTCGTGCAAGGCATCAGCCGGTATTTAAACAGTTTGTCATAAACAAAATTGGGTGAAATGAAATTCCTATCGTTTTTCTTCATCCAACTGGTCTAAGGTTGGGTGGTGGTTATGAAACGGTTTTTCTATTTAGTTTTGTTTTTGGGAATTTCACAAACTCTTTTTGCACAGAGTTTCGATCACAAACATAGTGTTTGGGATTCATTATTAAAAAAACATGTGAAAAATGGTCTCGTTTCCTATAAGGGATTCATCTCAGATGGATCAACCTTAAATGGGTACTTGGATCAATTAACAAAAGTAACTGATGCAAATTACCAATCATTTTCCGAAAAGGAGAAAATGAGTTTTTTAATCAATGCCTATAACGCATTCACAGTGAAACTCATCCTCGACCATTACCCAGTTGAAAGTATCACTGACATTGGATCTCCCTTTTCCAAAGTCAATTTGGCACGAGGGATCCCTTGGAAAAAAGAATTTTTCCAATTACTCGGTAAATCCCGCCATCTGGATTGGATTGAACATGAAAAGTTAAGAAAAGATTTTAACGAACCAAGGATTCACTTTGCCATCGTTTGTGCTTCCATCGGCTGTCCTATTTTGCAATCGGAAGCTTATTCTCCGGCAAATTTAGAAAAACAATTACAAAATGCAAAACTAGTATTTTTAAAAAACCCAAAGAAAAATTCTTATGATAAAAAGACGAACACTCTGTACTTAAGTAAGATTTTCAATTGGTTCCAACCTGATTTTACAAAAAAATCCACTTTGATCCAATTTGTCCAAGATGGATTTGAAGAAACCATCAAACCAGATGCCAAAATTGTTTATAATGAATACAATTGGGATTTAAATGAATTGAAATGAAAGAAGAATTCTGCCGTACGATCCATCCATCTAACGGCAGTTCCACTTGGTTTGGAGGTATGGTTCTTTTGTATCTAAGTGTAAATGCTTATGGTTTCAATTGACCAATTCTAATTCATAGGTGATCGTAGCCGTTTTTTCTAGGGTTTTTGCAACGGAACAATACTTTTCTAAACTTAAGTCAATGGCTCGTTTTACTTGGGATTCTTGGAAATCCCCTTTCACAAAAAACTTCATATGAATTTTTTTGAATAAATTTGCTTCTTCCACTTTTTCGCGGTCTGCTTGAACATCCACAGAGTAATCCTTCACTTCAATGCGGTGTTTGTTTAGGATCATGATTACATCAATGCTACTGCAACCAGCAAGTCCCATGATGAGAAGTTCCATCGGTCTAGGGCCAGAATTTTTCCCACCAATCTCTGGTGAGGCGTCTATCTGAATGGAATTTCCAGATTCGTTGGTTGCTTCTAGGACAAAAGGGGAATCAATTCGTTTTAAATGGATGTGCATACTTACTTTTACCACAAGCGGGGGTGGTCCCCCGCCATTATCCACTATTTATTTGGTTGTGGTGTGTATCGTAAATAAGGTTTGATGGTTCGAAATCCTTTTGGGAATTTTTTCTTTGCATCTTCATCTGATACAGACGGTACAATGATGGTGTCTTCTCCATCCTTCCAATTCGCAGGAGTTGCCACGCTGAATTGAGAAGTGAGCTGTAAGGAATCAACCACACGTAGCAATTCATCAAAATTCCTTCCAGTCGATGCAGGGTAGGTGAGTGTGAGTTTCACTTTTTTATCCGGTCCTATCACAAATACGGAACGAACAGTTGTGGTTTCGCTTGCATTGGGGTGGATCATATCATACAGATTGGATACTTTTTTGTCAGCATCTGCGATGATTGGATAATTCACTTTCGTGTTTTGTGTTTCGTTGATGTCAGAGATCCAACCTTTATGGCTGTCAACAGGGTCAACTGAGAGTGCGATCACTTTTACATTTCTTTTTTCAAATTCAGGTTTGATTTTGGAAACATAACCTAACTCAGTTGTACAAACTGGCGTATAGTCCTTAGGGTGAGAGAAAAGAATCCCCCAACTTTGTCCTAAATATTCATGGAAGTCAATTTTTCCTTCCGAAGTTTCTGCTTGGAAATTGGGTGCTTCATCGCCGAGTCGTAATGCCATTTCGTTGTTCTCCTAATGGTTCAGTTACTTCCTAATATTGAAATTGCCCCCTCTAAAGCAAGAAAAATATACAATTTATTAGATATTTTGTCTAGTTTAGCGGAATATATCCCCAAAACCTTACTTTTTAGTTCTAGTGAACGAACCATCCCAATCCAGTTCCGGCGGTGATTCCATATAGTATTGGCATCGTTCTAAAAGGAGTTTTGAGGCATCCTCTTTTGTTTTTTTGTACAAGGCTTCAAACTGAGTTTTTGCATCGGCAAACTTTCGGTTGAAATAGGAAAACAAGGCAGTTTCGTAGGCAGTTACAAACTTTTTGTCTTCTTCCGTTTCCTCTCCCTTTTTACACCTCACTTCATACAAAGTCACTGGTTTGGATTTCCCCTTCACTCGGACTGTATCCAGTTTTCTTGTAAAAAAATGGTCCTTGATTTCATCGTGAACGAATTCAGAAATTAAGATACAAACTCCATAATCTTTTCCAGCTGCTTCGAGCCTTGCTGCAAGATTCACGGTATCACCCATCATGGTATAAGAGGCAAGGGCATCAGTTCCCATAAATCCGACTTTCGCATAACCTAAGTTAAGACCTATACGAAATGTCATTTGGTGCGCCTCAGGGATATAGGAATTTTTTTGGATCCAATCTTTTTTAAGTTCTTCTAATTTGTCTCGCATTTCCACACTGGCAGTCACTGCTTTTAAACAATGATTTTCAACATCCAAAGGTGCATTGAAAATTCCCACGATGGCATCCCCAATGTATTTATCCAAAACACCATCGTGTTGTTTTAAGATAAGTGTCATGGCAGACAGGTATTCGTTGAGTAAATCGGCTAACTCTTTTGAGTTTAGTTTTTCTGAGATGGTACTAAAACCAGCAATGTCCGAGAAAAAAGCAGTGATGACTTTTTCACTTCCTTGTTTGAGTTTTTCTAAATCTTTTAGTGCTTCGCCTACAACTACTGGGTCCACCATACTTCCCAGTACCCCACGCATCTTTTCTCTTTCTTTCAGACCAGACACCATTTGGTTTAAGGCAACGGTTAGGTTTCCGAACTCATCATTGCCACCATCATCAAAATGTACATGTAAATTCCCTTGGCCCACATCTTCTGCACTGCGAATGATCTTTCTGATCTTTTGGACCACAACCCCTGAAATGAAAATCGCAAAAATAATTGCGACAAGACAAATGGTGATCGCCGTAAAAACAATTTGGTTACGATTTTCTTTGATGGCTTGGATTCCATCGGTTCGATCAACCAACGTTCGTATCAATCCAGAAAAATTATCACGTAGTACCATGAGAGGGACATTTTCCGACTCAAGTAAATGAGTGCCATCTAACTTCCACATGATCTCTTCCGATTCACTTCGAGAGTGACCGAAACTCCCATCAGGGAACAGTCTTTTTAACTCTTTTGTGGGTGTTTCTTGTTCAGCAGTGATGATCCATTTACGAATCGCTTTCCAACGATTCCTTTGTTCTTCTCTGGCGTCTGGGTCTTGGTAATACCTTTCATATTCTAAAGGATCTGTTTTGAACTTTAACAAAACCCAATCTTCCAAGGTCACATCTCGTAAACTGCGCAAAGTTTCAATTTTTTCATTTAATTCTTTATTGGCAATCGGGTAACGTAAAGAAACTTCTTCATAAATTTTATCCCTTTCTGCCACCAAATCATTGTAAGATTTGTAAAAACTTGTAAAAAGTTTATCCTTTGCCGGTGGGATAGGTGGTTTTGCATTTTTTAAAAATTGGATGCGGTCTCTTAGTTTTGGGATGAGTTCGGATAATTCATTGGTGATTCGGTAGTCTTCTTTGATCACCTCCCTATAATCGCCTAACTTTGCCTTGATGTTAATTAAGTTAAAGGCTCGTTTTGTTGAGTTTTGGTGCCTAAAAAGAGGGGAGTGTAGTGCTTGGATTTCGCGGTCTTTCCATTCATACACATATTGTTTTTCATTTTCATCTACAGCAGTGATATCATCTGAAAGTTTTTGAAAGGAATCTACCAAACTATTTTCCATTTGGTCAAAACTATCAATTTTTGCTAATGGGGAAGTGTTATCGATGATTTGTGTATCAAAGGAAGCAAGAGATGTTTCCCCTTGGATCATAGCAGACATCGGGAAGGTTTGGATACGGAATAATTTTGTATCAAGCCCAAGTTCTTCCAGTTTCCTTTTTTTGGAATCAGCGTAAAACTTAGCGATGTAAAGGTCTAATTTCGATTTTTGGTTCCGTATCTCTTTTTTGATGTTTTTGACATCTAATTCCCATTTTGCTTTGGCTTCCGTTTCTTCCGGTATTTGTTGTTTGATGACCTCCAAATACTTTTCTTCATTTTTTACATAAGACGAGGCGAGCCCAACAAGTGTATTCCATTCCTTTTCACTGATATTTCGATTGGAAGCTTCCCGTAATTGTTGGCGGATTTCACGTTCCAAAACGTTTACATCATCTTTTGTGAGATACACTGAAAAAAATGTATCTACTTTTTTAAACACTTTCGAGGTACCAAGAGATCCAAAGAGATTGGTTTTAAATCCGAAAACAGAAACTGTTTTTTTCTTTGTTACGAGTTTTTTAGTTTGGTATTTTTTAAGTTCTTCTTGTTGTTTTTCAATCCTTGATTTGAACTCTTCGATACGAATTAAATTTTGTGCAATGGATTCAATTTCCATCACAAGCCCTGCGATGAAGTTTTTAGAAACCGCCGCTTGTTTTTCATAACTTTCAGAGAGAATGGCTGTCTGTTGTCTGACGGTGATGATGGACAAAAGTAAGATGGTGAGGGCAATGAGTGTCCCTGTGAACCAAGCAAGTTTGGCACGAATCCCTTCCGAGAGGATTTTCCACACAGACAGAAGACCAGATTGGATGAGTTTTAAAAATTTCATGGGCTTGCCAAAATTTTGGAACGCCAAGACCAAAAAGCAAGATTTTTTGTCTTCCATTTTTCTCTTTGTTAGGTGGTCGGACCGAAAGGGTCACAACTCGTATTTCCCCTCGGCTTTCGTTTTGTTCAATTTTGCTTGCTATTTTTCACTTTCTTAGTAGCGTTCTTTTATCCAATGTCTATCAATCGTTTTGATTTAATTGCTATCGGGGGCGGTCCTGCCGCTCAAAAAGCTGCCATCCAAGCAAGCAAACTCGGCAAAAAGGCCGCCATCATCGAAAAAGATCCTTACTTAGGTGGAGGTTGTGTCCACTGGGGGACAATCCCTTCCAAATCCCTGCAAGAAACCAGTCGGTTCTATCGCAATTTAAAGTTATCCAACCTTCATGGCATGCAGTCACCACAGACAACCCAACTTACGTTACAAGAATTGATGTTTCGTGCAGGAACTGTCATTGAAAAAGAAGAAGATGTCACAAGAGAACAAATGATCCAAAACCGAGTGACAACCCTTACTGGTTGGGGGAAAATCATCGACAAAAACCAAGTAGAAGTCACAGACACTGCCGGTCGGAAAAAAGTTTACGAAACAGAAAATATCCTCATCGCCACTGGCAGTAGCCCAAGGCGTCCCATAAATGAGAATATCCCTTTTGAAGATGGACTTGTGTATGACAGTGATGGGCTTTTTGCGATGAAAAAGATGCCAAGTTCTTTGGCAGTTGTTGGTGCAGGGATCATCGGTTCCGAGTACGCTACGATTTTTTCCCATATCGGTGTCAAAGTCCATCTCTTTGATTCGCAAAGTCGGATACTAGGATTTCTAGATGAAGACATTTCGAGTGAGATGACACGGATCATGCAAAATGGTGGGATCCAAATCCATGTTGATTCATCCATTACAAGTTACCAAAAGATTTCAGAAGAAGAAGGATTTGAACTCACAACAAACAAAGGTGAGGTGATCCGAGTCAACCAGGTGTTGATTTCGCGTGGACGCCTTGGCAATGTGGACAATTTAGGTTTAGAAACAGTTGGCATTGTTCCCAATGACAGAAAACAAATCCAAGTGAATGAAAATTACCAAACGAATGTTCCCAATATTTATGCATGTGGGGATGTGATTGGGTTTCCAAGTTTAGCATCTGTTTCCATGTACCAAGGTGCCTACGTCGCAAAACACATGTTTGGTTTACCTTCTGTCCCTGTAGATGCGGAAGAGTTCCCGATTGGGATTTATACATTACCTGAAATTGCAACCATTGGTCCTACAGAAGAAGCTCTCAAAAAAAGGGGAGTCGCTTATGGAGTAGGAAGAGCCAAATTTGATACCATCACTCGGGCTCAAATCAGTGGAGACCAAGTGGGATTACTCAAGATCTTATTTGATAAACAAACACGAAGGGTACTTGGTGTTCACATCATTTCTGATAAAGCCACTGAACTCATCGCCCTTGGCCAATGCGTTGTGAACCTAAAAGCACCCATCGAATACTTCACAGAACACATTTTCAATTACCCAACGATGATTGGTGCTTACAAAAATGCGGCCAATGATGCCCTTTTGCGTGAAAAATAATCTGATTTTTTGAGAATCGGAGGTTCCCCATTTGTTTTCTTTTGCAGAGAGGAATGGGATTTTACTTGTCAGAGACTCGGTTTTACGAACACATACAAGATTGTGTCCGACAATTCTGTCTCCATGAGTCAAATCTACGAAAGAAGTCATAAACGAATTTTTGACTTCCTTTATAAGTACACTCAAAATGCGGACACAGCAATGGATTTGATGCAAGACAGCTTTTTAAGTTTTCACAAACATTATGGCAATGCTGGTCTCTCAGAAGAGAAGTCTGTCATGGTTTTGTATACCATTGCTCGCAATTTATCGATCAATTATGCTAAAAAGTTTTCAACCTCTCGGGAAATTGCTTCTGATGAAATTGAGTTTCATAGCCATAACCCTAAATTGGAAACCAAAGCCGAATACCAAGATTTAGAGGATCGTTTGTATTCGTTTTTAGGGGAACTTTCTGAAGATGAAAGGTCTGCCTTATTACTGAAGAATGTTGAGGGATTCCAACTCGTCCAAATCGCTGAGATTTTAGGAGTTTCGGTTTCCACCGCCTCAAGGCTTGTCATCAAAGCCACTGAGAAAGTTTTGGCCATAGCAAAAAGGGAAAATCTGGTTCCGGATTAATCAAAGAATGAACGAATTTGACAAAGAAAAACAGATCCAGTCATTAGAATCCCTTTTGCAAAAACCATCAAAGGTGGCAGAATCAAAAGAATTTCCAAAATGGGAAGACATTGCCACTCGGTCCATCCGTTACGAATACCAAGTCCCAACCCAAAACAATGTTGTTTCTTTTTTTCGAAAACCCATTGGTCTCACCGTGGTAGGTGGTGCAAGTTTTGCACTCGCAGCCAGTTTGTTTTTTGTATTTTTCATTCGCTCAGTTCCTGATGAAACCACGGGAGGAATGGCCAGTGCGGCGGCTCCTATGGAAGAACAAAGGCTCCATTTTAGTCCTTTGGATGTTTCGGTTTCACAAGTCAAAGGAAATGTGTTTGTTGTGCCTTCAGGAAGCGAAACACGTGTCCCATTAGCTGAAACGTACAAACTGACCTCTGGCGATTTGGTTCAAACGGAATCAGGGTCACAAGTGGACCTCCATTTTGAAACAGGATCATGGGTACGAGTCACTCCACAATCGCAAGTGGCGGTGGATCTCATCCAAAAAACAAATGATGGGACTTTGAACCAAAGGTTTTCTGTCAAACAAGGGAAACTTTTTGCCTCGGTAACTAAATTATCCAAAGATAGTGATTTTGTTGTGCAAGCAGGTGAACACCTTACGGAAGTTCGTGGGACTGTGTTTAGCGTTGCTTACGATGGGAAATCTGAAACTGTTGCGGTCCGGGAAGGTAGCGTTGCCTTAGGAGATTTGGTTCTGAATGCCAAGCAACAAGCAGTTGTTAAACAAGGGGAACAGGTCCCAAGTTCAGCATCTGCCGTCACCCCAAAAGAAGAAAAAGAACTCAAAGCGTTTTACACGCAAACCTTACTCGCCAAAGAATCTATGTTGTACAAGGAACATGCAAGACTAGAACTTGTACGATTGGATAACGGAACCGAATACCGGGGTGTGATTTTAGGGCAATCGGAAACACATTTGCACTTCAAAGGATTGGATGGTGATATGGAAATTCCCATCCAAAACATCCTCGAAACAGAAAAAATCCGTTAAATCTCAGAAGTTTTTTGACAAGATTTCCTTTTTCTGAAATTCTTTTTTCGGAAGCACAAACGCCACTGCTAAGGAAACTATGCCAGAGAATCCCAAAAAAACATTTCGATTCCGTTATCTCATCGATAAAGAATTCCAATTAAAATTTTTAGCCCATTATTCTCTATTGTTTATCTCAGGGGTACTGGTAACCTTGATTTTCTTATACTGGTTAAACCAATCCAAGTATGATGGCGGGGCTGTGTTTCGCCTCAGACAAGATGCCCAAACTGTGTATTGGAAAGTGGAAAATGATGACCCTGCACCTGGGGAGCCAAAAGAAAAATTTGTCCCGAGGGAGATCTACCTTCCTAACTACGACCACCAATTGAATCTCTACACAATACAATTTGATGCGGTCGTTACACTTTCTGTATTGTATTTGCTACTCATCACTGTATTTTCCATTTTCAAATCCCATAAGATGGCGGGACCTGTTTTTAGCATCAAACGATCCCTCCAAAGGATGGCATCGGGAGAACCCATTGAAACCATTCGCATTCGTAAAGGAGATGAGTTCCAAGAGCTTGTGGAAGTTTTGAATGAAGTGATCCAAAAGCGGATGAAAGAAGGGAAATAGGGAAAGAGAAAATAGTGATACTATGTCACATGTAAGATGGAAGGGCGGCCCCCGCCCTGAATTGGGTGGTGGAGGCGGGCTTGTGGGCTTTCTTCGCGGACTTTCTCACCTAACATAAATTTGCAATTCCTGCAACCCTATCTTCGATACCCTCATTTTTTTTTAAAAATAAGTTCGCATTTCCATAGAGAAAGGATCCATCCACTTCGAATGCTTTTCCTTTTGAAGCATTATTTTGATTTCAGATGCTATCTATTATGTAGCAATATGTAACTTCCCATAATGAATCTTATGTCGCATTGGGGATGGGACTTTTTGTATAGAAAGGCACATCGGTAACACATTAGATCACTCACATGGGTTACACATAATTATCTAATGTGCATTGTGTGGCCACCTCGAAACGGAATTGTGGATCCAACATGATTTTTGGAACGACCGCACCCGCTTACCGCTCCCAATCTTTTTCCAAGCGAATCAATCATTTGGAACTTTCGGTTTTGGAAAAGATTCCCACTTCAATCGCTACTTCGAGAGACTAAAAGCATCAATGGCGCATGGATTCAGCGCAAGCGCTCAAACTCAAAATTTGAAGGACTTACTCACTTTGTCCCGCAGGTCTTTTTCTTAATGTCTTCGCATAAATAAGAACCCACGAGTCTTTCTGCATCACACTTAAATTTTGCAGCCGCCTTTGTTTCCGTACTGCCGGAAATTGAGGCAGCCGTTTCCGCACAATACGTATAAGACTGGTATACGACAAGAGAACATGCCAAGTAATCCAAGTCAGCGCGTTCACATTTTTCATATGAAGGGTCAGTTTTCGTACAATGAATCACGGTGAATGATAAAATGAGGAAAAAACAATAGCGAATCATATCAGCTAGATTTTAGACAATCTATGGATCGTAAACATCTGTTTTTTTGATGCTAAAGTATGAATGATCCAAGCAAACTTATTTTCTTTGGAATTTCCAGTGGCTTTACGGATTGGATTTGTATTTTTGCATGATTTGGTTTCGTTCGATGTACCGAATTTTGCCAAATTGTTTGGCTTTTGCTTCTAAAATTGGAAGGCCTGGGTCTTTTTCCAAAACGACTTTAAAACTCCGATCACGAATGATCAAAGGCTCTAGCGATATGATTCCAAATTCATCGAAGAGAGATCGAAGTTCCTCTAAAGGGACGTCTTCGTTTGTTGCGAAAAGATACTCTCCTGATTTATACATCTGTCGTTTTTCCGAAATTGTAGGAAGTGTTGGATTCGTTTTTTCCTTACTAAACAAAATACAGCTGGTCATGGCGATTGCCATAACCAAGCTGATTACAATTGTCTTATTGTAATTGAAGTGTAACACCAGTGACTTGCTTCAAATGTTTAAGGGAGTTATTGGCATTGATGGCTGTCCCATATTGAGTTGTGCCACTCAAAGCTGTTTCGGCAACACCACCTGCGATCAGTTTTGTGATCACGTCCTGATAGGTGAAACTCGGGTTATAAGAACGGATCAAAGCGGCAACACCAGCTACGTTAGGAGTTGCCATAGACGTTCCATTTAAATTGGTGTAAGCAGTTGTCGACGGAGCCCAAGTATACATAGAAATCTCTGTTACTAACGCTCCACCGTTGTTCACTGAACCATCTGAAGTAAATCTATACCCAACACTACAATTCGATTGCCCAATGCAAGCAGTTAAGATCGGTGACTCCGTACTAATAAAAGAATATTCCGCAGAATTTTTCCTACAAAATTTCGTCATGTAGGTACTTCGCAAACCATCTACAAGGGAAATCGCAGTTCCACTAGAAAATGGGTTACCTGATGTAGCAGAATGATACATCTCTGTATAATCATAACAATTCGCTGAATCATAACCTTCTCCATCGGAAATAAGTATTTGGTTAAGCTTGACATTTGTAGCATTACTATTAATCGAAAAATTTTTATAAACAGATCTGCTTGAATACGCGGGCATTGCGGTCGGGTTATTATACGGAAAAGTATAATTCCACCCAATCACAGAACAATCATTAGGCAAAAATAGTCCAGACAATGTTAAAGGAGTCCCATTTGCAGAAAATGAACAGGAGTGGTAACTCCACGGATTCCCACTTTCACTTAACCCACTAATCCAGTCATTTTCATAAGAAGTTTGAGTTTCCGCGACAGTAGACTCATCCCCATAACCACTATAGATATTGGTACCAGGTGCACCAAAGTCAACAGTTCGACTGGTAGATGTAGCATTGGAATCATAATTGGAAAAATTTGCGAGTGCATGCTTTTGGTCTAAAGCTGCGATACAAATTAAGTTAGCGTTAGTGTTCTCGCAAGGATAAGAATTCTGGCTAGTACCAGTCCCGTTTAAATTCGCGCCATCATTTCCTGCCGCGACCACAACAAGGACATCATTGGTCCTTGCAAATTCGATCGCATTAAATATGGCAGTACTAAAACTGGATCCGCCCAAACTCATATTGATAATTTTAGCCCCATTGCGAACGGCAAAATAAATTCCATTGGCAACGGAATCGTTTGTTCCACCACCCAATCCAAGCACTCGGACTGCCATGATTTTTGCAGATTGGCAAACTCCCGTTATACCAACTCCGTTATTGCCAACAGCGCCAATCGTCATTGCGACGTGTGTCCCATGCCCTTCTTCATCTCTTGGATTATTATCATTGTTGACAAAGTCGTATCCATGATTGGGACAACCACCACCGATTGCTGTTCCGTTTTGGTTTACGCAACCTGCAGACCCATCCCACATATTGCCCACGAGGTCCTCATGGTTGTATGTTACACCAGTATCAAGGACAGCAACAATGGCATTTGCTCCTGTACAACTCGTTGTAACGTCCCAGCCACCAAGAACATTCATGTCCTTCCCTGATGTACCAGGATTACTTGAGTTAGCTGTATAACTTGGAGAAGCAAGTGTTTGCCCAGTATTGCTAAGTCCCCATAATCTGGAAAATTGAGGATCGTTAGGTGCAGATGCCTGTTTATAATACAAATAACGAGGTTCAACCGTTTCAACATTCGGATCTTGTTTGATACGCCGCATTCCTTCTTCCATCGTTTCGGATTCCAGAAGTTTCGCAGTTGTAAAATGACCTTTTAAATTTAATCCGCCAGTAATCGTTGCTAATTTTGAAGTTTGGCGAAGTAACTCTGAGTCCGGAACATTTTTTTTGAATGTAATGACTACTTCACCCGGAAGGTATGGCAACTTTTTCGAGGATTTTGATTTTGCCCTAAGAGCTTCAATATCCAACTTCGATTCACCGAATTTCCATATAGGTTCTGAGACCAAAAGATGAGAAGAAACTAAAATAGTAATAACAGTGAAAGCTTTTAAAATAAATTTTTGATTTAATTTCATATAGGTTTTTCCTCTTCCTTTTATGTACTAGGTACTGTGACAGATACTTGGCTTGAGGGAGTACCACCAGTTGTATTGTATTTACCGTATGAATAAACTTTAAAGTACCAAGTTCCAAAAGTCGTAACAGTAATCACTTTCGAATTTGAAGTCGTACCACCTGCATTCGCTTGGTTTTCGCAGATGACAGTTGGTGGATTATGGCTAGGCGTGAATCCATTTGTTTGGCTATAACAGATCCGATACCCTCCATCCGTATCATTGGGTGCCTTTTCATTCGTAGCATTCCATGTCACAAGAACATCTGTGCCAGTTTTTCCAGTCCCAGTTACAGCTAAGTCCGCGCTCGAAGCCGATCCATTATTTCCATTGCTTGTTGCAATTCGCACCACTGCATTTTTAGCTCCCGATGTTGATGGTGTAAATTGAATCGTAAATGTACCGGAAGCACCAGCCGCTAGTGTCGCTCCTGTACTAAATGCACTTGTAGTAAATTGAGAAGTATCACCAGATTCTTTTGTAATCGTAATGCCAGTCATTGTCGCTGTTCCAGTATTGCTGATTGTCACGGTTTTTGCTGTGGAAGTTAATGTCGGCCATACGATTCCAAATGTTGGAATGGTTCCTCCACTCGTGTAATTCGTGGAATTATGTGAAATCGCTATTGTTGGAACGGGTTTAGGAGTTCCCGTTGCAGATGCCGTAAATAAGAAACTCAGGGCGCCATCATAGTTAACGGCAATACTAGAGTTTTGGGATCCCGTTGCTAACGGGGAAAATTGAATTGTGAATGTGGCAGTTGCATCTGGTGCGAGTGTCGCCGGAAATCCAGCCAAATTCACCACAAACCTTGCATTGCTTGATGTCACAGCTGGTGAATCCAAATTCGCAGTTAAACTTCCTGTGTTTTTAACGGTGAAAACAATTGCACTACCAACGGAATCCACTTCCACAGAACCCATACTATAACTTCCATTTGCTGATATTTGTGTTGAACCCACTGATACTGCTAAACGGGGAGTCGCAGCTTCCGCTGTTCCCGTTAAATTCATTTGAAATGAAGACACGGCAGGATCACTCGATTGGATTTTCAAAATAGCAGATTTAGACCCAATGGTTGTCGGTTTAAAATTAATCGTAAATGTAACTGATTGACCTGCGGCAAGAGTAGAACTGCTTGGTTGTGTGATCGTAAACTCAGACGCGTTCGTTCCCGATTTTTCAATGATATTTGGAGATCCTGGTAAGGTAATGGAGGCAGTTCCAGCATTCTTAATTGTGACCGTTCCTGTTTTTCCATCCGTAGTATTCACTGGTTCCGATCCAATGTCAATCGTTGCCCCACTTTCTCTCACTACACCAGAATACCATACTTCTAGTTTCGGTGCAGCGACATCCCCTCCTCCACCTCCACCAAAACCTAACAGAGCCAAGGCAGATCCACCGCCCCCTCCTCCGCCGCCAGGACAAGAAATCAATGTGAATAAGGAAATTAAGGGAATGAAAAGATTCTTTTTTTGCATGTATTTGGGACCAAAACTACTAATTTCGACCACTATGATTTCCCTAAACGAGTTTCGCAAGGAATCGTTAATCTACGAGAGGAAGTACAAACCGTTAGAAATGGTGCAAAGCCTATTTCAGAACGTTCTTTCTGGTTTGTACGAATATTTTTTCTTTGTATAAGAGAATCTTTTAAAAATCGAACATACGAATGGAAAAGATTTGTTTTTTGGACCGTTGCAAAACCTGTTTTGTAAAGGTTATCACTACACCAAACAAGTTAAGGTTTACATTCGTTTTCTCATATGGTAGTATACGATATGGTATATTATCTCATTCTCACAGCCATTCCCTTTGCGATTGTATCCGCATTTTGTATCCATTGGTTCACCATTAGCAACGAAGAAAATCCGGAAACACGATTGCAAATTTCCCGAGGGGTTTACCTCGGATTTTCCTTTCAGGTTCTTGTATTTGCTTGGTTGTTATTCCAGATGGGTCATGCTAAGTTTGTTTACCCATTATATGCCATAACATTCTCTATGTTAGGTGATTGGTTCAATTTACAATTCCCTCTAACAAAAAAATATATGAAAGACCCAGTTCTTGGTGGTATTTTTAGTTTTGCGATTGCACAAGTGTTTTTCATTTTGGCGCTACACCAGCTCATCACATGGAATGAATTGTATTCTGGAATCCAACCTTATCTGATTACAATTGTGTTACTTGTTTTACCTGCTCTGATTTTTTATTTCAGAGTTTACAATAAAGAAAGATCCAAATGGGTGATGGCTTCTGCCTTTATCTACGGATTGGTATTGTGTTTTTTTGTATCACTATGCATTAACGCCTATTTTTTGTATGGTGGTGTTTGGATCTATTTGGCAATTGGTGCACTATTTTTCTTATTGTCGGATGCGGTGATGGGAGAAACAACCATCAATGGAACAAGGCACCCAAAATGGGAATTCCAAGTCCCTTGGGTCACCTACCTCATTGCACAAAATTTACTTCTCATTGGATTTTTCCTTCTCTCTCATACAAGGATGATGGCCCACTAAAGGCGGAAGAGATCAAACGGTGTTTGTCTTTGCTTTCTCCCAAACGAGTAGGATTTCTTTTCGTTTGGGATCCCAACGGTAACCTCCGAAGAGTCCAGATGATTGGATCACCCTGTGGCAAGGGATAAGGAAAGCGATTGGATTTTTACCGATCGCTGAACCAACCGCTCTATTTGCGTTAGGTGCTCCAATGGTTTTTGATACGTCAGCATAGTTTCTGACTTCCCCCATTGGGATTTGTAAGAGGGATTGCCACACCTTCAATTGGAAAGGAGTTCCCAGCGGAGACAATCGAATCGGTTTGTTAGGTGGTATAAAATGATAAAGATACTCTTTTACCGTTTCGTGGATGTCCCGATCCCCATTACACTCGTTCCAATCTGCATTTGGAAATTCATCTTTAAGAGACTCGAGTAAATTCAATTTTCCTTCAGGTGACGAAACAAACTGAAGGGATTGAACCCCTACTTCAGATGATACAATTAACATCTCCCCAAATATCGTTTGGAGCATTTCGTAATATAAGGAAAGCCCTTTCCCACCAGATTTGTACGCACCAGGTGTCATCCCTTCGCATTTGAGGAACAAATCATGTAACCTTCCCGCACTTGATAAGCCTAAATCAAAACTTGTATTTAGGATTGGACTCTCTTTTAAAATTCGCTTAGCATGTGTTATGGTAACAGAGGCCAGAAATTGTTTGGGTGAAACACCCACATAAGACAAAAACAATTTTTGGAAGTGGGAGGGACTTAGTCCTGAATGACTTGCTAAAGTTTCCAAATTGGGTTGGGTTTCGTAGTGACTGACGATGTATTCAATGGAGTTTTGGATGAGTTTGTATTGTTTTTCTTGGGAAACCACATTTGGATTTTAATCCCAAAATGGTTGGGAGGAAACCCGATTCTTGCGATTTTTAGAAAAAAATACATTTTGTTTGCATTTTTTACTGGGATTCAAAAGTATTTTTTTATCCCTATTGTGAATTCTAACGAATCAAAATTCCCTGTTCTTACCGCCTTACAGGCGATATCCGATTCCATTCAAAACTTCCCTATCAGTATTTTGGACGCACCTCCGGGATCAGGCAAAACCACTGCCCTACCCCTCGCATTATTAAAAATGGGAATTGGGAACGGTAAAAAAATTTGTATCTTAGAACCACGGCGGATTGCCGCAAAAAATGCAGCCAAACGCATCAGTGATTCGATTGGAGAAGACGTTGGTCAAACAGTAGGATACCGTGTGCGTTTTGATTCCAAAACCAGTAAAAATACAAAAATTGAATTTGTGACAGATGGTATCCTAACCAAGTATTTATTATCCGATCCAGAACTTTCTGAATATGGACTACTTGTATTTGATGAGTTTCATGAAAGGAGGTTAGAATCGGATCTCTGTTTTGCACTCGCAAGGAAGTCACAAGAAATATTTCGTAATGATTTAAAAATCCTGATCATGTCCGCAACACTAGAAGGACAAAACTTTTCAAAAATTGGGATCCATAATCCTCCCATCGAAGTGATCACAGAAACATTCCCCCTTGAAATTTTTTATATGGGAGAATCGAATCATAATTCGCAAAAAAGGTTACTGGACCTCATCCCAAAAGCAGTGGAACAAACGTCAGGTGACATTTTAGTTTTTTTATCTGGGAAAAAAGAAATTATAGATCTAAAAATGGCTTTGGAATCGAATCCGATCTGCCAATCCCAAACCTCCATATTCCCATTGTTTGGTGATATGAGTTTACAAGACCAAGAAAAAGTTTTCCTACCTCTAAAAGACGGGAAAAAGAAAATCGTGCTTTCTACCAATATCGCAGAATCTTCTGTCACCATCCCTGGGGTTCGGGTTGTCTTTGATACTGGTTTTTTCAAACATTCAGTGTTTGAT
This sequence comes from Leptospira jelokensis, assembly GCF_004769635.1. GTDB lineage: Bacteria > Spirochaetota > Leptospiria > Leptospirales > Leptospiraceae > Leptospira_A > Leptospira_A jelokensis. Next base: position 258,761 of record NZ_RQGH01000028.1, read on the forward strand.
CCAGAATCGGGGATCCAACACTTGATAAAAGACCGCATTAGTTTGAGTAGCGCCAAACAAAGAGCAGGTCGTGCGGCAAGAGAAGGCAATGGTTATGTCTATCGACTTTGGTCGAAAGAAGAAGAATCTAGTTTTTATGATCGTACAAAACCAGAAATTCTGGAAGGAGATTTAGATCGTTTGATTTTGGAAGTGAAGTCCTTTGGAGAAGGCATTGACTCTCTTCCTTTCCTCGATCCACCAAACAAAGGTTCCCTGTTATTATCCATGGAACGGTTGAAACGACTTGGTTGTTTGGATGGCAATCTCAACCTAACCCCAATTGGCAAAGAATCCTTGTTGTATCCTTTACCCATTCGTTTGGGGAGGATCTTAAGTTCTTTACCAAAAACAATGGAATACGAATTAGAAGGCATTGTATCGATTCTTGAAAATGAATCATCGGGAAAAGAGGCAAAAGATTTTTCACAAAGGAGTAGTTCCAACCAAACCCGAAACAGTCCAGAATTAAAACAGATCTACAAACAGATTTTAGGTATTTTCCAAGGGAAAAAGGAAGGAGTTGAAAGGGTAGAGGAAGGGCAAACCCAAAACTTTCAGTTTTACCTTTGCAAAGGTTACCCTGACAGAATCGCCAAACGAAAAGCAGATGGGAGTGATTACAAACTTTCTAATGGGAAAATAGGAGTTCTCAGTACGAATTTACTGAACTTACCTGATCATTTGATTGCAATCGACACAATTTCTTTTGGGCAAACCATTTATATCACCCAATACTTGCCTATCTCTTTGGAAATCATAAACGAAAGCCTTGGCGACCAATTGGATACCGTACAATTGCCGGAAATTCGAACCACCCAAAAAGGGGAATCTTATTTAGTTGTTAGAGAAGAACGGAAGTTAGGTGAACTTACCTTAGAATCCAAAGAACTAACAAAACCAGATCCTCTAGCCCTCCAAAACGCTTTGGAAAACTATTTACTCTCTCTGGATTGGGAATCAGAATGGAAACAGAGAGGCGAACTTCAGTCCTTATACGAACGAGTTCGATTTTTGGTGCAAAACCAAATATTGGATCTGAAAGTTTCCTTTGATGAGTTAAAACATTCTGCCAAGGAATGGTTATTTCCTTTTATCAATTGGGAAATAAATAAAATTGCTTTGGACCGAATTCCCTATTATGAAGCATTTAAAGCTTATCTAGGTTACGAAAACGAATCCATTCTAAACAAAGAAGCCCCAACTTCGTTACTTGTGCCCTCTGGCTCCAAGATTTCCATCCATTATTCAGGGAACGAACCTGAGTTACACGTCAAATTACAAGAGTTATTTGGTCTAAAACAACTCCCGAGGCTTGCCAAAGGGAAGGTAAATATAGTAATCCACTTGTTATCACCTGCAAGAAGGCCAGTGCAAATCACAAAAGATTTAGAAAGTTTTTGGAATTATGGATACCACGAAGTGAAAAAGGAATTAAAAGGTAGGTATCCCAAACACCCTTGGCCTGACAAACCCTGGGAGGCAGTAGCAACAAAACATTTGAATCACAACAAACGTTCGTAAGCTGAGACCCAACCCTTTTGGTTCACAAAAAATTTGACCTGGCAATTGGGGCAGAGATGGTCTCCCATTTGTTTGAACCTGAGTTTGGTTTGGCACTCCGGACAATGGATGGTTTTGCCTTCTTTCGAATTTGGGTGGAGTTCATTGGCAGGGGAATCACCGATATAAAACGATTCTAAATAATGGATGCATTCAGCTTCTGTGTTGAAAAACGAAAGGGTTTGTGATTCCAATCCAGGAATTTCTGTTTTCAAACCAAATCCAGCCAGTTTGGAACCTGTCTCCTTACACCTGACTGCCATTTTTTTGAGAAATTCCGAGCCCACTTCCGTGACTTCGTTCACCTCGCTAAAATCAAGGCAAAAAAGTGATGGAGAAAGGGTTTCTTCCTTTAGTTTCAAATAAAGTTCCGAGCCAATTTCTGCGGAAAATTTCCCAGCTAGGCGGAAAAGAAGTGATTTCAAACAGGTTTTTCCTCTTTTCTATTCTTCGGAAAAGATTCTGTATTTACAAGGAATTTTGTTCCAAATACCTTTATTTATCAGATATGAAATCGATTCCAAGACGATACTGGGTTTTTCCTGTCGACATCCTCTTTATGTTTTTGTCCTATTTTCTCGCACACCTTGTGCGCTTCGAAAACATAAGTTTCTTAGACAACTATCCCGATTTTTGGATTTGTGCCACCCTAGTGGTGGTCACGCGAAGTGTGGTCTTTTTATTTTCAGGAATTTACCGCTCATTATGGTCATATGCATCCCTACATGACCTGCTCGCTATCATCAAAGCAACCATCCTTTCCTCTCTTGTTTCAACCCTTGCCCTACTCTTTTACAATCGCTTCTACCAACTCTCGCGGATGGTTCCCATCCTTGATACCCTCATCTTACTTGGGTTTTTGTGCCTACGGAGTTTGAGTTGGAGGATGATCCGAGAACAAATTTTTAGTTCTGATAAAATCCGCAAAGGGATCCCCATCCTCATCGTAGGTGCGGGGAAATTGGGTAGCTCTTTTTTAACTGAAATTAGGCGAAATATCAATTTAGAGTATCTGCCCGTAGGATTTTTGGATGATAATGCCGCCAAAAAAGGGGGTTACATCCAAGGGGTTCCTATCCTTGGGACAACAGATGACATCGGTAAGGTGCTAACACGTTTTGGAATCAAAAAAGTGATCATGACTGTCCCCCAACCTGACGGGCGTGTTGTGAGCAAACTCATGAAAGAATGTGATGGCGCAGGTGTTGAATTTAAAATTTTACCAACGTTTGGCGAATACCTAGCAGGAAAACCAAATATCACACAACTGAGGGAAGTCCAAGTGGAAGACTTACTTGGCAGGCCCACAGTTAATTTAGAAATTGAATCCATCAGGTCCTACTTAGAAAAAAAGGTGATCCTAGTCACAGGTGCCGGTGGATCCATTGGATCTGAAATTTGCCGGCAAGTGGCTCTCTTCAAACCAAGTGTTCTCGTCATTTTGGATGCCGCCGAAACCCCGTTATACGAAATTGACTACGAACTAAGGAAAAACTATTCAGAGTTTAATATTGATATCCGTCCTGTAGTGGCAGATGTTAAAAATTTATCGAGGATCTCAGCTGTATTTGAAGAACATAGACCAGCTGTCGTTTTCCATTCCGCTGCGTACAAACACGTTCCGATGATGGAAATCAACCCATCAGAAGCCATCCTGAATAATGTGATGGGAACCAAAAATGTGGCGGATGTATGCCGTCTCATTGGTGTAGAACGATTTGTCCTCATTTCAACAGACAAAGCAGTAAACCCCGTCAATATTATGGGTGCATCCAAACGAGCAGCTGAGATTTATTTGCAACATATCTCCCAAAATTCAAGAACCAAATTCATCACTGTGCGATTTGGAAACGTTTTAGGATCCAATGGAAGTGTCATCCCAAGATTTCGAGAACAAATCAAACGTGGTGGTCCAGTCACCGTCACCCACCCTGAAGTGATTCGCTACTTTATGACAATACCTGAGGCCACCCAACTTGTTTTACAGGCAGGCAGTATGGGAGAACATGGGGAGATCTTTTTACTCGATATGGGGGAACCTGTTCGTATCCTATCGCTTGCAGAAGAAATGATTCGTTTGTCAGGTTATACACCTTACAAAGATATCAATATTGAATTTTCAGGACTAAGACCCGGGGAAAAACTGTACGAAGAACTTCTGTTAAATGCAGAAGGAATCAAAAAAACCCACCATCCAAAAATTCGAATCGCTGCTCCACTAGATCATTATAATTTATTACTTTTCCAAAACAAACTCAATCGATTGTTTTCTTTGGCAAAAGCCAACAAAAATAGAGAGATTTTCCTTGGGTTAAAAGACATCATTCCAGAATACAAAATTCATGATGAATACATCGAATGGGAAACATCACACGGTAAAAGGAATTTATGAGCGAAAACCTCACGCAGGAAGAAATCACAACATTACGTGAGTTCAAAAGGGATTTATTCAATTTATATTGGGAACGATTTGGTGTTTTTTACATCCATGTAATGCCCCATCCAAAATTGGAAATTGGCAAACGAGGACTTTTAAATGCCGAAAAAGAATCTGGCATTGTACTCGTGTTTGGTGACAAAGCCGTAAAAGTTTTAGATAGCAAACCTGATTATTTATTTGCCGAATTACAATTTGGATCTACTTGGGAACCAACAATGATCCCTTGGGATGCAGTGTTTCGTATTTACGATAAATTCCAAAATTCTGCCTCTCAACTTCGATTTTTACAAATCGAAACAAGTGGAAATGCAGACGAACCCCAAACAAAACCTAAATCTGCCAAACCAGAAGTGACAGGTGAGGGAAATGTGATTCGCGTAGATTTTGGAGGCAAAAGAAGCGAATGAATTTTTTTACCATCACTCGAGGTGACCTAGACGGATTTTTTGGACTCATGGTCGACAACCTCATCCAATTACTGGTACTCTCTGCCCTATGTATGGGAGTTTGTGGTTTTCCATTGGAATTCATCACCTCAGTGGTGTTACCTGGTGCGGCAGTTTCCTTACTTGTAGGGAACGTATTTTATGCTTGGCAAGCTTGGAAATTGGGACAAAGAACCAATCGAAGTGACGTCACTGCCATCCCCTATGGAATCAATACCGTTTCCCTTTTTGCGTTTATCTTTTTTGTGATGTTTCCTACCTACCAAGCAACTGGTGATTACAAAGAAGCTTGGAAAGCAGGCCTTCTTGTATCTTTTGCTTCAGGCCTTATCGAAGTAATTGGTTCTTTTCTTGCAGCCCACATTCGTAAGTACACACCCAGAGCGGCTTTACTTTCTGCATTGGCTGGCATTGCACTTACGTTTATTTCCATGGATTTTTTACTCAAAACTTTTGAAAGGCCACTCATCGCCTTTATCCCATTAGGTGTCATCCTTTTGCAATATTTTGGGAAGGTTCGTTTTCCATTTGGAATCCCTGGTGGATTTTTATCGGTTTTAGTGGGAGTTTTGCTTTCGTATCTTTCTGGATTTTGGGGAGACCCTGTTTACAAGGAAGGAGCAATTCAAAACGGACTTTCTAATTTAGGTTTTTATTTCCCACAACTTTCTATACTCCCTTTAATTGATACTCTGAATTACGCTAATTTACAGGCTTACTTCTCCATTATTTTGCCAATGGGAATTTTTAATGTCATTGGTTCTTTACAAAACATAGAATCCGCGGAAGCATCGGGGGATAGTTTTGATACCAAAACATCTTTACTTGTGAATGGAGTGGGGACTCTTGCAGGAACTGCTTTCGGTTCACCATTCCCAACAACCATATATATCGGTCACCCCGGATGGAAAGCGTTAGGTGCCAAACATAGTTATTCGATGTTATCTGGTGTTTTTATGACGATTGTGAGTTTATTTGGACTTATGGGTCTTATCCAAGCGCTTATCCCTGTGGAAGCAGGTATGGCCATTGTCCTTTGGATTGGGATCATCATCACAAGCCAAGCCTTCCAAGCCATTCCCAAACACCACTCCCCTGCAGTCGTTGTGGGATTATTGCCAGCCTTTGCGGGATGGGCAGTGCTTATCATTCAAAACGTGTTTTTATTTTTGGATGGAAAACTTCAAGGCATATTACAAGAATTAGGCGCAGGTAAAGAAATCCATTTTTCCTTATCAGAGATTCCCTCTCACATGCCGTTTTTACCTTACGCGTTGGGAGGAGTATTATCCCTTTCTCAAGGTTTTCTCATCACATCAATGATTTGGGCGGCGATGGTGGTTTTCATTTTAGAACGAGAATGGTGGAAAGCAAGCCTCTGGGCAGTGATTGCCGCCGTTTTGTCGATGGTCGGCTGGATCCACGCCTACGAACTAAAAGGAAATGCGATTTTGAATCGATTCACAGAAATTGCCAATTGGGATTTTCCAATCGCCTACCTTTCGCTTGCGACCTTATTTTTGTTAGTGAAGTTCCTTGGCTCGAAAGAAAAAGCGGATTCCTTCGACCATTAAATTGCTTGTAATCTTTTGCAAAAGGACTTACAGTTTCAGTCTAATGAATAGGTTCCTTCTTGGACCTTAAGGAGAACAATTTCCTATGACTTGGATCAAACGAATCGGTTTTTTCCTGTTAACTAACATATTGATTATGACTACAATTTCCATCGTCACCACCCTTATGGGATCGATGGGATTTAGCATCCGAGCCTTTGGTTTGGACCTAACGCAACTCATTGTTTTCTGTTTGATGTGGGGTATGGCGGGATCTTTTATTTCCCTCTTACTTTCCAAAATGATGGCGAAGTGGACGATGGGAGTGAAAATCATCGATCCCAAACAAGCTTCCTCTCACGAAATGGAAATCTATCGTCGCGTTCAATCCCTCGCACAGAGGGCACACCTACCTATGCCTGAGGTGGGAATTTACGAATCCCCAGAAGTAAACGCATTTGCGACAGGACCAAGTAAGTCCAGCGCACTGGTTGCCGTTTCTACTGGCCTTCTCAATCGGATGAACACACAAGAACTAGAAGGTGTACTCGCTCACGAATTGTCTCACATTGCCAATGGTGATATGGTAACCCTTACCCTCATCCAAGGTGTTGTGAACTCGTTTGCAATGTTCATCTCTCGTATCATCGCCTATGTTGCGGCAAACGCTGTGAAAGAAGAGATGGCACAGATCGTTCGCATTGCTGTGACCATCTTACTTGACATCGTGTTCTCCATCCTTGGTTCTATGGCTGTGGCTTATTTCTCCCGCCAAAGGGAGTTTAGAGCCGATGCTGGTGGTGCCAAACTTGCGGGAAGAGAGTCCATGATCTCGGCTCTTGAATCACTCAGACAAATGGTAGAGATGCCAGAAGATCCAAGAGGAGAAGCACTTGCATCCTTTAAGATCTCTTCCAAAAAAGGGGGATTCTTATCTCTTTTTGCCACACACCCGGCATTGGAAGAACGCATCTTGGCCCTCAAACAAATGAGATAATCATTCTAGAATTCGATCGAATGGTTAGAAAGGTCGGCATCTGCCGGCCTTTTTTTATTGCAAGACCCTAGACTTCCTAGGTTTCATCCTTTTATGTCCATTGTTAAATCTAAGATACGAACCATTCCTGATTATCCGAAACCAGGAATTTTGTTTCGAGACATCACTTCCCTTCTCATCGACCCAGAAGGTTTCCAACTCACCATTGGGATGTTCGTAGAACGCTACCAAAATGCAAAATTAAATAAAATTGCCGCGATTGATGCGAGAGGTTTCATCCCAGGAGCAGCTCTGGCTTTCCAATTGGGAGTTGGTTTTGTTCCCATCCGAAAAAAAGGAAAACTCCCAGGCAATACCATTTCTGAATCCTATGCATTAGAATACGGTGTTGACCACGTTGAGATCCACACCGATGCGATTGTTCCAGGAGACCGAGTTCTCATTATGGATGATCTCATCGCAACAGGTGGGACTTTGGAAGCATCCATCAAACTCATCCAAAATTTGAAAGGCCAAATCCATGAGTGTTCAACGATTATCAACTTACCTGATTTAGGTGGAGCGAAACGGATCAAAGATACGTATGGAATTGATGTGTTTTCTATTTGTGAATTTGAAGGGCATTAAAACCTAAATTTAAAATTACGATAACAAAAAGTTCCGGTTAAACATGGGTTTTCCAATCGGAACTTTTTGTTTTGTCCACACGGATATTCACTTCGTTTCCTAAAAAATTCCATCGAACCAAAAATAATTTTTTTAAGATGTGAATTCCCCTACCACCCGTCACAAGTTTTCGATCCGAATCAATTGGACTCGGAACTAGTCTTGGATTAAAACCTTTTCCACTATCAATCACAAATACATCAATGTATTTAGCCGATTCAAACACATGGACAGTGATGATATCGTCTTCTCTTTTCCCACCATGTTCTAAGGCATTGTCCAAAGTTTCATCTACAAGGATTTGGAACCAAAAACTATCCATTGTATGGCGCCAATTTTGTTTATCATATAATGTCCAAAGTTTTTCTTTGATGATCCTTGAATTCGCACGATTTGCAGGTATTTTCTCTTCAAAAATTTGTTTGGATCTTTCAAATAAAAAAGAGAAAGGATGTGTGAGGTAATCTTTTGTAAACGAGTAATGGAATAAAAATACAACGAAACAAGTGATAAACAATAAGTTCATAAAAAAGAAAAAATGTAAAAAGTAGGAAGTTGTTGTGGGAATACTTTTAGGGAAAATGCAAATGATCAAAAAACTAAAACAGGTAAAAATTGCAGCGTAATAAATGTATTCCATAAACTTTTGGATTGCAGGAAAATTGAATCGAAGTTTGGAAGTGATCAAATAAGAAAAAACAAAAAAAGTAAGGATATAATAGGAATTATAGTAGTATTTGAGTAAAATCAAACTTGCTTCTGGGTAAACATCATTTAAAAGTCCCAAATCAACTAACAATAACATGATGCCCATTCCAAAAACAAAGGATGAAACGATGAGGAGTTTTGGGAAGTTCCGAAAAAAAGTTGGGAAATGTAATCCAAAAAAAATCAATACAAACGAGAAAAAAACCAAATACGTAGAAATGATATGAGGGTGGTTGAGGATTTGGTTTTTTAAAATCAAACTATCAATTAAGATTGTGAAATCACCGATACAGAAAAAACCAGCAAGGACTGAAAAACTTGTTTTCATTCCAGTGCGAGGGTTCTTTCTAAAGGAAACGATGCCAGTGATCAAAGAAAAAAAGGCAACCGATCCGAATAAAATGGATTCAAAAAAACTCATGCAGAATCAAAAAAAAAGACTAATGACCCCAATTCCCTTTGCGAGTACTATTTTATTTTTTCTGATTTTATTCAACATTCCTATTTCTGCAGATCCCCACTCACAATCCATTGACGAATTGAAGAAATCTGTAGTCCAAATCCGAGTATTTTCGCAAACAAAAGACCCCTACTCCCCTTGGATGTCTTCCGGAATTTCAGCTTCAACAGGCTCCGGGTTTATCATATCAAAAAATCGAATTTTGACAAATGCCCATGTTGTTTCCAATGCGAAGTTCATGGAAGTGCAGAGATACAATCAAACCGAATGGTACGAGCTGAAGGTATTGTACATTGCACATGATTGTGATTTGGCAATTTTGGAAGTTCCCGATGAAAATTTTTATAAAAATAGCATCCAGCTTGAGTTAGGTGGAATACCTGACTTAGCAAGTCCTGTTGATATCATTGGATATCCTATTGGTGGGAGTAGAATCTCCGTTAGCCGAGGAATCGTCTCAAGGATCGAACAATCCACTTATGCACATACAGGGATCGATAGCCATTTAGTTGTTCAAGTGGATGCTGCCATTAACCCAGGGAATTCAGGTGGGCCAGCACTCCAAGATGGCAAAGTTGTTGGCGTCGCATTCCAAGCTTCCACTAAGGGAGAAAACATTGGGTACATCATCCCAACTAATGTCATCCAACATTTTTTAAAAGATATAGAAGATGGAGTTTACCATGGTTATGTGGAACTTGGAATCCAAACTCAAAATTCATTTTCAGAAACACATAGGAAGTTTTATGGCATACCAACATCAGAGGAAGGTGTATTTGTCACAAGAGTTTTCAAACAAGGATCGGCAGAAGGATTTTTATTTCCGGGAGATTACTTAACGGCAATCGACGGACGTAAAATTGGAAGGAATGGGAATTTAATCGAAACAAATTCCATCGATTTTTTAGAAGTGATTGATAACAAGTTTGCAGGTGAAGAAATCCAATTTGATTTGATACGAGATAAGAAAAAAATCCAAGTGCGTTTCCCTGCCAAAAAAATGGCACTTATGGAAAATCAAAGAGCAAGTTATGGTAAAGAATACGATTATTTATTATTAGGTGGTCTTCTTTTCCAAACAGTAACCCGCGATTTGTTAGAGGCATGGAGTAAAACAGGCCAAACCCAGGGTGGGAGTTTACTCGTCTATCGATTTTATGAAGCCTATCCATTAAGTGAAGGTGATAACGAAGATGTTGTATTCTATCGAAAATTACCCCATCCGATCAATTCACATACTGATTTTTATTTGAATATGGTTGTGGAAACGTTTAATGGTATTAAAGTAAAAAATCTAAACCATTTAAAAGAACTGTACCATAACTCAAAAGAGAAAACAATCAAAATCCAATTTTACGGGATACAAGTTCCTCTGCTCTTAGACAGAGACGAAACAGAAAAAGTAAATAGCGAAATCAAACGCTCCTATCATATAACAGGAAACAAATGAAATTACCAAATCTATTTTTTACATGTTTATTCATTTCATTACTTAGCCTTTTTCAATTGCATGGGAAGTCAATTCCAGTTGGGAATAACGATGCATCTATTTTGCAAATTAAGGTCACGGTATTATATCCAAATATGATCCAACCTTGGCGATATAAAAACCCGGAGATACGACAATCCACGGGAATTTACATTGGCGAAAACCGCCTTTTGGTTCCAGCACAAGCCATATACTTTTATACCAATATCGAAGTAAAAAAACCGGATGCCCTAAAGGTGTATACTGCTGAATTGGAAAGGTTAGACGCTGATTTAGGACTTGCCATTTTAAAGTTAGATGACCCGAGTTTCCAAAAAGATTTAAAACCAGTTCAGTTTCCAAACGAAGTTTTTGTTCCTGGCACAGGCCTTGTTATGGAAAGTAAAGACCAACGGAACTTAGAAGAAAAAAAAATTAGAATGATCCGACTGGATATCGATTCGTATGCGAGTGGTTATGTGGAATTACCTTTCATCGAAATCCAATCCGAGGAAAAGTTGGATGGGATTGGAGAATTAGTTGTGGATGTGACCTCCAGAATTCCACAAGGAATTTTATACCAGTTCAAAGAAAATGGATTGGGGAAGATGATCCCCTCTTTTGCCATCAAACATTTTATTGAAGGAAAATCATTCCCCTTCAAAGGATTCCGATTCAAACCGCTTCCCGATGTGGCTTCCCGAAATTACTTTGGACTCAGAAAAGACGATTTAGGAGTGTTAGTTGCAGAAATTTACCCAAACTCTTCAGCCTCAGGGATTTTAGAATTGGAGGATGTGATTTTGGAAGTATCAAATTATAAAATTGATCCAAAAGGATATTTTGACCATCCTAAATTTGGAAAACTTAATTTATCCTATCTATTCCATAATACCTATGATTCAGAATCAGCCTTTGGTAAAAAAATAAAACTCAAAGTATTACGAAAGAAAAAACCAATCCAACTGGAATTAGAAACAAAACCATTAAATGAATCTGACATTCGTATCCCACATGGGAATACGAGATTCCAAACTCCTAAATACTTAATGTTAGCTGGCATTGTATTTTTAGAACTATCGGAGCAATACCTTACAGAACACGGGAACCAATGGCGAAACCGCGTGAGTAAAGAATTATTATATTTAAATGATTTTTACCGAATCAAACGAAACCCAAAAGAAGGGAAAATTGTATTTTTATCACAAGTATTCCCACTATCAGGGAATAAGGCGTATCATACAACCCACCAAGTAATCTTAAAATCTGTGAATGGAAAAGAAATTTCTTCCCTTGAGGATCTCAAACAAATTGTAAACCAATCCGATTCTCCATTCATAAGATTCGTATTAGGTGATGGTTACGAACTCATTTTCAAAAAAGATGAAATCCGAAGCCTAAATGAAGAAGCCAAAAAGAATTTTCAAATCCAACAGGATTTCAATTTCTAAAAGCCAACTTGGTAATTCATTTGTTTTGAAATGAATAAAACTTTTATAAGAAATAAAAACAAAATGAGGATGGTGACCAAGATGTATTCTTGTTTGCGAATGGTCTTATCTTCATTCATAAGTAAAAGTAAAATTGGGATGCTAAGTGTGAACATCCTCGATACGTTTTCATAAACAGACCAAAAATGATAATACCCAGCTGTGCCTACCATAAAGAGGACCAATAAAAACGAAATTCTAAACTCCCAACCTTTTTTTAGTTTTCCAGTGAAGGGCAAAAATACTCCCAAAAAAAACAAAACCACTAAAGGGAATCGACTCAAAAGCCGTGCAAGTTCCTTTACGTTACTACCAGCCGCCAATTGGCTCCAAATGGACCCCATACAGCAAATCAGTCCTCCAAACGGGAGGATAAAGCCTGTTAGCCGGCCTGGCCTCCAATTAGGAAAACGATACGATAAATACAAATGCCAACACACGGGGATCACCAAAACTGATCCTACCACAATCATTTTTTTCCAATCTTTTCGAAATAAGGCAGCCAAGCCAAGAGGGAATAACAAAAATAGTGCCGGTTCTTTTGTGAGGATGGCCAAACTAGATAATAAAACAAATAATAAGTATTTTTCTTTTACATAAAAATAATATGCAATGATTAGGATGGAAACCATAACGGAATCACTAACCAATACATAATAAC
>NZ_RQGH01000009.1 GCF_004769635.1 Leptospira jelokensis
CATGCAGGGAATGCCTTTAATGTTATTCCGGAGACTGCCGTTTTACATGGAACAGTGAGAACGTATTCCAAATCAGTTTATGAAATGGTCCCTAAAAAAATGAAACAATTGGTGGAACAAATCGGATTAGGATTTGGAGCAAACATTGATTTGGAATACGTTCTCACTGTTCCATGTAAAACGGCAGTCTCCGGAATAACATTAAAGGCATTCCCTGCATGAAATGAACCAACTGTCACAACACAAGGTTCCAAAGGATCAACATTCCTTGAAACTAATGTTTGCAATGCGGTGACAAGATGGCTTCCCACAACGATTGGATCAACGGTATGTTGTGGCATAGCCCCGTGGCCTGAAGTACCTTGCACAGTGATTTTAAATTCGTCAACCGAAGCCATCATGGTTCCGTTTACCACACCCACCTTGCCAAGATCGATATGATTCCAAACATGAAGGGCAAAAACAGCATCCACTTTGTAACGATCTAAAATTCCTGAAGCGATCATCCTGTCGGCACCAGAACCACCTTCTTCGGCTGGTTGGAAACAAAGTAAAACTCGACCCTTGGGAACAAAACTTTGGAAATCATTTTTTAGATCAGATGATAACGCAAGTAAGATGCTCGTATGCCCGTCATGCCCACAAGCATGCATTTTCCCGTCTGTTTTACTTTTGTATGAATGTGTATTTTCTTCGTGAATGGGAAGGGCATCCATATCAGCCCGCACCAAAATGGTTTTTCCCGGTTTTCCCGAATCAAAAAGTGCGACAAGTCCAGTTTCTGCAATTCCTTCTTCCACTTGGAAACCCAATGATTCTAAATGGGTTTTTGCAAAATGGGCAGTTTCCCTTTCTTCGTATTTGAGTTCAGGGTTTGCATGGAAGGTTCGTCTGTAACGAACCATTTCGTCTTTTCTATGAGTGGGAAAGGGTTTCATAATTTGTCTGTTTCAAGTTTGGCACGTTTTTCGACTTCTTCCAAGATGGAATAGAGGTCTAGTCCATACTTTTCAAAAAGTGAATTTTTCGCCAACTCATAACGAACCAAATTGATATTAAAATTGATTTTGGCTTGGGTGACCGCAAGCTCCGTATTTGCCAAACTATCCAATGCATTTTTTACATTGACCGCTGTATATCGACCTTGTTTGAATCGTTCCATAAGCCCGTTGTAAAAAATTTCCGTTTCACGTTTCGTTTTGAGTAAGTCTTTTAAAAGTGCATGGCTTGCAACCAGAGCTTCGTAACGAATTTCGATTTCTTGTTCAATTTCTTGTTCTAAGTTTTGGATTTTGAGTTCGTTCACTTTTAGATTGGTTTCTGCATCCCGAATCCCTGCTTTGATCCCTAAATCCCATAAAGGGTATGACATTTTTAATTCGGCATTGATTTGCGGATAAAGGAAGGAGGTGACCCCACGTTGCCTAGCAATGAAGTTTTCTTGGGGAGATAAAAAGTTTTGTCCAATGGAACTATAAGATACCGTTGCAAGGAGAGATGGGTCATCTTCTGCTAGTGCTGTCTTTAACGCGAGTTTTGCGATCTCTCTTTCGCGTTTTAATATCAGATAATCAGTTCGATGGGAAAGTGCATACTCTTTATCATTTTTAAGATTGATTCCAGTGGGTAAGGTTTCACTTAAATCCGTAACACCTTCAATTGAGGAAGCCGTATCTACATTTAAAATACGAATTAAGTTCCGTTCCGCTTCAATCCGATCTACTTTTGCTTTTTCAAGAAGGGATTGGGTTTTTAGATACGCTTGGTTCCATTGGTTCACTTCAAAACCTTCTGAAAGCCCAAGTCCTGTTTTTCGTAAGGTCAACCGACGGATCTCTTCCGTGTTTTTAGAAACCTTTTCGTAAGTAGCAATCCGAGAATCAACAATGCTCAAAGACCAATAATCGACTAAAATCTTTACCACAAGTTGGGTGAGGGTATTGATGTAATTTTCACGAACGAGTAATGTTTGGTTTTTCAGTAATTTTTCTTTGTCTTCCTCGGTTTTTCCAAATCCATACTTCAAAAGTTCTTGGGAAAGGGTGACAGAAAGGGCACCTGTGTACATGGGAGGAGCTGCCAGGAGACTAGCAAATCCAGCTGTCGCAGGGTCTGGATTTTCAAACGCATTTACGTCGTAACGCACGGTGCTAATCTCTGTTTTGAAATACGTACCGGTTCTAAATTGTTTTTCAACCCCTGCGGCAATACGGTCTTGGGACCTGATGGTTCCGGCAAAGACGTTGTTTCGATTGTTTGGTAATAATTGTTTTGCGGATTGGATGCTTGCAAGAGCCTTCCATGAAAATTTAGATTCGTTTTTCCACTCTGGGCTATCCGCTTTTACGATTTCTAATTTTGCATTTTGTACGATGGTGTTGTTTTCGATGACTTGTTCAATTGCTTGGGCAATGGACAACCGAAGTTTTTTGGGACCAGTGCCTTGTAACTCCGAAGGCAGCACCTCTCCATTTTCCCATTGGGCAAGTTGCATCCTTTTGATTTCATCATCAAAATCGGTTTCTGCAAAGATTGGTAAACTGAAAAGACTTAAAGATATTAACCAGCTGGTCAACTTTCGAGAATTTATGGCAAATGGTGGGGAAAAAAATTGATACACTTTCAATGGAAACCTTTTGAACCCCTTACTAGAACAAGATGAAAAAATCAATCTTGTCAATCAACCGAAATTGCAAAAAGCTTGGGTGGGAATGCCTATTTTCTAGGAGAACATTGTGGCGAATTTGTCTAAAAAACCGAATCGATTGGTCCATGAAAAAAGTCCTTCTTTGTTACAACATGCACACAATCCTGTCGATTGGTTCCCTGGGGAAATGAGGCTTTTGAAACAGCCGAAAAGGAAGATAAAATCATCCTTTTGTCCTAGGATATTCAACCTGTCATGGGTGTCATGTGATGGAAAGGGAATCCTTTGAAGACCCATCCACCGCAGAACTTTTAAACCGTGACTTCGTATGCATCAAGTTAGACAGAGAAGAAGTCCAGACATAGATAAAATTTATATGGATGCCCATTATGCCATGGGAACGCAAGGTGGTTGGCCTCTTGCATCTGTTCCTCACTCCCAAAAGAGAACCAATCCTAGATGGTACTTATTTCCCACCCGAAAATCGTTATAGGTAGGGAATGGAATCCCTGATTATGTATGCCAAAACTTCTATTGTGAACTCACCCGCAGAGATATGGGAAGAAACCATCGCCCTTATATAGAAATAGGGCTTGCATCCCCCCAAAGTCGGTCCAGTGAGTAATAAGTTCTCATCTCGTCCGTCATGATATGGACACAAATTTCACCGTAGTCGAGTAAAATCCAACCCGTTGCATCTTTTGGTAAATCCGCAAAATTTTGGCGTTTGACCGCGAGTTTTAATGGTTTCATGTATTTATCGATTTCTTTGGCACAAGACCTACCTTGAGTTTCGGTTTTGACAGAAGCAATGACAAAAAGAGATAAATAAGAATGCACATCTTTTAAATCAAGAAACTGAATGTTTTCACATTTTTTCTCAACTAACGTTTGTTTGATTTTTTTTAAATGTTCTAATGTTTCCGCGCTGATGTTTGGCATTTTAATCCTTGGAATTTTGAAAGTCTTCCCCAACAATAACAGTAGCATCCAAGCCTAAATCCTTCCGAAGGGAAAAGAATACCTTTCTTCCTTGGAAAGTATCTGAGATCATATCTGTATAATGGGTATTTCCGGATCGGTTTAGGATGACTGTGGATTTAAAATTTGAATCCCAGGCGTTTTCAACGGTGAGTACTTTCAGACCCTTATCATTGAGTAATACTTTTCCATATTTGGCAAGTCCATTTTTTGAAGTTCCATTTAAGACTTCAATCCGAGCACGTTCTCCTTCTGCAAATGTTGGGGAACGCAAATCACTGGAAAATTTAAAAAAAGCAACTTTGATTGTCTCTTCGTTTGCCTTTATGACTTGGTCTTTCAATTTCAAACGAGCTACCGGTTCGCCAGGCACTTCAGAGACACCAAATTGAAGTTTTTCTTTTTTTAAGAAATCGAAAAACGTTTCCCATTCTTTTTGAGACATGTTGGTTGTCATTTGGCTATGGAGGTACACGAGTTTTTGTTTTCCAATTAAATCTCTTTTTTCATGGATCGTTTCAAAAAGTGTCAACATTACCGTTTCTTGAATTTCTAATCTACGAAAGTAAGATAAAATGGAATCATCAGCCAAAGAACTCATCCAATCAAAACAATCCTGGCCATCCAATAGATAAGATTCTTTGTTCCTAGAATAGTTTTGTGTTATGTGTAATGATTTTGGTTCGAAGAATAAATGCAATCCACCAAGCAAATTGATCCAATTTTGAAACTGTTCTTTTGTCCAAACAATCTTAAACGGAATATTGGAATCCAAAGTATCCTCAAGCACGGATTCTACATAGGAAGGAGCTCCATTCCCTTTTTCCTTTAAGGATTTTTCACCATCATCAAAACTCGTTTTAGGATTAACAAAAAAAAGTGCTGCCTTTTTTTCATTGGGATAAAATTCAGCATATATAGAAAAAAGATATTCATCTTTATCACCAAGGACGGAGAAAAGAATCGGCATTCGTTTGCTTTGTGCAAATTTTTGATCGAGTGAAAATCCAGTTTTTGATTTCAGCACTAAAAAAATTAAGGCAAATAAAAAAAAGGAACCTGCTGCTATCAAAAGTGTTTTTGCAGGGATCGTTTGTTTTTTGGGAGCTTCGCGTAACATCTATTTGGTTTCCTTTAGCGATTGTAATGCATGATTGTATGTAAAAAATGTATTAGGATGGATGACTTCTTTTTTTTCCATGAGAAAGGAGATTGTCTGGAATGCTTTCATAAAAATCCCAAAATATAAGTTTTCTTTCGTTTTTTGAATCCAATTTGGTAACTCAGTTTGTTTTTGGCAATAATCGGAACCCAAAAAATCGGCTGCATAAACGATTTGGTCGAGGAGTGAGGGACTCTCACTGCCTAAAGTATGGTTTTGGATGGCAGAATGGATTTCTTTGTCATAAAATCCAAATTCCCTTTGTAAAAATAAGGGAACGGAATACGCATGATAGGCCTGCCGAGGAATCCCGTCTACATTCAAAGAAAATTCAGAAAATAAAGTTTCGTGCACTTCCCAATGCTTTTGTTTGGTGGTGTCGTGGATAAGCCCTGCCAAGTAAGCTCTTTTGGGATCAGGGAAACCATGAACTTCCGCCAATTGATTTGCAAAATTTGCCACTCGTTTGATATGTTCCCACCGGTTTTCTGTTACATGGTTAGGGACTTCCGCTTCAAAAAACTGAATCCATTCCTCTGTGGATTTGGTATGAATACGACTCATAAAAGGGTTGGATCTCTAAAATTTGTTTCGTTGGAATAAGCATCAAATAAATCTTTCGTTTTTGGTTTTACCGAATCCTTTTCCCAGGAAGAGCCAGGTTTTTCTCTTAATTCACTACTACTCATCGAGCGGATCGGATTGTTTAAAACCAAGAGTTTACCCATCGGTAGGCTCGTTGGAATTTGTATTGGCAAAGGATGGGGAGTAAATCGCCGAACCACAATTAACGATTGGATACTATTTAAAATCTCTTCGTAAGATTTCCATTTGTCAAAGGAGGGCAGATTGTCTTCTCCCATCACAAGGGAAATTGTTTTATCTGGCTCTCTTATTTTTAATGCCTTCAAGGTATCGATGGTATAACTAATTTGATTTTGTTTAATTTCTTCGTCCCAAAGTAGAACCCTGGTGGAAAGTAGAGATTCAAATTCAGTTTTGCACAAATTCCAAACTTCTTCCTTTGAAAACTTTTTTACATTTTGTTTGAAGGGGGATACGGAATTGGGACAAATATAGATTTTCGCGTTTGGGAATTCTTTTTGTAAGATGGAGATCACATGCCTATGCCCAATGTGAGGGGGATTGAAACTTCCACCAAACAAAATCACATCCATTTTACCCTCGGACTTGACCTTTCCCTGTTACATAAGTTGTCGTAGTAGTTAGGTGGATGAGCCCCATAGGACCTCGCACATGTAGTTTTCCTGTTGAAATTCCAACTTCTGCACCAAGCCCATATTCACCACCATCATGAAATCGGGTGGAACAGTTTACAAAAATGGCAGCACTGTCCAATCCTTGTTGGAATGTTTGGATCTCGGATACGTCTTCAGAGACAATGCATTCCGTGTGGCCCGAACTAAACTTTTGGATGTTTTCCATGGCATCCGTGACAGAATCGACTAGTTTGATGCTGAGTCTCGTGTCCAAAAACTCAGTATAAAAATCTTCCTCTGAGGCTTGTTTTGCCGTTGGCAAAAGTTTTGTAATCGATGCGTCACCCAAAACCTGGATTCCCGCCGACTCCAAATCCTGTAATAATTGTTTGATGTTTGGGTAATCTTTATGAATGAATAAATTCTCCAAAGCATTACAAACCCCAGGTCTTTGTACTTTCGAATTGATGAGAATGGGAAGTACTATGTCTGAATTTGCTTTGTTTGATAAATATAAATTGGTAACACCTTTGTCATGTTTGATGACAGGAATTTTACTATTTTCCGAAACAAAACGAATGAGTGCTTCCCCACCACGTGGAACAATGACATCAATCAGGTCATCCATTTGGAAAAAGGGAACCATTGCTTCTCGATTTGTATTTTCGACAAAACTCACAACATCTTTGGTAATGCCTGGCAAATTGGATTCTTCGATGGCTTTGTGGAATAAGGAAGATAGGATCAAATTCGAATGAAATGCCTCACTGCCACCGCGTAAGATACAAGCATTCCCCGATTTAAAAGATAAGGAAGCTATGTCTACAATCACGTTTGGTCTTGATTCAAAAATTGTCATCACTACACCAATAGGAACTCGTTTGGTGAGTAGTTCTAGACCATTGGGTAGGATTGTCCCTCGCACCACTTCTCCAACTGGATCTGGTAGGTTTCGTATTTCCTCAATACTTTTTGCCATGGCCTTAATTCGTTTCGAATCGAGTAACAATCGATCCATCATAGAAGATGAAAGATTTTTTTCTTTTCCATTTTGTAAGTCGATTTGGTTCTTTTGAATGATTTCCGATTCATTTGTTAGTAATAGAACTTCCATTTTTTGCAAAACCGCATTCTTTTGTAAGGTGGTAAGTTGTTTTAAAGCACGGCTTGC
Source organism: Leptospira jelokensis (assembly GCF_004769635.1). GTDB lineage: Bacteria > Spirochaetota > Leptospiria > Leptospirales > Leptospiraceae > Leptospira_A > Leptospira_A jelokensis. The sequence goes on from NZ_RQGH01000009.1 coordinate 7,182, forward strand.
CAATTTTGTTTTAGTGGCAATTGATTTTGCATAAGTGGTATCGTCTAAAGCCATAATTTACTCCGCCTGAAATGAAAAGAAGTGGGATTGGATTTCGGAAGAAGTGGGAATACGATGGGGATAATTCCCATTGGCTATCAAAGTCCCAAATGATTCCTTTGTAAAAAATTCTGCAATTGCATGTTTTGTTTCTCCATTGACAATGCCAGTTTTGATACCAAAAGGTAACAACAGTTTGGCGGCGTTGATTTTTGTAAACATTCCACCTGTTCCAGGTCCAGATGGTCCCGTCGCAAGCGCTTCTGTTTCTTTGGAGATTTCGGTGAATAAATCGATTTTTTCTTTTCCATTTAAAAATCCATCCACACCGGTGAGGATAAGGAGGAGGTCTGCTCCCACAATGGATGCGACTATGGCTGACAGGATATCGTTATCTCCCAAATTGATTTCTTCTGTGGAAACAGAATCATTTTCATTTACGATCGGTAAAATTCCCCAGTCGAGAAGTTGTCGAAAGGTTTGTTTGAGGTTAGAAAAACTTTTTTCTTCGTTTAAGTCTTTTCTTCCAAATAGGATTTGTGCAATGGGCACATTCACTCGACTGAAAAAACTTTCGTAAAGATTCAGGAGTTTGTTTTGGCCCATGGCAGCAAAGGCTTGCTTTTCCGCTAAAGTGGTTTTTCCATTGGGAATTAGGTCTGGTCCACTTTTTTCAACTAAAAGTTTTTTCCCTTGCGCAATCGCCCCAGAGGAAACAAGGATGACTTCCTTTCCTTGGTCACGCAGAGACCGAATGTCACCCACTAAATCATATAAAAAATCATTAATTTTGGTTTCTTCACCGGAAACACGTGCGCTTCCGATTTTGACAACAATGAGTTTTGCTTTCTTTATGGAATCTAAAAAATCCTTACGTGTTTTCATAAACTAACTTTGCTTTTTCGGGAAAAAATACCTTGTCGATTCGTTCCAGTAAGGAATCTAAATTCAATTCTTTGTCTGCTGAAATACAAATGATTTCACCGAGGTGAGAATACTTTTTTTGGATATCTTCCGTGAAACTTGGATCATTGTCCCATATATCCATTTTGTTGATCACAAGAAGGAATTTTTTTTGGAGAAGGGAAGTATTATAATTCCCAAGTTCACTTCGTAACATTTCCAATTCTTCTTCCAGTTGTAAATTCCCGCCATCAAAAAGAAATAAAATCCCTTGGACCCGTTCAATGTGTTTTAAAAAACTGATCCCAAGTCCCACACCGCGCGATGCCCCTTCGATAATTCCAGGGATATCTGCTACTGTATAACGAAATAAATCTTCATGTCTATGCACCACACCAAGGTTCGGTGAAAGAGTCGTGAATGCATAACCCGCAATTTTAGGATGTGCATGGGTAATTTTAGCAAGTAAAGTCGATTTCCCTGCATTGGGAAGGCCTACGATCCCAATATCAGCTAATAATTTTAATTCTAATCGTAAGGAAAATGCGCCACCGTCTTCCCCAGGTTGGCTATAACGCGGGGCTTGTTGGACAGAGGTTTTAAAAAATGTATTCCCTTTTCCACCGCGTCCGCCGGTTGCGATAGTAAAACTCTCGCCGTCAAAACTGAAATCATAAATCAGCTCCATTGTCACAGCATCAATGATCTGGGTTCCAATGGGAACTTTGAGAATGAGGTCTTCACCATTTTTTCCATTTCGGTTTTGTCCAAGGCCAGGTTCTCCGTCTTGGGCCGCGTACATCCGATCGGGTAGGTAATTTTCCAAAGTCATCATACGACCTTCCGCAACGAAGATCACATCACCACCTTTGCCTCCGTCACCACCATCGGGCCCACCAAATTCAACAAACTTCTCTTTGTGGAAATGGACAGAACCTGCCCCTCCGTGTCCGGCTCGAATTTGAATGGGTACTTCGTCGATAAATCCGCTCATATCATCCTTTGGTCAAAAAAAAACCCGTTTAAGGGAGATCCTAAAACGGGTTTTGTCCTCTCATTTGTGGGAGAGGATTAAGCTTTCGGGTAAACGGAAATTTGTTGTCTTTCTTTGGTTACATGTTCGAAAGTCACAACCCCGTCAACGAGTGCATACAAGGTATGGTCACGACCAATCCCTACGTTTTTTCCAGGTTTGTATTCAGTCCCTCTTTGGCGAACGATGATGTTCCCAGCAATTGCTTGTTGGCCACCATAAACTTTAACACCAAGTCTTTTTGATACCGAATCACGACCGTTCTTTGTGGATCCACCACCTTTTTTTGTAGCCATTGTTTACCCCTTTATTAGTTCGTCGTGGATGGAAATCGCAGATGCATGAGAGTGTTCTATACTTCTCAGTCCAAATTCCACCATGAGGAGTAGGTTTTGGAAACCATCCCTTTGGTTCTCTTTGACTAAAAACGATAGATAACCGTCTCGTTTTGTTTCTGATTCCAAACTGCCTTGTGATGCGAGAAACGAGTGAGCACTCTGGACTAGAGTGGATACCCCTGCACACAATAGGTTTTCGCCTTTCGAACCAAAGTTCGATGGAGAATGCCCTTCTAGTTGGAACCCTGCGACTTTCCCTCCTAAATCTTTAAAAATTGTACTATAAATCAATTAACCGCTGATCGAAACAACTTGCAGTTTTTGGAGTTGTTGTCTGTGACCCCAAGACTTCTTGTAGTTCTTTCTTTTTTTGTATTTGAAACCGTGGATTTTATCACCCTTACAGTCTTCTAATACCTTCAAAGTGACTTTGGCACCAGACAATGCTGGGGAACCGATGTTCACTTTGTTATTATCGGAAAGGAGTAGGACTTTCGTTTCTACTGTGCTTCCAACCGAGTTTCCTGTTTTTTCTGCGACGAATACCTGGTCAGGAGACACTTTAAATTGTTTGGCTCCAAGTTCAATGATGGCGAACATATAACTATCCTAATCTCTTTCTCGAATGTAGTTCTTACCAGGATTTCTGACAGGCACCTCTTGTCAAACTGAAATCCCCATTTACAGCCTAACTGGATTAGAATTTCTGGTAAAAACAATGGAAATTCGCAACATAGCCATCATCGCACACGTCGACCACGGTAAGACGACACTCACAGATTGTATCCTTCGCCATACGGGCGCCGTAACCGCAAAAGAAGACCGAGAAAGAATCATGGATTCCAACGCTTTGGAACAAGAAAAAGGGATCACGATCCTTGCCAAGAACACTTCGGTAAAGTACAAAGGCACACGCATTAATATCGTAGACACTCCAGGCCACGCTGACTTCGGAGGGGAAGTAGAACGAGTTCTGTCCATGACAGACTGTACACTCTTACTTGTCGATGCTTTTGACGGACCGATGCCACAAACTCGTTTCGTCCTTGGAAAATCACTGCAACTTGGTCACAAACCAATTGTAGTTGTGAACAAAGTAGACCGTGAAGGGGCAAGGCCTGGTTACTCGGTGGACAAAGTATTTGATTTGTTTAGTGACCTCGGTGCCACGGAAGAGCAGTTAGACTTCCCGATTGTGTATGCATCTGCAAAACAAGGTTGGGCAGTGAATGATTTGTCTGAAGTTCCAGGTGTGAACATTGAACCAATCCTTGATAAAGTCCTCGCCCATGTGCCACCTGTAAAACGAGACAGCGACAAAGCACTCCAATTCCAAGTCACAGCACTTGATTATAATGAATATGTGGGTCGTATCGCCATTGGTAAAATCTACCAAGGAACCATGAAAAAAGGGGCAGATGTTACCCTTGCGAAAACCAATGGAACCACTGCCAATTATAAAATCACAAAACTCTACGGATACGAAGGCCTCACTCGTTACGAAATCGACGAAGCTGGTTCAGGTGATATCGTTGCGATGGCTGGAATCCCAGACGTATTCATTGGGGATACTGTTTGTGATTTAGGAAATCCACTCCCTCTCCCTGCCATCCAAGTAGAAGAGCCAACGGTATCCATGTTCTTTATGGTCAACAACTCACCATTTGCTGGGAAAGAAGGGAAGTTCGTCACAACGCGTAACCTCCGCGAACGCCTTGACCGAGAACTGGAAACAAACGTAGCACTCCGTTTGGAAGAAACAGAAGACAAAGATCGTTTTAAAATTTTAGGACGTGGAGAACTCCACTTATCCATCCTCATTGAAAACATGAGACGAGAAGGTTACGAACTCCAAGTATCGAGACCTGAAGTGATCATCAAACACAATGAAGCTGGTGAAAAAATCGAACCTTACGAAACCTTAGTCATGGACTTACCTGACCAGTACACAGGTGCTGTCATCCAGGAGCTAAACCGCAGGAAAGGGGAACTCACAGGAATGGACGCCCATACTTCAGGGATCACTCGTGTGGAATACATCATTCCAACCAGAGGGATCATCGGATTTAGAGGCCATTTCATCTCGGAAACGCGAGGAGAAGGGGTTATGTCTAGCCGATTCCTTCGATTTGATAAATATAAGGGAGAAATTCCTGGTCGTAAAAACGGAGCCCTTATCTCTATGGATTCCGGTGAATCGACAGCGTATGCGCTTTGGAAAGTGCAAGAACGTGGAGACCTTTTCATTGAACCACAAGTAGCAGTTTACCCGGGTATGATCCTTGGAATGAACAGCAGGGATTCTGATTTGGAAGTAAACCCAGTGCGTGAGAAAAAACTCACAAACGTTAGGGCTTCTGGCTCGGACGAAGCCATCCGCCTTGTGCCACCGAAAAAACTTACCTTGGAACAATCGATTGAATTTTTGGATGACGATGAATTGTTAGAAGTCACTCCTCAAAGCCTACGACTCCGTAAAAAGGTGTTGGATTCCAACATGAGAAAAAGGTCGAATAAGTAACGAACGTTTATTTAAAAAAACAAAACCAAGATGCTTTGGCTTAAGGGCCAGTGTCTTGGGAACAAAAAAGGGACCAAAAAGATCAAACTCTTTGGTCCCTTTTTTTGTGCTAAAGCGGAGTGGTGAAGGACTTTTGATCTATTTTGTTAGAATCCTAGTCCTTTTAAGGCATCACCCGCACCAGGGATTTTTTTCAAAGCATCACCAGCTTTCCCTTTGATCACTTCTTTTACTGCCCCACCAATGAGATCCGTAAGGGTACCGAGACCCACTCCCAGTTCTACATTGGGATTACGGATATCTCCATAGGTGCGAAAGGGAATGAACAAGCGGTCATCCTTTACCAAATTCCCTACAATTTTATTGCGGAGTGCTTTGGGGTCCCCTTGGCCTTTTGTGGCTTGTTTGATTTTTTCATCTACAGAAGCGAGGGATTTTTTGGACTCATCTTCGTCATACAACATTCCCATTCTCATTTCATGGTAATTGGTTGTGGTGACGATGTACGATCCCTTTGTGATTTGTAGATCGTAGTTCTTTGTTGGGAACGTAGGTTCGTCAAGAAAAGTAACCTTACCGTTGCTATATTCTACCTTAAAACTGACGTCTTTTTTTAGTTCGGCTTTTTCTTTTAATTTATCAAGTTTGAGACCGGCTTGGTTCATCGCAGGTAACTCCCCAGCGATGGCATCAAATGCAGCAAATCCAGAAAGAAACGAATCCTCTTTCATAGTGACTTCATACATTACTTTTGGATTTACGAGTCCTGTTTTTACGACAAACGGTGTGACCTTTCCACCGGTTTCGAGTAAAAACTTTGCTGCTTCTTTTTTATTCCTTCCAATGATCGTAACATCTGCATCAAAGTTCACATCTAGACTGTTATGCGAAGCGAGATCACTGCCATCAATATCAATATCAGTAATTTCTAAATCTAATTTTTGAACAAGGATTTGTTGTCCTGTTTTACGCATATTGACTTGGATGTTCCCTTCTTGGATCCCAACAAGTCCCATTTTAATGGCAATGGGAACATCTTTGATGGAAAAGGGACCCGAAGGAGGAGCACTTGCTTTTTCTTTTGCTTCTTCTTCCTCGGCAGCTTTTTTCTCAGCTAAGGCCTCGGGGGATAGGGCTGGATTTTTTTCCCCATCCACAATTTTAGGCGTTTTGAAAAGAGAAGTTAAATTATTCCCCCCATCTTCATTCATTGTAAGGGAAATTTCTGGCTGCTTTAACACCAGTTTGTTCACTTTTACTGTTTTTGTCAATAGAGCAAGGAAAGAAATTTTGACATCCACTTTGCCTAATTGGATCGTACCTTTCGGTTTTGATTTCCTTTCATCGAGAGGAGTGCCTTTGTTTGCGACTTCATCCCTTGGGGCAAGGATGATGCCTTCGATTTCTATCCCCGATAAAACATTGAAGAGATTGATATTTACTTTTTCGACATGGGCACGAACATTTAGGGATGATTCGATTTGTTTTACAAGGAAACTTGGAGTGATGATACTCCCAGCCAAAACAAATGCAATGATAATGATTAGAAGAATTGCGCCAAAAAATGCGCCAATTCCATAACCTATTTTTTTCATGGTGACTCCTAATTCCAACTAAAACGGTGGACTAGAAACTATAGAGATTTAGGAATCTGTAAAGTAGAATTTAGCTTAAAAATCTGACAGAACTGATGATATTGGTTAATTGTTGGAAAAGTTCATCTCCGACTTCTTCGTCGGAATTGTAGGTGAGTAAAATCATTCTTTCCTTATTGGCAACCATATACACCATCCACACTCTGTCTTCCCTCATGAATTCACAAGCACGGATCGACGAACCTTCGTTGTTTTCAAATACCGCTACTTTTTCTGGGTCATAATCTATTTCATGAATTTTTAAGTAGTTCTCCAGTTCTTTGTCAATGTCGAAGTGTTCGGCTTTGGATTCAAAGGCATACACCTGTAAGGCACCACCACCATCAGGGTGGAAAAAAGCAGGAATCTCTTCCACAACCATATGTTCCCAAGTAACGGGAAAAAGGAAAGAGTACCAACCTTGGGGGGAACGAAATTGTTTGTACATTGGTTTTGTCATGAGAAATCCCTTTTCTTTCCAGTAAATCTATGAAGGAATGGCAGTAAATGATTTTCAAATCAAAATGGGTTCGGGCCTTTTTCCTTTTTTCTCTCTCTGTTTTACCTTTTTTTTCGATTTGGGCTCAGATTACTGGATACGATGTCGCCTATCCATCTGCCTATTTATTAGGTTTGTCTTCCCAAGGTGTTGTCACAAAGAACCAAATGGGAAGTTTGTATGGAAACACTGCCTTTTTATCATACCAATCAAAACACATTATGGATGTTTCGCTAAACGGTAGTCATGCGAATGGAAAAGGTTCTCCCTTGTACATATCTGGTGCAGGTTATTATTCGTTTTCAGACTCTTTAGGATTTGGCCTCCGAGGAAAACCAGTTTACTTACGTTCCTTTCCTTCTGATGAACGATATTCGAATTATGCGTTCCAAACTTTTGCCAACTGGAAAGTAAGTCCCTATATAAGTTTTGGTCTCCAAATTGGCCCAAGTGTCTCGGGACGATTGGGGGGCTATAGTTCGTATTCCTGGAATGTCTCTCTTTCCACCGCCATCCAATATGAAAACTTTCGACTTGGAATCTTACTCGAATCTCCTGGTAAGTATCGATTTGATGAATACTTAGGTTCCGAACGACTTAAAGAAAAACTCCCCGAACGGGCATTAGTTGGATTTGGATACCAATGGAATGATTGGGTAGATTTACAACTAGAGTTCTCTCGGAAATTTTACGAAAGGACCAGTGTCAATTTAAACAATGCAAACCAATACATCTCATACCCAATTCGGACAATGTATTCGGGTAACGTAAGTTTGGCGATCGGAAAACAAGATGTATTCCAATTTATAACTGGTGTTGGAAGGGAAATTCGAATGGAAACGGAATTACGTGGATTTTATACGGCTTCATTGGGTTTTGCTGGTGCCTTATTTCCAACTTGGTTTGGGGAAGGGTATCTATATACAGTTTCCTTGCAAAGATCGGGACTCAGTGTACACGAAAGGGAAGGTGCCGAATCCAGAATGGCAGTCCAACTCCAAGCCCAATTCTAAATACGAACACCATTTGTTTATTTTATAAGCATTTTGGTTGTTTTCCATAAACACTCCCAAGACGATTTGCACAGAATTTCTCCAGTTTGTAGAGAAATATAGGATAATTTGACTTCTTTAGGCGAGATGCATCGTCGGTACGATACTTGCATCAATGTAAGAAAGGTATCCAATATGGTTGATTTCAAAGTTTCCAAACGAATGCTCGTCAACTTCCGCGGACAGAACAAAGTTGTGGGAGGATTAACAGATAAAGATAAAATTGCAATCCTCCTTTATATCTCCAAAGAATTTGCCAACTTAGATAGAGAAGACCAACTCTTTTCCAAGGTCATCCTGATTTGTCAGGAGATTTTTGAATCGGATAACACCACACTCCGGTTATGGGACGGTGAATATTTAGTCCCTGTAAAATTTGTAAAAGAAACAGAACCCCCACGAAGGAATTTAAACAGTGGAGAAGGGTATTCGGGAACAGTTTTCGAAACAAAAGAACCCATCCTCGTAAATGATTTATCAAGGTCAGCACATTACTTTGATGAGGGGGAAAAAACCAAATCGGTTATGTGTGTTCCCATCATGCAAAAAGAGGAAATTTTAGGAACCCTTGCGGTGGAAAGTGAAAGGGAGAACTTTTACATCATCGATGATTTGGAAATTCTAGAAGCACTCACTTCTCAACTTGCGCTCGCTTTGTATGGTGTCCGCCTCATTGAAGGGCTTGTGACAGCAAGGGCAAGAGAAGCTGCCATCCTCAACCAATTAGAATGGGATTTGAAAATGGGTCGCAATGTCCAAAGCCAAATCTTACCTCAAGACTTAAGTGCATGGAACGGAATCTATTTTGCAAGCCACTATGAACCAATGGCGGAAGTCAGTGGGGATTTAGTGGACATTGTCAGACAAGGCCACTCGCTAACAGCGATTAACATCGATGTATCAGGGCATGGAATTCCTGCAGCCCTTGTTACGATGGCAATCCACCACCAATTCAGAAGGTCGGTGATGGCAGGTCTTGGGCTTACAGAAATCATGGAGGAGTTAGGCGAAAAGTTACGTGAACAACTCCCTGAGTCCACGTATTTCACTGCCTTTATGGTACGGATTTTTAGTGATTATACCTTTGGGTATGTAAACGCAGGACACCAAAGGATGTTACATTACAAAGCATCTGATGATACCTTCATCCAATACGATACCAAAGGGGTTCCTCTTGGAATTTTACCTGTGCGCAAAGCTGATTATGAAGAGAAACAAGGGAAATTAGAACCCGGTGATTTTTTACTATTGATTTCTGATGGTTTCAGTGAACAGCGAAACCACTTAAAAGATGAAGTAGGTGTTGAAAGGATCCAAACTTGGTTACATGATGAACGGGAAAAACTCGTCATTGAAGGACGGGGGAAAGTGGATTTAAAAAAATTATCTGCATCCTTTATCAAACGTTTCCGTGCCTACCAAGGGGAAGTTCCCAACGGAGATGATTTGAGTTTCCTTTTCTTATATTGTGGAGATTCCATTCCTGAAGCTTCGCATTACATCCAGTTAGCGAAACAATCCAATTCTAAAATGAAAATGGAAGAAGCATATGCACAAGCGCTGAAAGCGTTTAGTATTGATTCTTCTTTAAAAGAAATTTTGGTTTTTCTCGGCAAAATGTATTACCGCGACGGCAAATACAAAGAGGCGATTCGGTATTTAGAAGAATACTTACGAACCTCAGGTGATAATACTGCCGCCTCCCATTTTATGATGGGTAGGGCTTACTACAAAGCAGGAATGATATCAGAAGCAAAACGTGCACTCAAGATGGCTCTTTCGAGTGATCATAGTTTTGCGAAGGCAAGTATTTTACTTGCACAATGTTATTTGAAAGAAAATGCGAAACCAAAAGCAATTAAGGTATTGCAACAAGGCGTAAAAAATACACCTCAAAGTTTAGAATTAAAATCTTCACTTCTGAGATTAGAATCACATACACAAAAAGCCAGTTAAGGAAAGTTATATGAAACATTTCGGAGTTTATTTTACAATTTTGGTTATGGTTTTATTTGGCACTTTGACTCTTGGTGCAGAATCAGCTGCACCTACAGAGAAAGAAAGCCTTGAATCTTTGGCAAAGGATTTGGCTGATATCAAATCCTCACTTGCCGAAACGAAATTAGCGCTCGAAACAACAAAACAAGAAGCCAATTGGGTTTGGACTTGTATTGCGGCTTTTTTAGTTTTTTTTATGCAAGCTGGATTTGCTTACGTGGAAGCAGGTTTTACGAGAGCTAAAAACGCGGTGAACATCCTGATGAAAAACTTCTCCGACCTCACCGTTGGTGCAATCGCCTACTGGCTCATTGGTTTTTCCATTATGTTTGGACCACAAGTATTGGATGGATTTGGGATTGGGGTTCCTTCCTTTGCAGAATCTCTGATCAATGCGGAAGATGGGAGCATGGACCCAAGTAAGTATACGTTTTTTATCTTCCAAATCGTGTTTGCAGCAACGGCGGCAACGATCGTATCAGGGGCGATGGCAGAACGAACAAAGTTTTCGGCCTATTTGATTTTCTCTGTGATCATCACTGCTTTTATTTATCCAGTATTTGGATCTTTTGCCTGGGGGAGTTTACTTGGCATCTCCACCGGATTTCTAGAAACTCTTGGACTTGGTGGCGGCGAAGGTGTTGGGTTCCATGATTTTGCAGGTTCTACCGTTGTCCATAGCATCGGAGCTTGGGCAGGCCTTGCTGGTGCCATCGTTGTAGGTCCAAGGATGGGAAAATTCCAAACTGACGGTAGGGTGTATCCAATCCTGGGTCATAATATGTCCATGGCAGCCCTTGGTGTTTTCATTTTATGGTTTGGATGGTTTGGGTTTAACCCAGGTTCCACTACCTCCATTGAAGGGGGGAGTTTTGCAAAAATTGCTGTGGTAACCCATATGGCAGCCTGTGCGGGAGCTCTGAGTGCCATGGCCCTCACTTGGTATCTTTTCAAAAAACCTGAAATTGGGCTGACACTGAATGGTGGACTTGCGGGCCTTGTGGCGATCACGGCGCCATGCGATAATGTGAGCATTCTTGGTTCGGTGATCATTGGGCTTGTGGCAGGCGTCCTTGTCATCATTTCCGTACTCTTTTTGGACAACCGAAAAATTGACGACCCAGTGGGTGCGGTTTCCGTCCACGGGGTGTGTGGGGCCTGGGGGACTTTGGCTTATGGTTTATTCAGTTTGGATACGGGGCTCTTTTACGGAGCAGGGTTCGCTCAGTTTGCTGCACAAGCCATTGGCGTGGCCACAGCTTTCTTTTGGGCATTCCCTGTGAGTTTACTTATGTTTTACCTGATCAAAAAGACGGTGGGTCTACGAGTTTCCGAAGAAGAAGAACTGTTAGGTTTGGATATCCTCGAACACGGAAACGAAGCGTATCCTGTTTCGAAATAGTCCTTGACCCTAGATTTTCTCTATGGGGAAGTCTAGGGTGTGTTCCGTTTTGTTTTATTTTTACTCGTTTTTTGTTATGGATGTTTTGAATACGAAGAGACCATTCTCTTTCGCAAATTGAGTTCAGGTACGGTTGAAATATCCTATACCGTACCTCTCAAAAAAGATTCCAATGAATCTCTCGTTAAATTTTTACCAACTTCAAAAGACGAAATCCTAACATCCGTTAAAAAGAAATCAAACAACAATTTACAGGTAAGGGATTTTACCTTTCGTGAATTAGAGAAATCGGAAACAACCGACATGTATTTCAAACGGAAAGGAAAAGTTTCATACAAACTTGACTTTGAAGACCCAACACATTTGGAAGGCGTCCTCATTGGAACCTTTACAATCAAAACAAAACCTCGTTCACTTTCAGTGAAACGAGATTTTCCGAATCTCACTGACAATGCCATTCTTGATTCGAGTGCAGGTGAGAAAAAAATCATTTCTGAAACTTCCCGTCTGCTCCGAGAAGGGAAAATTCAATTTAAAGTTTTATTTCCAAAAGATTCCGAATGCAGTTCTAACAGAGGTTTTATTGGACTTGGGAATTTGGTGTACCAAATCCCTTTGCAAGATACCTTAGAGAACCCGGAATCAAAATCTTGGGAATACAAAATCCGTTTTTTTTAATTTAGAGTAAGTTCAATTCTTTTGCAGTTTTGACGAAAAGTTGAAACCCATCCAAGTTCTTTTTTTCGGGAATATAGTGTAACTCTTGTTTTAGGTAGCGATCCGTGATGGCAATGGGCAATCGTTTTTCCTCACTGATGATACTCGGAAGTTCTTTTAACCCATATTCCAAAGCCGTCAAAAAAATCTGATTGTCCCAGCGTTTCCCTTTTGGATAAGCCCAAAACGCAAAACAGAAATAAAGACCTGTGATCCGATTCCACCATTCCGCGAGGTCCACAACTTGGTAACCGGGGACTGGGGTTTGGAGGAGTGCATGGTCACCAAATAACAAATGGGAACCATTCCCTTTTTCCATCATTTCCGAAATCTCTTTTGCATCGGTTGGGATCACTTCAACGGTTTTTCCATATTCCAAGTGGAATAAACACTGTAAAAGGCAAACACTCGACCTTGAGCCTTTGTCAGTAAAAACTTGTTTGGGAACCCCTGTTTCCTTTTCATTTTGGAAAAATAAAACAGAGCGAACGATATCCTTCGCACAAACACCTACAATTTTGGTATGGTCGAACCTGTCTTCGTTCCGGATACATTCGATGGAAGACACAAGCGCACAGTCGAGTTCGCCCTTTTTTAAGAGCTCAATGAGGACACTTGGGTTCTCATATACGGGAAAAAATTCAGGAGACCTTTCAAAATAGAGGGTAAGCGGGCGCGCATTTAGGTGTTTTACGATGCCAATCTTCATGAATGAACCTTTATTGGAAAAAACAACTTGTCAGATGGAAAAAACTCTGTTGAATCTTCGTGAGGGCAAATTGGACTTTCGAACATCTTTAAACACAATCGGTGATGCCGAGTTTGAATTCATCAAAAATTTAGTGTACAAACAAGCAGGAATTTTCCTCGCTCCACACAAAAAGATCATGGTGCAATCTAGGCTGAATGCAAGGTTACGTACGCTTGGGATTCCTAGTTTTGAAGACTACGTGGCAAAACTGAAACAAGATCAAAACTTTGCGACCCAAGAGATGCAGGAACTCATCAATCGCATAACAACGAATAAAACTGATTTTTTCCGTGAAAACCATCACTTTGAATTCTTAAAAAATGATTATTTCCCTCAATTGGAAAAACTTGTCGCAGAATCAGGTGCTCCAAAATCATTACGGATCTGGTGTTCGGCTTCTTCCACGGGTGAAGAACCATATTCCATTGCCATCACTGTGTATGATTATTTCCAAAACAAACCCGGTTGGAATTGTAAAATCTATGCATCAGACATTGATACCCAAGTCTTAACCACTGCAAAAAAGGGAGTGTACCGGGATGATCGGTTGGAACCTGTCTCCGAGGCCTTAAAGAAAAAACATTTTAACGAATTCAAAGAAAAAGACCATATTTACTTTGAAGTGAAACCTCACCTTAAGGCACTTGTTGACTTTCGCCAAATCAATTTGCTGCATTTTCCATTTCCGATTACAGACAAACTTGATTTGATCTTTTGTAGGAATGTTGTGATCTACTTTGACAAACCCACGCAAAAAACCTTATTCCAAAATTTTGAAGTGAGTTTAAAACCAAAAGGGTATTTGATCCTTGGCCATTCAGAAACCATGTTTGGGATCTCAGACCAATTCAAATTCCTTGGTCATACCATTTACCAAAAGAAAGTATAGTTGGATTAGTCTTCCATCACCCAAAGTTTTTTTAGGTCTTCCCACATTTGGTAAGGTTCGTAGATGACAATCCTTGTATTGGATAAAACATCAAGAAAACCCGCTTCATTGGGAAACCTAGGAACTATATGTTCGTGGATATGGGGGATGGAACCACCACTGTTTTTGCCAAGATTATAACCTGTATTAAACCCTTGCACCTTCCACTGTTTCTCTAAAATCCGCATGGTTTTTTGGGTTAACTGATGAATGTCCAAGGCTTCTTCATCTGTAAGTTCCAAATAACTGATGATATGGCGCTTAGGAAAAATGATGATGTGCCCAGGGTTGTAAGGAAATAAATTGATGGAAACAATGGATAGATCTGTTTCTGCAATGGTGAGGTTCGGGACAATTTCATTTCGATCCCTAACCCCACATAGGATGCATTCCACATTGGGTCTGTCCCCTTTGGCATATCCCAATTTCCCAACACTAAATAGGTTTTTACGTATGGAATGTTCTTCGAAGGAACTCATCGATACTTTCAATCTCGGGGAAGGATTAAAGGATTGCAAGGATTTTGACAGGAATACAGTAAGAAAGTAACAGTGTTAGAATCTCCCCACATACCCGTCCTCCCAAATGAAGTCATTGCCCTCTTACAACAGACCAAAAACCCAAATCCAAAATGGTTTCTGGATGGAACGGCAGGAGAAGGTGGTCATTCCAAACTCATACTCAAAACCTTCCCCGAAGCAAAATTAATCCTAATCGACCGTGATGCTGTGATGCTGGAACGAGCAAAAAAAGAAATCCAAAGGGAACTTGGCTCCCTTGAAAGAGTCCATGCCTTCCAAATGAACTTTTCCGAGGTGGATGAGTCGATCCTTTCAGAAGTTGGTTGTGAAGGCCTTGATGGGGCACTTGTGGACCTTGGAGTTTCTCTCTTCCACTTCTTACATTCAGGAAGGGGATTTACCTTTAAAAATGAAGAACCTTTGGACATGCGACTCGAACCACAAGTAGGGATGAAAACGGCAGCCGATGTCGTGAATTATAGCTCCATCCTCCATTTAAAAAAAGTATTTTGGGAATATGGAGAAGAAAGATGGGCTTTAAAAATTGCAAATAACATCGTACAGACGAGACACAAAAAAAAATTTGAAACAAGTACTGACCTTGCCAAACTTGTGGAAGCATCCATTCCGAGGAAATTTTGGCCCAAAGAATCCCACCCCGCCACAAGGATCTTCCAGGCCCTAAGGATTGAAGTGAATGAAGAGCTTTTGCATGCTGATAAAGGGATTCGTGCCTTAGCAAAGGTTTTAAAGATTGGAGGTGTTCTTACTTGTATCTCCTTCCATTCATTGGAAGATCGCATTGTGAAGTGGACCTTTCGGGATCTAAAAGCAACTGACCATTTTGAAATCCTCACCAAAAAACCCATTTTACCCACCGACCAGGAAATCAGAGAAAACAGAGCTTCTCGGTCTGCAAAATTAAGAGGGCTAATGAAAATTGATCCGATAAAAGAAAGTAGATGGGAAAAATGACACATTCAATCAAATCGATGCCAAAATTGGTATTTGATTTTTTGGAGCCAATCCAATCCTTGTTTGTCCTTTTTCCATTCCTTGGTTTTTTTTTCTTTCATGTGTGGCAAGGTTTAGAGAAAGCAAAACTGCAAAGGACAATCCATGAACGGAGTGCCACCAAAGAAGAGTTAAAGCGAAAAAATGACGAACTCAAAATTGGAATTGTATCCTACACTTCCGCGGAACGCATTGAAACTTTATACCGAAGGACCTACCAATTTTTACCAATCAGTTTGGGTAACCGAACCGTTACCATTGAATTACCTCCCATTCCAGAATCACCATCCCAAGTGAAACCATGAAACTCGCAGATATCTTAAAAAAAATTCCTGAAATCAAACTCATCCAAGGTGAAGTAGGCCAAGACATCCATTACATTTGGGCAGACAGCCGGAAATTAACAAGTTCAGATCTTTTTGTTTTACCTGATGGGAAAGAAGAAGTTTTAGAATCGTACATCCAGATGGCAAAGGAAAAGGGTTGCCAAGCGATTTTGGTTTCCAAACGACATTTCAAATTAAAAGGTTTGGAGTCAATAACCACCATATTGGAATCCGAAGACTCGTTAGGTGACCTTCATGGAAAGATCGCTTCGTTATTAGCCGGTTATCCTTCTAAAAAATTAAAAGTTATAGGGATCACTGGCACAAATGGAAAAACTTCCCTCACATTTATTTTATTTCATATCGCAAGAAAACTTGGGAAAAAGGCAGCACTGATTGGAACTGTCCAAATCCAAATATTAGACCGGATCTTAGAATCAGGGTACACAACACCTGACGCTTCTTCACTTAACTTGTTACTAAAGGAGATGTTAGAAGAAGGTGTGGAATATGTGTTTATGGAGATGAGTAGCCATGGATTGAAATTAGGGAGAGTGGCTGGTGTGGAAATCACATGCGCTGGATTTACGAACCTTACACAAGACCACTTAGATTTCCATGAAAGTATGGAAGATTACTTCGAAAGCAAATTTAAAATTTTCCAACTCCTGGAACAATCATCAGTCAAAAACAAATTTGGACTTGTGGCAGGAGATGTTTCCTTTGGTGATCGGATGATCCAAAAAATCAGAGAGGCCAAACTCAAATCCCCCATATATATCTTAGGAAAATCGGGCGAATTCCATTATAGTAATACAAAATTATCCTTACTCGGCAGTGAATACCGTTTCCATAAGAAAGAGAAAAATCTACCATTTATTGAAGTACGAAGTGTTCGTACCAATTTACTTGGAAATTTTAATGTATTTAACACAGCCTTTGCCTTATCCATTGCCTATGAATTAGGATTTCCCTGGGAAGAAGTAGTTTCTGCAATGGAATCCATTCCCACAGTTCCAGGTCGATTCCATGTGGTTCCTTATCCAGATCGTTCTAGGATCGCGGTTGTCGACTATGCCCATACACCAGATGCCCTTGAGAACATCTTAAAAAGTTGTGTAGAAATCGGACCAAAACAACTCATCTGTTTGTTCGGGTGTGGTGGGGACAGGGACAGAACCAAACGCCCACAAATGGCAAAGATTGCAGAAACTTACGCTGATTATGTGATCCTCACTTCTGACAATCCTAGAACGGAAAATCCTGAATCCATTTTGGATGAAATCGAGTCAGGTTTTTCCAGAGGATTCAAACGATATGAAAAAATAACGGATAGAAAAATTGCAATTGATAAAGCCGTTTCCCTTCTCGATAAAGATGGAATTTTGGTAGTAGCAGGCAAAGGGCATGAAACCTACCAAATCATCGGGAAAGAAAAAACAAAATTTGTTGATTTTGAAGAATTAGAGAAAGCTTTTATAAATTTGAATAGCGGAAGATAGAGGATACAGTATGTTCCAATGGATTTATGAATCATTTGGTAATGATTATGGTTTTTTACGAGTGTTTAGTTATGTAACACTCCGAGCAATGATGGCTGGCCTCACATCCATGTTCATCACCTTTATCTTTGGAAAATCGTTAATTTCCTTTTTATTGTCTTTGAAATTTCGTGAGTCTGTACGAAATGATGGGCCACAATCCCATGCTACCAAATCGGGAACACCGACAATGGGTGGACTGATCATGATTTTATCTCTTACCATCTCCACACTGTTATGGGGAAACTTATCCAATTTAAATGTGATTTTACTTTTGGTTTCTGCGATCCTTTTTGCCGGACTTGGATTTACAGATGATTATATGAAATCGGTGAAAAAAATCAAAGGAGGGATGCGGGCCCGTACGAAATTCATTGTGACCATTGTTTTTGCCGTGACCATCACCACTTTATATTTTTATTTCACGGGAAAATCCAACACAAATGGAAACAAAGGGATTGTATTTACCATTACTGATTTGTTTTTACCTTTTGTAAAGGGACCAGTTTGGAATTTAGGATTCCTTGCAGTACCATTCGCTATACTCGTGTTAATCGGTAGTTCCCATGCCGTGAATTTGACCGATGGATTGGATGGTTTGGCTTCGGGAACGGTTGTAATATCCACAGCCACTTTTGCCTTGATATCCTATGTATCGGGTACACCTTCTGCTGCAAATTATTTACACATTCCTTACCTTCCTGGTTCCCACGAATACTCTGTTTTTCTTGCAGGACTCTCAGGTGCCTTATTAGGTTTTTTGTGGTTCAATTGCCACCCTGCCCAAGTATTTATGGGAGACACTGGTTCACTCTTTTTAGGTTCCACATTGGGTTTAGTGGCCATCATGTTAAAAAAAGAAATACTACTCGTGATCCTAGGTGGAATCTTTGTTGCGGAAGCAGTGAGTGTGATATTACAAGTTGGTTCTTTTAAACTCACTGGAAAACGTATCTTTAAAATGGCTCCTCTCCACCATCATTTTGAACTCATTGGTTGGTCAGAGGAAAAAGTTGTGATCCGATTTTGGATCATTGGAATCATCCTCGCGATCATCACACTTTCAACATTAAAAATCCAATAATGGAATTGATTCGTTCCATAAAATCCATATTGAGAATTGGTTCATCAAGGTTTGATGGACCATTATTATTTTCGATGTTTTTATTATTTGGAATCGGCATCATTGTGATGTTTAGTGCATCTGTCATTCCTGCGGAACGCGAGTTTTCAGATTCTTATTATTATCTAAAAAAACAACTGTTATGGGGTGGGATTGGAATTTTTTTATTCCTCATTTTTTGTCAGATTCCCTATCAGTTTTTGGTAAAGTGGTCTTTTGTATTTTCCTTACTGAGTTTGCTATTACTCGTTGCAGTGTTTGTCCCAGGGCTCGGCAAATCAGTAGGAACCAGTTATGGTAGGAGTTTCAATCGTTGGATCCAAATCGCAGGATTCCAAATCCAACCTTCTGAATTTTCAAAAATTAGTATCTTACTCTTTTCCTCTTATTTTTTTTATAATTTTGATTTTAAGAAAATCAAATGGGACAGAAAAAAAATCATCTCACTCGTTGTTATCTTTTTAACACTTTTACTCATTGTGATTGAACCTGCCTTTGGAACCACTGTTGAATTACTTTTAGTTTTATTTTTCTTTGTTTTGCTAGCTGGTTTTCCATTGAAACGACTTTTTATTTTAGGTGCTTCTGTGATTCCACTTCTTGTGGTACTTGTGACCCAGGTAGGTTACCGGAAAAAACGTTTAGAGATTTGGCTTGATCCTTATAAATTCCGGTTTGATGAAGGCCACCAATTGGTCACTAGTTTTCGGGCTTTTTTTGATGGGTCAACAACAGGGAAGGCTGTTGGAACAGGTTATGCACACAGATATCTCGCGTACAGCCATACAGACTTTGTTTTATCATCCTTTGTCGAAGATTTTGGATTTCTTGGGTTCCTATTTTTTATCCTCGTCGTAATCTTTCTTATGGTGCGTATCTTTTTATTATTAGAACGAACGAAAGACAAACTAGGATTTTTTTTGGGTTCAGGGATTCTCATTCTATTTGGATTCCAAACCATTTTAAATTTATTTGTGATCACAGGGATTGTACCTGTGACAGGGATTTCCCTTCCTTTTATGAGTTATGGTGGGTCGTCACTGCTTACAATTTTCATCCTCTTCGGAATTCTTGCCAACATTACAAGTAAAGAGAATTTGGTCGTATGAGTGGATCTGTCGTAATTGCAGCGGGTGGGACTGGAGGTCATATTTCTCCAGGAGTGGCTCTTGCCGAAATTTTAAGTGAAAAAGCAAATGTGTTTGGATTTGAAAACGTTTACATCCATTCTCTTGTCAGAAACAAAAATAACCCAGATCTTTTGCAACCACCTTGTGAAGTATTATGGCACAATGTACCACAACTAGGTGGTCTAAAAACAATCTTCTATCCAGTTTTATTTTTGATCCCTTTTATCAAAACTGTCTTACAATTTCGACGTTTGCACGTGAACGCAGTCATTGGCATGGGTGGGTATTCAAGTTTACCTGCGATCCTTTATGCCATTTTATTTCGTAAGCCATTGTATTTATGTGAACAAAACTGTGTTCCAGGAAAAATCACGAGGGTCTTCTCCAAATTCTCCAAAAAAATTGCCTTTAGTTTTCCTTTAGCCGAAGAGTTCCAAATCCCTGGCAAAACGATTGGAAACCCAATCCGTGGTCGTGTCATTCCTGAACATTTAAATATCAGACAAAATGAAAATCTCCATGAAGGAAAAAAGAATACAATCAACGTTCTTGTGTTAGGTGGCTCTCAAGGAGCAAGGCAATTAAACCAGATGATTCTTAAAACAATGGAAAACTCTGAAATTGCCTCCAAATATAAATTTCGATTGTTGACTGGAACAAACCTTTATGAAGAAACAAAAAGTCGGGCAAATGATGGTGCAGAGATCATATCCTATGCAAATGATATGAAACCTAATTACGAATGGGCCAATTTAGTAGTGGCAAGGTCAGGAGCTGGGGTCGTAGCAGAGTGTTTGGTTTTTGGATTGCCCATGATCCTTATCCCATATCCGTTTGCCGCAGATAACCACCAAAAGGCGAATGCCGATTATTTAGAGAAAGAAGGGGCAGCAGTCACCATCCATTCTACAAGTGATGACCCAACACCTCTTGTTAAGTATTTATTGTCTTGGAAAGACCATTCAGAAGTTTTAAGAGAAATGGGTCACGTGAGTTTGGCTCTGTCAAATGTAAATGCCGCTTACCAAACCGTTTCCTATTTTTTTTCTGAAGCAAAGTAGGACAGGGTAACAAGTGAAAGGTCCGATATTATTTTTAGGAATCGGTGGGAGTGGGATGTCTAGTCTTGCCCATATGGCCCTCGACTTAGAAATCCCAGTCATCGGTTACGACAAAAAAAGTTCGGAAGCCACTGAATTTTTACAAGAACGGGGAAGCACCATTTACCATTCGATTGAAACAATTCCTCTGGATGGAATGCAAATGGTTGTCTATAGTTCGGCGATCAATGATAAACACAAAGATGTTTTTGATACTATCAAGGGACTTGGGATTCCTTTGAAACATCGATCTGAGTTTATGCACTTACTTGTATCCAAACAAAAATCTATTTCTGTTGCCGGTAGCCATGGGAAAACATCCACAACCACAATGGTATCCCAAATCCTAACAGAAAAGGGATTTGATCCGACCATCATGATTGGCGGTGATACAAGTTTACTTCAAAAACGTGGTGGAAAAATCGGATCTGGAAATTTTGCTGTTTATGAATCAGATGAATCTGATGGGACCTTCCTTGGGCATAAAGCGGAATATAGACTCCTCACGAATATTGACAATGACCATCTTGATTACTATAAAACTCGAGAAAGGTTAGAAGATGCATTTTTTGAATACATGGGATTCCAATCAGCCGGAGAAACCATTCTCTTTTGTGGTGACCCTGGAATCAAAGCGGTTCTGCAATCAAAACACAAAGACTTAGCTTTTCATAAAGGATTCCACATAAGCCTTCTCGTCACAGAAGATATTGTAAAAGAAGAGTGGTTCCAAAATTTACAAAACCATTGGGCAAATCAAATCACAACGATTCTCTACAAATTAGGAAAGGACGAATTAACATTTCAATTAGGAAATGAAACGTATCGATTAACATTGCCATACCCTGGTGTTCATTACCTGACCAATGGACTTGTGGCACTCACTTGTGCATTCAGGATTGGTATCAGTCCAAATGATTCCATTGCAATCCTCTCGCGTTACATTGGAGTGAAACGGCGCCAAGAAATCTTAGGCCAGTGGAAAGCTGTGACTGTGGTAGATGATTATGGCCACCATCCTACGGAAATCAAAATGGTCATCCAATCCTTGAAAGACAAACACGCAACCAAAGGCAAACTCCATGTTCTGTTCCAACCACATCGTTTTACGAGAACAAAATTATTATTAGAAGACCTCGCAAATTCACTATTAGGTGCAGACTTTCTATATTTACTGCCTATCTATTCGGCAGGAGAAACTCCAATACCAGGAATCACGTCGATGAGTTTTTTACCATTTTTAGAGGCAAATCCTCCAAAAATGCTAAGTGGGGAACTCACGGCAGATTTAGAAATATTAAAACAAAATTTAAAACCAGGAGATCTGCTCTTGTGTTTAGGTGCAGGGAATGTGAGAGACTGGGGTGTAAGTTTGCTATCAGAACCCGAAGCCAGGTGAATTTTTTCGCTACAGTTCATGGAAAAGGGGATTCACCTCTTCTAAATTTCCTTTAAAATTCATATGACCCATCTTCCTTCCTGGTTTTGCATCCTCTTTTGCATACAAATGCAGTCGGTAACGATCATCTTTTAACAATTCATCCGCAATTTTTAAACTTTCTTGATACGAATTCCCAAGAATGTTTTTCATAAGAGTTGGCTTTGGCCTAACATCTGTTGGGGGAAGTTTGCCAGTAATGGCTTGTACATGCAAATAAAATTGTGAAAAACTTTGGCAATCTTGTGTGTAATGACCAGTGTTATGTGGTCTTGGTGCAAATTCATTTAAATACAATAAATTGTCCTTTAAAAAAAACTCAACACCCATGGTTCCCACATACTGCAAGGACTCAGCAAGTTTGGATGCCATTTCAATTGCTTCCAAATTTAAACTCACAGGAATCCTTGCAGGAAAAATAGACAGATCCAAGATATGGTCTTTGTGTTCGTTTTCCACTGCACCGTAACAAACGATGTCACCATTATGAAAACGAGTGAGGATGATACTGATCTCTTTTTGGAATGGAATCACTTCCTCAATCAAGTATTCGGAACTTTCAGATGGAAATGCAGAAATTAAAAATGCATCGTATTCGGTTTTGTTTTTAATTTTGACTTGGCCTTTGCCATCATATCCAAACCGTAATGTTTTGATGATCCACGGAAATTCGATAGCCACTTCTATGTGTGAAGTCTTTTTAGTAAGGTGAAAAAATTCTGCCGTGCGAAATCCTAATTTTCGAAAATGTGATTTCTCCAAAAAACGGTCTTGGGCAATGATTAGGGCTTTTGGTGGAGGGAATACATTCACAATTGTTTGTTCATTTAAGTATTCCAAAGTTGGCTTCGGTATGTTCTCAAACTCAAAGCTAAGAATATCCACTTGTTCTAAAAAAGTTTTGATCTCTTTTTTAGATTCGTAAGGGGCGATGGTACCTTTTGCTCCTACTTTTTCTGAAGGGGAATGGGGATCGGGGGAATAACTATAAAATTCATACCCAAGTGGAATGGCTTCCAAACACATCATTTGGCCAAGTTGGCCAGAACCCAAAACACCAATTTTCATTGGGCATCCAGATTCAATTGGTCATTTTTGGAGAGCGCTGCGATTCGGTTCGATTCCGCATATGTCTCTAGTTTCTTTGAAAGCTCTGGACTTGTGATGGAAAGAATCCTGACAGCAAGTAATCCAGCATTGGCGGCGCCACTTGTGCCTATGGCAAGTGTACCAACAGGTACACCTTTAGGCATTTGTACAATAGAGAGTAAACTATCCATTCCATTTAATGCCTTGGAAAGTACGGGAACACCTAATACAGGCAAGGTGGTAAGTGAGGCGGTCATCCCAGGTAGATGGGCAGCGCCTCCCGCGCCCGCAATGATCACACCAAATCCATTGTTTTTTGCATTTTTTGCAAACTCAAACATACGTTCTGGAGAACGATGGGCAGAGACAATTTCCTTTTCAAAAGGAATACCAAATTCTGTAAGGATTTCACATGTTTCCTTCATGGTTTCCCAATCAGAATAGGAGCCCATGATCACGGCTACTTTAGGTATTTGGTTTGTCATACGTTGAATCTAAAAAAGCCTCTCTCCCTTTCAACCTTTAAATGTTTGGAGTTCCGAAACGATTTCTTCCATTTTCATAGATCGTGAACCCTTTACGAGAATGACACTATGTTTTGGGATTTCGGTTTTGATGAATTGGATCAGTGCTTTTTTATCTAAAAAATGTTTTCCTCCATTTACTTGTTTTACCATAGGAAGTGTATCTTCACCTAATCCGAGTAAAGTTCCCTTTCCAATTTGATTGAGTTCTTTTCCAATTTGCTCGTGGTAATACTTTGAAAAGGTTCCCAATTCCTTCATCGTCCCAAGCACCCATACAATTTGTTTATTTTCAGCAAATTGTAAGCTGGCATCGATACTAGAGGACATAGACTCTGGATTCGCATTATAACAATCATCGATGATGGTATAATATCCTTTGGTGATATTCAAACGTTTATTCGGGCTTTTATAGGAAGTGATTGTTTTTAAGATTTGATTTTTTGAAATGCCAAAATAATTTCCAACTGCAAACATCCCTCTGACATTACTCAACAATTTTTGGCCAGGGATGTTCCAATGGACCAACTCATTTTTCCATGAAAGGATGAATCCATTTTTTTTAACAGAATTCACTTTGAGTTCTGGTTGTTTGGTATGTTTCCAAATCATAAGGTTTCGTTTGCTTTGTTTTGTCCTAACCTTTGCAAGCTCTAAAAAATCTAGATCGTCAGGTACAAAGAGTACACCACCAGGTCTTAGGCCCGAGATGATATCAATTTTTTCTTCTGCTATGTTTTTTCTAGATTTTAGATTTTCAATATGGGCTGAACCAATATTGGTAATCAGTGTATGAGTGGGTTCTGCAATGAGAGAAAGTCTTTTGATTTCACCTCTATGGTTCATTCCCATTTCACAGATGACAACACGTGTGTTCTCTGTGATCCGAAACAAAGTGAACGGAACTCCAATTTCATTATTAAAATTTTTTTCGGTCACAACCAAGGTTTTTGGATTTAAAAATCCAAAAAGGCCACCTAACAAATCCTTTGTTGTTGTTTTTCCGGATGAACCAGTGATGGCAATGAGAATTGGAGAAAAACGATTTCTGTGGTAGTTTGCGAGTCTTCCCAGAGCATGCAGCGTATCGTTTACAAAGATTGCTTTTTTTTGATCTGCAGTGGGTAAAACCTTTAGGACTGGGTGGTTTGGTTCACACAAAAAGCCTGTGGCACCATTTTTTAAGGCATCCAAAATAAACTCATGACCATCCCGATCTCCACGTAAGGGAACAAAAAGTGTATTTTTTTTGATCTCTCTTGATGAGGTGGAAATCCATTGGAATTTTGGATTCAAAGGGTTTTCCCAATCAGGTTTCGAGGAAAACAAACTTAGAATAGTTGACAGGGAATATTCAAATGGTGCGATCATAGCTTCTAAGCCAGATTTTCGGATGAAAGATAGATTTTAAAGAAAAACTTACATGAAACCACCCAAAATCAATGTGATTCTCATCGGCTTAGGAAGGATTGCCTCAAAACTGGAAAAGGATCCATACCGCAAAAAACCTTGTACCCATATGGGAGTGATCTCTTCTCCATGGGGGAAAAAAAACTTCAATTTTATTTCTGGGTATGACACAAAACGAGAAACATGTGAGGAGTTTGCAAAAACTTGGAAGGAGCAGGCACAAGTTTTACCAAAAGAACTTCCATCCGGTTTTGTTTTTCCAAACGCAGACCTTGCAGTTGTCGCAACACCCAGTCTCACTCATGGATTTTTTGCCAAACTTTGTATGGCTTCCGGAATCAAACATGTACTCATTGAAAAACCTGTTGCGATGGATGCAAAAGAAGCAAAATCCCTAGAAAGAATGGCAAAGGCAAAGGGATGCAAACTTTGGATCAACCACGAAAGGAGATACCACCCTAGTTACCTTTTTGTCAAAAATGAAATAGGAAAAGGTAGTTTTGGAGTTTTAAAATCAATTAGAGCTTCCGTATTCACTTCTGCCAAAAATCCTGGTATCGCATTTTCTAAGTTTGGTGGTGGACCATTATTGCATGACGGAACCCATGCTGTCGATTTAATCCACTGGTTGGTGGGAAAACCCAAACTCATCCATGCCTCTCTAGAACGTCCTAAAAAGGGGTTCGTGGAAACAAGAGCATTTGCAAATTTTCGCACAAAAAACCAAGTGGAAATCAATTTGGATGTTTCAGGGGGTCGTGAGTACTTCCAATTTGAACTTGATCTCCATACAGATTCCCACCGGATCATTTGCTCAAATGATGGGTTCCAATTCTATCGTTCCATTCCATCCAAATTGTACAAAGGATTTCACAGCTTGCAGTCCTATCTACCCAAAGGTTTTCCGAAACCTGAAGTTTCGAATGCTTTTTTAGGAATTTATTCCGAAATTGTAAATGTAATCCAAGGTAAGTCAAAACATATGGAAGGAACCATTGGAGAGAATGTGCAAATATTAGAAAGTATTGAATCCATTTACAGGTTTCCGAAATGAACCCAAAACAAAATCGTTCCATTTCCATTTATTTTTTTGTTCTCAAAACCTATTTTCAATACTTAGTTCTATCAAAAATTACGAAACGAATCCATTCTAAAGAAAACTTCCAAACAAAAAGAATTCAGTTTCTAAAAACGAAAGGCATCGAAACGAAACATCTTTTTTTCCAATTAGGTGGTGTTTACATTAAAATTGGCCAATTCCTTAGCAATTTATTCCATATCCTGCCTGAGGAATACTTATGGGAGTTACAAGATTTACAAGATAAAATTCCTCCTAGAGATTTTAATGAAATCAATGCTAGGTGGGAAAAGGATTTTGGAAAGTCCTTACACCAAATTTTTGATTCCCTTGACACGAATTCGTATGCCAGTGCCTCAACTGCCCAAGTTCATATTGGTTATTACCAAGAAAAAAAAGTAGCAATCAAAACATTGTACCCAGGCATCGAGGAAACTGCGAAATCTGATCTCGGAACAATATCAAAGGTCATTTGGTTTGTGGATCGATTTGTGGTAAAAGTTTCTGGGAAAGAAGTAGTCGAACAATTACAATCAATGATCCATGCGGAACTCGACCTGAGAACCGAACTTAAAAATTTAAAAATCTTAAAACAGTTGTTTGCACTCGAAAAAGATTTTTACATTCCAAATCCAGTCGAAGAATTTTGTAACCGCCACACACTCGTGACTGAGTTCGTCGAAGGCAAAAAAATTTACGAATTGGAATTGGACTTAGCACCAACAAAACGTAGCCCTCATTTAGAAAAATTAATACGCGCTTTCATCCTGATGATTTTTGAGTATCGTTTCTTTCACGCTGACCCACACCCTGGAAATTTGATTTTTATGGAAACGGGAGAACTCTGTTTGATCGATTTTGGTGCGGTCCAATCCATTTCAGAAGAAGAAACCCAAATTTTGGAACGTATTTTGGTTGGGGCAATGCGAAAAGACTACCACCTTGTTTCGGAATCCTTGGTAGCACTTGGTGCTGTAACAGGTACTTTGTCGAAAGAAGAATTAACACAAATCGTAAAGTATTCACTTGAAAAACTAAACCGCATTTTAGCAGATACCAATCATTTTCGTAATTTAAGTTTTGAGACTCTGAAGCCAGGCGAAGACTTACGATTTTTAAAAGAAATCCAAGTCAGTTTGAAACGCTTGTTATCGAGTTTGAAACTGCCTCCAAATTTCCTCAGTTTGCACCGAGTGCTTGCCTTATTACTTGGAAATTCCTCTTATTTGGATCCATCCCGTTCCATGATTGAATATGCGGAAAAACCTTTTTCACAAATTGTATTAAAGGGAAGTAGTTTCAAACGCCTCTGGAAGGATGAAGGGGAAGAATTTTTAACAAGTTTGTTTTCCTTACCAAAAGAACTAAACGAATTCCTTTACAAATGGAACCGAGGTGAATTGACGAACCAAAACCAAACCAAAACGGATGAACTCAGATTGAGGGAAATATTTACCTTTGGAGTTCTCGGATCATTATTTTTCTTTTTTGGAATGTATTATGCGGAAAAATTCTGGAAAGAACCAAGCATAATATTTTATATACTATCAGGACTTAGTTTTTGGTCTCTTGCTAAATCGAGTCTAAGTTATTGGAAACAAAAATAAACGGAAAAATTCAAACACCATCTTTATGAAATTACCTAACATTCCCTTTTTTTCAGTATTTAAGCCTGGTTATTTGGCATTTGTTGCTTTTGGTCTATTTTTAGACTTACTTACAAAATACATTATCATCGTAAAAATGTCCGCTGATGAAAGTATCTCAGTCCTTGGGGACTTTTTTAGACTCTCACTTACGTTTAACACAGGTTTTGTTTTTGGCCTTTTCCAAGACAATGCTTTACCTTCTTTATTTGCGACAGGTTTTGCCATTGTTTTTTTGATTTTTTACCGATGGCAAAATTCTGATTTGGGAAATGTATGGGGATGGAATTTTGTGATGGCCGGAGCCTTCGGAAATTTTATTGATAAATTTTTTGTGAAAATCCCAGGCAGTGGGTTTCGATTTGGATTCACACCTGAAAAACCAGGGATAGAATTCATCGGTGTTGTTGACTTTTTGGATTTCGATTGGCCAAACTTTTTACTGTTTACCAGATGGCCTGCATTCAATGTCGCAGATTCTTGTGTTTCCATTGGTATTGTCATTTTACTCTTTACCATGGATTGGAAGGAGATGGATAAAAAATAACCAAAGGAGGAATCGAGAAAACGCATTCCTTCTTTCGTTCAGCCAAGGATCCCTTGGAATTAGGTTCCAATTCCTGGGGTTCCTTCTTCGTTTTGATTCTTTTTAGATAATTGTCATTGTTAGAGGGACTGGTTTTCCTTTTTTTAGTTAAAAAGTTTTCCGTTCCTTCCTTTTTTCTAAAGCAAATAACTTCTCATCACATTGACGGAAAGTGTTTTGAAAACATCTTTGTCTTCCTCAATTTTACCGACCTTCCAATTGATCCCAGAGGGAGACGCATACAAACTTCTGGCAGGTATACCTTCGGAAGGCCCACAAACTCGGATTAAGTGGATGTTTTTTGATTTGGCTAAACCTTCATAAAAACTTAAGTCTTCCTCATAGGTGTTTTGGTTACGAGTTGTATCCAAATGAAAGATGATTTCAATGTTCTCTTTATGGAATTCATCCCAAATGGACTGGTTTCCCAGATCATCACCGAGCATCACTCCAAAACGAAGCCCACCCATAATGAAAATGGATTCCGTTAACCCTGGTTTGGTGCCCAAATCAAGGGTTACATTTGGGGTCTTTTTTTCATAAAAATCGACTAACACTAACGACTGAACGATGGGTAGGGCAGAAACCAAATTCCCTTCTTCGTTCGTTCGGTAGTGGCTACCACCTAGGATCACTCCAGAAAACTTTTCTGAAATTTCCAATAGATGGTCTTGGTATTCCTTTTCGTGTTTCGCTGCGTCGGAAGGAGTGGAACTTTGGAAAAAATGCGGATACCCCTCTGGCAGAAGTAAAAAATGAGCCTTACTTTGTTGGATCTTTGTAATTTCGTCTGCGGTGAATCGTTTGTGAAGGTTCTTTTGGTAAATTGCGATTTTGATGACTGCCATTAAAATGGATTTCCTGTGGGTAATATGTCATCATCAGAGAGGTCGTCCAAACTGTCATTTGTTTGCCCATCTAAAGAAGTACCTTCTTCTGTGGTGATGGGTTCTGTGGGTTTTGTTGCCTCTGCGGTCACTTCTGCTTTTGCATCCCCCTCTAGTTCAGAAGCATCCGGAGAATCAGATTCTTTCGCGGCTTCCATGTCCACGCCGAAGGAAGATTTCATTTGTTCAGGTGTGAGTTCCACAAGCCCACCATAAAGGTCTCCCGTTTCGATTCGGTCATGAAGGGCTAACAAGTAACAGTAAGCCTCCATAATGCATTGTTTCACCGGTTTTTTATTGAGTCGTTTCCGAGATTCCATGGAATCCAAAGTCAAAACATCATTCATATTCGCGACAATTTCCTTTTTGCCCTTCATGTCTTTGATGAGGGTGAGAAGGGAATCTCTCGACTTTAAACTAAAGTCTTTGATGGCCATCCGAACTGTCCTTGACTGTCCTGTCCTTTTTTGTTCGATCCCAGTCAGTTTTTTGGAAGCTTCGATGTAATTGGCACCAGGGTTCGCTTTGTGTTTTTCTAATTCTCTTAAAATATCATGGTAGATACGAAATTGGTCTATGATGGTACGAGTGCTTTCGTAAATATCCAACATCTTTTGTCTGTAATCCACCTTTACCCCGTTAATCGAACCAGGTTTGATATCGATTTTTTTAGTGGTCATTACAAAGGAATATTCATCATCAAATTCATAAAAATAAAATAATGCAAGTAGGGCTTTGTCAGCGTCTGGGATATTTGCATATTCATTTTTGGGATCAAATTTTTTACGTAATTTAGGAATGGAGTACATCTGCATCAAACGTAATCCATAGGCTTGTTCTTTGGATAAGGGGACTTCTTCTTCCTTTTTTTCCTCTTCCTTGGAAGCATTTTCTGCTTCTTTCTCTTCCTTGGTTTCTACCTGTTTGCCACCGGGAACATTTTCCCCTGATTTCCTTTGGCCAGGTTTTTCTTCAGGCGTGATACCCAAAAGATTTTCCATATAACGAGAAATAAGTGGGATATTTTTATTTTCAGCACGAATGACAACGAGATACAATCGGTCAAAAAAACCATCAAACAAGGTATCAATTTCTTGTAACACTTTCCGTTTTTTATTCGCATAAATGAGGGCAGGTTTTCCCTCTAACTTTTGTAATTCGTCATAGGCTTGTGCAAAAGACTTTTTTAAAGTTTCTTGGTACGGGTAAAGGATGTACATCCTTTTGAATAGGGAATAAATCTGATTTTTGACCCTTTCAATCGCTACCGGAGATTCTGGCGCTGTCATGATGGGTTCTGTAATGTCTGTTAACTCAGGGCCATTGTATAATTTTTGACCCATGGCAAGTAATTCTACAAGAAGGGGATTGATCCGATCGAGTGCTTTACTCAGTTGGGGTGAATACTGTTGGTTTGCAAGTAACTCGTTCCCACTGTATTGCAATTCGATTAATGCTTGTTTGGCACGAATGGAAAAATCGTGCATAAACTTCGGAGTGAGATCACTGGATCCAAAGGGAGTGACACGGGCTAACCAACATTTAAGTTTGATGGAAAAACGAGCAGTAAAACTACTGATCTCTTTTTCATATTGGGCTTTGGAATCGATTTGTGATTTGGAAACATTGGCATCTTCTTTGGAAGGACTCCTTCCTGAAGAGGAACTCCCTCCGCGACTCCCAGAACGACTTTCATCTCCCCCTCGAGAAACGGTGCCTTGTCTGACCTTTGGCTCTGGTCGACTTTTCCTACCGTCATCTTCCTTTGCAGGAGGTTTTTCTTTGATGACTTCTCCACCTGCGCTCTTAAACTTATTGAACATATCCTTTCTCTGAGAATCGTCCAGTTTGCCAACGCCAATGGCTCGTTTGGTATTATCGAAATCGCCCATAGTTTTATTATCGTTCCAATTTCTCACTATAGGAAGAGAAGTTTCTTTCAAAAAGCAATTTTTAGTAGATTCCCCCGTTTTTCGAAAAAGATTGGAGTCCAAAAGGTAAAGACATGGCAGATTATATCCTATCAGAAGACTTAAAAGAAGCGGTCCAAGTGGCAGAGATCACAAAACGCCCACTCCTTTTAAAAGGGGAACCAGGAACTGGGAAAACTCTACTCGCTAGTTTCCTTGCCGAATCCAAAAAACTGCCTTTTTACCGATGGCACATCAAATCCACAAGCCTTGCCAAAGAAGGTTTGTATTTTTATGATGCTGTTTCCAGGTTGAACGACTCAAGGTTCCCAGAAGAAGAGGCAATGCAACGCGTACGGGATGTAAAAAACTACATTCGGTTAGGTGCCCTTGGAGAAGCCTTTTTACAACCAAACAAATCAGTGGTGCTGATCGATGAAATCGATAAAGCCGACATTGAGTTTCCTAATGACCTTTTACTGGAATTAGACAAAATGGAATTTTTTATCCCAGAAACAAAGGAACACATTGTAGCGAAAGAAAGACCGATTGTCATCATCACTTCCAATAACGAAAAAGAACTACCGGATGCGTTTCTCAGACGTTGTATTTTCCACTACATTGAGTTTCCGAAACGTGAATCGATGAAAGAAATCATAAAAGCCCATTTTCCATCCATCGAAACTGAGTTTATGGAAAAAGCGCTCGCTATGTTTTACTCCATTCGTAAAATCGAAAGCCTTAGAAAAAAACCTTCCACAAGTGAGTTACTGGATTGGATCCAAGTTTTACTGGTTTCGGGAGAGAGCTTGGAATCAAGTAAAATCCCATTTGCAGGGACTCTGTTTAAATCAGAAGAAGATTACCGGGTCTACTTAAACTAATATGTTTTTGGATTTTTTCTACAATCTGCGAAAAGAAACAGTTCCTTGTTCCACAGGAGAACTCGTCGCTTTCTTAGAAACAATCCGAAAACTCACAGACCCTACAGGTTACATCAATCTTGACCAATTGTACAGGGTGGGACGACTTAATTTTGCAAAAGATTTAAAACATTATGATGCCTATGACCTTGCCTTTGGCAAAACCTTTGGGAGTTGGAAGGAACAAAGGATAGAGTTTCGGGACATCCTTTTTGAGTGGCTGGAAGAAAACATTCCCAAAGACCTTTCTCTTGAACAAAAAGAAAAAGCACCTAACATGAGTATGGACGAGGTCATTGAAGAATTAAAAAAACGCCTGAACGAACAAAAAGAACGCCATGATGGTGGGAGTAAATGGGTAGGTACATCCGGCACAAGTCCTTTTGGAAACTCAGGGTTCAATCCGAATGGGCTTTCCATCGGAGGTAATACGGAAGGACAAGGCAATCGTTCGGGTGTGAGCCTTTGGAACGAAAGAAAATACAAAGCCTACCGAGAAGATGAAATTTTAGATACTCGTTCCATCCAATTAGCATTAAAAGAACTTCGGTTTTTGAAAAAAGAAGGCAAACGCGAGTTACATGTTGATAAAACCATCGATAAAACCTGTGAAAATGGGGGAGAAATCGAATTGGTGGAAGAAAGGGAAAGGAAAAATTCATTAAGGCTTGTTCTTATCATGGACATTGGTGGCAGTATGACACCACACTCAGACCGAGTAAGCCAACTCTTCAGTGCGAGCCGTGGGCTGTATCATTTTAAGGAAGTGCACCACTATTATTTTCATAATATCTTTCATGAATACCTCTATGAAAACCATGAGTTTCAATCCAGAATCTCTCTGAAACATTTTGAAGAAAAATTTCGAAAGAACACAAAACTGATTTTTGTAGGGGATGCCTATATGGCCCCATATGAACTTATGGGAACCCCATATAATCTCTATGCCTACCATTCTCATTCCAAAGAAGAAAAAGAGAAAAAAGCCAAAAGTGGATTGGAATGTTTGAAAGAGCTAGTTGGATATTTTCCTGATGCGATTTGGCTAAACCCCGAACCAAAACGATTTTGGGGAGCACCCACAATTGAAGCCATTGAGGACGTAATTCCTATGTTTCCTTTGACCATCGAAGGTTTACGAAAAGCGGTCAAACGATTGGTTTAATGCTTTAAAATCAATGGTTTTGATTCATTTTCCGAACTGCAATTGTCGTTAATAAAAGTAAATGTCCATACAAATATCCATTCCAAGTCTGGTCATTTTTCTAATCAATATTTGCACCTTAGCGTTTTATTATTCCTTTTATCGTTTCCATTTCTACCGGTTTACGGAAGGATTTTTACAATACACAGCACTTGCATTCTCTTTGTTCAGTGCAGGTTTTGCCATAGCGATCCAAGCCTTGTTTTTGTATTGGATGCCAAATGTAGGAGTTTTTTGGAATTCGTTTCTCCTTTCTTCCTTTGTGGAAGAATTTGCAAAATTACTAGGGATCTATTTATTTTTTAGTAAAAACCAAGATGAGTTCACTGTAACGGATGGGATTTTTTATGGCCTTGTCCTTGGTGGAGGGTTTGGGCTTGTTGAAAATATTTTGTATTTTATCAATACAGGTCTTTGGTCTCAAGTGTTACGTTCCATCACCGCACTTCCCATCCATATGATGAACGGGGGCCTTGTGGGTGCTTTTACAATGATGTTTTTGTTTCACAAAAACCCTGTATTCAAATGGGGGAATTTGATCACGGGTTTTTTTGTTTGTGTTTTCATCCATGGTCTTTATAACCTCTCTTTGTTCCAAGAAATTGACCTACTTGTGATTTTACCCATTTGTATCCTCACGTTATTTTTTATGTTGGAACTTACGATTGCAAAATCGCGTATCCTTGTACCAGGCCAAATCCTAAAGCTTATGGATATGAGTATGGAAGAGTATGAAATTTTGAGCCGTCACAACCGACATGAAGGTTGGATCCAAAATGTTCAAAAACACATCTCCACTTCAGGCATTCGCCTGTTCCAATACCCTAACTTACGTCATACGATCCTTACGATTTTCTTTTTGATACCTGGAATTTTATCCATTTATCTTTTGTATGAATCACCAGACTGGATTTCCAGAAAGTTTCCTGATTTAGTCATCCAAGATTATTTTGCATTATTTGTGATGTACCCGATTGTACTCTCTTTCATGTTCTTTTTTGCAGGGATACTCAATCCATATTTTTTTAGGGATCGGATGCTTGCAGTACCTTTGTTTAGTTCAGTGGATATGCATGTTGGTGATAAAGAGGAAAACTCAGCGATTTTTCACATCACAGCCAATATGTTTTATCTTCCAACGTCTCAAAATTTTCCGAAAGATACGGAGGTTACCTTTGACCTATGGATTGGTTTAACTTGTTTTTCTGGGCTTCGAGGTAAAATCTTATGGAGCAGGGAAAATGAAGAAGGGAATTGTGGGGTGATGTGCCAACTAAATTCCATTCCCTATCTCTTCTTATTGCAATGGAATTTGTTACGTTTCAAACAAAATTTAAAAAATCTATTCTTACGCAAAGTTCAAGTTTAAACCAACCTAAAACTAAAATGATGTTTCAAAACTCAATCCATAATGGAGGGATTCATTCGGATTTTTCTCTGTTTTTGATAGGAAATAAGGATTTGGATTGTATTTCCAATCTAACATTGGTTTGAGATAAACTGCTTGTGAACTATCCTTTCCTGAATCCCTTTGTCCCAAGTAAAAACTATCTAAGAAACTATATGTAAGTACAGAAGCAAATACAACAGCATACATCGTAAATCTTTGCCTATGAAAATCATAACGATCGTTCCCAAGTATGTTGGATGCTAAAAACACCCGCCCATCTCCCGTGGGCAGGTATTCCACGTCTTGGTTGATCGCTTTCACAGACATATTGTATTCATATGCCATCCCAAGCCCAGACACAAGTGCCGTTCCAAAAAGAAAAATAGCTTTTCCGTATCGTTTTTCAGAAATGGAAGTATAACCAGGGATCACCTTTGGGGTTTCTTCTTTGATCACTTTGGCGATCACCGATTTGTTTTGGTATTCAAAGGAAACAAATTCTAAGATGTCGGCTGTTTCCAATTTTTTATCTTCCGTCTCAATCGTCATCCGACCTCGGTCCAGTGACTTATAAAGTCCTGTTACTTCTTTGGTTTTAAAAGTCCACTTTCCCTTGGTACCAATTTGGATGTAACGGTCCACAGGAAGGCCTGATTCTTGAGACACCTTTAGGTTAGAGATTTTTTTAATGGGGATGGTTTCAAGTTCTAAGGGGCTACTTTTTTTGGAAAAACTAGCACTGGTTTTGGTAAGTCTTGTGAGGATGAGATCGCAGTCCTCCACACCAAACGTTTTGTAATCGGCGCAAGCTGGCAGTCCATCATAACCCACATCGATGCCCAAAACTTCTTCATTTAAAAATTTGTATTTTTTCCCTTGGTCAACCCATTCCACATGAGTGGGGGTCACATTCTGTACCTTTCCATTCAGTACTTCCCCCGATTTCAATCGTATTTTATCCGCAGAAAGGGTCCCCGTAAGCAAAAGCATTCCCAAAAGGAAACTACGGAGTCCCAACTCACGAATCTTTGCTATGTGGATCATGAAAACCAATGGAAAATCTCAAATTTGTGATAGATTTCTATCACTTAATTATCGACAATACTAGTAATTGCCGTGAACAAAAGCAAAACCAAAACGACGAATTCCTTACGCTTTAAGATTGGACTCTTTTATTCTCTCTTAGCCTTCTTAAATATCATCTTTTTTACGGTAATGATCTTTGAAAACCAGTCCGATTTGCTTCTGAAGAACTTCCAATTCCAATCCGAAAATTTGGCAAACACTATCCTCACTGACATCCAAACCATTGGACTCACAGGCGAACGAGACCAAAGTTTTGAAGCCTTCCGAAAGACACTCAAACTTTATGAAATCACAAAATTTACTTTTTTTGACACAGATGGAAAGGCCATCCAAACCGAACCTGAAACAGATCTCACAAAAATTACCATCCCCGAATCTGTTTTAAAAAAAACTAAAGATGTATCTTCCGATAAAGAAGGTAATTTATTCAAAGCACGTTACAGTTTGGAATTAAATGAATCTGACTTCACAGTGAACTTTTTATTACCAATTCGATTGGCAGATGGCAGGGAAGTGTTTTTATTCACTCACTTCAATATATCCTCCATCCAAGACAGATTAAAACAATTGTACATCCAAGTGGGTTATGCTGTGATATGGGGAGTTTTTTTCCATATCATTTTTGCCATCTTGGTCTACCGAGCTATTTTTAAACGAGTTGGAGCGTTGGAAGTTGCCTCCAAGGATATGGCTTCTGGGAATTTACAATCTAGAGTCAATTGGAATTTTAAAAGTAATGATGAATTGGATAGTTTAGGAAACTCCTTTAACCTGATGGCAGAGGAAATCCAAAACAAAGTAACAACGATTACGCGACTAAACCAAGAAATCAACCAAGAACTTCAAATTGGTAAGGAAGTACAGGAACTCTTTTTACCTTCTGTGAAAAAATACAAAAAATTCAACATTGGTAAATTGTACAGACCAATGAGAGAAGTTTCAGGGGATTTGTACCAATACTTCCATGTTCCGGAACAAAATTTTTATGGATTTTTTTTGGCAGATGCATCTGGACATGGAGTTTCAGCAGCCCTTGTAACTGTTGTTATGGCAATGTCTCTACAGTCCATCATGAAAGAAAACCCGGCTCCCATTCATGCGATCAATTCACTTGGTGAAGTGATTGCAAATAGGTTACAAGCATCCTTTTTTGCAACTGGTGTTTTTGTGGTTTTTGATGAACCAGGTGTCGTAAAGTTTGTCAATGCAGGCCACAATGCTCCTTTTATCATCCGACCTTCGACAAAAGAAGTGAGGTTCATCGATAGTTCTGGGCCACCACTTGGAATGGGAGAT
This sequence comes from Leptospira jelokensis, assembly GCF_004769635.1. Lineage (GTDB taxonomy): Bacteria > Spirochaetota > Leptospiria > Leptospirales > Leptospiraceae > Leptospira_A > Leptospira_A jelokensis. Next base: position 44,219 of record NZ_RQGH01000009.1, read on the forward strand.
GATATCCAATATTCCTTAGAATCCTTTCCTGTACTTCCAGGTGATAAAATCATTTTATACACAGATGGAGTCGTGGAAACTCCCATCAAAGAAGGTGGACTTTTTGGTTTGGAACGGTTTACAGAAATTGTCTTGGAAAACATCCATTTGTCAAATGCAGAAATTGTAGAAAAAGCAATGGCAGTTTTGGATGAAAAACATGAAGAATATAAGGATGATGTCACCATGTTAGTCCTTGATGTACCGGAATGAAAAAGTTTTTTTTATTCTCTATTTTTGGATTCTTATTTTGTTTTTTTGCTTTGGCCTCGGATGCCATTGTTAGCGTGAAACTCCAAGAATTACGGTTTGGAATTTTACGGGACCAATTGATGAATTATGAACTTTCTTCGCAAACCTTGCGGGAACGTTTAAAACAAATGTTTTTATCGAAAGATGATTACATGACTGAAGTGAAAGTGAATATCTTGGAATCGGGAATTATGAATTCCGAAACGGAAGGTATGGATTTAAAAATGGGTTGGAAGGATCGTTTTGGCCTTTTTGTGATCAATACCGTTCGGTTCCTCAATTTTAAATCTCCTCTCGAGTTAGAAGAACAACAAAAAACCATCATTCGTTTGCAGTTTGCCTTTTATATGGAAAGGACTAGAAAATATCCGATCGCTGCTAAAAAATACCAAGAATTGGAAGAATCAATCACTTCCAATTTATCCGATGAGATGGCATTCACATTATTACACCATGGCTATTGCCTCGTTATGATGGGGGAAAGGGAAAAAGCATTTGTAAAATTGAACAAAGCAATCGATTTATTCCCCGGTTCCCATTATTCTGAAAATGCAGCACTTCTCATCAGTTTTTTAGAAGATGGTGAAAAGAAAAAAGAAGAGTTAAAGTCGAAAAAGAAATCACCAGAAGAATTGGCGTATTCCCTTTTCCAAAGTGGGGATTATGAAGAAACCCTTCGCACTTTAGAAAGTTTACCAGTCCTTACGAATGACCAATCTTACATCAAAGCAAGGTCCATGGAGGAACTTGGAAAAACTTCCAATGCCGTAAAAGAATACATCCAACTCGTAAAACAAAAAGAAAACAAAGAAGTAGCGATTCGTGCGAACAGGCGGTTGTTACTCATTGGTAATTTTTACCAAGAAAACAAATCCCTTGTTGCTTTCTCGAAAGAAGAAGCAAACAAATTAGGCGATGCAAAAGCAGCCGAAAATATCGAAGAAGGAAAAACCTTAGTTTTAAAACCTGTCATCATCGAAAAAATTCTAAAAACCGAATCCACTGGAAATTTGTCTGCGGAAGAAACAAAAGAACTGAACCAAATCAAAGAAGAAATCAAAGTTTCGTTTGAAGATTCAAAGGAAGAAACCAAAAACTTAGCAGCAGTCGTATCGGAAGAAAAAATACCTCTCATCTCAGAAACACTGCAGGTACAAGAAACCAAATCAGAAACACAAACAAAACGCACCGTAGCAGAAACAACAGAAAACCATTTGCCCATCAAACTGAAAGTGAAACTTAGGGATGGAAGGGAAGTTGTGTGTGAGGAAGTCATCATTGAAGGAAAACTTGCCAATCTCAAATTGGGTAGTTTTGGACTCAATGTCCCCTATGACTTAATTGTTTCTGTGAAATCCACAAATCCCAAAAAAGGAAAAATCAAATTGGGAACTGAGAGTGGGGTTGCAGGTGAGGCAAAACAATGGAACCAAAACCAGGTTGGAGATTGGGTAATCCCGTCGGCTATCGACAATCCAGTGGTGCGAGCCGAAGTGAAATTCTTTCGGCTCTAAGCGCAATTGAAACCCTTAAGGGAGTTCGCCTTCGCTTCCTAAAATGGTAAAAAATTTGTCCAAACTGGATAGTTTTAAAATCACCATCACATCTTGGCTCACATTCAAAAGGAAAAATTGACCTTCCTCTGATTTGAGTTTCTTTTGCAAATTGGCAAGTAAGGCAATTCCGGAAGAGTCCAATAACTTGATATTGATCATATCGATTGCTACGGATTCTGCTCCATCATCTATAATTTTATGAAGCTCTTTTTTGAGTGCTGGTGCAGAATAAATATCGAGGGAACCCTCTAAGGTAACAACTGTATGATTTTTAACTTGTTTTGTTGTGAAATTCATTGAACTTCCTACTGGCACGTATACTATCTGTTTTTCATGTAATTTTGTAAAGAATTTTTGTAGAAACTCATCCCTTAGGAGTCAAGAAGACAAATTTACTAGAAAAAACCCTAGTTTTGAAGTTTTTTTAAGACCAAAGTGATAGCCTGGTTAAAGCCATCATAACCACCTTTATCATAGTCATTTAAATCTTTGTATTCTAAGTCACTCATTCCAAGAAGGAGTTTCCTCAACTCTTGTTCTAAGTATTCCTTACGGATATAACTCGTTTCAAAAACCTTCGGGTGCACTGGACAATTCGACGAAATTAAAGGAAATTTTTGAATCTTTTTTCGGTTGAGATTTTTAGTTTTTTTGCGTACAGTTTTCTGGGAAACAAAGCCGGTTCGGCATCTATAATGGCAAGTCCAATCAGTGTTTTAATTTTAGAAGATGACTCAAATAGCGTTTTCGATTTAGTCAGGGAAATGAAGGCCAATGGCCTAAGTCCCTTATACCGAGTGGTTGAGTCATTGGCAAATTTTGAACTCACAGTACTCGAGGAAGATTGGGATGCAATCATTTGTAGCACCCATTCAACCTTCCAATTAGAAATCCCTCATTATTTAAAATTCCTAAACGAAAAAAATTTAGACATCCCTGTCATTTTAATCAGCGAACCTGAAGACTTCCAGAAAAACTTAACTTATATGAAGTCTGGTGTAAACGATATCATTGATAGAAAAACACTATTACGTTTAACAGAAGTTTTGGAAAGGGAAAGAAGGGAACTTGTGTACAGAAAAGAAAAAAACACAACAGAAACTTTTTTATACCAATCACTTAAAGAAATCCAATTACAAAAATTTGCATTAGACCAAGCAAACAAAGTGTCCATCACCGATGCCAATGGGATCATCACCTATGTGAATGATGCCTTTGCAAAAATCACAGGTTACGAAAGTTTTGAATTACTTGGACAAAACCATAGAATTTTAAAAAGCCAAAATAAATCCAAAGAGGAATGGGAAAAGATTTGGGAATCCATTCATAAAGGGAATGTTTGGCGCGGAGAAATCCTCAATACAAAAAAAAATGGCAGTTTGTTTTGGGTGGATACAACCATTGTTCCGTTTATTGGTTCTGATGGATCAGTATTCCAATACATAGCCATCCACCATGACATCACAGATCGTAAATTAGCAGAAGAACAACTTACCCATGATGCTTTTTACGACAATCTAACTGGTTTGCCAAACCGAGCCTTGTATTTAGCAAGGATCGAACAAAAAATTTACACATATAATATCAAAAAAGATGGGTATCCAATTGTATTTTGTATCAACATCGATAATTTCAAACGTATCAACCATTCCTTGGGGAATGAAGCAGGTGATGAAATATTAATTATTTTTGCTGAAAAATTGAAAAAGTTTTCTGACAAAGATGCCATTATCACTCGGTTAGGTGCTGATAATTTTTCCATTTTAATGGATCACCTTTTATCCATTGAAGAAGCAGTTGATTATGCTTATCGATTGTTTGAGTTTTTAGGTGATCCCATCCCACTTGCAGGATACGAAATTTACCTAACTGCCTCTTGTGGGATTTCTGCCTTTGGGCTCGGTGGAAAGGAAGCAGATGTCTTACTTCGGAATGCTGAAATTGCGATGTTCCATGCAAAGTCACAGAAAGTCGGAACTGTTGCCGTTTTTAACCAAGCCATGCAGGAAAAAATTCATTTCCAATTGGAAATCCAAAATGATTTAAAAAAAGCCCTCAAACAAAATGAAATTTCTGTTTTTTTCCAACCCATCCTTGATCTAAAATCAAATCAAATTGGACACTGGGAAGCTCTTGTTAGGTGGCGACATCCGCAAAGGGGTATGGTATCTCCAGCTGAATTCATTCCGCTCGCAGAGGACTCTGGTTTGATTGTTCCTATCACTCGATTTGTTTTGGAACAAACGGCCAATGTCATTGAAGAAGTCCAAATCAAAAAAGGATACCCAATCTCCATCGCGGTAAACTTAAGCCCTCAAGTATTTTACGACCAAAATATTTTCCATTGGATTGTAGATTTACACAAAAGAAGGAAGATCCCGTACTCTTCTTTACAAGTAGAAATTACAGAAAGTTTGGCGATGAAAAACCTTTCGGAAACTGTACCGATCCTCTCCAACTTAATTGATATTGGAGTGAAGGTAGCATTGGATGATTTTGGAACTGGTTTTTCTTCCTTATCCTACTTAGAAAAATTACCTCTATCAATCCTTAAAATTGATAAATCATTTTTAAATAATGTCCATGTTGGTTCAAAAGAAAGTTTTTTACTCATCTCAATCATCAATATGGCACATGATTTAGGTTATTCGGTAGTCGCGGAAGGTGTGGAAGAGTTAGAACAACTTGAACTCTTAAAGTCCTACCAATGTGATGAAATCCAAGGGTATTGGTTATCCAAACCAATCCCTTTTCCAGACATTATCCCATTTTTAGACCAATTTTACAAAAAGGAAACCTCATGAATCGAAGTTTAATCTTCCTATTCACAATTTTAATTCTCTACCAATGTAGCACGTCACCGACAGGTCGAAAACAAATCATTTTGTTAAAAGATGATCAAATGAATGAGATGGGAAATGAAGCATTTTTGGACATGAAATCCAAAACTCCAATTGATACCAGATCCAATACAAATGCTTATGTGAATTGCATTGTGGATTCCCAATTGCAAGTGACCACCGACACAACGGGAGTTACCAAATGGGAAGTAGTTGTCTTTAAAGACAATACACCCAATGCCTTTGCCTTACCTGGCGGAAAAATAGGTGTTTACACTGGAATGTTTTCAGTAGCGAAAAACAAAGACCAGTTAGCTGCTGTAATTGGACACGAAATTGGACATGTGATTGCACGCCATGGTAATGAAAGAGTCTCTCAAAACCAACTCACCTCTGGTGGGCTAAAAGTATTAGAATCAATGGGAAAACCTGCTGTGGCTGGTGCTCTAGGAATGGGTGCAAAGTTCGGGGTGCTTTTACCATTTTCGAGAAAACATGAAACAGAAGCAGATTTGATCGGATTGGAAATCATGGCAATGTCGGGATTTGATCCTAGAGAGAGTGTCAATCTTTGGAAAAATATGAGTGCCATCAGCTCTGGAAAACCAAATGAACTTTTATCGACACACCCATCGGATGAAACTAGGATGAAACAACTCAATGAAGCCATGCCAAAGGCGATGTCGTTGTATGAAACGGCGTTGCAGTCTGGCAAAAAACCAAACTGCCATTTATAAACGTTAGGTCACTCGCAGAGAAGTTTTCTCCCCGAGATTTTACAGTTTCGGGATTTTCCTTCTTCTAACAACACTCCGATCCCTTCTTGGCCATCGGAGCTAAAATCCCCCGATACCGATTTTCCATCTTTAAACGTGTAAGTACCTTTTCCGTTGATTTGGCCATTTTGGAATTCACCTACGTATTTATCTCCGTTTTTGAAATTGTATTCACCAGGACCCTGTTTTTTATCTTCCACATAGGTTCCGTTAAACTTTTCTCCATCGGCATATAAAAAATTTCCAGCACCATCCCGCACATCATTTTTGAAGGAACCTGTGTAGACGTCTCCGTTGTCATAGACATACTTTCCAACTCCATTCACACAATTCCCTTCTATGCATCCAAATTTTTTTCCCCCTTTTTCAGGGTCTTCTAAATTGGCACTACGAGAATTTGATTTTGGATCTTGTCCTTTGGCATCTGCCGATTCTTTTGTATCATTAGAAGCACAATTCATTGAGATAGTAGCGAGTAGGAATCCAATAAGGATTGTTTGCCAGTGAAATTTCATAATTACTCCAAATCCGTCTCTATTGGATAAACTTAAAAAAATAAATCAATTCAAAAAGTAATTTTGTATGGATTGGAAGGGGTCGTTTCCTCCGTCATTTTTTCTAACATTTTCTTCTTTGGATACGTTTTGGTTTTGGGTAAAAGAAATTTTAGTTAATAATTCACCTTCATTGGGTAAATCCGAAATGAAACGACTAACAGAGGTATATCGATTTTTTTCATTAACCAAAGGATAGGTAAAATATAGGGATTGTTTTGCTCTAGTGATGGCAACATAAAATAATCTTCTTTCTTCTTCCAATTCTTCTACAGTTTTGATCCTGTGATTGGGTAAAACTCCTTCCACAATCTGCATGTTCACCACAAATTTCCATTCCAGTCCTTTGGCGGAATGGATTGTGGAAAGGGTCACAAATTCGCTTTCCCGATCATCATCGGATCCAATTTCTTTTCCCTCCACCGGATTTAAAATGAGTTGGGAAAGGAATTCCGTTAGGTTTGTTTCTTTTTGGGAAAGGTAAAGTAAAGCATCCAAATCTGGTTTTCGTTTTTCAGCATCATCATAATGAGAGGTGAGGATGGGTAGGTAATGGGTTAAAATATGTTCTAAGATTTGACCCGATGTTTGATTCCCCAACCGACAGCCTTGCAAACATTCTAATAAACGCAAAAACGAAAGTTTTGTTGCTTCAGGGATTCCTAAAAAGAACTGAGGGTCAGTTTCCAAATCAAATTGATTGGTTTCTAGTTGTTTGTAGAAGAGATTTGCATATTTTTTTCCAATATGGTCCTCTAATAACAAAATGCGATTCCAAGACAAAATATCTTTTGGATTTTCGATAACTTTTAGGTAAGCGATCGTATCTTTCACATGTGCTAAGTCTAAAAATCGTTTCCCTCCATACTTTCGGTAAGGAATTTTTTTCGCAGTGAGTTGCATTTCCAAAAGATGAGAGGAGTAACCTGCGCGGAATAAGGCGGCCATTTCTGAAAAAGAATTTCCATTTTCATTTAAGTCCAAAAACAAAGATGAAATATAATCCGCTTCCTCTTCCAAGTTTTCTAATTTCACCAAAAATGGTTTATCAATGGAGTTAGTTTTCTTCGAAAAAAGATTTTTTTTATAGTTTTCCTGACTGTTTTCTAAAACTGCATTGGCAACATTTAAGATCGGTTGTACACTTCGATAGTTTTCTGTGAGTTGTATGATCTTTGTATTTGGAAAAATTTTTGGAAAATCTAACATATTCCTGACGTTTGCACCACGAAATCCATAGATACATTGTGCATCATCCCCAACTACCAGGATATTTTGGTGTTTGCTTGCCAGTAAACATGCAATATGGGCCTGGATACGATTTGTATCTTGGTATTCATCCACTAGAATGTATTGGTAAATGGATGCCATTTTTTCTCGGATGTTTTCATCCGACATCAAGATCATTCTTGTTACATCAAGTAAATCATCAAAATCGAGAGCATTGTGTTTCCGTTTGGATTCAATAAATTTGGTTTTGATTTCTTGGATCTCTTTTGTTTGCCCAAGGAACATTGGGTATTCTTTTTGAATCAATTTCTCCAAGGAAAGTTGTAAGTTAAAACTCGTAGAAAATATTTCTGCCAATGTTTCTTTTTTGGGAAATCGAAGTTTTGTATTGGGAGTGACCACTTGGTCTCTTGCCATACCAACAAAATCATTTCGGTCTTCTTCATCCAAAATGGTAAAGTTGGGAAAGACGGATGCGGAATGACCATAACGACGCAGAAACAGTTGGCAAAAGGAATGGAAGGTTCCCCCTTTAACAGACATCATCCTTTGGTCTAAAATCCCGGAAGCTCTCCCAAGCATTTCTTTTGCCGCCCTTCGTGTAAAGGTAAGGAGGAGAATAGATTCAGGATTTGTACCTGTTTTGACTAGGTGGGCCAGTTTGTGTACTAGAGTATTGGTTTTTCCAGTTCCTGCTCCAGCCACGACCAAAATGGGCCCATCTTTTGTGAGCACCACTTCCTTTTGGGCATCGTTTAAATCCTTGGTCACAATACAGAGATTTGTTGTCTGGATTCTGTTGACAAACTGAAATTATTCTATTTGATTGTTAGGACTGGTTATCGAAAACAATGACAACAATGGTTGGAACTGAAAAAGAAACAGATGTAAAAAAAATCCTCGTCGTTGAAGATGAGAGGATCATTGCCATTAATATTTGTTCCACGCTCAAACAATATGGTTACCAAGCAAGTTATGTTTCAGAAGCGAATGATGCCTTGGAACAAATAGAATCTGAACATTTTGATTTGGTTCTTATGGACATTATGTTGAATGGCCCAATGGATGGGATTGAGATCGCAGGTAGGATCAAACGAACAAAAGAAATCCCAGTCATTTACCTGACAGCCTATTCTGATGAAGCAACGATCAACCGTGCCAAAACCACGGAACCATTTGGATACTTAATCAAACCATTTAACAGTCGGGACTTGTACATCTCTGTCGAGATGGCCATTTACAAATCACAAGTGCAAAAACACATCCGTGTTGTGGAAAGCCGCCTTGCGGAAAACCAAAAATGGGAAACCATTGCCCTTGTTGCGTCAGGGATTTCCCATGAAGTGAATAACCCTCTCACATCCATTTTAAACCTTGCCGATCTCATTGCCTTAGAAGCCAAAAAAACGGGGAATTCCTCCCTAAAAGAAAAAGCGGATAAAATTACAGAAGAATCGGAACGAATTGCCAAAATCGTAAAAAATTTAGTATCATATTCCCAATCGACGAGTTCCCAGTGGACTTATTCCAATTTGATCAGCATCTTAAGTGACACCCGATCATTCTTACACCAATACTTTTTGAAAGAGGGCATCCAATGTGAATTGGAAATGGGAGACATCCCTCATGTCTATTGCCAACCACAAAAGATCAAACAGGTTCTCTTGAATCTCATCCAAGATGCAAGGCTTCGTGTGAATACAAGAGAAGATTCCATCGGACGAAAGATAGCAGTGGCCCTTTCCATGAAAGAAGAAGAAGGAAATGAATTTGTGGAAATCAAAATCAAAGACAATGGCGGGGAAGATATGATGATGGGCATCTCGCAGATGAATTCCTTGGATGTCACAAGGAGCATCATAGCCGAACACAAAGGTGCTTTGCGAAGGGACGACTCACATTCGGCTTGGATCTTCACCTTGCCAATTGTCAAACCAGTTTCCTAAACCTTTTTCGTTTCTTATAATTTGCCAGAGAGGATGGGCTTTTTTTCCTGTTTGGGCAATTCAATCATCTTAAAAAACAATTCGATGCGATTGGAGTGCAACATCCAATTGTCTTCTGACAAAAGCCCAGCTAAGAAAAAATTAAATTCTTTGTAATGGGCAAATGAAAATTGGGGATTTTTTGTAAAATCAAGTAAGATTGCCAATGCCAGTCGGTTGGCACTTTCTTCTGGTCCAAACCCATCCGTAAGGATCTGGATAGAGGGCTCCGGGACTTGGACAGAATGTTCTTCGATTCCCTCTCTTATTTTGAGAGTGTACCGTAATGTACCGGGGATCCTTTCTCCAGAGTAGGTTTTCGCCATTCAAAACTCACCTATGCCCACAGATTCGAGCCATTTGATTATGTCCATTTCCAAGTAACTGATGCAACCTCTTTTTTTAAAAGATGGGAGGAGAATCTGCCTCGAATTTCTCCCTGGTTTTCCATTGATTTTTTCGATAGGTGTAAAACTCTCGTTCTATACTTCCGAAGCCCGCTGTGCAAAAATCCATACGTTTTCTCATCTACATTTGTTCTTTGCTCATCGGAATGGAAATTCTGGCTCAGGACACCAATGGGTTAAAATTACTCTTTCCTGACCAAACTTTACCTACCAAAAACCAACAGGAAGAAGAAAGAAAACAAACCACCACACAAATCCAACGAGGGATCGTTCGAAAATCTGTGGATCTTATGACAGATCGGGAAGTGGAAGACAACCTTCGCAACCTAGGACTCAATCCAACAGGAACCATTTACAGCAAGCGGGAAAGACTCAGAGAAGCACTTGTGCCACCCGAAGAACAACAGTTAACTCCGGAAACTCTCCTCAGTTCCCAACCAAAAAAAGGTCCGCCCATCCAAATCCAAAACGCAGCAGAAGGGCAACTTTTAAACATCGATAAAACCAAAGGTGGAGTCCTTGTCCTTCGTGGGAAAGTCCGTGTCAAAATCAAAGCGGGGGAACTCGTTGCTGATTCCGTATCCATTGATGCCACAAGACAAGAAATTTATGCAGAAGGTGGTGTGGAATACAAAGACGGAAACGCCAAGGTCATAGGTGATCGGATGATCTATGATCTCAAATTAAACCAAGGTGTAGTTTACAATTCAAAATTGAGTATGTTTCCATCCCATTTCATCGGTCAAAAAATCAAACGATTGGATGAAAAACGTTACCTTTTGGAAATGGGTTACTTCACAGCTTGTAATGCAGAACTCCCACATGAATCTTTCCAAGCCAAACGCATCATCATCCACGATGATAAAACCGTAGTGGCACAATGGGTATCTTACAAAGTGGGGGGCACAACTTTATTTATGCTTCCGATTCTCTACAATTCAGAATCTGGAAATGGTGTCACAACACAGTTTGGTAAAAATAATTCCCAAGGATGGTTTTGGCAAAACTCCTACCAATGGTCCGATTCTTATCCCAATAGCTTATTCTTAGCAAATGGATATAAGTTTCGTTTTGATATGTATGAAAAAACTGGGCAAGCGGCACAGTTGGAGATGTGGAAACTATCTCCCATCATTAATTACAATATTAACTTAGGTTATGCAAATTATAAAAACAATGCAATCACTCCAGTTTATGAAGATCGATTTAAAAACGGTGGGATTGGAAATGTTGCTGTCACAAATAATGTAGATCGAGGGGAATTATTCCCAAACTCAGGATTACCGTATCGTAACACAGGCGTTAACTATGATCCTTGGTGGAAAGCAGACCTACGATTAAACGCAAAATTTAATGATTTTTCGAAGGACTACACTCGAAACATCCAAGTGCAGTATGAAAACTATAGCAATCGATTGTTTGATTACGAATTTGGTAATCGGTACCAACCTTCCAATTCCTTACAATCGTTATATACGTTTCGAGATGTTCGATTTGGTCTCATCCGAAACCTACTCAACTGGAACTTCAATTATACGGAGAACCGCGGTGATTTGAGTGTTGGCATTTCCATGAGTCGAACTTTAATTTACCAAATCCAAGCAAACCAATACTTTGCAGCCCAAGATACCTTACCTGCCGTAACGATCAGAAATTCTAGTAACATTGGTTTAGTTCCAGGAACAGCAAGTCCAATCTATTGGGATATGTTATTCCAAACCAATATCAATCGCATTTATGGCCCACCACAACAAAAAGTAAATCCAATCAATGGAATCGTGGACCCACGTAGCCAATTCCAAGATTATGTTTTAAGATCCCAAACGAATGTGATTGGAGAAACAGGACTTCGTTCTCCCATTGCGATGGGAACCTATGTTTCGTTTACACCTTCCGTTTATATGGGTGCAACAAAACAAACAGTTGAATTCCCAGGTTCAGGTAGTGAACTTAACGGTCCAGATAGAGACGTTAACAGAGCTTATGCGACTCTACTCAAACAGCAATCCTATCAGTATGTTCGCCAAGCACATACAGTCAGAATGGGAATTCCAGAGATATTTTTATCCACTACCTATCGAAGATTAGATGCTGATAAAGCAGAAGCAAAGGATCCAATTTTGGGGAATTTGCGCCAACATGAGGCGGAAGTTTCCCTTGAGAGTTATGCATTGAATGACTGGGACATTTCGGTCCGCACCATTCGAGATTTACGCCAATTTTCTTCCACATACAATCCGGGCTTAACCAATATGCAACGTTGGTATTATACTGTGGTTCGAGTGGGTGGGTTTTTTGATTTTGTTGATGGGTTTACGACAAGAAGGCCAAGTTTATTGGAACGAAAACGTAATTTTTATTCAGGGCTATTCATTAACAACGATTATGTGCACCACACACCACAAAACCGTTCCTTATCAAACAACTTAACATTATCCTATAAAATGGGTGGGTTTTCTTGGCCTATCATTCGTGCCTTCCGTAGTTTAGAAATAGGATCTACTTGGTATCATGTTTACAAAGATAGTTTTTTGGATAGTTACCGATTCTTCTTCAAAACAGATGTAAAGGTAACAAGATACACTGGAGTAGAACTTGAACTAGATTCTCGAGTCACTGAACCTTGGAGGTTAACCGCCTTAGCCCAAGGGCAGTTTTACGCAATGAATACGAGTCCTGAGTTGTACACCTCCCAAACGGGAACAAATTATGACCAAACAACGATTTGGGAAGACCTTGCCGCAGGGACTGGGGCACAAGGCCAAAATGAAAGGCAAAAAACAGTTTTTAATATCAATCGGTTTATGATGACTCTAAAAATGGACTTACACAATTGGGAATACCGATTGGGATATAGTATGAATTTACGTGCATTGCCAGGTGGTTTGACATTAAACAACCAACTAACTTTTTATGACCAGTCCGTCTATTTATCTGTTAACCTTACCAATTTCAGTTTTGGTGATTCTGCCTCTGCACAAGCGACAAGAGTGCGTTTGTATCGTTTTAGAAAACGTCCTTTGGATGGAACAACCACTGACCTTACGGAATAAAATATGTTAAAAGAAAGAAGCCAATCATTCAAACTTTTGTTTCTGGTTACTGACTTTTTTATTGGTTTAACTGGTTTTCTGATCGCTTATATCATTCGGTATTATCTTTCACCAGACTCTAGTTTCCAAATCCAAACCATAGAACCTATCAACTATTTGATTTTGGGAATCGTACTTGGGTTTTCGCAAGTGTTATCATTTTTATCGATAGATTTGTACCATCCAAGAAGAGGTTTATCTTTTTCGGATGAACTCTTTGCGATCATCTCAGGTGTGATTCTAAACTTACTTGTTGTTTTATCTTTACTCTTTTTCTTTCGAGGCGAAAGTTTTTCACGGCTTGTGATCGGTTATTTTGCTGTGTGCACTGTCATACTCACTTCTTTGTCACATTTTGTTCTCCGATCCTTTATGCAATACTTACGGAGCAAAGGTTACAATCTCAAATCAGTTTTGATCATTGGAACTGGAAAATCTGCTATCAATTTTTCAAAAACTCTGGGCAAACATTCCATTTACGGATATACAGTAAAAGGTTTTGTTTCAGGGAAAAAGAATTTATCTCCAAAAACAATACAATCAGTAACTACAACCAAACAACTCGAATCTTATGTTGAAAAAAATCAAATTGATTTGATTGTGTATGCATTATCCCATGAAGAAGGGGATTCTTTAAAAGATGTTATTGATATCGCAGACTTCCACGGAATCGATTTAAAGGTAATCCCAAGTTATGAAGAGATTGTCACAGCTAAGGGAAGGGTAGAAGTCCTAGATGGAATCCCAATCATTTCAATTCGGAACATCCCACTCCGTTTGGGTTACAACCTAGTTTTAAAACGAAGTTTTGACATTGTATTTTCATTATTTTTTATCCTGTTATTCAGCCCTTTTTACCTTCTGATAGCGATACTTGTAAAAGTGACAAGTAAAGGTCCGGTCTTTTACAAACAAGAAAGAGTGGGATTGGACAACAAAGTATTTGGTATGATCAAATTTCGTTCGATGGTCGTGCAGGCAAAAGAAAAGTCTGATACACTTTGGACTGTCAAAGATGATCCAAGGGTAACAACCGTTGGTGCTATCCTACGCAAACTATCATTAGACGAAACTCCTCAATTTTTTAATGTATTACTTGGTGATATGTCCGTTGTAGGTCCAAGACCGGAAAGACCGTTTTATGTCGAAAAGTTTCGAAACGAACACCACCAATACATGCGTAGGCATGCGGCAAAAGCGGGGATCACTGGTTGGGCCCAGGTACAAGGATTTCGCGGTGATACCTCAATCGAAAAACGGATTGAGGCCGATATCTTTTATATAGAAAATTGGTCGTTATTACTTGATATCAAAATCATTTTACTCACACCACTGAAAGCAATCATAGATAGGAATGCGTACTAGGAAACCATATGGATGAAAAAGAATTAAAAAACATTGCGAATCTAGCAAAACTCAATATTAACGAATCTGAAATTTCAGGAATGTTAAATGACTTCTCTCGCATTGTGCAGTATGTGGATGAAATCAAAAACCTGGACACATCAAATGTGGGTGATGATGAGATTTACGAACAAATCTTTTACGAACTTAGAAAAGATGTAAGCGAAAATGCTCTCAAAAGAGATGATTTGGCAAAAATTGCACCATCGTATGAAAATGGTTATGTGGTCGTTCCAAAGGTAATTGAAACATGAAAGATTTAATTTATTTATCGTATTCTGAAATCAAAAAAAAACTTAACGATGGTTCAATTACATCGAAGGACTTAGTATCCTCATACCTCAAACGAATAGAAGATACTGATTCTAAAATCAAAGCCTTTTTGGCCATTGATAAAGACAAAATCCTTAAACAAGCAGAAGAAAGTGACAAAAGGAGAAAGGAAGGAAAACAACTCTCTCTGTATGACGGAATTCCAATAGGGATAAAAGACAATATCTGTATCACTGGAGAAATTACCTCTTGTTCTTCTAAAATTTTAGAGAATTTTGTTTCTCCTTATGATGCTACCGTTATCTCCAAGTTAAAAGATAAGGGATTTGTATTTTTTCCAAGGCTCAATATGGATGAATTTGCAATGGGTTCCTCAACAGAAAACAGTGCTTTCCAAACTTCCAAAAATCCATTTGATCCAGAACGTATCCCTGGAGGTTCTAGCGGTGGTTCGGCGGCGGCAGTGGCGGCATCCATGTTACCTGTATCTTTAGGTTCTGATACTGGTGGATCGATCCGCCAACCTGCCTCACTTTGTGGGATTTGGGGATTAAAACCTACCTATGGCAGAGTGAGCCGTTATGGTCTCGTTGCGTATGCGTCTAGTTTGGACCAAATCGGACCTTTTTCCAATGATATGGAAGGGATTTCTGATTTACTTGAGATTCTTTCTGGCCTTGATCCAAAAGACCAAACCACAGCAAAAGTAAATCCCTTTGAAGCAAAATCTGTTACAGAAATGGATTGGAAAGGGAAAAAGATTGGTGTGATGAAAACAGAAGAATTTAATTTCTCTGATGATGTTAACAAACGTTACTTGGAAGTTTTAAAATCTTTGGAAGAAAAAGGAGCAACACTTGTTCCATTAGACTTTTCACTATTAAAGTATGCAATTCCAGTCTATTATCTCATTGCAACAGCAGAATGTTCCTCAAACTTAAGTCGTTTTGATGGAATCCGATATGGTTTAAGAAAGGAAGGATCCGGAAAATTGGACGATTTATATGCGGAGTCAAGAACCGCTGGATTTGGAAATGAGGTGAAACGTAGGATTTTACTTGGAACATTTTCACTTAGCTCTGGTTATTACGATGCTTATTATGGCAAGGCACAAAAAGCAAGAGTTCTCATCCGGAAACAATATGCAGAATTTTTTAAATCAGTAGATGTTATTTTGCAACCAACTTCACCTACAACAGCCTTTAAAGTGGGAGAAAAAACAAAAGATCCAATCCAAATGTACCAAGCAGATATTTTAACAACCTCTGTTAACCTAAGCGGAGTCCCTGCCATCAGTTGCCCTGCGGGTCTAAACAAAAACGGATTGCCGATTGGAATCCAATTGACCACTTCCCATTTTGATGAAGTAACATTACTCAGTTTTGCAAAAGCCCTTTCAAACTTAGAAATCTGTAAAACTCCGTTACCAAAAGAGATTTCCTAATATGGATGAATTGACCAAAAGAGTCATTCCTTGTTTGGATATCAAAGGGGGAAGGGTTGTCAAAGGAGTACAGTTTGTAAACTTAATCGATGCAGGGGATCCTGTATCTTGTGCCATCGCTTATGAAGAAAACAAAGCAGACGAACTTTGTTTTTTAGACATTACTGCTTCCTCAGACAAACGAGACATTCTTTTGCATCTAGTGGAAGAAGTGGCAAACAAACTATTTATCCCATTCACTGTTGGTGGTGGGATACGTACGATAGAAGATGTCAAAGCTGTCCTAAACAAAGGTGCCGATAAAGTTTCGATCAATACAAGTGCCTTTCAAAATCCAAAATTACTAAAAGACGCGAGTGAAATTTATGGTTCACAATGTATCGTTTGTGCCATCGATGTGAAATTCCATCCGGAACGAAAACGCTACGAAGTGTATCTCAATGGTGGTAGAAAGGAAACAGGCAGAGAGGCCTTGGATTGGGGAAGGGAAGCATATGAAATGGGAGCTGGGGAAATTCTACTGACTTCTATGGACAAGGATGGTACAAAAGATGGATTTGATATCACCTTAATGAAGGCCTTTACGTCTCATTTATCCATTCCCATCATCGCATCTGGTGGAGCGGGAAATCCAGAACATATGGCAGAGGTAATTTTACGTGGTGGTGCTGATGCAGTACTTGCAGCTTCTATTTTTCATTTCGGTGAATTTTCAATCCAAGAAACAAAACAAACGATGAAAGAGATGGGAATCAAAGTGAGATTATGAATTCCTTCCATCCACTCGATTACGTTTTTTTTCTCCTTCCTTTTTTTGTTATTTTTTTCATCTTAATTCGGTTTCGTTCGAAACACCAATCCACAAAAGAGTATTTCCAAGCCGAAGGGAGTTTGAGTTGGTTTGTTGCAGGAACTGCAATGGTTGCCACAACATTTGCAGCAGATACCCCGCTTGCCGTAACAGAAATTATACGAAACCAAGGAATTTCAGGCAATTGGATTTGGTGGTACATGGCCGTTGGAGGTTTTGTCACTGTTTTTTTCTTTTCTAAACTTTGGAAACGTTCTGGTGCAAGCACCGACTTAGAATTGATTCAAATTCGTTATAGTGGAAAAGAAGCAAATTTTTTAAGGGGATTCAAAGCCTTCGTCATCGGTTTTTTATTAAACTTGGTGATCCTCGGTTGGGTCAACTTAGCAATGCTAAAAATTATCCCTGTTTTTTTTCCAGGGTATGATGCGACTCAGATCCTCATTTTGTTACTCGTGTTTGGTGTGTTTTATACCGCAATCGCAGGACTTCGAGGGATCTCTTATATTGATGTCTTTCAGTTTTTCCTTGCTTGGATTGGCTGTATCTTATTTGCTTATTTTGCAATCAATCTTTCATCCATCGGTAGTTTGGAAAGTTTAAAAAACAAATTACCAGAAAACAAACTTCTCTTTTTTCCTACGGGAGAAAATGGTTCTTTGCCTTGGGATCATTTTTTAATCCTTCTCACAGTCCTATGGTGGTCTAGTTGGTATCCAGGTTCTGAACCAGGTGGTGGCGGTTATATCGCTCAACGGATACTTGCTACCAAAAATGAAAATGCTGCTTTAAAAGGTAGTTTGTGGTTTGTGATAGCCCATTATTTTGTAAGACCTTGGCCATGGATCCTAGTGGCCCTCGTATCACTCGTGTTATATCCTAATTTAACAGAAGTGGAAAGTGGTAAAGGATTTTTAATGGTTTTAAAGGAAGGTATGCCGAATGGTATGATGGGGTTAATGTTAAGTGCATTCCTTGCTGCTTATTTATCTACATTGGCAACACATTTAAATTGGGGTGCATCTTATCTAGTGAACGACCTGTGGAAACCTTTGCTTCGGCATAAACAGTCGGATTCTCATTTGATCAAGTTATCTTATTTCATCCAATTGGTAACAGCGGCTTTTTCTTATGTTTTGGCAGTTTATGGATTGGATACAATCAAAGGTGCTTGGGTGTTTTTATTGGAAGCATCATCTGGAATTGGTTTTGTTTTGATTTTCCGTTGGTATTTTTGGAGGATCTCAGCTTGGACAGAAATACTAGCTTTAATTCTATCACCGATTTTTTACCTTCTCTATTCACAGTATTTACAAATTCCTTTTCCGTATTCGATTTTATTTACTTCCTTAAGTTCCGCATCTGTTCTCATTTTTTCAAGTTTTCTCCTTCCAGAAACAAAACCAGAAATCCTTTTTACTTTTTACGAAACAACCAAACCACCTTACTTTTTTTGGAGAGGTTTTTTTGCCAAACATCCAAAATACAAACAAACCATTTACCATAACCAAATGATGGTATCACTCTTTGGGACTCTTTCTGGTTTATCATTTGTATTTGGTGGATTGTACTCTGTCCAATGCCTATTATGGAAAGAAGGGAATTTGTTTTGGGGAATTTTGTTCTTTTTCGTAGGAATTGTTGGTTTGTATTTTACAGTTCAAAAATCAGAATCAAATCGGATTTCGAAATAAACCCAAACTATGGATAGTTTCGAATTTCAGAAATGACTGATGAAAACAAATTCCTACTTTTTATATCATCAACGCTTAATGTTTGAAATGCCATCATAGAATGATCACAATCACTTACATTGATTTGTTTATAACTTAAATTTCCGAGCCTTGCGCTATTGGATGTCACAATTCCATCCGAACTTGTAAATCCAGCATTATTTAATAATGTACAACCTGTATTATAATAAAATGTTTCACCAACCGTACAATTGGATAAAATCCCTGCAAAACTGATAAATTTTGAATTCAAACCAGAATTTAAATACGAATCATTGAGAAGATCCAAAACATCATTACTGGCTCCAGATAAATTCGTTTGTAGATTCCCATTGTTTGTATAAGCAAGCTCTTGTCCACCTTGTGTATCCACTAAGTAAGAACCCAATTCATTCACAAAATTATTTGAATTCAAAAAACTTTTGGAAGCAAACGGAGAACCAAACTGTGGGCTTGCCAATGTGACCACCAATCGCACAAAAGGTAAGGAACCTGTTTCCTTTGCCATAGCAACACGTGTCACAAGCCCTCCCATTGAATGGGCAATGATTGTCACTGAATCCGAATCGGAAAAATTGGATCGTAAGGTTGAATGGAACTGCCGTCCATTGACAAGAATGCTATTGGATGTTCGATACGTATAAAGGTAAATATCAAATTCGGAGTTTGCAGAATCCCTTCCTTCTTGGAAGTGTATAAGTCCATTGGAAAATGTATTTTTAATATTTTGAATTTTTTTTTCGTCATTGGTTATCGGATCAGAATCCCTCTCTGCAGGATTCCATCCATGGACAAAAACTAATTTCTTTTTATTTGATTTAGGAAACCATTCTGCATTTAAAAATTGAGAATTGGACAGGTTCCTTGAAGTTCCGGGGATAAATCCAAATAATTTTTGGTTTGGATTCGGAAGGATTCCAAGAAGGGCTAATAGTAAAACTTCATCGTTCTTTTGTTTCTCGGAAACAAATTCTTTACGGTAAAAATCATAAATACAAGTTTGAAAAACAAAAGAAAAAACAATGAAATGAAATAATAATTGGAGGAATCGCTTATTGCGAAACATGATGTAGCCTATCCAATGTAATTCCGCATGCGACCACAACATTGAGTGAGGTAACAGCTCCATACAAGGGAATTCTAGCAACATAATCGGCATCTTCAAGTAAAATCCGTTTTACACCTTCACCTTCATTTCCCATAATCACAGCCATTTGGGAAATGTCAGGGAGTGTATCCCATATCTCCTCATCCCCTTCTTCGTCGGTTGCTAGAATCCAATAGTCATTTTTTTTGAGGAATTCAATCCCATGTTTCAAATTGGCAACGCGGTAAATTTGGATGTGGTGGATGGCCCCCGCTGAAACTTTTTCCACAACAGGTGTGATAGGTGATGTATCGCGATCAGACATTAACACGTGTTTAACACCCATACATTCTGCCGTACGCAATAAATTTCCCATATTTCCAGGATCTTGGATGCGGTCTAAAATGAGAATTGGGCCTTCATTTGGACTTATATTTTGTTTGAATTGCTCAAAACCAAGTGAGGAAAAAGACTTTTGTTTTGTCCGAATGATGACATATCCTTGGTGGTTTTTATCATGCGCAATTCTGTCCAATTCACGACTGGAAACCGTAGTAAACTTAATGGAATTCGGTAAATAGGATTTGATCCTTTGTTTTTCTTCGTTTCCAATCCCATCCTTTACAATCACTTCACGAATGGTTTTTATCCCTCGTTCGGGTGCCATTTGTTCTAAGGATTCTAAAAATTCATAAAAATTACGTTTCCCAAAAAGTATTTCTACTGGGCTTTTTTCCATGTTGTTTTTCCTTCCTTTGTATCGGCGAGAAGGATACCTTTGTTTTCCAACTCTTTTCGGATTGAATCCGCCATCGCAAAATCTTTGTTTTGTTTCGCTACTTTTCGTTTTTCAATTTGTTCCAAAATCCAATCTTGTGAAATTCCATCTACAGAATCACTTTCCGGTTTCTGAAATTGAAAGATCCCAAACAAGGCATTCATCTTAACAAATAGCGAAAGGCATTCTTTAAAAAACTCCTTTGGTTTTTCAGAACTGGTTTGGTCCAATGATTGGTTCACAATCCGAACCAGTTCAAACACAGTCGCAAGGGCCTTCGGAAGATTTAGATCATCCGCCAGTGCATTCAAAAAATCCATGTTCAATTTTTGGATCTCTGGAATCAAAAAATTGATCCCTTCAAAAGTAGCAGGTATTTCATCCCAAAAGGAGTAGGTATCTAATATTCGATAAATTGTATTTTGGATTCTGTCCAAGGCAACTTTTGATTCACCTAACTTTGCCAATGAAAAGTTCAACTTACTTCGGTAATGAGCAGAAATCAAATGGAACCGAATCACTCTAGGATCAAAACCTTTCTCTAAAATATCTCGTAAGGTATAAAAATTACCCTTACTTTTTGACATCTTTTCACCATCAACTAACAAATGTTCACAGTGAAGCCAGGTTCCAACAAACTCTTCTTTGGGATACGCACCAGTTGTTTGGGCAAATTCATTTTCATGGTGTGGGAAAAGTAAATCTATCCCACCTGTATGGATGTCGATGCCTGATCCGTAAATTTTACGAATCATAGCTGAACATTCTAGATGCCAACCAGGCCGACCATTCCCGATTTTCGTATGCCAACATTTTTCAGATTCCGATTTTTGATTTTTCCAAAGGACAAAATCTCGGACATCATCCTTATCATATTCATCCGCATCATAACGAACACCAGATTTCATACCAGATACATCGATCTTAGATAACTCACCGTATCTTTCAAACTTCTGAATGGAAAAATAAACATTTCCTTCTCGTTCATAAGCAAGTCCATTGGTTTGTAATGTTTCAACGAGGGACACCATATCATCTATGGATTCTGTTGCCTTAGGATAATGTTCTAATTTTTGGACATTCAACGTATCTAAGTCTTTGAAAAAAGCCTCTGTCCAAGGTTTTGTAAATTCTTCTACACTGATATTCCGTTTGATGGACTCAGCAATGATTTTATCATCAATATCAGTGATGTTCATCGATTGGTTTAATTTATAACCACCGAGTAACAAGGACCTACGCAAAACATCGACAAACAAAAACGATCTGATATTTCCGATATGGGCAAAATTATAAACAGTTGGCCCACAAGAATAAATCGTCACTTGATTTACATCTTTAGGTTGGAATCGTTCTTTTTTTCCTGATTTCGTATTTTGAAAGAAAAAGGGAATTGTTGTCATAAAGCAAAAATTTCTTTCACAAACTCTAAGTTGGCTTGTGGTTGTTTCTCTTTTCCCGCTTCGTTTCCTTCCGTTGGATACAACTGCATCCGTTTATCACAGTTCATATGGTTAAACAAAGCAAAGGTAGATTTCGGATGAGACATTTGGTCTTCCATACCACAGGAAAAGAGGGCAGGGATTTTGATTTTTTTGGCAAAGTTCATCGCATCAAAATAGGATAACTCTTTTTTATAATCGATTTTTTTAGTGGCACGTTTTTCAAAAAACGGTGTGAGTTCTCGAACCCAAGGATTCCCTTTTAGCGACATTTGATCTTTGTCAATGTAACTAAAAGAAGCTGTCTCAAGGATCAAACCCTTGATTCGATCCGAATATGCAGCACCAAACACTGCCAAGGCTGAACCTAAAGATTTCCCATGTAAAATGATTTGGTCACCATCAATTCCATCGGTTAACCTTAAAAATTCAATGGTTCGAATCACATCCAAATACAGTTTTCTCATGTAAAACTCTTCTTTTTGGTCAAGTCCATGCGCAAAGTAATTTGGAGTCCAACCGATTGGGGATTTACCAGTGACCGGATCCACTGGCATTTGGACCATCTCCTCGCCATGACCCCGTAAGGTGATGTGAAGCTGCGCCACACCTAAATCAGAATATCCCTTTTGGATTTCTTCAGGTGTTGCTAGATAATCGTGGAAATAAACGACAACTGGCCTATCACCTCGTTTTCTTGGAATTGCAAGTTTACCATGTAACACATGATTGTCGATACTTTGAAAACTAACGTCATTCAAAGATTCCCAGATAAAACTTCCTTTCAAAACTGTTTTGTATGTGGCTTTGATAGGGACTTTTTTAAGTTCCGAGATCCCACTTTTCCAAAATGTATCTAAATCACTGGGTGGGTCCAGTTTTGGAACTGTTTGAAAACACTCGTCAAAACTAACGATTTGAGGCATGAGAATCCAACTTCGGAGAAAATTGACCTAAAAAACTATACATCGTTTGCAAAAGCAGGACAGAAATTGTCATAGGTCCCACACCACCTGGCACTGGTGTGTAATAAGAAGACTTATCTTTTGCCTTTGAAACTTCAATGTCACCCACATTCCCAACATTGTACCCCGCATCCAAAATGACAGCACCCTCTTTGATCCAATCTGCCTGAATGAATTCTGGTTTGCCAACAGCACCCACAACAATATCCGCTTGTTTCACAAGTTCTGGTAGGTCCTTTGTTTTAGAATGGCAAAGTGTAACCGTTGCATTCAAATTGGTTAACATGATGGCCATAGGTTTTCCAAGAATGGGAGACCTTCCGACAACTACAGCATGTTTTCCAGTCACATCGATTCCATATTCTTGCAAAAGTAAAACCATCCCGTACGGAGTGCACGGATAGTACGCCTCGCTATCCATCGACAATTTCCCAAATGAAATCGTAGTCACACCATCCACATCTTTTTCTAAAGCAATTTCATCAAAAGCCTTTCGTTCATCAATTTGGTGAGGGACCGGGTGTTGTAATAAAATTCCATTGATAGAAGGGTCTGCATTCAATTTGCGAATTTCCGTTAAGAGTTCTTCTGTAGTTGTTTCTTCTTTTAATCGGATGTATCTTGAATTCATTCCTACTTTTTCACAGGCTTTCACCTTCATGTTGACGTAGGTTTCGGAAGCAGGGTTATTCCCAACAAGGATGGTGGCAAGGGTAGGAATTCCCTTACCATCTGCTTTTGCTTTTGCTAATGTTTCTTGGATTCGATTTCGGATTTTTTCGGAAATCGCTTTACCGTCTAATAGGATGCTAGATTTCATTCTGTAAGTTCAAAATTTCAGAGAAAATTGAACTGGCAAACAGAAAAAACCATCCATGATTCCAAGTTTAGATCCAAAAGAGACCAAAACCTCCCTCAGTAAAAATTCCCTTCCCTTACAAGGTTGGGTGCAAGGCCTTCGCGGCAATAACCATGTCCAGTTTTTACAACTTCGCACCAACGGGGAAATCTTCCAAGTTGTCTGTGAAAAAGAGAAATTGGGAGAAGAGGTGTTCAAACAAATCAAAACCCTCCCGCAGGAAACCTCATTAGAAGTTGCCGGGACTTGGCAAGAAAACCCCAAGGCACCGGGTGGCGAGGAACTGCTCCTCTCATCTTTCCAGATTGTAGGAAGCTCTGCTGATTATCCCATTACGCCCAAAGAACATGGTCCTGATTTTTTACACAACCATCGCCATTTGTGGTTACGCTCCAAACGCCAACTTGCCATCCAAAGGGTTCGCTCCGAATTGTCTTTTGCCATCCGCGAATTTTTCCGTAACGATGGTTACACCCTGATTGATACACCCATCTTGACAGGTTCGATTGGAGAATCGGCCGGGACTCTCTTTTCAACAGAGTACTTTGATTTAGGCCAAGCCTACTTAGCCCAAACGGGTCAGTTGTATTTGGAGACGGCAGCGTTTGCCCATTCCAAAGTATATTGTTTTGGACCGACCTTTCGTGCCGAAAAAAGCAAAACCAAACGCCACCTGACGGAATTCTGGATGTTGGAGGCAGAAACCGCATTCCTCGGCCAAAACGGGAATTTGGACCTGCAAGAACGATTTGTGAAATCGGTTCTGAAAACCACAATAGAACGCACCAAAGACGATTTAAAGACTCTGGATCGTGACCCAGAACCCCTTCTTAACTACTTGGAGAAACCTTTCCCTCGAGTGGACTACGGAGAAGCCATCCAAGTCCTAACCAATGCTGGAGAGGCGATCACATGGGGCGAGGACATCAATGCAGAACGCGAACAAATCCTCACAAATCACTTTGGCACAGCCATCTTCATCCAAAATTTCCCAAGGGCCATCAAAGCCTTTTATATGAAACAAAATCCAAACGATCCAAGGACTGTTTTGTCTGCTGACCTCATTGCTCCCGATGGGATTGGTGAAATCATTGGTGGTTCAGAACGGGAAGAATCCTATGAAAAAATCGTGGACCGACTGAAAGAAGAAGGCCTGCCTCCAGAAGATTATTCTTGGTATTTGGATCTACGTAAGTATGGATCGGTTCCACATTCTGGTTTTGGAATGGGTCTCGAACGTGTGATTGCATGGGTATGTGGTTTGCCTCATATCCGCGAATGCATTCCATTCCCAAGGATGATTTACAGACTGACTCCTTAATTTTTTTTAAGGGAAAAAATGCCATAAGACCGATCCTTTTAAAGAAAGAGAGGTACCTTATGGCACAACAAGCAACCCAAGTTTTATCCACATCCGTCGAAAAAGAAGCTTGGGATTTATATGAGGTAGGTTCCAACGAAGATGTTGTGGTCCTTGCCAAACGCCATCCAGACAATTTTTATGTGCAACACCTAAGTTACCTAGCTCTTTACGAACTGACAGGTCGAGCTACCATACAAGCACCGAAAGGAATTTCGAATTTAGCACCACTCGTTGATGCAATCCAAAATTTTGAACTGGGAAAAACTGCGGAAGCGAAACAAAATTTAAACTTGTACTTCCAAACACAAACAAATCCTCTTTGTTTTTCCATCATCCAAACTGCGATCAAAATATATTTCAGACAAGAAGCATATGAAGATGCCAAAAACATCCTTACACGTTATAAAAAAGAATGGAATGATCTCTCTTTTCTTAAAGAAGAATTAATTTGTAGTTATTATCTCAAACGATACGATAAAGTCATCAAATTGTTTCGTGATAACATGAAACTTTTAAATGATTCGGATATCCATAAACTTGTGGGAATGGCTTTACTCTTTTTGGATCGCCACAAAGAAGCAAATCTTATCTTTGAAAATATTCCCAATAAATTAAACCTTCCAAGTTTTGAAGAGAAACGTAAAATGTATGACTCCGTGTATCGTAATATTGCTGAGTTAGAAAAAAAATCCAACTCCTTAGCTCATAAAGATTTAGAGGATATGGGTTTTGCGTATCTTTTTAATGGTGAGTATGGAAAGGCTGAAAAAATGTTTTTATCTCTTACTGAGAAACTAAAATCAAAACTCTGCACCGTGTGATATTCTTTCTAGATTCGGGGTGGCTAAGGAATTTGGCTGCCTCATCTGTCGGGATGATCAAATCAGTTTGGTTTTTCCCTGCTGTCGAAAGTGCCAGAACAAAATACGGATTTTTTCCTACCTTCGTTTCATAAGCCTTACCATTTTGGTCTGCTCGGTAAACAATATACCCAGTTTCAACGGCATACGCGTCTTTTACGTAAAGTGGGGAATACACATCTAGTCCACGATCTGTTTGGATTTTTGGAAATAACGCACGTTTTACGAAAAGATGCCTTGCATCTACTACAAGACCTGAAAACTCAACAGGGATCACATCTTCACTGAATTCGGGAACTCGTTCTGTTCCATATTCCATGGGAATGTGTGCAAGGATTCCATCTTTCCCTTTAATGGGAAGGCTTGCCTTTGCTTCCAAAACGTTTTTTACAAATTGAAAATCGTATTCTTCTTTCTCCGCACCAATATAGGAATTGAGTCTGAGGCGGGCTTGTTGGTTGACTTGGGTGTATTCAAAAATCGTATAATCGGCATTAAAAAGAATGGATTCTAACCTCTGGCTAAGCCTTACCTTTAGTTTTTCTTTGGCTTTTTTCCTCGCCATCGAATGGGCTTTGCCTTGGCTAGTGGCAGTGTTTTTTCCAGAAAACTCTGGATCATCTTCATCAAATACAATTTTAGGAATTGTCTCTTTTACATTTGAAACGATCAATTGGTCTGTCCAATTGACATAGGATGCATAAATGTCCTTATCCTCAATTGGTTTGGAGCCAAGTGACACACTGAGTATGATAAGGGATAAGAGAAGGGAAATCAGGCGGATTCGTTTCATACCTTTCATTTCGGCAATAAATGGAATTTTCTTTCCAATTCGTTAAATTCCGTTATGAGGGGAACTCCTTTCGGCAAACTTTGCAAGATGTTTTTTCCATAGGATTTGGTGTGAATCCGAGGGTCTAGGATACTCACCATTCCTGTATCCGTCTGGGAGCGAATGAGGCGTCCAAATCCTTGCCTTAGGAGTAAACATGTCTTTGGAACCTGCATCTCCCAAAATGGGCTTTTTCCTTTTTTTTCCATATCCTCCATTTTTGCTTGGAGCACAGGTTCTGTAGGAACTTGGAAGGGGAGTTTTGTTACGATGACATTTCTTAATTTGTCACCTTTGATATCCACACCTTGCCAAAAACTGGAAACACCAAAAAGCACACTGTTCTCATTGGCAAGAAACTCTCGTTTGGCGGCAATAGGACCCATTTCCGTTTGGGCAAATATCGGATAGGGAACCAAATTCCGAATCTCTTCATACAATTCAGAGAGTAATTTATTCGATGTGAATAAAACAAATGCATCCCCTTCGGATAGTTTTAATAACCTTGTGATCCAATAAGATAGATCCGTTTTATTTCGTTTTGGATCAGAGACTGGGTCGGCAATTTGTTTTGGCACAAACAATAAGGAATGGGTGTTGTATTGGAAAGGAGAATGTAGGGTTTTTGTTTTCACTTCCGTTGTCCCTACTTCTTTTAGGAAGTATTGGAAATTTCCAGCGGTTGGGGAGAGAGTAGCAGAGGTTAAAACCACGGAATCCATGTTTGGAAATAGGGTATTCGCTAAAATTTCATCTGTGTTCTTCGGTTGGGAAAACAAATAATAAAATGGATCTTTTGCGGATTGTGGAGGAGGTTCAATCCAGAATACTAAATTGGGATTGGACTTCAAACGAAAGTCATTGAGAAACGAGGAAGCCTTTTTTAGATTCAAAGCGACCATTTCAAGTCCCATTGCCATTTCTTTTTCTTCTATATCCTCACTGTCTTTTTTGTATTTGGATAATAATCCTTCTAATACGGAAGCCAAATCTCCTATGGTATCTTCCAATGCTCCGTTATCCAATTTGATTCGCTCCGTATGCCGACTTGCAAATTGATTGAATTGGAGTGGTATCGCGGAAAGTAACATTCGAAAAAAATCATTCGCATAACCAATGCTTGCTTCTACCAACTTGATTATTTTTTCATTGGATTTGATTTTTAAGACAAGTCCGGTTCGTTTTTCAGGGAAATAGAGGTAATGTAATAAATTCAAAATGAATTCATAACGAATTTCCGAACCAAAGGCTTTTCCAACGATTTCGGGGAAAACATGCGCTTCATCAATGACAAGTTGTGAAAACGGTGGTAATAATTTAAAATCACCAGCTAAGTGACTGGCAAGCAAATGGTGGTTGACGATGAGAATATTTGCTTTTTTCCATTTTTCTTTTTCTAAAAAATAATAAGAAGAACTGAAGTTGGGACAATTTCTCCCCAAACAGTTGTCAGACTCCCTTGCCACAGAAGACCAAAAAGAGTTGGAAAGAAATCCATCATACTCGGCTCGGATCCCACTTTCTGTTTGTTTTTCCCAATTGACAAAATAGGGTAAAGAAGACTCCATTTCGGGTCCAAAATCCCCACGTTCCATCACACGATTGTACTTTCGTTTGCAAAGGTAATTACTGGCACCAAGTGCCACCATGGCATTTATCGGAACCCCAAGCGCTTCTGAAACAAGAGGGATGTCTTTATAGAGTAACTGGTCTTGGAGGGACTTTGTTTCTGTTGAAACAACAACTGTACATTCATTTTCCAAAGAAAAAAGGGCACTGGGGATGAGGTAGGCAAGTGACTTACCAACTCCCGTTCCTGCCTCAATGACCCAATTGGTCCCACCATTAAAAGCAGATTCGATAGACTCGGACATCTCCATCTGTTCCCGACGAACTTCATAGTCCTTCCAAAGTTTTGGAAGTTGTTTGGTAAAAACTGTTTTGACGTCCAAAATTTAATGCCTATTTCGAAACAGAAGCATAACACAAATAACTGTTAAACTAGTAACTGAAAGTAGAGAAACAGTCATGATCAAAATTCCCTGCCAATTGAGTTCAGAAGTAATCAATGTGAAACCACTCCTTTTTCTTTGCGATTCTCTAGAGCTTTTACAACGAGAAAATAGATAAATCCGTAAATCAAAAAGAGAGAGATCACAACAGACCTGGCAACCACTGCCTTTGTTTTTGCATCATCCACATTTTTTCCTTGGTTTTCAGCAAGTAAACCCATAACCTCAGGATTCATTTTGTCTAGGTATTCAGGAAGGTTCATATAACAGAACGAAACAAAGATAAAAAGTAAAAACCAAGGAGTGATGTATTTTAAAACAAATTGAATGAGTTTGGGGAATGGGATTAGACTTCCTTCATTCGCATCCTTAGCCCCTCGTTCCACACCAATCTTAAAAACAAAGATAAATATTTGGATGGAAGCCAGAATATAAATCATAATGGTTCCAATATAAAAATCTGCAATGTCTAGTGCCGCAAAATCTTTGTTAAAATATATAATGGGTAAACACAAAACAAAGGTAAACAAAAACAATAACAAAGAAGACTTTCGCCTTCCAATGCGAAACCCTTCTTCTAAAAATAATATCCCAGGTTGCAACATGGTAACCGATGACGTGATGGCAGCAAGGAACAAAACCAAAAACCAAAGCCCACCAAAAAAATTCCCACCAGGCATCATTCCAAATACAGAAGGCAATGCGATAAAACCCATTCCAAAAGTCCCAAAGGAAGTTACCTGCATTCCCAAAAAGAGAAACGCAACTGGAATGGTAATCATACCACCAAACACGACTTCTGCGAATTCATTGAGCGAAGCGGAAGACAAACTTGATAAAACAACATCGTCTTTTTTCTTTAGAAAACTCGAAAAAACGAGTGCAATCCCAAATCCAGTCGATAAAGAGAAGAAAATTTGTCCTGCAGCACTGATCCAAACCTTAGGTTCGGTAAGTTTTGTCCAATCTGGATTCCACATCACAGCAAGGCCTGCTTCAATCCCAGGAATCGTGAGTACACGAACCAAAATGATCGTGGCACAAATCCCCATCAGGGGCATGGCAAATTTCGCAAATGTCTCTAAACCCTTTGACAATCCCCGGTATACTAGTAAAAAATTAAACAATACACAAAACAAAAAGAAGATGATGATGGGCGAATGGAAACTAGATCCATTTTGTCCCGCTCCCGTTAGGGTCATAAAAAATTGGGAAGCAATCTCAGTCATACCATCCCGTGAGGTTGCCGATAAGGACATTTGGCCTGTTAAAAAATAATACGCATATGCCAAACACCAAGATTCGATGAATACATAGTATACATAGATCATCACAGGAATCATCACACCGATGGCACCTGATAGTTTGAGGGGAAATCCTTTTAGGTATTCACGGAAGATAAAAGGGGTGCTATGGCCATGTTTTCCCCCCATCCTTCCCATGGTCCATTCTGCCAAACAAACAGGGATTCCAAGCAGAAGGAAACTGATGATGTAGGGAACCATAAACGCTCCGCCACCGTTTTGTGCCGCTTGTCCCGGAAAACGCAAAAAATTTCCAAGCCCAATGGCACCACTTGCAACCGCTAAAATCAAACCAATGCGACTGGCCCAACCTTCTTGGTGTTCCGCTTGTCTCTCTTTCATCTGGGACTATTGAATGGTTTTGGAATTATGTGACAAAATCTTTTTGCCGGGGAGGTGAGAAAAAGCAAGGTCCTTAGACCTTGCTTTGTTTATTTTCAATTTAGCCTAAAAAAAGCTCGTTTTTTTCCATTTTGAGAACTTTTGAAACCAGATTCTTAAAATCTTCTGGTGGTTCTAAAAGTCCAAGTTCCACTTTTGACAGAAACGGAGTCGAAACTTTTAATTTCTTTGCGAAATCATATTGTTTGATTCCTAACTCACGTCGGACTGCCCAAAGTTTGTTTTTCAATCCATTGGAAAACTCAGGGTAGATGTCTTCCACAGCGCTTTCGTTGAAGAGTTTATCAACGGACGTTTTGAGATATTTGGCACAAGACGACTTAAATTTTTCAGTCGGATCTTGGGCACCAGTCTCAATTTTGGAAAGATAACTCGGAGATACCCCCAAAGCCCTTGCCATATCGTACTGTTTGATGCCTCTCTTCTTGCGAAGCATGTAAATGTGATTGTTCATTTATCCCCCCTAACAGTCAAAATATGTCAAATATGGCAAAATTCAATAAAAAAATTTTGCCATATTCCAAATCTTGTGGGAGGTTATAGTGTAACTTCTTTTAGTCGGTCACTGGCGATGACTAAATTATAAGTGGTTTTGAGACCAGAAACCTTTTGTTCAATGAAAGAATTTCGTTGTGCACCTTCCATTTCCGATTTAATCCTTTCCCGAACGGCAGCATAAGGCATTGGAATGCGGTTTTGAGGATTTCTTGGATCTTGGTCGGAGTAGGCATATAATTTCCCAGCTTCATACGCATCACGCATCTGTGATTCTGTTACATTCACAGGAATCGCTTTGATTTCATCTTGGAGTGATTTTAATGCCAAACTCACCTTCATTTTATCCAATTGCATGAGGTAACCAATTTCGGATTCAATTCCTTGGACACGTTTCGAAGTTTCTGCAATTTTACCTTGGAGGATGGTAGATTGGAATAGATTTAACATATCCCATGTTTTTGCTTTTTCTGTTTTGTATTCTTGTTTGAGTTGGAATGGAATGGCTTCAAAATCACCAGTTAGGTCTTTCCAAGTGTAAGACTTTCCATCTTTGTAAGAGAATAAAGCATAATCTGGTGTAAACAATTTTGGATCTACATCATCTGGACCAGTGAACCTAGGAAGATTTGCAACCGTGATCCCACTTTCTTCCGTGATTTTTTTCAGTTCTTTTTGGTACAATCCTTGTTCATACTCTTTCATTGTATGCGAAGCAAATTGATTTGCCTTGTCAGCAGATTCACCCTCAGTGAAATAAGCGATGCTTGCTTTTGTTTCTGCATCGTCATGAGTTTTTCCGTATTCAATCGCTTCTGCTTTGAATGCATCAAAAACAGATGTAAAATACTTTCCAAGTCTTTCTGGGTGGACTTTTTCCGTTCCAAGGGAACGAACAACGTAAGCCACTCTGCCTTCACCTTGTTTTGCGTAGGCGATGAATTTACCTTCTTTCACAACTCTCACTTCATTTAAGATATCTTCCAATGGAGTTTCAGCACAGTTTGTACAAAATGGTTCTAATTTTCCACCAATTGGTTTTCTTGTCATGTCATCAGTTACTTTTGCAATTTCGGTTAAAATGTCTTTGTCTGACATTCCATTCAAACGATCCGCCAAGTCTTTTGCATTTTTTAGATTTTCCGTTTCATTTTCTCCACGAACAAGCGCAAGTTGGAGGTTGATGAATTCTAATGGTTTTTGTTTTAGTCCATTTTTTACATACTCACGCATATAAACATTGAGTTTTAAAAAATCTTTCACGAGGGATTCAATTTTGGCAACATCAGCTTCAGAAACTTTTTTTGAGGAAATTGCATCTTTTAAAAGGATTTTTTCCAAGGCGATACTTTCTAAAATTTTTGCTTGGATGTCTGCGCTAATCGGTTGTGGTTCCGAGTTGCCACGTTTAGACGCTTCAATTACAAAATTCATCTCTCTTCGTGTCACCGTACCACCATCAAAGGTTGCGAGGATTTCTGAATCCTTGGAACAATTGAGAAGGGGAAGGAGAATCAAACCAAGTAAAATCACTCGGTGTATATGGTTGTTTCGAATCATTGGGTTTCCTTGTCTTTTACAGTCTTTAAAATTGATTAATATTTGCGAACGGGGCGTTCTTGTTTTTTTGGTTCCTCATGGACTGGAGGTTCCTGTTTGGCCTTTTCGTTGGAAGCCTGTGCCATAGTGGCAACAGCGGATTTTCCTTGTTTGGAAGTAAGAGTGGCTTTTTCTACCCGGAGTCCTAAAATTTCCGTTTTTTGGTCTTCCAATTTTGTCATTTCGGATAAAAAAGTTTCTTTTAGGATGGGAGAATATTCTCTGTCAGTAGCAAGCCTATCTGTGAGTTTTTTTAATTCCACCACATCGCGGTCGAGTTCTTCCAGTTTTTTATAAAGATGAGCAACAGTAACCTTCAAATCGCACTTCCTTCCAAAACTTTTATTTACTTGCAATAGAGTGCAAGAATGAAATAAGAAAAATAGAAAAATTTATGAGTTTAGACGATTTAGTAGTTTCCACTGAAAAAATAGATACAGTTTACGTAACCAAATTACAGGGAAATCTAAACAACTTCACAGCTGAAAAATGCATCAAATCGGTCACCAATTCCTTAAAACATGGTTCTGTCATTTTGGATTTGGAAGAATTGAATATGGTCACCACCCAAGGGATCGTCGCCTTCAAAACCTTAAACGAAGAAGCCTTTTTACAAAAACACAAAATCATTCTCATCAATCTTCCGTTAAGCGTTCGCCAAGCCTTCCTTATGGCTGGAGTTCGCAATTTATTCCCCATCGCTAATAATGAAGAAGCCGCATTTAAAATGGCATCAAGACCCAGTAGGTAATTGCTTATGAGTTCAGGATTTAATTTTTTTCGTAAAATTTGGCATGTCCTTGGCCTTGTCATCCCCGTAACATTGTATTTGGATCCTTTCCAAGGTGCATTTGATCTCGTTTATGCGACAAGGGCAATCCTTGTCACTTCCCTTGGTATCTTTCTGATTTGCCTAATTCTATTAGAAATTGTGAGGCTCACTCACAGTGGGTTTGAAGCCTTTTTCTATCGGTATTTTGGATTTCTCATGAAGGAATCGGAGCGCCAAAGGTTTAATGGTACGGTTCCTTATTTTTTGGCAAACCTAATCGTTGTTTGTTTTTTCCCCGCTGAAGTTGCCATTTTGGCCATTCTCTTTCTGGTGATAGGAGACCCTTTTGCGGCATATGTTGGTAGCCGATATGGAAAACATCGTTTCTATAATGGGAAATCCATCGAAGGTGTTTTTGGTTTTTTAATCCCTGCGTTTTTGTTTTCAGTCCTTGTGCTGTATCTCATCACGAAGTCCCATCCAGAAAGTTTTTTATCCCTTTATGACCACCACGGGTTTACTTGGACACCCATTGCCATCGTGTTTGTATCTGTCCTTGTTTCTTGTGCGACAGAATTTTTTTCCAATACCACTGCAAAAGGACTGATCGACGATAATCTCCTCATCCCTGTGTTTGGTGCCATTTCACTATCTGTTTTATCTTTATTGTATTTGGATTACACACCGATGGACTTTTTCTTTGACCCAAGTGCTTTGTACATCCAAAAGTAGTGAGGGCATTCTAAATTTCCTTTTCCATTCACCGTCACAATCACAGCAAAACTGGGATTTACCTTTTAAGACACAAGTCCTAAATTGGTTATTTCCATTGTAACCGTAAGGTTCTTTCTTTTGTGATTGGTTTTTGGCCCGGAATTTCAATGACGTATGTTAGGTGAATATCACCCAATGTTTCCATTCGAAAGGGTTTGGATGCGATCCCAGTATGACGAAATTCCTCTTTTAAAAGTGCTCCTAAATAATGAAATGAAACCACTGTATGAGGCTTTAATTGATTCCCTTCCATTCGTTCCTTGGAACTGCCATAAGACAAATAGGCATGGTAGTTGGACTTAAATTCATAAGCTTCTACCCCATTCCAAGGGTTTGTGAATTCCACACGAATCCCTGGTGTTTCCCTGGCAGTGAAGTATAAAAAATTACCAAAATCTTCGAAACTTGGATTTTCCTTTTTAAACTTGGTTTGGTCTAAGAACACCAAATCGTTTTCAGTTTTGGGTTCTGTGCAGTCGAGTGCTTCGTTAAAATTATCACAAAACTGAAATACCAATGATTCTTTTTCTTTGCACTGGAAAATAAAAACACTACTGAGGACCAAAACAAAAGAACATACTAATTGGCAAACTTTTGGTTTGCAAGAATCGAATCGATTAAGACTTAAATTTATTAAACTCATAAGATTCTCGTAAGGTATTAAAAAAATAGATCACATCTTTTTCTTTAAAATAACTTTGTGCGTAGGGAAGGGGGGTCAATTGCCCACGGGAAAAGTAGTATACAGTTTCTGCATAAACACCTTGGAACAAGTACATCCTATGAAAATCATCTTTAGATTTCGCGACAACAATGTTATGCGAAGTAACATATCCTGGAACTAATAGGCAACTCATATCTTTTTTTTGTAACAAAGATTGGAATTCTAAACATTCCTTTTTTTTCTCTACAATTTCTTCTCTGTGGATCCTTTGTTTGAAAGACAATACCTTAGTATATCGCCCAGGGTAACTAAACTCGCGTTCCGTTTCATCTGGTGTCCATTTCGGCAAAAGGACAGATTCATACATGATCTTAGAAAAACGTTTTTCTGCTAGTGCCTTTAATTCGAAAAAAATATCCTCATTCTCATAAGACAGGATGAGAAAAAAGGAAGCACCCGCTGGCCTTTCTAAAATTTCTTGAGGCATTTAGTCTTCCGTGACCCCAGTGACCGTAAACCCATCAAGTAACATGTAAGGAACAAAGGAAGATTCACCTAAAAGTTCACCTTCTTTGGAGATGGCTTCAATTTGGTGGAGGGCATCAAAGGCATTGCCTACAATTTGTACTTCACGAACAGGGATTTTTTCTCCCCCTTCCAAAAGGTACCCACCCTTCACCACTCCAGAAAAATCACCTGAGGCCCCATCCTTTGTTCCCGAGATACGATTTACAAACAGTGTTTTCCCTGGTTGTTTGAAAAACTCGTCTTTGGAAGAGGTGCCGGGTACTATTTGTAATTGTTTTGGGCCACAACCAGGTAGGCTTTGTGCCCCACCAGTGGCACAGCCATTGGAAATTGGAAGGCCCGCTTTTTTTGCTTCGTAAGTATTATAAAAATAGGATTCCAAAACCCCATTACTCAGAACTTTTTTCACACTCGTAGGCATTCCCTCTCGATCAAAACCGGTGGAACCCATAAAACCAATATTTGTTGGATCATCAAAGAGAGAGAGCAGAGAAGAGGCTACTTTTTCACCTAACTTTCCTTCCATTTTTGATTTCCCTTTTCGAAGGCTTGTCCCGTTCAAAGAACCCACAAAAAGTCCAAGGAAAAAAGAATACACAGCCTCAGGTGGGAGGAGGACC
The DNA here is from genome assembly GCF_004769635.1 of Leptospira jelokensis. Lineage (GTDB taxonomy): Bacteria > Spirochaetota > Leptospiria > Leptospirales > Leptospiraceae > Leptospira_A > Leptospira_A jelokensis. The sequence goes on from NZ_RQGH01000009.1 coordinate 79,971, forward strand.
TTTCCTTGGAAACTAGCAGTTGGTTTCGCATACAAAGCTCCCATACATTTGTCTCCAAAGTTATGGAACGCTTTTTTCCATAAGGATTGGAACTGCTCTTTGTTGAACCCACTCGCCGAATCATAGTCAAAACTTCCTACCAGTTCTCCGTCAACGCCCATACCCATAACGGATGCAGAAAGTTCTGCCCCAAGTTCATGTGCCATCACACCTTTCGAAGAAACAATTAATTTATAACCTTTGCTAAGCGAAAAGTCACCTGAATCAATGTTTACTTTTCCATAAAGGTCATTACGCCAACCAAGAGCTTCTTTTGCATAAGAAACCAAATCCTCGATACCCATAGAATCAAGTGATGGGTCATACGTGTTAAATTGGTTTGTTATTGGCCGTACATCTGGTAAGGTTAGATCAAGATCTGGAGTGGATTGGCTTTTTGCCAATTGGTAAGCTTCCTCAATGGACGTATACAAACTTGGAATATGATTTGAAATGAGAAACCCTTGGTTTCCTTCATGAATCACCCGAATCCCGAACATATTTTCTTCTGTCGCTGTGCAGTTATTGAGATCGTTTTTCTCTAAACTCACATCTTCGGAAAATCCATAACTGGAATAGATCTCCACCTGTTCGATTCCATTTGATTTTGCTTTTTGGATTAAATGAGTCAGTAAATCTTTTTGGTCGTTTAAACGTTTTTCTATCGATCCACGATCCATTTATTTACCACCAAGCAATACTTTCGTGCGAACATATGGCCCACCAGCATCCACTTTTGCAGGTTGTCCTTTTCCACAGTGCCCTGAACCCAAATCCCATTTAAATTCCTTTGATACCATATCCACATTCTGTAAAACATCAAATGCAAGACCAGATACAGTGACACCTTTTAGCAAATGGGTGATTTTCCCATTTTGGATACGGTATGCTTTTTGTACGGCAAACATAAATTCACCAGTGGCATCTGCTTGCCCATTCTTAGCTCCATCCAAGTAGTACCCGTCCTTCGTATTCGCAATCATTTCCTCCAAACTTGAATTCCCAGGGAGTAAAAATGTATTTCGCATCCGTATCAGAGGAACATCGCCGTATTCCCAAGCCCTTGCAGAACCAGTAGGTGCCACTCCAAATCGCTCGGCTGTTTCACGGTTATGCAAATAAGAGGTTAAAATTCCGTTTTTGATGATCACAGTGTTTGTTGGAACCACCCCTTCATCATCTACTGGGATCGTACCACCTGCACCTTCATAGTATTCGGAAAAACCAGAGTCGCATAACGTCACCAAGTCGGACCCAACACGGTGTCCAATTTTCCCTTGTGCCACAGATCCAGATAAAACAAAATCAGCTTCCACTGTATGACCAATGGCTTCATGAACGAGTAGGCCCACAATCGAAGGGGAAAGGATCACTGTGGAAAGGCCACCATCCGGCAGTTCACTGGAAAGTAGGTCGACTGCTGTTTTACATGCTTCTTCTGAAATTTGCGTTGCAGTTTGTGATCGGAAGAGACAATCCCATCCCCCTGTCACTCCAATGGAATGGGAACCAGATTCCAATTTTCCATCGTCTTTGGCTACGGCAGAAACACGAAATTCAGGTCTTACCAAACTAAAAAAACTATCGGCCCCATCTGTTGTGACTATGGCCTTTTCTTCATAAATTTCGGAATACCCACAACCAACTGATTGCAGTTTGGTGGATTGTTTACTAGCCTCATTTTGGATATCGAGGACCATCTTCAATTTTTCATCGACGGAGCGACCACGAAAGTCTTCGATCCCTTTTCCAATGAAATCACCAATTGCAAAATTGGCTTTGGGAAGGTTTGGAATTTTGTCTTTCCGGAGAGCTGATGATAATCTGGCTGCCTTTTTGGCGATATGAATGGCATTTTGGATGGAAACCTTTGAAATTTCACTTGTCGATGCAAAACCCCAAGTACCCGATTCTAAAACACGAACGCCAACACCAGTGCGCTTTCTTAGGGCAGTGGATTCCACTCGGCCTCGTTCTGCAAAAAAGGAACGGCTTTCTTTGTGGTGGTATCGCAACTCAACAAATCCGGATTCTTCCGATATACATTCTTTTAATAGGTCACGCATCACACACCGTCCTGGAATTTTAATTTAATTTATGAATGGGATTTGATTTTGGAATCAAAAAAATCGAGGAGAATTTTTGGTAACCATCTACCTTCAGGATTCTCAGGAGATGGATCACTGATAAATCCAACATGCCCCCCTTTTTCAGTAAGGACAGTTTGTAATAATGGATAAGATTTCCAACGGATTTCATGCCAAACTTCCGATGGCACAACAGGATCATCATCAGCATGGACAATGAGACCTGGAATTTTGATGCCAGACAAGTATTTTACGCTCGAGCAAATATTATAGTATTCGAGAACATTCGCATAACCAGAAACAGGTGCCGTAAAAAAATCATCAAAGTCAAAAAAAGACTTACTTTTTAAAACCTGTTCCTTTCGTTTTTCTGTGATATCATATATGCCAAGGTTTACCTTTTCTTTCATGGTCTCAAGAAAATGGTCTCGGTAAAAATTACCAGCCCTAGAATCAATAAAATCACAACTTCGTTTTAAGTCGAGAGGTGGGGATGTGGCCGTAAATGCCTTTGCATAATGTTCTCTTTTTTCACCAAAAAATTTTAACACCATATTGGCCGATAAAGAAAAACCAGATACAAATATAGATTTCGTAAAATGTTTAGAGATGTATTTTAAAACTACGTCAATATCTTCCGACTGGCCTGCGTTATATGGCTTTTTAGCTAGTCCTAATCCACGTCCACAATTGCGTAGGTTCATGCGCACAACTCCGTATCCTCGGTTGAGTGCTTCTTTTCCGACACTAACCATATAATGGGATTCGGAACTTCCTTCCATACCATGGACTAACATGATGTATGATCCATTCCAGGGAGACATTTTATTACGGACTTGGGATAGAGGAGGGTTATGTTCTAACCAAAGCAAATCCCCAGACCCATCATTTGTGGGAATGAGGATACTTTCTGAAAAGTACTCATCCTCCAACGCGTTGTCTGGAGGAAATAGTACATTGTAGACAGTTTGAAGGTGACGACCTTCTAAAAATCTTCTTGGTTTAAATTCTTTGTTAGACGACGTCAATTTTGTTTACGATTTTATCAACGATGCCATAAGCAAGCGCTTGTTCTGCATCCATATAATAATCTCGATCGGTGTCTTCCACCAATTGTTCATAGGATTTACCACAAGCGTCAGCTAACATCTGATTGAGTTTTTCTTTCGTTTTCACAATGTCCTGGGCATGGATGAGCAAATCCGTGGCAGGAGCTTGGATTTGTCCACCGATGGAAGGTTGGTGGATCATCACACGACCATTTGGCCAGATGTAACGATTCCCCTTTTTCCCACCAATGAGTAAAATGGATCCCATAGAAGCTGCCATCCCCATACAAACTGTATGCACAGGGGAGGTGATCATTTGCATGGTGTCATAAACCACAAGGCCTGATGTGACCACACCACCGGGGCTATTGATATAAAACGTAATTGGTTTTCCTGGATCTACCATTTCCAAATACATCAGTTTGGCAGTAAGATCTTTGGAGGATTCGTCAGTGACAGGACCCCAGAGAAAGATTTTCCGTTTTTCCAGGAACTTCTTTCCCATGTTTTTATCGCTTATGAGGTCTTGGATGGTTTCGGTGATTTCTTTTTCTGGTGTTTCTTCTTCTGGCATATTAGTTCAGTCTTTTCTGGTTAGACATATGAGGCAAGCGTTTCAGCTTGTAGTACACACCTAGAATCAGGAAAACACTAAAAGAAATAAAAAAGAAACGGAGTAAAAAGAGCGGTGGCTCTTTCCACTCTCCACCAAAACCGGCAGCACGGATGGATGCGGGAATGGCCTTGGGTTTGGTTACGGTTTTTTCCGGAAACTCTTCAAACTTTAAGACATGGGCAGTTTCGGAAAGTAAGTAGTATTTACGAGCTTCTTGTTCCAAGGCATAGGCATCATTTTTCAGACGCCTTTCCTTTTCTTCGAGTCCCTGATTCTCCACCAAAAGCCTCTCCACCTCAGCATTGAGAGTGATGAGTTCTTTTTCCAAACGCAAACGTTCCGCCATCCCCGACTCAGACAAAAGCCCAAGGTAGAGGCAGGCACAAACGTAGGTTAAGAGAAGAGAGGCTTTGGTTGCTGTCATTTTATCTTAGGTTGTAAAACGTACCCACTCCACTGTAGGTCGCATTTTTTCCGAGTTCTTCTTCGATGCGAAGGAGTTCGTTGTACTTTGCGATCCGATCGGTTCTGCTTAAGGAACCCGTTTTGATCTGACCAGAATTCGTGGCAACGGCAATGTGGGAAATCGTTGCATCTTCTGTTTCCCCAGACCTGTGAGAAACGACTGCCGTGTACTGCGCTTTTTTAGCCATTTCAATGGCACTCAGGGTCTCTGTCAAAGTTCCAATTTGGTTCACTTTGATGAGGATGGAATTACCGATCCCTTTTTCGATCCCTTGTGAGAGTTTTTTGATATTGGTTACGAACAAATCATCCCCCACAAGTTGGATCTTTTTCCCGAGTTTTTCGGAAAGTTTTTTCCAGCCTGTCCAATCATTTTCATCCAGACCGTCTTCCATGGTAATGATCGGATACTTGGATACTAAATTTGAGTAGTATTCTACAAGTTCTTCGGCTGTCTTTTCTGGTTTTTTCTCGGCTTTTAAAACATACTTTTTCTTTTTCTCATCATAAAACTCAGAAGCAGCACAATCGAGTCCAATTTTGATGTCTAGGTCTGGTTTGTAACCTGCCTTTTCGATGGCCGTGAGGATCACTTCAATTGCTTCACTATTGCTTGTTAGGTTTGGTGCAAATCCACCTTCGTCACCCACAGCGGTATTTAGGCCTTTGCCTTTTAATACAGATTTTAGGCTATGGAAAACTTCAGCACCCATCCGAAGGGCTTCGCGGAAATTCGGTGCCGAAACAGGAAGGATCATAAATTCTTGGAAGTCGATATTATTGTCCGCATGGGCACCACCATTGATGATGTTCATCATGGGAACAGGAAGTTCACGGGCAAATGTCCCACCGATATAACGGTAAAGTGGAAGGCCTGTATGTGCTGCTGCTGCTTTTGCCACTGCCATGGAAACACCCAAAAGTGCATTGGCACCTAACTTCGATTTATTGGCAGTTCCATCAAGGGAAATCATGGTTCCATCGATGAGAAGTTGGTTTGTTGCCGAAAGGCCAAGGATGGATTTCGAAATTTTGGAATTCACATTTTCAACGGCTTTGAGTACTCCTTTTCCAGAGTATCTTTTTTTATCACCGTCACGAAGTTCAACGGCTTCGTGTTCCCCAGTGGATGCCCCAGAGGGTACCGCCGCACGACCAAAAGAACCGTCTTCTAACGTGACATCCACTTCAACGGTTGGATTCCCTCTGGAATCCATTATTTCACGGGCTCTGACGGAACGAATGCTATCTTTTTGGGACATCGGGAATTGTTTCTCCTAAGGGATAATTTCCTTCCAGTCTTAGGAAATTTAAGCCTCTGACAATAAACTTTTTCGACAAAGAGCCTCGTTCCAGGAAAATGACTTAAAAAGAAGAGGGAACCGTGAACGAACGCCAAAAATTCACCCGCAATTTTTCCATCATTGCCCATGTCGACCACGGAAAGTCCACTCTGGCGGATCGTTTGCTTGAGATTGGTCTTGTCACAGACCAACGTACGAAAAAAGACCAAATCCTCGATTCCATGGACATCGAAAGGGAACGTGGGATCACAATCAAAGCAAACAATGCATCCTTTGATTACCATGCCAAAGACGGAAATATATACCACCTGAATTTAATTGATACTCCGGGCCACGTGGATTTTACGTACGAAGTCTCTCGTTCGCTTGCAGCTTGTGAAGGGGTGCTCCTCATCGTCGATGCAAGCCAAGGTGTGGAAGCACAAACTTTAGCAAACCTGTACCTTGCGATGGACCTTGACCTTCGCATCATCCCCGTGATCAATAAAATTGACCTTCCATCAGCAGACATCGACAAATGCAAATTGATGATTGAGGAATCTCTCGGTCTCAATCCCGAAGAAGCCATTCCTATCTCAGCAAAAACAGGGCTCAATGTCCAAGAAGTACTCGAAGCCATTTGTTATTTGTTACCACCTCCCAAGGGGGATGTGGAAGCACCTCTCAAAGCCCTAATCTATGATTCCTTTTTTGATACCTATATGGGTGTTGTCGCCAAAGTAAGGTTATATGATGGAAAACTTCGCAAAGGCGAAGTGATCCATATGATGAACATTGGCCGACAGTTTACCGTGACGGAAGTGGGGATCAACAGGCTCTCCATGGTGGCTTGCGAAGAATTACAAGCGGGGGACGTTGGGTATGTGGTTGCGGGGATGAAAAAGATGGGAGATGCCAAAACGGGGGATACCATCACCCATGCCAACCGCCAAACCGCTGAAGATGTCAAAGGGTTTAAAGATGCAAAACCCATGGTATTTGCTGGTCTGTTTCCGATCAACGGGGAAGACTTCGATGCGCTTGTTGATGCCATCGAAAAACTCAAATTAAACGACTCTGCCCTTACGTTTGAGAGGGAAAATTCGGCAGCACTCGGATTTGGATTCCGTGTGGGTTACCTTGGCCTCCTCCATATGGAGATTGTCCAAGAACGTTTGGAACGTGAATTTAATTTAGCCCTGATCACAACGGCACCATCTGTTAAGTTTCGGATCACCACTACCAAAGGGGACCTTATCGAAGTGGATAATCCAAGTAAATGGCCAGACCCCATTTTGATTGGAAAATCAGAAGAACCTTTTGTCAAAGCAACCATCATTGCGCCTGAATCGTATGTGGGAAATATCATGTCCCTTGTGATTGAAAAACGTGGGATCCATATGGACACGGTTTATTTATCCAAAGACAAACTCCAGTTAACCTATGAACTCCCTCTTGCAGAATTGATTTTTGAATTTTATGACAAACTCAAATCATATACGAAAGGGTATGCGTCTCTCGATTACGAAGAAGTAGGGTACAAGGATTCTAAACTTGTGCGAATGGACATCCTTGTCAATGGCGAACCTGTGGATGCTCTGTCATCCATCGTACACAAATCCAAGGCCGAGGAGAGGGGACGAGTCATCATCGAAAAACTAAAAGACCTCATCCCACGCCACCAGTTTATGATCCCACTGCAAGCCGCGATTGGCTCCAAAGTTGTGGCTCGGGAAAGTATCTCGGCCCTTCGTAAAAACGTAACGGCAAAATGTTACGGAGGGGATATTTCTCGTAAGAAAAAACTCCTCGAGAAACAGAAAGAAGGGAAAAAGAGAATGAAACAAATTGGAAACGTGGAAATCCCACAAGAAGCTTTTTTGTCCATTCTCAAAACGGGAGACTAAACGAGATTCCATTTGCCGAACGTTTCATTTGGCATAAAAGAATCCTTTCCCGATCTTCCGGTGAAAGTCACAAATTGCTTCGAGCATGCCATCATACGCGATGACCTTTTGCCATTTGGATTTGGAACCAAGTGGCGAAAGGTATACGGAGTCGTTCAATTTTTACATAGGAATCAAATCGGAAGGATTCTCCTTTGGGGATCAATCCATGGGAACTACTTGGCTAGTTTTACAACCATCCTCCGTCTTTTTGGATTTCATGTGGAAACGATTTCCTATACCAAAGACCCAAATCTAAAAACCTATAACGAAAGGTTGGTAAATCTCCATTCTCACTCAAATGTATGTTATGCGAAAAGAAAAGATGCTGAACTCCAATTTTTCGAAAGAGCAAACAATTTTCAGGGTCTCTGTTTACCGGAGTTTGGAATCCACCCGGCTTTAACGCATGGCCTTTCCCTTTTCTGGAAAGAATTAGCATCAGAAATCCATTCCAAAGTTCAGACTGCCAGTGATGGATCGGAAAAAATAGAGGACTTAAGCCAACCAAATGGTTGTGATGCGAAGGTTGCCATTTTGCTATTAGAGGTAGGATCGGGGGCAAGTTTCCTTTCTGCCTATGATTTCTTTCAGGATTCCAAAATTTTTGTACTTGGTATCATGGTCGGGGAAAGGAAAACCACTTGGCTCCCTAAAAGAGAAACCTTACAAAAAAAACTTGGATTGAAAATCCAAACCGTACCAAACGAAAATCTGATCGAATTCCCGGACGAACGTTTTTTAAACTCAAATCCTAAACCGTTTGGAAAAGAAAACCAAAGTCTCCCATTTCGCGAAGGAATCAGGTTTGCCAAAACTACAAATCAAATCAGAGATTGGATCGAAGGGTTTTATAATAAAACCAATATCATCCTCGATCCCATTTACAGTGCCAAGTCGACCTTCCATCTATTTGAGGATGAAAACATGGGACAGGCACCCAAATCCAAAACTCCCTTACAAACTCTAAAATCATACATGCCTACGGGAAGCGAGAACCTACCTTTCTTTTACCTCCACCAAGGAGGCCAAATCCAACACTTGGACTTGGTGCTGAAGAGGCCAAACACATGAAGTACCCCCATCTCCCACTTGTCTCCATTATATTACCAACGCATAACAGACGATATCTGCTAGAACGGTCGATCCAATCTGTATTAGACCAAACCTATCCAAACTGGGAACTCCACATCATCGATGATGGCTCAACTGACGACACTTGGTCCTATTTAGTCTCAAACCTCCCAATTTGGAAACGCCAAATGATTCCCATTGGTAGATACAAAAAATCAATCCAAATCCACCAAACAGAACGTAATGGGGTGAGTTCCGCACGTAATCTTGGATTAGAGAAAACTGAAGGGGAATGGATCACACTACTCGATTCTGATGATGAATGGTTCAAAGAAAAACTAGAAAAACAAATTGATTACCACCTAGAGAATCCAGAACTCTTCTTTTCACAAACCAATGAAATATGGAATAAAAAAGGAAACATTCTCGAACCAAAAGGAAAGTACAAAAAAATACCGGGAAGGTTCTTAGAACAATCACTTGAACTCTGTATGGTCACTTGTTCTAGTTTCATTGCACACAAACAAACATTATCCCAAATTGGATTCTTTCGTCCTGAAATGAAAACATGTGAAGATTATGATTTGTGGAATCGCATTTTATTATCTGGGTTTAACATTGGTTTATTGGAAGAAAATCTCCTCATACGTTTCGGTGGTCATGATGACCAGTTGTCGATGCAATACAAAGCGATCGAAAGATTTCGATTGTATTCTTTGTTATCTATCAGAAATGAAATGATTTTTGCATCGGGTGATGGGAACCAAAAGAAAGTAGAAAATGGAATTCCAATGGTTACGAATCAAATGGACCAAATCTTATTACGAAAAGCCATCCTCAATCGATTGGATACCTTATTCCAAGGCAGGTTGAAACGAGGAAAAGAAATCCAATTTTTAACCCACATCCAAACCCAAGTTCTAGAAAACTTAAAAATTCCCAAAAAGGAATTGTTGACTTTGCTTGATGACTCCCTATTCTAATGGATAATTTTTGAGGTCCTATGAATCGTATCCTTTTTTTATCGCTACTCATTGTTGGTTTTAGTTTCACTGTTCCCATTTTCTCACAGGAAAATCCAGGCCATGACATTCGTTTTAGAGTCTCAGTTAACAATGTGCCTTATCCCACAAAAACCAATCCCTATTACCTAAGCCATATCCTAGAAGTGAGGATCTTTCGCCATTTGAACTTGGATTTTTCACCGAGTGAATTGGAAGCGATGGTTGATTTTATGATCACACATGCATCCAAAGACCACCCAAACCAAATTTATCTACCTGGGTATGAGAAAGAGGAGGAGCTTATCATTGGCTTTCGCTATATCGAAAAAGAGGGAGATTTACTTTTCCTCGTGGTCACAAATTTTAACGTCGAAAAAAACAAAATTGATACGAGTGATTTCCAAAAACAATTAGCGACGATCTGCCAAGTAAAATCCAATCGATTTGTATACTTTGAAGATTTGTACTCTGAAAAAAAAGTATCGGAATACAAAGAAGAAGGTAAACTGTTAAGCCTTGCGAATTTATATTTAATGGACGAAGACCCAAATAACGATGATTTGGTGGAACCACTCTTAGATAAAATCTTAAAAGATGAATCAAAACACCCATTGGAAAAATTTTATGCTTTTTTGACAAAAGGCCAATTGGCTCTGATCCAAAAAAACTTCACCACCGCAGAAGAGATCAAAGGGAAATCCAATCTTTATTTAAGTGCGCTGAAAGGGGAAGACAAAGAAAGAGCGGAATATGTACTAAGATTGTTTTCTAAGGAACTGGAAACAATGAAGGCCTTTCAAAAAACGAAAAACCAACTCTTTCAAATTTAGGCATAAAAAAACCCGGAGTGTAAGTCCGGGTTTTTCATTTCTTTCTGAAAATACAGTTTTTGAATTAACTTGAAATGTATTCTCGATTGAGGCGCGTGATGAAGTTCACCGAAATTTCTTTCGGACAAGCAGCTTCACATTCGTATTGGTTCGTACAATTTCCAAATCCTTCTTTGTCCATCGCACTCACCATTTTACGTACCCTTTCTTTTTTCTCTACCACACCTTGTGGTAAAAGTGCCAAGTGGGATACCTTTGCCGAAACAAATAACATTGCGGATGCATTTTTACATGCAGCCACACATGCCCCGCACCCAATGCAAGTGGCAGCGTCCATCGCAAGGTCAGCATCCACTTTTGGGATTGGGAGTGCGTTTCCATCAGGTGCTCCACCTGTGTTTACGTTAATGTAACCACCAGCCTGGATGATGCGATCAAATGCAGAACGGTCCACAACCAAATCCTTGGTCACAGGGAACGCTTTTGCTCGCCAAGGTTCAATCACAACGGTATCCCCGTCTTTGAACTTTCGCATATGCAATTGGCAAGTTGTGGTTCCTTTTTCTGGACCATGAGGAACACCGTTGATCACCATAGAACATGACCCACAAATCCCTTCCCGACAGTCATGATCGAAAGCAATCGGATCTTCTCCTTTTTTGATGAGGTCATCATTCACAACATCTAACATTTCTAAAAAGGACATATGTTCATTTACATTGTTTGCTTCGTAACTGACCATACGACCTTTGTCGTTTTTGTCCTTTTGTCTCCAAACTTTCAGGTGTAACTTCATATTATCCATTATTTGTAGCTCCTTACGGCTAAGTGGATGTTTTCGTATTCGAGTTTTTCACGGTGTTCTACTGGAGTTTTTCCTTCTCCTTGGTATTCCCAAGCCGATACGTGGCAGAATTTTTCATCGTTACGTTTCGCTTCACCATCTTCCGTTTGGTGTTCTTCGCGGAAGTGACCACCACAAGACTCTTCCCGAGTAAGGGCATCAAGGCACATGAGTTCGCCAAACTCTAAAAAGTCGGCAACTCGACCTGCTTTCTCTAACTCTTGGTTGAGCTCAGACCCTGAGCCTGCTACTTTTACATTCTTCCAGAATTCCTCACGGAGTTCAGGGATTTTTTTCAAAGCATCTTTTAGGCCTTTTTCGTTACGTGCCATACCACATTGGTCCCACATGATCTTTCCAAGTGCCCTATGGAAATCATCTGGTGTTTTTTTCCCATTGATGTTTAGAAGTTTGTTTGTCATTTCACGAACACGGGCTTCTGCTTCTTTGAACTCAGGTCGGTCAGTAGAAATATTCTTTGCACCTTCTTTGGCAAAATAATCACCGATGGTGTAAGGGATCACAAAGTAACCATCTGCAAGACCTTGCATCAGAGCAGAAGCTCCTAGTCGGTTCGCGCCATGGTCTGAGAAGTTTGCTTCCCCAAGGACATGGAGGCCAGGGATGTTTGACATCAGGTTGTAATCCACCCAAAGTCCACCCATCGTGTAGTGAACCGCAGGGTAAATTCGCATCGGAACTTTGTATGGGTTTTCGCCAGTGATCCTTTCATACATTTGGAAGAGGTTGTCATAACGGTCTGCCACAACATTTTCTCCCAATCGTTTGATGGAATCAGAAAAGTCCAAATACACACCTAATCGTTTGTCACCCACTTTTGGTCCTACACCGAGGCCATTGTCACAGGCTTCTTTCGCCGAACGAGAGGAGATATCACGTGGGGCAAGGTTTCCGTAAGATGGGTATTTTCTTTCTAGGTAATAATCTCTTTCTTCCTCTGGAATTTCGTGTGGAGGGCGAAGGTCATCCTTTTTCTTAGGCACCCACACTCGTCCGTCATTTCGGAGGGATTCCGACATCAGGGTGAGTTTGGATTGGTAATCACCAGATTGAGGGATACAAGTTGGGTGGATTTGTGTATAACATGGGTTTGCAAATGCTGCCCCTTTTTTATAAGCACGGTAGGTTGCCGTTACATTAGATCCTTTTGCGTTTGTGGAAAGGTAAAATACGTTTCCATACCCACCGGAAGCCAAAATCACCGCATCCCCAGCATGGGAAGAAATCTCACCGGTCACAAGATCACGGACAACAATTCCTTTTGCATGTCCATCCACGAGTACTAACTCAAGCATCTCTGTTCTTGGGTACATCTTTACCGCACCACGAGAGATTTGTTTTTCTAGAGCAGAGTAGGCACCAAGGAGTAACTGTTGGCCAGTTTGTCCTTTTGCATAAAACGTACGAGATACTTGGGCACCACCAAAGGAACGATTCGATAAAGTTCCACCATACTCACGGGCAAACGGAACTCCTTGCGCCACACATTGGTCAATGATGTTGGTAGAAACTTGTGCCAAACGATAGACGTTTGCTTCTCTTGCGCGGAAGTCCCCACCTTTTACCGTGTCATAGAACAATCGGTAAACCGAGTCACCATCGTTTTGGTAGTTTTTTGCCGCATTGATCCCACCTTGGGCTGCAATCGAGTGGGCACGTCTTGGGCTATCTTGGAAACAAAATACAGATACTTGGTAACCAAGTTCGGATAGTGTGGCTGCAGCAGAGGCTCCCGCAAGTCCTGTTCCGACAATGATCACTTTGTACTTTCGTTTGTTCGCTGGGTTCACTAATTTGATGTCTTGTTTGTGTTTGTCCCATTTTTGTTCTAATGGGCCCGATGGTATTTTTGAATCTAATTTCATATTCTCTCCTAAAACCCCTTAACGCACATACCCGAGTAAAATCGAGAGTGGCATGGAACAATTTCCAATCAAAACGAGGAGTCCAAGTCCTGTGGAAATCTTTTGGATGGTGGGATTGTGTTTTGGTGCAAGGATGCCTAACGTTTGTAACATGGAACCCAAAGCATGGGAAAAATGCAGAGCAAGGAAAACCATAAAAACTACATATGAGATCGCAATGGTTGGGTCTTGGAATCCGAGGATTACCATCGCATACACATCATGCACCACATCTCCATTTTTTAAAATGTATTCGTGAGAGTAGTGGTCTGGGTTGGTATATCCCAAAGTGAAATGTGCTAAATGGTAAATGAGAAAGGTTAAGAGTAACAACCCACTATAAGCCATTGTGCGAGACGCAAACGATGCTTGGATCGTGGAATTCTTTGCATAAGAGACCGGACGGGCACTGCTATTTTCCAATTTTAGGAGGATGGCGGTGCAAACATGACCCACAAAAGCCACAAGGAGTCCAATCCGTGCCACCCAGAGAAGGGGACCTAAATCTTTGAGAAACTTTGCGTAGGTGTTTAATTTTTCTGGTCCTTGGAAAACTTGAAGGTTTCCGACCATATGAAGGATCACGAATCCAAACCAGATAAATCCAGTAATGGCCATTATGATCTTCTTTCCAATTGAGGAACGAAAGAAGTCTAGACTCAACGTCATTGAAGAGCTCCTGTTAGAGTGTAGGTGTAAATTTTTCTATTACGTCCAAATTTAGACAGATTCCACTTTCCGTAAATTCATAAATCTTATTAGGGCCAAAATGAGATTTTGAGTTTGTTTCTCAATAAAGTAGATGGGGGAAGTCGGATGAAAAAAGAGATTGAGTCCCTTCCTGGAATCGAAATTCTGATTTCAGTTTGCGACCCATTCCAAAGAATCGAACCTTTCGCACTGCATTGTCCAAAATTTCCACCTGTTTGGTAAACATTTGCATCTGTTTTTCCATTGGAAATTGTGGGAGTAGCCTCCCTAAGACCAATTTGGAAGAACGAAAACAGTTTTTAAAAGCTGTGGGCCTTCCAATCCTTGTTTCCATCCAACCAAGGCATAACAAAGATAAAAAAGAATTACAACTTTTCATTAAAACCGAAAACCTAACAAAAGTTAACATTTCGAAATTTCAAATTTTGTTTTTTGCCAGTGATGGGAATCGTCAATTGTTAATCCCAGATGAAAGTAAAACTCCAGAACTGATTTGTTCCATCCAAAAAAAAATCCAACCCAATTCGATATACAAATGTTTGGTTGGGCCCTATGTTTTTACCCAATTATGGAATTCAATACAAGTACAATCGATTTCATTCACAACAGAAGACCAGATTCGGCATGTGATCGATGAGGAAGACCTAAACGACGTCATCCTTTGGTTATAAAAAACTTGAAGCCTGTAGGACAAATTGTACCTTTTAAAAAACTTTTCTTTCATTCGTGTTGACAGTTAGCTCCCAAACATTTACCGTTTCCTGACTTATATGTTTTCCAATCTCCGACATGACATCCCTTCTGGCCTCGTTGTATTTTTAGTTGCACTCCCTTTGTGTTTAGGAGTCGCACTCGCTAGTGGCGCACCTTTATTATCGGGAGTGATTTCCGGTGTGATCGGTGGAATTGTTGTAGGAGTCATTAGCCATTCAAATACAAGTGTCAGTGGACCTGCTGCAGGACTTGTTACGTTGGTGCTTGCTGCTTTGGCAGGCCTTGGAGACTACCGAACTTTTTTACTTGCCGTCTTTTTATCTGGGCTCATCCAAATGGGACTCGGATTCCTGCGAGCTGGATTCATAGCCAATTACATCCCTTCCAATGTGATCCAAGGCCTTCTTGCTTCCATTGGGATCATCTTAATCTTAAAACAAATCCCTCATGCGGTAGGATTTGATATAGACCCAGAAGAAGATTTTATTTTTTTCCAAAGGGACGGTGAAAATACATTTTCTGAACTTTTGAATATCAAAAAATATTTCTCCTGGGGTGCCTTAACCATTTCCTTAGTTTCACTCTTATTCATGGTGGTTTATGACAAACTAAAATGGAAAGGACTAAAGTATATCCCATCACCGATCCTTGTCATCCTAACTGGAGTTTTGCTAAACCAATGTTTCTTTTTGTTCTTTCCTGGACTTTTTCTTTCAGAAAAACATCTGGTTTCGATTCCCAAAATCCAAAATTGGGATTCAATTTTTCTTTATCCAGATTTTTCAAACATTATGAGTCCAACGGTTTGGTATTATGCATTTACCATAGCTGCTTTTGCCACTTTGGAAACCTTACTGAATTTGGATGCAGTGGAAAAGATTGATCCACACAAAAGGCTTGCTTCTCCTAACCGAGAACTTGTAGCCCAAGGGATCGGAAATTCATTATCAGGTCTTATCGGTGGGCTTCCGATTACTTCTGTGATTGTTAGAAGTACGGTGAATATATATGCAGGTGCAAAATCAAAAATTTCAACTATCTTTCATGGAATCCTACTTGGCTCTAGTGTTGTATTTTTAAGTTCAGCTTTCAATCTTATCCCTTTATCTTCGTTAGCTGTGATTTTAATTGTAACCGGATTTAAATTAACCAATATTGCATTGTACAAATCCCTTTACAAAAAAGGAATTTATCAATTTTTACCTTTTGTAGCAACGATCCTTGCAATTATTTTTACCGATTTACTCACAGGTGTTTTAATTGGTTTGAGCATTAGTTTTTTATTCATCTTAAAGAATCATTACAAAAATCCATTTTCCGTAGAAACGGAAAACCTAAACATAGGCGAGACCATTCGTATTGAACTTCCTAACCAAGTTTCGTTTTTAAACAAAGCATCCATCAAAGATACGTTATGGTCTCTGCCTGAAAATACAAAAGTAATCGTGGATGCTACCATTTGTAATTTCATTGATCACGATATATTAGAAATATTAGAAGAATTCAAATCCGTTGTTTCTGTTGAGAAAAACATACAATTGAATTTGATTGGTGTAAAAGAACACTACGAACTGACAGACCAAGTGCAATTTGTGAATATCTTGGACAAAGAAGCACAACAGAAACTATCACCTAACGAAATTCTAGAATTTCTCAAAAGAGGAAACGAAAGATTTGTAAAAGGTAAATGGTCCGAAAAATATTTTAAACACCAAGTAAACGCCACAGCATTTGGACAAAATCCTATCGCAGTTGTTTTGTCTTGTATTGATTCTAGAACGAGTCCTGAAATTATATTCGATGCTGGTCTTGGCGATCTCATATCCATTCGCATCGCAGGGAATATCGTAAACCAAGAAATTTTGGGAAGTTTGGAACTATCTTGCGCTAAAATCGGAACAAAACTCATCGTTGTCCTAGGGCATTCCAACTGTGGAGCTGTTTCCAGTGCAATCTATTCACTAAAAGACGGAAATATCGCAAGTATCACAAATAAAATCCAAAAAGCCATCGATGGATCCGATTCCAAACTTCAAGTTGGAAAAGAAGGGAACGAACATATCTTCAATCATGTTGTGAAAGCAAATGTATTAAACTCCATTTCAGAAATATTGGAATCAAGTGTTTACTTAAAAGAGCAGGTGGATTCTGGGGCCTTTAAAATTGTACCTGCCTTTTATGATACGTCTTCAGGGGAAGTGCAATTTTTTGATTTTGTGAGAGTTGGCTCACACTAACCGAATTTTTCATTTAAACTTCGTTTTCGTAAACTGGAACAAATAATGGTTTGAAAGCAGATCGATTGTAATATCCTAAAAATGCGTTGGCAAGGACAACAAAAATACCAATTGGCAATCCATCTTGTGCCAACATCAAATGGACAAAGAAAATATTTATGGCAATTGGTGCGATGATGACGGATGCTAAAGGCACAAAACGTCCAAACAAAAACGCCAAAGCACATACAAGTTCTGTTAATTTAAGCAAAGTAATGAAATAACCCGAAGCCTTCAATCCTTCGTTGAAAACTTTAAAATTACCAGTTAATTCTGGCTCTTGAACCAAATTAAACAGAACGGCAATGGAAGAAAAAAGAAAAAGAGCACCTAACAAAACTCGAACAATGGTATACACAATTTTCATCAATTTCTCCTTCAGATATTGCAAACAAAACCATCATTTCCGTACTAAAATCCTGGAAACAATTCACAAATATCTACTAAATCGTAAGGGATTTGCCTCCCATTTCCAACCGTAAAATTTTAAAATTTAATGCAATTTGCTCATTTTTCTTGCTTCCTTGGGCAATATATTCCCAATCCAATGAAATTGATGATTAGGCATAATCGTTGAGAACTTTGTATTTTTTATTTCTATCGGCCTTTTTCTTGTTTGTTTCCTGTCGCTCAACCGAGAGAGATTTAGGTAATACCAAAGAAAAGGAAGGAAAAAGGTCCTCCTTTGCGTTGCAATATGAATTTGACCTTCCTACAAAAGTACTAAAAGTGGGACCCAATTTAGAAATTTCGATCGGGAAATTTGCCCTCCATTCATTCCAATCATTCGCATCACAGGTATTTGATGTAAGTTCCTTCAAAGTGAGAAATGAAAACGACACACTTTCCCCTGGGACAATTGTTCTACGTAAAGTTCAGGTCAACCGGACTCTTTATTTTGAAGAAGGGACAACCAATTTCCAACATGCCACGTTTGCATCGATTGTAGAATTTATACTCGTAAAAGAATCGGGTGAATCCTACCGCATCTTAGGTCAGTCAGAACCGATCCAAACAAAAACGATTCCATTTAGTCCGAATGACCAAGAATCAGAAATGACAATTTCAACAAGCATTCGAGAAGCCATCGAAGTAGGACTGAATCAAATTTTGGATCCAAAAATTGATGAGAAATTAGAACCAAATAGTAAGATGTTCCATAAAAGAAATTAGGTTTCCTAGATTTTTATTGAAAATCAAATTGTCTGAAACCCAATTCCAAAGACTAAAATAGAGCGAGAGATAATGAAAATTAAAACAAGAGCGATAAATATAATATTAGCATTTTTGATCATAGGTTGCGCAAGTGATACCATCTTGATCAAAAAAATAAAACAAGAGAACAAAAAAGAATCAAGTGAACTGATCGAAAAAGACAATACATTATGGAACCAATCAGGAGCCCTCGGCTTCAAACCAATCCATTATGCAGCTGAATACGGCGATATTGAATTGGTGAAAAAGTTAATCCAAAAAGGTGCGAATGTAAACGAAAAAACGGGAACTTTTTTCTCAGGTAGTACCAAAGATGGAAACTTAACACCACTTCATTTAGCAATTGAATATGGCCATTTAGAAGTTGCAAAACTTTTGATTGAAAATGGAGCAGACATCAACTCACAAACCTATCGAAATTACACGATATTAACAATCGTATGGAAAAAAGCATGGTTGGCTAAAGATTTGGAAAAACTAAAAAAAGAAATCGAATTTGTTTCTTCCCTGAATACAAATCTTGAATTCTCAGATAACCCACTTGCAAATTATATCATTTCATATTATCCAACATTATTTAATAACATCGATTTATTCCAATCATACATGCAAAAAAATTTATATTTAAATTGCTGTAACCGAGTCGCATCACCAATGCTAGGTTTCGCCAATCTAGATTCAAAAAAACAACAGGAAAGGCAAGTCAGCTTAGAAATTTTAAAAATCATTCTCGAAAAGGATATCGATTTAAATATACAAAATCCAAAAGAAGGACTGTCTAACCGCACTGGATTCCAAAGGGTATTCGGTTACGAAAACAAGGAAGCTACGGAAGCCAAGGCATTAATTCTGAAAAAATACCCGAATATCCTTACTCCAGAAAGTAAATTTATTTCATCTGGTAGAGAATTCTCATACTTTGTTTACGACGTACTCATTGGTTGGTGGCTCAATTTTTTCTTCTGATTTGAAACGTTTTGCCATTAGAGGCAATCGAGTCATCTGCTAAAACAAAGTTACTCTTGTATAGAATGGAACCATTTCAGTGTAACCCATGTGAGTGATCTAATGTGTTACCGATGTGCCTTTCTATACAAAAACCCCCATCCCAAATGCGACATAATACTAATTATGGGAAGTGACTCACTACCTCACGTAAGAATCTACTCGAAACTCTAGTCATTGCATCCTCTAAAAATCTACTCCAAACAGATATCGTTACAGTTTGCCACACGGACTGGAATCCAAACCAAGGAATCCTAGGAACAGGGAATCCGATTGTTCCTAAATGGAGGATGCGTTTCGAATGAGTCTTGGTTGCAAATCTTGAAACCGAATTTCCTTTTTTACCTCATTTATGTTTTTTTAGTTGCAAATGCCAAATGGATGGATTTCATTTTCTTCCAAAGATTAAAAACGGAACATTGTTCAACCCAATGAATT
The DNA here is from genome assembly GCF_004769635.1 of Leptospira jelokensis. Taxonomy (GTDB): domain Bacteria; phylum Spirochaetota; class Leptospiria; order Leptospirales; family Leptospiraceae; genus Leptospira_A; species Leptospira_A jelokensis. The sequence continues at coordinate 99,492 of NZ_RQGH01000009.1, forward strand.
TCGGTGTTTTATCCATGAGGAAAGGAATGACAAAGCAAACGATTCGAGATCCAAAAGTTGTGATCATCGGTGCGGGTATGACAGGAATCCTTCTCGCCATTGAATTGGAGAGAATGGGAATTAAGGACATTACGCTTCTAGAAAAGAAAAATGATTTGGGAGGGACTTGGAGAGAAAATACCTATCCAGGTGTTGCCTGTGATATCCCTGCCCATATGTATACGTATAGTTTTGCACCGAATCCTGAGTGGAGCCATCGGTTTGCCCATGGAAACGAAATCCACACCTATTTCAAACGAGTGAGTGATGAGTATAGGGTCACTCCCAAAATCCATTTCAATGAAGCAGTGACCGAAGCATCGTACCAAAATGGGAAATGGACCACAAAAACATCCAAAGGGGAAACTTATATTTCGGATTTTCTGATTTCTGCTACAGGGATCTTACACCATCCAGCAAAACCAAATATCCCTGGTCTTGACTCATTCAAAGGAAAATGTTTTCACACTGCAGAATGGGACCATTCCGTTCCTTTGGAAGGAAAACGGATTGGTGTGATTGGCACAGGTTCCACAGCAGCGCAAGTGATTCCAGAAATGATCAAAGTTGGCAAAAAGGTTTCTGTATTCCAAAGGACACCCCAATGGATCGTGAAAGTGCCAGATACCGTTTATACCGAAGAGGACAAAAAAAAATGGAGAAAGGAACCAAATATCTTAAAACGATTTCATAAATGGTATACCTTTGCCGTCGAACAAACATTTTCTAAGGCCGTGATTGGAAAAAAAATCCCACATTTGCTCATGAGTTTTTTGTGCAAACGAAACTTACGAACTTCCATTAAAGACCCAGTTCTCCGACAAAAACTAACACCGAATTATCGGGTTGGTTGCAAACGAGTCATTGTTAATTCCACTTTTTACGATGCCATTCAAAAACCGAACGCGGATTTGGTAACGGAAGGGATTGAAAGGATCACCGAAAATGGTGTCATCACTAAGGATGGAAAATTACATGAACTGGATGTTTTGATTTTGGCAACTGGATTCCATCCATTTAATTTTATGCGTCCCATGAACCTAACAGGCGAAAATGGAATATCCATTGAAACTGTATGGAAAAAGAAAGTGCAGGCATATCGTTCCCTATTCATCCCCCACTTCCCCAATTTTGTTTTGATGCTCGGTCCAAACACCCCTATTGGAAATTTTTCCGTCATTGCAATGAGTGAGGTCCAAACGAAATATGTATTAAAAATCATCGAAGACTGGCGCAAAGGTAAATTCGATGCAATCGATGCGAAAGAGGAAGCATTACAACGATTTGCTGCTTATTTAAAGAAAGGAATGGCAGGTACGGTGTGGCTCGGAGGTTGCCAAAGTTGGTACTTAGATCCAGATGGTGACCCTGCAATGTGGCCATACACTTGGAGCAGATGGGAAAAGGAAATGAAAACTCCAGACTACCAGGATTTTCATCTCATCACAACGTAATCTTTTTTTAAAATCCTAAACAACATTTTTGCCGGTATCCAATCAAATGGTACCGGCTTTTTTGTATCTTAATTCTGGCTGGATACCAACTTTCCTTCGATATCTCGTAAGGTTCTATCCATAACTTGTAAATTGGTAGATTCTATCATTTTTTCTACATTACCTGTTCTAAAAAATCCGTAAATTTCAACTGTCAAATCAGCTTCTTCTAAAATGGTATTGGTTGCGATGAGTTTTGTGCCTTTATAAAGAGTATACTCACATTGGACTTTGTAAGATGTCTCTCGTATTTGGACGGGCCAATACGCAGTCAGTGGGTAGATAGCAGGCCATGTCCACCAGTAGTTATACGAATCTGAATACTTAGGTGTAATCGTGATGTCTAATGCGTAATCATCTGCTGTGATTTTGGAATTGTTATCGGGTATTGAAACCTTACTAAAGATCCGAGCTGATTTTAGATATTCAATGAAGACAGGTTTCCATCCATTGACAAAACTTAGGCGATCATACGTAATGATATCAAATTTCCCAATGTATACCTGATTTGGGTATTTAGCAATCGATGAAACAGAATCTTGTTTTGATGGAGGGATTTGTTTGATGTCGACTTGGCAATTCAGAACGAAAACCAAAATGATAAAACGAAAGAGATAGTTACGCATATTGTTTGTTATTCTAATCGAACTAACAATTGTCAAGTTTATATCGATCGATCGTTTCGGAATTTCTGATAGATTGGAAAAGTTCATTTTTAAAGATCAATTTCTTCGGCGACGATGAGAAATGGATTTTTATTCCCATCTAACGCACTTATGATTTGATCCAACGATTTTTTTTGAATCCCAATACAACCTGACGTTGGTTTGGTTTCATTCCAAGGGTGAAGGAAAAGCATACTCCCCATGCCCGCAATCCTAGGATTTGTATTGTGTTCAATGACTAAAAAAAGTTCATAAATCTCAGAACTCCATAATGAATGGGCACCCTTTTCTTTTCGGTTTACCAATTGGTTATAATGTTTGGAGTTGGAATCGTCGTTCCAATGATGATTTTTAGAAATTTGCGTGTATTCTAAATTACGAATGGATCGTTTTCCTTTTCCCAGCATCCGTTTGATTGGAAAAAAACCCAACGGGGTGAATCCATCCCCTTCTCGTTTTAGATTGGAGGAGATTAAGCCACTTCGACCAAACCAAACAGGGATGTTCTCGATTTTTGTTTCCCAATGGCCGAGAACCAGTTCAAAAAGATACAACTTCCCAACCGTCTCCCCTGGTTCGCCGAGTACAAGGACCACTTGTTCCGCTAGGTGGAACTCCTCCGGAAAGAGAATCTCTCTCCCTTTGTTTGCAGGCGATGCTTCTTTTTGGAAAAAAAATGGAGAAAAACAGAGGAAAAATACAATGATGGCAAGGTTTTGGCACGGAAATTTTAGGGAAATCGAGAATTTGGAAGGAAAAAAAGAAGGTTTTTGGGAAATTGGTTCTGATTCCAATTGTGTATTGCGAGTAGACCGCTCCCCCTGCTGGGCTCGAACCAGCGACCCAATGATTAACAGTCATTTGCTCTACCGACTGAGCTAAAGGGGAATCTCGAATCTGTGACCATGCTACGGAGAAAGCCCGCTAGGTCAACGAAAAAATTATGTCATGACGACGGAAAATTTTGAAAAAATTCTAAAATTTCCCATCCCGTAGGCTGAAAAAATGGATGTTTCCAACTAAAGATTCCTTCATTGTGACATAATCCTCTCCGTTCCTGGTAGAGGAAAAAATAGAAATTTTATATGTTGTTTGAGATGGGGTTCTTGCATGAAGATTGAGAGGCATTTTACCAAAGGGAACAAGGGTTTATACCCGAATTTGACATGGGTTCGTAAGGACTCCAAAATTACCAATACAGACGGATCCGTTGTGTTTGAAGCAAACGGCGTCGAAGTTCCTGATTTTTGGTCGCAAGTTGCTACCGATATCCTCGCACAAAAATACTTCCGCCGAAAAGGTGTTCCCAAGTACCTCAAAAAAGTAGCGGAAAAAGGAATCCCTGAATGGTTGCAACGTTCGGTTCCTGATGATGAAAAGCTCATCGCCCTAAACCCAGAAGACCGTTATGTCGGAGAATCTGATTCCAAACAAGTATTCCACCGTTTGGCGGGATGTTGGACCTATTGGGGTTATAAATACGGGTATTTTTCTGACGAAGACAGTGCCCGAGTTTTTTATGAAGAAGTCATCTTTATGCTCGCAAGCCAAATGGCAGCTCCGAACTCCCCACAATGGTTTAATACGGGCCTCCACTGGGCGTATGGAATTGATGGAAAATCGCAAGGACATTATTACGTAGATCCAAAATCGGGAAAATTAGTAAGGTCCGCTTCTTCTTACGAACACCCACAACCACATGCATGTTTCATCCAATCTGTGGATGATGATTTAGTGAATGAAGGGGGGATCATGGACCTTTGGGTTCGTGAAGCTCGCCTCTTTAAATATGGTTCCGGAACAGGAACCAATTTTTCAAACCTTCGCGCTGCCAATGAATCCCTTTCAGGTGGTGGAAAGAGTTCTGGTCTCATGTCCTTCCTAAAAATTGGGGACAGGGCTGCAGGAGCAATTAAGTCCGGAGGAACCACTCGGCGTGCAGCAAAGATGGTTTGCCTCGATATGGACCACCCGGACATCGAAGAGTTCATTGATTGGAAAGTACAAGAAGAGAAAAAAGTAGCTTCCCTTGTGACAGGATCCATTCTCAATAACAGACTTTTAAACGAAATTATGAATGCTTGTTCTTCCGCCAAACAAATACTTGGTGAAGAAAAGGCATACGATCCGGCTGCCAATGTGGATCTCAAAAAAGCGATCCAAAAAGCAAGAAAAGCCTTTGTACCTGATAACTACATCAAACGAGTGATCGACTTATCCAAACAAGGATACAAAGATTTACTTTTTGAAGAACTCACAACTGACTGGCAATCTGAGGCTTACAACACTGTCTCTGGACAAAATTCCAATAACTCCGTTCGGATCACCAATGAGTTTATGGAAGCAGTGGAAAAAGACCTCCCCTTCCACCTCATCAATCGAACAGAAAAAGAAAAAGCTCGCAAAGAAGGACGTGAACCAAAGGCAGCAAAAACCTTACGAGCTCGTGACCTTTGGGAACGGATTGCAAATGCTGCTTGGAACTCCGCTGACCCAGGTACACAATACCATAGCACCATCAATGAATGGCACACCTGTCCAGAAGACGGTGCGATCAATGCATCAAACCCATGTTCGGAATACATGTTCCTTGACAATACGGCGTGTAACTTGGCTTCTGCGAACCTTGTCAAATTTCTAAAAGAAGATGGAACCTTTGATGTAGAAGGATATAGGTACTTAAATAAAATTTGGACCATCATCCTTGAAATTTCGGTTCTTATGGCACAGTTCCCTTCCAAAGAAATTGCGGAATTGTCATACAAATTTAGAACCTTAGGCCTTGGGTATGCAAACCTTGGTTCCCTTCTGATGATCATGGGAATCCCTTATGATTCACAAGAAGCAATGGCTGTTACTGGTGCCATTTCTTCCATCATGCACATGACTGCTTATGCAACTTCTGCAGAGATGGCAAAAGAACTTGGACCATTTGCTGGTTACGAAAAAAACAAAGAACATATGTTACGTGTGATGCGTAACCACAGACGTGCGGCTTACAACGCTCCAAAAGAAGAATATGAAGGATTGACCATCACTCCAGTGGGAATCAACCCTTCGTTTTTACCTTCTTACCTACTCGAAGCAGCAAAAGAAGATTCTGACCGAGCATTGGAACTTGGGGAACAATATGGTTACCGCAATGCACAAGTAACTGTGATCGCACCAACTGGAACCATCGGTTTGGTTATGGATTGTGACACCACAGGGATCGAACCTGACTTTGCACTTGTAAAATACAAAAAATTGGCTGGTGGTGGTTACTTTAAAATCATCAACCAATCGGTTCCTGCGGCACTAAAAAAACTTGGGTATAGCCAAGCAGAACAAGATGCCATCGTGAACTACTGTAAAGGCCATGCAACATTTAATGGTGCCCCAGGTGTTAACACGGCACGATTAAAAGAAAAAGGATTCACTGAAGATGTATTGGAGAAATTAGAAAAACAACTCCCTTTCGTTTTTGATATCCAATTTGCATTTAACAAATTTACATTAGGTGAAGATTTCCTTGCAAAAACCTTAGGCATTGACCCTTCCCTTTACAACTCAATGGGATTCAATTTACTTGAGACATTGGGATTTACGGCAGATGAAATTGCACAAGCAAATGACTATGTTTGCGGAACAATGACAATCGAAAACGCTCCTTTTATCAAAGAGAAGGACCTTCCTGTTTTTGATTGTGCCAACAAATGTGGTAAATACGGAAAACGTTTTTTATCTTATCAATCACACATTCGAATCATGGCAGCGGCTCAACCATTCATTTCGGGTGCAATCTCCAAAACGATCAACCTTCCAGAAGAGGCAACCATAGAGGATGTAAAAAATGCATACCTTATGTCCTGGAAAGTGATGATCAAAGCAAACGCTCTCTACCGAGACGGATCAAAACTTTCACAACCACTTAACTCCGTATTCCAGTTGTTAAGCGCAGTTGGTGAAGAGGAAGAAGAACTAAGCACAACTTCCGCTCCGAAAACGGTAACAGAAGTGGCAGAAAAACTAGTGTATAAATACATTTCGGAAAGAAGGAAACTCCCTCACCGACGTGCAGGATACACTCAAAAAGCAATGGTGGGTGGTCACAAAGTATACCTCCGAACAGGAGAATACGAAGATGGCCAACTTGGTGAAATCTTTATCGATATGCACAAAGAAGGTGCGGCTTTCCGTTCCCTTATGAATGCATTTGCGATAGCAGTTTCGCTTGGTTTACAACACGGGGTTCCATTGGAAGAGTTTGTAGAAGCATTTACTTTCTTCAAATTTGAACCAAATGGAATGGTGTCTGGAAACCCACACATTAAAATGTCTACTTCTGTGATCGATTACATCTTTAGAGAACTTGCGATCACTTATCTTGGTCGATACGACTTGGCACAGGTATCACCAGAAGACTTAAGGACTGACGAAGTGGGAAGGAAGGCGGAACCTGCACGAGAAACTGCGGGAAAGTCGGAAACTAACGCAACTCGCACTCCGTTACCGGTAAATACGATTTCCATGAAATCGGTTCTGGAAGACAAACAAGAAGTGGCAGTTGTGGCTGGTCAAACCCCACAACCAACACAAGCGCAGTCTGCGGCAGCGACACTCAAAATCATCGCGGAAGCAAGGACCAAAGGGTATACAGGAGATTCCTGTACTGAATGTGGATCCTTCCAGATGGTGAGAAATGGTGCTTGCCTCAAATGTATCTCTTGTGGTTCCACAACCGGTTGTTCGTAGCAAAATCAAATTCCCTCTTGTAAGATTTAAATTGCGAGAGGGATTGAAAACTAATCTCTCATATCTCTAAATCTAGTGGGAGTGGGATAAAAAAGACCGCAGATTTTGCGGTCTTTTTTATTTTGTGACCAAACCATTTGTTGTGAAGAGAGAAGGAACCAAGTTGTGGAATGATTTCTGTTTCCTGATTCAATAACCAGTCCAATTGAAAAAAAGCAAGGAAACCCTCTGAATCGAGTTTGTATTTACCAGAATTTTTTAAGGAGTGGGTGCGGGTTCAATAGAACCTTCCTCAGACTTTGGAACACCACCACCTAATTGATTTAAGTTGGGAAGATCCACTTTTGGTGAGGAGAATGTCCCCCGTATTGGGATACAGGTTTTCCCTGCTTCTTGTGGTAAAAGTGCAACCATACCAACCAAATCTTGCCTTTCATTAGCAAATTTGTCAGTGAAAGTAAAACAAACTTTTAAATCCAATTGTGAAAATGAAATCGTATCTGAGAGGCGAACCACACCTTGGAATTGGAATTTTGCGATGTTTGAATCGAGGTTTCCCCTTTCGATGAGTAGTTTTCCAGATCGAATTTTAAAGAGTAAATTGGCTCTTTTGATATCGGTTCCCTTCAAACTTCCTAAAAAAGGAATCTCCATCGACTCTTTGATTTTTCCACCAGAAAGAGTGATTTCGCCTTCCCCATTCCATTTGGTGACTTTTTCGTCTAACGGCGACAGACGAATCGGCAGATCCAATGTTTGGATGCCAAAGGAAAGGTCACTTCCTTCAAAACTAAAATAACCTACATTCACATCCCCTTCCAATCGGGATTGTAATAGTCCGAAAAGTGAAATTCCAAGACTTACTTCTTCCGCTTTGAGTGCAGTACCAGTGGGAAAACTCACAACAAAACTATCAAAAGATTTTCGACCAATCATTGGAAAATGAATTTCTTTTGCATCCATAAAGATGCCTGTTTCTTTTCCCGTTTTGATCAGCATAGAACGAACAATTTCATTCAGAGGGAAAATAAAAATTGTGAAAATTAGAAACGAAACAAAAGATATGGCGATTAAGGTAAATACTTGTTTTCGATTGACTTTAGAATGTTCTTCATCCGACTCTTCCTCAAAAAAATCATTGTCTTCTTCAAGGAGCGATTCTTGAACGACAACATCCTCATCTAAATCAAAATCTTCCTCGAATTCATTTTCTTTTGCCATTTTATTTACCTTTAGACAAACGACTATAAGACGATACTTTTAGGTTTACATCGTAAATTTCTTTTTCTGCAAAAGGTTTTCGAAAGCTAAGAAGGTCTACTTTAGCCTGGATTTGTTTGTTTTTTTCGATATCGTAAACAAGTTTAATGATATCTTGTAATAATACAGATCGAAACGATACATCAATTGTGATTTTATTATAGTCCTTTTGGATGACATTACTTGTATCCTTCATCGTTTGGACTTTGTCCTTTAGGTTGTACCGAACCAAAATTTGGTCGAGTTTGGAATACATCACACTTACATCTTCTTCACTTCCACCAGACTGTAATCCGCGTAAATAATTGTACTCACGAATCACTCGGTCAAGTTCACCTGCTTGAGATCTTGTTTCAAATATCTCTTCGGAAAGCCTATTTCTAAGATCGGATAACAATGTCACGATGGTATATAGGCCAAGTAATGACACAAAACTAATAAGTCCAATGACAAGGACTCGTTCTCTATCGTTCAATCGATCAAACATTAAGGTTCATCCTTCGGTGTCACAACATCCATTTTGATTTTAAAACTAACTTTGAACTTATTTACACCGGTTATCAGACGTTTGTTTTGGATTTGGATGTTTGTAAATTTTTCAGATTTCTCTAACGCAGATTGGATGGTTCCAATTTCTCCAAACTCATTTACCCTTCCATAAATCTGGATTTCTTTTTCTTCAAAATTGAACTGGTCCAAAATAAAAGGTAAAACATCAGGAGATGGGAACTGTTCTGTTGCTTCGTTTAAAACATCTAAAACACTCTCTTGGGACAAAAACAAACGATAGATTTCCGTTTTTTTTCGTTCTGCTTTGAGTTTTTTACTGGCTGCGTCAAGTGGATCCTCGTCTTCTCCTAACTCACCACCAATTCCATTTTTGTATTTTTCCATTAATATCTGTTTGCCTGCGGCAATTTTGCGTTTATCCAAAATGATACCAATGATAAACACCCCAAACAGGAGGATGAGTGAAATACTAACTAAGATGATGTGTGGTTTGAATGCGGAGAGTTTGAACCTGTTTGTGTGGATCTTTTTTGCAAACCCTGTTTCTAAAAAATTCACTCGGTGACGGGATTCAAAATGAACTCCCGTTGCCACAGCGGTCACAAAACTCGGATCATTGATTCCTAAAAATTCATACCGCCCTGTTTTTGTTCCTAACTTCTCCTCAAAATAGGCAGTTAAACCCGGGTAAAGACTTGCCCCTCCTGATAATAGGATCAGTGTTGGCCTTTCTTTTTCAGGAAGTGAGAAGATACTATTTTCTACTTCATGGATGATTTGGTCGAGTTTTGCCAAAATGAATTTACGAAGGGATTTTAGTTGGGTGGCACTGATATGGAAATGGTTTAAAAACTTAGTTTCATCTACTTTGTCTATGGTATCAAATAAGAAACCAACAGGAAGTGATTCTTTGACAAGTCGTGCTTCTTCCATATCAATTTTTAGAAGGTTTGAGATCTCAGTTGTGACTTCCTCTCCACCAATATAAATTTGGCGAGTATGCCTTAACTTTCCTTCAAAAAGAACATTTAAGATACTATACCGACCACCTAAATCGAGTTGTAAGATGGAAGTATCTGCGACTAATAATGGATAATTCTTTGTGATGAGAGATGATAGCACAAAGGAATCCAAAGAAAGGCAACTTAAAGTCAAATCACCTTTGGCAAACGGTTTTAGTGCACGAAAAAGTTCGGAATGGTGAACATTAAATGTAATCACTTCCGAGTTTTCTTTGCCAGTCCTCCATGTTTTACCAATGACTTCTAGTTCCTCCATTGGATAGGGAACTAAATTTTCAACTTCAAATGGCAATACTTCTTGGATGGCTTTTTCGGAAACAAGAGGGACCGTTAAGTCCCTAACAAATAAATTATGGATTCCTAAATTGAGTAAAAATCGATTTTCCTCAGGGAAAAAACTTTGGATAAAACGAATGATGTTGTATTCAAACGGATCTCCTTCGTTTTCGTCCAGTTCTACAACAGGTAAACTTTCTGTTCGAAGGATCACCACTTTGCCCAAAACTTTTTTGAATAATACACCTTTTAAAAAAGTAGAGCCGTAGTCGATTGCAAGGTATTGGTCAAATGATAACATAATTAATCTTCAGTATAGTATAACATCTGGTTGTTGGTAAGATCAAATAATCCTGTTACCTTACGAACCACTTTATCCTTTATAATCCCAACCCCTGTAATTTTGTAAACTTCACCTTTGGTTTTGATCCGGCCACCAGAAACATCCGTACCTTCTCCCGCAAGCTCCTTGTACAGAGTAAGGTCACCAGTGGTTTTCACTTGGAACTCAGGTTCTGTCTCCAGATCTTTCAATTCTTTAATATAGCCTCCTTTCTGCAACTTGAGTTTCAAAATTTTCATGGCGGCTTGTTTGGTCATAAAATCGGACAGGGAAATCAGGACAAAATAGGGAGCGGTATTGATATTGATCCGATCGTCATAGGAATCACCCGCTGGCAAATATGCCGTGATATTATTGGAAAGCACATAATCTTTATCGGAACGAAGGGCTCTTTCCTCCTCAGTCATAAAGTCCTTCGAATTATTTTTGTCGTAATCCTTCGGTTTTAAACTCTCGTAAACGGTCGCGCGATCAAATCCTTTCACATTTAATAACTCTGAAAGGGAATAAAAGGGTGCGTTTTTGATCTTTCGGGGAGGACTTAGGCGCCCATAGTAGTATTGTTCCGCTCCTCCCCCTGTTTCCTGGTGGTTTTCATCGATCCAATCCAAAATCGGAAAAATCATCTCACGTTTGAGACCAAACTGGTAAAACAACCGTGTCACCATTTCAATTGTCCTTTGGTTCGGTTGGTCATCATAAATTTTCACAAGCGAGTTGATATTGATTTTCCCATCTTCTGGACTCATTGTGTAATAGATCACACCACCTCCAAGTGGGATGGGAGGTGGGTCCATGGCAAGGCCAGACTGGTACAATACTTCTTCAGGGATTTTTTTTAAAGCACCAATGGCTCCCATAAATCCTGCTTTCGCTAACATATGGGCTCTGAAACCATCTGCCTGAGCCTTTGCCACACTGTATTCAGTCGCGGCATCTTCAAAAAATTTCGAAGCCGTGAAAAGGGAAGCAGTTCCAATGGCCATCACAAGGAGATAAACCATAAATCCTTGTTTGAATTTTTTATTTGTAAAGAATGACTGGATGCGCAAGTGATTCATATTTAACAAAGGCACTCCCCACAAGTGATATAATTTCAAACCGAATGAGCCTTGGAATTTTTTTCGTGGTCCTGGAATTCCAATCATCAACCCATTTATCGCCTCTTTCAGAATACTTCATTTGAAAACTTTTTACATTCTCAAGTAACACATGTTCAACTCCACCTTGTGTTGGAAAATTATCTACCATTTCATCTTCCCGTCTGATCAAATAGGACAATCCTTCCAATTTTGGATTTGGCATTTTTCGTAAGTAAAAAGAAACCTCTCGGACAGATGCTTGTCCTTCTTCTTCGGAGTTGGGATTTGAGGTAGCAAATACGATTCGGTCATTCCTTGTTCCCGTTACTCCTTCTTGTTTTCCTACAAATAAAATTCGTTTTTGGTTATCGATAAAATAAGCTCGAGATAATGTACCACGGATATTCTCCATCGCATACAAAATATCCTTTCGGTTTGCTCCTTTATTAGAGGCACCTTTTTTAGAAATTTTATTGGCTGTATAAAAAACTGAGAAAATTCCTGTAAAGATCACAGCCATGATCATAACCACAATGGAAATCTCAACTAAGGTAAAACCTTTGCGCAAATTAAGATGGTGATGAATGGGAGAGAGAAAAAAACGAACCTTCATTAGTATTTTGTACTCCGAAAGGTTTCCACGGTATAAGTTTGTTTTTTGTTACCATCCATATAAAAAATAGATACTTTGACTCGAAAAACTTTTAATACCCCACCCGTTTCAAAACTTTTTTTTTGTCCCCTTTTTTTCATTAAATCGCTAAGACCCACATCTTTATCACCTAACATATCTTTTGGGGCTTTTTTTCGAAGTTCTTCTGCGTTTGGACCACCCGCGAGTTTCAAGAGGTCCATTTCTTCTTCTTTGATTTCAGTTTCAAAGCTATAACCAGGAAATGCATCTATCGTACCTTTGGATGTATCAGTTTGCATGGTGGTAGAAGAATCCACTTGGGCCATTTTGATTTTTGCCAAATGGACAGCATTGGAAAGTAAAACCGCCTTTTTTTGGTAAGCGATTCCTTCGGCAATCATGGAATAGGTGTACGTCATCACCATGGCTGCCATCGCCATTGCAATGGTGACTTCAAATAAAGTAAAAGCAGACTTAAAGGACTTAACGAGGTTGTGTTTTTGCATTGGGATCAATTTGTTCATCTCGTTCATCAAGTCCGTACGACACTTTTGAAATCGGGTTTGATTCAGGTTCCGGGAAATATTCCGTTTTATGGATTTTTACTTTTCCCCCATACCGATAAATTTGAAGGGTTCTTTTGATTTCTGTATCGGAGCCTATGTATAAAAATAAATCAGTAGTGGTGCCTTGTGGAGTGAATACAATCCGAATTTTTCCCTCATTCCTGGGTTTTCCACCTAAGTCCCGTACGCTGACGATTTTGGAATAAAAAGGAAGGGTTACTTTTTTTAGAATTGGTTCTTCTTCGAGTCCAGACTCTTCTCGTTTTAGTAAAAAAAACTGGTATTCTCTCTTTTCAAATTCATATTCAAAAAGCACTGCTTGGTTTGTGAGTTGGGCTTTGTTGTATCCAAACTTAAACGACTCTTGCAACTTAACAGAGATATCTTCCGTCGAAGGGATGATGAGATTGCGAAGGGATCCTCCGACTATCACCATCACTAACCCTAAAATAGAAATGACTACGACGATCTCAATCAGAGTGAGACCGTCGCGAATTTGTCGTTTCCTAAGAGGAAATTTTATTTTAGCGGAAAGCGGCTGGGTAATCATCAGGAGAGAGGATGTTAAAATCTTTGTTTTTTCCATCTCCACCTTCTTTTTTATCTTCACCAAGGGTTAGGATTTGAGGGACAGCACCTTCAAATTTTAACACATATGGGGTTTTCCAAGGGTCTTTCAAAACGGCTTTTTCCCGAATGATGGGTTCGTAATCATCCCCTATTTTGTCATCATCTGGTTTTTCGATTAACGCTTGTAAACCTTGTTCTTCCGATGGGTATTTGTCATAAACTTCCAAATAACGTTCCAACGCTGTTTTCAAAACGGCACTGTCATTTTTCAGTTTCAGTTTTTTTTCGCCTTCACCACGGTTACCGATACTTGAGTAAAGAATCGCCATAAGGGAACCCAAAATGAGCATCACCACGGTGATTTCAATTAGAGTGAGTCCCTCACGGATCTTTCTGTTGTTTCCTTTCATTTTCATAAACTCTACATCCCCTGGATTTCTTGAGTTAGTTTGTACATAGGCGTCATAATCGCCGCCATAATGGTAAAAATAATTCCACCCATTACTATGATCATCATAGGTTCTAAGGATTGGGTCAAAGATTTTATTGCTGTATCGACCTCAGATTCGTAGATTTCTGAGAGTTTATTCATCATTTCGGGAACTTTATCGGATGCCTCACCGGCGCTTAGCATACCTAAAACCATTTGGGGCAGGACTTGGCTCCCTTGTAAGGAATCCGATAATTTTCCCCCTTCCTTAATTTTGATGATGGCAGCATCGATCTCTTCTTTAAAAACCGTATGCCCTACCACATCAGAAACAATATTGAGAGAAACAATTAAAGGAACTCGGTTGAGAAGCAGGATGGAAAGGTTCCTCGCAAAATTGGAAACTAATATCTTTCGCAGTAAGGTTCCAATCACAGGAAGCCTCAGCAAAAAAGTATCCCAAACTTTTTTCCCATCTGGTGAAGATTTCCATTTCATGAAACCAAGGAAGGCAAATGAAATCATTCCTAGGATAAAATACCAATAATTAGTGAGAACATAAGATAAAAAAATCACTGCACGTGTGAGAAGTGGGAGTTTCGCATCAAAAGAAGCAAACAACTGTTCAATTTGTGGAATGACCACTACAAGTAAAAAGATCGATACTCCAAGGGAAAGTAATCCCATAATCATTGGATAAATCATGGCCACTTGGACTTTGGATTTTAATTCAGAAGATTTTTCTTCTAGCTCAGCTAACCTGTGCAAGGTGTTTTCATAATTCCCTGTTGATTCTCCAACAGAAATCAAACTGGGGTATTGGTCAGGGAACACGGTTTTGTGTTTTTTCATGGACTCAGAAAGACTTGATCCTTCCGTAATGTCCGCCCGCATCTCAATCAAAACTTTTTTAAAATAAATATTTTCTACTTGGTCTATGATGGAAAGTAAACATTTATCAAGTGGGATTCCCGCACCAATAAGAGTCCCCAATTGTTTGCAAAAAAGACCTACTTCTTTTCTTGGAATCCGATATAGAAGTTTCGATAAAAAAGGGAATAATTCTCGTTCTTCTTTTTCTCGGTCTTCCTCAATGGATCTAACGTATAAACCTTTTGCCTTTAATTTATTTCGTGCCGCTTGTAAATTAACAGCATCGATAATGTTTTTTTCTTCTTTTCCTTTTTTATTAAAAGCAACGTAGGTATACAGTGGCATAGTTTAAGATACCCGTAACACTTCTTCTGGGGTTGTCACTCCCTCAATCACTTTGTACTTTCCATATTCTTGTAAGGTGGAAAGTCCATTTTTTACCGCAAGTTCCTTGATACGGTTGGCATCTGCCCCTTGTAAAATGGCACGTTTGATTTCATCGTTCATGGTAAGGAGTTCGTAAAGCCCTGTCCTTCCTTTGTATCCAGAATTGAGGCAAGAGCTACAACCTTTCCCACGATACAAAACTCCATTTTTTAATTCTTTCCTTTGGATACCGAGACCAGCCAAATCTTTGTCAGTTGGCTTGTAGGATGTTTTACAATCTTTACAGATTACACGAACAAGCCTTTGTGCCATAAAACCTAACACAGAACTTGTGATGAGGTAAGGTTCAATTCCCATATCCACAAGCCTTGTGACAGCGGAGGACGCATCATTGGTGTGAAGGGTGGAAAATACCAAGTGGCCCGTGAGGGAAGCTTGGATGGCAATCCTTGCTGTTTCCTCATCTCGGATCTCCCCTACCATCACCACATCCGGATCTTGTCGTAGAATTGAACGAAGGCCTGCCGCAAAAGTAAGTCCAATTTTTTCATTCATCTGCATCTGTGAAATCCCTTCCATTTGGTATTCCACTGGGTCTTCACAAGTGATGATATTTCGTTCTTCCGTATTGATTTCAGATAAAGCTGAGTAGAGAGTCGTTGATTTACCAGAACCAGTTGGACCTGTGACCAAAATGATTCCATAAGGTTTGTAGATGAGTTCTTTAAAATCTTTTAAAATCTGAGGATTAAATCCCATGGTTTCTATGGAATATTTTTGGTCCGTTTTATTCAAAATCCTCATTACAATCCGTTCCCCGAATTGGCATGGGATGATAGAGACCCTTACATCCACATCTTTACCAGCTAACCTAAGTTTAATTCTACCATCTTGCGGGAGCCTGTTTTCTGCAATATTCAAATTGGACATGATTTTGATACGAGTCGAAATTCCCGCCAAATACGATTTAGGTGGACTTAATACTTTCTGTAAAACCCCATCCACACGGTAACGAACCACAACTGATTTTTCAAATGGTTCAACGTGGATGTCAGATGCCCTTTCGGATACAGCTTGTGATAAAATCACATTCACCATTTTGATGATTGGTGCTTCGTTTGATAAATCAAGTGCGTCGGACTCAAAGGCATCGGAAAGGTCGCCGAAACTTCCGTCCATCTCATCCATCATTTCTTTGGCTTCTGCAGTTGTTTTATCAAACTGAGAATGGACGATGCGCATGATTTCGTTTTCTGTTGCTAAAACGAATTGGATTTCATATCCTTTTAAGAAGGAACGCATGTCATCCATTGGATGGAGGTCTGTTGGATCAGAGGTAGCTACAAAAACTTTTTTTCCTTTTACAAGGAACGGAACGATTTTAGAACGTTGGACAAGTTTTAAGGGAATTTTATTAAAAATATCTTCATTTGCAACAAACTCAAGTTTGTCGTAAAACTCCATTTTATGGAGTTTCGCAAGTGCCTTTAGGATATCGGTTTCGGAAGCGAGACCTTTTTTTTGGATGATATGAGTGATGGGAAGATTTGTTTTTTCCTGTTGTTTGGAAATGTCTTCTAAATCCTTTATCGTAAGGATTCCATCTTCTAAAAGAATCTGACCTAAACTTTTTCTCATCTCAGTTTCTTTTCTCGTTCATCCACCATCCTTTCTTGTTCATTTTTCTTTTGGATGGTCATTCGGTCTGATTTATCCCGATCATCTAAGATGTGAGGTGTGAGGAACACCATCAAATTGGTTTTACGATTTTGATTGGTGGTCCTACGAAACAAAGTGCCAAGCAGTGGGATCTCCCCTAAAATTGGGATTTTTTGTACTTTCTTTTGTTTGTCATTGGAGAGTAATCCTCCAATCACTATCGTTTGAATATTATCCACTACGATTGTTGTTTTGATATCTCTTTTGTTAAAGGTTGGGTTTCCACCAGTCGCTTCAGAAGAAATCCCCGCCACGTTTTTGATTTCTTGGTAAAGATCAAGAGTGATCCGATTGTTTTTGTTGATATGGGGTGTGAACTTTAGTTTAATCCCTGTTGGGCGGTATTCAAAGTTTGCAACTGTTACCGCATTGTCACCACCAAGACCTGCGTTACGGTTTTGGGTACGAACGGGAACATCCTGGCCCACATTGATCTCCGCTTCTTGGTTGTCCAAAGTCAAAATCTGTGGAGCAGACAATACATTAAAATTTTCATTCGTGGAATTCGCATTTAAGATACCAATGATTTGTTGTCCACCACGACGGATAAATCCAAGTGAAAAACCAGAGAGAGTGTTTACATTCGTTGGCCGACCATTTTTGTCAATGACCCCACCTTGTGCCGCAAGACCTGTGTTAAACTGTCCATAAGCTAATTCTTGGTAACGCCAATCAATACCAAAGTCATTGAGGTCTGTAGAACTTAACTCAACAATGAGAACTTCGAGTAACACCTGTTTTCTTGGTGTATCAAGGATTTTAATGATTTTTTTAATTTCTTCCCATTCTTGAGGTGTGGCTGTCACAATGAGTGAATTGGATTCTTTATGCGCAACCGCCTTTATTTTGTCTTGTTTTCCAGGAACCTTTGGAGCTTGCGGAACTGGTTGTGGGGGCTGTGCCGGTTTTCCATCTGCACCCGCTTCCCCTGGTTGGCCTTGTACTGGTGCGACAGGTGCATCTGGCATATCCAATTTCACTAGGATGGCAGCAAGTTTTTCTGCCTCATTGTATTCTAATGTATAAATATGAATGTCACCAGCAGAAGAAATCGAACCTGGTCCATCAGCTCGTACATCCAGATTGTCAACTAACTTGAGTAATTTGTTGATGTCGGAAGTTGAACCTGAAAAAATCAAGGTATTTTGGTTTTTAGGAATGATGATATCTGTATCAGGAGATGTGACTCGTTTGAGAATGGGTTCGAGTTCAATCGCATTCGAAAATTCTAAGGGAACAATTTGAGTGATGGTTTTGTTCAAAGCAACTTCAGAATCCGAAACTGGATCCTTTCCAATCCGCACAATTTGAGATTTTGCAAGTGCATCTTTGATTTTTACCACTTTGATTAGGTCATTTTCTTCTATGAGACCAAACCCTTGTGTCTCTAAAACAGACTTCATAAACCCATAGGCATCTTCAATGCGAACACGTTTTTGTGAAATGATGGTGATCTTTTTCCCTTTCACCGCATCATCGATCAAAATATTCTTTTTGATGATGGCACTCATTCCCATAAGGAAGTCTTTCAGTTCTGTATCGCGCCAGTCTGCTGTGAAACTTGCGGGTTCTTGTGATGTTTTTGCTTTTGGTTTCCCTTTTTCTTGAGAGAATTGGGGAGTCACAATCATATAAAGGCAAATGCAAAGGACAACGAATGGGAGACGATTTCTCATTTTAATTCCGAATGATAAATTCATATGTGATTATTTTGCCTTGTCTTTCTAAATCCACTGTAATTTTCGGGGCTTGTTTGATCGAACCCCAAATTTCCAACATTTTCTCTGTTTCATTGAGTGGCATTCCATTCACACGTTTGATGATATCACCACCACGTGCTCCAAGGGAGTAAAAGACATGGTCTTTTGCCACTTGATAGATTTTGTAACCCTCGATCTTTCCGTCTACCAAATGAGGGCCAAACCTTGCATTTTTGTAGATGGTATTTGGGTCTTTCAGTTTGCGATTGACGTCTTCTCTGGAAAGGACTTTCTGAATCGTTTGGCTAGAAGGCCCTAAATTGGATACGGGGGCTGCATCTTTTGGTCGGATCCTCTCTTTTGCCTGTGCGGGGGTTTCTCCAATATTCACCCGAAGGCTAAGACCCCCTTTTTTCAAAACTACATAATGCTGTTCAATGGTCTGGACTTTATAACCACCCACCATCTCCCCGACGCCGTATTCTTCCGAGTCATTGTTTTGTTTCTCACGAATGGTCACACGGGCAAAGGACCAATGGCCAGACAAAGTCCCTGTCACAAGCATTTGGTCGTCATCCCCATTGTCTTGGGCAATTTCCGGATCGAGGGGAGAACCATCCGCACCCCGTTTGGTGGCATCATTGGGATCGAATGCTTGGCCACGGATAAGGTTGCCTGTGACCATATCTTCGTAGGTACTCACTGCCAAAATCACTTCTTGTCTAGTTTGTTTGGGACGGACTTGGCTTCCTACGTTCATTCCCGTTTCTGTAGAAAAAAGGAGTAAGAGGACAAGTTTTAAGAGATAAGCGAGCGAAAAAGAGAATAATAAAACGACCGGAATCAATGTCAAAAACTGACTCGATTGGATTCTTTGAAGGATTAAATTCATGCTCCCCACAAACCGGAGAAAAACTCCGATTACATTCCGGCTACTTCAGATTTGGGAAGTTTAGTCACATGTTTTTCAGTCATGCCGAGAGCCGATTCAGGATTCATGATTTTCCCGTTTCGAAATACCTCAAAATGCAAATGTGCTCCTGTAGCCGTTCCTGTCCTTCCGACAAGGGCAACCACACGGCCCATCTTCACCGTTTCCCCAACCTCAACTAAAATCTGGGAACAATGGGCGTAAACTGTTTTATACCCATTTTTATGTTGGATGGTAACGGAATTTCCATACCCACCATTCCGGCCAGTAAACACCACTTCTCCGTCGGCAGCCGACAAAACGGGGGCACCCACTTTCGCAGCTAGGTCAAGGCCTGAATGGTAAACACGGTTGTATTTATTGAATGGATCCACACGACGACCAAAACGAGAAGTCACACGGCTTTGGGGAACAGGTAAAATGAAAACTTTTTTCAGGACAACGCGGGAAGAAGATGCATTTTTCACTTGGACGGGCACATCCAAAACTTGGCCAATTTTCAATTGGTCACTTGTGAGTGAGTTTGCTTTTTTCAGTTTAGGAACATCAATGGAAAAGGAACGAGCAATTTTGGATAGATTGTCTTTCTTTTGGACCGTGTATTTTTTTACGACGATCCCAGATTCATGAACGACAGTATTACTCACCACAGGGGAAACATCGATGTATTTCGGAAGGCCAAGGGAAGCAAGTTCTACTTCTTCCTCTTCTCCTGTTTGGTTTACACCGACAGAGAAGAGTTTTTGCACTTCTTGTTCTTGGGATTGGTTTCCAAAAATACGAAATACATTGGAATCTCCAGAAGGCAAAGTTTCATTGATTTCTTGTTGGAGTTTCTGGAAAGGATTGGCAAGAAGAACCGTCCCAGGAACGAAGAAAAAAACAAATGTAAGGAATGGAATCACCTTCACAGTTATTGTATCGGGTAACCGAGTGAAGATTCTTGAACAAGAAAGAAAGAAAGCTGGAAAATGAAAATAATAGAACAATGAAAGCATCCCAAACCTTTATTTCTTTGTTTTTTTGGAGTTCTGTTCCACAAGTGAGAACTTTTGGTTCACCCACTCTTCTACATCATCCAAATCATATTCTCTTTTTTTCACATCATCATTGATGATGTAATCAGCGAGTTTCCCTACCGAAGACTCACGTGTCTCTTGGATCGGGTATACCTTTAACTTCAAAAGAGAAGGAGTTGATTCGATGTAGATCTTCACGAGGGTCCCTTTTTTCCAAACTTCCGTTTGGGAAAATTTGATTTCTTCACGGAGTGAATACGTCTTCCCATCATAGAATTCATTGATCTCCCTAAGCCTTTCTTTTTTGATCAATCGTTGCGAACAGTGGCTGAACACAAGGAGAAGAACGAGGGGGATTACACGAATGATACTACAAACCAAAGCAAACTCTCAGGAAAAGTCACCATGGTGCCTCAATTATGAAAAGTCTTTTTTATTTTTTGGACCAAAAGCGACAATCACTGACCCAAATGGAGTGTGAATCCCAAACGAGCAGAAGTTGGAAGTTTGTTATATGAATGGAATGGGTCAAAAGTGATCCAAATTGAAGTGGGGATCCGAAGGGGATTCCCTCATTTCCAAATCCTTGGCAATGTCCCACAGGCGACCAAAGAAGCGCGAGATCGCATCCGTTTGGCCTTAGAGGCCTCTTGTTTTGTTTTTCCAATCGAAACCATCATCATCAACGTAAAACCAACCCATATCCCAAAGAAACGGATTTCCCTCGATTTAGCCATTGCCGTGGGAATCCTTTTGGCCACAGAACAAATCCCTGACCTTGCCAGTGGGACCTTCTTTTTAGGAAATTTGGGACTCGATGGGAGCCTTGTTGGTGGGAAGGAACTCCTTCCCTATCTTTGGCAATACAAAAGCACAAAGGATACTCGCTTTTGCTTACCCCAATCCTTACAAAAAGAATCCTTACCACGAGGTGAGTATTTTTTCCTTTCCCACTTAGAAGATTTGCGAACCTTACCACACCTAACACCGGAAAGGAGAATCGAAAATCCAAACGAGAGCCAAACCTTAGTTTGGGAGAGTGTGCATTTGGACCCCTATCAGATGAAGGCCTTCCAAGGACTCTTGTATGCAGTTCTCGGAAACCATCACAGTGTTTTACTGGGAAGCCCTGGTGTTGGTAAAACCATGTTACACCGGTTACTCGAACCACTCCTTCCTGAAACGTCAGCTTGCGAAAGGAATCCGGTTGGGATTTGGACAAGTTCTGGTGAATTCGAAACCCCAACCAAAAAAAAACCTTTTCGCTCCCCGCACCATTCCACAACAGAAGTGGGTCTCATTGGAGGAGGACTCCCCTACCAACCTGGCGAAATTGCAAAGGCAGAAGGTGGGATTTTGTTTTTAGATGAGGCTCTAGAATTTAAAGATCGAATTTTAGAAAGTTTACGGATGCCAATGGAAGATTCCTATTTAGAAATCACAAGGATGAACGAAGTAACAAAAATTAAAACAAATTTCACCCTCCTACTTTCCACTAACCCTTGTCCCTGTGGCAATTACCAAAGCCAAAACCACTGCCACTGTTCCCTACAAAGGATTCGATTGTACTTACAAAAAATCAGTGGTGCTTTTTTAGATCGGATTACCATCTTCCAAACCCTTTTCGAATCCCCTTTGGAACGAACCATCCATTTAGAAGAATCAAAACTAAAATCGATACTGAACAAAAGATTTGTTTTTAGAAACGAAAGAAAATTAGCAGACAACGAAGAAAGAACTTTTTTAAGACAATTGGACGACGCGAGTGAAACGAAACAACTTTCCTTACGAAAGAAAAAACAAATTGTTTCTCTCGCAAGGACGATTGCAGATTGGAACCTCTCTCCCCGAACAAAGGAAGTACATATTCAGGAGGCTTTGCATTATACTTTGGGATACCAATGGATTTATAGCCTAGGTTAAACTACTTGGAAATGAAATGTGATATTTCCATTGCGATTTTATTGATCGCATAATCCATATAGGCTGGATCATCTATCTTTTTCTTATAGGTATCAAATTTCTTTTGGATGGTCGATGCCATACCCCTTTTTCGTAAAAGAACAGGGTCTGGTCCAAATTCATCGGTTTCTGCTAAATTCCCAAATACACTAAATTGACTCATGTGGTTACTTCCTTGTAACAATCAAACTCTCATCCTTGAGAGCGTTTCCCTTGTGGGATACAAAACCAATCGGTTCAGTACAAAATTCCCTTGATGAAGTATTTAGAAGATTGACGAATAAAAACGAACTTCCTTTTTTTCAGTGATATGGATCAAATTAAAGCTAGGTGTTAGGTGGTAAAAGGCAGGTATTTCCTGTAATAAATAGAAATACACCTTCCGCATTCTTGCACGTTTTGTCGCATGAAGGCTTTGTACGGGGAAAAAACCAAAGGCTTCGTTCCAGGTTTTCACTTCCGAACAATGGAGGGTATCGTTCTCAATGCTGATTATGTCAATTTCTCCGAGCCGTTTTCGGTAATTTTGGAATAGGATGGTATGTCCCAAAGATAACAAATACTCTCGGGCCTTCAATTCTCCTTGTTTCCCTTTGGTGACTCGACTCATATGGTTTGACCCAGAGGGTTTAGTAGATTTGAGAAAAAGGTATGGCTTGTTGGATGTATAAATTTAAGTCCTTCATAAGATCCACAAACTCAAGGTGTTTTAACCTTCTGCCCTCGGCGTCTTTTGTGACTCGGATCACAGGCCTTAACGGTTTGTCTTTGTTTGATTCAATGACCATACCCATTCTGAGGTCAGAAAGTACAACTCCGGATCCTACTGGGAACATAGAAAGTTTATTTAAAAAGAGCCTTACCATTTTTAAATCAAAACGGTTCACGTTTTCACTGATCATAATCTTCATCGCTTCATAAGGAAGGATGGCAGCACGGTAAGGCCGCGGGTGGATCATGGCAGCAAATTGGTCTGCAATCATAAATACTTTTGTGAGTTCTTCAATTTGGTTGGCAAGGATACGTTGGGGGTAACCGGATCCATCCACTGCTTCGTGGTGTTGTAAGGCGACTATGGCAAGAGAGTTTTTTAATTTTAACCTTTGGGTGAGGATTTGGTAACCAGTCACCGGGTGGCGTTTGATGGTTTTTAGATCTAGTTCTGTGAGGTTTCCTTTTTTTTCGGAAACCTCTTCTGGAACGGTTACCATCCCAATGTCCGCAAAAAGTGAGGCCAGTGCTAAATCAATGAGTTTGGGTCTTGAAAACTCAAGGAAGTTTCCAAGCATCACAGAAAAGAATGTCGCATAACAGATATGAGTGTATAGGTAATAACCAGAATGAGAATGGGATAAAAGTAAAATGGGAATTTGTGCGTTAGTTTTTGTATGGTCAGCGATTCGTTCTGCAATTTCTCGAAATTCTCTGATCTCCGTATAACGTCCCTCAGATGCTGATTTATACGTTTTTTGTACCAAGTCAAAACAATCTTTGAAAACCGCATTAAATTCAACTTTGGAAGAATTGGTTTTCTCTAGTAGGTATTTGTACCGAGTGGAATTTTCATCATCTTGGTAGAACGGAAGGTTGGTATCAAAATAACCGGGGCCACCAGCGCCAGGAGATTTGTCAGTTTGATCGGCAGTGACTTTTTCTCCGTCCGTGAGGATAAAGGTAATCCCAAATTGGACCAAACGGTCTAAGTCTTGTTGTGTGATGGGTTGGTCGGCTCCAACAAAAACAGTGTCCTTATCCAAGTAAAGAGACTTGGTAAACTTAGAACCAGCCTCTAAGTCACGTATGGAGATTTTCCGCATAATTGCGTAAATCTTAGTAAGAAGCTTAGAAACTTCAATTGTTTTTCTTTTCTCGTTCCAAAACGAGAATCCGAAAGACAGCGGCGACAACTTCATACAATTCTCTTGGAATTTCTTTCCCATTTGGGAGTTGTGCGAGTGCATTCACCATCACCTCGTCTTTGACAATGAAAACACCTGCCTCACTTGCGACTCGTACTAAGTTTTTGGCAAGGTTTCCTTCTGCTTTTGCCACTAGTTTGGGAGCTTTATGTTCGTTTGGGTTGTAGGCAAGAGCCACCATCTTCTGTTTCATCTATAATCCCCGTTATAGTTCGTATCATCCCACTCTCCAAAAGAAATCCCACCAATTTGAGGGAAGTCCCGTATCAAATCCTGTAACATTTGTTTGAGGGAGGGATCCGAAGGATGTGAAAGAGGGGCTTCTTTGCCCTCGGACAGAATTTCGATCCGAATCGGATTCTCTTTTTCTGGTTCGTAATAAAAAATGATTCCATAAGGACCAAACCCTTCGGATTTCCAAAACACATAAAGAGCAAAACCGTTTTCATTGGGTTCCACGGCCATCGTTAGGTTTTCTTTGTGTGTATGATTTTGGTAGCAAAAGCAATCACTTGCCTTTGACTCCCCAAGGAAATAGTTCCAAAGACTTCCCAGTGTTGATTTGTCGGCGGATTGCGTTTCATGGGCAACGTGTTTGGCAAACGCCTCCCAACGGGAAATTTTTTTTGCCTTCGGATGGGAATGGAGGCGAAAGACTTCTGGCCTCTCCGTTAGAATTTGGTCTCTCTTTCGAGAGAGTTTTTCTCTCCCCACTGGCATGATTTGGTTTTGGAATTTTGCCTTCTCGAAAAACCCAACTGGTCCCGTTCCTTTCGAATCCGAAGCCAATGGTTTACCAACCACACGAATGAGTTGGCTTGTGGAGTTCCCCGTGGGATTAATTGGAAAAGAGAGAAGGTTCACTCCCTTCCCTTCGGAGAAAATCACAAAAACTCAACCTATGGATGGGAGAAATTCCAAGTTTCCTTAGTGCTTCTCGGTGTTCTTCGGTCCCATACCCCTTATGTTTCGCAAACCCATACCCAGGGTATTTTCCATCCATCCTCTCCATGTATTCGTCTCGGTAGGTTTTGGCAAGGATGGAGGCTGCCGAAATCGATGGAACCAAATCATCTCCTTTGGGAATGGAAAGGTATCCGCCAATGGGTGTTTGGATTTTCAATTTATAATTCCCATCTAAAAAGAGAAAAGGTTTCCTTTCTCCCTGATGTGTGATTGGTTTTTGCCAATCCTCTCCATTCGAAGTTTCTTTGCTTTTAGTTTTCTTTCCTATGGGATGCTTTGAGGTATTTGTTCCAAGAAAGTATTGGAGGCCTGAAGGGCGAAATTTCGTTAGGTGCTTTGGCAAAGCCCTGTTGATGCCATAAAAGATTGCTTGGTTGATATTGAACTTGTCGATGAACTTTGCACTCACAAAGCTTACATGCCAATAAGTTGCCAGTTCTAGAATTTCTTGGCGAAGGGGTAACCTTTTGGGTTCGGGGATTTTTTTGGAATCGCGGAGGCCTTTTAGGATTTCACCGGCCTTTATCCTTTCAAGAGTTTTCCTAGAAAAGGAAACACAGCCAATAGCAACAGGACCCGCAAGTGTGCCACGCCCTGCTTCATCAAAAGAGAAACAAACGAATTCGGGGATTTGGAATTCAGGAAAAAACGGCCGTTTGATGGCCGTTAGATCGAAAGGAATTATGCGCTAGGTGCTTCCGTGGCTGCAGCTGCTTTAGCGGCCTTTGAAGCTTCGTCCTGTCTCTTTTTATCTTTGGCGACAATTGCTTGTCCGCCCTTTCTTTCTTTGATACGTCCCGCTTTTCCTTTTTTATCTCGTAAGTAAAAAAGTTTCGCACGTCTAACAGAACCCTTACGAACGAGTTCAATCTTTGCGATGCGTGGGCTGTGGAGTGGGAAAATTCGTTCCACTCCGATATCGTAAGAAACACGTCTTACAGTGAACGTTTTGCTTTGTGATTTGTTCGCAATGGAGATCACAACACCTTCGTAAACCTGAACACGTTCTTTTCCAGATTCAACGATTTTGTAGTGAACTTTTACAGTATCACCAATTTCGAAATTAAGTTCGTTCTTTGCTTCGCCTGCGAGTGCTGTTTCTAGAATCTGATTCATGGCTTCCTCTAAGAATGATTTCTTGTTTTGCGGTTTTTTTGCCGCCATTTCCGGATCTCTTCATGATGTCCACCGAGGAGCACGTCAGGAACAGTCCAACCCATAAAATCATAGGGTTTTGTATACTGGGGGTATTCCAATTCTTCCGTTTCGTTGTGTGATTCTTCTAGAAGGCTTTCTTCCTTCCCCAAAAACCCCGGTACAAACCGCGATAGGCAATCTGCCACAACGAGAGCAGCTAAATCCCCCGATGAAATAACATAGTTTCCAATGGCCACTTCCCTGTCAATTAAATGCTCCGTGACACGGTGATCGACCCCTTCATAATACCCAGAAATCAAGGTAAAGGTATCAGAGGATTCAAAAATTTCACGAGCCAAGGTTTGGTTGAAGAGTTCACCCGAAGGACTGAGTAAAATGACCTTCCCTTTTTTTTCACCTAGGGATTCGAGGGCTCGGTAGATCGGACCCACTTGCAAAAGCATGCCTGGTCCACCCCCATAAATGGTATCGTCTACTTTTTGGTGTTTGTTATCGGCAAAGTCACGTAGGTGGATGGGATTGATTTCCACAACCCCTTGTTTCACTGCTTTCCCAGGAATTCCGGTATCAAAATAAGAAGTGATTTTTTCGGGGAAAAGGGTGATGAAGTTAAAGCGCAAACCACTGCTCCCACTCGATGCATTCGATGGTTCGATGTTCCAAATCCCAGTCGCCGACAAATTGGTTAAGAAAGGGAATGAGCACCGTTTCCCCTTCGCCTTGGATGGGTTTGCATTCTAAAATGGGATGTGCTGGGTTATCGATCACTTGGGTGACCCGGTAACCATGTGAGGCTTTCGTTTCCTTGGAAATGATGGTGAGTCCAATTAAGTCTTCGGTATAAATTTCCCCCTCGTTTGGTTTCGGAAGGTCTTCTTTTTTCCAAAGCAGAGAAAAACCGCGGTACTTCACAACGGTTTCTGGTGTATCAAACCCTTTGATTTTCACAAGAAAATGGTTCCCATTCGGGCGAATGGATTCGATTTCGATGTTTGCTGTTTTTCCGAGAGGGTCCTGGACCGTGCAGGTGGTAGGAGCTTTCAGGGCATTCAGAGTTTCCCCTTCCGTGAAAACCTTGATCAACCCTTTGATTCCATGTGAGGATCCAAAGACCCCCACTTTCACTAAACTTGGTTTAGTCGACAATTTCTAAAGTATAGTTTTTGCCTTGTTTGGTTCCGGCGGCTTGTAACACCGTACGGAGTGATTTTGCTATCCTTCCGTTTTTTCCGATCACCTTTCCGAGGTCTTTAGGTGCCACCCGAAGTTCGATCACAGTTTCTTCCTCTCCGGGTACTTGGTTGACAGCCACCTGGTCAGGTTGGTCAACGAGAGATGTCACGATATAACGAACTAAGGAATCCATATCCACAGACTAACCTTTGAATTTTGACCAAACGTCGTCTTTTTTCAAAAGAGCAAGCACGGTGTCAGTTGGCTGTGCCCCTTTTTTTAACCAAGAAAGAGTTTTTTCTTCGTTGAAAGTAGCTTTTTTAACAGTGGATGCAGTTGGGTGAAAGTGTCCAATCGCTTCGATGAATTTACCATCTCGTGGAGCGCGAATGTCTGCTGCCACAATGCGATAGTGCGGGTCTGCTTTTGTTCCCGTTCTTTGTAATCTTAATTTAACCAAGGAAAAATACCCCTTTTCTAGCGAGTTTTTTAAATAGGGACGTTCTGTCAAGAGCGAGTTCGGCCACTTGCAGCAAGTTCCTTTAATTTTTTACCTTGAGCGTTTGGATCCCCTGTTTTATAGAGTCCAGAGCCCACGACTGTGATGTCCACACCGAGTTTTGCGAGTTCTTCCATATTGGATTCGTTCACACCACCATCCACTTCGAGTTCGATATTGTACGGTTTGGTGAGTTTACGAACGGCAGCGATTTTTTCAAATCCCGACTTCACAAAGGACTGCCCGTAAAACCCTGGGTCCACTGTCATTAGGAGAACCAGATCAAGGTAAGGCAAAATTTGAGAGATGGATTCGGGAGGGGTTTGCGGGTTCAGTGACACACCCACTTTGATCCCTTGTTTTTTGATCTCTTCTGCAAGCCGGACAGAGAAATTCGTGGTTTCGATATGAAAGGTAATGCAATAGGGTTTTAAGTCAAAGTATTTGGGAACATGCAGTTCTGGGTTACTCACCATTAGGTGGACATCGAGTGGGATGTCTGTGTGTGACTTTACCTCTTTGGTAAAGGCTTCTCCAAAGGAAATCTGGGGAACAAAGTTCCCGTCCATCACATCAATATGGATGAGATCGATACTTTCTTTTTTATATGTAGGAAGTTCTGTGGCAAGTCCTGTGAGTTTGGCTGCAAGGATGGAGGCTGATATTTTCATCTTAATAGGTTCCCTTTAATTTCCAAACTTTGGCAACACCTGTTTCTTTCCCTACCAAAGTAACCTTGGTATCGGTAGACCGATGGACCACTAACCTCAGGATTTCATCTTCCTTAAGTGATTGGCTTGTTAAAATTTCTTTTTCAATTTCAACACCCTCACCAGGTTTCGTATAACTCACTTTAGCTGAATACACATCATCGTCATCAATCTCGTATTCTAAAAATTCATAATCATGGACAAGGGATGCCGAAGGTTTTAAAGCATAAGGTGCAATTTCAGCACCTGATGGTTTTAATGCAAAGGAAGCAACAAGTCCATGCCCTGAACGAAACTCTGGTTTGGTGGCTTCTTTAATGGAATAAGGAATTTTTTTCCGCTGTAAATAATCAACAGCGAACGGGACTGGGATGCCAACAAGTTTTGTTTCGTCACTGTTCTCTTTCAAACTTTGGTTTGATTTTTTATCAGAACTAGCTTCTGTGACTAGGAGGTAAATCTTTTCGCCGGAATGTGTTTCTTTGCCAGGTGCAGGGATTTGGTCGATGATGGTATCTGCAGGTTCATCGCCCACGGCAGGCACGTAGGTAATCCCACCAATTTCTAAGGGCACATACACTTCACCGGATAATACTTTTTCAAGGATCGCTTTCGCACGTTTTAAGTCTTGTCCCTTCACATCAGGGATTGTGACACGATCAAACCCAATGTTTACGGTTAAATAGAGTTTGGATCCAGCTTCCACTTCTTTTCCAGCATCTATGGATTGGCTTAGGATGATCCCATCTGTTTTTTCAGGGATTCTTTCTGATTCCAATCGGACTTTGAGTTGCAAACGTTGGAGTTCGTTATGCACTTCAATGTAATTTTTACCAATCACATAGGGCATCATGACTTTTTGCTCTTCTTTTGTCCGAACAACAACCACAAGGAAGGCAGCCACAAAAAAAACCAAAAGTCCTAAGGATACAAATAGAACATAACCACTGTAAGGTAAAATTTTAAGAAACTTTTCTTTCACGTAAATGATTCTCCGGTCAAAACCCGCGCCCCATTAAAAAATTCAAATCCCTTCATGGGTTTTTTCCCTTCGGGTTGTAGGGACTCTATACCAAGCAGGTTTCCGTCTCCACAGAGGCAGAAAAGCCTTTTTTTCTGGTGCAGAAAAAAGGAACCTGGTTTTGTTTCTGCAGGAAGAGGAATCGTCTCTTCTGATGGGCTCACTAGATACGAGGAGATCAAAATCATTTTTTTCCCCCGAAATTCCGTCGTGGC
This sequence comes from Leptospira jelokensis, assembly GCF_004769635.1. Lineage (GTDB taxonomy): Bacteria > Spirochaetota > Leptospiria > Leptospirales > Leptospiraceae > Leptospira_A > Leptospira_A jelokensis. The sequence continues at coordinate 129,368 of NZ_RQGH01000009.1, forward strand.
AAGTGGGTCTGGGTAAAGGGCTCTGATTTGGTTGTGGATCTCTGTCGCAGACTTGGTCCATAAGACGGGCCTGTGGTTTGCCGTAATCTTTTGGCAATGTGTGGCTTCGTTTTCCTTTTGCGGAGTAGATTTCCAGGTTTCCCCCGTTTCCTCCAATGTTTTTAAGAGGCGGATGAGTTCTCTCCCACCTTCTTTTGTAATGGTTTGGAGGAGTGTGCCCGTGGTTTCAGAGGGTCCAACTTCCCAAGATTTTTGGGAAATGATATCTCCGGAATCCACTTCCTTTGCAAGGTATTGGATGGTAAACCCAGTTGTTTTGTCTCCATTCAGTAAAAAACTTTGGACGGGGGATGCGCCGCGGTATTTGGGAAGTAAACTCCCATGGAGGTTGATACTCCCCCATTTGGGATCCATAAACACATTCTCAGGGACAATCGAACCATACGCATACACAACATGCACTGGTGACTTGTATGATAGGATGGAATTTTGTGCGTCAAAGTCTGTGCGAAGTTTTACGGATTGGATCACTGGGATTTTATTTTCTTCTGCCAAAACTTTCACTGGAGTCGGGGTGATGATCTGTTTCCTTCCCACTGGTTTGTCTACATTGGTCACAACAAAATCGACTTGGATGCCAGCATCTAGGAGCATTTGTAATAATTCTTTTGAGTGTTCAGGGGATCCAAAGTATCCAATTGAGAGTTTCATTTTTTTTCCTTACGCAATTATACAAGTTCTAAAGGATCCAAATCATATTCAATGTAACATTTGGAATCCAATTTGAATTTTTGTTTTGTTTCTTTTAAGAGGTTACGGAGGGTTGCAATCGATTTTGCTTTGAGTAATATATGATACCGAAAATTATTATCGATTTTATAAAAAGGGCATTGGCTTGGGCCAAGCATCACAATGGAATCATCTTTTAGTTCCTTGATCAGTTCTCCATAAACAACGGATTGTTTATTTGCCACTTCTTCATATTTGGAACGAAACACAAGCCTTGCCAGTCTTGCAAAGGGTGGGTAAAATAGATCCTTACGGAATTGTAATTCCCATTCAAAAAAAGCAGGGTAATTTTGTTCCTTGGCCATCTTTAGGACTGGGTGTTCTGGGTCATTTGACTGGATGATGACTTCCCCTGGTTTTTCCCCACGACCCGCTCGACCTGCCACCTGCGAGACAAGGGCATAGGTCCTTTCACTACTGCGAAAATCAGGAACACCTAACCCGTGGTTGGCGTTAAGAATTCCGACAAGGGTCACATTGGCATAATCGAGGCCTTTTGCGATCATCTGGGTACCTGTGAGGATATCAAGTTCCCCTTCCCCTAATTTTTCCAAAACAAGTCTCGTGACATCTTTATTTTTGGAACTATCTTGGTCGAGGCGTTCAATTTTTGCTTGTGGGAAGTGTGATAATAAATACTCTTCTAGTTTTTGGGTACCAACACCAAAAAGATCCAAATCATCACCAAACATTTGTTTTAGATTTCGAAAACTGGATTTATAACCGCATAAATGGCACCTAACAGTTTGGTCTGAATGGTAACAAAGAGTCGCTGTACATTTTGGACAATGTACAAATTCCTTTGTATGTGTAGAAAAAATAAAGGGATTGTATCCCCTTCGGTTGAGGAGTAAAATGATTTGTTCTTTTTTTTTCAACCGGTCGGAAATTTTAAATTGTAAATCACCGGAGATGAGTTGTTTGTCATCTTGTTTGTCTGACATCTCCACTGTTGGTAATTTTGCTTTTGGATTGGCCCTTTTTTCCAATTTGGAGAAACCAATTTGTCCTGACATTGCCAAGTAATACAATTCCACACTAGGAGTTGCCGAACCGAGAAGTAACTTTCCATTTGTTTTTAAGATTCTTTGTAAGGCTACTTGACGAGCATGGTAACGAGGAGCACCATTTTCTTTATAAGAACCATCATGTTCTTCATCCATGATGACAAGTTTCACATCCGAGAGTGGGGCAAAGATTGCAGACCTTGTTCCAATACAGATTCTTTTTTTCCCTTCTTTTAAATCCAAATAGTTTTGAAACTTTTCAGAGATTCGTAAATGCGAATGCAAAACTGCTACTTGGTTTGGAAATATGGCCTCGATCCGAGTGATCGTTGGGTAAGTGAGTGAAATCTCTGGAACTAAAAAAATCACACTTCCTTTTGGAGATTGCAAAATGTCTCGCATAAGATGGAGGTAGATTTCTGTTTTCCCACTGCCTGTGATCCCATATAACAAATGTGTATTTGAAATATTATTTGTTTTGATTTCATCAAATGCTTTTTGTTGCAAATCATTTAACGGATGTAACAAGTGAGACTGGACTTTCACATCATTCGTTTCTTTTAGTTTTCTCTTTTTCCCTTTTGGCACCATAAGGAACAAAGCTTCCCCGAGGGAAGAAAGGTAATGTTCTGACATCCAATGGGCAAGTTCCAATTGTTCATGCGTTAAAACAGGTTCGATATCAATTTGTTTGAGAATGGTTTGGGTTTTATAACTCGGTTCATTTTGGTGGATTCCGATGACCACTCCATCCCATTCTTTCCCATTTAAGGGAACAAGAACGCGTATTCCTGGTGTTATGGAATCCATGCCAACTGGCACTTCATACGTTAAGGTTTTACTTTCCCACGATACGTTGAGGGCTACTTCCGCATATTGGATCATCTTATAAATACGGTTTTAAAATGGATAAATGTGAAATGAAACTTTCTTCTAAATCTTGTTTTTCCTTTCCATATTGGAAGAGGTTCGTTTCTGAATCGGCTTTTTTTGCTTTTTCGCCGAGGAATACAAGTGCCTCAGGGGATCTTGTGGTGAGCATAGGAATTTTTACACCATCTAAATCCCATTCTTCTACTTTACCCAATTGTTCTTTTGCTTTCTCTGGCCCAAATAATAACCTTGCAGAGGAACCAAGGATGACAATGGCTTTGATTCCAAACTCTTCCACTGTTTCCTTTACGTGAACTTTACAAGATTCTAACCGTTGTTTCCAATCTGTTTCTTTGGAATCTGTATGTGAGAATGTACAGGCTGGGTATTCCTCATAAAAAAACTCTTCATAAGAAAATCCAAATACCTTCCGAATGATCCCATCCCAACTTACCTCTGTTAACTTGTCTTTAAAAATTTGATTGGGACGTGTTTTCGTAAACGGTTTTTCTTTGGCAGTGGTTGCACCTGAATAATGTAATACCAAAATTGGTTTTCTTCCTTTGTGTAAAAATTGCCTCACTCCACTTAGTTTCCCTTGGCAGAGTGTACACGAAAAATTGATCAGGTCCCTATTTTTACGTTGGCTTTCCTTTTGTTGTTTTTTCTGAATTTCCAATGATTCTGGAACTTTGGATTTCCAAGGGAAAACAAAATCATTGGGATCTGTTTCCTCTTGGAAGCGAAACACTGACAAAGTTTGGTTTTGAATGAGAAATTTAGTTTCTTTTAAAATATCGGTAAAATTTTCTAAAATTGTTTTTTGGTTCATATCAACCTTCTGTTAATTGATCAACGGAAATATTGAGGGAACGTAACTTTCTGTACAAATGAGTTCGTTCGATCCCAAGTGCTTTGGAAGTGCGGGTGACATTCCCTTCACAAATTTGTAAGGTTTTGATGATGTATTGCCTTTCAAATTCTTCCTTTGCATGTTTTAAATCTCCACGGGCCACCATTTCGTTTGCTTTTTTAAAACCGTGGAGTGCTTCTTTTACATCTTTGGCTCTGATGGTTTCCCCAGGAACTAAGATACTCAATCGTTCGATGATATTGGCAAGTTCTCTCACATTGCCAGGCCAAAAATGGGAGGAAAGTGCATCCAATCCTTCCCTGTCGATGGTTTTATTCGGTAAATGGTTTTCAGTGATGGATTTTTTTAGATAATACTCAACGAGAAGTGGGATGTCTTGGTTTCTTTCGCGTAACGGTGGCAATTCGAGAGGGATCACGTTCAACGCATAAAATAAATCCTCTCTAAATTTTCCTTCTCGGATTGCTTCTTCTACATTGGAATTGGTCGCCGCAATGATCCTGACATCGACAGGGACTGAGTCTTTGCCCCCTACACGTTCAATTTTTTGGTCGAGGATGGCCTTTAATACTTTTGATTGGAGGGCCAAACTTAGGTCACAAACTTCATCCAAAAATAAAGTTCCATTTTGAGCTTGTTCCCACTTCCCTGGTTTGATCTCTGGGTTTTCAGTTTGTGATTCACTTCCAAATAACTCTTGTTCCATACTTTCTTCTGGTAAGGATGCACAATTCAATTCTATATAGGGTTCTAATTTTCGTTTGGAATTGAGATGGATGGATCTAGCAGTTAGCTCTTTTCCTGTACCATTTTCTCCATAAATGAAAACGCGAGCGTTGGTTTCTGCGGCTTGGTAAACGGCAAATTTCACTCTCGTGATGGAAGGTGATTCACCTAAAATTTCATCCACTTCCAATTGGAAGTTTGGAATTTCATTGTCCTTTGTTTTTTCAATGGAAGATTCGATGGTTTGGATTACTTTTTCTATGGATAAAGGTTTTTCCAAAAAATCAACGGCTCCCTTCTTCGTTGCATTCACAGCAAGTTCGATGGTTCCATGTCCTGATATCATCACGATGGGAAGGCTCGGATATAATTTTTTACATTCCAAAAGGATTTGTAATCCATCCTCCTTTCCGACCCAAACATCAAGTAAAACAAGGGATGGCCTTTCTTTCGACAAAGCCTTTAAAAGTGTTTTCCCATTAGAAAAATCTTCTACTGAATAGTCTTCATCTTCCAGAATCACTCGTAACGTTTTACGAATTTCCTTTTCATCATCCAAAATATAAATTAATTTTTGCATTAGGAAAGTTCCAAAGGAAGTTCGATACGAAACTTACATCCACCTAACTTCGAATTTTCTACGGAAATATGTCCATGGTGGTCAATAATTGTTTTTTGCACAATCGCAAGTCCAATCCCAGATCCATGTTTTTCCTTGGTGGAAAAATATGGCTCAAATATTTTTTCCCTCCATTCCTCTTTTAACCCAGGACCAGAATCATCGATTTCAATCACAATGCTTTTGCGAAGAGCCTTTTTTTGTAATTTGGACATAACTCGGATTTTTTTACGTCTCACTCCTAAAATGTCCATTTCTTCTTTGGTATTATCTTGGGACAAAATCGCTTCGACAGCATTTTTAATCAAATTATTCACAACACCAAGAAATAAGCGTTTGTCGAGAAAAACCTCTGGCAAATTTTCAGCCAGCTTCAATTCAAAATCAATATCCGTAGTATCTCGAAAAAGTGCCACCGCTTCTTCTAAAATTGGATTTATATGTTGGTTGATGAGAACGGGAACAGGCATCCTTGCAAATTCGCTAAATTCTTTCACCAAATGTTCAAGTACTCGCACTTGGCCAATGATGGTTTCCGTCGCATCAAAAATTACAGATTCTAAATTTTCTTTTTTGGGATTTTGGAATTTCCTTTGGATCCTTTGTGCTGACAATTGGATGGGGGTGAGCGGATTTTTAATTTCGTGTGCCATTCTTTGGGCCACTTCTTTCCAAGCTGCAATCCTTTGAGTGTGCATAAGTTCATCCGATTTGGCTTTTAGGTCACTTACCATCTGATTGAAACTATCAATGAGAATTCCCATTTCCCCTTCTTCCGTTTTTTCCAAACGGATGTCAGATTCCCCAAGTGAAACTTTTTTTGTGGCATTTGCCAAATTGATGATCGGTTTTGAAATTCGCCTTGCAAACAAAAAAGAAAAAAGGATAGCGATGAGAAACATGGAAAACGAAAAACTAGCAATTGTAATGCGCACACTAAAAGGAATTTTTTCTTTCCACAAACTAACTTTTTCATAGGTGGATGTTGCGTTGATGATATTAAAAACATCTGATTCCAAACCACGGTGGATTCTTTGGGCAACGATCACTGACTCTTCTTTGTTTATGGAAAACTGAGCCACAAGATATGATTTGTCTGATGAATAGTACCGACTCAAATAAATTCCATTTTCTTTGGTCTCTGTAAATTCTAAAACGGAAAAATACCGATACAAATTTTTTGATTCAAATTGAACTTTGTCTTTTTCTATGTAAGCCAAATAAAATTCATTTTTTTCAAAAAGACCGCTTTTGATTCCTTGTTGGAATATGGAAACACTATCTGAGTTATCCTTAAGTATTAAGGATCGAAATTTTTTTACAATTTCCAAAAATGAAGTTTCGTTTTCTTTTTCGATCGAATCGATAAAATGATTTGCAGACCGAAGAGCATTGGAAATATCAACTTGGTAAAATCCTTCAATCAACCTTCCTGTTAAGTTAGAGGACAAAATGAAGATTGGCAAAGAAGGAACAAGGGCAACAAAAAGAAACGCAAGTGTTAAACGATAACGAATCGAACTTCGGATTTTACCTGTTTCTCGGTTCCTTCGATTGCGATAGATATAACTTAAAATTAAAGATAAAATGAAAAAGGGAATGAGGATGAAAACATAAGTGTCTAATTTCGAATAAAAGGAAATGTCCTCTTCTTCTCTAAAAAAAACAAGTTCGGAAAACCCAATGGAAACGGCTAAAGTGAGGAAAAAAATAAAAATATCACGTAAGTAGTATCGATTTTCATCAGATAAGTTGGGAAATAAACGTAATAGTCTACTTGGCATTCGTTTCAAAGTTTTGAACCACTAGAGTTTCTAATGCGTGTAGAGCCTCCTCCTCATTTTTCCCATCGGCAATCACAGAAAATACAGTTCCAGGTCCTAAGGCTAACATCATAAGACCCATAATGGATTTACCATTCACTTCAATATCATCTTTTTTTACGAAAATTTCACAAGGGAAACTGGCTGCTACTTTTACAAATAAAGAAGCAGGCCTTGCATGCAGTCCCGTACTATCTTCTCTAATCTTTAATTGGATTTGTTTCAATGGTGCTCTGCTGGATATAGGTATTGAGTTTATTGGAAAATTCTTTTGCGCTATTTTTTCCCATCTTCCGTAACCTTTGGTTCATGGCTGCTGTTTCCACGATGATGGGAATGTTCCTTCCAGGTTTAACCGGTATTTCGATATAAGGAACAGAAACACCTAAGATTTCTTCCATACTTTGTTCGATGCCGGTCCGCTCATAATCTCCAGAAGTTTGTTCTTCCCATTCTTTTAAGTTGATGATGAGTTCAATCAGTTTATGATCCCGTACTGAACCAACACCAAACAAATCTTTGATGTTGAGGATTCCAAGTCCCCGAATTTCCATATGATGGCGGAGTAAATCAGAACAAGATCCAATCAAATAACTTTCACTTAGGCGCCTGATCTCCACCATATCATCAGCAACAAGACGATGGCCACGTTCGATCAGCTCTAAAGCCGTTTCACTTTTCCCCACACCAGACCTACCAGTGAGTAAAGTACCAATTCCAAATACTTCAATGAGGACTCCATGGCGCATCGTCCTTGGAGCAAGCGCTCGATCTAAAATTTGTGAGATGAGGGTGATGAACCTATGTGTGGCAATTTCAGTTTTGAATAAGGGGATCCCTTTTTCTTTCGCACGTTCCACAAACGGAATTTGTGGTTCATTCCCATGGGTATAAATGATACAATTGAGGTGGAATTCAAAAAACTTGTCTGTAATCTCTCGTAATTTGAGTTCGGATAATGAATTGAGGTAAGCCCATTCTCCTTTGCCTAAAATTTGGATCCTGTCATTGGCAAAAAAATCAAAAAACCCAGTGAGAGAAAGTCCAGGGCGATTGATTTCCGCGCTATTGATTCGGTTGGAAAGTCCCACTTCTCCCGTGACTAACACCAGTTGTAAATCGTCATGGTCTCGGAGGATGGTCTCCACTGTGATTCCCGGAACTGGCATTCGTTACCCCTTAAGTGAACTCATTCGTTTTCGTTCGTTGGATGGAAGGATTCGTAAAACCTTTCGGTATTTTGCCACTGTTCTACGGGCAATTTCAATACCTTTTTTCTCCATGAGCTCCACAATGTCTTGGTCTGAGAGAGGATTGTTTTCATCTTCTTCTTTGACCAAATTCCGAATGATCTCATGGATTTTTTTAGAACTTTCTTTGCCACCCTCGGCTGATTTCACACCAGAGGAAAAAAACCATTTTAGTTCAAAAATTCCCCAAGTTGTTTGGATGTATTTATTCGTTGTGATCCTTGAGATGGTTGATTCATGTAAACTTAATTTTTCAGCAACTTCCTTGAGAGTCAGTGGTTTGATAAAACCGATTCCTCCTCGAAAAAAATCCACTTGAAAATCGATAATACAACTGACCACCCTTTGTAAGGTTTGCCTTCTTTGTTGGATGGAACGGATGAGCCACTGCGCAGAACTGTATTTGGTTTGGAAGTATTCCTTTTCTTTTGGAGGCAGTTTGTGGTTAAGTAGTTCTTTGTATTCTTCTTGGATGGTGAGTTTGGGTAACCATTCATCGTTGATGAAAATATTAAACTCGTTTCCAACTTCCTTGACTACCACATCGGCAACAACATAATCTATTTTCCTACCTTGGTAGGTTGTGGCAGGGTATGGTTCTAATTTTTTAATCAACCTTGCTAAGTTTAAAATTTCTTCTTCTGTTATTTTTAAATTTTTAGCAATTTTTTTATAATCTACTTTTTCTAAGTCTGAAAGGAACTCACCAATTAACTTGTGCAATACGATATTATCGGGAAATAAAATCCTACCTTGGATGAGTAAAGTTTCTTGCATGTCTCTTGCACCAATCCCAATAGGATCGAGTTCATTGATCACTTGTAAAACACGCCTAAGTTTTGGTTCCGGGTATCCCATTTCTTTCGAAACTTGTGAAAAATCGTCTGTGATAAATCCTTTCTCATCAATCATACTGATGAGAACTTCCCCAATTTCAAATTCTAACTTTGTGAGTTTGATCAGTCGCAATTGGTTTAGTAGGTGTTCTTCTAAGGTTTCCCCACGAGTTGAGGACTCAATGTACTTTTGGTTTCTATCACTTGCTTCGGAATCATACGACCTTGGGCCTTCCAAGGAGTAACTGTCCTGCCAATTGACATCGGTACTTTTTTCATGATTGAGTTTTTCCAATCGTTTTACTTCATCGATGGAAAAAAGTTCAGGCATTTTGGATTTTTCATCCACACCCACTTCATCGAGAAGTGGATTTTCCAATAATTCGTTTTGGATTTTATCGGAAAGTTCCAAAGTAGAAAGAGACAAAAGTTCTATGGACTGACGTAAGTCCTGGGTCATTACCAGTTTTTGCGTTTGGCGTAAAGAAACTGAAGCCCCGAGTTTCATTTAAAGTTTAAAATCCTCACCTAAATAAATTCTTCTAGTTTCCGGGTCATTGATCAAATCATCCGCCGTACCCGAAATCAAAATCCGGCCGCTATACATAATATAGGCGCGGTCCGTAATTTTTAAAGTTTCCCTTACGTTATGGTCAGTGATTAAAATCCCAAGCCCTCTTTCCTTTAAGGATTGGATTACGTTTTGGATGTCCTTGACGGCAATCGGGTCAACACCAGCGAATGGCTCATCTAACAAAATAAAGTCGGGGTTTGTCACAAGAGCTCTTGCAATTTCACACCTTCTCCTTTCCCCACCAGAAAGTGTATATCCCTTTTGGTTTGCCACTCGCATGATTTGTAATTCCATTAAAAGTTCATCTCGTCTACGAATGATTTCATCCCCAGGTAAATTCATGGTTTCGAGAATGGCTTCTAAGTTTTCGGCAACCGTTAACTTTCGGAAAATACTTGCTTCTTGGGCAAGATATCCCACTCCCATCCTCGCGCGGATGTGCATAGGGGCTTTTGTTAAATCTTCATTATCAATGAATACATGGCCTTCATCAGGGGTAACAAAACCAACACTCATGTAAAAACTAGTGGTTTTACCTGCGCCGTTTGGGCCGAGTAACCCTACAATTTCCCCTTTTTTGATATAAAAACTCACACCATCTACAACCTTACGTTTGTTATAGATTTTTACTAAGTTTTCCATCCGAAACGTTTTGACATTCGGATCATCGACTTCCTTCTTCTTTACAGTTGGTTTATTTTTTTTCACCATTCGGGATTACCTTTAGCCCATCTGTTAACAAGGCTTTGTCCGATTTTGGAAATAATATGATTTTCCCTGCAGAAACTTTCGTTTGGTCTCTGACGAGAGTTGGATTTCCTTCCAACACCAATTCATCTTTTTTTTCAAAATACGTAGCAAACTCTCCTGTGGCTTTTGCCGTTTGTGTTTCCACTTGCACGTCACCCCGAGCCACTGTTTCATTACGTTCATCAAATCGTTCGATAAAAACAGAAGTCAGTTGGCCTCGTTCTACCAAATCTTTTTTGTTTAAAAATACAATTTTAGGACTTTCTGATAGATAGGAATAACCTTTCTCTTTATCATAAAATAAGACTCCTCCTTCCATCCGATATCCATTTTCCTTATCTAAATAACTCACATTCCCAGTGGCTTTGATTTCTTTGTTATTTTTTCTACTTTCTAAAAGATCAGCTTTGAACTCTGCATTGTTTCGAAACATATAGGCATCACCTTTCATGGAAGTTACGGTTTCTTTCCCTTGGTTCAAATGGGTTAATGTTTTACCAGAAAAGAGAGTGAGCACTCGTTCTTTTGTGACCGAATCTCTTTCTTTATCTTTTTTGTTTTCATAACTCACTTGGTAAATGGTGGCATCGCCATCCAATTGGATACTACCTTGTTTCACAAAATAAGAAAGGGTTTGACCAATGAGAAATCGATTTTCCGAAAACAAAAAGGGTTCTCCTTTTAAATCAATTCGGTCTTCTTTTTCGGTAAACAAAGCATCTTCACCAAAAACCTGGAATTCATCTGATGTCACCACAACCTTTCCTGTAAGAGTGGTTTTGGCTTCTTCCAAATTGCGAACGATGGATTGGCATTTGATTTTCACAATCTTCCCGTCTTTTTTTTGCGTCAAAACCGGTTGATTTTCTAAGCTCACTGTGCCAGCCATTTTATCATAAATGCCACGAGTTGCTGTGAGTGTGACTCCGTTCTGAAAGTCTTCTACAATGACTTGGCCTTTCAAATTTCCAATTAATGCTTCTTCCCCAATGATTTCAATTTCTCTGGCACTGAGTTTGATGGTCTTATGCATGATGTAGGCACCACCACCTAAGATAAAAACTTTTACCGGGAATCCATTGACCAAACGTTCTTCTTGGGTCAAACTGCTCCCACCCCAAATGATCGGAATTTTATCTTTTTTTTCCTTTTTGGTTTCTTGGAAAGGAAGTGAGTCTTCCTTTTTGAAAAAATCTTCAGTGCCATACAAAATGGGAATCGGAGAAGCTACCAAGTTGCCCATAAAAAAGAAACAAATTAGGATTCCCACAATGGATTTCATGGTTTGTCCTTTAGTGGGTTTGTGCCACCAACCGTAATGGCTTTCGGTTGGATGATGGTAAATTTATTTAAACTTTTATCCGCACGAAGTCCTTTGCCTCGTATGGTGGTTCCGTCCGAATAAACCAAAACATCCGCTTCTGAAGATAAGGTTTTTTCATCCAAGTTATAAGTTAATGATTCTGATTCGATGAATTTTCCATCATTCGTTTTCAAACGAACTTTTCCTTCGAGTAAAACTGTTTTGGTTTGGTGGTTGATTTCACCGCGATCTCCCGTCATCATAGAAGTCACTTTGCCCTTTTCAAACTGATGGAATGCAAATCCATATACGATGGTTTTGTTTTCTTTCGGAAAGATATAAGATTCATCTCCCTTCAATTTCCATTCTAATTCACCAGTATCTTTATAAGAAGAGCGACTGAAATTTCTCATCGAAACCATCGACCCAGATTCTTTTTCAACTTCAATGCGAAGGTATTCTTTGTCTTTACAAGTGGCCAATACCAAAAGCAAACACAATGTCCAACCCTTCGTTTTCATTGGATGTGGATCAAACCTCGAGGAACTTGGTTTTCACCAAACGGTCTAACTCCAAAAGTTGGGTCAGAAGAGTTTTCGCTTTGGCCAACGGAAATTGAGTCGTTGCATCAGATAATGCTTTTTCAGGGTCAGGATGGACTTCCATAAAAAGACCTTCCACACCAACGGAAACAGCACCACGCATCATATGAGGGATAAACTCTCGTAGTCCACCTGTTATGTTCCCTGCAGCACCTGGAAGTTGGGCAGAATGTGTTCCATCAAAGACAATTGGGATCCCATGTTTGTGCATCATCGGAATGCCCCGCAGGTCAAACACCAGATTCCCATAACCGAAACTAGCCCCACGCTCTGTGACCATGTATTTTTCCGAACCAGATTCTTGGATTTTGGTTTTGATATGCCTTGTGTCATCAGGAGCCATAAATTGGCCTTTTTTTACATTCACCCACTTTCCCGTTTCAGCAGCCTTTGCGATTAAGTCCGTTTGGCGGCTAAGGAAGGCTGGGATTTGGAAAATATCTACTGTATCTTTTAAAGGATCAACTTGGATGGTTTCGTGGATGTCCGTGAGCACTGGGACATTGTATTTGTTTTTGATAAAATCAAGCAATTTCCTACCTTCCTCCAAACCAGGACCACGGTAGGAATTGATGGAAGACCTGTTAGCTTTGTCAAAGCTAGACTTAAAAATATACACAATCCCTAACTCATCACAAATGGCCTTCATCTCACCACAAACCCTGTCGAGTAAGTCTTTGTTCTCCATCACACAAGGTCCGGAAATGAGAAAAAAAGGATTTCGACCTCCAATTTTTTTTCCAAAAAAATCTCTTTCTTCAATTAAATCGTACATCTTAATCCTCCGATTTTTTAGCAAGTTTCGAAGCGGCTTTGATAAAACCAGCAAAGAGTGGGTGTGGGTCTGTTGGTTTGGATTGGAATTCTGGATGGAACTGTACACCCATAAACCAAGGATGGTTTGGAATTTCTACGATCTCCACCAAACTTCCATCAGGTGAAAATCCAGATAAATTCATTCCTTTTTTCTCAAAATCATCTTTGAAACGTAATGTGAATTCAAAACGGTGCCTGTGGCGTTCTGAAATCCGATCCGCTTTGTATTCCGCATGTGCGAGTGTTCCTTTCTTTACCACACAAGGATAGGCACCAAGTCGCATCGTCCCACCCATTCGTTCGATTTCCTTTTGTTCTTCGATCATGGAAATCACGGGGTATTCTACATTCGGTTTGAATTCAGTGGAATTGGCATCTTTGAATCCTAATACATGGCGTGCAAATTCAATGACAGCACATTGCATCCCCAAACAAATCCCAAAAAATGGAATTTGTTTTGTCCTAGCATATTGGATGGCTGCAATTTTACCTTCGATACCGCGTTCCCCAAACCCACCTGGAACTAATACCCCATGAACCCCTTTTAAGTGTTCTTTGATATTTTTAGAATCAATGTCTTCTGGATTGATTTTGATCACATCCACTTCAACATCATTGGCAATTCCACCATGTGCTAAGGATTCGTAAACGGATCGGTAAGCATCTTGTAAGGAGATGTATTTTCCAATTAACGCAACTTTTACGGTCTTTTTCGTATTACGAATTTTTTTAACCATATTTTCCCATTGGGAAAAATTGAGTTTTCGTAAGTCCATTCCAAGGGCATTTAAAACTACTTCATCCAATTTATCTTCTCTGTACATCAGAGGAATTTCATAAATGGAAGTTGTGATGTCGACGGCAGAAATTACGTTTTGTTCTTTCACGTTACAAAAAAGTGAAATTTTATTTTTCATCTCTTTTGACATTGGTTTATTGATCCGGCAAATCAAAACATCAGGTTGGATCCCAAGTGCAAGTAACTCTTTTACTGAGTGTTGTGTTGGTTTTGTTTTGGCTTCCCCTGCCGCTGTAATCGTTGGGACAAGTGTTAGGTGGAGGAACAATACTTGGTTACTACCATGTTCGTAACGCATCTGCCGAATGGCTTCTAAAAAGGGAATGGATTCGATGTCACCAACCGTTCCCCCAATTTCCACAATGACAAAATCTGTTTCTTGGTCCCTTGTTAAATTATAAATACGATTGCGAATTTCATTGGTGATATGTGGAACAACCTGTACGGTTCTTCCCAAATAATCCCCTTTCCGTTCCCTTTCGATCACGGCATGGTAAATTTGCCCAGTGGAGACTGAATTTTTTCTTGAGAACTTAGATTTGGTAAATCGTTCGTAATAACCTAAATCCAAATCGGTTTCAGCACCGTCTTCGGTGACATACACTTCGCCATGTTGGTACGGACTCATCGTACCTGGGTCAATGTTGATATAAGGATCCATTTTTTGTAAAGAGACGGTATAACCTCTCGCTTCAAGCAAACAACCGAGAGCGGCAACAGTGACCCCTTTCCCCAAAGAAGAAGAAACACCACCGGTAATGAATATATATCTGGTCTTGGACAAACTGGACCTCAAAAAAGAATGTTTTTTACAGACTGTCGGGATTTGGGTCCAAAATCAATACGTTTAGGAGGGAGATTTCGCTTTTTCTAAAATCTTCGTAGTCGATTTTCCAGAAACAAAAGGTAAAATTTGAATATCCGCTCCCATCTCTTTTAAAATTTGGTATTCTGGGAGGGTTTCCACTTGGTAGTCTCCCCCCTTGGAATGGATGGAAGGTTTTACTTTTTTAAGGATTTCTAAAGGAGTGTCTTCCGTAAAACTAGAAACAAAATCTACAAAAGACAAAGCGGCAAGGACAAACATTCGATCCTCACAAGAATTGATGGGTCTAGATTCCCCTTTCAGTCGCCTAACACTGGCATCTGAATTGACTCCAATCCACAAGAGATCACCTAAATCCCGAGCCTGGGCCAAATAACTCACGTGACCTGGGTGGAGGATATCAAAACAACCATTGGTAAACACAATTTTTTTCCCTTCCAGTGACTTTCGTTTGGATTCAATGGCTTCGTTTGGAATGATTTTATGGTGGAGATCAGAATAAAAACTCATGATTCTTCATCCAAATACCCTAGATTTTTTAAGGCATCTTCAATTTCAGTTTGTGTGACAGTGGCTGCCCCTAATTTTCCAACTACAATGCCAGCACTCACATTGGAAACAAGGGCTGCTTCTTTAATGCTCATACCTGTTGCCACAAAGGCAGTGTAGGTAGTGATCACCGTATCTCCAGCTCCAGTCACATCAAATACTTCTTTTGCAACTGTAGGGATATGATAAAACAAATCCGTTGTCCTTTCGTAAATGGACATACCCTTTTCCCCACGAGTGATCATCATTGCATCAGGAGTGAGCTCTTTTGCAATTTCACGGCAAGCATTTTCAATTTCAGCATCGGTGACCAATTTTTTCCCAAGAGCTTTTCCCGCCTCATGGTGGTTTGGTGTCATGATATGGATATTTTTGTATAAGAAAAAATGACTTACCTGAGGATCAACAGTGACTATTTTTTTTTCAGCATTACAAACAGCAATGATGGCTTGGATGAGGGAAGGAGTGAGGTAACCTTTATCATAGTCGGATAAAATGACGGCAGAAGCATCCTTAATTTTTCCTTTCAGTTGGATTATAATTTCAGTTTCTTCCTCTTTTGTGAGGGGTATGATCTCTTCTCGATCCACACGGCATACTTGTTGGTGGGATGCAATGATCCTTGTTTTCAGAATGGTGGGAATTGTTTTGGATTTGAGTAATACCAAATCCTCTTTGGCCACTGCATTTGAAAGTAAGATCCTTTCCAAATTTTCCCCAGCCTTGTCTTCGCCTATCCTTCCAAATACGATACCATTCACACCGATTGAAGTTAGGTTTTGGACTACATTCCCAGATCCACCTAAAGTTTGTTTTTCGTCCCTTACCCAAACCACAGGTACTGGTGCTTCAGGTGAAATCCTCTCCACCGAACCAATTAAATATTCATCCAAAATCAAATCCCCGATCACGAGCACTTTGGTATTTGACAGTTTGGCAAATGATTGTTTGAGAGAAGATTTTTTGATTTTCAACAAAGCCGATTCCTTGAATTGGTTTACAACTAAACATGGAATCTAAAACCTTTCTCTGTGTCAACCTTCCCCTTACCACTCTTTCCCTTACCTGATGTATTTCTCTTTCCAGGTATGTTTTTGCCCCTACACATCTTTGAGCCAAGGTATCGGATGTTACTTGATTTTTGTTTGGAAAATGGTGGGGAAATGGGAATGGCCCCTTACCCGAAGGGGTGGACTGGAAATGGACTGCCTCCCATCCCGGAGGTGGTTGGGTTTGGGCATATCATCCAAAAAGAGTCATTGCCTGATGGAAGGTCCAATATCATTTTAGAAGGAATTGGAACAGCAGAAATTGTAAGTCTCAGTTCCACAGAACCGTTTTACATCGCGCAGGTTTCAAGAAGGGAACACGAACGAAATAAAAATGTTCCTACTGAACTGAAGGAAAAAATTGAAGAACTGATTGTTCTCACCAAACGTATATTACTTGCGGAAGGGGCAGAAGAAGATTTAATTCTTAAAATGAATCAAATTTTATCTCATCCTTACCCAGTAGATTTTATCGCTTCCTTAATCTACTTTGATTTTAAGACGAAACAAAGGATTTTAGAAACAACCCATTTAGATACCAAAGCAGACCTATTAAAACAAGTGTTAATGGGTCTTAATTTGGGTGAATGATCGATTTGTTTTTTAACTCTGCCACTAAGAATAGGAAAGCCGGAAACTCAGTATTGTTTTCTCTATAAAATACACGAGGATTTGTCTCCTTTGCATTCAAGTATAAATAACTAGAATTTTCCTTACGGATATAAGCTCGTTCCAAATAATGATTTGTTTGCGAATACAATAAAAATTCTTTCATCAAATCACTAATCGCCACATCACCTTCGGATTGTTTGTTTGTAGCCACAAAAAAGAGTGAGGTTGTATCCCCTTCCTTTCTTTCAAAATGAAATTCCACATCCCAATGGCCTTTTTTTCCAAAACTGGAATCAAATTCTGTTTTCTCACCCACCAAATTTGGAATGAAATCCAAAGTTTCCCAAGGGATTTCATTTCCTAAAAAATTTTCTTTAGCTAGGTAGGAACGCCAGTGTTTGGAAAGCCCTCGCACTTTGATTTTAGGCATCTGTAATTGTTCTCGCAAATACCCACGAAGTGTTAAAAATCCAAGAAATCCCAATTGCACTTGGGTGATGGATTGGAAATCCCAAATTTCCTCTTCTTTCAGAGGAGATAAAAACAAGGAATCCATGGCATAAAAGTCTTGGTGTTGGTATGGATAAAAGACACCGGCCTGGGAAGAAACAAAGGATCCATCTAAACGATTCACATTAAAAGTATCGACGGACTTGGGAAAAGAGAAGAGTAAATTCCGCCCCAGGTTTGGAGCGGAATGTTTGGTTACAAAACGAAGGACTAATCGGCAGCGTAGAGTGCTGCGATTTTGTCCTTATATTTTTCAGTGATCAAATGGCGTTTCATTTTGAATAAGTTTGTCAATTCATCACCCACCTCAAATGGTTTTGTGATGAGGATGAACGGAGTCACCTGCTCAAAAGATTTAAAACCTGTTTTGGTGTTGTTCAGGGCTTTGATTTCTTTTTTGTAAAAATCTAGGACTTTCGGATTCTCAATGAGTTTCTGTTTGTCAGTCTCGTTGATTCCATTTTCCTTTGCCCAAGCAGTGAGTTGGTCAAAATCAGGCACCACAATGGCACCCAAATTCTTTTGGTCTTGCCCAATCACCATACACTGTGAAATAAAAGGAGACTCAGTGAGTTTGTCTTCGATTGGAATTGGCTCAACGTTTTCACCACCAAGTAAAACGACAGTGTCTTTTGCCCGACCAGTAATGGTAAGGGTTTTTTTGAAATTGAACATTCCAATATCACCCGTGTCCATCCAACCATCTTTCAAAACCTTTGCAGTGGTTTCCGGGTTTTTATAATACCCTTTCATCACTTGTGGCCCTCTGATGTGGATCACTCCCCTTTGTCCATACTTACCAGAAACTAGTTTTTGGTTTGCATCCACATGTGTGAGAACCTTTCCCACATCGTCACGGATTTGTACTTCGGTTTCTGGAGTGATCACACCCACAGACCCTTGGACTAATTTTTTAAAGGTCCGAACGGAGATCACAGGTGACGTTTCTGTCATCCCATACCCTTCGAGAACATTGATCCCAATGTCATTGAAGAAAGCATCTACGTGTCTTTGGAGTGCACCACCACCAGAAACAGATGCCTTTAATTCTCCACCAGTTGCTTCGCGGATCTTGGAAAGAACCACTAAGTCGAGTAGAAAATAAGGAACCGCAAAGAGGACTGCCACTGTGAAGTAATAAATTCCTTTGCATAACGAAACGATGGGATTCCTTCCTACATAGTCTACTTGGTTCCCTTTTAGAAACCTTGTGGCAGCATTAAAATGTTTAGAGAAAAAATATGCCAAATTAAAAAGCCCACGGCGGATCGCAGGGGTTTGTTTAGGATCATTGATTCTCGTATAAATCCCGTTATAAATACTTTCCCAAAGTCTAGGAGCAGATGCCATAAACGTTGGTTTCGCTTTTTTCATATCATCACGAAGGTCGCGAACATTTGTATAATAAGTTGCGCAACCTGCTGCAATGGCTAGGTATTCGAATACCCTTTCGAAAACGTGCCAGACAGGAAGTATCGATAACATACGTTCGTCGGCTTTGATCTCAATCATACTTCCAAGGATTGCTTTTGTTTGGTGGATCATGTTACTGTGTTTTAACATTACTCCTTTTGGCATCCCAGTCGTACCTGATGTATAGATGATGGTAAAAAGATCATCAGGTAAAATCGCTTTCATACGATCTTCAGCTTTTTTAGAACCTTTTGCTCTCAACTCTTTTCCCTTTTCAATGAGGTCGTAGAGTTTGAGAACACCCGTAGCTGTGGATTTTTTATCCATCACGATGAGGGTCTTTGCAAATTCCAACTGCGATCTGTTTTTTTGGAATTTCTCAAGCATTTTGTCATTTTCTAAGAAAACTACTTTTGCTTCACAGTGATTGAGAATATAAACAATTTCTGAATCCGTAATATCGGTCCCACGCGGAACATCTGCTGCCCCTGCCATAAGGATTCCATAATCGGTAACAATCCATTCCAATCGGTTGTCTGCGAGCAAGGCTACATTTTCCTTTGCATTGACACCTAAATCAATGAGTGCTTCTGCTAAGTTGATACCAAGGTCGTAGACTTCTTTGAAGGTAACGGGTTTATAGGACTTCGATTCGTCTTTACTTACGAATGCGGGGCGGTTCCCAAATTTTTCAGCACTCTGCTGGAAGAGTTCGGGCAAATTGGCTGGCATGATTCTGACTCCTTTCTGAAAAGAAAACGGTAAAAGGTATCTTTAAGGGACTTTTTTAACGAACATGAGTCAAGACATTTTCATTCTTGTCATCGAAATCAAGGAACGTCCAAAATTTTGTTTCGCATTGCACAATTATGGCAGATCCGACTTGGACCATATATGGGAACGGATCACGAGTCCTGTTAGGTCTTCATGCACCAACCCGTACTGACGGTACACAATTTTTCCAGAACGATCAAACACAAGGACACAAGGAATGCCTTCCACATGGTAAAAATCAGTCATTTTCCAGTCTTTATCAAGTAAGGTGGGATAATCCATTTTTAACTCGATCATGTGTTCTTTGATTTTTTCCAGAGGCTCCGATGTATCCGTATTGATCCCTCTAAAAACAAAATCATCTTCACTTACGGATTGTTTCCATTCGTTGATGGTAGGGACAGCCTTCGCACATGGCTCACACCAAGTGGCCCAAAAATCAAGAACTATCACTTTCCCCTTCCAAAGGCCAAATGATTCGGTACCACCATTGAGTTTGGGAATTGGGTTTGGATAAAAATCTACCGTTCCTCCCTCAGGTTTACAAAAAAAGAAAGATAGGAAAACGAGAAGATAAATTCTGGACCTTAACAAACGGATTAAGACAGCTTTCATTTTTGGAATCATTAATTTACAACTACTTCTCCAATTTAGACGAATGGAATGCATACGTAAAGGGAAACTGGAAGGGAAAAGGAATTTCTATGATCCCAACTCTTTCGGAACCTTACGAATCAGGCGATGAAACTTCTGTTACTTGGAAGTTTCATGGAAACCTAACCAAATCCAATTTCTCTCGAGGCAAAACCAAATACCCTCTCACTTGGTCGGTAGACGGAGAGATTCTTTGTGATCGGATCAAACTGGTTTCTCACACAAAAGATTGGGAATGTGAAATCCAAGCCATGACCAAAGACCGATTCCATTTGCATGTGGTTCCAAGGGGTGACAAAACCAAAATACTTTTTTCGGGTGTTGTGACCAAAAAACGAGGTTTATTCGCTTTCCTCTAATACATGGCGGAAAACACCTTCAGTGATTTTTGCCGCGTTTTCCCAACGAAACTCCTCAAGAGACAGATCCACTGGTTTTGGGTTTTGAAAGAAAACATCAATCGCGAGCGCCCACTGTTTCACATCTTCCTTGGAATCGGTTGCAAAGTACTGCACTCCATCCTTTCCAATTTCATGAAAGGTTGGAATGTCTGAAACAATACAAGGGAGTTTATGGAATAGAGCTTCTACCATTGGAATTCCAAACCCTTCATACTTGCTCGCAAACAAAAACAATCCAGCACGTTTGTAAACATGTTGCAGTTCAGAATCGGAAACCGAATCTAAAATAAAAATATCTTTGTAAAGGGTCCGCTCTTGGATGAGCTCTTCAATGAATTCCGGTGATTCCCAACCAATTTTTCCAACGATGACCCAAGGCCTGTAGTGGTGTGGGTTTAACTTCCTATATTCCCGAAAAACTTCCAATAAAAACGGATAATTTTTCCGAGGTTCAATGGTTGAAACCGATAAGAGAAAACCAGTGCCCAAGTCCTTGATACGATTGGAAAGTTTTGTATCCAAAAGTTTGGTCATCTCTTCTGGGTTCACACCTGGATAGGCAACACCAGTTTTTTCCATTGGATATCCAAATTTTTTACACATATCATCACTTGTCTGTTTGGATATGGATAAAATAAAACTTGACCGCCTAACAGAATAACTTTGAAACAATCTTTGTTGGACCTTTGCAATCCAACGCATTGTATTTGGGTACAAATACAATACCAAATCACAATACGTTAATACAGCTTTTAAGTCCTTAGGTAAAAAAGGAGGTAATACTTGTTGGGAACCCCAAAACAAATCTAATCTATGTGTCAAAAGGTAAAATGGAACGTATACATTATAATACAATCCTCCCTTCCACTTCAAAAATCCACCACCATCTACCCACCGAACATTAGCTAACTCTAATACTTTTTTGTGATCGGCATGGATGGGCAAATGCGAAAAAAGCAAAAACTCATATTTCTCTTTACTCGGGAATGCCTTTAACGTTTCCGCAATGAGACGTCCTACACCTGAAACCCGCGTGGAAAGAGGTCTTGCATCCAATCCAATTTTATAGGTTTTTACCATCTTTCTTTCACCTTTAGGGAAAGTTGGTGGAAATCAATTTTGGATTCTAGATAATTCACAGCTGATTTTTTACCAGCCACAAGGCCGAAACTTAATGTTGTTTTTTGATTAAATTGGTAAGGTTTGTCCTTCAATGGAAAATAGATAAAATTCTCTTCATCTAACAACGAAATCCCACCACAAATATCCCATTCATTTTTAGGTTTTAAAGAGACAATGATGTCAATGAATCCTGCGGATAACAATCCTAATTTGTAGGCAATACTTCCCATGGCACGTAATTCAAAATCTTCGCTCCAAAAAGGATCACTAAATAGACCTTCTTTCATTTCAGAAACAGAAACGAGTAAAATTGGTTTTTTCTTTCCATCCCGAACATCCTGTAACGGATGCAATACGGAAGAACTTTCGACAATCAAGGTTCTAAAATTTTCATCGGTTGCATAAGGAGCTTGGAGTTTTGCAAAAAAACTATGTTTGCCTTTGGAAAAAAATTCACCGGTTGCAGGGTTAAAGATAATCCCCCAAATAGGTTCCCCATTTCGCACAAGCCCAAGGCTTAGTGCAAATTGGTCATTTTTTTTTACAAATTCTCTTGTCCCATCGATAGGATCTAAAATCCAAACCCATTCCTTATCCAAACGACGATTCGTGTCCGCTTTTTCTTCCGATAAAAAACCATGGTTAGGAAATTGTTTTGATATTTTTTCAAATAAAAACTCACTCGCATACAAATCTGCTTCCGTGACAGGGTCGTTTCCACCCTTATCACGGATTTCAAAATCTGACCGATAGATGTTTAATATGGAATCACCGACTGTTAATACCCACCGCCAAACTTCCTGAAACTCTTGTTCTTCCATTCCTTCCTAAATATCGGTAAACGTAATTTAATTCTTTTTTTCTTCTTTGTGAGCACCTGAACCCAAGTCAAGTCCCTCTGGTTTTTCCAAAACAATTTCTTCCGAAGGCAAAGTTACATAGGTTTCAGGATCAACTGGAAACTGGTATTGAAAATAAAAGTTTTTATATTTTACATAAAAAGTATTCGTTCCTTCCGGACGTTCTGTTTGTAAATCTTGGAATTTTAAATCCTTTAATTCTTTTTTCGGATTTGCAAAACGTTTGGAGAGAGTACTCCGAACAGAATTCACTAAATTGGCTTCAAAATTCTTTTTCTTTTGTTCATCTGTGAGTTTTGGGTTACGTATGTGGTCTTCTAATCGAGTAAATTCTTCCGCCAAACCAGTGTTCTGTTGCGAATAGAGAGCCATTCCACTCAAACTGATGATCGTGATCCATTTAAAAAACAAGTTCATACGTTTACTCCTAATTTTCTCATGATATTATCTCTAATGGTGTATATGCCAATAAGAATTTTTTATCTAAATGAGATCCAAAGCGAACCTCCACCTTTCGGTTATCTCCAGAACCAGAAATACTTAAAATACGGCCTTCTCCGTAGACTTTATGTCTTACTTTGGTTCCAATTTGGAAATCACCACTTCCAACCTTTGCTTGGATGGATTCAAACTTTTCTTCGGATTTTTGGAACCTTTCTGCACGGGGAGTGGCTTCAGGCCTTCTCACACCATATTTAGATTCCGTAAACTCACCTTCCATATATTCTTTGGGAATTTCTTCTAAAAACTGAGAAGGAAACCTAGCATCCACTTCTCCAAATTTCCGAGTGAATCTTGAATAACTGATATCTAAATGTTTTCTTGCTCTTGTAATGGCAACGTAGGCCAATCTCCGTTCTTCTTCTATCCCTTCAGGTGAATCAATTGATAAAAAATGTGGAAAGGTTCCTTCTTCCATACCCGCCATAAATACATGATGGAATTCTAATCCTTTGGCATTATGAACTGTCATAAGGATGACGTAATCTGGGAGATCTTTTGTATTCTCTTCACTTGTGATGAGTGAAATCGAACTCAAATATTCTTCTAAACTGGCTTCAGGATTTGTTTCCTCATATTCTTTTAAGGCATTCACAAATTCATTGAGGTTGGAGAGTCTGGAAAAGGAATCTTCCGTCCCTTCGTTTTCTAAAAACTCACGGTATCCTGAATGTTCCAAAACATCATAAGCAATTTCAGAAGGAGTTTTTTTTCCTAAATCTTCCATTTCGGAATCCAACATACGGTAAAGAGAATTTAGTTTCTGTAATGTCCCTTTTTTGATATCAGGAACTTGTTTGTTCAAACATTCATAGAGAGACAAACCTTCTCCAACGGAATGGTTTAGTAGCCGATTCACTGTAGTATCGCCAATCCCTCTTGGAGGTGAGTTGATGATCCGGAGTAAAGAAGTCGAATCAACTGGATTGACAATCACGGAAAGATAAGCAATCAAATCCTTTACTTCTTTACGATCAAAGAAACGAAAGCCCCCAAAAATCTTGTAAGGGATGGCACGTTTGCGAAGGGCTTCTTCAAAATAACGTGATTGGGAATTGGTTCGGTAAAAAATTGCAAAATTGGAATACTTTTGACCTTTACGAGCATTCGCTTGGATTTTTTGAACAATGCCTTCTGCTTCTTCCATTTCGTTTTGAAACGAAGTGAATTTTATTTTATCACCTAACGGATTTTCCGTTCGTAATGTTTTATTTGTCCGTTGTTTGTTATGTGAGATTAAGGCTGCAGCTGATTCAATGATGGTTTTTGTAGATCTATAATTTTCTTCGAGTTTCACCACAACTGCATCCGGATAATCTTTTTTGAAATTTAATATATTCGAAATATCAGCACCACGCCAGGAGTAAATCGACTGATCATCATCACCAACCACACATAAATTTTTATGAAATGATGAAAGTGATTGTACCAAATGGTATTGGATTTTGTTTGTATCTTGGTATTCGTCTACCATGATGTATTTCCATAACCTTTGGTATTTTTCTAAAATCACCGGGAAATCACGGAATAAAATGACAGTTTTTAAGATTAAATCACCAAAATCTAATGCATTCCGAAGGTCTTTTCTTTTTTCATATTCTAAGAAAACGGAAGCAATCGTTTTTGAGTAAGCATCATCTACTTTTTTTTTGGCAAATTCTTCTGCCGTTAAAAATGCATCCTTTGCTTGGGAGAATTGATTGGCAAGACTTGAAGGACGAAATTCTTTTGTGTCCATGTCTTTTGACTTTAGAATTTCTTTGATCAGTGATTCTTGCATATCACTATCATAAACTGTAAAATTACTACCAAGTCCTAAAACTTTTCCTTCTCTTCGTAATAAATACAAACAAAGAGAGTGAAAGGTCCTTACCAAAGGTTCAGAATTTCCTTCTGGTAACAAACTCCGACAACGACTTCGCATCTCTTCTGCCGCTTTATTGGTAAAGGTTACTGCGAGAATTTGATTGGGATAAATATTGTGATTGAGGATTAAATTTGCAATTCGATAAGTAATGACCCTGGTTTTTCCAGAGCCAGCACCAGCTAATATGAGGAGTGGGCCATCAATAGTTTCAACAGCTAATCTTTGTTCTTCGTTTAGACTGGCTAACTCCACTTAGAAACGCATGTCTCCGATACCAAAAACAAATTGGAAACTATTATTATCAGGATACAAACCAAATGGTCGATCCTCCACTCCCGTATAACGTATCCTTTGCGCAAAATACAATCGTAAAGGTAAAACAGGGATTTGGATCCTAAGTCCAAAACCCCAAGAAAAACGGAAATTTGACATCGATAGGTTTTTACTAGAAAGGATTAAGTTTCCTGGATCATTGACGACAAGTGGAGAATCAGGCAATTTTTGTCCGAAAGCATTGTAGTTTTCGAACAAATAGGTTTCGACCGGTTCCGAATACCTTTGTGCTCGCACTAAGTTATCATAATTTTTAAAAAATTCCCGCCTTTCTCCAACGGCACGGTTGATCTCTTCAAACATAGATCCAGCATCAAAAAACACAACAAACCATAATAACGATGGCTCAATTGGAAACCGTAATTCTGAAGTAAATAAAACACGGCTCGCCGCCCCGTCTTTCCATTCATCTGGGTAATACTTATCGTCAAAAAACCAACCACGAAGGGATTCATAACCTCCAAGGAACAATCGATCTTGGACTTGGATGTAAGGAATTCGTTCCTTGTCTTGGCTTCCATACTTAGGCTTTCGTTCATACGTAAAAACGGAAGAAGTACGGAATTGTTGCACCACCCTCCACCGCCTAAGCGCATTCTTTCGAATGAGTCCAAAAAATGTATAATCAAACCAAGTATGATAATATTCTAAGATAGGACTAAATTGGTCAAAATGGCTTTCCCCACCCAAATACTGACCAACATTATCGATTGAAAAAATTAAATTAAAACCTTGGGTGGAATTAAAAATATTATCCCGGCTATCGTAGGCAATCCCGTTTGTCAATTGAGAGCGGAATTGCCAACCCCGGTCCACCTCTGCAAGAACCTGGTCCGACACAAGTGATGTTGGTCTAGTCGAAGCAAAAAAGGAAGGAGAGTAACGATGGAAGTGGGTCCAGTTGATTAAAAACCTGTGTCCAATCCCCGCACTCACACCAACCCCGGTCCTTTCATAAGAAGCAACTTCTTTAATCCCTTGGTTATTGTTTTCTGTGATCGAAGTTGCTCCCACAAACAAAGTTCTGGATGAATAAAAAGCAGAGAGTGTTAAGGACCAAGGTTTATCCATAAACCATGGTTCTGTCCAAGACAATTGCAAATACCTACGGATTGGACCAAATTCAATACGACCTGTGATCTGTTGGCCAGTTCCGTTTAAGTTATTTTCACCTAACTGAGTGAAAATGGAAAAGCCTGTGATGGTTCCGTAACCACCCCCCATAGAAACAGTTCCTGTGGGTTGCTCCACAAGCTCTATGATCAGGTTCATTTTGGTTTCATCTGAACCCGGTCTCATATTGAAGTTAACTTCTTTAAAGTAACCTAAGTTAAAGATCCTTTCTCTGGAACGATTCACTAGGGATGAATTAAATAAATCTCCAGGTTTAAATAATAATTCCCTTCGGATCACTCGGTCTTGGGTTTTTTTATTCCCTTTGATGATAATATTTTCGATAAAGGCTAAGTTGTTTTCACGAATTGTAAAATCAACGTGTATGAATTTTTTGCCCCGTAATTTTGGTTCAGCTTCATACAATTTACGTAGCCTTGCGATATTCAAACGGTTGAATTCTTCATTACAATCAGCGATTGCATCTGTGTTTCCTCGTTTATCACAATTTTCATACCTAGAGAGAGAAGAATCACTTAATTCTACAACTTTACGCCTTGGTATTACCTGCGCGAACAAATAACCTTTTGCTGAATAGGCTTCGTTGATCGATGCTCTATCTTTTTGGAATTTTGTTTCATCAAAAACTTCACCCACATCGGCAGGGGCAAACTCGTATTGGTCTTCCAAAAACTTAACAGGGTAAACGGGAGCCCACTCTTCTTTTGGTGTACCAATCGGGTTATTTTCTTTATTTAAAAATTGTGGCATCCCATTCGGGGCAATGGTTAAGTCATGATTTGTCGTATAACCGTTGTAAAAATATTGTTCCCCTTCAATGATTTTAAAATTTACGATGACAACCCGTTTGTCTTTTTTCTTTGGATTTTCCCAACGGATTTCCCAGTTGGTACCCTCATTACTGATCTCAGCATCCACATACCCACGAGATTTTAAGTAAGCGGCAATTTTTTGTTTATCTGATTCGAAAGCAGACTCTTTAAATACACCCGATTCAATGATCCCACTTTCCTTCAAATCCATGATCCCTTGGATATCATAGGTATCAATTTCGTTGTTTCCAAATATATTGACTTTACTAACGGGAATTTCTTCCCCTTCATCGATGATAAACTTCACCTTAACCGTGTTTGTTTCCGGATTCACTGGTTCGGTTTCAAATCTAACGTAAGCAAGGAAAAACCCTTCATCCCGGTATTTCTTTAAAATGACTTCTTTGGAAAGCGTTACTTTTTTAGGAGTGATGACTTCGTTTTCCTTTAGAGGGATTTTATCGCGAAGGTCGGACGGGAAAACTTCATCTGCTCCAATAAAATCAATGTCCTTAACACGAGGGCGCTCTTTGACAATGACCAAAATTTTGACACCATCACCGTCGGCTTCCCCTTGGATATCGATATGATAGAAAAAACCTGAAACAAACAAGGCTCGCATATCGGCATTGAGTAAACCTTGTGATAAAGCGACACCAGGCCTCATATCCATTAATTCTAAAATATCATCGGAGGAGGTGTTGATATTGCCTTTAAATTCAATTTTAGTAATGACTTTATCTAGGTATACAGATCGATTCGACCATAATGATACCCACTCTGTTGATACCAAAATCAATAGAGATAAAAGAAATAAACTATAGAGTTTGAAATGTTTTCGAATGTTCAAAAATTACTTAGATGTGCCTTTTACCATAGCTAAATTAAAGCGACTGACACCGGCGGCATTCACAGCATCTATCACCTTAACAACAACTTGGTAGGACGCACCACCATCCCCGCGAATGATAACTTTATTTTTTTTAGGATCCCTTTCTTTTTCAGGTCCCAAAAAACTATTTATTTTTTCCGTAAGACCTTCTAAGGCAACCGGTTCGGAATTTTGATCCAAATAAATTTTACCTTGTTTGTCTACAGTGATCACAAGTTCATCTTTTTGTTTTTCTTTCGCAACACTCGAGGAACGAGGTAACTCTACCTTTAAAGCAGTATTTTTTTCCAATGTTGCGTTCATTAAAAAATAAATGACGATAAAAGAAATCACATCGATGAGAGGTGCCAGTTCGATGTTATTAAACGACTTTGTGGATTTACGAAATTTCATTTTTCGATTATCGTTTATTCAAATGAGGTAAAACAAGATCGGTTACGTTTTCCATTTCCGTAATTTTTTCTTCCTTCATTCGGGTAAAAACGTTATAAAAAATATAAGCCGGAATTGCTATGGCAAGACCCATCGCTGTTGTGATCAGAGCTTCTGAAATCCCTACTTCAGCCCCTTGGGTTCCCGCACCTTCTGCAAAGGATCGAACAATCCCGATCACTGTCCCAAGAACACCGAGTAACGGAGCGATGGTGGCAATTGTACCGAGACCTGTTAGGTAACGTTCCATTAGGTAAATCTGGCGGAACCCTTCTTGCCTAATGTCCTCTTCCCAGAAAGCAACCCCTCGGCGTTTGAGATCAAATGCCAATCGAAGTAAGGTTGCCGCAGGGGACTGTACTTCTTGGGTTAAGACGTCTTTTGCATCGTCCCATTTTCCCTCCCGTGCAAGTTCCCTTACCTTTCGGAAATGGTCTTGTGAGATACTCTTTAATCTCCAAAAGTAAACAAGTCGTTCCACGATGATGGTAAAACCCACGATGGATACAAAAATGATTAGAATGGGAATGGTTTGCGGAGGAACCGATGAAATGATTGAATCTGATTTAGCGAAAGGAAAAGACATGAATGAGACCCCATTGGAGGATTACGAATAGAGTTTTCAGTCTTCCCTTTTTCGCCAAATACTATTTTTAAAGGACTAACCCGCTTTTTTCATAAGAAGGTCCGTTGCCGCTTTCAGAACGGCGGTGGTGACTTGTTTTCCCCCGATCATCCTTGCCAACTCACGTTTCCTCTCTTCAAAGTCTAAAACGGAAGCTTCCGATACCGTTCGGCCACCTTCTTGTCGTTTTTCGATCTTAATTTGGTGGTCTCCTGCGGCTGCCACTTGTTGGGTGTGGGTGATGAGGAGGATTTGCGAATTCCGCGCTAGTTTTTTTAGTTTGGTTGCCATGGCTTCTGCGGCTTCCCCTCCTAGACCCGTATCGACCTCATCCAAAACAAGCATTTGGGGGGATGGTGCCTGTTTTCCAAGCACACTGCGAAGGGCAAGCATCACACGAGAGAGTTCCCCTCCAGAGGCCACTTTCCGCAGTGGCCTTGGTTTTTCACCCGGATTGGCACTGAAATAGAACTCGATTTGGTCTAAACCCGATTCGGAAAGGAAATAGGATTTCGAACCTTCTTCCACTTCCCCTTCAGGATTTTCTTCCCAACGGAGGACCACTTGGAGTTTCCCTCCTTCCAATCCCAAGTCCAACATTTCCCTTTGAACTTCTTCTTCGAATTGTGAGATGGCATTCCTTCTGAGTTTGGAAAGTTGGAAACCCAATTCTTTTAGTTCCGAAAGGCATTGGTCTTTTTTGATCCTGAGGAAATCTTCATCCCCAGCCTGTTCTTTCCAACGTTCCAGTTCCGATTTTTTCTCTTCTAAGAGTTGGTTGATTTCACCAATGCTCACATTGTATTTTTTCTTCAATTTTTTGAGATCTTGGAGCCTTGCTTGCACCATATCGAGTCTCTCGGGACTAAAAAATAGTTCTTCTTCCTCTTCTCGGATCACTGATTTCAAAGACTTAAGCCGGTCATACACATCTTCCCATTCTTCTAACATTTCCCTCTTTTCAGGGATGAGGATGGTTACCTTTTGGATGGCATGGATGAGGCTTGGGAATACCTTTAAGATCGAATTTTCCTTTTCAGAAAGTTCCTCTAACACCAAACGATAGTTTTCCGCAAGTTTTTCACCGTTGGCGAGTAAACTTTCTTCAGAACTTAAACTTTCCTCTTCCCCTTCCTTTGGTGAGATGGTTTCAATTTCCTCCACTTCGTATTCCAAGATTTCCTTTCGTTTCAACATGGTTTTCCTAGTTTCTTCAAAATCAGAAAGTTTTTGTTTCCAATGCCGATACTGTTGGAGTGCTGACTTAAATTTAAATTTAAGCGATTCTAAATTTCCAAATCGATCGAGGAATTCCAATTGGTTGGATTTTTCTAATAAAAATAACTGCTCATTTTGGCAATGGATCTCTGCCATTGTTTTCCCTAGTTCGCGAAGGTGAGTGGTGGAAGCAAGGCTCTCTCCAATTTTCACACGAGCTTTTCCATCTTTCATCAATTCTTTGGTAATGAGAATTTCATCCCCCGTATACCGAAACCCCTGTTCCATCAAATAGTCCTTGGCCAAGTTCTGTCCTGTGAGTGACAAAACTGCTTGGAGGGAATACCGTTCCTTCCCTTGCCGGATATTGGCTGTGGAACATCGCCCTCCAAAAAGAGAAGCCAATGCATCGAAAATTAAAGATTTTCCAGCACCAGATTCTCCAGTGAAGACAGTGAGACCGTCCGAAAGGGAAAGTTCCAAAGATTCAAAAAGGGCAAAATCCTTAATTTTCAAATGTGTGATCATATAGACTCCTGTTTGCTATACAAAAAGTTACTACTTAACAAATAAGTAGTCAATAAAATTTTTTAAAAAACATGAAAAATCTCAATTTCTCTTCCCTTCCTTTTTGAAATTCTGGTGGAAAAGGCACCCCATGAAAGATCTTGAAGGCAAAATCCATCTCGTTTCAAGTTTACCCCTCTTCCGAAGTCTTTCTAAAAAGGAAAAAACTTGGGTGGCTGAATCCGTTCACATTGTCGAACGAGAACGGGATGAAATCTTATTTACGGCCGGTGACAGTGATAGGAGTTTATTTCTCATTTTATCTGGTGGGATCAAACTCTTCCTTCCTAAAAAAGGAGAGGGAAAACGCGAAGAAGAAGTCCAGTATTTAAAAAAAGGAGAATACTTTGGAATCCAAGCCCTATTAACAGGAGAAAAACACAACCATACAGCCGTTACTGTGAGTGAATCTAGATTCCTTGTCCTCTCCCAAAACGAATTCCAAAAATTAATCCAAAAAATCCCTTATCTTTCCATCACATTTTCCAAAATGCTCACCAAATCCTTACGGAGTGAACTTTTAGGAGGCAAAGAATACTTTCGAAATTCAGTTGTATGTTTGGTGCACTCTGACCCCATCACAAAGGATCGTTTCGCAAGTGAATTGGTTGAAACAATTGAAAAGGAATCGGGGAAAAAATCGGTTATCCTCCATTTTTCTCAAAATGGAAATGGAACGTCCCCTCATTCCAAGTCTTACAAATTCAAAGACGCAGATCGGATCAAAGAAACATTAGGCAAACACTATGCCAGTCATTCCTTTATTTTTTTAGAAGTTTTCCCCGAAACAGATACCGAATTAAAACACTTGTTAATCGATGAAGCCGATCATATCGAAAATTTGATTTCCAAACAAACACAATCCAATCTTTGTGACTCGATCACAAAGGACTCAAGAGAAAACGAAATCCTCTACCATGAAACAAACATTCGTGATATCTTAGACCATGGTAAATGGGAAATTTTTATCAGGCGGAAGGCAAGGGAACTCTCCGGTGTGGAGATGGGAGTGGCGCTTGGTGGGGGAGCGGCTCTTGGTCTTGCCCAAGTTGGGATCATGAAGGTCATGGAAGAAGAAGGGATCATCCCTGATATGATCGCTGGCACAAGTATCGGCGCCATCATCGGTGCTTTTTGGGCCAGTGGTCTTGGCTACAAAGGAATCCTGCCTTTACTCGGAGAAATTGATAGTTTGTTCAAAATGTTTAAATTGGTGGATCTATCCTTTCCTGGACAAGGTTTACTCCATGGAAAACATGTGAGGACACTCCTTGAAAAGTATTTAGGGGATTTGTATTTTGAAGACCTTCCCATCAAACTCCGCCTCATCAGTTGTGATATTTCCACAAGACAGGAAATTGTTTTGTCAGAAGGGAAAGTACTCGATGCCGTGATGGCAAGTATTTCCATCCCTGGAGTTTTTGTTCCGCAACCACAAGAAAATGGAAAAACCTATGTTGATGGTGGGATTGTGAACCCACTTCCTGTTTCGGCTCTCACACAAGAAGGCATCCAAAAAATCATCGCCATCAATTCTATGCCTAGTTCCAAAGATGAAATGAAAACAAATAAAATGTTAAATTTGAATGTACTCGATATCATCGTGAACAGTTTGTATTCCCTTCAATACCGAATTGGAAAGTACAGTGCTCAAGAAGCAGATGTGTATTTAAACCCTATTTTACCCAATTCAAATTGGTTTGAGTTTTGGAGGAGTAAAGAATTCATTGAACTGGGAGAAACAGTTGTTAGGAGTTCCTTAGAAGAAATCAAACAACTGTTTAGCGAAAAATCTTAATCTCTGTCAGGAGAAAGGATCACAATATTAAAGGGATTCCTTTCGTTTTTTTCAACGTCAGACAATGTCTCAGAAAAACGTAAGGCTCCTGTGATCACCGTTCCTGTTGTAAGCCCGGCAAAGATCCCTTCTTTTTCATATAAGTCTGCTTGCAAATGTAAGGCTTCGTCTTTTGTGACATGGAAATAATGGTCGATGAGTTTGGGATCATATACAGCAGGTAGTTTGATCCTTTCCCTTTCTTTTGGGTTATCTGTTTTCCCATATTCCATAAACGGTGAATTTTGTTTCCCCGCAATGATGACCTTTACCCTTCTGTCTTGTGACTTGAGGTAACGCCCAATCCCCGTGATCGCACCACCAGAACCAGGTGCTGAAATCACAGCTCCTACTTTCCCTTGCAAATCACGCCAAATTTCCGGTCCCGTTGTTTTGAAATGGAAATTAGGATTGGCCGGGTTTTCCAGTTCGTCTGGAAGGTAACCACCTAACTTCTTTGCTTTTTCATCGGCAAGTTCGGCTAATTTGATAGGATCAGAAGTATTGGTAACGGTTACATCTGCTCCATAACTCCGTAAAAGTTGTACCCGTTCTGGGGATGTGGTAAGGGGAACCAGGCAATATACAGGGTATCCTTTTACCTTACCGATCCAAGTGAAACTCACAGAAGAAGAACGAGCACCCGTAAGGATGATGGGCATCCCTTTTTTGAGTTTCCCACGTTTTTCGGCGTCTAACACCATTGCGATGGCAGTGCGGTCTTTTGCCGATCCTGTTGGATTTAAAAATTCAGCCTTTAGGTAAAACTGGACACCGGAATATTCCGATCCAATCTGATTCAAGCGGATGAGAGGTGTGTTGCCAATCAATTGCAAAACATTGTCTTTGATTGGTTTGGCAACGGAAAGTTCCTTTCCAAAGATGCCTTGTACATTATTCAGTGCTTGCAACAAACTGTTGCCAAAGTCATCAATGCCTTTGGAAATTGGATCGATCATTTATTTTACTTTTATTAATTCTACGTCAAAGATGAGAGTTGAATTTGCAGGAATGGGACCCATTTCCCTCGCCCCATAACCATACTGAGGTGGAATGGTAAGTTTCCGTTTCCCACCTTCTTTCATCCCCACAATTCCCCTTTCCCAACCTTGGATCACTCTTCCTTGGCCCAATTGGAAACTAAATGGTTCCCCTCGGTCTAAGGAAGAATCAAACACCTTTCCGTTGGTCAATTTCCCCGTATAGTGAACGACAACTGTTGTTCCACGGATTGCTTCCTTGCCTAACCCTTGTTTGGTGTCCTGGATGAGCAATTCATCAGCAGAAATACCCGCTGTAACAAACATCAAAAAACTGAGAGCCAAAAATAACTTCTTCATGGGGCTTATTATACACTCTTTCTGTACAACCAGGGAACTTCTTTTTGGTTCTTTTCCTCAAATTTTTGAATAAAATCTGCTTTTTGCAAGGTAAGTCCGATGTCATCCAAACCATTGAGTAGGCAATGTTTACGGAATGCATCCACTTCAAATGGATACTGATTCCCTGCTTCCGTAATCACAACTTGGTTTTCCAAATCGATTTCTAAATTGGCTCCTGGTTTTTGATCTATCACCTGGAAAATCTCTTCGATTTGGGATTCAGGTAACACAATCGGAAGCATTCCATTTTTGAAACAGTTATTGTAAAAAATATCCGCAAAAGAAGGGGATAAAATCGAGCGAAAGCCATAGTCTTCTAAAGCCCAAGGGGCATGTTCTCTGGATGACCCACAACCAAAATTGTCTCTGGTAACGAGGATAGTGGCTCCTTGGTACCTCGGAGCATTGAGGACAAAATCAGGATTAGGTTTTTGCCCTGCATCGTCTAAGAATCTCCAATCATGGAACAAATGTTTTCCAAATCCAGACCTTTCAATTTTTCGAAGGAATTGTTTCGGGATGATTTGGTCGGTATCTACGTTTGCTTTGTCAAGAAGGACTGCGATCCCTTTTAATTTGGTAAATGCTTTCATCTTATTTCCACTCCCGAATGTCTACAAAATGCCCTTCTACGGCCACAGCAGCTGCCATGGCAGGTCCTACTAAATGAGTCCTTCCCCCTTTCCCTTGCCTTCCTTCAAAATTTCGATTGGAAGTGGAGGCACAACGATCACCCGGGGATAAAACGTCATCGTTCATGGCAAGGCACATCGAACAACCTGGGTTCCGCCATTGGAAACCAGCTTCTAGAAAAATTTTATCGAGGCCTTCGCTTTCTGCTTGGCGTTTCACACGTCCTGATCCTGGCACAATGATCGCTTCCACATCTTTACTGACCTTTTTCCCTTTTACGGTTTCGGCCACAACGCGGAGGTCTTCTATCCTTGAGTTGGTACAGGAGCCAATGAAAACTTTATTCACTTTCACATCGGAAAGTTTTTGGCCTGGTTTTAAATCCATATAAGCGAGAGCTGATTCAGCCGATTTTTTTTGCACAGGATCAGTGAAATCATTTGGACTTGGTACTGTCGCTGTGACAGGGATCACTTGTCCTGGAGATGTCCCCCAGGAAACCATTGGTGCAATGTCATTTGCACTCAGCGTGACTGTTTTATCAAATTTTGCACCAGGGTCAGTGGCATAGGATTTCCATTTCGCTGCCGCTACTTCAAACGCATCACCCTTAGGCGCAAAGTCACGTCCTTTGATGTAATTGATTGTGGTTTCATCAGGAGAGATAAGGCCAGCTCTTGCACCTGCTTCAATGGCCATATTGCAAATGGTCATACGCCCTTCCATACTAAGGGAACGAATCGCTTCCCCTGTAAACTCGATGACATAACCTGTGGCACCGTCAGTTCCAATTTTACCGATGATGGCAAGTACGATGTCCTTCGCAGAAACGAGAGGTGAAAGTTTTCCATCCACTCGGATTTCTAAGGTTTTCGGTTTCTTTTGGACAAGGGTTTGGGTGGCGAGCACATGTTCCACTTCTGAGGTTCCAATTCCGAAAGCCAGAGCACCGAAAGCACCATGGGTTGCTGTATGAGAATCCCCACAAACAATTGTCATACCAGGGTGTGTGATTCCAAGTTCTGGTGCCACAACGTGTACAATTCCATTGTCAGGGTGGTTGATATCAAATAATGTAATTCCGTTTTCTTTACAATTGTCCATTAACGTTTGCATTTGCAAAACGGAAATGGGATCCACTGACTTCCAATCTCTTGTCCTTGTGGATACGTTGTGGTCCATGGTCGCAAATGTTGCGTCAGGGCGTCTTACCTGTCGATTCGTAAGTTTTAAACTTTCAAAGGCTTGTGGGCTAGTCACTTCGTGGACAAGGTGGCGGTCAATGTAGATCAGGCAGGTCCCATCTTCCTCGTGAACCAAATGGTCATTCCAAATCTTCTCAAACATGGTTTTCATAACTAGACTCCCCCACTTCCAGTCATAACTCGGACATGGGGGTCTGTGTCCAGGGAATTTGAAAAAATAGATTGATTCTTATGGAGTTTGGACTGTGGAGCCGTCGACGTAACTGCCTGAGATGCCTGAACAATGTGTGGCGGCAGTCCCACCACCACCGCCAGTCAGCGGAGCCGTATATACACTGATGATGAATCCCACACTGGATTGGGTGACCTTACAGGATCCCACAACTCCCGTTTCCGTACACTTGGCAGTTTGTTTGGTCCCGGAAAGGCAACTTGTCAGATAGCCGTAGTAGTTTTGGCAGACACCACCACCCACATCGCAGGCAAATTTGAAGGTCTTTGTGGAACCACCATTCAGTAAATCCGTTAGGTCCGAATCAGAAACCGTTTGTACGGCTGTTCCGTCGGTGAGTACAGAGAGTGGATTGGCACTACCACTTTCCTTTTGGTAGAGATACAATAGATAACTTCCAGATTTCGTAAATCTAATGATGGTTTGGGTAGAATCGGTTTTTGTATACTCCGTTCCTTCTTTGGCTAACGGGGCAATATTCAATTCCAATGGGCAACTAGAGGAAGTATACACCGCTACTTTCGCATAACGGGAAAGTACGACTCGCGTTCCAATTTGTGCACCTTTGATTTGCATCACAGCATAATACGTATCCCCAGCGAGTAAAAAGGAAACAGATTGGGAACTTGTTGTGATCCCGGTGTATCCTGCCTTCAATTGGGAACCGAGGCCTGCCACTGTGCAACCATTCTCACCTGTTTCCTTTGCTAAAAAAAGTGATGTTGCCGTATCATTATTCGAAGTTTGTCCCGAACAATTGGTAACAAGAATCGAAAGGACAAAAAGGAAACTGAGAAACTGGATCCGTCTCATTTGGTATAACATCTTAGTATCTCCCTCGAAACGTTAGGATGGTTTTCCCTATTTGGATTTCATCCAAATGGTGTAACACTTTCGGACGTAATAATTTTCGGCCATTTAAGTATACACCTGCCTCTGAGACACAATCAAACAATATATACTTCCCTTTTCGATTTTTTATCTTTGCATGAAGTCCGGAAACACTCGGATCATGGAGGACAATATGATTGGATTCATAATTACCAATGGTCATTTCGTTCCATTGTAAAGGAACAGGTTCATACAGTTGGTTTCCTTCGCGGACTTGCAAGACGGCATAGGTGTAAGACGTTCCTGGTAAACTTTCCTTTTCTTTTGTTAGCAGGGCGATTTCTCTGTCTTTGGCTGCTTTTTCTAAGGTTTCCCCATACATCCTGTCATATACGGCAAGTTCATCCTTTCGTTCAAATGTCTCCACAAGGGAAACTGGTTCGATGTGTTGGATTGCTACTTGGCTTGTTTGGGGTCTTTCATACCCACGCAAGTAATACAAGGCAGCCAAACAAAGTAAGATCAAAAATAAACTCACAGGAAAAAAAACGAGAGGGTCAGATAAGGTTCTGTAAATGGTTTGGAATGGTGAAATTTGGTATTGGAACTCAAAATTAATTCCTGTGTTCACGGAACTGAGTGTTCCTAAAACAACATTTTCTTTCCATAGAGACAATCTCCAAGGAGAAACATATGTCAAAATCCAATCGGGTTTTGTGGTATCTTGTAGGTCATGGAATAACGATTCGATACTTTCTTGTTTCGCAATGGAATAAAAATTTCCCTTCGCATAACTTACCAATTTATTCGCTTCCAATGAGTTAGGCGAAAGAACAATGAGTTTTAAATTTTTTTCGCGAATCCTTTTGGCAAATTCTGGGATCTCAAAACGATCAGGCCATTCTTTTGAAAAACTCACTAAAAATAAAATATGGTCTTCCGTTGAATTGATTTTAGGGATCGATTCAACCAATCTTTCCCAATTACGGATTGGAAATTGAGGAGTCTGTTCTTTTGGATAGGGAAATGAAACATCCAAAACTTGAGATCGGATTCTGTCGAAAACATGGAAGGAATTGTCTGATTGGATATGGAGTTTTGTTTGCCCACCACTCTGTTCGGAAATTTTTACTAATTGGTTTGCTAGGGTAAGTAACCAACGTCTGTCTTCAGCATTCGTATAACTGGGAAGAGAAAGGTATAAATTCAAAGGATTTTTTTCAGGATGACGATTCCAATATAAGTTGTCTGTCAACCGAGCAGTGTCTAACAGTTGTTCGGAAATAGTAAAATCATTCGCTTCATTGATTCCACTGGCATGAACTCGGACTTTTACTTCTGGATAGGATTGAAGGTCAATGGAACGTAGAGTGATCTGGTTTTCAGCAAAAATAGGAAACCAAATCAACAAAACAAAAAGGAAAATCCAATTAGGAAAATAAAATCGAGGCTTCCATAAGTTGTTTTCCATATTCTGAATTGGGCTCCAATTGTTGGTTTGAAATTGGAAGTGATTCGACAACTTCCCCTTCTTTCATTATCGTAACTTGGGAGGCTAGACTTGCGACGATCCGAAGTTCATGGGTAATAAAAACAACAGTCATTCCAGATTTTGCAAGGTTTAACACTGTTTCCAAGACAATTTTTTCGGAAAATGCATCAAGGCCCGTTGTAGGTTCATCCAAAATCAAAATTTCTGGGTGGCGTAAAAAGGCAAGGGTCAGTAAAATCCTTTGTTTTTCCCCACCAGAAAGATTCCTTGCGAATTGTTTCCAATGCCCTTTCGAAATCGAGAGTTTGTCAAAGTAAGAAAAAATTTGATCCATAGAAATCTTACCCAAACCGGACAATCGAACAAAATCGAGGATTTGGCTTTCAATGGTTCGGTAGGGATGGAAGGCTAAATTCGGGTTTTGTGGGACTAAAAAAAGTTTTTCTTTGGCCTTAAAAACATTCGAAAGCACATCCTCACCGAGAATAGAAAAAACATCATAATCCAACTTGGACCCTTCTGGTAAAATTCCAAAACAGGCCATGGCAATGGTAGACTTTCCCGACCCTGATTCACCGATGATCCCATGAATGGTTCCTTTCTTAATTTCTAAATTGATTTTTTTCCAAATGAAATGACCATTTACTGTTTGCAAGGTGGCATTTTGGATTTGGATGAGTGGCACTTCAGTCAAGGCCAAATAAATCCTTTTCAATGATACTGCAAAGGATATGGCCAATCAGAATATGAGATTCTTGTATCCTTGCCGTGACATTTGAAGGGACGATGATTTCCACATCGGCTTTTCCTTTTAATTTGCCACCATCTCCACCCAGAAATAACACTACCTTCATCCCTTTTTTTTTGGCTTCATCCACTGCCAATATGATATTTTTGGAATTCCCCGAGGTGGTAAGACCCACAAATACGTCTTTTGGTTTGCCAAAGGCTTCGAGTTGCCTTTGAAAAAGGTATTCGTATCCATAATCATTGGAACATGCAGTGAGAACCGCCTGGTCACTGTTTAACGCGATGGCAGGTATAGCTTTCCTTTCATTTCCTGACTTATAACGAATCACAAGTTCTGCTGCAATGTGTGAAGCATCACAACTAGACCCTCCATTGCCAGCAAAGTACAAAATTCCGTCTGTTTTCAGAGATTCGACAAGGATTTTTCCAGCAAGTGATATGTTTGGAAGAAGAGTTGGTAGAAGTTGTTCTTTCACTCGAATGGATTCTTCGATGTGGGTTTGGATTAATTGACTATGCTCCATGTTCTTATTCCTTTTCTCTTCTTTCTCGTATTAAATTGATTTTATTTCCAAATTCTTTTAAGGCATTTCCAAAACCATAAAGATTTTTCGTTTTGGAATGTGGGTTCGAATCATTTTGATTTCCTAAGTTGAAATAAAATAACTCATCTCGGACAAGGCGTTTTTGTCTTTCCGTTGCTACCTTAACAAAAAATTCTTTGCACTCTTCACCAATGGCAAGCATCACAAGGGCCATAGAATTAGGAGAGATCTGTAATAATAGTTGTTCTTGCCAAAATCGTTCCCAACCGAGGACAATCCTCCAGTCTTCTTTAGGAGAGTCTGCCTCTAAAAATAAATCTGCTCTTGGAATGGCTTGTAAGTCTAAAAAATCATCTAAATTTCGAATTTCTTTGTTTAGATTTTGGTTTAATAATCCTTCATCTACAAATAAAACTCCCGTCCATTTTCCATCTTTGTTTTTGTACAAATGGTTATCAGTGATGAGGATAATGGAATAATCCTCACCCTCAATGCGAAAGAGTTTTTCATTTGTTTTGGTTAATCGAAATTTTTTTGATTCAGTGACAACTCCAGATGAGATTTGTTTGGTGGGGAGTTTTTTTTTCCAGTTTTCAGAAGCTGCCGCCCACTCCATGGCAAAGGATTTGGGTTCTTTTTTCCTCTTTGATGGATCCAAATCTGTTTTGTTTTGGCGAGTTGAGAAAATGGAGAAGAGTGTTTTCCAGAACCCTTTGTTTTGGGGAGATTTACTTTTTGCCATAGTCTTTCCTAATATTGGAAGGTCTTTCCAATTTTAAGCGATCCAATTCATAGAGTTTTGCGTATTTCAGGTAGGTAGAAAAAGAAGAAGCAAACGCAATCCATAGCCCAGGGATTCCATCCAAAAACCCAAATTTAAAAAGATAAATTTCCAGAAATTTTCCGAAAGGTTTGAATATTGTTTTCATCAACGAAAACCTTTCTCCTTTCGCATAACGAGTGTAAGCAACAATACTTGAAAATTGATTGATGGTTGTGATTTGGTGACTAAAGTCGCTAAAACTATAATGCAAAATATCGCCTTTCATTTGTTTGCCAATGGAACCTGGTTTTAGTTCGATAAAATCGTGTGGGTTTTCTCCGATCCAACTTGCATTTTCTTTTTTGAACAATCGGTAACGCCTTTGGGGATACCAACCACTATAACGAATCCAACGTCCTAAATGAAAGGTGAGTCTTGCAATTTTGAAACCATCACAGTTTACCTCTTCCGATTCTAAAAATCCTTTTATGGATTTTTGCAAAACATCATTTGCTCTTTCATCTGCATCAAGGGATAAAATCCATTCATTTTGGCAAAAGGCGATGGCTTTATTTTTTTGTTCGACATGGCCCGGGAAAGGAGCTTCAAAGAATCGCACTTTGGAAAAGGATGTGGCAATTTCTTTGGTGCGGTCCGTACTCAAAGAGTCGAGGACAATGATTTCGTCTGCAATGGATTCTACCGATCGGATACAATCCCAAATATTTTTCTCTTCATTGAAGGTGATGATGGCCACCGACAATTTTCTTTTTCTCTTGCCATCCATAGGAGTTAAAACCTATTCTTGGAACCAAATATGTTTGGGAAAGAAACATTTCATAAGATTTCCTTTGTTTTTCTGGCTGTTTTTTTTATTGGTTCACCTTTTTCCATTAGCCTTAGCCAAATCACGGGTGGACTGTCCCTCTTCTTTTTATTCCTAGACCAGATCCAAAAAAGAAAATTTCCAAGTTTTCCCTTGCCTCTTATCTTTTGGGTGGGATTGTATTTGAGTTTTTTACTCACACCCCTTTTCCATACCGAATCCTTCCATTGGAAACAGAATATCGTTAAATCGGAGTTTGGTGATATTTGGATGGGATTGTTATTACTGCACCAAAACTACCTAAGCAAATTGGAAAAAAAGAAACTAAAATCCTATGTAGTTTTAGGAGGGATGTTTCTCATCCTTTCTGGGATCGTATCTTTCGTTTTCCACTACCGTTTGGCTCCTTATGTAATGGATGGTTTTCGGTATGTGGAAGGAAAAAGGCTCCCCCATCTTTTGGCTGAGATAAAAGGGATTTCCCTTTACCTTCCCATTGGTTTCCAGAGCACCCACCTTACCTACGGTGGGCTTTTGGCAGTGTACTTGCCGCCTGTATTTGCCACAACTTACCGTTTGGTGCGAAGGAAAAGTTCCATTGCTAAATTCTCTTTTTTTTTCGCAGGTTCTTTGGTTATCTCTGCATTCGGTTTGGTATTGTTATTTTTAAACCAAAGTAGATCAATTTGGATTGGTTTTTTATTGGGAATTTTCCTTCTCATCCAAAAACAAAAAACTCCCCTAAAAAAGTTAATCCCTTGGATCCTTGTTGGATCCTTTTTCATTTTATCAATTCTTGTCCTTTTTTACCATACAAATTGGATCTTCCAAAGAGCGATTGATGACGTATTCGCTAAACGTTCGTTAGAGAACCAAAGGATCTGGATCCACAAAATGAATTTTTCCATCCTAAAGGATAATGTTTTATTTGGGATTGGGGCTGGGAATTATGAAACATCTTTTATCGATTATGCCATACCGATTGTAGATTCCATTCCCGAACTCTATTATGATTTATCGATCACTCCCAAATCCCATACCCATTTTGATTTTTTACACGGAATCCTTCTCGGTGGGCTGATCGCTTTTTGTTTTTCCATTGGGTTTTTATGGTCGATCACAAAAAATTTAGAAGGGGTCAAACGCCATTTCTCATTTTATCTGGGAATATTTGTGATCCTCATTGCTGGTAGTTTCCAATGTTATCTGTTAGACGATGAAGTATTGCTACCCTTTATGGGTCTTTTGGCTTTACTGCCAACCCAAAAATTGGATTTGTCTCCTACAAGTCGAATCCAAAAAAAATTTCCAAGGGAAGCTGTCATTCAGTTACCAATGTTTCGATTTGTACCCATTAGCTTTGGGATTCTTGTTTTCTGGATTTGTTTGAGTCTCACAACCACATACCTTTGGAGTCGCACAGAAAATAAAGACTTAAGCCTTCACAGAGCAAGGACAAAGGATAATTTTCCAAGCCCACTCTCTCAATTGTCCCTCAATGCCAAAACTCCCGTCCCTCTTCCAATACCGACAAAAGAATGGTATTTTAAACTTTCCGGATGTTTGGACAAGGAAATGAATTTTAAGAAGGATCCTGTCCCAAGAAAGAAACCAATTCGACTCGTAATCCTATGGGACGAAGCATATCGTTCTGATCTGCCCCAATCGATTGCCATTGAAATCCGCAAACGAGAAAGTTTTGACCAAGACAAAGAATACCGCGTGCAGGCTGAATCAGTTGTGCGTAAGATCTCCCTTCCAAAGATTGGGAAGGAGCATTGGATCGAAGTGGACCCTCTTGCATTCGAGAATAACACGCCAGAATTTGTGGATTTTGGATTTTGGTACTCCTGGGATTCAGAAACACCGTATTTACCAAGGATCCGGATCCAAGGCAATTGCGATTGAGGGAGAAAGTCCGCGGGCCGAAAACCGTTGAAATGTTGATTCGTATTTTGTTTGATGTAGAGAGTCCGCGGGAATCGCTTCAGTCTGCGGCCTTCCTGGCCTTTCGACCTCAGCCCGTCTTGCTCGTCACCTCAGGCTTCTAAAAAGCCTTCCCGGGGTCGCGATTGAAGAGATGTTGATTCGTATTTTGTTTGAGGGAGAGAGTCCGCGGGAATCGCTTCAGTCTTCGGCCTTCCTGGCCTTTCGACCTCAGCCCGTCCTACTCGCGACTTCGGACATCCTGTCCTCAGAAAAATGGCTTCACGCTCCCTATGGGTCACTACCATTTTTTTCGCTCGTAGTCGTTCGATTCATACCTGGAGCGGGAATCGAACCCGCACGGGATTACTCCCACAGGATTTTAAGTCCTGTGTGTCTACCAGTTCCACCATCCAGGCGTATGTTGTAAGACTAGGCGTCGGCCGGATTCGAACCGGCGGTCAAGCTTTTGCAGAGCCATGCCTTACCACTTGGCCACGACGCCAATCGTGACTTTGGATAGGCTAAAATAGGAAGGCTTGGTGTCAAATGGAAACTGAATTCACTTTTCATCGGAATGTAACATTTCTTCCAAAAATGAAATTGCTTGCTTCATTTTTCCAAAGTGCAGTGCAAATATGAAGCTCCAAAGATTTGTTTTTGTAACCATTTTTTCATTTTCCCTCCATTCTTTATCTGCTGATACCGTAAAAGTCAAAGCCACAAAGGAAGTATTGGAAAACGTAAAAACTTCCTCTCCAACCGCCAATTACGTTTTGGTTGAATCAAGTGATGGCACAAAACAAGCGTTTAAGAAGAATGCTGTAGAAGTAACCCCATTACCTGTCCAATGGGAAACTCCAAAAGAAGAAGAAAAACCAGGTTTCTTTTCTGGATTGTTTACTTCGAAAGAGAAAACGGAAGGAACAAACACTGCTGATGCGAGTGCCCAAACAGAAAAAGAACCAACAAAATCAGAAGAAGAAAACAAAAGTTTTTTTGCGAAACGCCTTCCTGAAATCACAATGGGTGGAATGGCATTGTTGTGGATCCTACTCCCTTAATTGGAAGTAGGATTTTATTCTTTCCAATGATCGCCTTTGCAATAGGAAACCTTTTCCTATTCCCATTCAATGGTGCCAGGGGGTTTGTGGGTAAGGTCATACATCACAAGAGAAATTTGAGGGAGTTCCAAGAGTTCGTTTGTAATCCTTGCTAAAATTCTTCGGTCCATCTGGTAGAAGTTAGCGGTCATCGCTTCGGTGGATTCCACGGGTCTTAAGACAACTCCATACGTATTTTCTCGTAATCCCACTGGCACAAGCACCACCGGCATTTGCCAAATCTCGTTATGGATCGATTCATCATAGAGGATTTGGTTCACAATCGAATCCGCTTCTCGTAAGATGTCTGCATGGGCTTTGTCTAACGTGAGTTTTGTGTAAAAGAATTCCTTTTCAAAATGAGTGATGCCAGGTGCGAGTACGACCCGGTTGATTTCTTTACGAGTATTGGTAATCTCAACCGACAGACCATCTAATTCCTTCCAATCAGAAGTAAAATCACTTAGGACAGCACAATGTGCATAACTCCTTTGGTCCCCTTGTACC
The DNA here is from genome assembly GCF_004769635.1 of Leptospira jelokensis. Lineage (GTDB taxonomy): Bacteria > Spirochaetota > Leptospiria > Leptospirales > Leptospiraceae > Leptospira_A > Leptospira_A jelokensis. The sequence continues at coordinate 174,192 of NZ_RQGH01000009.1, forward strand.
CCGACTGACAAGATGGGTAAAATTTGGATTTCTGCTTTTGGTAATTTTTCCTTCCACAGACTAAAATCAATTTTTGGAGGGGTGGTTTTTGGACTTGCGATCATACGCACAACAAGCCCAGGCCCAGGGAAAGGATGGCGTTCAATCCACCTTTCGGGTAAACCCAGTTTCCTACCTAAGTCACGGACTTCATCCTTGTATAAATCAGCAATCGGTTCTACAATTTTTCCTTCACGGATGAGAGCCTCAATTTGAGGCACTCTGTTGTGATGGGTTTTGATTTTGTGGGAATGTTTTGTTCCACCCGACTCAATGGTATCAGGGTAAATGGTCCCTTGTCCAAGTAACCAGTGTTCGGCGTCAAGGCCAAGAGATGTGGTAGCTTTCCCTTGTGCTTCCAAAAACAAATCCCCGACTATCCTTCTTTTTTTCTCTGGCTCAAATTCATTTTGTAGGTGTTTGTAAAAAACTTCACTTTCATCCCAAATGGTAAGATCAAATCCAACATGGTGTAAATTGTCCATCAGGTCTTTTACTTCATTTTTACGCATAAACCCAGTATCAACGAGTAAACCCTTCACTCGGTCTTTCCCAAGGGCCTTCGCAAGGAGTAAGTAAGCAACCGATGAGTCCACGCCACCTGATACAAGTAAAAATACATTTTTCCCTTCCGGGACTTTTTTTTGTAAGGTTTGGATTTGTTCCTCTAGGAATTGGGAGATACTCCAAGAACTAGATGCCCCACATAACTCCACAAAGTTTCGGAGTAATATTTCGCCTTCTTCGGAATGTGTTACCTCAGGATGGAATTGGATTCCAAAAAGTTTTTTGGAAGGATGGGATACGAACGCATAACGACAGTGATCCGACTGTGCAACCACTTGGAAGTCATTTGGCAAACGAACCACTTCATCTCCATGGCTCATCCATACCTTAGTTTTCAGGGAAAGTGATTTTGAAAGTGGTGACTTGGGATTTTGGATTTCCAGGATGGCAGGCCCATATTCTTTTGTATTAGCAGATACCACTTCCCCACCCAAAGTTTTCATCATGAGTTGGTGCCCGTAACAAATCCCAAGGATCGGAACAGAGATTTCAAAAAATCCATTTGGTAAAAGCGGGGCTCCCGATTCATAGACGCTACTTGGTCCACCCGATAGGATGATTCCTGCATAGGATTCATAAAGAGAGAGTGGTTCTTCGTTGGAAAGGATTTCTGTATAGGCTCCTAACCGACGAATCCGGGAAGCAATGAGGTGAGCGTATTGGCCGCCGAAATCAATGACTGCGATTTTTTTATCACTTTTCATGGGATGGTTCCAAAATATTTTTGTTAATGTCGGGGTAAACAAATGTCGGAAAAAAAATCAGAATCTTCTTACGAGGACAAACAAGACCATATCCCGTCCTGGTCGACACCTCCCATTGAATGGTTTGCGAATGTCTATTCTGGCAAAGAGTACAATATCGAGTTCACTATCCCTGAATTCACAGCCGTTTGCCCAAAAACGGGCCTACCAGACTTTGGAACCATTTACATTGAATACATCCCGAGAGACAAATGTGTCGAATTGAAGTCCCTCAAGGAATACATGATGGCTTACCGCAACGTTGGGATTTTCCACGAAAACGTAGTCAATAAGATCCTAGAGGATTTTGTAAAAGCAGTGGATCCCATCTATGCCAAAGTGATTGGTGATTACAATGTGCGTGGTGGTGTAAAAACTGTTGTGAAACGAGAGTACAAAGCCTAAATGGAAAACTTAATTGGGTATGTGGCAGCTTTTTTAACCACTGTTTCTTTTTTACCCCAAGTCCTGCGTGTTGTGCTAACAAAACAGACAAGAGACATCAGCCGGAATATGTACCTTCTGTTCTTTCTGGGTGTGGTCTTGTGGTTCGTTTATGGGATCTTAAAATCAGATTTTCCGATCATCCTCGCCAATGTAGTCACTTTATTTTTTGTCACCATCATCTTATATTATAAACTCACAGAAGGAAAACAGACATGAGAAAGGCTTATGTAGATAAAGACAATTGTACTTCTTGCAACCAATGCGCTGATAATTTACCAAAATACTTTATGATGGATGAAGATGATTTGTCCCAAACCCATCTTGATGGCTCCTCCATCAATGACGCAATGATCCCAGAAGAAGATACAAAAAAGGTACAAAAGGAAATGGATGAATGCCCTGGCGAATGCATCCATTGGAAAAAACACTGATCCTAGGATGAACTGTTCATCCATTTGCTAAATGTTTGCAATTTTTCTTCTAAAAAATCGACATCTTCTATTCGGCTAACAAGGTAGATTTGGTTCTCAAAACCATGGCAGTGTTTTTCATTCGCATTCCATATTGATTTTTTTCCAAGCAAATACGTTGGTAATACAGAAACACCTCTGCCAAATTCCAAGGCGGTTCTGATATCGTGAAGGTTCGGTAAAACAGAATATTCTTTTAACTTTGGTCGAGAATCAAAGTTCACTTTCCATAACCTGCGAACAATAGCAAAATCCTCACTGTAGACAAACCAATGTTGGTTTTCCATCCATGTTTGGATCACTTCGATTTTGGGTTTTGTTTGCCCGCGAAATGGAAAATCTCCCTGCAAACTTACGGATTTCGATGTAACAAAAACAAATTTTTCCTTATATAATTCTTCCAATAGAATACCAGGAACATTTAACTTTTGGTTACTGATCACAATATCAATTTCCTTTTTTTCCAATGCATCCAAAAGATCAGGAGGATGACCATACTGAACTTGAAATCCTTCTCCGGATTTGGAGAGATTAGGCAAAATAGTTTCTAAAAAGAACTCCCTTGCAGAACCTACTTTGAGCTTTCGGATCAACTCTTTTGGTTTTAATTGCCCTTCTATTTTTTGTAATTCTTCCATCGGTCCAGCCAATTGGACATACAATCGTTTGGCGGCTTCGGTTGGGACCAAATCTCGTGAAGTTCGACGAAACAATACCTCCTTTCTATGCCTCTCCAAAGACTGTAGGTGCAAACTGAGCGCCGGTTGGGACAAACCAAGGATTTTTCCTGCCTTGGTTAAATTCCTCTCCCGATAGATACAATAAAAACTTTGGTACAACTCAATCGGATTCATTTTGGTATTAATATTTTAATGTCTTTGTATTAACACCATCATTATTCTAATGGCGTGGAATCCTTGTCTAAAAAACCGATGGGAAAACAATTTTCCTATCGCAAGATGATGAATCTGCAGTCAAAACGAGGATCGAATGAAAAAAGTATTAATTGTATTAACAAGCCATGGAGAAAAAGGGAATGCTGGTTCCACTGGTTACCATTTGGGTGAAGTAGCCCACCCATGGAAGGTCTTACATGATGCAGGTGTGGAAATGGACTTGGTCAGTCCCAAAGGTGGAGAACCCCCTGTTGATGGATTTGATTTGGAAGACAGTGCCAATAAAGAATTTTGGAACCACCCTGTGTACAAGGAAAAACGAATCCACACCAAGACTCCAAAACAAATCCAAGCGAGTGAATACTCTGCGATTTACTTTGCCGGTGGACATGGTACGATGTGGGACTTTCCCAACAATGAAGAACTCCAAAACCTTACCCGAACCATTTATGAATCTGGTGGGATTGTGGGAGCCGTTTGCCATGGACCTTCGGCACTCATCAACGTCACTTTGTCCAATGGTGCCAAACTCATTGCCGGAAAACGAGTGAATGGATTTTCGAATGAAGAAGAAAAGATTGTCAAACTAGAAGGTGTGGTTCCTTTTCTTTTGGAAGACAAATTGATTGCGGCTGGTGGAAAGTATTTCAAATCAGCACCTTGGAACTCTCACGTGGAAGTAGACGAACGGATTGTAACAGGACAAAATCCGCAGTCAGCAAAGGCTGTGGGCGAAGCAATTCTTAGTCTTTTAAAAAAATAAGAGACTCTCGGATAAGCCGAATTCTATCCAAGGCAAATCAGGGTTTCGTAGGTAAACGAGACCCTGTTTCTTTTTTCCCTTTTAGACTTAAGATTGAGTTTACGATACCAAATACATCTTTTACCGATTCAAACTTATGTTTGTTTCCCGTCGGGTCATACACAAATCCAATTGTTTTCATCTCAGAGTTTTCATTCCAATACCCATGGCCATGGATTTTCGTTGGAGATTTGGAAAACACCTCTCCTTTTCTGGTCCCACTAAAAAACATTGGTTGTTTTGTTCGAAAAAGACCTAGGGTAGTAGGATGGATTTGAGACGAAAGCGCATTGTCATTGTTTGCTGGTAGCCACTCTGCTCCAGGACATTGGGTTTCAATTTCCGATACAATGGATTGGATGCTTTCATTGCCAATGCGAACATTGGCAGCTGGTAAAAGAATCGTTGTACCACCTGCAGATTTAAATGTCAACTGGTAGGTTCCTGTCACCTCATTGATGAATCCTTTGTTTTTTAATACCACATTGGGGGAACAAACAACTTCTGCGGAAGCAAATCCGTGATCCGAAACAATGAGGATAGCGGGACCATTCGGGGAAAATGCCCCAACGGAAGTTAGAAACTGAGAAATGGCAAGGTCTAGTTCTAAAAGTCGACTGAGGGCTTTTTCCGATCCAGGTCCATACCCGTGGTGATTGGAATCCAAATCGGTTGTGTAAACAAACATAAGATCCGGTTTTTTCTTTTGGAATAACCAAGTGGCAGTTTTTAATTTCACTTCGTCCTTTGTCACATCGTTTAACGGAGTTCCCACCGCTAGTTCCGCTTCTTTGTGTAATCCTTTCGAAGATAACACTCGGAGCAGTTTGTCGTCTTCTGGGATTTTTTTTCGCCAGTATTGGGGAAGGTTCCAATCGATATCTGCCCCCACAGTGACAGGCCAAAATACGTTAGCAGTGGTTTTGTGATTTTTTTTTGCCAAATCCCAAAGTGTAGGCACACTGATATCTTCTGCATACCACATCCATCCCCCATCATTTTTTTCAAATGGGTCAGATAAAGTATTGTTATAAATTCCATGTTCTGCCGGATCCAATCCAGTTACCATCGAAGTATGTGCGGGATACGTGACAGATGGATTCACTGTTTTGATCTCAGACACTCCATACGTTTGAAAGAGATTGGCTAATTTTGGAAAGTAAACATGGTATTTCGGATCAGATATGTAATGAGCAGGGAACCCATCTACTGACAAAACAATCATCTGCCGAACTTTGGACTTCTGGCTGTGAGATTTTTTTTTCACAGGGATTTTCGATTTACCTTCAATCGAATGAAACGCAAATACCAGTAAAAAAAAACTTAAAACGAAAACTGGAAGTTTCCATTCGCATAAACCTTGTTTAGCGAAAAAATTAATATTCTTGTTCTGATCGAGTGGAGCCAAGGAGTTCATCCGGAATGTCCTCAATGCTATCTCCAATTTGGATGGCAAGGCGGTTACCCACACGACCTGGTGTGGCCTTAAACTTACTACGATCCCCTACTTTTACCATTAGATCGGTTTTAATCGGAGTGTTCTCCAATTTGATCACATCCCCAACATGTAAATTCATAAGATCATTTAACGAGATGTCCACACTTCCCACTTCCGAGATAAGAGGGATTTTCACTTGGTCGAGACGTTCTTGGATGACTGCTCTGTTTTCATCCACTTCACCTTTTCGAATCGAGGAATACCAATACTGGGCAGAAAGTTTATTGATGATAGGTTCAATGGTGATGTAAGGGATACAAAGGTTTGTCATCCCTTCTACTTCCCCTACTTTTGTCTCGAGGGTGATGAGTACCACCATGTCATTGGGAGGCACTACTTGCGCAAACTGAGGGTTTGTTTCGATGTTACCAAGCCTAGGGCGTAAGTCAATGACTGTGGACCAAGACTCTCGTAAGTTTCCTAGGATCCTAACAATGATCCCTTCCATTACCGACAACTCGATATCGGAAAGTTCCCTGTTCACCTTGGAAGATTCACCCTTACCACCAAACAAACGATCGATGATGGTAAAAGAAATAGACGGGTCAATTTCTAAAATCGCAGAACCACGGAGAGGGTCCATATTGATCACTGCAAGTGTCGTGGGATTCGGAATGGAGCGAATGAATTCTTCATAGGTCAACTGGTCAACCGAAGCCACATGCACCACAACGAGGGCTCGGAGCTGTGCCGAAAGTCCTGTGGTCGCCAAACGAGCAAATGTCTCGTGCATCATTTGGAGTGTACGAATTTGGTCTTTTGAAAATTTATCAGGGCGTTTGAAATCGTAAATTTTGACTTTCTTTTGTTCCCCAACGGACGAGTATTCATCCTCCGAGACTTCTCCAGAAGAGATGGCATTTAACAGGGCATCAATTTCGTCTTGGGAAAGGATTTCCGTCATTTTTTTACCTTTACGAGTAAGTTTTTAATTTGCCAAAATCCAACACGGCTTCCTTCTTCTTGTCGCAAGGTGTATATATATTCGTACCTTGTTTTGAACCGACCCATCATCCTTTCTACATAAACTTGGACCCTGGCATCCCTTTTGGATGGGTAGTCCACACTCATCACCTTAAAGTATTTTAATGCACCAGATGGCGACTCCGTCAAATACTCTTTAAAATCCTCGATGATGGTTTCTCTCTCACCTACATTCGCCTCGGCATAGGCACTGCTATAACGATCATAAGCTAAGATATATTCTGAAAAATCGATCCATTTAAAATGGTATTCCCATCTTTTTTTCATCTCCGCGCCAAGGAATAAAAAGATGATCTCTTCTGGCGAGAGACCTCCATTTTCCGTAATTTGACGCGAAACAGAATCCTTTCGGATTTGTTTGGAATTTTGATATAAAAACCCAACTGTATTTTGGGATCTTAAAAAAGCCGATTTGTCTTCCGTATAATTGGGATAAAAGTAACCAGTGATGTAAAATTTTTGGTCTGGCAAAAACTGGTAGTATTCATCTAAATAAATCGTTTTTGAAAATGATTCGTTCCGGTGTAAGCTTATTTCCTTATTTTCATCACCGACTAAATTCACAACGGTGGTGCGGCGTTTTAAAATGGGATCGGGAAAATCAGGGTCTTCCATCGGTGTGAGGATCCGATCATTTTCGTCTTTGACTATGATTTGAAAGGAATAACGAAAGTCAAAGGAAGGGAAAATCCGAACTACCTCTTTTCCCGTATTGGTCACAGTAAAGGTAAGAGGGATCCTTTCCCCAGCTTCGTAACTGCGTTTGGTCAAATTCAGGATAATTTTGGATTGGAGGGCAACAAAATTATCAACCCGTTCCCCCCTAGCATCTCTGTCGGGAAAAGCAAAAAGGGTCTCAGATACTAAGATTCCCAGTAGAATGAAGGTTTGGAGGGGGCGCATTCACTATTCAATTTCGGCAAAGAGACAAATTTCCGAAAGAAAATTTAGCCGAATTTGGGACTGAGTTTTTTTACCAATTATCCCGCGCCTAGTTTCGCCTCGGCAAGGATGTAGTCTGCGATTCGGATGAGGCGTGTCATCACGGAACTAAGTTTTTTGTATTGGTAATAATTTTCCCTTTGTTTGTCCAGGTGGGGTTCCACAAGGGCTACCGTTTTGGATGCTAATTTTAAGTTTTTGATTTCGTTCTCAGTGACCCCGTAGAGGTTTGCTTCCGAAACAAATCGGTTGAGCTCCTTCACCAAACTTTCATCTGTCAGGTCTTGGATTTCAAAAACCTTTTCGATTTTCAAAATGAAATCAGTGAGAGTCCTTTTGATTTTTGCCTCTTCTTCCGTTGGTCTTTTTTTGGACGTGATTTGGTTCAGAGTTTCATACCGATCGAGGGCAGTCTCATACAAATGGTTCATTTTGGACTTTTGTCCTAAAATGAAACTGATAAAACTCAAAAGCCCTACAAAGGTGTCAGGGTAACGATTGATCCCACCGATTTCATCCAAGGCATTGGCAAAGGCTTCTTCATTATGCGGAACTGTCTCAATAAACTTTAACACAGGTTCTACGGAAGAACCTGATGTATATTTTTGAATGACCTCTATGCCTTCTAAGTAATTCATTATCGTTTATCGATGACAAGAACCTTACGGATCGTTGTCTGCAAATTACCCTTTTCAATGATTCGGTCAAGTACATCATAACCTGTGATCAAAAAACCAAACACCGTGTGAAGTCCGTCGAGGTGTGGGGTATCCACTTGGTTGATGAAAAATTGGGAACCATTTGTATTGGGTCCAGCATTTGCCATAGCGAGTGCACCACGTGTCGCCTTTTTACTCGGTAAAACTTCGTTGAAACGGTAACCAACTCTGTAGAGCACTTCGAGGACAGGAAGTTCCATCGCTTCTTGGTAGGCTTTCTCTACTTCCGTTCTTTTTTCTTCAAATTCTTGTCGGGATTTGATATTAAACTCAGATAACACCGCCCTCTGCAATTGCGCTTGGTATTCAGGAGCATCTTTTATTTTCCGTTTGTCCAAACCAAGTGCCTTCCCATTAATTTCGTCTTCAAATTGAAATCCTGGTCCACCCGTTCCGTCCCCTCTAGGGCAACCTCCTTGGGCCATAAAATTTTCGATCACCCTATGGAATTTTAATCCATCGTAAAACGGCCGTCTTTCGGACCCTTTTTCCGATCGGAAATCCTTTTCGCCTTGGGCAAGATCGATAAAGTTTTGAACTGTTTTGGGTGCGGCTTGGTCATACAGTTCGATCACAAGGTCCCCTTGTGTGGTTTGGATGATTGCATAAATTGCTGGTTTTTCTGGGAGTTTAACAGACGTTTGGTCTGCTCGTTTTACCAATACTTTGGATGGAGCATAGGTCGTTGGTTCGTAGGTGATTTTTTTAAAGGTTTGGTCACTACAAAAAGCAGTTTGACTAAAGAGAATCAGACTGATGGCAAAGTGTTTGATTGGTTGGTAGATGACTCGTTTCATATTTATTTTTTACCTTTGGATTCTAGAGATTTTAATTTTTTGGTCAATTCGTTTAACTTGGCTTTCGCTTTTTTGATTTGTTCTTTTTGGCGGGAATGTGCGGTTCCCCCATACACATCTTTTTTATCACAAGAAGTTTCGAGTGAAATCGCAGCTTCATACCCTGGATCAGTCAAAACAGCATGGATTTGCCCACGTTCCCCACTGGGGATGGTAAATAAATCATAACCTTTCAGGGTACAATGTTTCACAAGTTCACCCACAATTTCATGGGCGGATCGGAATGGAATTCCTTTGGCACTCACAAGCCAATCGGCAAGGTCTGTGGCAGTGGAAAACCCATTTCGCAAACTCCTCGTTGCATTTTCTGGAAAAATTTGAATTCCTTCCACCATATCTCTGATCCCTTCTGTACAAATTTTAATTTGTTTCACGGTATCAAAGAGAGGGATTTTATCTTCTTGGAAGTCTCTGTTATAAGAAAGTGGAGTGCCTTTCAACATCACAAGCAGGTGGGTGAGATTTCCCATCACACGCCCTGCTTTACCCCGTATGAGTTCTGCCACATCTGGATTTTTTTTCTGAGGCATGATCGACGAACCAGTTGTTAGGTGGTCAGGCAATTTAAAATAACTAAATTCTTGTGACGTATACAAAATGATTTCTTCACAAAACCTGGAAACATGTACCATAAACTGTGAAGAAGCAAATAAAAACTTAAAGATATGATCCCTTTGGCTTACCGCATCCATGGAATTTTCAGAAAGCCGGCCTAAACCTAAATCCTTTCTTAAAAATTCACGATCAGTTTGGTAATTGACACCGGCCAGGGCACCAGAACCTAATACAAGTTCATCGGCCCTTTCGTAAGCCGAATAAAAATCTTCAAAATCTCGGACATTGGCCCAAAAATGAGATAAAAAATAATGGGAAGCGCGAATGGGTTGGGCAATCTGTAAATGAGTGTAACCTGGGATGATGGTTTTTGTATGGGATTCCGCTTTTTTTAACCAAACTGTTAATAAATCAAATACTAAGACCAATATGGATTGGATTTCTGCTTTGATGTAAAGCCTTACGTCTTGCGACACTTGGTCGTTACGACTTCTACCTGTATGGAGTTTTTTTCCTAAATCTCCGAGAAGCTCCGTTAGGCGAGACTCAATCGACATATGGATGTCTTCGTTTTCGATTTTAAATTCAAATTTCCCAGAATCGATTTCCTTTTTGATTTGAATGAGTCCTGTTTCAATTTTTCGTTGTTCCGATTCCGTGAGAATACCGATGCGTTTTAACATGCGGGAGTGCGAAATTGATCCTTCGATATCATGCGCATACAATTCCTTATCAAAACTGATTGATTCCCCGATCCGAATCATAAGAGAAGATGGTGCCGCATCAAAACGCCCACCCCATAATTTTTTTTCCTTCATTCTGATTCCTCACTGAACTGATTTGCCCAGTTTTGTAAAATTTCTTTGTCTGCATCAGACAATTGGGAGTTGGGATGCAAAAGTTGGTAATCTTTGGGGGGCATCTCGCCCTCATCCACTTGTTCCCATATTTCATAAATTTTTTTCTTTTGTTTCCTTTCTGCCAAATTTCCAAACTCGGAAAAATTCAACTCCTCTCTCCCTTCGGTTACATGTTTTGTGACCAAATAAGAAACGGGAAAGATATAGGAATAAAAAGGCCATACCGTCTCATTGGAATGGCAATCATAACAACTGCGCTTTAAGATGATTTTGACTTCATTGGGGAGAGTGATCTCCGCCGTGACAGGTGGGTTTTCGCGTGGTACTGGGAATAATTGGAAGAATAGAAAAACGGAGAAAAGAAGGTAAAAAATTCGTTTCACACAAGACAGGTTCTTTTTCCTATGCCTTGATTCAAAGTATTATTTTTCTTGCCTTTCCATGGTTGGAACGGTCTACTTTCCTAGAGGTTCCCATTGGATATCATTTTCGCTAACACACCTTACCTTTGGATTTTGATTGGAATTGTCCTATTATTTTCAGAATTTTTATTGCCTGGGACCTTTGTGATGTTTTTGGGGATTGGTGCCATCTTTACGGGCATCCTTTCAAGACTGGTTCCTATGGAATTTTATACGGAAGTCATTGTTTGGGTGGTCGCAAGTTTTGTTTCGATTCTCCTCGGTGGGTCTCTCATCAAAAAATTTTTTAAATCAGAATCGAGTGTGGATCCATTCATCAAAGATGATTTTTTAAATCAAATCGTACCCGTGGAAATTGATGTTTTGGTTGGTCGCCATGGTGGAAAAATAAAATTCCAAGGCACTTTATGGGATGCCATTTCAAAGGATTCCAAAATTCCCAAAGGGGAATACGTTCGGATTTTATCTCGTGAAAATTTGACTTTCACAGTTGAAAAAGTAGAATCGTAAGCCTTTCATTCATTTTTTTTCAGACAAAATAAAAAAACCCTTTTCTCTTTTGAAAGTCCATGTACGGTCTTTAAGTCACAAAGGAGGAAACAATGGGCGCAACCGTCATCGTTGTTTTTTTGGTCGTCGTATATATCATCAAAAAGACAATCATCATCGTACCAGAGCAAAGTGTTTATATCAAAGAAAGATTAGGTGTTTTGAATGGAGTTTTGAAATCGGGGTTTTATTTTATGATCCCGTTTGTGGACCAAATCCGTTATAGACAAAACCTAAAAGAGCAAACGATCGATATTGATCCACAGGTTTGCATCACAAAAGACAACGTTTCCGTGGAAGTGGATGGTGTTTTGTATTTAAAGGTCATCGATGGTGAAAAAGCATCTTACGGGATTGATAACTTTATGTTAGCCACAACCCAACTTGCCCAAACCACACTCCGTTCTGAGATTGGAAAACTTATTTTTGATAACTTATTATCAGAACGTGATGAGATCAATGGCAGAGTGGTTTCCAATATTGATCGCGCGACTGACCCTTGGGGAATTAAAGTCACTCGTTATGAAATTCGTAACATCACCCCACCAAAACAAATTTTAATTGAAATGGAAAACCAAATGAAATCAGAACGGGAGCGCCGTGCTGAAATTACCATTTCCCAAGGGGAAAAGGAATCACGCGTGAACCATTCGGTAGGAGAAAGACAAGAATCCATCAATATCTCCGAAGGGGAAAAAATCCGATTGGTGAATGAAGCCGACGGTCGAGCCCAAGAAATCACACTGATCTCCAATGCGACTGCCAAAGGCCTCCAACTCATCTCGGAAGCCATCAGCAAAAAAGGTGGAAAAGAAGCAGTGAGCCTACAAATCACCCAAGAGTATTTGGATGCACTGGGTCAAATTTTAAAAACATCCAAAACAACTGTTGTTCCCGAAACCTTAGCCAATATCGGTGGGGTCTTTGAAGGGCTTTCTAAAATCACAACGAAAATCCCTCAGGTAGGAGAATAATATGGAATTTGTATACTTAGGTTTTTGGTCCCTTGTCGCCATCTATTTGATTTATAAAATCTTCAGGTGCATTCGAATCATTCCCGCACAAGATGTACTCATTGTGGAAAGGCTTGGAAAGTATTCTCGGTCACTGCGTGCCGGTTTTCACATCCTAATCCCGTTCATAGACCGAGATGCGTACTACCACACCCTAAAGGAACAATCCATCGATGTCCAACCTCAAATCTGTATCACACATGATAACGTACAGGTGAAGGTGGATGGGGTGATTTATTTAAAAATCATCGATCCAGTTCGTGCATCTTATGGAATTGAAGACTTTCAATTTGCAGCCATCCAACTAGCCCAAACGACGATGCGATCCGTGATTGGAACGATGGAACTAGACAAAACCATTGGAGAAAAGGATTTAATCAACTCAACGATCGTTGCGGCCATTGACCAAGCATCCGAACCTTGGGGCATCAAAGTGAATCGATATGAAATATTAAATATCGTTCCACCTAAATCCGTGTTAGACGCCATGGAAAAAGAAAAAAAGGCTCAAATTGCCAAAAGGTCCCAAGTCCTTTTATCAGAAGGGGAAAGGGATGCAAGGATCAACCGTTCCCTTGGTTTCAAAGAAGAAGCTGTCAACAAATCGGAAGGGGAAAAACAAAGGAGGATCAACTCGGCAGAAGGAAAAGCAACTGAGATCGAAGCACTCGCTGTTGCGACTGCTAAAGGGATTGAAGCCATTGCTGGTGCAATCTCCGACCAAGGTGGAGCTTCTGCAATCAAACTGCAAATCACAAAAGCCTTTATCCAAAACTTCTTACATGTTGCAAAAGAAAGTACGGAGATTCTCATCCCAGCTGATGTGATGAACCTTCCGACTCTCATTGCCAACCTAACAGAAGCCAAAAAGCCAAAAGCATAAACGTTCCTATCACTTCCTTAATCCGGTGGATCTCCCACCGGATTTTCTGCAAACAATCGAAAACTTGGTTTTGCCATCGCTTGGGCAGCCAAAGAAAGCAGTAATGCTTCATTATCATCGGGTCCAATCCGATTGGCATGGATGACCCCACACCCTTTACAACGATGCAAAATCACCCATTCCCCTTTTCGTACCCATATCGAAATCGCTTCCATTTTACTCCCACATGTTGCGGCCCTGTCACCTGGAGTATTGTCCAAATGAAGGCTTGTGAGGCAATTGGGACAATGGTTCCTTTGGTCAGTTCCAAAACCTGGAGGGTAAACCATTTGTTTGCATTCCACACAACGGAACTCATCCGTATCGGAACGGTAACGGTGTGACTTACGTTTGAAAGAAGGTACATGGGATTCTTCGTCTTCGTCATCAAAACGTTGTTTTTTAGAGATTTTTTGAAAATTCGTTTGGTCATTGTTACGTGACATACCTAGTTTTTGCGGCAAAACAAAAAAAGGAACCAAAACAGTGGATGAATGGGAGATAGACCGCCTGTGCGAAGATAGCCGCCTCCTAATTAAATTTAGGCGGGGTATCCAAAACAAGTTCACCGTTTTGGCGGTCTACACAATGGCTAGAGTTAACATAATGACAATGGGAAAACGTAAGAATGTTTGGTCAAGGAGAATTGTTAGTTAATTTTTTACAAAGGAAATAACAGTTTTGACCCTCTGGGTAGTTTGGGATTTTTCCAACCTCTTCATACCCGAGTTTGGTGTAGAACTTTGGGGCTTGGAAACCAAAGGAATACCCAAAAACAAGTGTTGCCCCTAATCCTAGTGCTTCCGATTCGATTTGTTTGAGTAATTTTGTCCCCAGGTCTTGGCCTCGTTTTCCTTCCGCAACCCAAAGGAGTTGCAGGTTCAAACCTTTAAAAAACAAATAACAAAGGGAGGCCGCAACAAGTGTGTCCCCTTCTTTCACAAGAATGGCAAAAAATTCTTTGGATTCTAGATTTTTGTCGCCTAATTTAGAAATACTGTATTCATGCAATCGGTGCCAAAGGTCTTCCTGTAAGGACAAAGAAGGATTTGTGATCCTTTCGATTGTGTATTCGTTTCCAATGCTTTCCAAACAGTATTGCCTTATCAAAAAATAAAATGGATTCCTTACAAAAAGGCTGGTCCACCAAGTCTTTCCATTGGATCCACAATTTGGGTGATTTGGACTCCATAATAATCATCTAACACAATGAGTTTGCCACGGCCAACGAGTTTGCCATTTGCTAAAATATCTAACTCTTCCCCAATGTTTTTATCAAGTTCTACAACAGTCCCCTCTGTGAGTTGCAAAACATCTTTGATGAACATGGTGGTCCTTCCGAGTTCAATGGTGAGTTGTAAGGTAACATCGAGTAAAAGATTGAGATTTGCTGTATTATTCCCGGAGCTTGACTGGGATTTGGCCTGGGCTCTTGTAGGTGTTGGTGTGGCACTTGGTCCGAGTGCTGCCGCAATGTCAGCAAAGGATGGGCCATTGTCGTCACCACCTCCCCCTCCCACGAGTGCGTCGAGGTCATCAAGACCGCCACCACCTCCGCCAGAACCACCACCCGCAGGAGTGCTTCCGCCGCTAAAACCACCGAGTAGCGCGTCTATATCTTCTTGTGATAGTGAACCTTCACCCATATTCCTACATCCTCTACAATGTATTCGTCGGAGGAAATCAAAATCCTTCCTTGAAAAAAAAGACAATCTTCCCTATTTTGTTCTTTATGTCCAATTCCCCTTCCCAACTGGATTTTTTTAAGGCCAAGGAGCTCTTTGCCACAGAACTCAAACAAGCAAACTACCAATTTGTCCAAGAAAAGGAGGAAACCATCTTTCGGTTCCGGCAAAATGCAGTCGGAAAAGAGAAAATCTTAGATTGCCTCGGCATTGTTCGGAATTACATCGAAAATTTTCGGATTTATAATTTTGAAGAAGGATACCTCAGCTTACAATCTTTAGGTGAAAATCTATTCGAACCACAAAAAAATTTATCCTCACGGTTTCGGATTCGATTTTCCTTTAAATCAGACTTAAAAGTAGAATGTTCGAAATTAGGCGATTTTTCCACTAAAGAAGTTCAAACCACACTCCATTTATTCCAGTTTTTGACTTTAGAAGGTGGGACAACAAAAGACCCAAAGAGCATTTTGGAACCACTCGGTGTGGAGGTGTATGATCCCATTTTAGAAAAAGCGAAAGGGAATGAACTTGGGTTTGATTCCGTTTTTGGTTACGATGCTGTCAAAGAACAAATCCTAGAAAGTTTGGTATTCCCACTGCGCCGCCCTGAACCATTTTTAGAAATTACCAAACTCACCCGCCAAAAACCAACAGGAAACCTTCCACGAGCGGTTCTTTTCGAAGGAGAACCCGGAGTTGGGAAAACAAGTATGGCTAAAATTGTTTCTCATCTCTGTGGGGTTCCGATGGTCTATGTTCCCATCGAGTCCATCTTGAGTAAGTATTACGGTGAATCTTCGCAAAACCTAGCTATGGTCTTTGATGCAGCAGCCCTCTTTCCCAAATGTATGTTATTTTTAGATGAAATCGACTCACTTGCCACTTCACGAGAAGATGGACTCTTTGAAGCAACAAGGAACCTCCTAAGCGTTCTACTGCGAAAACTTGATGGATTTGCGGAAAAAACAGGGACGATTACCATTGGAGCCACAAACCGAAAAGACGACCTGGATTCGGCCCTTCTCTCCCGTTTTGACCGAAAAATCCGATTCCCCCTGCCCAATCGGGAGGAAAGAGCCAAAATTTTGGAAGGGTATGCCAAACAACTACAGCAAAAGGATAGGGAAAGGCTTGCGGACCTACTTTCCAGTGCCTCTGGGCGGAATTTGAAGGACTATTGTGACTATGTGGAACGCCGGTGGATCACAAAACATTGGTCTCAATTGGAACAGTTGACGGCCCCCCCCATCGAATTTTATTTGGATTCCTTTCCAGATTTTGGATGGAAACACTAAAAAGAGAGAGATTCGGCTTCAATCTTCTTAAGGATTTTACCGATACTGAATACAGGATATTTGTTTACGCCCATGGGACGTTCCTTGGTATCCTCAAATTAACCTTTTAGGATGATTCGGACATGAAAATAAAATTAATTCTCCCCATTTTACTACTTAGCATTGGGGTTTTCGCTCAAACTGGTAGCTCAGAAACAGGTTCTACTTCTGCTGGAATTGATCCTTCGCAATCAGGTAAGTCGATGGCAGACACCGAAAAAGAACTTGATGACAATATTTCTGAAGTGAACAAACGCCTTCGCCTTCACACAGTTTTATTCAAAATGAAAGTTCGTACACTTCCGCATAAAACGGTTCTCTACAAAGGAAAACCAAGTGCTGATGGTGAACGTTGTGAAGCCGCAGACAAACAAGAAGCACAAGATAACACTTGTTTGCATCTTGAGGTGTTTGATTTCGTTGGAAGCGAAGATGGAAAGTCTTCCAGAAACTTGGGTGCAAAATTCAAGAAAATGGAACTTTTCTATGAAGGTGCAAATAATGCAGACCCAGATCCAAGAAAAGAACAACCACGTAACTTAACAAAAGTAAGAACTTACATTTACCAAAACAACTTTCTTTTAGAAGATAAAATCATCTCTGTCATTGCGGATGTGGCTCCGAACGGTGACCCTGCACACAATGATAAAATTGAACTCTTCTACCAACATGATGACTACCCAGTTTGGGGAACTCCAGAAACTCCTTCTGAAAAAGGTGTTGGAAAATACATTTTAGCAAATGTTGAAAACACAAAGTCGAACCCAATTCGAAACAATTTCAAAAAACAATTCTACTTCAAAAACTTAGATTATTTTGATAAATTATTCACAAAAATCTTTGATTATAATGATCGTGATTCAAACAAACATTATAAGAAAAACGTAGAAGCATTGAAAGGTTCTTTGAAATACTAAGAACATACAGGTTCTTAATTGAATCACGTAAAACAATGTCCGAATTGTTCCACGATGTTACGGTTCCCTGATACCCAGGGAACCATTTTGGTACAATGTCCCGTTTGCTCTCACCGTTTTACCTTTGATCCGGAAATAGAAACCGAAATCGGTTTTGGAAAAAACAATCCAGAGATCCCCTCTTTTCAATTCAAACCAACATTTCAAAATTATAAAGATCTAATGGTAGATCTTCTGTATGCTCCCATTGACTATCTAAAATCCAAACAAGGGAATCGTAAAAAACAAGTCCCTTGGATCCCAATCCTACTTTTTTCGATTTTTTTTCTCTACCTCTGGAAGTGGTCAATGGTAAAAGATCCAATACCCACACCTTCCCATTCCGCACCCGAAATCGAAGGAGAACCAAATTTTGGCAACACTCCATTTGATTTTGTACCGCCAGAGGAAAGAATGCCAGTTTCCCCAAACGACGGAGAAAACCAATCACCTGAAGAACCAAAATCACCTGGTTTTGAGATTTAAAGTTTGAACTGGATTGTCGTCGAAGCCTCGGAAATCTCTTCCGAAAGAACCGCGCAAGTAGCGGGTTTACGCCACGATCACATTGTTTCGATCTTAAAAAAGAAAACCAATGATTCCGTGTTAGTTGTGGTGCCTGGGCTTGGGAATTTTCGGTACCAAATCACAATGATCTCAAACAACAAAACCGTTTTGGAAGAAGTGGAAACCCTACCAAGGGTATTGGAACCACTTACCATCCATTGTATGTTTTCCCTCCCAAGACCACAAACTGCCAAAAAGATCCTCCACCTAGCAGGTGCTTATGGGCTCACTTCCCTCCATTTCTTTGCCACGGAAACCAAAAACAAGGAATACTGGACCTCACCTGTATACACAAAAGATTGGAAGGATTTGCTGTTTACGGGGCTTAGCCAAACGGGAAATGACCACTTGCCCTCAGTCCACATGCGACAAAAAGAAAACTGGAAACAATTTTTAACATCTTGGATGGGATCTGTCCACATTTTGGACCGTGAAGGAAGTTGTGAAATGCAAAAGTTTCCCCAAAGTCCTTCTGCAAACAAAGACACACTCTTTGTGTTTGGACCAGAATCCGGTTGGAAGGAATCTGACCATTTATTTTTTAAGGGTCAGAGTTTTACGAAAATCAGTTTAGGAAATATCAACCTAAGGACTGAGTTTGCATTTTCCTCACTGCTATATTTTTTGTTTAGAAACTAATTCCACCAGAAACTAGGAATCGAATTTCATCGATACTAAGGAACGACTTTTCACTTGCATCTAAGTAATACTTTCGGTAGTTTTGAAGTCTTAACACAATCGGACCAAACGCCTTTGAAATTTCAGCAGCGGCTTGCGTATTGTTATCGAGCTCAAAGGCTTTCCCTTGTGAATCAAAACCTTTTTTTGTATAATAGAAGGACATGAGAAAAGAGGAACCAAGTGGAATATAAGCAGCAGCAAACACCCGTTTATTCCCTTTGATTCCATAATCTTCTAATGCAAATTCAAATCCCAAATGGTAAAAGTTGATATAAATGGTATGGTAATACCCAGTAACCTTTGCATTGGATTGGTTATCTAAATAATCATATTTTGGGCGGATTGGTGCTGATACAGGAAATTTTTGGAACCGTTCCACTTCATAAAAACTATCAAAGTACATGGGAGCATAATTTGCTGTCATTTGCCTAAATTCAGGTTTCAAAATCACGTTTAGGTCTTTTGTTCCCAATCGGAAGATACTCCCATAGTGGGCACCTTGGGCGCCGTCCAAACCTTTGATTTTGTTAAAATCAACATAAGGAGTGAATTCAACAAATGGTAGGTTTAAGAGTCGGTATTCGATGTCCATCCCTTCAATGGATGCTCGTGTGACTTCGGTTGTTTTGGGGTTGTCTAATTTTTTTTCCGTAACGGGAGAACCATTTGTGTTGTATGCCATTTGTACGGGAGCCTGTCTATCCCAGGCTTGCGTATAACCAATCGTCAAACGATTGTACCATGGGTCATTGTCAACAAGTTCCATCCTGGAATCTTTGCTCACTGGTCGAATTTCTTTTTTACGAAGTTCTTCTGCTTTTTTCTTTTGGATCTCTTCGGCTCCAGCTTCTTCTTCCACACTTAGACGACCTGATTCATCTAAAACATTGCCCCGAAGGTTCATCAAGTAGACCAAATCAGAAGATTTATCAAACAAAGCATAAAGGGATCGACCAATGGCAAGAGGTTTGAGATACACCCTTGCGGCATTCACTTCGAAATTGACAACAGAGTTGGCAAAGTATTGGACCCCACCATAATCTGTGTTTAAGTCAGCCATCACCCCTGGGTTATATGCATCAAAACGGGAAGAACTTTGGTATTTGTTTACGATTGTTCCATGGCCAATGTAACCATCGACCATCTTACCTGTGTAAGCTGAATATGTAACCTTTCCTGGAACTTGTTGGTTATAGGTTCCATAGGAAATATAATTGAGGACACGGGCATAGTCGTTACGACTATTATAATCCATTTCACGGATTTTACCGGCCTTACTTTCCAATTGGATGGGTTCTTTGTCAACGGCAAGCACATTGATGGGAAGAGAGAAAGAATACCCAAACTGAGTTCCATGGTTGTACGTAAAATTGGGGGAAATGTACCCGTAATAGTCTTTTTGGAAACTGGAACCACCAGCATCAAACTGTAACGCAGAAGATCGTCTCGATTCAGTACCTGTTGGAACCCAAACTTGTGCCTCGATTTGAGTCACAAGGCAGAAAAAAATGAATGTAAGGCAGAATTGCTGACGAGATGAGCCCACGATACGTTCATTATCGTAAGGTTTTCCCTTGAAAATAAGAAATAATCTTCGAAACAAGTCATCCAATAAAACAGAAATTAATTCTATTTTATTGGAGATTTTATTGACAAATGAGAAAGCCATCGGATATTAGGCGATACCATCGGGGGAATCTATGCCACGCCAATACAAACCAGAAACCATCGCACTCCACGGAGGCCAAGAGCCAGATCCAACTACCACATCTCGTGCCGTGCCTCTTTACCAAACGACATCCTATGTTTTCAAAGATACCGACCATGCGGCAAGGTTATTTGGGCTGCAAGAGTTTGGAAATATCTATACAAGGCTAATGAATCCAACCACTGATGTTTTAGAAAAACGTGTGGCAGCACTTGAGGGAGGAGTTGCAGCACTTGCAACTGCATCCGGACAAAGTGCGGAAACGTTAGCCCTTCTCAATATTGTAGAAGCAGGACAAGAAATTGTCGCATCCTCTTCGTTATATGGCGGAACTTACAACCTACTCCATTATACTTTTCCAAAATTAGGGATCAAAGTTCATTTTGTGGATCCTTCCAACCCTGAAAATTTTAAAAAAGCATCCAATGACAAAACCCGTGCTTTTTATGCAGAGACTCTCGGAAATCCAAAACTTGACACTTTGGATATTGCGGCGGTGAGTAAGGTTGCCAAAGAAGTAGGAGTTCCACTTGTGATTGATAACACAATGCCATCTCCTTACTTAGTGAATCCTTTGAAACACGGTGCAGACATTGTTGTGCATTCCTTAACCAAATTTTTGGGCGGCCATGGAACATCGATTGGTGGAATCATCATTGATGGTGGAAGTTTCAATTGGGGGAATGGAAAATTTAAAAATTTTACAGAACCAGATCCATCATACCATGGACTTAAGTTCTGGGAAGTGTTTGGAAAGTTTGAGCCATTTGGTGGAGTGAATATTGCCTTTATCCTAAAAGCTAGGGTGCAAGGCTTACGTGACTTAGGCCCTGCGATTTCTCCGTTCAACGCATGGCAAATTTTACAAGGAGTGGAAACACTCCCTCTTCGAATGGAAAGGCATTCCCATAACGCATTGAAGGTAGCTGAATTTTTGCAAAAACATCCAAAGGTAGAATGGGTCAATTACCCTGGGCTTCCTACTGATAAAAACTATGCGACTGCGAAAAAATACCATGAGCGAGGTCTCTTTGGTGCCATAGTCGGTTTTGAAATCAAAGGTGGAGTGGAGAAAGCAAAGAAGTTCATTGATGGACTCGAACTCTTTAGTTTGCTTGCTAACATCGGTGATGCGAAATCACTTGCGATCCATCCGGCTTCCACAACCCACCAACAATTAACGAGTGAGGAACAAATTTCAGCTGGGGTGACTCCTGGATTTGTCCGTCTCAGTGTGGGATTGGAAAACTTGGATGACATTCTTGTAGACTTAGAAGAGGCTTTAAAAAATATCTGATAAAGACTATGCCTACCTCCGAAACAAATGAATTTTTTCACGGATCCGTAGGTGTCGTACAGACAAAGATAATTACATTTGACTCTTTGACGCTTGAGGGGGGTGAAACCATCACTCCTCTTGAGATTGCCTACGAAACTTACGGCACTCTCAACGAAAAAAAAGACAATGCCATTTTGGTTTGCCATGCTCTTTCTGGAGATGCCCATGCGGCAGGTTTCCACGAAGGGGACAAACGCCCTGGTTGGTGGGATTATTACATTGGCCCAGGAAAAGCGTTTGATACCAATCGATACTTTATCATTTCTTCGAATGTCATAGGTGGTTGCAAAGGTTCAAGTGGCCCTTTGAGTACCAATGGCAAAACCGGGAAAGCATTCCAATCAACATTCCCTTTTGTTTCGATTGGAGACATGGTGAATGCACAAGAAAAACTAATCCGTCATTTTGGAATCCATAAACTATTTGCCGTAGCGGGTGGTTCGATGGGTGGGATGCAAGCCTTACAGTGGTCAGTTGCTTATCCCGATCGATTGAAAAATTGTATTGTGATGGCTTCTTCTTCCGAACACTCTGCGCAACAGATTGCTTTCAACGAAGTGGGAAGGCAAGCCATCCTTTCCGATCCCAATTGGAACCAAGGTTTGTATACCCAAGACAAACGACCGGCCAAAGGTTTGGCACTTGCCCGTATGATGGGGCACATCACATACCTAAGTGATGAAATGATGCGAGAGAAATTTGGTCGTAAACCACCCAAAGGTAATATCCAGTCCACAGACTTTGCTGTTGGCAGTTATTTGATTTACCAAGGGGAATCCTTTGTGGATCGATTTGATGCTAACTCATATATATATGTAACAAAAGCCCTCGATCATTTTAGTTTGGGTACAGGGAAAGAGCTTACCAAAGTTTTAGCTAAAGTTAGGTGCCGTTTTCTAGTGATTGCCTACACTTCGGACTGGTTGTATCCCCCTTACCAATCGGAAGAAATTGTAAAATCTTTGGAAGTGAATGCAGTGCCCGTGAGTTTTATTGAATTGAATAACCCTGCCGGCCATGATAGTTTTTTATTACCAAGCGAAGAACAAGATTCAATTTTGAGAGATTTTTTAAGTGCAACAGAAGATGGAGGTTTCTTTTGAACATCCATACAAACGAAACACTTGGTTTGGATTTAAAAAATAGACCCGATATCTCCTATATTGCCAACCTCATCAAACCTGGCGAACGAGTTTTGGATTTGGGTTGCGGGTATGGCGAACTCATGTTGATTTTAAAAAACAAAGGAGTTCGAGTACAAGGAATTGAAAAAGATGATAAATGTATCATCCAATGTGTTAAAAAAAGTTTATATGTCCACCATGGTGATATTGATGATGGATTGAAACACCATTTAGATCATAGTTTTGATTTCGTGATTTTAAACCAAACCATCCAACAAACCTTAAACCCAGGGGATATCATAAAGGAATGTTTGCGAATTGGCAAACAGGTGATCATCGTATTTCCCAATTTTTCTCATTGGCAAATCAGGACCTCCATCTTACTCAGTGGCAAAACGCCAGTGACTGACCTTATGCCATTCCATTGGTATGACACTCCTAACTTACATTATTTGTCTGGAAAAGATTTTGAAGACTTCTGTGAATTTGAACGAATTAAAATTTTACACAAAGCATTTTTCAATCGGACAAGACAAATCAAATTATTTCCAAATGTATTTGCGACTCTTGCCTTGTTTGTCATCAGAGCATAACCTGTTCCGATAGACCATCTGAAATACGGAAACTCTAAATCTTAGGATTTTGTTTTTAACCTTTGTAGGCATCTGCGATTGTTATAAATCGGAAACACAACGTACGTATCCTGGGATGTCTTTGTCGATATAGGCTTCATTGCCTGGACCAAAATTGACGGTAGTCACCTGCACATCCCCATTCGCAGGAAACGTATGAGGGCCCCAGTAATGGTCTGCTACTGCATTCGGAAATAAAATTGGATCCGCAGTGGCACCTGGATATTTGGTTGCATCTCCAACGGCAGAACAACCGTCTTCTCCGGTGATGACTCCCGTATTTGTGTCGCTACACCGAATGACAGAGAACATTTCATTAAACAAGGGGATCCGCCAGTTTTCTCTTTGGTAGACCTTCGATTGGTTGTGGCTGACACAGGATTCGTATACTGCTCCTTTTGCAACCGGTAGAGCATTACTGCCAGTGTTACATGCGTTTGGATTTGTCGAAGCATCATACCCATCCTCTGCTGAACAAAATCGAAGGGACAAAGCAGCACCGATGGAACAGTCTCCAAAACCATCACCATTTTTGTTACCAAAAGGGTTCCATGTGGACCCGAACGTACACCTGTCCCATAAAATGGTTTTGCTACTCACAACCGTTTTTGCAAATGGACATGTGATCTGTAGATCAAATATTTTGAATCCGTCCCAAGCCCCACGGCTTGTCACTTGGCAATGGACTTCTGTAGGTTGGCCTGGAAACTCGATCTGAAAGTACTTGGGTGAACCGTAGAGGAACATAGAAAAACTGCCATTCTCTGGAAGTGTAACAGTTGTTCCATCCGTTGAAGAACGGATTGTCAAAGGGCTTTGGTAGAGGCCTGTCACCCTTCCTTCTACGAGAAAATACCTTGGGTAAGCAACGATGTCATTTTCCAAGAGTCGATTTTCCCAATACTCCTTCGTAAAAGGATCTCCAGAATTTCGTTTCCAATCTGGCTCACATTGGAATAAAAAGAAAGGCAAACAAATTGCAAAGAATGAATGCAGAGAAAACTTCATTGGTCGCATAAATTCTTTATAATAAGTTACCCTTCTCACCTTCAATAATTTATTAAACGTGTGATGAGAAAGGATTTTGGTGCTTTAGGGAAAACTTGTAGGGAAATATTGGATGAGTGGGAGGACAAGTAAGGTATACTTTCCCCGCCCTATTCGAACTGGGTGGGGTAATCCACCCGCCTCCCAATGCTACCGATCTATCACATAACACCGATTTGATCAACTAAAACTGGAAAACCAAAAGGAATTTTGAAAATAAGTTCATGTTTGCACAAAAAACCCGGCAATCACTCCGGGTTTCTTAGCTGTACGGCGATCAATGGGATCATTACAAGTATCGTTTGATTTCCAATTTCCTTTAGGAAATTCGCAATAATTCTGATCTAAGCATCGAAAAAAGAATCAATGGTCCAACTTTAATTTCATTTCCAAATTACTTTAAATTAAATATTCAAATAAATTTTCATCTTGGTTGATTACGGTAAAGTTCAAATGAAATTCTTTCATACGAGCAAGTAATGACTGAAAATCATGTTTTGATTTGAGTTCTATCCCTATCAGAGCAGGCCCTGATTCTTTGTTATGTTTTTGGATGAATTCAAATCGGACGATATCATCATTTGGTCCTAAGATTTCATTGACAAATTGTTTTAATGCCCCAGGTTTTTGAGCAAATCGCACAATAAAATATTGTTTAAGACCTTCATAGAGTAAGGATCGTTCTTTGATCTCTTGCATTCGATCAATGTCGTTATTGCCTCCACTGAGAATACAAACTACTGTTTGGTCCCGAATTAATTCCCTATAACCATCTAAAGCTGCGATACTAAGTGCCCCTGCTGGTTCACTCACAATGGCATCCAGATTGTACAAATCTAAAATCGTTGTACATACTTTTCCTTCTGGAACGAGTGTTAGATCATTTAATACTGATTGGCAAATGGGAAAGGTTAAATCCCCTACTTTTTTAACAGCGGCCCCATCCACAAACTTATCAATTTTCTCAAGAACCACGGATTTACCTAACGACATTGCTTCCTTCAGTGAGGGAGCACCTAGCGGTTCCGCTCCAATGATTTTTGTTTTTGGAGAATGATTTTTGAAGTAGGTTCCCACTCCAGCCCCTAAACCACCACCTCCAATGGGTAAAAATAAAAAGTCGATACCTTTCAATTCACTTAAAATTTCTTTTCCAACCGTTCCCTGGCCTTCCATAATTTTAGGATGGTCGAATGGAGGAATGAAGGACATGGATTTCTCTTTTGCATAAGAAATGGCTTCTTTTTGGCATTCGTCAAAGGTATCACCCAAAAGTTTAATCTCTATGTACTCACCGCCAAACATGCGGACTTGGTTGATTTTTTGTTTGGGAGTGACTTCGGGCATATAAATCACTCCAAAAATTTTAAGTAAGTGGCAAGAGTATGCCACTCCTTGTGCGTGATTACCTGCACTCGCACAAACCACTCCTTTTTTTCGATCCTCTATTGGTAAACTTTGGATCATATTGTAAGCTCCTCTTATTTTATAGGAGCGAACAACTTGTAAGTCTTCCCTTTTGAGGTAAATTTTTGCCTGATACAAATCAGACAATCGGGAATGGAACTGTAAGGGAGTTTGATTGATGATGGGTTTTAAAATTTCGTAAGCGGAATCGATTTCTAATTTCATATGGGAAACTTGTAACCATAATTGGGATAGGATTGGATTTCAGACAAAACATTTATCTGGGAACGAATCAATTCTAAAACCCAATTGTATTGTTTCATTTTGCTTTTAGAAATGGTGTGAAACCGAGATGGAAAGGGTGAAGGGAAGGTAGTTATAATCGAAAGAAGAAAATCGAGAAACCAGAGGAAGGGCCCCAACCACCCTGCCCTACCAATGGTTTCTCTTATCCTATTACTGGAGCAATCTCATCACTGACTGAGACTTCATGTTTGCTTGCGCAAGCATTGATGTAGCAGCCTGAGTTAAGATTTGGTATCTCGTGAAGCTGGTCATTTGTTCAGCCATGTCAGTATCACGGATACGAGACTCAGAAGCTTGTGTGTTTTCATAAGCATTCATAAGTCCTTTCGCAGCATGCTCCATACGGTTGTAATAAGCACCAAGGTCAGCTCTTTGTTTAGAGATCACTCTTAGGGCATCATCACAAAGTCCGATCACGGAGTTTGCTTTCCCTGCAGTCGAAAGAGAGATGAAAGTAAGAACCGTAGGGTTTCTTAATCCCAATGCCGCAGTGTTCATTGTTTCAATGTACACGCGCTCTCTTTGGTGCATGTTAGCTCCAATATGGAACCACATACTAGCAGTTGGGTTGAGACGAGCAAACGCTCCTGTAAGCAGTTTCATTTTGTTGAATTCTGCTTGAGAAGCAATACGATCGATCTCGTCCACTAGCTGTGAAACCTCGACTTGGATTTGTTGTCTATCTTCTTCCGAGTAGATACCGTTCGCAGCTTGCACCGCGAGTACACGAACGCGTTGAACGATTTCGTGTGTTTCTTGAAGATATCCTTCCGCCGTTTGAATGAGGGACATACCATCTTCAGTATTCTGTTCTGCACGTCGAAGACCAGCAATCTGAGTTCTCATTTTCTCAGACACTGCAAGTCCAGATGCGTCATCTCCGGCTTTGTTAATACGCATACCAGAAGACAACTTTTCGATATCTTTGCTCAGGTTCGCGTCGTTAGACTTCAAAGTTCTGTGTGCAAAGATCGCACTTACGTTGTGGTTGATAATCATCCGGGTTCCTCCTTGAATCCGTTCTCTCACCGCTCAAAGTTTTCACCTTGAACCCAAGAAATTGATGAATTTTCGAAGAGGCCATCCTTGGCCCTTTCAAGATAAGGATCGGTCATTCTGGTAGGGAGGATAATAGGGAAATTGAAATAAAATTTGAATAAAAAGAGAACTTCCCCTTTTCTAAAATATGTCCTAGGAATTCTATGGAATTGGACGAATGGAAAAGGCAGGCATTTTCACGTGTTAGAGACAATTTATTTAGCGAACCCCCGAGGATTTTGTGCTGGAGTGAAATACGCGATCTCCTATGTGGAGACGGCATTCCAAGAAAACCCAGAGACTCCTCTTTATGTTCGAAAAGAAATCGTTCATAACCAAAGAGTGGTTGAGGAAATGAAAAAAAAGGGAATCCGTTTCATCAGTGAACTGAATGAAGTTCCAGATGGTGCCACGGTAGTTTTCTCGGCACATGGTGTTTCCCCAGAAGTGGTAAAAGAAGCCACAGAACGCAAAATGAAAATTGGTGATGCCACCTGCCCTCTCGTCACACGAGTCCATAAAAAAGCGCGTAATATCAAAGACACCCACCAAATCATCTACATTGGTCACAAAGGCCATGACGAAGCCATTGGAACCATGGGGGAAGCAAATATGCATTTGGTGGAATCACCGGAAGATGTAGAAGCCTTACAAAATAAAATCACAAACGAAAAACCCCTAACTTACCTAATGCAAACCACACTCTCTGTGGAAGATACAAAAAATATTGTTAAAAAAATCGAAGAGGTATTTCCCTATGTGGAACACCCTCAAAAAGATGATATTTGTTATGCGACTACAGAAAGACAAGATGCCGTACAAAAGATGTTAGAATCTGTGGATGCGATGCTTGTGATCGGAGCAGAAAATTCTTCTAATTCCGTTCGTCTTTGCCAATTGGCTAAAAAAACAAGACCTGCCAGTTTCCAAATCTCAAAAAAAGAAGATGTAGATCCAAAACACATTACTGATTCCGGAATTAAAATCTTAGGAATCACAGCTGGTGCGTCGAGCCCTCAAGTTCTCGTCGATGAAATTGTGGAAGAAATTCTCAAACATTTTCCAAATGCAAAAGTGTCCTTATTTCCAGAAAGCCGTGAAGACAACATGAGTTTCAAACTTCCGAAAGAACTTTTAAAACAGTATTAGTATGATACACGACCCGTTGTCCCTCTTCCAAGCTTCGTTAGAAGGAAATGATTCAGGGACAGCGATTTTATGTATCGATTCGCAAACAAAGACCTATGAGATTTTATTTCAAAACTCTATTTTCACCAAATTAGCCACTGAGTTTGAAATTCGTTTTTTTCTAAAAAATAAAATTCAATCAAACAACTTTGAAACAGAAATCATCTATAAAGTTGATGGAAAGATATTAAAAACTTCCTTTGGAACTTTTGAAAATACAAAGGGTGATCCAAAAAAACAATACACAAAGTTTTTTGTTCGAGACATCACAATCAAACAAAAACAAGAAGAAGAAATTGCGTGGAGGCTTCGATTTGAATTGGGAGTTGCCTCTTCCATTCAAATCCTCATCCAAAAACCATCCATCCGAGAAAGTTTACCCCAAGCCCTTTACCAACTCCTCTACTTTACTGAAATGGATTCCATTTTTTTCTTAAAACACATTGGCTCGGATGTTACGGAATCATTTGATATTTGGGTCAACGAACGTAAATCAACGGAGTTTCCCCTTTTGTCTTCCAAATTCCAAAATTTGAATTGGAAACAGGAAGGGATTAGTCGTTGGCTTCACAAATTAAAAAACGGAAAACTCATTTATTTACAGAAGGAAAAAGCATTACCCAGAGAAAAATGGTACTTTGAAGAATCAAAAGTGGAAACAATGCTTTGGATTCCTGTTCACTTTGAGAATCAATTTTTAGGAATCATGGGATTCCAAAAACACACACCCAATTTTGTCATCCACCATGACAACCTACTCATCTTCCAAACTGTCAGTCGTTGGATGGGATTGTTTGTGCAAAGGGATAAAGACTTAACCGAACTCAATCGTTACAAATCCAGTTTAGAATCTCTAATCTTAGAACGAACGTTAGATCTAAGCCGAACCAAAGAAGAATTGGAACGCGCGTATAAAGCAAAAACGGAATTTTTAGCTCATGTGAGCCATGAATTGCGCACTCCATTGAATTCGATCATTGGTTTTTCGAAACTCATCCAACTTCCTGAGGAAGACCTGACGGGAAAGGAATATCTAAATTACATCTATTCTGGTGGAACAAGACTACTAAAAATGATCAATGAGATCTTACAGTTGATGAGGATCGAATCCGGACAAATTGAACTTAAAATCACAGAGTTCAAACCAGAAGATGTTTGCAGGCAAACTCTAGAACTAATCCAACCCCAAGCAGATGCCAAACGAATGGAAATTCGATTTTATCCACCCATACAGTCAAACTCCATCTCTTCAGACAGTGGTAAAATCCAACAAATCCTTTTGAACTTACTTTCAAATGCCATCAAGTATTCCGTTCACAACTTGATTGAATTCCACTGCGAATGGAATGATTCTAATCTTTTATTCAAGGTAAAAGATTTTGGCCCAGGAATCCCTGATGGGGACCAAAACCGCATTTTTCATAGTTTTACGAGACTTAATGATGATGGAAAAATTGAAGGAACAGGGCTTGGACTCTCCATCTCGCAAGGATTGGCAGAGAAACTTGGGGGAACGATTGAACTATCCTCCAAATCTGGAGAAGGTTCCACATTTACGCTCATATTACCTGAAATTCGAAAATAAAGGTATTGAACCATATAGAAATAGGGATTATGATTTCCGATATTCTATATGGTGGAACCAACAAATCCCAATCAAACACTTTCCCCTAAGGTAGACCTGAGCCGTAGGCCTAAAGAACCAATTCTTATCATTGAGGATAAACGGGAAAACCAAGTTCTATTAGAAGGAATTTGCAAACGAATTGGGGTTCCGTCGGAAGTTGCGGAGAATGGAGACATCGCCTTAAAAATGGCGAAACAAAAACAGTACAGTCTTTATTTGGTAGACCTAATGATGCCAGTCATAGACGGCAAAACCTTCATCGCCGAACAGAGTCAGGTGGAACCGAATGCAGTGTTTATTGTCCAAACTGCCATCGACCAAACAGAAGAAATCATTGAGATCATGAAATTGGGAGTGTATGATTATTTAATCAAACCTCTGCACGTAGAAATTGTGGCCGATCGTTTGGAAAAGGCTTTAGAATACGTCTACTTAAAAAGAATGGAAGCCCTTCTCATCGACGAAGAAGCAAAGGAACTCAAAAGCCAGTTGGAATGGCTGAATTACAAAGAGTCACATAGAAAAACCACTGAAGTCAATGCAGAACTCAACTCGATATTAAACTTAAAAACGACAATGATGCAAGGATCTGGCCTTGGTGCAATGACAACTCTGATTGATACAATCGATAAAATCAAAAAAGAAGAAAATGGAAATTATCTCATCCAAAAAGAGTATTGGGAATTACTCACCGAAAACCAAGACCACAACAAAACCATGTTAAAAGGTCTTGATTTAGCGGTCGATGTCATTCAATCCAAATTTGTTTTACAAAAAGTATCAAGTAACCAATTATTATCCCTCTTACCAGAAATTGCAAAAGACTTTCAAACTGAAATGGAAGCAAAACAAATCAAAGTGAACCTACCAGTTGTAAAACAAACCGTTAGTTTAGAGCTTGAATTAGAATCGATAAAAACTGTGGTTCATGAAATTTTTACAAATGGTTTGAAATATTCAAAAACAAATTCTAATTTTGATATCTTTGTAACCTTTGTAGATGGTTACTTTTGTTTGTCCGCTAAAAATAATTTGATTGAAGATGAGT
This sequence comes from Leptospira jelokensis, assembly GCF_004769635.1. Classification (GTDB taxonomy): domain Bacteria; phylum Spirochaetota; class Leptospiria; order Leptospirales; family Leptospiraceae; genus Leptospira_A; species Leptospira_A jelokensis. Next base: position 205,167 of record NZ_RQGH01000009.1, read on the forward strand.
ATGCAAAACAACTTTTGCATTCAGAAAAAAAATTAGTAGAACCATTTTACCGCATCCACCCTCCTGTTGAGAGTTTCCACCATAAAGAAAAATTTAGCTTAGGTCTTGGACTCACCATGGTAGACTTTATCTTACAAAAACACAATGGAATGTTTTTTATCAGAAATGCAATTGATCACACCACGGAAACAAAAGCAAACTGTGTGATTGCAGAAATTTTTCTCCCAATTCAAACATAAAAAGGAAACAAAATGAATAGAAAAATCTTAATAATCGATGATTCAGCTGTATTTCGAAAGATTATCTCTGTCCATCTTAAGAATGCCAACTTTGATCTGATTGAAGCTGGCGATGGTTTAGAAGGATTAAAACAATTAGAAGTAAGTCCAGTGGATCTCATCGTTTCGGATATGAACATGCCGAATATGGATGGAATTAGTTTTATCAAAAAAGTAAAAGAGAATGCCAAATTCAAATTCACTCCCATCATCATGTTGACTACGGAATCACAACCTGAGAAAAAACAACAAGGAATGGATGCTGGTGCCAAGGCATGGCTCACCAAACCATTTTCTCCAGAAGAACTACTGGATACCATCACGAAGTTATTACCATAAACAATGGAACCAAACCAATCCATTCAAAACACAAATGCGGAAGTAATCATTGTTTGGTCAGGTTATCTTACCGTTCCATTTATCAAAGAATGGTATGAACAATCGAAACATTGGGAAAACGTAAATGGCAAAAAAATAAAACTCAATTTGAATGGAATTGAAAGGATCGACTCTGCAGGGATCCAACTTCTCATTTACTTAAAAACACAAACTTTAAAAAAACACCAAAGTTTGGAACTAACCAATCATTCCTTGGCAGTGCTCAAAAGTTTTGACTTACTTGGGCTTGTCTCATTTTTCGGAGACCGTATCAAAGTAAAAAAAGAACACTCTCATGAAGTTGAGTTTCGGTATGGAACAAGGAAAGTTTCGTAATGGATTTAACGGAAGTCATAGATGCCTACCTCGTTGAATCTGAGGAACTTTTACGAGACATGGAAACGATCCTACTCCGGACAGAGTCTTCTCTTCCTTCGGACGAAGATCTAAATGCCATCTTTCGAGCCGTACATACCATCAAAGGAACAGCCGGTATGTTTGGCTTCGAATCGACTGTATCTTTTACCCATGTTGTGGAAAATCTATTAGACGAATTACGTTCCCATGCCATCGATTTCCAGCCTATCTTCACCGAACTTTTGTTAAAAGCAAAAGACCATTTGAATTTTTTAGTTTCCGAAGAAACAAAAGGAAAAATCCCTTCGGACAAAATTGTTTTTGGACAAACAATCCTCGATGCAATGAAACCTTTTTTGCAACCAAGTGGAGATGAAAAAAAGGAAACCCTCATTGGCAAAGGGGATATACAAAACCAAGGGTTCACAGGTTCAAGCCAAATGGAAACACGGGAAAACAAAATTGGTTTTCCCAATTACTTAATCTCCTTTCGGCCCAATCTCAATGTTTTTTCCCACGGACTTGATCCTATTTCCTTCATTGGATACTTAAAAAAAATAGGAACCATCATTTCCTTAAAGACCATCGATCAATTTTTGCCCGACGGACATGAATTTAATCCGGAAAATTGTTATTTAGGATTTGAAATCCAATTCCAATCAGATAAGGATTTGGAAACTGTTAGTAAGGTATTTAATTTTATTGAGAATGATAGTTTTTTGCATATCTACCCACCTGGTTTTCTAACAACAGACCTTGTTGATTTGGCAAACCAACTTCCGGAAGAAGAAATTTATTTAGGAAATGTGTGGAAGGAAATCCAAGTATTAGATGAAAAAGGATTTTTAGATTATTTAGAAGAAATCAAATCCAGAAAAACGGGTTTCCAAGTACAATCGACAAGTTCAATCACTTCCACAACTGCCACAGAAAGGTTCACTGAAACAACAGGCAGTGAACAGAACAGTTTTGATGCAAACAAAGAAAATACAAAATCTATTACCATCAAAGTGGATTCCAAACGCATTGACAACCTCATCAATCGTGTTGGGGAATTAGTTGTCTCATGTGCAAATATGAACCAACTCATCGGTGAAACGGAAGATTCGAATTTACAAGAATCATCCTTACTCGTGATGAGGCTTCTCAATGAAGTAAGAGAAATATCTTTAAAATTGCGAATGGTTCCAATTGGAGATAGCTTCCAAAAGTATACGAGGATTGTCCGTGACCTAAGCAAAGAATTGGAAAAGGACATTCGCCTCGTTACCGAAGGAAATGAAACTGAACTGGATCGAAACATTGTAGAAAAATTAAGTGATCCCCTCACCCATTTGGTTAGGAATGCATGTGACCATGGATTGGAAACAGCGGAAGTTCGTATGCAAAATGGCAAACCCAAACAAGGTACCATCAAACTGAATGCCTATCACGAGGCTGGTAGCGTTGTGATCGAAGTTTCAGATGATGGGAATGGAATTTCCAAAGAGAAGGTTTGGCAAAAAGGAATTGAAAAAGGTTTAGTGTCAGGACCAATACCAGACTCAGACGAAGAGGTCTACAAACTCCTTTTCCAACCAGGATTTTCTACGGCTCAAAAAATCACAAATGTTTCGGGCAGAGGTGTTGGGTTAGATGTGGTCTACAAAAACATTGAAGCCTTACGTGGAACGATCACGGTTAAATCAAATCCAAACCACGGGAGTCGATTTATTTTGAGATTACCTTTGACTCTCGCGATCATTGAAGGATTCCTCGTAGCTGTTGGAAAAAGCCATTTCATCATCCCTATGGAAATGGTCCTGGAATGTTTGCATTTCTCTGAGGAAGAAAAAGAAAACCAAAACCAATTTTTTGCACTCCGAGGGAATTTGATTCCATTCCTTCGGTTAAAGGACTATTATCCTTGTGAAACGAATTCGGAAGGAATAAGAGAAAATATTGTGATCGTACGCAATGGAGAAAAAAAAGCAGGAATCGTTGTGGAAAGGTTGTTAGGTGAGTACCAAACCGTGATCAAACCCATGGGTTCTGTCTTCCGACATGTAAAAGGTGTCAGTGGATCGAGTATCCTCGGTGACGGGAATGTTGCCCTCATCATAGATGTTCCCTCATTGTTTGAGAGAACCATCAGTATTGAAAATCAGAAATTAGTAAGTCGTAGAGGTTGATATGAAGTCAGTGAATACAAACACAAAACTAGTCGGGTATTTTTTCATCGGATTTTTGTTCACGGTCTGGGTAAGTGTTTACAGTGCAGGGCTGTTCTCCACAAAGGAGACACTACCTTTAAACGTTGAAGAAAGGACAAAGAAACTCGATTCCCTTTCTCACCTGTTAAAATCGAGTATGTCCATCCAAGAATCGATAACAACCATCACCCATTCCAATGGAGCCGATGATACCTTAATCGCGAAAACAAAGTATGATATTGATAAACTGAACCAATCCTTTGAGCAGGTTTCCAAAATATTTACAAAAGAAACCGAAATCTCAAAATTCCATGTTGTTGCAAAAGAGAAGGATGGTTATCTAAATTCCGTTTCCAACCAAATCAATTCAATTGAATCCCTAAAAAACAAAAAACAACAAGTATCCCTGAATCCGGAAATTTCGACACAATGGAAAAATTATTCCAGTCATTTGGAGGACTTCCAAAAATTAGTTTTTATCAACAGTTTGCAGGAGATCGAAACCAAACTCGGCGAAAAACCAGAGGATTCTACCACCATCTATATTGGAAGTGGAATATTTTTACTGGTTTCGTTTGCATTCCTGCTGTTTCTCATCAAACAAATCAGCAAACCCTTAAAAGAAGCGATCCAAATCCGAACTGCCCTTGATAGTGTTTCTACAAATGTTATGATTTCAGATTTAAATTTAGATGTTGTTTATATGAATAAATCCATTCATAAGATGTTTTCGAATTCTGAATCAGACATCCAAAAACAAATCAGGAACTTTTCTTTAAAAAATTTAATGGGTAGTAATATCGATTCCTACCACAAAGATCCAAGCCACCAAAGGAAATTACTTGGAACCTTTACCTCTGAACACAAAACAAGTATCATCATCGGGAATCGAGAATTCAACTTGATCGCCAATCCAATTTTAACTGATAAAGGGGAACGATTGGGAAGTGTTGTTGAATGGGCTGATGTAACAGAAAGTAATGCGCAAGCAAGAGCTGTTGACAGATCGCAAGCCATGATTGAATTTAAGATGGATGGAACCATTCTCACTGCAAACGAAAACTTTTTAACTCTTATGGGTTATAGTTTGGCAGAGATCAAGGGACAACACCACCGTATGTTTGTGGAATCAAAAGAAGCAAATTCGGAAGAGTATCGCCAATTTTGGGTAAGTTTAAATCGAGGAGAATTCCAAACGGCCGAATACAAACGAATTGGAAAAAATGGAAAGGAAGTTTGGTTACAAGCAACCTACACACCAATCCTTGATGCCAATGGTGTTCCGATAAAGGTGATGAAATTTGCAACGGATATTACTGAAAATAAAAAACAAATTAGAGAGTTTGTTGGCCAAATCGAAGCCATCAACAAAGCCCAGGCAACCATTGAGTTCCATTTAGATGGAACCATCATTTCCGCAAATGATATCTTTTTATCTACTATGGGTTATTCCCTATCTGAAATCGAAGGGAAACACCATCGTATGTTTGTGGAACCAAATTATGTGAATTCAGAAGAATACAAACAATTCTGGACATCGCTTGGTCGTGGCGAATTCCAAACGGCCGAATACAAACGAATTGGAAAAGGTGGAAAGGAGGTTTGGTTACAAGCCACGTATAACCCAATCCTTGATTTGAACGGAAAACCGTACAAAGTGATTAAGTTTGCATCCGACATCACTGAACAAAAAAAATTAGCCATTGAAACTTCTCGTATCGTGGATGATTTAGTGATAGGACTTGCAGCTCTTGAAAAAGGAGATTTGACCCAACTCATTACAAACCATTATGAGGGAGGGTTTGCTAGGCTTCGTGATTCCTTCAATAATACTTCTAAAAAATTAATAGAAATCATCAATGAAGTGAGAACCAATACAGATGCGCTTGTAAATGCTTCCGACGAAGTTGCATCCACTGCCAGTACACTTTCCCAAGGGGCAAGTGAACAAGCTGCTTCTGTAGAAGAAACATCGGCATCCCTAGAAGAAATGGGTGCATCCATTGACCAAAATGCTGAAAATGCAAAACAAACCGATACCATTGCGACAAAATCGGCTAAAGATGCAAAACAAGGTGGTGAGGCTGTGAAAAACACAGTCAAAGCAATGAAAGAAATTGCAGATAAAATTTCTATCATTGAAGACATTGCCTACCAGACAAACTTACTCGCGTTAAATGCCGCAATTGAAGCAGCACGAGCAGGTGAACATGGAAAAGGTTTTGCAGTAGTGGCATCAGAAGTGCGTAAACTTGCGGAACGGTCGCAAAAATCTGCAAACGAAATTGGAACCCTCGCTGGAAGTTCCGTTCAGATTGCAGAATCTGCCGGCAAACTCATTGAAGAAATTGTCCCTGCGATCAATAAAACTGCGGACCTTGTGCAAGAAATCACAGCCGCAAGCCAAGAACAATCTTCTGGAGTGAATGAGGTGAATAAGGCCATGGGACAACTTGACCAAGTATCCCAACAATCAGCAAGTGCCTCTGAAGAACTAGCAGCCATTGCGGAAGAATTACAGGCACAAGCAGAACGATTGCTCTCATCCATCAGTTTTTTCAAACTTGGAAAAATGGCGAGTGTGACACAAAATGCAGACCCAAAGGCTTTAAAACACCCAACACAGAAAAGCCCATCTCCGAAAAAGGAAATGGTGAACAAAAAAGCTGATGACTTGGATGATCATGGTAAGTTCCAAAAATATTGAGGGGATAAGTGATGCAAGAGATCCAATACTTAACCTTCCTACTCTCCAATGAATTGTTTGGACTAGGGATTTTGTACATCAAAGAAATCATTGAGTTTGAATCAGTTACTCATGTTCCCATGATGCCAGAGTACATCCCTGGGGTCATCAATTTGCGTGGCAATGTAGTACCCGTGATTGACTTAAACACTAGGTTTTACAAAAAGAAAACAGAAACGAATCGAAAAACTTGCATCATCATTACAGAAATCAAGTTAGAGAAGGAGAACATTGATGTAGGTTTACTTGTTGATGCCGTTAACGAAGTTGTTGATATTCCTGAAACCCAAATTGAGGAAGCACCAAGTTTTGGTTCAAAAATTCGTTTGGACTTTATCCAAGGCATTGGTAAGTTAGAAAACCAATTTGTAATCATTTTAAAAATCAATCAAATTTTGGATTTAAGCGAAATTCAAAACATTCATGAAACTTCATCTCAGATAAGTGAGTGATATGGAACCTCCCTATGAAGTGATTGATACCTACCTCAAACCAGGTGAGATCTTTTTTGGAGACCACCACCACCGAGTGAGAACACTTCTTGGATCCTGTGTATCCATCGTTTTATGGCATCCGAAATACCATCTTGGAGGAATGTGCCACTACCTACTCCCACATCCTTCTGATATTAAATTAGAAAAAACGTATAAATATGGGGAAGATGCCTTCGAATACTTCCTCAAAGAAATCAAAAAAGCGCATACCAAAGCAGAGGATTACCTCGCAAAAATATTTGGAGGGTCCAACATGTTTCTAAACGAGGAAAGAGAAATTCTTAGAAATAATGCAACAAGTCTTATTGGCACACGGAATGCGGAATTTGCAAAAAAGATATTATCATCGAATAAAATCAAAATCATTTCAGAAGACTTGGGTGGTAACCAATCAAGAAAAATTTATTTTTCCGTTTGGGACGGAGAAGTTTGGGTAGAGAAAAAGTAATCCATGAATAGAATTAAAGTCTTTGTAATTGATGACTCAGCTGTCGTAAGACAAGTGTTAACTGAAATTTTTAAACAAGATTCTCGGTTCCAATTCTTAGGAAGTGCCTCTGACCCCATCTTTGCGATGGACAAAATGAATAATCTTTGGCCCGATGTAATCGTTCTTGACATTGAAATGCCAAGAATGGATGGTCTTTCGTTCTTAAAAAAAATCATGTCAGAAAGGCCAACACCTGTTGTGATTTGTTCGACCCTCACAACAGAAGGATCCGAAACTGCCATCCTTGCCATGAACTTAGGCGCCTGTGACATCATCACAAAACCAAAAATTGGTTTAAAAGATTTTTTAAATGAAAGTACAATTGCTCTCACGGATGCTGTTTTTGCTGCTGCTTCTGCGTCCACCAAACACCTACCAAATCCTTCCAAAACCACAGAATTGAAAGTCCAACTCGATAAAAAACAAGAGTTATCTTCTTTACAGGCAACTGAAAAAATCATTGCGATTGGAACCTCCACTGGTGGCACAATCGCCCTAGAACATGTGTTAACGAAACTTCCAAAAGAAAACACCCCAGGCATTGTGATCGTTCAACATATGCCAGAAAAATTTACAGAAGCTTTCGCCAAACGTTTGGATTCCATTTGTGAAATCCGTGTCAAAGAAGCAAACGATGGCGACCGTGTGGTGCGAGGACTTGCCCTCATAGCGCCTGGGAACAAACACATGACTCTCAAACGTTCTGGGGCGCAGTATTATGTAGAAGTAATGGATGGACCACTTGTCAACCGCCACAAACCATCGGTGGATGTTCTATTTCGATCGGTTGCCAAACAAGCCGGAAAAAATGCACGGGGCATCATCATGACAGGTATGGGAGATGATGGAGCTCTTGGCTTACAAGAAATGAAAGAGGCAGGGGCTGAAACCATTGCCCAAAATGAGGAAACGTCTGTTGTCTTTGGAATGCCGAAAGAGGCAATCAAAAGAGGATGTGTTGACCACATCCTCCCACTTGGTGAAATCTATAAAAAGATCATTGGCTACGGTTGAATCAACCGAGCCCTAATTCTTTTGTTACCTTTACCTTTCTTTGGCGAATTTCTTCCGGAGATTCTTCTTTTAGAATTTCGTCTGGTTTGATTTTGAAGATGGCTTGCGCCTTTGTCACAATCTTTCCATCGGAATCCACCATCAAATTTTTCACCACGGTTCCACTCACTGGCGCAAGGATTTTGTTAAACATCTTCATCACTTCAATGATAAAGAGTGGTTGTCCTGCTTGGAAGTGGTCCCCTTCATTCACAAGTGGTGGAAGGTTTGGAGCTTCTTTTGAGTAGAACATACCACCCATTGGAGCCACAATTTCATCACCTGACATCTTTGGTGGAGGGTTTAGAGTTTTAATGAAAGCATCTCTTGTATCTTTATTTTTAAACTCATCAGGGACAACACCATCCAAATCCGCATTCACATCCAAACCAAAAAAGTTGGATTTGATTCCGATTTTTGGAAGTAATAGTAAGGTTTCAAGTCCTGCTTGGAATCCGTTATGGCTTGCTTTTACTTTTTCCCAAAGATCATCTGAAATTTCTTTGGAAGGATTTTTTCCTTTGGCAAATGCTTCGGAAATCTCTTTCCAGTTTTTGAATCCAGTACGTTTGGAAAACTCTGCATAAAATTCTTTTGCTTCAATCAGTAATTTTTCATCGTGGTCCCAAATCTTTTCCGAACTTGCTTTTTGTTCCGTTGTATCTAAATTTAAATAATAGTACAAGGAATCTAAAAATTGGATTGGATTTTCATTGAAACTTACATTGTTTCCACTGCGAGTCCAAAGTTTTCCATCAAAGAATCCAAGAAAACCACCGAGTAGGTGCGGGTTTGCAAGTAATCTTTCCATTGGTCTCACAACCAATGTCATTTTTTTACCGAGGATTTTTTTTAGGTCGGCATCAGCTGCTTTTGTTTTTTCTGACCAAAGGTATTCCAAATCCAAATCATTGATAATGGATTGCAAGGCACCAATCCCTGCCAAATAGGAAATCATAAATGCAGTGGATGGTTTGAACATTGCATCCTTACCCAAAATCCATTGGATGAGACCGTAGTGGACAAGTAAGTTTGTTTCTAGGTTTTGACCCCTAAGCTCTGTTTTGCGAAGGATGTTGCCTAAAATTTCAAGGTTTTCAGTTCGGCTATTTCCATAGGAAACAATGAGTGCTACGTTTGAATCATAAGCACCTGCCAAATTGTAGTGCACAAAGGCACCTGTATCAGGGTTACGCGTACAGATCCCTTGGTCATCACGAATCTCTTCCGGGAGAGGGTTTGACCAGTTTTGGATGATCCCACCAGCATGTGGTTGGAGGGCACGGTTTGTTGCATTGATCCGTACTTCCGCACCCGATACATTTCGGACAATCCGTTCTGGTTTTGGAACTCTTGGTCCGTGGATGGACAAAACTGCCATTGCTTCCACGAGGGAATCAATGTAGAAGAAGTCGTTTGGATCATTTGGATTTGTGAACTTCATCTTGTATACCATCTCGGTCACACGGTGTTCCACCTGGATCCGAGTGTTCACTTCCATAAAAAAGAAACTATTCCCTTCTACGATACACTCAAAAGTTGAAACGGAGTTAAGACGAATCGCCTTTCCAAACACTTCTGCTTGGTGTTCCATATCCTTTAAGGTTTGGACATCCTTTTCAAGGATGGCAGCTTTTTTAGGATTGGAAGAACGAACAAGGTCTGCTTCTTTTTCTAAGAGTTCTACAGTTTGTGAAATCTCTAACAATTTTTGTTCGTGCATCTGTAAGGAACAATCACGACCACCAAGTGATAAAGACCACTCCCCGTTTCCAATCATTTGGATTTCATTATGGCGAGTGTTTTCGATATTGAGTTCGATGAGAAAGTTTCTGTTGGAACCAACTGCAGTGACTTTGGATTCAGCTAAAATTTCCATTACCGCCGATTCAATTTCTCCTTTGGAAGAAATCACACGTTGGCCTTTTCCACCACCACCGCCAATGTATTTGAATCGAATTCGTTTTCCTGGGTATTTTTTCCAGATATCTTCACATAAAATTTCTGATTCTTTTTGCAGATCAGGGATCGATGTGATGTCGATGGTTTTTTCATAAGAAAGTTGCAATAAGATTTCTGCATTGTCTTCCAATGACTTTTTCTCATCAAATTGGAAGTTTAAGTTATTTTCTTTTGCTACTTTAAGGAGACCGTCTTTGGAATTACCAGTTTTACGAAGTAAGGCAAGGGCTGTGATATTGTCCACACCCGGTGTTACGGATACATTCAAACTACGTGCCAGTTTTTTTGCTTCGTCTTTTGCACCAGCTCCCTTTGCTACATGGGAACTTGGTCCCATAAAGATGATCCCCGCTTTTTCGATGGCTTCAATGAACTCAGCATCTTCTGCCATAAATCCGTAACCAGCAAAGATATGAGAGTATCCATTGTCTTTTGCGATCCCTATGATTTGGTGGATGCGCTCTTCTTTTTCTTCCTTCCCTGCTCCCATATAATCAGGAACGCGGTGGATGTTTTCTGGAAAACGGAAGTTACGAAGTTCTGGTGCGAGTGCCTTTGGGTACACAATGGAATCTTTTTCCGAAAGTAAAATTCCATATTCTTTCACGCCAATGGCATCAAAGACATCCATGGTTTCCTTACGAACAGGGCCACGGCAAACAATGAGGCATTTGATGGATTCCACAGTAAAGGAACGAATCCATGCGGACTCTGATTCTTGGAACTGAATGCGTTTTAAATTCTTATCTAACATGGAAATTATTCAAACTCCCTTTGAGGTCCGGACATTTCCGCCGGTTTGTATTTGGACATGAGAAAACTCAAGTTTTTGGATAGAACATTACGAGTGTAACCTGGTAAAATGATAGAAGAAACAGATCCAAGCGAAAGGGCTTCTTTTGGATTCATCAGTTCTTTTTCATACCGTTGGCCGATTTCAAAAAGTTTTGCATCGCGAGTTGCGGCTGCTTCTTTTTCGCTCATACCTTTTTTGATATTTGCCAAAAATTCTTTTTGAACATTTGTGATCTCATCTTTGTAGACATACTCTTTTCCTGCAGGGCCCATAACGGCAATCCTTGCAGTGGGAAGAGCAAATACCATGGATGCTCCCGTAAAATAGGAGTTAAATGTTGCATAAGCTCCACCAAACGCATTTCGGATGATGAGTGTGAGCCTAGGGGTACGAAGGTCAATGATGGAATCGAGGAGTTTTCGTCCTTCGAGAACAATTCCATTGTGTTCTTGGTCACGACCTGGTAAAAATCCAGTGGTGTCTTCTACAAACACCATTGGGATATTGTAGAGGTTACAGAAACGAACAAATCGAGTCCCTTTGCGTGAGGCTCCAATGTCAATTTGGCCTGAAGACACAGCCGAGTTATTGGCAAGAAATCCAACGACATGGCCACCAATCCTTCCAAAGGCAGTCACGATGTTACGCGCCCTTTGCGGTTGGAGTTCAAAGAACTCACCATGGTCACAGATTTGTTGTAAGTAAAGAGTGATGTCGAAAGGAGTGTTCATCCCAGTAGGAGAATTAAACGTTTTACGGAAAAGGATATCTTCTTCGTAAATGAATCGGTCCACTGGGTCGGAGGTTGGGTAAAAAGGCGCAAAACTATGGTTATTGTCCGGAAGGTAAGATAACAATCGAATCGCTGTACGCAGTGATCCTAACTCGTCCCCTGTCACAAGGTCCACCACTCCTGATTGGCCGTGGACTTTTGGTCCACCTAAGTCTTCTGCAGAGATATCTTCCCCAAGGACTGACTTTACAACACCAGGTCCAGTGAGACCAAAAAAGGTTCCATCACATTGGATCATAAAAGACCCTTGGCGAGGCAGGTATGCCCCACCACCAGCGTTAAACCCAAACATAAGCATCACAGATGGAACAACCCCACTGATTTTACGGAGTGCTGTGAACGCTTCCGAGTATCCGTCAAGCCCACCCACACCTGCTGGCACATAGGCACCTGCGGAGTCGTTCATCCCGATAAGTGGGATGCCGTGAGTTCCTGCCATTTGGATGAGGCGAGCCAATTTACTACCGTTTGTCGCATCCATGGAACCTGCGCGGAGTGTAAAATCATGCCCATAAACCGCCACATCGCGGCCTTTGATATTTAAAATTCCTGTGACAATGGAAGCACCATCTAAATTGGGACCCCAGTTTTGGTAGGTGATGTTTGGTTCTTCGTCTGTGAGGACTTTGATCCTTTCCCAAACAGTCATCCTGTTTTTGGAATGTTGGACACGAATTCTGTCCTCACCACCGCCAAGAAACGGTTTCTCGATTAATTCCTTACCGAGTTTGAGAGCATCATCATAAATGCCGGTTTTGGTCTCCGGAGCCTTGGATTCTTTGAACGGGTTGTTTAGGGAATACTGCATGGTTTCCATAAGTTTTTTTCCAATGTTTTGTTTAGGATCACTTAGAAAAGTGATTTTTACTTTAAAGCTGCGTCTAAATCCGGATAAATTGTGAATAACTGCTGCATCCCGATGATATCGAAAACTTTTTCGACTGCAGGTTGTAATCCACAAATGGAAATGCTGATTTTCTGCTCTTGGCAATGCCTAAGGGTTGTGACAAGGAGGCGAAGTCCTGCGGAGGAAATGAAAGGCACTTCACTCAAATTAAAAATCACGGATTTACCAGAGGAACTCACTAGGTTTAGCAAATCCTTTTCAATTTTATGTGTGTTGTGAACGTCCAAATTGCCTTGGACATGCACAACCATCTTATTTTCCAGCTCTTCCGACCGAATTCCAATTTTATCTTCGTTCATACGATTGTTTTCTCCAAATAGGTTATGTTTTGTTTCCCATTGTACTCATATGAAACTTTGTCCATAAGGGTTTCCATGAGATAAACGCCAAATCCTCCCTTTCGTTCGCCTTTCAAATTGGCTTCCACGGAAGGTTTCGGAACTTTTTTTCTGTCGAAGGGTTTCCCTTCATCTACGAGAACAATTTTTAACTTATCACCGATCAGCTCAAATTTACATTCAAACTTTGGGTTTTGAAGTTCTGTATCTTTATAACTATGCATCACGATGTTTGTCGCTGCTTCATCCAAAGATATTAAGATGTCATCAAAGGCAAAAGGTTTTGTGATTTTGGATTCTAAATGTTCTGAAATAAAATCACGGAGTTTGGGAATTTCATTTGGATGTGCATCAAAGGTTTTTACCATTTCAAAACTCGTCACCTCTGCAAATTTTAATACCATTACCGTAAAATCATCATATTGTTCTTCCGAACGGGAAAAGGAACGAATGTCGTCATATACCGATTCTACGATTTTTTGAGACGGCTCATACCTTCTTTGGATGATAAAATCAATAAACCTATCGAGTCCATACTCTTCCCCATCGGGACTTTTTTCCTCAATGGCTCCATCTGTATAAAAAACCAAAATATCCCCAGGCTCTAATTGGATCTCACCACCCTGGTAGTTCGTATGAGGGACCACACCAAGGGGTGCCCCTTTTCCTTTTAGGAGTTCAAAACTTCCATCACTTCGGATCCAAATTTGGTCATTGTGGCCAGCTGAGGCAAATTTTAAAGTGCGGGTTTTCCTTTGGTAATTGACAAGGAACAGTGTCACAAACATCCCTGATTGGCTATCTTCATAAATCAATTGGTTTGCGCGAAAAAGGAGTTCGGAAGGGGGCAGGTCCGTTGTTCTAGAAAGTGTCCGTATGATGGAACTAGACATCGCCATAAAAATTGCCGCAGGTAAACTTTTCCCAGACACGTCGGCAACAAGGAATGAAAACTGTTCATCTCCAAAAGCATGGAAATCGTAAAAATCACCTGACACTTCTTTGGCGGCAACTGACATCACACCCAAATCAAAGAGAGGTGATTGTATCAATGCATTCGGCAAAATATTGTTTTGGATTTTTCTTGTGATCTCGATTTCTTTTTCTATCGATTTTTTTGTAATGATTTCTTGGTTGAGTTTTAAGTTTTCGTATGCTTTGGCCAGTGGTGATGATAATGTTTTTAACATCCGCAGGTCAGTTTCATTGAACGAATGAGCCGAATGTTTCCCACTGACGTAAAGGGCAGCTCGTAAATTCCCTCCCCGCGGTGCAATGGGTAAAATGAGAAAATTTTTCTTTAAAGTATAAAATTCTAACTCTAAAAACGATTCCTCGAGTTGCGGTGTGACAACAGCCATCCGAGGATTTCCCGATTCCATAAGGCTTAAAAACAAACGGCTTTCAAACATCGGAAAAAATGATTCTCTCACAATCCCAAGTTGCCTTGCATACACTTGGATTCTGTTTTTGTTTTTTTCCTCGATGATGACCATCCCCGCATCTTCGCATGACAACTCTTTGGTGAGAATGCTAAGGGTTTTTGACATAAGACCCAACTCGTCATGGGACTCAAGAACGGCCTGCCCTAAATCAAAAATGGATTCAAGGGTGCTTAATTTTTGTTTGAGTTCGAGGTTCGTGATGTTTAGGTTTTCAAGTAACCTCGTTTTTTGGATAGCAACCGCACAAGCACTGGAAAAAGAAAGGAAGGTATCGATATCGTCCTGGCTAAAATTATTACGATCGATGGTATTGATGGCTTCAATCACACCAATCACTTCGTCACCCACAATAAGGGGACTTGCCAAAATATTTCTTGTGACAAAGTTCGATGCTTTATCTACGTCTCGGAACACCCTATCATCATTTTGTGCATCATTGATGATCATCGGTTGTTTTGTAACAGCCACAGTCCCCGCAATCCCTTGGCCCACAGGTACTTTGATTTTGGAAACCTCTTCTCTTTTTTCACCAGTAACAGTATGAAAAACTAAAAATTCTTTTTTTTCATCTAAGAGAAGCAGTGAACTTGCTTCTGTCCGAAATACAGACTTTGCCGATTCCATCACCATCACAAGAACGTGTTCCAAATCCACACTCGTATTGATGAGGACTGCAACGCGGATGATTTCTTCTAAGAAGTATTGCAACCTATTATTATTATTGTGGATATTGGCATTATCAATGAGAAGTAAAACTGAAGTTGTTAAGGAATTAAAAAACTGTGGTTCCTCTTCTGAAAACACAGTGTCTTTAAATAGTGCATTTAAATTCGCACTAAAATAGTTGATTAAATCTAAATCTTGTTCAGAAAAATTTTGAAAATGTTTGATGCCTTCGAGAACGAGTACACCGAGTGCCATGTCCCCGATTTCATCTCCCAAATAACAGGCAATATATGACTCCGAAACAGGAGCTTCGTTTGGATCCAAAGTTGTTCCTTTTTTAACAAGGATACTTTTTTTGGATTTAAACACATGTTTGGCGATCTTACCTGCATTGATTTTGTCTTGGATGAGTCCAATCCGGCTTAAATTCCCTCTTTCGTTGCGAACATAAATGGCGGCTGATTTTGCTGATACAAATCGTTTTGCCTGCCCTAGGATAAAATGGTATACATCGTCAAGTTCGGATGAGGAGGAAAGATAAAATCCGCCATCTTTGTTTTTTAAGATAATTGGCGGAAGGGAATTTGGTTTCAATGGTTTAATCTTTGCTAAACTTTAAAGATTCTTCTCTCAGTTTACGATTGGCATCTTCGAGGGATTTGATTTTGTCAAAGGCTGACATTAATTCGTCACGGCTTAAATTGGAAACCATTGTGCTTGCTTCTACCGTTTCTTTCGCTTCTCTTAGTTCTACTCGTGAATAATCGATGATTTGTTCATACATACGAATGATTTCGTCTGCGTTTGCTAATTCTTGTTCATTGAGCCTAAGAACTTTTTCATACCCTTTGATGATATCCGATTGGATTTTCAATTTTTTAGTGAGTTCTTCTACCGTATCTTGTCCCATAAAGTTCGTGGTTCCTTAGCCATTTTGGGATTCTGTTGACAGACAAACGCATTCTCACACCTTGGATTAGCACAAGGGGACGTAGCTCAGTTGGGAGAGCGTTTGAATGGCATTCAAAAGGTCGGGGGTTCGATTCCCCTCGTCTCCAAAATCCCTCCCGAGATTCCAACGTTTTAAGCCCATACTGTCAAATTCTTTTTCAATTGGATAGGAGTTCACTTGATCATTCAGTGACCTTTTTCAATCTATTCCATATTAGATTATGGCAGTACGTAAAATTCTGAAAATTGGGAACCCACTCCTTCGTCAAACGAGTGAAGATGTCACCGAATCCGAAATCCAAACCAAAGATTTCAAAAAACTGATCCGAGATATGTTCGAAACGATGCGCCATGCCGACGGTGTGGGTCTTGCCGCCCCACAAATTGGTGTTTTGAAAAAATTAGTGGTCGTGGGTCAAGAGGATGACAACGAACGTTATCCAGGAACCCCCGAAGTTCCAAACCAAATCATCATCAATCCAGAGATCACTCCATTAAGTCCACCTGGCGATGGGTTCTGGGAAGGTTGTTTGTCTGTCCCTGGTATGCGTGGGTATGTGGAAAGACCAAACAAAATTCGTATGAAATGGCGGGATGAAAACTTCACTGAACATGACGAAATCATTGAAGGTTACAGAGCCATCGTATTACAACATGAATGTGACCATTTGTTTGGTGTCTTGTATGTTGATCGTCTGAAGAGCACAAAGTTGTTTGGTTTCAATGATGACATTGATACCGCAGGCAAATTGTTGGATTAAGTTTATCTCGATTGAATTTGTAAGTTTAGTCACTTGCAGGAGTTTGTATGGGTTCATCCATCGTTCAGTATTTTCTCTCCAAAAGTTTATTTGTAAATCTTTTGACATTTCTCATTTTACTCGTTGGTGGGTTTACTGCCGCTACCATGAACAGGGAAGCATTCCCCAATATCAATTTTGATATCGTTAGTGTAACCACCATTTATCCAGGCGCAGCACCTGCCGATGTGGAAAAACTTGTCACAAAACCACTCGAAGACGCCATCAAAGAAGTGGATGGGATCAAAGAATTTCGTTCGGCTTCGCTTGAGAACCGATCAGGTATCATCATCACTATCGATCCGAATACCAAAAATACCCAGAAAGTGGTGGATGATTTGAAGTCTGCCATTGACCGCATCCAGGACCTTCCCACAGATGCGGAAGACCCAATCGTAACAGAGATCACAACGGCAAGACAACCTGTGATTGAGATCCACCTAACATCCGACATGAAAGACGGAAAACCTGTGTTAACGGCAAAGGAACTCAGAGACCAAGCCAAAATTTTAGAAGAAAAATTAAAAGACTTACCAACTGTCGCAAGGATTACGAAACGTGGTTGGCGCGAACGTGAGATGAAGGTGGACTTAGATCCAGACAAATTGCGAAGTATGTCCCTTTCCTCAACTCAAGTGATCAATGCATTACGCCTACGGAATATCAATTTCCCGGGGGGGAACATCAATGAAAAAACTAGAGAAATCATTGTTCGCACTGTTGGTGAGTTTGATACAGCAGAAGAGATTGAAAACGTGTTCATTCGTACAAATGATGCAGGTCGTTCTGTACGCATACGAGATGTCGCTCGTGTGACAGAAGGATTTGAAGATTCCGATTATTTAGACAAATCCAATGGAAACATCGCCATAGCCCTGACAGTCATCAAACGGGAAAAAGCCGATGCGATCTCAGTTGTAGATGAATCCAAAAAAGTAGTAGAAAGTTTTATCAAATCCACAAAAGGATCCGTCAAACACGCGTTTGTTAACGATCTATCAAAGTACATTAGAAGAAGGCTTGGTGTGCTTACATCCAACGCAGTTTCTGGTCTCATTCTTGTCACGGCATCCCTCTTTGTATTCCTAGGATGGCGAATGGCACTTATGACAGCACTTGGGATCCCAATCTCAATTGCCATGACCTTTGTGGCCATGAATTATATGGGCCTTACATTAAACCTAATTTCGATGATGGGCCTTATCATCGTTGTGGGGATTTTAGTGGATGATGCCATCATCATTTGTGAAAACGTATACCGCCACTTAGAAATGGGGGAAGAACCATTTGAAGCGGCGATGCGAGGGACAAGCGAAGTCCTCGCACCAGTGACAGCCACCGTGACAACTACCATTGCTGCCTTTGGGCCCATGTTGTTTATGACTGGGATCTTTGGGAAGTTCATCCACTCCATTCCCCTTGTTGTGATTTTATCGCTTCTGAGTTCTTTGTTTGAGGCTTTTTTTATGTTACCTTCTCACTTATATGATGTGAGTAAGGCCACTGATATGAAAGGAGAAGTGAAAGGAGAGTCACATTGGTTTTTGAAATTTAAGGAAAAAACCTATCTGCCCCTTCTCCGATTCGCACTGACGAACCGTTGGAAAATGGTGGGACTCCTCTTAGGTCTCTTTGTATTTTCTATCGCCATCCAAGCAAAATTTGGAAAATTTAAACTTTTTCCCGGTGCCATCGAAACCTTCCAAATCCGTGTCACAGCCGAAACTGGATTAAAATTAGAAGAAACAGACCGGTTCATCCGCGCCATTGAACACACGATCGCAAAACTCCCTGAAGGTGAAGTGGAAAACTACATTTCCCGAGTGGGGATCATCCAAAAAGATCCGAATGACCCTTTCACCAAAAGAGGGAAAAACTATGCACAAGTCATGGTTTACCTCACTCCCGATGATAACCGAGAACGTTCTACGGAAAAAATCATCGAAGTGGTACGAGAAAATTCCAAGTATTTGCTCAATGAAAAAGCCCTGGCTTTACTCGAAGAAAAATTAGCAAAGGAAAACTTGGAGAAAAAACAAGACGATAAAATCCAAATTGATGCCATTCCTTCCGAGTTTTTACCCCTCAAAGGAAAATTGGTCAACTTAGAGTTTGAAAAATTGGCAGGAGGACCTCCTGTTGGAAAACCTGTTGCAATTGAAATCAAAGGAGACGATTTTGCCACCTTACTCAAAATAGGTGCTGAGTACAAAGCAGCCCTCGCTAAAATCAAAGGTGTCACAGACATTGGTGATGATTTTAACGAAGGAAAGGATGAAATCAGAGTGTCTGTTGACGAATCCCTTGCTTCCTTTGCGGGCGTAAGTGTCCAATCAGTTTCACTTGCCATCAACACTGCTTTACAAGGAACCGTTTCAACGAAAATCAAAAGGGCAGATGAGGAAGTGGATGTAAGAGTTCGTTTTCCCGAAGAATACAGGTCCTCCCTCGCACACTTAAATAAAGTATATGTCAATAACCTAACAGGAAATCTAATCCCTGTATCAAGACTCACAAGCTATGACCGAAATCCAGGTCGTGCATCCATCAACCACTTAGATGGCAAACGACTCCTGACAGTAACATCCAATATCGATGAAACCGTTTCCACATCAAGGCAGGTCAATTTAGAGGCAAAACAACTGACAGAAGGCATCATAGCCAAATACCCTGGGTATTCCGTTCGTTTCTCTGGGGAAAATAAAGACACGGAAGAGTCGATGGCCTCACTTGGCCGAGCCTTCCTTGTGGGACTGCTTATCATTTATATGATCCTTGCATCCCTCTTCCGATCCTTGGCCCAACCACTGATCGTGATGAGTGCCATTCCGTTTGCAGTGATTGGAGTGATCTTTGCCTTTTTGTTGCACGGACAACCCTTCTCCTTTTTGGCTTTCCTTGGAATCATTGGACTTGCGGGGGTAGTCGTCAACGACTCCATTGTCCTTGTGGATTGTGCAAACCAACTTAGAATTGAAGATCCTTCCAAATCCACTTTTGAATTATTAGTGGAAGCAGGAAGTATCCGTCTACGTGCTGTTATGCTCACAACAGTCACAACGGTCCTTGGATTGTTACCAACAGCATATGGGATTGGAGGAAAGGATCCATTCCTTGTACCGATGGCACTTGCTTTTGGATGGGGGCTTGCCTTTGCCACCTTCATCACACTCATCATGGTACCAGTATTTTATCTAAATTTGTATATGTTTCGGGACCGAATTTCCCAGCATTTGCAAAAGAGAAAAAAACAATTTGTCTAAAGGCAAAATGGAATTGGAAACGAGTATCCTTTACGAAAAAGGATACTGCCAGTTTTTTTTGTTGTTAGTCTTTTTCGTTGTTTAGTACTTCAGAAAGGGTAACGAAATGATACCCTTTCTCCTTCATCCGTTCGATGAAAGTTGGTAAGATATAAATTAGTTTATCAAATTTACGTGGGCCACCAAGGTGCATGAGGATGATGGCTCCATTCATTCCATGGGGGTCTGCTTTTTCCCAATTGTCGAGAAAGGTTAAGGTTTCCTCACCTGTTTTGTAGTGTGGGTTTTTCACCACTTCCTTTTTGCCTTTGGATGTTTTTTTATAAAGGAATTGTTTGCTAATGTAATCAGGAAGGTCGAGGGAACCTTTCGCATTATTAGACCACATGATATGATCCGTATACCCTAAACTTGCATGGGCATCTAAAATCAATTGGCTGAGAGCTCCATAAGGCAATCTATAATATTTCTTTAATTCTTGTTTGGTGAGGGTATAAAAAGTATCTTCGACTCGTTTTAATTCTTCTGCCATTCGTGGGAGGTCGAGTACTGATTTTGATAAATAATCCAGTACCATCCTTTTTTTTAAGGATGTTTCCGTAACAGATCGTTGGTAGTTAAAATGAGACCAGGTATGGTTCCCAAATTCCACTGCGCCGGTTTTTGCCATCCGTTTGATATAATCTAAATTTTGCCTAACAAAAAAGGAACCATTGGTATCGGAAGGCCTTTCATTGGATAAAAACAAAGTCACTTTGATTTTGTGTTCTTTGATATAATTGTACAATACGGGAAGTTCTTCCCCAGTCGCCAAATCAAAGGTCAAAGCAATTTCTTTGTGAGCTTCATTCCCTCTTAAAATATTACGGCCTTTTGTGTTGGCACTGACTTCTTTTAGGAATTCAATATTTTCATCCACTTGTTTGGCAAGTTCAGTGTCGGGTTCTGCATCACCGGCAAGTGCATTTTCTTCTCGGAGTTGCTCTTGGTACATCAAAGAAAAGAGAGATTGTTCGAGCTCTCGTAAACTTCGTTCCTTTTCTTTGACTTCTGTTTCGAGTTTAGTCACACTGAGGCTTAAATAAAGTAGATACCCACAAAGTACAAGCACAGTGAGTCCCACAAAGGAAAGCGCCGAAATAAAGGCAAAACGACGGAGTTTTTTGGCAAACAACCGATCCTTTTCAATGTCCTTCGAAAGTTCATGGACAATGTCCTGAATTTCTTTCTCTTCGTTTGTCGGATCGAGTGACATTTAGGTATGGCTTTCCTTAGTATCGATTATCGGAAAGGGACCTAGGGTTCTATACTAGTCCCACCTCTCCTTTATGTTTTGAGCTTTAAAAATTTTCCTTTCTTGCCTTGTCGGATGAGGTATTCCTTCCCTTTTTCCAAAACAAGGCTAGGATCTGAAATTTTTTCCTCATCCAAATACAATCCCCCCGCTTGGATGAGCCTACGACCCTCGGAAACACTGGGGATGAATTTGAGTTGGGACAGAACATAAACTAGGAGCGGTGGTTTTTCCGAAAACCATGCTCCGTCCAAAACCTCTGTTGGGATATCGTCAGGCAAAGCTCTGTTTTTGGTATTGTGGATGGCTGTCCACTCTTCCACAGCCTTACGGTTCTCTTCCTTTGGATGGAGTTGGTCCATAATGAGAAGGGCCAATTCTGTTTTCACTTCCTTGGGGTGGAGTGTTTTGGAACGAATCCCCTCTTTTCGTTTTTCCACATCGACGAGTGGAATGTCTGTGAGCAGTTCAAAATAATTCCACATCAATTCATCGGAGATGGACATGATTTTTCCATACATATCAATGGGTTTTTCAATAATGCCAACATAGTTCCCAAGAGACTTTGACATTTTTTTTACACCATCAAGGCCAACGAGGAGTGGCAAGGTGATGACGACTTGTGGTTTTTGACCGTATTCTCTTTGTAAGTCGCGACCAACTAACATGTTAAATTTTTGGTCAGTTCCTCCAAGTTCCACATCGGACTTCATGGCGACTGAATCATACCCTTGCACAAGTGGGTATAAAAACTCAATCATAGAAATAGGAGTTCCTGCTTTATGGCGTTTGGTGAAATCATCACGTTCTAACATCCGCGAGACTGTGTATTTGGATGTTAACACAAGGACATCTTCAAATTTCATTTCCGAACACCAATGGGAGTTATAAAGGATTTTCGTTTTCTTTGGATCTAAGATCTTAAACACTTGCGTTTGGTATGTTTTGGAATTTTCTAAAACTTCTTCTTTGCTTAACCTTTTTCTTGTTTCCGATTTTCCCGTTGGGTCACCAATCATGGCGGTGAAGTCACCAAGCATAAAACAAACTTCATGCCCTAGGTCTTGGAAATGTTTTAATTTTCTAAGTAATACGAAATGACCTAAGTGTAAATCGGGTGCCGTGGGATCAAATCCAGTTTTGATTGTCAGGGAAGGTTTGGCTTTGATTTTATCTAGAAGTTCCACTTCACTGATGATCTCAACAGTGCCCCGGCGGATGGTAACTAATTCTTGGTTCAATTCTGTTTCAGTTTTCATAACAATTTCAAAAATTTTCGATGGTAGAAAAGGTGACTTTTGACAACACTAACCTTAGAATCTCTATAGGCAACCACCAAAGTACGTAAAAACCCTTATGAACCATTTAGATGAAAGAAAACAAACGCTGAAACAGTTAGAATCCACCCAGTATGATATTTTAATTTTAGGTGGTGGTGCCACTGGTTCCGGCACTGCCCTGGATGCCAGCCTTCGAGGGTACAAAGTAGCCCTATTAGAAAAGGGGGATTTTTCCCAAGGGACAAGTTCGCGTTCTACCAAACTCATCCATGGCGGTGTCCGTTATCTGGCTCAGTTCCATTTTAAGTTAATTTACGAAGCACTTTCCGAAAGAAAACGCCTGCTCACCAATGCACCACACTTAGTGAAACCATTACAATTTGTTTTACCAACCTATGTTTGGTGGGAAAAACCATTTTACTCCATTGGCCTTACCATGTATGACCTACTCGCAGGAAAGTCCATTGTCCCTGGCCACGAAAGGATCTCAAAAGCAACTGCTCTGGATTATTTTGCATCGTTAAAAAAACAAAACCTAAAGGGTGGGATTTCCTATTATGATGCCCAGTTCAATGATGCTCGGCTTAATGTCACCACAGTTCGGGCTGCAAAGGAAAATGGAGCCGATGTTGTCTCAAGGATCGAAGTGACAAACTTTTTAAAAGATGCCAATGGAAGGATCATTGGTGTGACTGCGAAGGATTCGATAACGAAAAAGGTTGTTTCCATACGAGCAAAAGTAGTCGCAAACACAACGGGAGTTTGGATTGATTCCCTACGCAAATTGGATGACCCGAACACAGAAAATGTACTTGCCCCAAGCCAAGGCATCCACCTTGTTTTTGATAAAGAAAAATTGCCTTGCCGCACCGCCATGATCATCCCAAAAACTGCGGATGGCAGAGTGGTCTTTGTCATCCCTTGGGAAGGAAAAGTGTTACTCGGAACCACAGACACTCCAATCCAAAAAATTGAAAATGAACCTCTCCCCTTACAATCGGAAGTCGAATTTTTACTCAAAACAGGGAATGATTATTTAGATACAAAGTTAACCAAAGAAGACATCGAATCCGTGTTTAGTGGCCTGAGACCTCTTATCTCCACAGGTGACAAAAAAGATACAAAATCCATTTCCAGAGAAGAAGCCATCCTGGTCTCTGATTCAGGACTTGTGACCATGTCTGGTGGCAAATGGTCTACCTTCCGGAAAATGGCAGAGGACCTAACAGACAAACTCATCGCCGTAGGGAAATTGCCATCCAAAATGAAATGTTTCACTGCAAGTTTTGCCTTCCCAGGTGCTGATGGGTACAGCAAACACCTCGTCGCAAAAATCCAAACGATGTATGACTTACCCTATGAAACAGCAGTTCGGTTGGCAGATGCCTATGGTGGAGAGGTCCCTCTCATCCTTGGGAAAAAACCAAAAGAAATCAAAAAAGGAACAGGTTACTTTGTGGAAGAGATCAAACACTTTGTGAAAAAAGAATTTGCCTTATCTGTATCCGATGTTTTGTCGAGAAGGTGGAGGCTTATCTTTTTGGATTTAAAATTAGCAGAGTCGCTCGCCATTCCTACAAACAACATCCTTGCCAAAGAACTTGGATGGAAAGAAACAGAGAAAAAATCTTCTCTTAACGAACTCCTCAAACACATTAAGGATTTAAAGAAAACGATCGCCTAACTCAAAGAAAATGATAAAGACTGGTGTTGCCTGAAGAGGCATGCACCGGCAACACTTTTGTTCAAAAATAGACCAAACGACAAAATCAATGGATTTAGAAAATATTTTTCATATAAAAAAGGAAACTTTGGTTTCAAAATCCAAAATTTTAGTAAACTATTTATTTATGAGAGAAAGCTACGTTCTTTATACACATCTTTCAGAAAAAAAAATTTTGGATCGGATCTCATCGATTTTACAAGAAAAATACTTCCATAGAATCATTAAAAATCAGTTCCAAATGTATCGAAAGGGTTCTTATAGAGGTGAGGCTATGGGTTCTTCTAGCATAGCAATCCCTTATTTACAAGGCACAATTTTTCCTGAAGCAAAGATTTCCTTTATCTCAATCATAACAAAACCCCACCCAATGTTTACCTTCATAACCTCATTATTTTACCTAATTGTGATCACACTGATCATTTCTGATACATTCGGTATCCTGAATGCAACTTCTAAAATTTCACCTATGATCCTATTCCTACCAATCGTTTGGCATTTGAATCATTTGATTTATTTAAAAAATGAGTCTCGCATCATCAAAACTTTTTTGATGCAAGTGTTGGAAGCAAAAGATTCCTAAAATTCCTTTCGTGGGAAGTAGCAAAGGAATTCCATGCTCGCTTCGTTTTTTATTTCAATCTTACGTTAGAAAACTATTTTGGAATTGGTAGTTCGTAATGATAAAACGTGCGCCCTGTTTCTTTTTCCTTCAAAACAAAAAGGAAATGGGTTTTGGGTTGGTACACTTCTGAAAATTTTGTCCCTAATTTGGTTTTAAAGTTTTCATAATCTTCATCCCCAACCTCAGCCCGTTTGAAGATCCAAGAAATGTTACGTTCAATCCCACCGTTATCAAAATAGCTAAGGTTTAATTCCAAACCCTCTTCTGAAGATTGTAATAATGTATAAGTACCTACAATGGATGGTAAAAAACCAGTGGGGTCCCCTTCTCCATACATCTCTGAAAAACTAAAGGTTTGGTCTGGTTTAAAAAATACAGGTAACACGGTTCCTTGGTCATAAAACAAAATGGTCCCTTTTGCATTGGCTAATACCAATTGTTTGAAACCATAAGCATGCCTCTCGGCCTTTCCAAACTGTGTGATGGTTCGTTTGATTTTATCAAAAGAAACCCATGGATAAGGAAAAAATCCCTCTTTTTTTACCTCACCCATTTTGATTTCCGACAAACAAACACGGCCTGTGTTCCCTTGGCCAACCGTTTCCAAAATTTCAAATCGGATCACATTGCCTTCAAACGTGGAATCCAAATCCACAACTTGTAAACCTTGTTTTCCAAACTTCGCTTTCGTGAGTTCAATGTCTTTTGTGCGGTCTTCCTTCAATTTATTTTTGGAATCGTTTTTTTCCATCCAAAAGGAAGATACCCTAAGTTTTTTAACCATGTCATGATTTTTTAGATCATTAGCACTGCGATGAAACCCATTTAACAACTGCAATGCTGAAAACTGAGTTTTATTGGATAAAAAAATTGTGAATCCAGATCCAACTTCTTTGGCACTCGCACAAAATGCGGTTCCATACTTTTCATCCAAAGCGAATTCAGGACTAAACCTCCAAGGTTCTTCCGGACTTACTTGCCCCACACTTTGGGTTTTATCATAGTCCAATTGTGTTTCTGATTTTTGGCAATGGAGGCTGAGAGAGAGTAAGAGTATGGGGAGAAGATTGAAATGCCGATGGAAAAAAGAGAAACGGGATGGCCCGAACGGCTTGCGGTGAGTGTGAGAAAGGAATTGCATACGGGATAAGAACGACTTTAGAAACAAAAAGAGATCCATGGATAAAAAAAACCATGAATCTCTTCGAAAGACCAATCAAGTAAAAAACAGTTTTCTTTAATCGATATAGTCTTTCAGTTTTTTCGAGCGGCTTGGGTGGCGGAGCCTTCTGAGAGCCTTGGCTTCAATTTGACGAATCCTCTCACGAGTCACTTTGAATTGGTAACCGACTTCTTCTAGAGTCTGTGCATAGCCATCATCCAAACCAAAACGCATACGAATGACTTTTTGTTCACGGGCAGGGAGTGTTTGTAAGACTTGCCTGATTTGTTCTGATAGGATCGATGACGCAGCCGAGTTCAAAGGTGAGATCACTTCTTTGTCCTCAATGAAATCTCCGAGTTCCGAATCTTCTTCTGAACCCACTGGGATCTCGAGAGAAATTGGTTCACGGGCAACGTTTTTCACAGCTTTTACTTTCTGCACGGGCCAACCGAGTCGTTCTGCTATCTCATCATTGGATGGATCACGGCCAAACTCTTGGACAAAGAGACGAGTTTCTCGGATCACTTTGTTCACCTGTTCGATCATGTGAACTGGAACACGGATGGTTCGAGCCTGATCAGAAATCGCACGGGTAATGGCTTGTCTGATCCACCAAGTGGCGTAAGTGGAAAACTTATACCCTTTTTTGTATTCAAATTTATCGACTGCACGAATGAGACCGATATTTCCTTCTTGGATCAAATCAAAAAAATGCATCCCGCGGTTTGCATAACGTTTTGCAATGGAGACCACCAAACGAAGGTTTGCTCGCACAAGTTCTCGTTTTGCTTGAGCGATTTCCCTTTCCCCTTTGATGATTTTTTCACCCCAGTCTTTGATTTCGCCAACAGGAGAACCTGCTTCTTGTTCCATACGACGGAGTTTTCTTTCATTATTACGAATGTCTTTGATGACTTCTCTGACTTCATCAATGTCGCACCCCATCATCTTTTCGATTTCATCTAGGTTTTCATTTTTTTCGATGAAACGGTTGAGGGCTTTGATTTCACGAACATCATGTCCGTATTTGGCTTTGATTTTAAGGAAGTGTTTTTCAATTTCCTTTACACGGAAAACCATTGATTTGATCTTTTGAGAGATCTTTTGGATTTCTTTTTGAGAAACACCAATTTTACGAATGGCTTCATCAATTTTGCCTGTGGACAAATCGATTTTTTCTTTCAGTTCTTTGAACTTCTTAGAATTCTCTGAATACTTACGAATGCGGTTTGTGGATTCGTTGAGTACTTTTTCATCCTGTTGGATGAGTTCCATATTTTCGAAAAATACTTTTTCGAGTTTGTCCGCTTGCTCTTGGTTGAGTGCGTACATTTTGTCCACTTTCACCAAGTCATACACTTTGATTTTTTTGGACTTAATTTTTGGAATTAACTTTGCAAAGTTTTGTCTAAGGATCGAAGAACTTAAAATCGTTTCTTCAATGATCTTTTCACCCTTCTCAATCCGTTTGGCAAGGAAAACCTCTGTTTCACCAGAGATAAGTGATACCTTTCCAATTTCTTTTAAGTAAAGACGAATCGGATCTTCAGAACTGGAAGAAACACTGGACTCTCTTTTTTTACGTGCAGGTTTCTCTTTTGTTTCCTTAGTCGTTTCTTCTTTGGTTGTTGTGAGGCTACTTGATTCTTCTAACGATTTTTTAGAATACTCTTCAACAATCTCAATCCCCATCTCGTGTAACAAGGTGAAGACATCATCAATCTTTTCGGAATTTAGAATTTTATCCGGTAGTATTTCATTGATCTCATCATACGATACTTCTCGATTTGCTTTACCAATCGAGATGATCTTTTGTACTTCTGGTAGGCTTGCTAGATTTTCCATTCTACCTATATCCTCTTTAGACTTCTAACGTTTGGATCGTTCGGAGATACACGGATCTCTTATTTTTTTCACTCTTAAGGAGTGAAAGTTCTGACAGAAGATTGTTTTTTTCTTCAATCGTTAAGTCAGGTTTGGCCATCTCTTTCACAAGTTCTTCCATCCGTGCGTCATCCAACAAATCCGCATGGTAAAGGAACATCGCTTTAAATGTAGCTGGGGTGACTGTCACATCGGCCGAAAAATGTTCAGCAATCATTCCCAGGTATTCCGAAGGAATCTCTTCCCTCGAAAGGATTTCTGCAGCGGTGAGGTTCTCATTCTGCAAATACTTCGTATATAAATAGTCCCAGAAAAAAGCAGACACCTCATCCCGAAACTCAAGTGAAAGTAAGTCATCAGCAAAACTAAAAAGTTCTAAGTTTTGGATGAGCATCGCGATCATCTTCCGCTCACAGATAAGTACAGGAGACGGTTTCCCCGGTTTCTGTGGAGTGCGGTCCTTCTTAGTATCGACAACGGAGGGGGTCGAACTTACACCAGGTTTGCCACGAAAGTCCTGAAAAAGAGAAGAAAACGAAAGTCCGAGTTGGCGAGCACCCTCTTCTAAATAGACCTGTTTGTCCGTTTCTTTCTCCATCGGTTTTAAGAATTCGAATAGTTTTTTGACTCCCGCTTGTTTTTCTTCCGCGAGTGATGTGGGACCCGTTCCCCCAAGGATTTCTCGGATCATAAATTGGGAGGCAGGTAGCGCCCCTTCCATTAAATCTCGGATTTCTTGTTTGTTGTGATGGAGAGAATAATCAAACGGGTCTTTCCCTTCCGGGATGTGGCATACTTTTACAACCACTCCTTCTTTGGAGAGCAGGTTTACGGCACGAAAGGCACCTTTGGTACCCGCTTTATCGGAATCCATCATAAGATACACTTTGTCCGCCATGTTTTTTAAGATCCGCACATGCCCTTCTGTAAATCCAGTACCAAGAGGTGCTACCACAAACTCGATCCCTTTGCGAAAGAGTCCAATGGCGTCAAACACACCTTCTACGATAACAGCTTCTCTTGTTTTTCGAATGCTATCTTGGCTTAAATTGAGATTATAAAACGTACGACTTTTGTCGTAGATGAGTGAGTTTGGGCTATTGATGTATTTTGCTTCTTCGGATTCACCAAGGATTCGGCCAGAAAACGCGACCACTCTCCCCCTTGTATCGATGACGGGGAACATGATCCTACTTCGAAAAAAATCATAAGGGTCTTTGTTTTGGTCCTGTCGTTTGAGGAGTCCCAATTGTTCCCCTAACTTCACTTCGGCTTCTGTTTTAAAGAGATCCGCACGTAAATTACCAAAACCAGGAAGCCCAAATCCTATCTTAAATACTTTGATATCTTCCGCATACAACCCTCGTGACTCTAGATACTTTAACGCCAGTTCACCGGCAGCCGTATTTAGATTTTTTTGAAAATACTCGAGGGCTTTTTGTGAAATTTGGTAAAGAGCTTCTTTCTTACGTTCCGACTCTTCTTCTTCTTTGGTTCGTTCAACGAGAGGGATGCCAGAATATTCTGATAAAATTTCGAGTGATTTTAAAAAATCTACTTTTTGGTAATCCATCACAAAGCGGAATAAATCACCAGAGGCCTTACATCCAAAACAGTGGTAAAAACCACCTTCCGCATTTACATTAAACGATGGGGTTTTTTCATTATGAAACGGACAAATGCCAACAAGATTACGACCCATACGGCGTAAGGGAACAAATCTGTTGATATAGGAGTCAATGGAGACTTCTCTGCGAACTCTTTCTTTAAAACTTTGGTAAGGATTCACAGTGTGTTATTTTTAACGGGCGCTAAGTGCTTGTTTAACGAGGGAGGATACCTTGGAGCCGTCTATATTTTGTCCTTTAAATTTTGCCATAACTTTACCCATCACCTTTCCCATATCCTGTGGACCAGTTGCACTCAGTTCTAGGATGGCTTCTTCCGTTGCTTTCCCTATTTCTTCTTCGGAGACTTCCTTCGGTATGTAACGGGAGATGATTTCTGCTTCTTCGATTTCCTTACTCGAGAGATCAGGACGATTCGCTTTGTCGTATTCTAAAGCGGTATCCTTACGTCTTTTGTAATTGGTTTTGAGGATCTGCATGACAGCAGTATCCGATAACTCAGAAGCACCGGTTTTGGTTAATTCATATTGAATTTCTGCTTTGATGAGACGTAGGGTGCCGAGGACTATTTCATCCTTGGCTTTTAACGCCGTTTTTAGATCTGTACTGATCGTCTCTTGCAGGGTCATAGGAAAACCGGCTTAAAGATTAAAGTTTATCTTTTTTAGCGAATAATCTTTTCTTTTTGTCGCGTTTGCGTTTTGCAGCTTCCACTGCTTTTTTCTTAATCACGCTTGGTTTTTCAAAGTATTCACGGCGTTTGATCTCGCTCATGATACCAGCATTTGCACAATCTCTTTTGAATCTACGAAGCGCCGCCTCAATAGATTCCCCTTCTTTTAAATAAATCCCTACTTGTGGGGTCATAGACAAACAACTGTCCTTTTGTAAAAATGGTCTAGTTTTGACGGTATCGGAAAGCACCCTATCCTGTCAATTCCGCCAAAAAAAGCTTTTAGAAATTTTCAAGAAAAATGGAAGAGAATTTGGCATCGTCTTGCAGGATGTCTCGGTCAATTGGAAAGATCTTCAATTTGTAATCCAAAATCAAGTGTTTGGAGGGAAAATAAAGGGATCCAAACCGGTGGTTTGCCCCATCCAAGGTTTCTCCCGGGCAAAATAAAAAATAGGACCTAGGGTTCAGTTGGAAATTGAATTCGTTTTCCCGGGTTTCTTTGTGAAGGGTTGCCGTTACCTCACGGAGGATTTCTTGGCTTTTGATGACTCCCATGGGTTTGAAAAATGGACTTAGGTCTTGCAAGTGGAAAAAGGCAATCACACCTGACTTTGTTTCGCCAAAAAAGGCCTTTTCCATTCGTTTGCGGATGGGGCCTGTGATGGTTTCAAAATCGAGGATGTTCTTTTCACGGAGGGAAATACCTGTTGCACAAAACGTTAGTACTTGGTTAGAAAGGTCTTCCCAATTCCTCGTTTCTAACTCCAAACCTTTTTCGAGAACCACCAATACAAAAACAGGGACTTCGCCTTCTGGCAAACGGATCATAAAGAGTTCGAATTCTTTTCCCTGTTCCGAAAAGGTAAGGATGGATTTTGGATCCAAATAGGATACATTGCGGATCCAAATCCCAATCGAATCAGATACCTTCTCGCGGATTTTCTCTTCGTGTTCCGTTTGTCCAAATTCAAAAACCAGTTCCTGGCCTAAGTACACCCAACCTAAATGGGCTCCCACACTGGCAAAACTGAGTCCCAACCGGCGCGAATGGTAGTCTGTCATTTGGATGGAAGGAGAAGGACTTAAATGCATTGGTTCTGTCATGGAGTTTCTAAGGTTTAGTATCGGAGCCTCCACCCGCATTCAAAAGGAGAAAGGATTTGCTCCCTACCCACAACCACAAAAATGGAGTAAAAACAACCTCGGGGAAACTGTGAACGCTACACCGAAACAAAAAAAACTCATCTCTTTATCGCAATTCATTCTAGAAGAGCAACTCAAAATCCCACATGCATCGGGAGAATTCACGGCACTTCTTAGCCATTTGGTGTATGCCGCAAAAATTGTAGGCCGAGAAGTGCGAAAGGCAGGCCTTCTCGATGACATCTTAGGTGCCACAGAAGATACAAATGTCCAAGGTGAAACCCAAATGAAACTGGACCAGTATGCAGACAATGCCTTCAACCAATCCTTAAAAATCTGCGGTCACCTCTGTGTCCTTGCCAGTGAAGAACACGAAGCCATCATCCCGATCCCAAATGGCTATACGATTGGAAAGTACACCATGGCCATTGACCCACTCGATGGTTCTTCCAATATCGATACCAATGTTTCCATTGGGACCATCTTTTCAATCCACCAAAGATTAGAACCAAACTCAAAGGAACCAGGCACAGAAAAAGACCTCTTACAAAAAGGGCATTTGCAACGCTGTGCCGGCTACATCATCTACGGTTCCTCTACCATGCTCGTTTTATCCACTGGAAAAGGTGTGTCTGGGTTTACCCTAGACCCAAGTGTGGGTGAATTTTTACTTTCCCATCCGGATATGAAAATGCCAGAATCTGGGGATATTTATTCCGCAAACGAAGGGAATGCCTCCTACTGGTCACCGGAAGTGCAAGCGTACCTTCAAAAAATCAAATCCATCGAAGGTGGGAAAAAACCAAAAACGGCCCGATACATCGGATCTCTTGTGGCAGACTTCCATCGAAACCTCTTAAAGGGTGGGATCTTCCTCTATCCAAATGATACAAAATCGAGTAAGTATCCCAATGGAAAACTTAGGTTGCTCTATGAAGCAGCCCCGATGGCGTACATTGCCGAACAAGCGGGTGGAATGGCTGTGACAGTGAAAGGAGAACGGATCCTTGACTTAACTCCGAAGGAACTTCATGAACGAACAACGCTCATCATTGGAAGCAAAAAAGAAGTAGAAGAATTCCTTACATTTGTCCCCAAATGATTGGTTAAGATTTTTTGAGATTCCATCCAGAAATTTCTTTCAATGGAAACTGAGATCGTATAGTTTTGGCAGAATTAAAAGATTTTTTAGGAGAAAACTTTCGATGAACAAAAAACTACTCGTTTTGATTCTCGGTGTTACTATGGCTTCTGGACTTGCTTTCTGCAAAAAAGAAGAACCAGTTGTAGAAGAAAAAATGGAAACTGTTGAAGATGCAGCGAAAAAAGTAACTACAGAAGTAGAGAAAAAAGTAGATGCAGCGGTTAAAACTGCTGAAACAGAAGCTAAGAAAGCAGCTACTGGTGCGATCAACGACGCAACAAAAGACATTAAAAAACCTGCTGGTTTCTAATTCTTTTTTTTGTTTTGAAAGCAAAAAAAACCAACCGATTGCCGGTTGGTTTTTTTTTGCCTTACGAATCAGTGTATTTGATTTTCGCGTGTAGTTCTTCTTCTAAGGCACATTTGGGATAAGTTCCCACATCAAGTGCTGTCCCAATATAACCAAACGGATCTTGTGGAGAAATGATTCGTAAGTCCCACCCATTCACGATCCAAGGGCATTCATAATTTCGATCCTTACAAACAATTTGAGAGGACTTTGGTTTGGGATAGGCCCAAGCAGATGTTTGGAACTTACATTTGTTTTCAATTTCTGCAATGATTCGAATCCTTTTGATTGCATGGTCAAACTCTTTGAAGCGGTCAATCATTGGGTCCGCCAAATCCTTTCGGAATAGTCCTTTTTCTGCATTATAAGTAAACATCACGAGGAGTTTTTCAGAAACATGTTCTTTGTCCGATGATGTTTTTAAGTTCTCCATAATGTAACGAGCAATCTTCAATGCATCTAACGTGACTTCGGCGGTATTATCTGCATACTCACCTGCCTCTTCTTCATCATCGCTTGCGTCGTCATCCATCCCACTCCCCGAGAGTAGGTCTTGGTTCAATTGGTGTTTCCGTAAGTCTTCCACGTTGATACTAGCAGGATTCACTCCGGGAATCTCAAAATTAGAACTTCCATGGTTACTGATGGCACTGATCACTTCTTCGGGAAGGTTGAGTTTCCTCGCAATTTCAATGCTTAGTCCTACGGCAGAGGAAAGGGAAGATCCAAAAAAACTTTGCCTGTACAATCCTTCTTTTGAAACAGCTATGTCGGCACAGAGACCTGCTAAAAAACTGAATCGGTTTACCATTTTAAAACCGTATTGTTTTTGGATGACAGAACCCAAACTCAAAAGTCCAAAGTCAGCTAAATGGTTAAAAAATTCTTTGTGAGAGAGTAAAATGCGAAAAAAAGATAAAGCCAATGATTTGGAATAAAAAGAATTTTGGATGATCCCTTTGAGGCTAGCCATCCGTTCTGCATTTTGTTCATAGAGATGGAAGATAAACTCATTGGAACGATCGTCGATGCGACTGAGAATTGCTTTTGACAAAACTTGTCGTAACATCTTCATCAAATCTTTTGACATTGCAAGTTTAAAGGAAGGGATATAGTTCCCTTCTAAACCTTCCAATTTTTTGATCACATTTTCTTTGATGGCTACTTTTTCTTTGATAAGGATGGTTCCATTTTTATCCACAACAGGTTCACTTAGAGAAACAGAACCTAACAGATCATAATCTACAGCAAAATTTTTAAATTCATTGAATTCTAGAAATTCGATACCAGCACTCGTAATTTTCATAAAGGTCCTAGGGAAACAGTCTTTTATCTTCTTTTAAGAGCAAGATTTTTGCTTTCTTTCTTTGTCTAAATAGTGTAGTTTTTTACTCGTTTCGGAGGTTCTATTTGGTTTCTTCAATCCCCAAAGACTCACAATCTGTGAGCGAATTAAAAGAGTTCTACAGGCAGATGGTACTAATCCGAAAGTTTGAAGAAGCTGCAGCAAAAGCCTATAGTGTGGGAAAAATCGGTGGATTCCTCCATTTGTACATTGGCCAAGAGGCAGTCGGCGTGGGATCGATTGCTGCCCTTACTCCACATGACTACATTGTTTCCACTTACCGTGACCATGGGCATGCACTGGCTCGTGGCCTCCACCCAAACCCCCTTATGGCAGAACTCTTCGGAAAGGCCACAGGGATTTCCAAAGGGAATGGTGGTTCCATGCATTTTTTTGATAAAAATGCACACTTTATGGGAGGCCATGGAATCGTTGGTGGTCATATCTCTCTTGCAGCTGGCATTGCCTTTGCTTCGAAATACAAAAAAGAAGATTCAGTGACCATTTGTTTTTTTGGGGAAGGTGCCGCCAATATTGGATCCTTCCATGAAGGTTTAAACCTCGCAGCGATTTGGAAACTACCAGTTGTTTTTATCTGTGAGAACAACCATTATGCGATGGGGACACCTGAATACCGTGCCCTAGCTGTTAAGGATGTTTCCGTGAGAGCCTATGCGTATGATATGGCAAGGGATCATATCGAAGGGGATGAAGTGCGAAAGGTGAGAGACCATGTAAAAGTGGCAGTGGAAAGAGCACGCCGAGGGGAAGGACCTACCCTAATTGAAGTATCCACCTACCGGTTTCGTGGGCATTCTATGTCAGACCCGGCAAAGTACAGAACAAAAGAAGAATTAGAAGCTTACAAAAAAAAAGACCCACTCATGCGTGCAAGGCACGAACTCGAGTTAGGTGGGATCAAACCAGAAGATTTGGACAAACTCGAAACAGAAATCCAATCACAGATTGACGAAGCCTACCAATTTGCAGAATCCTCTCCCGAACCTCCCCTCTCCCAACTTTACAAGTATGTGTATGCGGAGGATAAATAAATGGCCATCTTAACCTATAGAGAAGCATTGAACCGTGCCATGGTAGAAGAGATGGAAAAGGACCCACTCATTTACCTGATGGGAGAAGAAGTGGGGCATTACCAAGGTGCCTATAAGGTTTCCCAAGGGATGCTCGATAAATTTGGTGAGGAAAGAGTGATTGATACACCCATTTCAGAGAATGGATTTGCAGGGATTGGTGTTGGTTCGGCAATGGTTGGCCTAAGACCCATCATCGAATTTATGACTTGGAATTTTTCCCTTGTTGCCATCGACCAAATCATCAACTCTGCGGCTAAGATGAATTATATGAGTGGTGGACAATTCCCCATGCCCATTGTCTTTCGAGGTGCAGGTGGTGCAGGTGGGAGGCTTGCGGCCCAACACTCCCAAGCGTTTGAATCCTGGTATGCCCACTGCCCTGGTCTCAAAGTGGTTTGCCCTGCCACACCGAAAGATGCGTATGGACTATTGAAGTCCTCCATCCGAGACAATAACCCTACCATTTTCATTGAATCAGAAGTACTTTATGGTTCCAAAGGAGAAGTCCCAGAACAGGAATATACCATCCCCCTTGGCCTTGGAGAAATCAAACGAAAAGGAACAGACATTACGCTTGTGACTTGGTCGAGAGCCTTAAGTTTTGCGGAAGAAGCAGCAATTATCTTAGAAAATGAAGGGATTTCTGTGGAAATTGTGGACCTCCGCAGTTTACGCCCGTTAGATGAAAATCTCATCTATGAATCCGTAAAAAAAACAAACCGTGCAGTGGTTGTGGAAGAAGGATGGCCTGTGGCCGGTTTTGGGGCACAGGTTTCTCATCTTATCCAAAAGAATGTTTTTTCCTACCTTGACCATCCCGTGGAACGTGTCACCCAAATGGACGTTCCGATGTCGTATGCTGCAAACCTAGAACGAATGAGTTTGCCAAGTGCCAACCGAGTGGCAGACACCATCCGAGAGATGTTACGTTAAGGAGACCCCCATGGCAAAAATCCAAGAAATGACGCAACTTTCCCCAACCATGGAAGAAGGAACCATTGTGAAGTGGTTAAAAAAAGAAGGCGATTCCATAAGTCCAGGCGATATCCTAGCGGAAGTTGAAACCGATAAAGCCGTGATGGAAATGGAAGCCTATGATGCTGGTGTGATACTCAAAATCATCCAAGGAGAAGGCACCAAACTGAAAGTAGGTGAAGCGTTGGCTGTAATCGGGAAACCAGGTGAGGATATATCGAATTTACTTGCCAACCTTCCGAAACCAAAACCTTCGGAAACATCGGGGCAATCACCTGCAAACCCTACTCCCTCCCCATCCCTTGGGAACACGAATGCCAAGATGGATGCGGATTCATTAAAGGAAAAAAGGGAACCAAATCCTTTCGAAAGTACAGTTTCCACTCCCAATGAAAATTTGACGCCAACTTCTAGCTCAGGAAACAGAAGTCCTTCAGTCCCTTCCTTCCAAACCCAAGAAAGGCCAAATGGTAGCCCTTCTCCCAGGGGAGGCACACTCCGTGTTTTTGCATCCCCACTTGCCAAATCGATCGCCATTGAACATGGCATTGATTTACACCGTGTGATTGGAACGGGTCCCGAAGGTAGGATCACCAAAAAGGATGTTTTAGATTCCTTAAACAAAGGTACAGGCATCACACGTGGTGGATCGGATGTTCTCACTTCCGATGAAATTGTAAATTTGAATGGGATGCGAAAAACCATTGCCAAACGACTCACGGAATCCAAACAAAACCTCCCTCATTTTTATTTGAATGTGGATGTGAATGCAAAAGCCCTTGAATCGTTTCGTAAGGAAATCAATGAATTCCAGGCAACCCAAAATCCTGACTCACCCGCTAAAGTGAGTTTGAATGACATCATTGTGAAAGCAACAGCGGCGGCGTTAAAACTCCACCCCAAGGTAAATGCAAGTTTCCAAGGGGATACAATTTTACAGTTTGGGCGAGTGGATGTAGGGATTGCTGTTTCCATTGATGGAGGACTTCTAACTCCCGTTATCCGAGATGCAAATCGAAAGTCCATCCTTCAAATTTCTTCGGAAGTAAAGGAACTCGCCAAAAAAGCAAGAGACCGTAAATTAAAACCAGAAGAGTTCACAAATGGAACCTTTACGATTTCGAATTTGGGGATGTATGGGATCAGTCGGTTCACAGCGATCATCAACGAACCAGAAAGTGCCATCCTTGCAGTGGGATCTGTTGAAGATAAACCTATTGTGGAAAATGGAATGGTAGTGGCTGGACGAATCCTCTCTCTCACACTCTCCTGCGATCACAGGGTGATCGATGGAGCCGTGGGAGCAGAGTTTTTAAAGACCTTAAGGAGTTTTTTGGAAAGACCAAACCTTCTCCTTGCGGTGGGATGATCGATAGGCCAATTAAGCGGCAAAAAAATCAGCACTTTGGATGTCGGCAATGGGAATCCGAACCACACCCGTTGCCAAATTTCCGATGACCACATCGTCCATCATTTGGCGGTTTTTATCTAGTTCGATGCTCTTTCCATCTTTGAGGTGTAAAACGATATCGATTCCTCGGTAGTGGATGTAACGTTCGAGAGTGTTTTTGAATTTGTGAGCTTTGTCCATCTGGTATTGGTTCCTTTATCTTTGTAACTTACAAAGGGTATCGTACGAACTTAATGAGACCTTTAGAAAATTTTGTCTCATTGCAGAAGTTTTTTTTGACATCCATAGGAAACTAAGAGAATTATGTCACATGAAGTCTGAGAACCCAACCACCGCCGCACCAGGTGTACGAAAAGCTGCCCTCCTCCTCCTCTCCCTTGGCAAAGAAAGAGCCGCCGATGTACTCAGACACCTAGACGATGCCATGCTCGAGGCAGTGATTCTGGAGATGTCGAAAATTCGTTCGGTATCGAAAGAAGAAAAGGAATCCATTTTAAAAGAATTCCACCATACCATTGAAGGCCTTTCGGATTCCACTTCCGGGGGATTGTCCACAGCAAAGTCCCTCCTCGAACACACGGTTGGCTCCGAAAAAGCAAATGTGATCTTAAAAAAAATCCACAAAGAAGAAACAAAAAACGATTTTGAATTTTTGAACCAAGTGGAACCAAGTGTGTTGCAGACCATGCTCGGGACAGAATCTCCGCAAATCATTGCGGTGACCCTTTCCCATCTCGACCCCAAAAAAGCCGCAGACGTTCTCAAACTCTTTCCCAAACCAGAACAGGCAAAAATAGCAGTCCGACTTGCCACAACTTCCAAAACACACCCTGATGTGATCCAAAACATTGCTCGTATCCTAAAGAAACGTTACGAAGAAAGGGACAAACAAGAATACTCAGAAGCAGGTGGTGCCCATGTACTTGCGAACATTCTGAACTTTATGGAAAAAGGGGCAGAAGAAACCATTTTATCAGAATTGGAAGAATCTTCACCCGAAGTTGCCGACCAAGTACGGGAAAAATTATATACCTTTGAAGATATACTTTCTCTTGATAACAAAGAAATGCGAATCCTCATCAATCGATTGGCAGATGATACTTGCATATCACTTGCGATTCGTGGTGCCGGTGATGAAATTCGAAAAAAATTCTTAAACAATATGAGCCAAAACCGCGCAGAAGACATTTTGGATCTTTTGGATATGAAGCCACGTGTCACCTTACGAGAGATAAACGAAGCAAGAAGTAAAATTGTGCAAGTCGCAAGGGTTTTAGAGGAAGAAAATCAAATCCTATTCAAAAAGGAAAAAGAAGAATACATCGAATGATGGAATAGAAAAGGAATGGGGGGAAATTCCCGATGGCGGAGTTGACGGGGCTCGAACCCGCGACATCCTGCGTGACAGGCAGGCACTCTAACCAACTGAGCTACAACTCCATCGGAATAAAAACCAAACTATAGATTCGACTCCAAACGTCAACCTTGTTTTCATTTGTTTTCTTGCCTTCGGTTAGAATTTTTAAAACCTGGCATTGGTTCTATGCAAATCGAAGAAAAAAAAGCCAAAGACCTTTTCCAGGATCGGATATTTACATTATCCAATTTTTTATCTGTCCTACGTGTATTGTTATTACCTTTTTTTTTCTATAGTACATATGATTATGCAAAAGACCCAGCGAACTTAAACGCGTTACTTGCCTCTATCAGTTATGCTTTGGCTGCTGTCTTCACTGATTATTTGGATGGGCTATTTGCAAGGCTCTTACACCAAGAAACAACACTTGGTCGGTACCTCGATCCTGTTTGTGATAAACTGGTGACACTCGGTGGGCTCTTTGTTGTGACACTCCACTTCGATTTTCCAAAATGGATCCTCATCGTATACTTTATCCGAGAGGTCCTCGGTGTTTGGCTCGGTGGATTTTTGTACTTAAAACGAGGCTTACAAGGAAGGCCCAATTGGTGGGGCAAGTTTGGTGTGGGAATTGTTGCTGTTTCCGTGATTTGGTACATGTCACTGCCGTACTTCCTCCAATTTGGAGCTCCCTATTCCTTCCTGTTGTATCCGGAAATTTCCGCTTATGTTTTATTGGTTGTGCTTACGTTTGGCGTGATTGCCTATGTGGTGAGGTATTGGAATATCGTTTTCCATCCAGAAGCCATTGAATTGGATCCAGAAAACAAGAAACAAGCGAAGAAATACCAAAAAATCTAGAACCCTTCTGCTTAGTAAAAGTACAGACTAACTTGTAGATGGAGGGTTGATTGGGATAATAGAATCAACCCGCAAGTGGAATCAAACTTCCAAAAGGAACCAATCTATTACCCCAAACGAATTTAACGTCTTTTTTTCTTAGCTGCTCTTTTTTTACCGGCTTTTTTCTTCGCCGTTTTCTTTTTCGCAGGTCTTTTTTTAGAAACTACTTTCTTTGTTTTTTTCTTTGCTGCTTTTTTCTTTTTGGCAGCCTTTTTCTTCTTAGGAGCTGCTTTTTTAGCTCTTTTTTTCTTTGCTGCTTTCTTTTTCGCAGCTTTCTTCTTTTTAGGAGCCGCTTTTTTGGCAACAACTGTTACCTCAGGAGCAGGTTCTTCCACTACAACTGGCATTTCTATTGTTTCGTTTTCTTCCATACATGTAACCTTATGAAGATTGTATCCATCTTCCGTATGGAAACGATGACAAAGCTAGCATTCATAAAAGTAAATTCATTT
This sequence comes from Leptospira jelokensis, assembly GCF_004769635.1. Lineage (GTDB taxonomy): Bacteria > Spirochaetota > Leptospiria > Leptospirales > Leptospiraceae > Leptospira_A > Leptospira_A jelokensis. Next base: position 245,524 of record NZ_RQGH01000009.1, read on the forward strand.
TTGTTTTCGAATCGAGTGGATTGCTAATTTCTTTACAATCGATGCATCCATCATGAGTTCTCATGGCATATACCAACGATCATATGAAGATTGACTTCTTTGGTATCCATTGAGAGCTAAAGTTCCGCTTCACAAATTAGAAATGCAATCTCTGTGAGGTGATTTCACAATTGGAATGGAAACAAATCAGATCTCAGAGTCGAACGAAAAAATACCTCTCTTCATTTAGACTTGTGAATAGGCTTTGTATCTCTGCCATTGCAATGATGAAATAAATCGTTCGATCGTGGGAGTGGTGTTAGTTTAGAATTTTGTCTGGTTTACAAGGTTTACATACATACCAATCCAAAAGGATTCGTTTCCTCCCATTCATGATCCATTCTAAGTTATAAATCCTTAGACCAAGGTATGGTGAACACTTCCCCTTTACGGAGAGTTTTCGATTCCGTTTTGAAATTTCTGACAGTTTTTCCATTCGGTTTCCTTTTGGAGTATTTTTTTAGTCGACACTTGTCGACTATTTTTTAAAATAGAAAGTCAGGACCATACGATGAAACAGAAGAACCAAACAATCATAACCATCCAAAAGGAAATGATCACCGCCTGTATCCGGTTAGCTGATCTTGGGTTTTTAGCTGGCATTGGTGGGAATTTGGCAGTGCGGGTGGATGATAAGCTCATGGTTGTGACACCTTCCGCAAGTGATTATTACACGATGAAACCAGAAGACCTCTGTGTTTTGAAAATGGATACCTTAGAAATGGTTGAAGGAACAAAACAACCCACCACGGAAAGTGGCATCCATGCGAATTTCTTTTTGAAACGTCCAGATCTCAATGTGAGTTTGCATACCCACCAACCACTTGCCAGTGCCATCACCCTACTCGGAAAAGATATATTCTTGGTAACCAAAGAAGCGAAAGAAAAAATTGGATCGAAACTCATAATGGTTTCTTATGCTCCATCCGGAACTTCCTTTCTTGTGAGTGCCTTTCGAAAAAAAATTACAACAGAAGAAAATGGTTACCTCTTAAAAAATCATGGGATTGTTTGTGGGGCCAAAGACTTAAAGTCGGCCATTCGCTCAGTCATTTTGATTGAAGAGGAAGCAACTGCATTTTTAAAACAATCAATTCAAAAAAATATAGACCGTTTCCAATTTCCAAAACCACTTGTGGAACAAATTGAAACCGTGTTTACCTCGTAAAACTTTAGTGGAACCAAAAAGAAATAAGGACTAATCAATGATCCAAATATCCAAACTTCCTAAGGCAAAACCAAAATCGAAGTCCACCAAACAAACACCTGACGAAATGGAAATACACGACTTATGGAATCGTCTGGAATCCAAAGGTTTGTTCCAATCAAATGCAGTTAGCCTTTCCTTTCTTTTACCAGGGACGGATTCCTTTTTACTTATGGCAAAAACGGAAGGGAAAAAAGCAAAACCTAGTTTGGGGATTTATTCTGTCAATTTTCCGAATACAAGGTCCAATGAAAGTTTGGGTCATGAATTTTTACCGGCTGTGATTCGGTTTCATGCTGAACTTCATTCAAATCGATCTGACGTTGGGGCCATTGTGAAATTTGTCCCTCCTTGGAGTTCCAAACTTAGATATTTAGACCACCCACTCCCCCTTGTGTTTGATGAGCAGTGCCGCCAATTGGGAGCACCTGTCCACCAGTTACCTGTTGGACCGAATGGGAATCTCCTTACAAGTGAGATCCTACGTTCTGGTGCAAATGGGTTTTTATTAGGGGAAGAGGTCATTATCACCAGTGTGACTAGAGAAAAAGCCATTTATAATTGTGAATTAATCGAAAAATGTGCGAAAGCCTATCTCCTTGCGATTGCAACCGGTGGGACAGTTCGAAACATTCCTTGGTTTGTACGATTTATCGCCAAACAAAGGTTACTTAAGGATGAAAAAAAGGCAACCGCATTTTACAAACGTGGTGAAAGGCCTACCGGATTTAAGGCGTATTAACATTTTCCATTCTCATGCAGTCGATTTAGAATCTATCATGCAAAGGGTGGACAGGATAAGTCCAATGATGGTGCGTTGGCTCAAGTTTTTTCCATTTCTTCTGGCCATTCTTTTTTGATTTCTATTACTTTAGGTAGTACATTTAAAAATTCTGTGACAAGTTTCGGATCAAAATGAGTGCCTGATTCTTTTTTTAGAAAAGCAAGTGCATCATCGACTTCCCAAGCTTTTTTATAGGGTCTGACAGTCGTTAATGCATCAAACACATCTGCGATGGCAATGATCCTTCCTTCTAAAGGGATGTTTTCTCCTTTTAAGTTTTTCGGATAACCTGTTCCATCATATTTTTCGTGGTGGGTGAGAGCAATGGACTTTGCCAATCGTAATAAACTGGAGTGGTGGTCCCCAATGATTTCAGCACCAATTTCAGGATGGCGTTTCATGATTTGCCATTCTTCTTCTGTGAGTTTGCCAGGTTTTTGGATGATGGAATCAGGGATTCCAATTTTACCCACGTCATGCATTGGTGCTGCATTTAGTATTTCTTCTGCCCCTTCTTCACTATAACCAATCGCTCGGGCAAGGGTTTTTGAATAATGACTCATCCGAATTACGTGCATACCTGTTTCATTGTCTTTGTATTCCGATGCCATACCCAATCGTTGGATGATTTGTAATCTTGTGATTTTTACTTCCTCGCTATCGACTAAGGACAAATGTGTTTTGACTCTGGCTTTGACAATGGCGGGGCTCACTGGTTTTGTGATATAATCCACAGCACCAAGTGAAAATCCTTTTTCTTCATCACCCACGTCTGTAAGAGCAGTGACAAAGATAACAGGTATGAACTTTGTGATTTCATTTGATTTGAATTTTTGGCATAGGTCATAACCTGTGATCTCTGGCATCATCACATCTAATAAAATCAAATTGGGTCTTTCTTTTTGTGCAAGTTCCCAACCTTTATTGGCATCTTTTGCGAAGGATAAAGTGTAATCATTTTTTAGGATTTCATTTAGGATTTGTAGGTTCGTGGGTTCATCATCGATGATCAGTATTTTTGTTTTTTCGTTTGGAATCACGTTTGTTTGGCTCCTATCTGTGTTTTAAGATCTTCTAAAATCTGAATGGCACGATCAAAATCAAATTCGTCTACGACCTTTTGCAATTGGTTCCATTCCTTCGCCGATTCACTACGACTGATCCAAGTTTCTAATTCCTTCCACAGAACTTGGTTTAGACTTCCCTTCTGGAAAGAGAGAATTAAGTCTTCGATATTTGTGATCTGGTTCGCATAAGTAGTGATAGGAGGAATCGATTCCAATTGTTCTTTGGATTCTTTACCGGACAAAGATCGAAGACCTTCGTTTCCTGATTCCATTTTCCTTCCATCATTTGCAACCATTCCAGGAATCCGTTCTTCGATTTCTGTCGAAAGTCTGTTTAGCGTGTCTAACATTTCATTCCAATCTGCTTTCGTAAAACGAAGGTTCCCATCCCGATTTTCCCATTGTTGCAATAATTGGTCTAAAACAAAAATCCCTAAATTGGTAGTTGCCCCCTTCCATTTGTGGAGGAGTTGTTTGGAAGATTCTATGGAAATGCCTTCTGGATTCGTTTGGGAAAACCACATCGTTTGCGCTTCAATGTATTCTTTCACTGCCCGAAGGTATGCGGTTTCGGATCCATAAATTTGAACCCCACGTTTCCAATGGAAAGAAGGTTCGTTTGCCTCTTTCCCATTGGATTCCGAAAAGGCAAGCCCTTGGTTTCTATGAGGAATGTGCGAATGATCCTTCCGATCCAAACCATTTGGATGGGAACTGGAAAACCAACTTGCAATTTCATGGAATAGTTCATCCACATCAATTGGTTTGGAAACAAATCCGTCCATTCCCGCTTGTTTTGCTTGTAATTTGTCTTCTTCGAAAACACTTGCTGACAAAGCGATGATTGGGGTGTGGTTTCTTTTTTGTTTTGTTTCTTCAATGCGAATCTGTTTTGTTGCTTCGAGACCATCCATTTCTGGCATTTGGATGTCCATTAAAACCAAATCAAAATTTTGTTCCCGAAACCTATCAACCGCTTCACGTCCGTTATTTGCAATTGTGACTTGGTGCCCGTTTGTTTCCATTAAGATTTGAATGAGTTCAACATTTTGTTTCACATCATCAACAATTAAGACCTTTAGATTTGGTAATGGCAAACTTGGGATTTCGGATATAACATTGGTGGCATTTCCTTTCGGAAGTGGTAAGGCAAAATAAAAATCACTACCCTTACCTATTTTGCTTGTCACCCAAATCTTTCCACCCATCAGTTCGACCAATTGTTTGGAAATCGTAGTCCCAAGACCCGTACCACCAAACCGTCTACTCATCGAAACATCTGCTTGTGTAAAGGGTTCAAAAATTTTATCCAATCGGTCTTCTGAGATTCCAATCCCTGTATCTTGAATGTGAAACTCCACCAAATTTCCGCTAGGTTTTACAAACAAACGGATTGTCCCTTCTTTTGTAAATTTTATAGCGTTTCCTACTAAATTGGTGAGGATTTGGCGGATTCGTAAGCTGTCCCCTTTGTAATAATCCCCTAAGTCTTCTGAATACTCGGTTTTGAATGTAAGTCCTTTTCTTTTTGCTTCCATTCCTAATGTTGAGGAAACTTGGTCGATCAGTGAAACAAGTGAAAAATCAACAATCTCAAGTTCAACCGCACCTCGGTCCAATTTGGCTGAATTTAAAATGTCATTAAGCAATCTTAACAATGATTTGGCGGAGTTCCGAATAGTTTCTAAATGTTTACGCTGAGTCGCAGAAAGTGTATCGGAAAGTAAAACTTCAGTAAAACCAATGATCGCATTCATTGGTGTTCTAATTTCGTGACTCATATTTGCTAAAAATGTTGTTTTTGTAAGAGAAGCCATCTCTGCTTTCTCTTTTGATTCGATTAAGGCTTCCTCAATCCTACGCCTGTCCGTATTATCTAAAATGACTCCATCTAAAAACTTAACTTCTTTGTTTTCATCATACACTATCCCACCATATTCTAAAACCCAACGAATGTCGCCATTTCGGTGTTGAATTCTATAATTGAGAACAAACGTATCGTCAAGATCGATTGCATTTTGAATGGTATTGGTAACATGTTCTCGATCATCCGGATAAATGATGTCGGAAAAGTTTCGTTTTCGGTTTGGCTCAAGGAAATCGCGGGCGGGAAAACCAGACAATTGTTCTATGGCATCACTTAAAAAAATCGATGACCAAAACTCATCAGGCAAACATCGGTAAACCACACCAGGAATGTTTTGGATAAACGATCGTAACTGCTCCTCATTGTCTTTTAATGCCTGTTCTATCATGATTCTTTCGGAAATATCACTGATGAGCCCAACAAAAATGTCATCTTGGGGGAGTTTTGTGTGGCCAATGGCCAGTCGTATAGGAAAGGTTGTTCCATCTTTCCTAACAGCGATCGTTTCTCTACCGATCCCAATGATTTTCGCTTCTCCCGTATTTAGATAGTTTGATAAATACCCATCGTGTTCTTCTCTGAATGGGCTTGGCATAAGGATTTTAACATTCTGGCCAATGATTTCTTTGGCACTCCATCCAAACATTTTTTCAGCAGTCACATTGAATTCTTGTACGATTCCTTTTGTATCAATCATCACAATGGCATCAGCAGCTGTTTCAATGATCGCTCTTAACCTAGATTCACTTTTTAATAAATTATGGAATAAATCTTTATAACTAATGAAAGCAATTGTGACGATGGCAGAGCCAATCACAAATAAACTACCAAACCCCACAAGGAAGGCTAAAAATATTTGGTCAGTTGTGGAATTGTCTAACTCCGTTCCAATCGGAACGACAAACCGAGCCGCCGCCATCCCTGTGTAATGCATTCCTGAAATCGCCGATCCCATGACAATCCCACTAAACAATGTTAGGTAGATAGGACGAATCTTCCAAATATTACTCTTCAATCGAAATTGGATCACAATGGAAAGGATCGCAAGTGAAATGGCTACGACAAGGGATACTAAAAATAAAAACGGATCATACATTAACTTGGGAGTCATCTGCATTGCAGACATACCCATATAGTGCATAAATCCAATCCCTGCCCCGACAACCACCCCTACCGACACTAATTCCAATTTGGTAATTTGTTTTTTACTGAGAGTTTTTAGAGCAAAGTAGGAAGCAAAAAAACTAGGCAGGATGGATAAACTCGTGATGAGTTTGTGATACGTAACAGTCGTACACAACTCAAACGACATCATTCCGATGAAGTGCATAGACCAAACTGCACCACCTAATGAAAGACTTGCGGTAAACAGTATTGCAAAACGAGAAAGATCACTCCCAACGTCTGAAAATCGGTTCAATAAATACAAAGAAATCCAAGAAGCAAAAATCGATATGAATATGGATAAAAAAACCAACCAACCATTGTATGTACCAGTCACAAAATAAACCTGGCTTGGATTGGTGATAAAAACGTTTTGTAATAATTCCATCATTGCATTTAAAACTCTGTTCTCAAAACAAAGTAAGAAAACCCACTCCAACATTGGACAGTGATTGGGAAAAGAAAAGGAAGTAATTCCTGGCTACCAAAAATGAGGTAAGGATTTTTTCCGTACTTTTCCCTATTTATCAGATGGCACTCAATGGATTCCCAATCAAAAGTAATGGGATTCGCTATGGATTTTCTTTTTTTTCCATTTCGATTCATACCCGCTACTAGCCTCTCCTACTGTTGCGATTTGGATCAATACTCTAAGCGACTGGATAAACAAACGAGGAAAAGATACCTCCTCCTAACGGGTGGACTCATTTCCACTGTTCTAAATACTTTTTTAACCCAAGTATACCGTTCGGTCCACTTTGCAACTAACAAAGAAATTAATTCGATTGTCTTTCACTTGCAACTCTCAGAATTTGCTTATATGGAATTGAGTTTAAAAGGTAAAAATGTAATTGTTACGGGTGGCGCACTTGGCATTGGAAAGGAAACCTGTGTGTTACTGGCAAAACAAGGTGCAAACGTGATTGTTTCTGACATCAAAGAAATTGAAGGAAACTTTGTTGTCGAAGAAATCCAAAATTTTGGTGGGGAAGCATCATTTGTTAAATGTGATGTGACAAAGGAAGAGGAAATCATCCAACTCACCAATACCTTTCAAAACCAAAACAAACGTTTGGATATAATGGTAAACAATGCAGGGATAGCAAACAAACCCAGCTTTATGCATAAGGTAACAACGGAGGTTTGGAACAAACTCATTTTAATGGACTTAACAAGTGTCTTCTGGTGCCAAAAATATGCCACAAAACTTATGCTTGGTGATCGTTTAGGAGGTTCTATCATCAATGTTGCCTCCATTGCTGGCCTTGGTGCCTCCCCATCCCTTGGGCCTTATTGTGTGGCGAAAGCTGGCGTGATCGAACTTACTACCACAGCTGCTTTAGAAGTGGCGAAGTATGGGGTGCGGATCAATGCCGTATGCCCAGGCTGGACAGAAACAGCAATCCTCGATGTGGCAGGGGAAAGGGGTAAATCTACCATGGAAAAAAATATCCCAATGGGAAGGCTTGGTAAGCCGAAGGAAGTCGCAAACCTCATCACATTTTTAGCATCGGATGCCTCGAGTTTTATTACTGGATCGGTGTATCGGATTGATGGCGGAACAAGGAGTTAGGTCGGTTTCATACGTATGTTTCTGTTTCGGATTCCAGAAATCGTATCTTTTTTAAAATACAATCTTGGAACAGTATCGAAAAGATTCATTTACTGATTTGAAATGATTTTCAAAAATAAAAAAAGATGAAAGGATTCATACAATATTGTCAATATATGAGATACACAATCCAAATCATACTAATCCTATTAAATTTTGAAATTCTAAGCCAACCGATTCTGACTTTTAAAAATAACTCTAGGTTTGCTTATTTGGGAAACCATACCATTGATGATGCAAAAAATGAATGCAAACTCATCGGCATGCATTTACCAAATATTTTTGAATTGGAAAAAGCTTATCAATCAGGCAAACACAGAAATTGGCTAGAAGTATCTAAATACTATTGGTCCTCTTCTCAAATTGACGAAAATCGCAACTCGTATTTGTATATCAATTTCGATAACGGTGGCTCAGGATCAGGCAAAAAAACTGATTCGCTTGCAGTTATATGCATTAAGGGAACTAACGATCCAACTCCGAAACTTCCAATACCAAAGTATTCTACTTTAGAACAAAGAAACACAGCAATGTTAACTGAGGCAGCACTCAATGGAGATTTAGAAACAATTCAATCGTTGGTAAAATCAAATGTGAATGTAAATGAGAAGGATGGCTTTGGATTTACTGCCTTGATGTCAATTGCAAACCATCCAAATGAGACAGAGATTGCCCGGACCTTGATCGAAGCGAAAGCTGACATTCATGTAAAATATATCGAAGGTTCAACCGCATTAATTTTTTCAGTTCAAAGAGAGCAAGTTGAAATTGTTAAACTCCTAATCAATGCAAAAGCTGACGTAAATGTTAAAACGACCAATGGTATCACCGCAATCATGTATGCTTCAAGTCAAGGCAATATAGAGATTGTGAAACTTCTTTTAGATGCAAATGCGAAAATTGACCTTATCGATAATGCTGGCAATACAGCTTTAGATTACGCGAGAAAGAAAGGTCACATCGAGATTGTCAAGTTGCTTGAAAATGCTGCAGACAAAAAAGATTAGAAGTTTTATCGATTCAGCAATCAGCCTTACAGTTTCTAAATTTAAAATTCAAAAACAACGCAAAGGCAGAAGGAATGAAATTTTACTTTCTAAAAATAGAAGTTCAATGGAATGAGATTCTGATGTTATCGTTCAACCATAGAATCTCTTTTCCTACTCTAATCTGTCCATTCCAATCCGCACAAATCCACCTTTTTCTCCTCAGAATCTAACACCTCCGACCAGAAATTAGGCTCTCCCAACGTATCCCCTTCACCTAGCTTATCCCACCGTAGTCAAGCCCCTACAAATGGTTCCTCGAAGCAATTACACCCTAACAAACCTACTCTAAGGACTAAAAAAGTATCACCCAAATTATCCTCAAAAGGTAATGTTACACCTGCTACCTCCAAGCCTACAAGCGAAGGAGGCTACTCTCCTCTAACCACTTCCTCAGAGCTACACTTCGAAGGAGAAAAGAATCGCCATTCTAAGGAGCACCTCTACGAGAACCTTACAGATGATATTTTTGTGGAAGTAGAGACTTTTAAGGAGTATAAATATAAATCCACTTCGGGAATCCATACCGAGAAGTTCCAAAAGCTCACATATAAAATTCTGTATGATCTCTACCCAAAATACTGCCCCAAATGTAATGTATTACTTTCAAAGGGTGTAAAAAATAGACCTGACCTTGTACGTTGCGGAAATAAAAACTGTCACCACCAAGTATCTAGATTATCATATACTCCATTACACCATTTTAAGCTACCAATATGGATGTTTGGGTATATTTTAGAAGAATCTATCCTTCAATTCCCCAAAGTAATTACTTCAGTAGAAATAAGTAAGAGGTTAAGCATATCCTACAAGTCTGCCAGGCTTTTGAAGCAACGTTTACAGGTGTTTTCTTCACATCAGGTAGAAGTTTTAAGGAAATTATATTACAATGATCTCAAAGATACTTTCAAAAATGTTACTCTTCCAAAGGTAGAAGATGGTAAGGACGTAAAGAAGCACTTAGGAAAGAAACTTTATAGAAAGATACCACATACAGATACAGCAGTCCTCTATTCAGCCTCTCAGAGAAGTAATCAACATCGGAAAAGGTTTCGTCATGGTGGTCTCACTGCTAGTATATATCAAAGTGATTCCGTTGGTGGTAGGCAGGTAGGAATACTTGTAAGCACTATAGCTACTCAGAATGGTTGTGTATTTTTTGATTCAGTCCCAGATCAGAAAGCCAATACATTAGGAACTTTACTTCGCAAAACTGTTCCCTATGAGTCTCCTCTATTTTCAGATGAAGGGTATCCTTGGTTATGGGGTATTTACAAAAAACATAGGACTGTAAATCATCAGGCTCATAGTAAAGATAAAAGGTATAAATTTGCAAAGAATCGTTGGAGTAAATTTTCTATTCACAATCAAGTAGCTGAAGGTAATCAGAGATTATTAAAAAGTGCGTTCAGTGCTTACTGTTATATAAAACCAACTTACTCACAACTCTATTTGAACGAGCTGTCATTCTATAAATCCATAAAGGCAGTTGGGATGGATAGATTAGTGACAGCTCAGAGGGAAGGAGTTGTGCCGAATGTATCTAGGATAT
>NZ_RQGH01000023.1 GCF_004769635.1 Leptospira jelokensis
GGTTTCACAATTCGTTAAAGAATCGTGCGGTAAAAACCAAAGTAATTTCAAAAGCTAAGCAGTCAACACAGTTTTGTAAAAAAGTTCGCAGTTCATAAGAAGAAGATCAAATTTTTTTTCGATTGGCTTGGGTTCACTTGGGTTCGTTGGAATACGTAATGAGACATAATTCGGTCACCGGGTATCGGGTTATGCTGGAGTGTTGTGCATGGAATTAATCAAAGTTATATGGTATGCGAGAAGACGTTTGATCAATGTTATGTGGAGTCTGTGACCAAACGAATTATGGAGGTGCATGGTAAGAGTCGAGGGTCAGAGCATTACCCTTATCATAGATTCGATCCTTATCCTTCATCAAAAGGCATGGATCGATTGTCGTAAAATCGAAACTAAAACTGATACCAGCTAACGTTTGATTGGTTTCTCTTTGGTAGAAAGGTGAACAATTGGGGAGAATTTTTTTAAGGGAGTCGGTTTGTGGTGGTAAGTTCTCTAGTTCTCTGGTATATGGAAGCCATTGGGCGGCGGGTGGTTTTCCCCACCCAGTTCCATTAGGGCGGGGATCTATACCTTCTTAGTACCAACTAAGTGCCCTACCAACACCACCATCCACATTTTTCCCTTAAAATAAATTTCCACTCACAGTAAAATTCACATTATGATTAAAATCTTTTTTTATCTTCATTTACTATTTAAATATATTGTAAGGTGAAGTATCGTATAATTACCTATTGATTATTGGAAAACTGAATTTCTAATTCCTTTTGATTAATCACAGATTTTATTTATTTCTACTTAATTCCTTATTAATCGCAATTATCATCGATTCACAATACACATCACCATTCATAAACAGCAAAATAAAATTAATCGAGTGATATCTTAACTGATACGATACTTAACTAAATCAAAGTAAGAGGATCAAACTTAATGAAATCGAAAAAAATCATTCCATCATCAGAGCCAACGATTAGGGGAGTTTATCACTCAACTTTGCAAGGAAAGAAAAAGAAACCATGAAAGTAAGCAACCGATAAAAGTTTCTTAACATTCATTTCAATTGACTCTAAATTTGTCAATATGAGCTTTCAATTTAATAAATTAAATTCAACCTGAAAATAAAAAACTTTTATTGAGAAAAAGGCAATCTCACTATAATCTCAAGAATCAGAGTTTTGTAAAATATAAAGCTTTATTTTCACCCACGTTTTGTCCTTAAATATTTTTACACTTATGGAATTTGACCTACGACCATTATTTTAAAGTATTTAAGAAATGATCTTTGTTCATATTTTTACCAAAAAAAGAGTGAAGGCCGGCTAAAATTTGCATCATTTTGAGTAGCAACGATGATCTTTCCAGTTATATGATTAATTACAATTTTTGGATAGTTTCCCGAATCTACACCTTGTCCAGCTGAGATATTTGAATTCTGGCAAGAATTACCGTCTAAATTGCAGCTGAAAAGATGCAATCTACCTCCATTAGAAATATTCCGCGTTACGACTAAAATTTTTTCGTTCACCATATTAAGTACAATGTTTGGTAAAATGCCTGATGCTGTTCCTTGACCTCCTGAAATATCCGTATGATTACAATTTGTTCCATCAAGATTACAACGAAACAAACTTGGTTTTCCGCTGTTAGCAGCATTTTGTGTGACAACTAAAATCTTACCGTTTCTCTGATCCAACGCGATACTTGGATAGTGTCCTGAATTAGTTCCTTGTCCGGTGGAAATATCAGTATGAGTACAATTATCACCATCTAAATCGCAGCGAAAAAGTGACGGCTTGGAATTGTTTTGATGATTTTTGGTTACTACCAATATTTTTCTATTGGTCTGATCAACGACAATACTTGGATTATCTCCTGTACGAGTACCTTGTCCGGCCGATATATCCTTATAGACGCAATTAGCTCCGTCCAAATCACATCGAAATAATCCTAGTCGCATTACCATGGCGTCAGAATTGGAAGTAGCAACTAAGATCTTTCGATTTATGTAATCTAATGCAATACTTGGATTAATTCCTGAATTGTAGGCTTGACCAGCCGAAATATCGGTATGGGTACAATTAGTTCCATCGAGATTACATCTGAAAAGGCTCGGCTTGCTAGAATTATTAGGATTTCTAGCTACAACTAGAATTTTTTCGTTCATTTGATCTAAAGTAGCACAGGGTTCTAATACAGAACCTGGCATTTGACCAGCTGAAATATCAGTATGAGAGCAAGTGGTTCCATCAAAAGCGCATCTATATAGACTTAATTTTGGAGAACCTAAATTTATTGAACCATTTGCGGTAACTACTAAAATTTTTCGATTGGTGCTATCGACCAAAATATTTGGATTAAGTCCAGAATTTCCTCCTTGACCCGCAGATATATCAACATGTGTTCCTGTAACGCTTGTTCCCGGTGGAATCGACGAAGTCAATGCACTCGCTTCAAGCAAAGACAATGCACTCGCACCTGCAGAACTATTAGCTCGAACTCTAAAGTAATACAAAGTCCCACCTGTCAGTCCTGTAATAGTAGCATACGGATTGGTCACTGGTCCAAAACTTGTTGAAGCTGTACTCACACCAGAAATTGTGCTATAGTACACTGTGTACGAGGTGGCTCCCGTCACTGGCCACCATTGAACAAAGGCAGATGTTCCACCTGCTTGTGCTTCTACAAATGCTGGTGAATCCAACGTAATTAAATTCACTTGCACGGTTTTTAATGAAACTGACGTCCTGTTTCCACCCGCACAACTACCCGCATTGTCTTTAAAGGAAAATTCAAAGACATACTCGCCATTCTTATCTGGTAAAATTTTGGCCAGCTTCGTCGTTCTGTTTTGAATGTCCCCATTCACTAAATTAGATAACGGAGGTTTAGAAACCACTCTCCAATTGTATTCATATAAATTCGATTGTGCCCCACAAAAAGAAGCGTCAGGGTCGGATGATTGTGAGGCATCCAAAAATACTTCCTCGCCTAGAATCGATTGAAGTGAAGACACCATCTGGATTACCGGAGCTTGGTTGGCAAACGGAGTGGTTGCTTGTAATATCCCACTCCAAAGGCTTCGGTTCCCTCCATGGTCAAAGGCTCGGATGCAAAAATAATGCACAGTTCCTGATGAAAGTCCACTCACTGTAAATTCTAATGGAGTGCCTGCCACTGAGGAAACCACAGTATTCGGAACAAAAACTCCCGCCGAACAGTCGTCATCTGATACAATTGGAATGGAACGACGTCTGATTTCATAAGCGGAAGCGGATCCAGAGTTTCCATTATCACCCACGGCAGTCCAATTGAGTTTGACTTGGTGATAGGATTCAACGGTTACAATGGCTGTCGTAATATCTGCTGGTGGCACAAAGTCGGTTGGCGCGTAGGTTGTGGCAGAGACAACTCCCGACCAAGAATTACGATTGCCCGCCGAATCAATGGCCCGAACACAAAAATAGTAAGTAGACTGCGGTAGATGGCCATCAATTTCTTTGGTTTCCACCAAACCTGCGTTTTTCGGAATCATCGTGTGTGCAATCCCTGTAGCCGCATCACATTGCAAGTTGTTTGTGATGGGGGAACTAGACCTTCTGATTTCATACGCAGACGCTTGCCCCAATACTCCAACACTTCCAGGAGCTGTCCATCGCAACTGGATTCTCGATGTGGACATCGGTGTTGCCACCAAATCAGTGATATTCGACGGTGCAATCGTATCGGCAACATGAACAGACGCAGACGCTTCTAAAGATTGGTAGGTTGCAAACACTCCTGCAACTCCTGGAGTTGTGGCCGTGAAAGTTGATGAATTCAAACTTCCGATAGGCGAACCACCAAGCCCTATACCAGTTGTATGGAAATTAACTGTGACAAATTTTTGTACGCCAGCGAGGAAACCTCTAGCAGAAAATGTGATCGGTTCATTCACCTGTACCCAAGCTTGTGTTGGTAAAATTTCTAAGCTGTCAATGGCAACAGGAAGTCCTGGTGGGTAAGGTGTTCCGACTGGCGGACTACTACCATTGTTGGGATTGAATCCATTGTCAAGTTCCCATACATCATTGAACCCATCTCCATCCCGATCAGGATTGTATTGGCTGATGTAAGCAGGATTCCCCGAGTCTGTTGGGTATAGAAAAGTTCCAGTGGAAGGCCTTGCTGTTTTCTGGCCATGGATATCGACTGCAACAATTTGGATTAAAATCCCACCAGGACTCATTGCTTCGTATGGGATATTGGACGCATACCAATTGGTCGACCCTTCCCTTGCCATTGAATAAAAGTTAGTTGGTCCACCCACTGGCCCTACCACTAAATATACATTCATTTGGTCGCCATCTGGTTCAAAAACATCCGCCCGCACTTGGTAAGAGACATGCCGAGTGCTTGGTTTTAAATAATAATAAGCACCATTGATGACAGGAGGTAAATTACCAGGAGGTGGTGTTCCCCCACCAAACATCGAAAAACTTCTGGTTTGAAATACAATCCTTTCCGAATCAAGACTTGTATTCACACCAGCCCATCCAGGCATTCGCAATGCATCTGGTTCCGTGCTCGTCGTGGAAACATGAAAGCCTCTACTTTTCCCAAAGTTTAGATTCATGGATTGTGCTTTTGCTCGATCGAGAGTGATTGTAACGATCACATCTTTTTTGAATTGGTAGGATGGTGTGATTTGGTAGATGGAACTTGTTGGCACATAACCCGATGGAAGTGGTGCTTGAGTCGCGTCATACTTTGTGATCTTAAAGTCGACAGTTTCATCCATTGCACCTTCTGGAATCAAAATCGTAAAAAGTGCATCACTGGATTGGATACGTGTTCCGGAAGGTGTTCCCGTTCCACCACCTGCAGCTACTCCTACATCTTTTGACCCTAGTAGTAATAATAAAGAATCTTTAGAAAATTCATTTTGATTTCGATTGAAATCTAAAAAGGCAATGCAATTGCCAAAACATAATGTAGTGAGTAGTATCCAAATCGTCTTTTTCATATAGGAAGGTCCTAATTAACTTATTATTTTTTCAAATTTACTTTTTTTTGAATGAATATTCTTAAATCATTCTCTCTGTTTTGAACTTACAATTAAATAGGCAAAACACAATCCGTCCTGTTCAAACCGCAAAATCCATGAGTAGATCGATGTTCCATCAATCACAGCTTTCGCGTGTCGTGAGTATCGGTCGACTAGAATGGATTCTTCTGTCTTCCATGTAGAGATTCTAATTCGAATTAGATTATGAAATCTGTCTAGTAATTTTATTAGCAGATTCAACCTATAAGTGCAACATTTTAGGAGGAACACCAAAAGACTTCATTCAGAGTCTTGAATCCTAGAGTTTTTCTAGGTCTATTGTTTAACTTTCGTTCAACCTTTTCAACATCTTTCTTGGTAATTTTAGAGAAGTCGGATCCTTTAGGAAAATATTGTCTTACCAATCCGTTAATGGATTCATTAATGCCTCGTTGCCAAAAAGAATAAGGATCTGCAAAATATACTTTCGCATCCAACGATTTTGATATCTCTTGGTGTGAGGAAAATTCCTTGCCGTTGTATACTGTAATAGTTGTTACTTTGTCAGATACATTTTTGAGGATTTTATTGATTCCTTTCGTTACAATTTTCGAAGTTCTGTCCTTACACAAAACTAATTTTACATACAAACTTTTTCTTTCTACTAATGTCACGATAGAACCTTTATGATTCTTTCCTACTATCGTTTCTCCTTCCCAATGACCAATTCTATTTCTTTTTTCAACAGACTTTGGTCTGTCTTTGATAAAAACCCTATTTTTTATTGTACCTTTTGCATTCGATCCGCTACCATACTTTTTCCTTCGGCGCCGATTCGATTGACGAAGGTGTTTGTATAGTGTTCCACCATATATGCGATCATGCTTTACAAATTTATAAATTGTTTCATGGCTCAAACTCATACGTTCAGATAGATATGCAGAAATTTGTTCAGGACTCCAATCGTCTTTTAAACATTTTATTACTATCGATTTCAATTCGGGATTAAACTTTATATGTTTTTTTGCGTTAATTCTGCGACTTTCAGCCCATTGATCTGCTTGTTTATAACGGTATCCTCTGCCACCTGTATTGCGTTTCATTTCTCTGCTGATCGTGGATTTATGTCGATTTAGTGATTTTGCAATTTCTGTAAGACTATAATTTTGTTGCAGAAATAAATAAATAGCAAATCGTTTATTTGGGGTTAACTGGCAATACTTCATTCAATTTCCATTTGTTTCGCAACTTCAAGAAATCTGTTTTTGGTGTGCCAGTCAACTTCTCATTTTGTTGCACTTATTGGTTGAATCTGCTATTCTATTTCCGAATATCCATAAGAACTTTTTCATAATCTACACTGACAGCTACTATACATTAGTTCCTGAAAAAATTAAAAATGAAACTATTTTGTTTTAGAATGGAATTCTGCTATCCTTTTATGAAAAAAATTCTATGACTAAGGGCTTTACAATTTTAAAAAATATTTCCTCTTATTGGCAACCTAGGAAAATAGCATTAATATACTTGCATTCTTTTGATGGCTTGCTTTGAATTTGTTTATTTATTATTATGGAAATTGATATTTTGATTTCTTATTTCGATAACACCGTTTATTATTGAACAAGAAATTCAGGATTTATGGACTGAAAATAAAAAAGTTCATCCCGCAAAAAATAGATCAATTCCAAAGCCCAAGCAATCCATGCTTATCAATTTTCACTTGCAATTTATTGAATGAATGTAAGTTTTTTCTCATCCCTTGATGGATTCCACTATATGAAAAAAATCTTTCTTTTCTTGTTCCTTATTTTCTTATCACTTCCCCTACTCGCTGTGAATACAGTGATCTTAAAAAATGGGAAAACTCTCAAAGGAAAAGTCACAGACCAAAATGAAAAAGGACTCACTGTCCAAACAAGCGAAGGTCCCCAAACCATTTCCAAATCACAAATCCTGAAAGTAGTTTATAAAGATGTGAGCGAAAAAGAAGCAGAAAAAATCCGACTCGCAGAAGAAAAAAAATTACGGGAAAAAGAAGAAAAAGAAAAAGCCAAATTGGAAAAGGAAAGGTTAATTGCAGAGGCCAAAGAGCAAAAACGTTTGGAAGAAGAGGCCAAACTAGCCGAAAAACAAAGGTTAGAGGACGAGAAAAATAAAGAAACCCAAGCGGAAAAAGATGCAAAAGCCGAAGCCGAATGGTTGGCAACAAGGCAACTGGGTCCGTCTCCTGCAGCAAAGGAATGTGGTGGTCGCCTTGCGCTTATTTGGCGCTCAGCAGTTCTTCCTGGTTGGGGTCAATTTTGTGGTGGCCAAAATGTTTCCGCTGGAGTATTTTCAACCTTATTTTTTGGATCCCTCCTTTATACATTAGGCCCCCTTCGCACAGAAGAAAAAAATGCAAAATCACATTATGATACCATGGTGTTATTCAACCAAATCGTTGGGCCAGGGACACGTTTCAATGCGCAAAACATCAGTTTGCCTTCTGAATTTATTGGTAATTTCATTGAAACCTCTATCGCAGAAGATTTAATCAAAAAATCCCAAAACAATGCAAAAGGGTCTAATACTCGTTATTTGGCAGGGATCGGAATCACAAGTATCATCTACATAACGAATGTAATCCACTCGTACATGATTGGCCGTGACCAATACCCTGAAAGGCCAATGGTCCATCTAGAAGGGAAAACATTCAAAGAAGGATGGGACTTCGAATCACGTTGGGATAAACCAAATGGATTCACCATTTACCAACCACAGATGAACGCAGTGTACACCGAAGTTCGTTACTCTTATCTATTCTAATCGAGGAAATTATGAAACGAGTATTATCCCTTTTATTTTTCATCCTTTTTTACGCCAAGTGCAGTATCTTCAAACCTTCGCAACTCGACCCAGGTGAAGACCTAGGCACTCTGCAATCGCTCCTACGTCTGCTAGCACTTATCGATGCATTCAATACCCAAAGCCAATCTGTTTTATTTATGAAATTCACAGATAGCAGCGGCACACCTTACGGAGGAGGAGCTGTTGAATATTCCGTATACAACGAGGCGGACGAAAATGGTGTTGCAACCTCTGACTTCGGGGAAACGGGGAATGTTCGAACCTACACTGCCACGTTAGATAATTTCGGTAGGGGATTTTTGTTTTTTAGTGAAAGGGGGATCGCAAAACTCAGTTTAAAAAATGCAGCCAATACATTTGTAGGAACTGCTGATTTCCGAATCTATAATGGCATCACAAAACAATCCTTCTCCCTCTTAAACCACACAGGCAATGCCCAATTCTTAGTGGAAGATCTAGCCAATTACCGTAACCGTTTGGCCACCAATTTCACCTTCACTCCTCTTGGGTCTGCCAATGGAAGGCAGTTTATTTATTTAGAAGTACAAACGGAATACATCGCCAGTGACAATTTCAAATCTTTGGGCTACATTGCGTCTAGTGCAGATGGAGAAAACTATGACCAAATAACAAAAATTGATGGTGTTACTTTTGAAAGGAACGTAACAACAGACACTATTTTAAAAATCTCAAACCCATTATTTAATGGATCCGATTATATTTTCTTTATCTCAGAAGAGAAACGAGCATTCCCGGCGACCACTACATTTTTAGATAATCGGAACCTATACTTAAAATTCTCTGCTTTCTCACCTCCCAGTTCGGCGACTGTGCAACTTAAAAACTTACCAACGAACTATCGTTTTTTTAATGGTGCAAATGGTAATTGGTATTACCCGGCATTGTATCTAGGGGATGGCCGGTATATGGCAACGCCAACATTATCAGGAGATCCCCGCCCTATTTTATTTTATTTAGATACAGATACAAGTTCTGATTTAATCAGCGATTTTAGCTGTAGTATTTTAGCTAATGACCGTGATTTGCTTGGGTTCCAATTGGTAACCTATTCTGGAATCAACTATTTACAGTGCCCACAAAATTATGCAGGTGCTTCTTACGGATTTCGAAGCATTCGTGCATCGGATTTGATTTTTAACCAAATCAACTTTACTGCTGCTGCAAATTTTGACTCCCCTGTTTTTCAAGTCGAAGACAAATTGATGGCACTCACTGGATCCTCGCCTTTTAGTGGAGTTACTTTCCCCACAGGTTCCTATACAAACGTAAATCCAACCATAACGCAAAACGCAACGATTACAAATTTCAACACTTCTTCAATAGGAGGGACCACCTCTCGTTTAAGAACAATCAAAAGTTCTAATTCAAATCATTACTTTGTGTTATCAAATTCACCTACCTTTACTGCACTGCCTACGAATGTTCAAATCTTCCGAAGTAATGATGGCGTAAACAGTGTAACTTCCATACCTGCAACTCCATTTTCTCTTTCAGAATACAGTGTTGCGATCATAAGCCCAGAACAAATCCAATCAACAAATGGATTATTAAATTATAGTTATGCTAAGTCTTTTTCTAACGGATCAGTAAATTTACCTGTATACTTTACCCGATTCACAAATTCCGATGGAACCTGGGAAGATTTGCCTAGACTCATCAAAATCAAATGATTTATTTATTTGTTTAATCGAAATTCTTTAAAGAAATTTGTGATGGTCGTTTCATACTCGTTGGAAGGGCTTTGTAATGGTTTGCAATCTTCCTTTGGCATTGCATACAAAACAATTTGTTTCGATTTTGTTTTGATATTTGTAAAAATCATTTCGGAATCAGTTTTTTTCGTCTCATTCTCGCTAGGTGCCAAAATCAATACAGGTTGTGTGATGAGTTTCGCTGTATTTGCAGGAGATACATCGTTCACAAGAAAATCACCACGCAATTCAGAGATGGAAAGACTAAGGGGTGTGACAATTCTACTTGCTTCTGTGAATCGGTCCACAAAGGTTTCTTCGACCCATGAGCGCATATCGCGGTAAGAAGAATCAGCGATGACAAATCCGTATTCAAATTGGCCGTCCGCAAACTGTAATGCTGTTGCTCCACCAAAATCCAATCCGAAAATGCCAATTCGGTCTTCGGGTGTATTATCAATTTCTGAAAAATATTCTACTGCCCTCTCTAAATCCATCTTCTCGTAAAAACCGTACGTTGTGTTTGTACCATCACTTTCACCGTGGGCTCGTGCATCATACAAAAACAAACTACAACCAAGTTTCCAAAAGATTGGTGCATAAGACAACATTTGGGATTTGGACCTTCCTTGGCCATGTAAGAGGATCATGCCACAGTTTTGTTTATTAGAATGTTTAAAATACCATCCTCGGAGTCGTAAGGTTCCATTTTGGAAACGAATTGCCTCAGGTTCAGGCAAAGAAAATTCAGAAAATCTTGTTTTGGAAAATATTTCTCTTTCGTCTATAGGAATTAAGGATGTGGGAGAGAGAATCAAACTGGAAAGAAAATGCGCAGCGACTAGCAAAAACAATGCGAAGATCAAAACAAGGGAACCAATCAATTTTTTCATATACAAGTGCCTAAGAGGAAAATCTAGGAGAAAGGTAAAGTGGAAAGCGAATTTTGGAAAATCTCCTGATTTAACCCGAAAAAGAATTGCTCTCTTGAATTCTATCCCCACATCTTTAAGGAAATCTATGAAACCATATTTAGCGTTTTTCTCTTTACTCCTTAGTTTTTCCCTTGGGAACTGTCGCACGATGAATGCCGCCATCCAATACCCTGATGGTGGGAAATCCAATTTAGGGATTACCAAAGTTGCGGTTCTTGTCTTCGATATCGAAGAAGCCAAATGGGGTGATGAATTTACCGATGCAGTCTCCCTTCAAATTGCCAAATCACTTCCCTTTAAGGTGATCGAGAGGGAACAACTTTCAAAAGTAGTAAACGAACAAAGTTTCTCCAAAACAGGCATCATTGACACTCAAACAGCAGTTAGACTTGGAAAAGTTTTGGGTGTTGATGCATTGGTTTTCGGTAGGGGTTCCTCTCTAAAGAAATATGATGAAAAAGGAAAACTCATCCCAAACTTAGTGGATACAGTGTCCTTAAAAATCGTTCATATTGAATCAGGACATGTGATCGTGAATGCGAGAAAAAAACCAGGGGCCGATTGGACAGTGGGTCGTCTAATCCAATACAGCTTAGGTTTAGGTTTGGTATGGAACCGAGAGGATATCTTGATTGCAACTAGTGAGTACGATTTCGTAGCCGAAAGTTTAGTTGATACCATCGTTAGCGAACTTAAAAAATAATTTTTTCGCACTAATTATTGGGTTAAGCAAAACGGTCTAGGCTCAATCATATAACATTACAAGACTGAAAGAAAGGGAGATCTACATGAAGATTAACATCGGAATTCCAGAAGAAGAAAGAAGTGCCATATCAGAATCTTTAAAAAAACTTTTGGCAGATACATACACTCTGTACCAAAAAACACATAGTTACCATTGGAATGTAACAGGCCCAATGTTCCAAACCCTCCATTTGCTGTTTATGACACAATATACAGAACTTTGGAATGCCATTGATCCGATTGCGGAAAGGATCCGTTCCCTTGGTTATTATGCACCGATGGGTGGATGGGAATTTGCAAAGTATTCTAGTATCTCTGAAGACAAAGAAGTTCCCAAAGCAAAAGACATGATCAAAAACTTAGTAGAAGGCAATGAGGCTGTCATCCGCACAGCACGTGCGGCATATGGACCTGCAGAAAAAGGAAATGACCAGGCAACACTCGACCTTCTAACGCAAAGATTAGACATCCACGAAAAGACTGCATGGATGTTACGTTCGTTACTCGAAGAGTAAATCCAATGGAACAGTAGTCAATACTAGACTACTGTTCGTAATACAGGGGTTAGCAAGCAATTAAAATTCCCACTGATCAACTTTCAATTTCCAAAATCTAATTCAGCTTAATTTCGTTCCAACCAATCTTTTAACATTTCTAAATATTCTTTTTGGTGCGTAAAATGTATGTAATGGCCGCCACCTGCGATGGTTCTTTTTTCATTTTGTTGGAAAAAATGATCCATAAGAGAAAGATCTGACGGTTTTATGAATTCCGATTTTCCACCTAACAAAAACAGGGTTTTTGTTTCTGATTTTTTATCAAAACCAAAAGCATCATCAAAAACCCTACGTGCATGGTTTAACCCATCCACATTCAATTTCCATTGGTAAACACCATCCTCTCTTCGTTCCAAACTCATTTGCAAAAATTGCCTAATAAAAGTATCTGGAACAAATTTTGCCATTTCCAAATCAATTTCTGTCCTTGAGGAAAATCCATTCAATGGGAAGGACATCGATTTGATTTCATTATCATAAGCAAAGGGATAGGCTCTTGGTGCAATGTCTTGGATGATCAGTTTTTTTAAGACACCAGGGTGTGTTAAATCAAAGTACATCGCCACAAGACCACCCATCGAATGACCAAGTAAAATTGGAGTTTCAATTGGATGAGATTTGATGAATTCGTCTAAATCGTCTGCCATCAATTGGATGGAATGTTCATTATTGTGTGGGGAATCACCATGGTTTCTTTGGTCGACCACGTAAACATTTCCGAATTCAGACAAAAATTTCCCAACGGTCACCCAATTTTTCGAAGAACCAAATAATCCGTGTAAGATGATAAAATCACCAATTGATTTTTTTTCTTGGTTTTGGAAGGGATACAGTTTGTAGTTTAATTTCACAAAACCTCGATTCGAAAATTAGAAATGTAAAAATACTAACGAAAACATTCTTTTTTGAGGATTTGTAAATGTGGAAGGATTTGTTTTTTTTCCCTGGGCCCAATTTCAGATGCGTACCGAATCATTTGGCTGATTTCTGATTTGATTGCTTCTTTGACAGGAGGAAAACAAGGAATGGAATCAGGATCCTTCGTCATCGAATCCAAAACCTTTACTACATCTTTTGTATAGAGTGCCACATAATTTCCTGTAGGGAAAAGATACAAATAGCGAAGTTTTCCTTTCCGGATTTCCTCTAATCGGCAACGTAAATCCACTCCACAATCAATTACAGGTATACTTTCTGTCGCCAAATAACCAGCGTAATCCGAATGTTTAGTTTTTGGATACGATTCTAACAATTTCCAAAAATAATTGGCATCCACATAGTATTTACCGGAAGAATAATCATATAACAACTTGGTTTGGTGGCGTTTTAGAAATTCCAATGTGTTTGGATCATTGTCTGGTTTGATTCCTTTTTCATTCATCAGATCCACTGTTTTTTTTAAGAAAAAACCAGCTTTCGCACGAAGGAAAATGAATTCATCACCTGTAAATTTCCCTGTCGAAGAAATGGCAAAAATCGTATCGGCAATTTCTTGTTTGGCCAAAAAATCAATTTGTTTCGACAAAATCATTTTCTCTGCTTCAAAAACTAGAGTTGATAAGTACTGTTTGGCAGGGACTGATCGAACGACAGATCGTTTGATAAATCCAGAAAGTCCATCTTCTAATTTCACTGGAATCCAATCTTCTTTTGGACTTTCAAGGGAATCCTTATCAAAACGAACAGGTTCGCCAAATTTGAGTTTCCGTAACACATCACTTTTTTCATCAGCAAACAAATGCAAGTTGATGCCAAAAACTGGGATCACAATTTCCGAATTTAAGTCACGTTTTAAAATTTCTGAAGGTTTGGATTGTTTTGGTTTTGTTTGGAACTTCGGTTCCGAAGAAAGAGGAGAAACAACGAATTTGAAAGCGATTAGGATGAGAAATGAAACCAAATGGAACCGAAAGGAATCAGAAAACCTTAAGTTTCCTTTCGATGCAAAATGAAGTAGGAAACCAAATGATTCCAAAAATTTGAGATTCAATTTTGGCATCATTTGATCCAAATTCGCCCCTTTACCAAAATATTTTAGGAAAGGGACAAATTTCATTTATTTTTGTAAATCCTCTACCATCTGTTTGATACGAGCGACACCTTTTTCGATATCTTTTTCACCTAACGCATAAGACAAACGAATGGCTTTATCATCACCAAATGCAATTCCCGGCACTGCTGCCACATTGTATTTGTCGAGCAGGACATCACAAAAAAGTTTTGAATACGAAGTTTCTTTTTTCTCTGCGAGAAGTTTTTTGAAACCAGGCATTTCATAGACACCGGTCATGTAAGGGAATGCATAAAAAGCACCTTCTGGCATCCGGCATTCCACACCAGGGATCTCACGCAGGAGCCCTACAATGAGTTTACGACGTTTGTCAAATGCCTTTAGCATTTCTGCCACTGGAGTTTGGTCACCGATAAGCGCTGCCTCAGCTGCCGCTTGGGAAATGGAGGATGGGTTACTCGTAGACTGCCCTTGCATGGTATCCATGTTTTTCACAATCTCAGCATTCCCGGCCCCGTATCCAATCCTCCATCCTGTCATCGAATAAGCCTTTGATACCCCGTTGATCACAAAGGTTTTTTCCTTCATTTTTTCGGAGATCATCGCAGGGTTTACAAATTCCAATCCATCATAGATGATTTTTTCGTAGATATCATCCGAAACAGTGATGATGTCTTTGGGTTCCAATACCTTCACCAGTGCTTCCACATCCGAACGAGTGTAAGCTGCTCCTGTTGGGTTTGAAGGAGAATTAAAAATAAAAACTTTTGTTTTGGGAGTGATGGCTTTTTCTAATTGTTCTGCCGTGATTTTAAATCCACTCGAAATGTCCGTTGCCACAATCACAGGTGTGCCTTCTGCCAAACGTACGATGTCCGCATAACTCACCCAATACGGAGCAGGAATGATCACTTCATCACCTGGGTTGAGAGTTGCCATAAAAAAATTGTAGAGAACTTGTTTTCCTCCAGTTCCTACAATGATTTGATTTTTTTCGTACTTTAATCCATTTTCAGTTTCAAACTTTTTGATGATGGCTTCTTTTAGGGAAACAGTTCCACTCACAGGAGTGTACTTTGTTTTCCCTTGGTCCATAGCTTTTTTAGCTGCTTCTTTGATATGCGTTGGTGTATCAAAGTCAGGTTCCCCTGCTCCGAATCCAACCACATCAAGTCCACTCGCTTTCAATTGGTTTGCTTTCGCTGTGATCGCGAGAGTGGGAGAAGGTTCTACGACATCGAGTCGTTTTGCTACAAGTTTCATTTTGTCCTCTAGTTAGTGAGTGATTCTTCTGGAACTGTTTCTTTAAACTGGTCCAAAGTATAAATTTCGTATTCATACCCTTGTTCGGTGAGGAAGAGCTGTCTGTTTTGGCCAAACCTCTCTTCGTTTGTATCACGCGAAATGAGTGAGTAAAAAATCGCTGTGTTGTCTTGGGATTTTGGACGAAGGATACGACCTAAACGCTGTGCTTCTTCTTGTCTGGAACCAAACGTTCCCGAAACTTGAATGGCAATGTTTGCATCCGGTAAGTCGATGGAAAAGTTTGCTACCTTGGAAACCACAAGTTGTTTGATTTGGCCTGTTCGGAACGCTTGGTAGAGCTCTTGTCTTTCCGGAAGAGGAGTTTTTCCAGTAATCAAAGGGATTTTGAAGGTATTGGAAATCTCTTCTAACTGATTGATGTATTGCCCAATCACCAAAATGTTGTTAGTGGAGTGTTTCTTCAATATATAACTAATGGCACGGAGTTTCTCTGGATTTTCAGATGCCAAACGAAATTTTTCGCGGTCATCTGCTACAGAATATTTCATGCGAAGGTCATCTTCCATAGGAACACGAATCTCCACACAATTGGCTTCGGCAATCCAAGACTTTGCTTCGAGTTCTTTCCATGGCACATCGTATTTTTTAGGGCCAATGAGTGAGAACACATCTTCTTCCAATCCATCTTCTCTGACGAGTGTCGCAGTAAGACCTAACCTACGTTTGGCTTGGAGTTCCGAAGTCATACGGAACACAGGAGCTGGTAATAAGTGCACCTCATCATACACAATGAGTCCCCAATTGTTCGCACTGAAGATATGAAAGTGTGTGAAGTCCCCACCTTTTTTCTTTCTATGAGTTAAGATGTTATAAGTCGCAATGGTAATCGGTTTGATTTCTTTCATCTCACCTGAATATTCACCAATATCCGATTCTGGGATGTCCGTTTTGTCTAAAATTTCATTTCGCCACTGGCGGATGGACAAAGTGTTCGTTACAAGGATGAGAGTTTCTGCTCCCACGATTTGCATGACTCCCATACCCACGATGGTTTTTCCCGCACCACAAGGAAGGACCACAACTCCAGATCCACCTTCGTTACGCCCACCTGCATGGAAGGCTTCCACAGATGCTCTTTGGTAATCTCGCATTCCAAATTTGATCCCACCTTTTGTCGTAGGACGTAAGTTAAACGGATATTTATTCCCTTCATCGTATCCGGCAAGGTCTTCTACAGGGAATCCAATTTTAATTAACGCTTGTTTGATGTGACCACGGTATTCTTTTTTGATGCGAATTTTATCACCTTCCATTCCATCCACGAATGGTTGGACAGCGCGGTTGTTTGCAATCTCAGTGATAAATCCTTTTTCATTGGAGATGATGTACAATTCTCCCGACTCTTCCTTAACGAGTTTTACTTTTCCGTAACGTGAAATTTGTTCACGGATTTCATTCATCACGTTTTTGGGAACGGAATAACGAGCAAATTTCGTAAGTCCTTCAATGATTTCTTCTGCTGTCATCTTAATGGAGGCAGCATTCCACAAAGAAAGTGGAGAAATGCGATAGGTATGCATGTATTCCGGGCTTTTTTCGAGCTCGGCAAATTTGGAAACGAGGTCCCGACACGCTTCAAATTCTGGGTTATCCACCTCTAGAAGCATTGTTTTGTCACTTTGTACGGTGAGTGGCTTGGTCATGGTATTCCCTCTCAATTTAACCAGGCTGTGTAGAGAAAGCGCCCTGTCAACCCATTTGATTTTAAGAGATTTTGGGTGTGTTTTCCTGCCATTTTTAGGGCAAAACCAAAAAATTTTGAACGAAACAAAGGCACAAACCGTCTAATCCACGTTATCTTTTGCCTTTTCCGAAATCCATTTGCGAATGGAAAATAAAACAACCAAAATATTTACCTTTATCCTTCCATCAGCAGTGAGGCGTTCCCAATCGATTTCGATTTGAATGTTTGGCCGAAGACAGGTCAGGCTCCTCCGGGGTGCGCTTACGCTTCCGTCAGCAACTCGCCGTTAGCCGAGTCGCTGACCTAACGCCCTACGGATCCTTAACGCATTACATAATCTTCTAATATGGATTCATTTGCTCCAGACAAATGCATACGATCGGTGAGAAATTTTCGAAACTCTTTTGCCCCTTTTTCACCGTGGTACAAACCTAAGATATGGCGAAGGACATGGTGGGTCTTTCCCCCACCCATTCGAAACGACCGAAGATAAGGGATCATTTCTTGTAAAACGGACTCACGTGTTGGAGGGGTTTCTTTTGAGCCAAAGTAAAGGGAATCTACACCTGCAAATAAAAACGGATTGTCATAGGCTGCCCTTCCCACCATCACTCCATCCACTTTTGTTAGGTGGTCAGCAATTTCTGCGTGGGTTTTGATCCCCCCATTGATGGTGATTGGTAGATCCGGGAAATCTTTTTTCAATCGGTAAACATCTGCGTAACGAAGCGGTGGAACAGTGCGATTTTCTTTGGGAGATAGTCCTTCTAAGATCGCAATCCTTGCATGGACAATGATATGGTCCACACCCGCACCTTTGATTTTGGATACAAAATGGTGTAAATCTTCATACGATTCTTTCCCATCCACACCAATCCGATGTTTGACGGTCACAGGGATCTTAACCTTTGCCTTACAAAACGAAACCATCTCGGCCACAAGATTTGGTTCTTTCATAAGACGAGCGCCAAAACTTCCACTTTGGACTTTGTCGGAAGGACAACCTACATTCAAATTGATTTCGTCATACCCGTAGTCTTCCCCAATTTTAGCACAATCTGCCAGTGCTTTTGGTGAATCACCGCCTAATTGGAGTGCAACAGGATGTTCTTCATTGGAAAAATCGAGATACCTGTGATTGTCTTTTCCCCGTAGGATTGCGCCAGTTGTCACCATCTCCGTATAAAGTAACGCTCGTTTGGAGATGAGGCGCATAAAAAAACGGAAATGCCTGTCTGTCCAGTCCATCATCGGAGCAACAGAAATGCGGTACGATGGGACAGGACTTGGCAAACGGATCTCCTATGCTTCTTGTGGGTGTTCCTCTCTAGATGGAAGGCTTAAAACCGAGGCAATTTCTGTTGGAACCCCTCTATGGATTTCTTCAGAAGCAATTACTGCAAAGTTCCTTGGGGGTAGTTCCTTTGTCAAAAAGAATGCAAAGGCTTGTCTCAAGTACCTAGAAACCACAAAGATTAGGAATCTGTTTTCATCCAAAGCCTTTTGTAGTTCATTGTAAACCGATTCCAAAATTCGCACTCGAATGTCATGCGGAAGGATGATGAGTTTACTTCCATCAGTTTCATCGAGTGTGATGCTTTTGTTCATACGATCGATAATCCTTGGATCAATGGTCACCACATGTAACTTTCCATCAGGTGAAAGGAAATCATTGATGATTTGTCTGGAGAGTGCTTGCCTCACATGTTCTGCCAAATCAAAGGGATTGTTCGTACGTGGCAGGTGGTTTGCAATCGCATCCATAATTTTCGGAAGGTTCTTAATCGACAATCCTTCTGCTAAAAGATTTTGTAAGGTCTGTTGGATGATCCCAAGACGGCCTTGTTTGTCGTAATCCAATTCTCCCACGAGGGTTGGGTGAGTTTGGCGTAAGTGTTCTAACAATGCTTTTACTTCTTCTCGTCCTAGAAGTTGTGATGCATAATTAGAAATCAGTTCTTTTAAATGAGTGATGATGACAGTCGATGGATCCACAACGGAATACCCTTTGTTTTCCACTTCGATTTTATCATTTGGATCAATCCAAGTGGCCTTCAAACCAAACGCTGGTTCTGTGAATGGCTCTCCGACAATTGATTCGAGGTTACGGCTGGTATTGTTCATTGCCATAAGCCGGTCCGCTTTTACAGCAGCTTGCCCTACCACCACTCCATTGATCCGAATGCTATAATTGTCATGTGGGATCTCTAAATTGTCAATGATCCGTATCGCAGGGATCACAAGTCCAAAATCAATCGCAAATTTTTTACGAGTGTTGGCAATTTGTTCAAGCAGATGCCCACCGGAAGAAGCGTCCACTAACGGTAGTAAATCGCGCCCCAGTTCCACCTGGATGGCTTCGACGGATATTTCTTTGATGTAGTTTTCTGGTTTTTTCTCTTGGACTTTTTCTTGTGAAACCGTTTCGATTTTTTTGATCTCTTCTTTGGCCACTTGTTCGATCGAATACCCTAAGTACCCAATTGCACCAGATAAAAAGAGAAGGGAGAAAAACGGAAGGCCAGGGATGAGGCTTGCCATTCCGAGTGCCCCTGCCACAACGTACAATGTTTTGGCGTTTCCAAAGAGTTGGTCTTTGATCTCTACGGTAAGTTTTTTTTCGGAACTTGAACGAGTGACAATGATACCTGTTGCTGTTGTGGAAAGTAGACCTGGGATTTGCGAAACCAGTCCATCTCCAATCGTAAACTTACCATAAGTTTCAATCGATGCAAGAAACGATTCCCCTCGGATTGTAGAACCAATGAGGATACCGCCAAGTAAATTGATGGCGGTGATGATAAGACCTGCCCTTACATCCCCTTGCACAAATTTAGAAGCTCCATCCATGGCCCCATAAAAATCAACTTCCCGTTGGACTTTTTTACGTTTTACCTTGGCTTCAGCTTCTGTAATGGCACCACTGTTCAGTTCCATATCAATGGACATTTGTTTTTGTGGCAAACCATCGAGAGTAAACCTTGCTGCCACTTCCGAGATCCTTGTCGCACCTTTAGTGATCACTAACACCTGTACAATGGTAAGGATGATAAAGATAATGAGTCCCACCACATACTTGCCGAGTCCCGATTCCCCACCCACCACAAAGGTTCCAAATGCTTCAATCACACTTGAATTCATAGCAGGCCCTTTGGAAAGGATCTGTCTTGTGGTCGAAACGTTTAACGCCAAACGAAAGAGTGTGGTGATGAGGAGTAAACTTGGAAAAATCGAAAACTCACTCGGTTCCGTCACAGAAAGGGCCGTCATTAGGATGAGGAGTCCAAGACCAATGCTCACCACAATGAGAATATCCAAAACAAATCCAGGGAGAGGGACAATCAACATCCCTAGGATCAATAAGGTTCCCACACCTAAGACAACATCGGATTGTTTTAAAATATCTCTAAAGTTCATATGGTTATGCCATTCCTACTTTTTTTTTGAACTTCTCAAGGGTGATGAGGATTTGCACCACGGCTTGGAAAAACTCTTGTGGGATCTCTTCTCCCACTTCTACTTGCGCATACAATAGCCTTGCTTGTTTGGGACTTTCCACGATTGGTACATCATTTTCACGTGCGATCCTTCGTATTTCCAGTGCTAGGCGGTTTTCCCCTTTTGCAATCACTCGAGGTGCTGAATCCCTTCCCATCTCATACGAAAGTGCCACTGAATAATGTGTAGGATTCGTGATGACAACATCGGCCTTCGGAACTTCGCGTAACATATTCCCTTGCATCATGTCACGAGCCAGTTGCATCCTGCGGTTTTTCATCACAGGGTCCCCAGAGTCTTCCTTCATTTCTCGTTTGGCTTCGGAAGGAGTTTGTTTTAAGGATTCTTCAAATTCTGATTTTTGGAAAAAGAAATCGGCTACCGCAATCCCAAGTAACAAAAGTCCAGCCGCCATCATGATCTTAAATCCAGAATACGTAACAAGGGAGATGGCTTGCATCATCCCCATATTCCCAGTCAGTAAAACTTTTAAAAAGTCACCAGAAATTAAAATATAACTGATGACCCCAATTAACACAACTTTTGCGAGTGACTTCACAAGATTAAACAAAGTTTGGCGGTTTGGCAATACCCGTTTAAAGTTGGGCGAAATGCGATCAAACCGAAAGGACAACGCCCTTGGAGAGAACATAAACCCTACTTGCACCACATTCCCAACAATCGCAAACACAAGGGTAATCGCAAGGACAGGCCAAAGCAGGTTAAAAAAATCCTTCGAAACACCAGAAAG
The DNA here is from genome assembly GCF_004769635.1 of Leptospira jelokensis. Classification (GTDB taxonomy): domain Bacteria; phylum Spirochaetota; class Leptospiria; order Leptospirales; family Leptospiraceae; genus Leptospira_A; species Leptospira_A jelokensis. Next base: position 21,092 of record NZ_RQGH01000023.1, read on the forward strand.
GATGACTCGGAATTCTTCTGCTCCAAAACGATCGTGGTGCATCCCCATCGGTAAGTACTTTTTAATGAAGAGGGCTGTATTTTTGATAAAGGTATCACCGAGTAAAAACAAAACACCGGTTCCACCAAGTAGGACTAACGTGGAGGCAACTTCATTGGATTTGGGAACATTCCCCTTTTCCTTTTCTTCCCTCCTTCGCCTTTCACTCGGAGGTTCGGTTCTCCCTTCATCGGCAGCGGCAAAGAGCTGCAATTGGATTGCATACTCACCAGTAACATAGGTTAAAGGAAGATTCCATTCCAATCCCTGATCGTTTACTCGCGTTTGGGAATTTTTATCCCCCTCCTCCCATGTATTTTGTGAACCGAGAAGAGGGAATCCAAAACTTGGAACGAATGTGAGATCAAAAAACTTACATTGAATCGAATCCTTGATCTCACCTAATAGAACTGATACGGGCTTCCAATATCGAATGTATTCCTGAAACAAAGAACCCTTCGCTTTCATAAACTAGGCCACTCCCGTACAAGTAAACTTGCCTTGTCCATAGAGATTTGAATGCCTTGTACCATTTGGGTGGCAATAAATGTTAATGTTGCAATTAACGTAAGTGTTCCAATGAATACTTTCAAAGGAAACGACATAGACATCACATTCATTTGTTGTGCTGCCTTTCCCATAAGTCCCTCTGCAAGTGATACCAAAAAGAGAATGCCCATGACTGGTAGAGCAATTTTAAACGAAACCACAAACATTGCGCCAATGGCATCTTCTACCAATCGGTAGAGCCCACTATTGACTTTGCCTGTAAAAGTAATGATGCGTATCTTTTCAAAGGAATAGGCAAGTGTTTCAATGAGGAAACGGTGGGCCCCAATCACAAGAAATAGAGCCGTTGCCATTAGGTTTTTCATGGTTCCTATAGCAGGGAGTGAGTTTTGAGTGACGGGATCCAGAATTTCCGTGTATCCAAAACCAATTTGGTTATTAAAGAATTCACCAGCCATCTGAAAGGCACTAAACACAAGCGAGACAAGAAACCCAATAAATACTCCTATGAGCATCTCCGATACAATCATAATCCCAAAATTGATCATATGACCAGGCACAGGTGGCATATAGTTCGCGACAACCGGGTACACAATGAGTGATACCATAAAGGAAAAAATCATTCGTAAGGAGAAGTTGATGGATTCAGAAGAGAAAAAAGGTGCAACAAGGAATAGTCCGAGAAGTCGAACTAAAACAAAAAGAAAAGATTGAAAGTGTAAAATGAATGCTTCCATATCATATCTTTTCGATCATAAAAAAAATTTCCCTTGTATAGTCCGTCATCACTCGCACCATCCATGCGGAAAAAAACACAATCACAGCAAAAATAGAAACAAGTTTTGGTACAAAGGCAATGGTAGGTTCTTGGATGGAAGTGGTTGTTTGTAAAATCCCAACAATCAGACCTACCACAAGTGCTGTAATCAAAATCGGACTGGAGATTTTTAAAGTCACAATGAAGGCTTCCCTCATCATATTGACAACATCGACTTCTGTCATTTGTAACTCCTTACAAGTTCTAGTACGAGTAAGTTCCAACCATCAATGAGGATAAAAAGGATCAGTTTCAAAGGAAGGGAAATCATGACAGGTGGTAACATCATAAAACCCATGGCAAGAAGGGCAGAAGCCACAATGAGATCAATCACGATGAACGGGATAAAAATATAAATCCCAATGATAAATGCCTTTTTAATTTCACTCAGCATAAACGCAGGCACAAGCACATAAGAAGGCACATCTTCAAATGACTTTACATTTTGTACTTTCCCAATTTTTAAAAAGAGAGCAACGTCCTTTGTTCCATCTTTTCCAAGTTGCCTGATCATAAATTGACGTAAGTGTTTCATGGAACCTTCCATAAACGCTGATTGGTCAATTTTTCCGTTTAGATAAGGTTGGAGGGCTTCGTCGTTCACCTTACCAATAGTAGGTGCCATAATGAAAAATGTCACAAAGAGAGCAAGGCCCATCATCACTTGGTTTGGCGGGAGGTTTTGGAGGGAAAGTGCCCTTCTCACAAAATCAAATACAATGACTACTTTGGTAAAGGAAGTCACACTCATCACAATCGCTGGCGCTAGTGAAAGGATGGTGACAAGAAACAGGATCATCAGAGACAAACTGGTTTCTTTTGGTCCTCTCGCCTCATTCACGTTAAATGATAGATTCGGGATGGGGATCCGAGATCCTTTGTCCTGTGCCAAAAGTCCCGCAAACCCACTTGCCGAAACCAAAAACAAAATGCTAATGAGAAAAATAACTGATTTATGTCTCTTTAAAAAGGAAAAAAAACGATCTTTCATGTTTCTCCCCCCTCTAAGAGTTTTCGGTGCTTGCGCAGTCGTTCCAATCCTTCTTTTGCCTTTCGTTGGATCTCGGCTGCCCCATCCATTTCCAAACTGTCCATTTGGTTTGGGTTGATGTGGATCTTTCGTTGCGCTTTGGATTGTAAACTTTCGAGAACGGTTTCCAAAAAGTTAGGCACGTACGGATCTGCCTCTTCTTTCATTTTTTGGATTTGGTTTTTTTCCTCTGGTGCTGTCACTTCTGTGAGTAAACTAACCGATCCGTCAGCGACACCTAACACAAGTGTGCGACCACCCACTTCTATAATTTGAACCGATTGGGTCGCAGACAAAGGCAAACTCGACAAAACCTTCATAAACCCTTTCACAGGATACTTTGCTGATTTCGATTTTTGCATCTGCAGAATCAAATAATACCCAGCTCCGACAAGGATTGCCAAAACAAATAATATCTTTAATAGAATCCAAGTGGCTGAGGGAGAATCATCTTGGTTTTCGGCATAACGCTCTTGGATTAAATTGGGTTCACCTGGGTTTCCTCCCGCACTCGCCGACTGACCATTATTAGTCGCTCCATTGGAGGAATTTCCATTTTGAGATTTCCCATTGGAATCAGAACTTCCATTTGAACCTGTATTCCCAGTGGATCCAGTTTCAGACCCATTTGGTTTGGATTTTGACTCTCCCAATTCTTGGCGTAAAATTTGATCCAATTCCTTAGTGTCACTGTTTTGGGAAAAGATTGGCGAAACCAAAAAAAAGAAGAGGATGGAAAAGTACATAACTTTCCTATTCAATTCTTTTCCTGTCCGAGTGTTTTGGATCATTTTTCGCCTTTGAGTCTGTCTGTAGGACTTACGATATCAGTGACACGAACACCAAAGTTTTCATCGATGACCACAACCTCACCCTTTGCAATGAGTTTGCCATTCACAAGTAAGTCCACCGGCTCACCAGCCAACTTATCAAGCTCGATGATGGATCCTTCCCCTAAACCTAAAATGTCTTTGATGTACATTTTGGTACGACCAAGCTCCACTGTGAGTGCCATCTGCACGTCCATGAGTAGATTGAGGTTCGTTTGGCCTGGTCCACCACCAGCTGTTGCCAAGGAAGGGAAATTCACACCTTTGATCCCAACAGAACCTTGTCCACCACCCATACCCATGTTAGGTTGCATATTGACGTTCATTCCGCCGGACTGTTGTTGTTGTTTTTGGCCTCCACCCTTTTGGATGTCTAGGATGGAATTTGCCATTGATAAAGCGATTACGTAGTATACCTTAAAAGAACCAACTCCATCAATATTCAAGCTGAGTGATGTCTTCACCAAACTACTGTCATCTGGGAGTTGCAAATCACGACCAGAATTCACAAGAGAAATTTCTGGTGGGCTACCAGACATGGTACCACCAAGTTTCATTCCAATTTGCGCTGTTACAGTCCCCAGGATGGGGGCCAGTGAATCTTTTAAGGTTTGGAGTTGGGCATTGTCGAGTTGGCCTGGAGGAGCCATACCACCCATCATCACACCAGCAATTTTGGCAGCATTTTCTTGTGCCATCACAAGGCAAACTCGCCCCGCCAAACTGCCGCTAATGGTTGAAAACAAACTAACTGATTTTGTGCCTAATTCTTTTTGGATGTCCGCCGAAGAGCTCGATTCCGTGGCAGGGTTCATAAAACGAGTGTTTTTTGCCAAGATCGTGCCAAGTGTGTTCCCCGCCACCTGGAATGCAGAGCCGATCACATCTGATATAATGTCGCGGTCAATTGGAGATAGGTTGTCCGATGACGAACTGGATGCGCCACTTAAGGAAGAGAGGTCGAATGTATCATCCGCGCCTTGTAGTAATGCGTCTATCTCGTCTTGTGAGAGTGAACCTTCACCCATGCCCTTTTATCTCCGGAAAAACTTAGGATAATGAGACATAATATGAATGTTTTTGTCACTCAGTTTTTTTCCGAATTGACAAAAAGTGACCAAACCCTAGTCAAAGGCGCCGGAATTTCCCTCAGCATAGGCCCGCAAATGGTCATAAGAATAAATTCCCGTATTGTGGTAGTCACTCCATACGATGGAGATGGCATACCGGCCAACCTTGGTCCAAGATATGAGTTTGATGGACTCGATATGACCAGTGGCTTGGCCTACTTTGCCACCATGCCCACCCCTGCAAGTGGCGCAGGGGCATTTTTTGCGAAGGTCTAACAACGAGTATTTGCTGCCATGCCCATCCTTCCAATCGATGTAAAGAAAGTCATCATCGAAGGAAATTTCTTTCGGGAAGGTGGCAAGTTGGGAATTCATCATCTTAAAATTTGACCGGTAAACTTGTTTTTTTGGATTTAAAATGGCCTACAGTCGTTCCGTATTGGATTTTATCCCCCAGTTGGATGTTTGTCAAATCGATTGTATCATTTTCAAACACGAGGATGACAGTGGATCCCATTTCAAATCGGCCCATTTCGGAACCTTTGTCAATCATGATGGATACATCCTTGTAATGGTGTTCCTTTGCAAAACGGATCCAATTGTTTGTGACAATTTTATTGTCATAGGTGACTCGGATTTTTCCCACATTGGAGGCACCCACTTTGATTACGGCGATTTTTCCATACTCGGTTTGTAAGAATGTGATGAGCCTTTCGTTTTTCGGGAAAAGCCCTCGGATATTGAGCACCGCTAAGTCATTCACTGGAAACAATTTCCCTGGTTCGTAATAGTATCCTAAAATTTGGCCTGCAAACGGACTGTGGATGCGGTGGTAGTCTTGTGGGGATAAATAAAAGGTAATGTACTTTCCATTTGTGAAATGTGGGTAAAACTTTTCAGAACCTAACAGCTCTTTTACGGAATAATCAATTCCTTTCGCTTGGATGATGGTGGACTGGTTGATATTTCCAAAACTTGTGATTTTGGAATCTGTGGGAGAAACAACTGCATTGGTAGCCGAATCAATGATCCGAGCCTCTGCCCGGAGCGCTCTTGTGAAAAACTGATTGAGAGAGGCATACTCTTTGATTTCCAGTTCCGCTTCACTTAAGTTGATTTTATATGCTTTTGCAAATGCCTTTAGGATCGGGATCATCATAAATCTTGGTAGTTTCAATGTCGAAAAATAACCAAAGATTTTTGAGATTAGGTTTTTAGGAAGTAAGGTTAAAAACAATAAATAGATGTCCTTAAAAATTTCGTACCTTGCTCCAGATTCAGAAAGGTATTTTTTAAGTTCTAAATTCGCAGATTTGCCAAGTAACATTAAGGAAACAAGGAGGGGGACACTCGTGATGACAGCAGCCACATAACCCCAATGCATCACAAAACTTAGGACACTGATTCCGTAATTTACATACAAATACGCAAACCCTAAAGTAGATCCAATGAATAACATTCGAAAAAAATTGGAAAATTTTTCACCAAACACATAAAAAGCGTTTTGTTCCCCACTGTAAAACCAACCTGCCAGGCTTAAGATCCCAAAACACAAAAAGGAAATCACAAACAACATGGCTGGGATGGAATTGTTTTGGACCAAAATGCGATCAGGAAACGACAAAATTGTCTCTAAATTGACAGCACCATAAGAGTACAATACGTACCCTACCATAGTTGCCATAATGAAACCTTCAAAAAAGGAAGCAAGCATACTCACTAATCCTTGTTTTGCGGCGTAATCAGTTCTCACAACACCAGCAATTCCAGAAGACTTTCCTACAGCCGTCTCTGTTGACAAAAAGAATGTACTCAGTGAAACCGAAAGTGCACGTAAAATGCCAAAAGCACCTCCACCTTGCAACGCCTTGATGGAAAAAGCTTCTTTTGTGACATCCGTAATGAATCCAACAAAAGAAATCATTCCGTTTGAGAAAAGTGAAACGTAACCAAAGATAAATAGGATGATGCCAATGGGAGCAAGGATACTCGCAGCCTTACCCACTCGCCTAACACCACCGATCACAATGAAAAGTAATACCACTGATAAGGAAATGGGGCCAGACAAACCCGACAAACTTAGCCCTTCTTTTGTAAGGTAGGTGAGGCCAACAAATGGGAAAATCCCACCGAAAACAAGAACCGTCACAAGACTGGCAAGTGAAAAGGCAACCGCAAGCCACTTCGCCCGGAGTGCCTTTTCGATAAAGTACATGGGGCCAGATAGGTAACGCCCACTTGGGAGTTGGTTCCGAAATTTGACTGCCAAAGTGGAAGAAACAAACCGGATGGGCATGACAAAAAGGCTCATCACCCAAATCCAAAAAAGAACACCAATTCCGCCGTAGGCGATGGCGAGAGCCGTTCCAATCACGGAACCTGCTAAAAGCGAAGACCCAATCCCAGCAAAAAAAGCCTGAGAGTGGACAAGTTGCCCCTTCGAACCTTTAAAGTCCATATTCCCTGTTAGGATTTTCAATGAAAGGAAGAGGAATCGAATCTGTGGGAAACCCAACCTTACGCTTAAGTAAACGGAAGCGAGTAGGATAAGGTAAAAATATGGGCTTAGGATGTCTGATCCTAAAATGAGATTAAACTGAGATCCGTTTTGAAAGAGTGTTTCCATATAGGTTCTTCCTCACGAAATTGGATGAAATTGTTATGTCAAGATGTATTGTAATCCTTTCGATTCTCGTTTTCCCCATTTGGTTTCTTAAAGGACCAGACTTACTTGCCGAGGGTACAGGAATTGAATTTGGTCTCAGGTATGGAGCGGGAGAAAGAGTTCCAGGTAGGTTCGATGGTGACTTAAAACAATTCAGTTCCACCTTCAATCCTCTCATTTATTCAGACGTAAGTTTGAGTGGAGGTAGAAACACCTATCTCTACGAAGGTTTTTTGCGATTTTTACTCGATTCACGATCTAGGTTTGGGTTTGTCGTTGGGAGGAATGATTGGCAAATCTTGAAACTAACAGAAGTTACTAATGATTTTTATTACACTAAGTTAAATTCCGAAATTTATTCTTATCATGTTTTAGCAATGTATCATTTTGTTACCCCGGTTTTCAAAAACTGGGAATGGGAAAATGGACTCGGTATGGGATTTACTTCCGCAGATTGGAACATCAGAGGATACTCAGTTGGAGAACTTCCTCCTGATACTCAATATTTTAACCAAAGAGGGAGACTCCGAGGCAGTGGGCTTAGTTACAGAGCCGAAACTGCCATCAATCACAGGTTATACGATCGTACCTTTTTTCAATTTGGACTTGGTTACCACCATATTGCCATCGATCGGTTTAGCGGGAATTATAACGGTGAATCATCAAGTTTTTATATTGCAACAAATGGGCGAGTGGGAGTCGTTGATGACACAAGGATCATTGATGCCACTGTGAGCACTGCACAATCATTTCGTAGGTTGGATATGAACTCAGGTGCTTGGATTTTGTATTTTTCAGTCTTCCAAAGGTTTTTGGATTGACGATCCTTTCAATTGAATGAAATTCTTTAAGAAAATTCCATGAAATCCCCTAAAATCATTACCATCGGTATCAAAGAACTGGCCCACCAGAAGGTCATCCTCGCTGCTTGGTATAACTTTCTTAAAGAAAACTTCGACGCAAAAAAAGTTTCTGCGGAAGAGTTTACCTTATACCTACAAGCACATGTGATGTATGACTTGGACAAAGATCAAATCGAATTGATGTTGTCTGGCACAGAATCACTTCTCGAAGAATTTAAAAAGTCAATCTTTGGATGAACTTACAAATCTTCGGCACAAAAAAATGCAAAGATTCTAAAAAGGCACAACTCTTCTTTCAAGAGAGACGTATTCCTTTCCAATTCATCAACCTACAAGAAAAAGAAATGAGTAAAGGGGAACTTAGATCCATTCTTGGTAGTGTCAGTTTAGATGATTTGATTGATACAGAATCAAAAGTTTATGAAGATAAAAATTTGAAGTATATGTTATACGATAAAGAAGAGGCACTTTTAACAAACCCTCTACTTTTCAAAACCCCTATCGTCAGAGATGGCAAAAAAGCAACCATTGGATTTGTACCAGAGATATGGAAACAATGGATTAATGAATCCAAAAAATAAATGATCGAAACAAAAGTTGATACTTTAATCCACAAGCCCGTAGAGGTAGTGTTTGCATACGTTCGCGACATGACGAACCAAACTGCCTACAACCAAAGCATTCATGCTGTTGAAGTCAAAAATGCAGAGGCTACTGAATACAAAATTCAAATTGATTTGGGTATCTTTAAATTAAACGAAGTTTATAAAATAGAAGACATCATCGAAAACCAAGCGATTGTCGCAAGCTGTACGGCAAACGGTATGAAATTTACCGATCGATATGAATTCGTAAAGGAAGGCAATCACTGCCGCCTTACCATTTCAGACAAAATGGAACTAAAAGGCCTATTTCAGTTGAGCGAAGGTTTGGTAAAAATGAATCTCAAATCACAAATGACCGAAAACCTCAATCGATTGAAAACAATTTTAGAATCTAAGTCTTAAACGTTAAACATCTTTACTATTTTTGCGTTTTGCAAAATCTTTAATCAATTCGGGTAACATTGGTAAGGCGCTATGGATTCGGTGCATTTCGAGAGCAGGCCTTGCCGGAATTCCAAAGTAAGCTGTTTTTTCCTTCGAATCTTCTGTAAGCCCCGATAATCCAAGTAAAATGGATCCTTTTTTCATGGTTAAGTGTTCGGCAACAGCAGACTGTCCCGCAAGAAAACAACCGTCCTCAATGGTAACAGAACCGGCAAGAACGGTTGCTCCAGCGATATATACATAATTCCCTACACGGCAATTGTGGCCTACGTGAACATGATCATCAAATTTAGTGAAATTTCCGATTGTAGTTGATTCCAAAGCAGCACGGTCAACCGTACAATGTGCACCCATTTCTACGTCATCACCAACAATGACATTACCAATTTGTGGAACCTTGTAACGAACTCCATTAAAATCATAAAAACCAAATCCATCGGCACCAATGACAGTATTTGCATGGATCAAATTGCGTTTGCCAATCTTACAATCATGATAGACTACAACTCCAGATTTAATGACAGTTCCGTCCCCTACTTCCACGTCTGATTCAAGCACAACATTTGGGAACAAAACTACATTGTCACCGATCACAACATTTTCTTGAATGACTACAAAATCCATGATGGTGACATTTTTTCCAATTTTGGCGCTGGGATGGATACTTGCCTTTGGTGAAATGGATTGAGAGAGAGATGGCTTTTTTTCAAACAAAGAGATCACTTGTATGAATTTGACTTTGGATCCTTCCTCAGGAACAATGATGGCATTGGGAAAAGTGTTGGCCAAAGAATCGATTGTAAGAGCGATTTGAACTTCTAGCGCCTTTTTATGTTTGTATAGATACTTTTTGGATGCCACATAATAGATGCTATTCGGATCAACAGGAGTATGATGTTCCAAATCTTTGATGCCCTTGATTTCCAACTCGCCATTTCCAGTGAAACTTGCACCTAATTGTTCAGCCAATTCTTTCAATTTCATTTCAACACCTATGGTGTGAAAATTAATGAGAAGGGACATATTTCAATCATAATTTTAAAAAGCATTCTTTGGAATCATTCGATTGATACCGATCATTATAGTATGCCATCATCTTTTTCCTATAAAGTACTAGTTTGTTTTTTGTTAACTTACAGCGTTCAATACATTGGGGTTAGATATAATGAATTGGCTGCACAAGAAGGTACTATCTTTGAAAATCCTTATCAAAAAACTGAAAAACAAACAGACGTTACCGCGTTTACAATTTATTTCACAAAAAAATCAATTCAAATTCCAAAGGCTGACCAAAATCGATTGCAATCAGTAGCAGATTTTCTGAACCAGAATCGGAATTATGAAATCTACATTGAAGCACATGCAGTAGAAGGTAAAAATTTTAAAGAAGACATTTTGATCAGTGAAAAAAGATCTTTGGAAGTGGAACGTTTTTTATTGATTCATTTTGTGGAAGAAGGTCAAATCCGAAGGTTATTTTATGGCAATTCCAAATCACATAACCGAACGAAGGAACATGAAGCCTTAAATCGGAGAGTTGAAATCCGGTTACAACAAAAAATTTAACGTATTTTTTTCCATTTTTCCCATTCGTGAATTGTATCGATATCATCTAGTTCTTCTAAAAGAGTACATTTAAAGTGATTCCTTTTGATATTTTCAAGTGTCAGAGTTAAAACAGAGTCAGTGCTCCAAGGAATTCCATCAAAGACAAAAGGTAAATACTCATTCATTCCAAGCAAATAATAACCCCCATCCAGAGCAGGACCGATCACAAAATCCGAATGTTCAAGTGCTTTATACGCATCTAAAAAAATCGATGCCTTGAGATAAGGGCAATCAGTTCCAATGATGAGAACTTTCCCTTTTGATTTTTGAAACTCATGTTGGAAGGCATTTGCCATCTTTGTACCAAGGTCACCAGATGACTGTTTGGAATGTTTGTATCCAATTTGAAAATAAGAATGCCCAGAATCTGGGATTTGATCCCAATACACAATTTTTTCTGCTTCCAAGTCGGCTGTAACGGACTCGGTGATATCTAATAATTCTTCATACACCTCCAAAGCCTTGGAATCCCCAATCGTTTGGGCTAATCTTGTTTTCACCTGACCTAACTTAGGTTGCTTTGCGAAGATGATAAGTGTCTTTTTTTGCATAAAAAAATAATCCTAATAATGAGTACATCCAATACAAATAAAAATATGATTCTGAAACATAGATTGCATATGAGAAAAATCCAAGGCTACAAACAAAGGACTGCCATAAAATGGGTATCCGACAAATCATTCCAAGGAATACAAAAGGGATCCAATACCAAGGATGGACCACAGGCGAAAAAAGTAAAAACATCGTGTAAATCAGGAACAATCGAATCTCTTTGGTTTGGTTTTGGAATTTGGAATGGAAACTAAAAACCAATGCCAACAAAAGAAAACTGATAAGGGAAAATATCCCCGATAGGTATGCAAGACCAAACCCACGTAAGGTGAAATAAAAAAATGGCTCTAAAATGCCTGCGAATCGAAAGGAATGTAAAAAAAGGCCTATTCCACGATTCCCTTGCGCCAACCAATTCCCAAATACAGTGGCCTTCCATAGGAAAAGAGACAAAAAAACAAATCCAGTTAAAACCAAAATCTGTTTTGATTTCCGAAAAAAAGAAAAAAGGAAGAGGATTGTATTTAGTTTCAATTGGGTAAGAATCAAAAATACCATGCCAATCATTCGATTCTCTTTGAGTCGTATCAGTAAAAGTAACCATGGGATGAATAAAATCTCAGGGTGCATTTGCGAAATTCCTTCGATGATCACAAGTGGATTTGCAAAATAGATCCAATAAAAGGTAAGTGGTTCTTTGGGATAAAATCTACGGATGAGAAGTAAATTCAAAACATCGATGAATAAAAACAAAATCTGATTTGCTAAAAAAGTAACAGAGATAAACTCATTGATAAAGGAACCACAAATATAAAAGAAAAGTAATAACAATGGATAAACGGAAACATAATCCGGGCTATTCATTCGGGATAAAAAAAATTCAAATCGCCCGAGGAGTGTAGGATTTTGTTTTATCCAATCACTAGGAGTGAATTCATAAGGGTCAAATCCAGAAACAAGTAACTTTGCATCAAAAAGATATCGGTAAATATCATCACTAAGATGGGGAGTCACACCGAGTACAACGCAACGCAAAGCCACGCCATACATAAAAAAGAAAGGAAAATTGTTTTGAAATATGGATACTTTCTTATGCAAAAAAAAGAAATAACTCGAGAGCGAAAAAGTGGAAACAATGATCGAAGGTAAATCATTACGGTCCATACCATGAACGACAAAAAAAAGCAGGAATGGATATAAAACTAGGAGGAACATCTTCCACCCAAGATTTTCATTTGCGAAAAAACAGTAATTTAAAAAAAGTATAGAGGATTTTTATACCCACGCGAACCGACATGGAAATTGTGCCCGAAATTTTTGAGATACCAGCAATCCGTTTTCGGTAATGAACTGGAATTTCAATCACTTTCATTTGATTTTGTAGGGCTTTGACATGCATCTCTATGTTCCAACCCCAAGTAGGATCAATCATTTCCAATTGCAGTAATGATTTGTAACGAATGATTCTAAGAGGCCCCATATCCGTGTATTTTTTTTGAAAAAAGATTCGGATGAGAAAACAAGTTAATCTGTTTCCGAATATCTGGATCGGTGAAAGGGATCCAATTTCTGAGACACCAAGTGTCCTTGATCCGATTACCAAATCCGAATTGGTATCACGGATTGTTTGGTACAAACGATTGATATCCTTTGGATCGTCCGAACCATCGGCATCACAAAATAAAATAAATTCAGGATTTAAATCCATGGATCGAATCCATTCCAAAGCAACCAGGCAGGCACTTCCATATCCAATTTTTGGACAATCCAATGTTTTGATTCCCAACTCTTTGACAATGAAAGCTGTTTTGTCTTTGGAAGCATTATTGACAACGAGGAAATTTGATTTTACTATCCCAGAACCTTCCAAAAGACCAGTTAATGCTTGTTTAATGCTTAGTTCTTCATCCCTTGCCGGAATGATGCAAATGAGATCATTCACCTTTTCTTTTTGCATTTCGTTTGAATAATTCTTCCAATTTTGTATCACTCCTCTCTTTCCCTTTGCGATCAAATATACTTTCCAATACAATTGAACTGTGAGGGTATAAATCTTTGATCTGTCTGACTTTTTCTCGAAATGACAAAGGCACAATTTCTGCAGTTTGTTGCATATAATCAGAGGTAATATTTTTTAAACGAACATGGATTGCCTGGAATCGGAATCTTACTATGGAAGGATTTCTTTCTTTTAAATCTATCTTCCATTCAAAACTTCCAATTCCATGGATTCGATTGTCACTTATTTTTTTTGCGTTAGGTGACCATTCCCATTCTTGGCCAATTTTTGTTTCTTCCTGATACAGAATTTCACCTTTTTGATTCAATCCTTCCAGTATGAGTCGATAGAATCGTTCCGGATCACCCGATGTCACATGGTGGCTTGCAAATTGATTTTCTATGGTAAGGAGAATACTTTCCTCATTAATACTGATTTTTGAAAGTACAATCCCTGGTTTGTAACCCAATCTTACTTGATCTTTGTAAAAGGCAAAGGATTTTGGAACACCTCCTCCTACAAACCCATGACGATGGGAATTACGATTCGGGCGATTTAAGGAAGGTTTCACAAAAGACCTTTTAACCTCAGGCATATGACAATTGGCACATGTTTTTTGGGAGTCTGCTAATTTTAATTCCGTACCAGTTTGGAAAGCACAGATCAGCGACTCATTTAGCGTATATGTTTCATTATGACAATCGTTACAACGATTTTGTAAAAACTCTCCATTGATCTGAATGGGATGTGGGGGGGATGTACCACCACTTCCACCAATCACATAACTTTCTTTTGTATTGGGATCAACGCGAACATGGCAAGTCGCACAAGTAATGGCTTCTTCTTTCATATCGGCATTAAATTTGGGATTGGGAATTTCAATTGGTTCAAAATAGTTTCCACCACGTAAAGAGGTGACAATGGTTTCTCTTTGGTTTTGAATTGGGATGTGGCAGTTGAGACAAATCCATTTCGGAGAACTAGGTTTGGCCAATTCCGATTGGAACTGAAGGTCACTGAGTGCATTTGCATGAGTCGACAATTTCCACTCTTCATAAATTTCCGTGTGGCAATTCCCACAATTTCTGGCAGTTGGCGCACCAACTCCTTTTAGATCAGGTAAGTTTTCGATGGGCCTCACCCAAATTTTCCCTGGAAAAACTTCCTCCAAAGAAACTTCACGTTGGCTTTGAAAAACAAAATAACCCGTTAACAAAGTGAATACGGAAGAAAAACTGATAATCAGATATCGTTTCAAATTTATTTTTCCAAAGGGAGATCAGTGTAAGAAGACCACTCCCACATTGATCCAGAATAATTATAAGCATTATAACCGTAGGATCGTAAAATTCCTACTACGAAAGCAGACCTGACCCCACCCGTACAATAAGCAATGATAGGTTTTTTAGGTGTGACACCAATTTGAATTAAAATTTTGTCCACCTCTTCTTTTGATTTGATCCTACCCTCTTCATCAAATAGGGTTTGGTAATAAAACAATTTGGCACTTGGAATATGCCCACCTCGGGACTCGCCATACGGAGTGGCACCCGAAAATTCACGTGGTTCCCGTGTGTCTAAGATTTGGTATCTACCAAATTTGAGTTGTTGTTTGATCTCTTCTAAGTTGATATCAGTTTTTTTGAAAACTACCGCATTCGATATGTTAGACGATTTCTGAATTGGATTTGGAGTCTTTTGGTTTCGTTTACTTTTTTCGATGGCTTCTCGTAAAGAAGGAACACTACCGTCATACCAATACGAATGAGGATAACCAACTTCCCTCAAACTCCAGACAATACGACCTTCCTCTCCCCAGCCGTTTTTTCCATCACCTAAAACGAGGATGAAATCATTCCGAGAAATTCCGAGATTGGAAATTATTTTTTGGATTTGAGCTTCAGGTCGTAATTTGCCACGAAAGGGAGCCTCTGATTGGGAAAGTTCTTCCCACCCCAATACCTTTGCACCCGGGACTTGGGAAGTGGTCCTTGCAATGATCGAACGCGTGTCAATGAGCTTAATTGCAGGGAGTTGGCCCGTTTCTTCGGGGGATAAAAACCAGCGCCCTTCCCATGGGATTGGACTTTGCTTTACGGGATTGGCTGTGATTTGGAGCCAAAAAGCCCAAAACAAAGCAATTGAGAAGAGGTAAATTCCGTAGGTTTTTTGAATTTTCATGATCTTCCCCTCCTAAATAAAGGTTAATACTCTTCTAAGACGAATTTTCCGTCAATAAGATAAACATTTCCTCCAAGAAAGCGAATTTTTCTTGCAAATGATAGCCTCTCACCCATTTTGGAAGGAAACGGAGGAAACAAATGAAACTAGGATTTTACCCGGACGTAGTCAATGAAAATGTCACTCGCATTGTGGCATCCAAGGTTGTGCTTTTAGGGGTTCTTTCGATTTTATTCCCCAACTATATAGTGTTAGGTTTGCTATTACTCGGTTTTGCCCTTCGCTTAAGTTACGGCCCAAAGTATGAGCCATTCGCGCTCATCACTTCGAAGTATTTAGTACCTTGGCTTGGTATTTCGTTTGTTCCTTCGGCAGGTCCACCAAAACGATTTGCACAATTGATTGGATTTAGCTTCAGTTTAACAGCGATTGTATTATTCGCCAATGGATTGACATTAGCCTACCAAATCACCTTGGCAACACTTGTGTTTTTTGCATCACTTGAATCGTTTCTTGGATGGTGTGCAGGATGTTTTATGTTTGGTATCCTTATGAAAATTGGAGTGATCCCTGAGGAAGTCTGCGAACGTTGCAATCATTTGAATTTTAACAAATAAGAATTCTTTTGTACGAATGGATTTTATTTTCCTCCACTCTACTGGTTACTATTTTCTTTCTGAAAGTAGTAACCTTTCCCAAAAAAGTAATCCAACTTAATTTCAAACTATTTTTTTTCATTGGTTTTGGACTCAGGGTCCTTTGCTTTTTTTTCCCTCCTGTTTGGGAAGATGATTGGGCAAGATACTTATGGGAAGGAAATTTAATCCGAAACTGGATTTCACCTTACGAAGTGGCACCTAATTTCTATTTCTCGGAATTTTTAGAACCATTACCCTCGGAAATCCTTTCTAAAATCAATCACCCTGATTGGACAACGATTTACAGTCCCTTTATCCTCCTATATTTTTCGTTATTTACCTATGGTTTTTCCACCTTTTTCTTAAAAGTTAGTTATTTGTTCTTCGAATCAATTTGTTTTGCGATTGTTCCCAAACATAAAATGAATTTTATGATGTTATTGTATTGGGTGTATCCAATTTTCATTAAAGAAGTTTACATTAACTTACATTTTGAAGTATTACTTGTTTCATTTTTTTGGATTTTTTATACATTCCTAAAAAAAGAAAATCTCAAATTGGGTGCCGGTATCTTTGGATTTCTTGTCCATATGAAGTTCTTAACCTCCATCTATGGTCTTCTTTTCATTCCCTACCTGAGATTAAAAAACTCCAAACAAACGCCTGCATTTTGGATTCAAGTTGTCCTTTCGTTATCGATCGGATTCTTACTATTTTTTGGATTTTATTTGATTCTTTTTCCCAATTCAAATGATTTTGGTCTTTCCAACTTACATCACTTTGGTGAAACATTTACATTTAACCAATTTTTTGAACCAGTCTGGAAATTCTTTTTTACGATCAATTTACGGAGTATTCCCTTTTTTTTCCAATTCCTATTGCTTTTTATCTACCTTTACCTTACGTTAAAAGAAAAAAACAAAACCAAAAGGTTTTTTGTCCTCTGCCAAAAACATGATTTTTATTTTTACTTTGGCTATTTTATTTTCACAAACATCCCGGTGGTGAACCCTTGGTACTTTTTAACGTTAGTACCTCTCATCATCATATCTCGTTCTCAGTCTATTTTACCATGGATCCTCATTAGCAGTCTCCAATTATCATATCTAACAAATATTAGGTTAGGCTTCCATTTTCAGTTTCTTTATGAAATTCCAACACCAATTCTTGTTTTGGAAGCCATTTTATCCATCTCCTGCATTTTCCTATATTTTCGCAGAATATTCATTTTACTTTACAAAATATCCAATATATCGAACATAGCCCTGAAGGGATGACGGTATGGATGAACAAAAAGACGAACCAATTGGACGAAATGATTTAGATCAAAACGTAGACGAAGTCTTAACCGTTGTACTCGGTGAAACTTTAAAACGTAGGCGTTTGGAATTAGGTTTGTCTATGGAAAAACTGTCTCAGTTATCCACAGTCAGCCGTGGGATGCTTGGTCTTATTGAATCAGGTAAAACCACACCAAGTATAGGGATTTTATGGAAACTATCCAAAACCTTACGAATCCCCATTGCCGAAATGATCCCTGATTTATTTTCACAATCTCCCCGGTTTATCCCGGCCAACGAGGGAAAGGTTTGGATATCTTCAAAAAACTTAAGTAAATCAAGGGTTTTATACCAAGAGGACAGAGAACGATTGAATCTTGTCGAATGGAGTTTGGAACAAGGAAAATTAAACCAATTCCAACATTTGCCGCAAGCTCATGATATTAAAATTTACCAAGTATTAGGAGCTTCTAAGATCAAATTAAAAAATAAAACCTACCATTTGGAAGTGGGCGAAAGTGTATTTTTCCCTATTTCCGAACTTGATTCAATCGAAAATGAATCCGACGGATTATCTAAGTTTTTATGGATCTCATCGAAAAAATTTCGATAACCCAATCGTTTGAAATCAAATTTCGAATCACATTCTAAAACTCTGTAAAAGCGATTGGAAAATCCTCCAATATTATATACGCTATTACAGAGTTTTCCTCTGTTAAATTAAATTCAAACTTTGTCTCAAAACTCATAATTTTAACCTATCCTTAACCAACCCCTTTAGTCTCTGGTGCAACCCCTACAGAGAAAGGATTGGAATGAAACAAAAGGATAGAATATGAAAACAAGTCTTCAACACCAGTTGATCGCCATTTTTACCGCGGGGTTTCTCGGAGCCTGCGGTGGGAACAAACAAAATGATAACAACAATTTACTTCTGGCTGCCTTAGCCCTCTCCAATGGGATTAAAGTGAACTCAGCAGTAGAATTAGCAAAAGAATCGAATGATGATTATAACCTAAATGAATATGGACTCATCACACCACAAACGTTAGGGAAATGGGTCAACAATTGGGCAGGTACAAAACCAAGTGGCATCAATGGAAAATTGGTAATCTTACAAAATGGTGCGAGTACTACTGTTGGAAAAGAATACATCGCAGGGAATGGCAATGATGTTGTTGTCTATTCTTTTACTTTTTCTGATGGAGCCAATGCGTTAGACGGTGGTGATGGCTTTAGCCAAAAGCGAAATAGTGGACTCAGTGATACTGTTTCCATTATCGCCAACGGTTCAAAAGTAGATACCATTCTCAATCGATTTGGAATTGATCCTGTCAATGACCTTGTTGTATTTGTCTCAGCTGCCAATCAAGCAAGCCATGTCCAAGGAACCTTACGTGGATTTTATTCGTTTCGTTATTGGGGATTCGACCATAAAAACTTAGCATTCCTCAATGGAACTCTCCCAAGACTTGTGAATACGGATGGAAATTTTGTTCCCTTTCGCTCGACAACAGACACTCCTCCAAATTTAAACAATCGTTATTCGGTAAAAAGCCTTCGCGTAGATAATACAATCCTGATGTTACCAGTTGAAGATGTGATCAAAGCTGTAAAAGATCCAAACAATGTGAATGTTGCAGGGCTTACATCGAGTGTCTTTATCTCTGATGCTAGGTCATCATCAGGAAGTAGCAATGAGTACAATGGCGTTGTTAAGAGTACAACTTCCGAGGTATCAGGTAAGTATGTTGGTTTTGAAGGTCGTATCAAAGGAGCAAAAGATGTTCCTTGGACAGGACTTTTAGACACTGAACATCGCTTTAAATCAAAAGCGGATCTCAAAGCATATTATGAGTTACGTGGGTACACACCAGGTCAAACTGCAATCCAACTTTGCCGAACCAATAACCGTTCCCAAGTGACTGGCTTTTCCTACATTGCCATCCTAGGATACCCTTCCACTTATTATGATGGAAGTTGGATCGAATGGGGTAGTTTGACTGGCGGCGGACCTGCACCAAAACTTCCTTCAGACTCACCCTTCCGCACTGACATTCCTGAGTTATCAGAAGTGATCAATTACAATGTGGCGGGCGATGTGGATCCAAATTTGCCTACTAACTTAAATTCGTTTGCAACTACGTCTCGAAAAATCATCGAAGAAGACAAAGCATACAAACGTTGATTTAGCAAAAAGAACAAAGAGTAAGATATGTAACTTACTCTTTGTTTGGTTCAATATAAGTATATAAAACTGGGAAATGATTATGAAAAATTTGATTCAATTATTAATCGTGATAAATTTGTTTATTACAAATATCGTTTTAGCATCTGGTGGGATCAGCGGTGGTGGCATCGCAAACATTCCACAAGGCCAAGACCGTGAAAAATACCATTTAGGAAAGGCAATTTTTAACCAAGAAGTTAGTTTAGAAAAACAAACCAATGCAAACGTTAACACAACTGACCAAGAAGAGAGATTGGAAAACCTCCAAGGGAGTTTACCGAATACAGAAAAACGTAGGGTAAATTTACCTGATTTCTCTGGCAAACTCACGGAAGAACAATTACAAGCCCTAGAATATTTCATTCAAGTTCGATTCAATATCAAACTTCCTGAAAAGAAGAAGGATAAATGATGAGAACAAATTTCAAATTACTCAGATATCTTTTTCTTTTTTTAACAATCCTTGCTTCGAATCTATATTCGCAACAAGCATGGGCACCGTATGAGAGACAACTTTGGGTACGCCCTGTATTTGTTCATTCTGAATATGATAGTGCCTTCCTTGCTGGCCAAAAGGCAAAGTATGATGATAATGTTCGGATTACAGTTGCAAACCTCGCTTTAGAATATGGTTTTACCGACCGACTAACAGCAGATTTAACGATAGGCTTTGGTAGATTAGGAAAACACAGAGTCTTTAATCGTTATTTCGGACTACAACAAACTCCAGAAGTTCCTGACAAATACGGCTTTATGGACACTCGTTTTGGACTCCGATATAAACTTCTTGATGAGTTTGATTCGAAATTCAGATGGATGCCCACAATCTCACTTCGAATCGGAGGAATCAAACGTGGAGATTATGACCGTAATCCCCAATCCTTAGGTGATGGCGCAAGTGGAGGCGAAGTCAATTTGTACTTAGCTAAAGATTTTGGGCTGTGGGGACTTGGTGGACTTGGAGAATTTTCCTATCGCAAACGAGAAAACCCGGTGCCAGATGATATCCTTTATTACGGTGCACTCTACAAACGATTCTTTGAATCTTTGTTTTTAACTGTTGGTATGCGTGGGCAAATCGGACAAGGCGGATATGCGTATGCGGACCCAAGGCAAGAACCCCCATGGAACTTAGTTCGTTACCCGCAACCTACCTATTATGGTATCAATCCCTATGATGTCTATGTTCAAAATGAAAGGCCTGCTTGGGGAAGAAAGGAAATCTTTCATAATGCGGAAATCGGATTTAGTTATGTGGATAGTTTTGGCAACTTCTACACATTATTTTATTCGGAAACCATCGCTGGTTACAATACCGCCAAACTAAAGACAGTCGGATTTGCTGTCACTTTACCTTATAATTTATAAGAGGATTCTATGAAAGTTAAACAGTATTTTATATATTTTCAAATTCTAGTCACATTCATTGGTTGCAAAGGACTCCCTGAGTATGTTTTTTTACCTCAAAGTCTTAAGTTCGACTTAACTCCATTTTTATTTAGAAACTACTCTCCAGCGGAGCTTGCAAAGTTATCCAATTCAGATTACAATTTGAATGAAAGTGGTCTCATCACAGGAACAAAACTTTCGCGGTTTTTATCGAATTGGAACACAAATAAACCTAGTTATGTTTTTGGAAATTTAATTGTATTCCAAATCCAAACTTCCGGCTCCAGTGGAAGGTATGTATTTTTTGATGGCAAACAATCTTTTGCATACCCGATCACCAATCTAAATGATTTGTTATCAGAAACCAGAGACGATGGAGTTTTAGCAACGGATGGTATCGTTGGGAAAGGGAAAGAAATCTCAGATTTTTTTGCAATTTACGGAATTGATCCAGCCATCGATTATGTTGTCTTTGCTTCCGACACATCCAACTTATCAAATTTATCATCAGCTACGTTTGCTTACTATTCCTTACTCTACTGGGGATTCCCTAAGGAAAGACTCGCCGTTTTAAATGGTTCGATTGCAGATTTGACGGCGGCATCTACATTATTCACAACCTCTTCGTATAATTATGCAAATAGCAATCGAGCTGGAACCACCAAAACATTGTTTCGTGATCATACTTCTTTGCACCTTACCATTGGTGACCTGATCCATTCACTTAAAAATGGGAATAGTAATTTAGAAAATGTAGACCCTCTACCGATTGAAGGTTATTATCTCATTGATGGAAGGCAAAATGCTGCTTTTACAGGAACCACAAACTCTACCGCTTCTGGTTCAAAGTATTCGAATTGTACAACAAAAACAAATTCCAGTTTTGTATCCAATACCTGTGTCTCTACATATGAAGGTAGAGTCAAATCTGCTTCGAACTTAATACCAACTGATCTTTATGATGGAACTAGTTTTCAATTTAGAACCTTTTCGCAATTAACAACAAGCCTAAATAACACTGGTTATCCGGATCAAAAATTGATTTATTTATATGGTGAAGAAGGGATCCGAACTTCAGTTGTTTGGTTTGTCCTGCACCAAATCCTTGGAAAACCGACTAGGTTCTATGAAGCTGGTTGGAAACAATTTGGCGCTTTAGGACTCAGGTCACCAACTTCAGGTTCAAGCCCGAGTGCCATCACACAACCAGCTTCGTATTGGAGGACTGATACCGCCCAATTGGCTGATGGGATTACTTCCAATGCAGACGCAAACGTTCCCAATTACCAACTCGATTTGTCCAGGCAATTCATCAAATCTTCTAACAAAATTCGAGAGGAAGATAAATCCTTTTTAAGAGGAAGTTCTACAAACGCTGGCTCTGGTGGTGGTGGAGGTGGTCCGACTGGAGGCGGAGGAAATGCTTGTGGTGGATGATGAAATTGAAATGATTTGTATGAAATGAGATCTCAAATTTTACAGCTAACAATCTGGATGAGTATTGGACTATCCATTGTTAGTTGTAAAAAAGATTCTTTTTTATCAGAACATTGGAATCACCCTCTTTCCACCCAAAGGAATCCGGAAGTCCAACTCACTCAGATTGAGTCCAATTTGGATCCTAAACAATGTGCCAATTGCCATGAAAACCAATTCAAAGCATGGCAATCGAGTTTCCATGCGAAGTCAATTGGGAATGGAATTTTATGGCAAAAGGAAATCCTTTCCTTTGAGGAATGGAACCGATGTTTGCACTGCCATTCCCCTCTTCCGGAAACAAAGGCGGAAATTTCCGAAACGTTTCAAACACATGAAATTTTAGACTCAAAACGTAAACACTTCCCAAGTGGAATTTCAAATCCTTCCATCCAATGTGCAAGTTGTCATATTCGAAATCAAATTTGGTATGGCCCACCATCACGGAATCTAACTGCAAATCAGTTGACAACCCTCCAGGCAAATTTACCACATAACGGATTTAAGGTGCAAGAGGAGTTTGAATCCTCCGCATTTTGTCAATCTTGTCACGAAAGCCCAGAATCTGGGCAAAAACTAAATGGCAAACACCTGATGGAAGTTTATCAAGAATGGGAAAATACCTCGTTTGCCAAAAAAGGAATCCAATGCCAAAATTGCCATATGCCAAACAGGGATCATACTTGGAAAGGCATCCATGATCCCGATTTTGTTCGTGCTGGGTTACAACCTTCATGGAGTTTGACGAGAACAGCGAATGGTGAAATCCAAATCGATGCGAAACTTAAGTCAATTGGAATTGGACATAAATTCCCTACCTATCTTATCCCAAAAGTTTACTTAAGATTTTTTGGTAAAAACCAATTTGGAAATCGGAAATTGATTGAGGAATCCATTTTGGGAAGGCTTGTGAACACTAACCTAACGGAAGAATACTATGATACACGGATTACACCAGGGAATTCACACAATGTATCATTTCGTTTCACACTGGATGAAAAAGCAATCAAAACCTTAGACTGGGAGATTGAAGTGGATCCTGACGAACATTATATCCGAAGTTTTGAAGAAAGCCTTCGTGAGAAAGGGAACCTGCTTTCAGCCGAAACCAAAAAGCAGTTACAACTTTCCCTATCTGAAAAAAAAGATAGCCGTTACGTATTGTTTACTTTGAGTTTGCCAGTGCCTGTTTCACTTCCGAAATGATGTCGTCAATATGCTCCAATCCAACAGAAATCCGAATGAGACCTGGCAAAATTCCAACAGCCAAACGTTCCTGTTCTGTGAGTTTGGAATGAGTGGTGGTAGTTGGATGAGTGACCGTTGTCCTCGTATCCCCCAAATTCGCAGTCAATGAGAACCATTTCAGAGCATCTAAAAATTTCTTTGCTCGCTCCACTCCACCCTTGATCACAAACGAAACAATCCCACCACCAGATCGCATTTGTTTTTTTGCAATCGCATAACCGGGATCATTTGGTAGAAATGGATACCGAACAAACTCGACATCGTTTGATTCCTGCAAAAAGGTTGCTAACTTCATCGCATTCTCAGCATGACGGTCCATACGAACTGCCAAAGTTTCTAAACTTTTGGATATGATCCAAGCATTCATAGGAGAAAGCGATGGGCCAGTATTCCTTGCCATATACCGAATGGGTTGGATGTATTCTTTTTTTCCTAAAATCACACCTGCAATGACTCTCCCTTGGCCATCTAGGTATTTGGTTGCGGAGTGGATTACAATGTCTGCACCAAAATCTGCAGGACGTTGGATGTACGGAGAACAAAAACAATTATCCACAATGAGGATCGCTTTCTTTTTTTTACACAAAGCAGATACCCATTCCAGATCTACGATATCAAGACCTGGGTTCGATGGAGTTTCGATATAAACGATTTTTGTATTTTCTTTGATCGCTGTTTCCCAATCCTGTGGTTTATCAATGTCCACATAAGTTGTGGTCACACCAAACCGTGGTAAGATGTTTGCAAAAATTTGATGGGTGGATCCAAAGATAGCTCTTGCGGATACAATATGATCTCCAGATTTCACAAGCCCAAAGATCGAAGTGAATACGGCAGACATTCCGGAGGCAGTTGCGATCCCATCTTCCGTATTTTCTAGTGCACATAATTTTTCGATAAGCTCAGTCGTATTGGGATTAGAAAAACGAGTGTATTGGTTCCCCGTAACCTCTTCTGCAAAGAGTGCCCTTGCATGTTCCGCATCATCAAAAACAAAACTAGAAGTTAAAAATAAGGGGGTGGAGTGTTCCTTTTCCCCTGTACGTTTGGTTTGGATGCGGATGGCTTCGGTTTCAAAATGTTCAAACATGTCTCTTACCAAATTTGGTGAGGAGCATACGAATTCATCATTTTTTTTGGAATATATCTGCTATAGAATCGGATTTAGGCTACTATAGCAGATTTTTTATGAAATTTCAGCAATTTTTCCATCGACCATATGGATCCTTTGCCTGGCAGTTGCCGCATAATCAGGGTCATGCGTTACAAAAAGAATTGTAGTGCCATCATCCGAATTGATCTTCTTAAAGATCTCCATCACCTTATCACCGTTAACCGAATCTAAGTTTCCGGTAGGTTCATCGGCAAACAAAAACTTTGGTTTTTGGACAAGGGCACGAGCAATGGCAACCCTTTGCCCTTCCCCACCAGACATTTGGTTTGGAAACTTGTCCTTGCAATGGGAAACAGAAAAACTTTCCATCAGGTGTAATGCATACTCTTCGACTTGTTTATGGTGCCCCGTTTTTCGAGCAGGCATCGTGATATTTTCTAATCCCGTTAACTCCGGTAATAAATAATGGAATTGGAAAACAAATCCAATCGATTGGTTTCGTAAGGCATGGAGTTCTTTACTATCCATTTGTTGTAAAGATTTCCCACTGAGTTTCACGTCACCACTGGTTGGGAAATCAAGTCCACTCACAATGTACAAAAGTGTCGATTTTCCAGAACCTGACTTTCCAGTGAGTGCCACAAAGTCTCCTTCTTTGATGGCAAGAGAAACATCTTGTAACACAACTTGGGCTGGTTCCCCAAAGGATTTACAAATTTTTTCGGCTACAATCCCTAAGCTCATGTGGCACCTCGGATGATGTCAACCGGTGAAAGCCTGCTTGCCATACGAGCTGGGATATAACTAGCAATGGAGGCACTGAGGACTGCTATGGTGAAACCTTTTACATAAATCATCACATCCCAGGAAATCATCATTGTTTTCATGAGTGCCTTTGAATTTTGTTTTGGGTCACCAATCGGAATTCCATCAATGTAGTAACAACCAATGATACCAACAAAGATTCCAATGATGGCACCAAGAGTCCCTAAAAACAAACCTTGGAAGATAAACAATTGGATCGTATCCTTCTCATCAAATCCAATCGAACGAAGGATCGCAACTTCCTTTTTTTTCTGGTTCACTACCATATTGAGTATATTATAAATTCCGAATGCAACTACAAGTATGATGGTAAAGGTGGTGGAATTTCGAACGATGTCTTGTGTTCGAAAAACTTGTAAAATGCTTGCATTCACTTCATCCCAACTTTCCACTTTATCCTTGCTAAAGTACCGCCAGTCTTCTGCAATTTCCTTTGCCATACGAATGTCTTTAATTTTGACGATGATTTGCGAAATCTCGCCACTGGACTTGGTGATACTTTGTACTGATGATACTGAGGAGTAAACTGTCACTTCGTCCACTAATCGATTTCCTGTACTCAAAATCCCAACAATTTTGATGGGGATGAGGTCAGTCCCTGGGATATAAACAAAGATTGTGTCATCAACTTTTGCTCCCAATTTGTTGAGAACCCCTTCACCGGCAATGGCAAGGGAAGTCCCACGCGAAAGATCTGACAATTTCCCTTCTACAATGTAATCACTTAAATTGGTCACTTTTGGTTGGATATTTGGATCCACACCTACAAATCTTGCAGGAGCAGTTGCTTTTCCATTCACAAAGATCACTTCTTTTGAGAGTTGTGGGGCAAAAGACACGACCCGGTGGTCATTTGATAATTTGTCCATCCATCCAAGAACGTTAGTTAAGCGAGAGTTATCGGTTCTACCAGAAGGTGGCGAAACCCAACGCACTTCTTTCCCTTGGAAAAACACATCATCAAATGTACGTTCGGTGATAAGTTCATCCTTAGGAGATATTTTGATTTGGCCATCTGAATTTACCAATTGGTCTGTAATCACCGCCTGGAAACCAAGCATAATCCCTGAAAAAACAATGTACCCCGCTGTCCCAAGGATAATCCCAATCAGAGTTAGCAGTGATTGTTGTGGTCTAGAAAAAATTTGGCGTATGGCAAGGAATAACATCTAATGTTTTACGAGAACCTCATCACCTTCGAGTAAATCACCTTGTATGAGTTCACCAAACTCTGAATTGATGGCACCAATTCGGATTTCAATTTTTTCTCGTTTCCCACTGCGATAACGTGTGACCTTCCCTCTTTCTACTGCAACCAGTGGGACAAGGATTACATTATCCTTGGAAGAAACTTCGATGGCGACGTCGGTTGTCATATCAGGTAAAATCCCTTGAGGCAATTCATTAGGCGAGATTCGGACCAAAAATTGTCCATTCGATGGATAAATTCGTTCCACCTCTCCTTTGTAAATATTACCTCGAATGGATTCAAAACTGAGTTGGGCATGTTGTCCTGGTTTTACACGTAAGGCTGATTCTTGGTCGAGGGATACTGATACATACACTTCTTTTAGATTTTGGATTTCGAGTACGGGTAACCCAGGCATTGCTGTTTCATTTTTTGCGATACTCAATTTGGTAATGGTGCCAGTGATAGGAGAACGAAAGGTAATTCCTGAATCATTCACAAGGAGAGGTTCTCCTTTTTTTACGGACTGTCCTTCTTCAACAAAGATATCACGGACTGAGGCAGCAATTCCAAATTTTAATACGAAACTATCAATCGGTTTTACTGTACCCAAAGCATACACTGCCTCCACAAGGGATCCTTTCTTTACGGTAAGCCGATCGGATTTCGAACCACGAAATAAAAACACGAAAATTAAAATTAGAATGATTACAATCGATGCGATTGAACCGTAGATTTTTTTACGACTCATGATGACCTTATCATAAAAGTTTCGTTGTATTTGGATATACTTTTTCGAAAGGATTATCTAGCAAAGGTGAAGAGAAATTCACCTTCTTTGTCTTTGGCGGGGAAATATTCTTCACACCTAACATCGACAAACTGACCATTTTGTAAGGTATCAATTGGAAACGATTGCGGAAGTTGTCCTTTTAAATAATTATCAGTCACAAGCCTTCCATCATTCTCCAAAATCGCCTCAAAGGTTTTCCCGATTGCCGTTTTTGCATAGGTTTGGTGTAATGTGGAACTCAGTGCCATAAGATCCAAAACTCGGCGTTTTTTTTCATCTCCTGGGATAGGATCTCCCAAACTTTCAGCAGTGGTTCCTTTTCTCACAGAATATGGAAAAACATGTAATTTTGCAAAACCAAGCTCAACTAGCAATTGTTTTGTTTCCTGAAACTCAACTTCAGATTCAGAAGGGAATCCCACGATCACGTCTGTTCCCAAAAACAAATTGGGAAGTTTTGACTTGGCAAGTTCGATCCGAGTGCGAAACGCATCAGGGTGGTAGGTTCGTCTCATTTCTTTTAAGATTTTTCGACTTCCACTTTGGATTGGAACATGTAAAAATTTACAAAACCTGGGGTGTGACATGAGATCGAGTAATCCGGATCCCACATCTGGAGGTTCAATGGAAGACAAACGAATGCGAGAGTATTCTAAAATTTTTAATATGTCTTCCAATAAATTTAAAAAACCCTTTTCTCCATTTTCTAAACGATACCAACCTAAATTAACACCAGTTAACTGGATTTCACCAACACCATTGTCTTGTAAGTATTTGACTTGGTCTAAAATGTCCCCGTAGTTGCGACTCACTCCGAGTCCCCTTGCCGCTGGGATTTTACAATAAGAACATTTTCTGTTGCAACCATCTTGGATTTTTAAGTAAGCACGAGTGTGCCCCTCTGGCAGAACATCCGAGTAGGAAAATCGATCTAAATTTTGAGTTTGTGAATAGGATTTACCTTCCCAGTCCGCTAAGATTTGGTAAGGCAAAGAACTTTTTTCGGTATTCCCAAACACTCCATAGACACCTGGGATATTTTGTAATACTTCTTTATCAGTCTCCGCATAACAACCAGTCACAAATACTTTTGCTCCAGGGTTTGACCTAATGGCATTACGGATGATGTTTCGGTTTTTAACATCGGCTTTGTTTGTTACAGTACATGTATTGACGACGATATACTGTGCATTTTCATCTGCCTGGGCAAGTGTGAAACCCTTATCTTTGAGTACAGAGTACATTCCATCTGTCTCAAAAAAATTCAAACGACAACCGAGTGTATGAAACTTGATTTTCACAGGGCTGTGAGTGCCAAAATCCTTTTTGAATTTTCTTTGATGGTATTACTTTCTCCATTTAAGGATGAAGCCTTTTCAATACAGGTTTTTGCTTCCTCCAAATAGGGATTTGCAAGATTCTTTTTTCCCAATTTTTTATTTACTCGATAAAGCGATTCTTGGACAAGAGCTAGGTTATTCCAAATTTCACTGGAGTTCTGGTTGATGCTAGATGCCCAACGTAAACTCATATCGGCCTTGTCGTAGTTTTTTAATTGGTAATAAATTTTACCTTCTAACTCAAGCATACGGGCATCACTTGGGCTTCCTGCTTTTGCCTTTTCAATTTGGGAGAGGGCCGTTTTAGAAGCTCCTTTTTCAGAGAGGGCTAACGCGTAAAAATATCGTATCTCTGGATTTTGTGGATACATTGGAATGGCTTTTTCCGCAAGTTCAATCGCAGGTTTCCATTTTTTATGGCGAGTTAAAATCGCAAGGCTACCTTGTAAGAGGTCTTCATCATCGGGTTTTCGTTTTCTTGCTTCCAACATGTTTTTGTAGGCATTGTCAAAATCGTTTAACTTATCGTAGTTGAAAGCAAGTAAGGCATAAAATTCGTAGGATGATTTCCCATCTACGAGCAGGCTCTTCACAAGTTCGATTGATTTTGCATAATTTTTTGTTTTGTATTCATCAACTGCCTGGAAGTAGGCAGAACCAACCTGTTCCTTATCTTGAGCGTAAACTGAGGATACGAGAAGGCAAATAACAGCCATGATGTGAAGTAAATGTTTCATAATAGATCCGAGGGAACCGTAATGGAGTTCAAATTGACCGTATCAATCCTAGAATGGTAAGGTTCAATAGGGTCCAGGTATAGGAAAACGCTTCCCCCTTTGGAAAGCAAGTAATGTTCGATATGTTCTTCGGTAATGATTTCCATATCCCCCACATAGAGGATTGGATTTTCACCGGGCCCCAAGTGCAGGTGGAAATCTTCTGTGGGCAAAAAATCGGATAAACTGAGATACCCAGACCCAAAATACAAACCAGATTGGAAATAGTATTTATAATGAACTTTGACTTCAGGTAGGATTAAATTGGGTCGGATGTAACCGAGTTCAATTCGTTCGATGGTTCCAACCGTGCGAATTTTCCGCAGTTGGAACCAAATTTTACGAATGAAAAAGTAGGAAAATAGGAAGACGAGGGGAATGAGAATTGCCATTTCCTTTCGCCTTCCCCATCACTCTCTAAACGAGAGCTAAGTCTTTTTCCTCTGTGTTTGGCGAAGAACCATCATCTTTTTTTGGAACTTCTTTGTAGTCAGACCAAGGGGTTTCGGAATACACAAGTTTTCCTTCCGCCAAATCTACTAAAATTTTAGTAGGGTTGTCATATACCCCTTTCAGCGACTGCACTGCCATATAATCTTCCAATTCTCTTTGGAACACTCGTCTGAGTGGACGCGCTCCATAGTTTTGGTCGTATCCAATGGTTGCAAAATGTTCCTTGGCACCCAAAGTGAGCTCTACGAGAACTTTTTTCTCCGTCAAACGTTTGTTAAAATCCTTTAACATGATATCCACAATGCTAACGATTTCTTCTTTTTTAAGAGGAGCAAAATAAACGACTTCATCCACACGGTTTAAAAACTCAGGGTTAAAATGTTTTTTAAGTTGTTCTCTCGCTTGTTCCGCTTTGTAGGACTCTCTTTCTTCCGCAAAATCTTCAAATCCCAATCTTCCACCTTTGGAAATTTCTTTGGCGGCAATGTTTGAGGTCATGATGATAATGGTGTCTCGGAAATTTACTTTACGACCTTTTGTATCTGTTAAATTCCCTTCTTCCATAATCTGGAGCAGGATATTAAACAAATCATGGTGCGCTTTTTCAATTTCATCCAAAAGTACCAAACTATATGGTTTCCTTCTTACAAATTCTGTAAGTTGGCCACCATCATCATAGCCAACATAACCAGGAGGTGCTCCGATCAGTCTGGAAACTGCATGTGGTTCCATGTATTCCGACATATCGATGCGAAGCATATTGTCTTCTGAACCAAACAGCTGTTCAGCGAGAGCTTTTGCAAGCTCTGTTTTCCCTACACCGGTTGGCCCAAGGAAGATAAACGATCCTGTTGGGCGTTTCTCACTTTTTAGACCAGTTCGGGAACGTCTCACCGCACGGGCCACTTTTTCAATGGCCTCGGTTTGACCCACGATACGAGCCTTGATGTCTTCTTCCAAATTGAGAAGTTTTGTGTTTTCGGATTGTTCCATTTTTTTCAATGGAATTCCAGTCCATAAACTCACAACAGAGAGTATGTCTTCTTCTTCAATCGAAACGGCATACCCTTCCATACGTTCTTGCCATTGTTTGGTTTTTTCTTCCAATTCACCTTTCTTACGATTCACTTCATCGCGAACGGCTGCCGCTTTTTCGTATTCTTGGCTACGTACCAAATCTTCTTTTTTGACTGAAAGAGCTTTGATCTCTTCTTCAATCTCTTTGATTTCATTGGGTCTTTGGCAATTGGCAAGGCGTGCTTTTGCCCCAGCTTCATCGATGATATCAATCGCTTTGTCTGGTAAAAACCTGTCGTTGATGTAACGGTGTGATAACTTCACAGCTTGTTCGATGGCCTTTTCCGAATAACGCACCTTATGGTGTGCTTCGTATGCTTTTTTCAAACCATCCAAAATGAGAACCGCATCGCCAACCGATGGTTCAAGAACCTTCACCATTTGGAACCTACGTTCTAGTGCAGAATCTTTTTCGATGTATTTACGATACTCGTTATTCGTTGTCGCACCAATACATTGTAATTCCCCACGTGCCAGTGCAGGTTTTAAAATGTTAGCGGCATCCACTGCCCCTTCCGCAGCGCCAGCTCCAATCAGTGTGTGCAACTCATCGATAAAGATGATGATGTTTTGGGAAGTGACGATTTCTTTCATGATTTTTTTCAATCGTTCTTCAAACTCACCACGGTATTTGGTACCTGCGATCAGGCTTGCCAAATCAAGAGATAACACTCGTTTGTCGAAAAGTAGATCTGGTACTAATTTTTCAACCACTGCTTGCGCAAGGCCTTCCACAATCGCTGTTTTTCCCACACCCGATTCTCCGACAAGGACTGGGTTGTTTTTCGTTTTACGGGATAAAATTTGGATCACACGTTCGATTTCTTTCGAACGCCCAATGACTGGGTCCAATTTTTTTTCGCGTGCAAGTTGAGTCAGGTCACGTGCAAATTCATCCAGGATCGGAGTTTTACTTTTTTCCTGTCTCGGTGTTGCCGTTTGTGTTTGGCTTTGCCCTGTGGACTGTGTACCAGTTGTCCCACCGCCGACTGCACCCGAAGGAGGTGCACCGAGAAGGCGTAAAATTTCCGATTTGATCACATTGTAGTTCACGCTAAAGGAAGATAATGACCCACCAGCGATATTATTATTATCACGAAGTAATGCGAGTAAGATGTGTTCCGTTCCCACATAGTTATGTTTGAGGCGTTTTGCCTCTTCTTTGGAAACTTCGATCATTTTTTGGTACTTGTCTTGCCCTTGGCTGACATCGAGTAACAAAGCCCCCGAACCCTCTCGGGTACGTTTCTCTACTTCCTTTCGGAGTTCGTTTAAATTGATGTTTAGATTCGTGAGAATCTTAATCGCGACAGAGTCCTCCTCCCGGAGAAGCCCAAGTAGAATGTGTTCAGGACCGATAAAATCGGA
The DNA here is from genome assembly GCF_004769635.1 of Leptospira jelokensis. Classification (GTDB taxonomy): domain Bacteria; phylum Spirochaetota; class Leptospiria; order Leptospirales; family Leptospiraceae; genus Leptospira_A; species Leptospira_A jelokensis. Next base: position 53,501 of record NZ_RQGH01000023.1, read on the forward strand.
ACCTAAACGTTTAGCCTCATCTTGGGCGATTTCGTTGATGACTCTTTTTGCTCTTTTGGTGAATTCCAACATGCCGCACCCTGCCTTTAGTAATTAGACGAACGTCCTTGTTCCCATCTTGACCGTACTGGGTCAAAGGGAGCCTCGTAAACCAAGAATTTTGTAAAACTGACGTTTTTGGACCGCGTATGCGTTCTTCCACGAGATTTTTACGACAAGCCCTCGGAACTTTCCCAGGGACTCTCTTCTATGATCGGTGGATGGAGCAATTTCTATACCAAATTCAGAAAGTTTCTCAAAAAGGGAAAAGAAGCGTGGATCGACACCAGCTTCGATGCCGAGGAGGAGGGAATCCCTCCTGCCCATTCCTAAATTGGTTGGACAAGAGGCGATGTAACCCATGCCTTTTGCAAACGCCCAAAATTGTTTTTGGTACAGGAACCGAAGTAAGGATCTAAACTTTTTTCTTTTTGCATTTTCCTGGCTTAGGTCCGTTTCCCTCTCAATTCCTTCCTGTCTCCTGCCGCTTCGCAAAACCTCAAAACGCAAATGGTCCTCTCCACCCAAATACAACCGGAACAAAGCATCATCCCCCATCAAAAACGAATTCTCATTTTCTACCAAGAGGTCTAAAAAACCATTCTCGGCTAACAGACGTTTTACTCCATCTACCTTAGGATCGTAAAAAGGGAAAAGGTTCTGTTTTAGGTTACGAGTCAAACGTGTCCGAAATGATAGGATCCTGGTGTATGGCTCCGATTTCGTAAGGATGCCTTCGATCTCCTCGAGTAGGGATTTTGGAATGGAGGTAGTTTTCTTTTTTTTAGGAAAGGAAAACTGTGAGACACAATGTTCACAGCCAAACTTTCCTGAAATCCGAAACTGAGACTCTGTGGTCCCACAGAATCGGCAAAACATCACAGGCTTACGGGCGTTAACTTACCAGAGACGATCCGATTCCGTTTGTGTGCCATGGACGCAAGTTCCAAATCATGTGTCACAAGGATAAGGGAAAACTTAAATTCATTTTGGAGTTCTTTGATGAGATCCATAAGATGCCTTGAGTTGTCCCGGTCAAGGTTTCCCGTTGGTTCATCTGCGAGGATGAGTTGGCGCCTCCCCACAAGAGCACGTGCCACTCCCACTCGTGCACTTTCACCACCAGAGAGTTGGGACGGAAAACTTTCTGTACGTTCGCCAAGGCCTACTTTTTTTAGAATGTCGATTGCTTGTGCTTTTGCTTGGTTAGGATTCATCCTGGCAATGAGAAGGGGCATCATCACATTTTCCAAAGCTGTAAAATCAGGGAGTAATAAATGTTGTTGGAAGATAAAAGAAATTTTTTCGGCACGAAAACTTTCTCTTTGTTTTTCGTTTAGGTTTTTTAGTGACACACCACAAACTTCCACCTCACCATCGTCAAACGAGTCCATGGCGCCGAGGATATTGAGGAGTGTTGACTTCCCAACACCAGACGCTCCTTCTACTGATACGATTTCACCAGGTAACACTTCAAAGTCGAGGCCTGAGATGATATGGTACCGTTTGTCGACAACTTGGTAATGCTTTTCAAGTTTTCGTACGGAGACTGTTGGTTTGAGTTCAGAATTAGTCATTGCGAATCGTATCCACTGGGTTTAGATTGGCGGCCATGCGTGCAGGGAAGTACCCAGCAAGGCCAGAGAGAATGGTAGCAGCAGTCGTCACCATAAAAATAAAGGAAATATCAATATCAACTGGGATATGATCAAAGTAATAGATGTCTTTCGGAACAAGTTCCACTGGGTCCCAATCCCCAGGATTGAGAAGACTTCCCACACCATTGATGATTTCAGAAATGGCATTGATGATGACTTCCAATTTTGTGGCGATAAAAATCCCCGTCATCCCACCCACAAGAGAGGATAAAATACCAACGATCATTGCATTGAGTGTGAAGATGAGAAGGATATCATTGGAAGCAAGTCCAAGTGCTTTCAAAGTTCCAATGGACCTTCGTTTGGCACGAATGAGAGAGTGGACAGTGGCAACCATCCCAAGGGCGGCAAGCACGATGAACAAAAAGACAATGATGGAGATGATGGTTTTTTCCAAACGGAGTGCCGCAAGGAAGTTCTCTTGTTCTTCCGCAATCGTTCGAACAGACCAAGAAGTATCATCCTGGATCTTTTGGTTCCAGTTCTCTTCGTTTAACCTAGATAAGATTCTATGTTTGGTGAGTTTTAAATCATCCAGGGAACGAACCTTAATCGCTATTTGGTTGACCGCACCTTTCATCTTAAAAAATTCCTGGGCCTGCGGAAGGGATAAAAAAACAAATTTCGAATCGTAATTGTAATACCCTGTTTTGAAAAGTCCTACCAAACGAAAGGACTGTACGTTCACTTGGACCCCTCGTTCCACAGTGAACCTGCCTCCAGGGACTGCCATGGTGATCTCACGTCCAATTCCATACCCGTAAATGGCGCTCATTTCCTTTCCCACAACGACCATCTTTTTGGAATTGATTGAGGAAATTTCATCCCGGTTGTATTGCAAAATTCTTGGAAAATTGGGAAGGCCATTTTCGACTAATTTTTCAATCGAATCAATGGGCACGGCACGGATCATGATAGGATTGAAGTTATTATTGCTTTGGATGAGGCCGTGGCTTGTGATATTCCCTTCCACAGAAACAAAGGATTCAGCAAGTTTCGGGTCCGATTGTAAGTGTGCAATCACCGTTTCGTAATCATAAATGGCACCGGATCCATAGGAATTTTCAATGGTGATATGAGGGCCACCTTGCCAAAGGGATTCCTTCACTTGTTTTTGGAACCCATTGAAAATCGAAAGGACCACAACAAGAAGGCCTACTCCCACTGCCATCACGATGAACGAAAGCCTGGATTTGATGGAGAGGAAACCCAAAACGCGGGACCCTCGGATGTAACGGATTGTGATTAAAGAGACGATTCCCATGATGACCTAATCTTTTTGACAGCTTTCTTTGAAAGATGGATACTGTCAAAAAAGAACCTTATGCCTGAAACACCAAACTATTATTCTGTCAAAGTCAATCTACGAGACGAAGCCAATATGGTGTACACCATGGTTTCTGCCATCATTGACCCGGTTGAAATCAAATCGGTGAAATATGAGGGTGTTTCTTGTACAAGCCCCCTCGCCCTTTTGCCAGTTCGGTCCACATTCCAAGACTTTTACAACCGAATGCAACGTGTCATTTACAAAGGCGAACAACAAAAAAACATCACAAAGTCCCTCCAAGAACTCATCAAAACCAAATTTGGTTCGGAGAGTTTTTTAGAAGAGATCTTACATTATATGGACCACAATCTTACGGATCGTTTGGACTTTGTTTTCAGTGAAATTCACAAACGAACGGCCGGAAATTCTGAGCCCAAAGTGGAAATCCACTTCGAACTGATTGATCCAAATGAGATGACAAAAACGACTGTGGATGAAGAGGAAATTGCCAAAAAAGAAGCACCTCCTGTCACTCCTGTTCCGCAGGCCTCTGGGTTTCTCATCCCTGCTGACAAACAAATTGTGCAGTTTAAGTTCCAACTCTCTCCTGTCAATGGTGTGCCACTCGTAGAACTAAAGGCAGGTGATAATGTGTATGTTCGTTTGGTGCCAGGAGATGCAGTCACTGATTCCATCATCAATACCTTGGAACTCAAAGAAGAATCAGGTGCCATCAAACAAATCCCTGCCAAGATCGTGAACATTTCGAATAACAAAAATTTTTCGGAAGTCGTGATCAAAATCAACGAACAAATTTATGGAAAAATCATTGAAGAAGAAAATTCAGTGAAAATCAAAACAACCGATAGTAGCCAAGGTGCAGCGAACATCATGAACTCAGTTGCATCTCCAACAGCTAAAATTTCAAAATCCAAACAAAATCCGAATTTAGCGGCCGATGAAAGTTTCCATTTGATGCCTTATATCATTATGCTTGTGGTACTTGCCATTGGGATGATGACGATCTTTGTGATTCTCTAAACAAAATGACCAATTTCAAACAAAAATTACCAATCCTTTCTCCTCTCTTCATCGCACTTGTGATATTCCATTCCCTGTTTGTGGAATACACAGTTCAGTTTCCCGATTTCATCTCAACTGATTCACCAGAACAAAACGCCGAGATGATGAAACCAAAGGTCATCCAAGAATCTGGATTGATTGGCAAAATCGCATACCTTGAATCATTTTTACTAGAGTTAGAATCAAAGGAACTACCAATTGATACAGACTTAGAGGATACGAAAGATAGCGTAAAACGAGTGCTCATCGGACAAAAACTTTTTTTAGGATTAGTGTTGTTTTATCTTTTTCTTACCTTCTCTGCTGCAGTGACCTTCGCATTCCGCGCATGGTTTCATAAGTCCATTGCCCACGTTTTGTATCCTGTTTCCCTTGTGGTTCTGTTACCAAAACTTTTCATCCAACTCAATTTAATGGCCCAAAAGGATATTTTGTCCTACTTCCACTCAGCGTTTTTATTGTTTACTTATGTGATCACCATTTTGGCGTACAGAACCATTATCAAAGACAAAGAACTCTATGAAGGATTCCAAGCCTTACAATTTTCTTCGTCCTTAGAGGAAGAAGGTCGTTCTCCAAGTAATACCAAAACAGGTTCCTACTTTGCTCCAATTTTTCATGTGATTGTGATCATCTTTATTGGAATTCTCATTGGAAACTTAATTTACATCCCATTATTTTTACTGCAAAAACACTATGTAAGTGAATTTAGTTATTTTATCTTCTTTTTGATCGCATTATTGTCTGTTTTTTATATCTTCAATTACAACAAAGTGGGTGGGGAATCCAAAAACAAAAATTGGCAAAACTTGGCAGTGAGTTTTGCTTACCTGCAATATCGATTTTTACGAAATGGATTTTTATCAATTTTTAGTACAATCCTTATCATTCTATTTGTAACATTTTTATTCAGTTTGTTACTCTTCAACATTGATCTCATCCAAAACAACTTAGGTTTATTTGGAAAAGCATCAGAGTTTTAACTGGATTGATTCGTAAACAAAAGAGATAAAGATAAAGAGGGAGAATCTTCTCCCTTTGGATTTTAAAAGAAAAGTTTTATTGGCAGACTGGAGGTTGGTTCTTTTTTACACTACACCAAGTAGATCCATTCGGATAATACGTATTCCGCGATAGCAATTCACCCGATTCTGAATAAACTTCTGAAGCTTCCTTTACACCGTTAGGATAATAATAAAACCACTCACCAATTTTTTTGTCTTCCGCATAACTTCCTTTTTCTTCAACCTTTGTATCTGGATAATACCGTACCCAATCTCCTGTGCGAAGCCCTCCATCAAAAAAACCTTTTTCATTCAAACGCCCATTGCGAAAGTAACGCATATAAGCACCATTTTCATTTCCTAATTCTGCTGTGAGGATCCAAAGTTGTTTTTTTCGGTAACCAGCTTTGTAATTTTGTTCGATGTAAAGTTTGCCATCGGAGAAATAAAATTTCCATAACCCATCACGTTCTCCACCTACCAACTTACCTTCCATAATGGTAATTCCGTCTAGGTAATTTAATTTTTTACCAATGCCGTCTGGTTGGCCCATTTGGTTAACGGGATACAGGGTGACTAAGTTGCCATTTTCATACCACTCACGAAAAAAACCTTCACTCGTCATTTGGTAGTGGTTTGTTTTTTTATCATACTTGGCTTGTTTCGGAACTGATTCAGGTCTTTCTACAGATCCCTTACAAGGTCCAAAAATTATCCCTGATAATAAAACAAAGAGTAATAAACCGAATATAATCCAAATGGAATTGTCTTTAGTGGGTGTGGATGTAGATGTCATTTTCTTCTTTGAATTTTGTTAGAATTTCTTTTGAGATGAGGATACGGTTGAGGCGTTTGGACCGAATGGGTGTGAGGTAACGCAAACATAACAATATGGTTCCTTCAGGCTCTAAGGAAGTATAAACGATAGGTGTGGTTTTTCCAAGTCGGACAAGATAGTTTTTTGACATCTCTCGGATTTTTGATTCCACAAGTTCAGGCGCAAGTACCAATTCTTCATGTAATATTTGGGAACAAATTTTTTCTGCTTTTTCCCAGTTCGATTTGAGATCCAAAAAGATACGAAACTCATCCCAAACAAAATCCATGGTTTCAGATACGATGAAAAACCGATGTAATACGATATTATAATTTGGAAAATGGATTAACCTGTTTGTCGATTGTTCAAATCTTGGGTCTGGTGCAATTTCCAGTAATGTAAATTTAAAAAAACCAATATTGACAACATCACCTTTGATGTTATCAATTTCGATCCGGTCGCCTACTTTAAATCCGTTGGCACCCATAATCATAAACCAACCTACCATATTCAGCCAAACTTCTTTGAGTGAAATGACAATACCTGCACCCGCAAGACCAAGAACTGTTGGCAGTAATGATAAACTTGAAAAAATAACAGGGAGGTAGGCGATTCCAAAAACAAGTAAAAATCCCATCCTTGCCACTTTCCGACGATTGTATTCGTGGACTGGATCTGGTGCTGGTTTGATCCTTTCAACAAGCACCATTGTGATTTTGTAGCATACCACAGCAAAGATCACCATGTACGCAAAAAGGATAAGTGTCTCAGCAAACTCCCTGTTGGAACTTCGGAGGAGTGTTAACGGATTGAGATCAAGATAAAATTCTTTAATACTTCCACTACCCATTGAGTTTCATTCCTTTATGGAGTTTCAATGTTTCTAAAATCATTTTCCTATCTACCGGAACACCGAATTTCGGTTTTCCAAAATCTTCGAGCAAAACAAATTTTAAGGTATTTCCATCTTTCTTTTTATCATGTTCCATATGTTGCAAAACAAGTTCTGGTTTCTCTTCCAAAACCGTCGGCAACTCCAATTGGTTCATCAAAGATATTGCTTTTTGAAAATTTGATTCTGAAAAGCCTAAAATTGATTTTGATAATAACAATGCGGTGACGAGTCCCACTGACACTGCCTCTCCATGGGAATATTTTTTATAAGCAGTGAGGGACTCGATGGCATGGCCAGTTGTATGGCCTAAATTAAGAACAGCCCGGAGTCCCGATTCTCTTTCATCTTCCGCAACTATCCTTGCCTTCACCCGAACGGATTCTTCGATCGCATAACGCACAGTATCCGATTTTTCAAAAAAATCTGATCGTTTGCGTGTCGACAAAGTTTCTAAAAAGGCACCGCCATCTAAAAACGTATGTTTTACAACTTCAGCGATCCCACAACTCCATTCTTTTTTTGGTAAAGTAGATAAAGTAAAAAGGGGTGCAAATACAAACTCTGGTTGGTAAAACGCCCCAACCATATTTTTTCCTGAATCAACATTGACTGCCACCTTACCACCAACAGACGAATCAACCGAAGCAAGTAAAGTTGTTGGAACTTGAACAAAACGAATCCCGCGTTGGTATGTGGCCGCGATGAATCCTGCAAAATCTCCTACAACACCACCACCAAACGCAACAATAACGGCATTCCGATCTGCATCTTTTTCGATTAGTTGTTGGTAAACTTTTTTTACCCGATCAATGTGTTTATTTTTTTCACCTGCCTTTAGATAAATAAAACTAAAGGGAATGGATGTGTTTTTTAATTCTTTTGTGATGTATTTTTCGTAGATTCCAGCAATTTCTCGGTTGGTTAATACAAAGACATGGGATACTTTTTTGAGTGAACTAAGTTTTTCAGAAAGTCCCACAAAGTCTTCATGTAATTCGATGGGATAACGAAATCCCGATCCAACAATTTCCCTTTCTGATAACTTCATGGTTCATTCACCCATGGGCTGGAAATATATCGAGGTTTATTTGTACTTTTTGCGCGGAAGTAATGTTTTATATCAGGTCTTAAGTCCATACCTAAGATCTCTTTGGGAGTGAAATACCCAAATCCTGAAATTGCTTTTTCTTTGGCATTTAGAACCGGTAACAATTCTTTCACCTTGGTTAAAAAAACAATTTGGATGAGGTGTCTTTTTTTATTGGGATCAATGGATTCGTTGAGAAGTAAAAATTCAGTGTGGCTGACTTCAAGAGACAATTCTTCTTTTAATTCACGTTTGAGCGCCTCTTCTCCTGATTCTCCAAATTCAATCCCACCTCCTGGAAGTAACCAGTATCCTGATTGTTTTTTTTGTTGTTGGACAAGTAAAATTTTCCCTTTTGAGTCTTGGATGAGAGCCGCGACACGGACTCGCATGGATTTGGATTTTAACAAAAAATCGATCATAATAATTTTAAAATACGTAGGGCCGACTTTGCAGCCATTTGTTCAGCCCTGCGTTTATTTTTTCCATCACCACTAGTTTGGAAGTATTGTCCACACGACACAGAAACCAAAAATTCTTTGTCGTGGTCAGGGCCTTCTTCTTTCACGAGAACATACTCTGGTAATTTTTTCCATTTCTTTTGGCAAAATTCTTGTAAAATGGTTTTATAATCTTTTGTTTCTTCTGCATTTTCCACCACCTTCTCCATCTTCTGGAAATGAGGTGTTAAAAAGATCCGACAGCTATTTAAACCTTGGTCAAGATACAAGGCGCCAAGAAAGGCTTCAAAACAATCGGCCTGTAAATTGAGATTCACTTCTCCCTTTTCTTTTTCCCCTTTTCCCAGAAGTAAAAATTCAGGGAACCTGTAGAGACGCGAAAGTTTTGCAATGGCAGGCGCTGAGACCATTTTGCTCTTCAGTTTGGCTAATATCCCTTCCTTACCTTTAGGAAGTGATTTGTAAAGGTATTCGGCAGCTAGGATGCCAAGCACAGAATCGCCTAAAAATTCCAATCGTTCGTTATCAGAAAGGTAACGATCCGAATCTTCATTGGCAAAGGACCTATGAACAAAAGCTAGGTGGAGGAGGGAAACATCCTTAAAATTGGTATTGGTAATGGATTGTAGTTCTTTGAGGTTTGCGATTCTTTCGGGAGAAAGTTTGATGCGAATGGTGTTAGACAAGGGAAAAAGATCCGGGTTCCTCTATTCGGGGAACCCGGTTTTTGGATTGGGAATTACCCCTTAAGTTTATCGATGAATTTAATTACATCGCCTACGGTTTGGATTTTTTCTGCGTCTTCATCAGAAATTTCCACACCAAACTCTTCTTCAAGAGCCATCACGAGTTCAACTGTGTCAAGAGAGTCAGCACCAAGATCATTGATGAAGTGAGCTTCAGGTGTAACTTCTGATTCATCAACACCAAGTTGTTCTACGATGATTGACTTAATTTTTTCGAAATCTGCCATTTTATATCCTCCAGGCCACTGTGAACAGTGGGGCAAGTGTTAAATCGTTTTCCGCCAGGTATATATGTACGCCTAGCGTTTTTTTAAAATGAAATTGTCGGAATTTTTGGCAAGTCTAAATAGATTATTTTCCTCTTGAAACCTTTGACATCGTTCTAACATCACCTAACAAACATTACTATTTAGATAGACCAAAACCTAAGGGTAAAAAAGAACCAACCTGTTCTCCTTTTCAGCGAATGACAATATCTTACGCCGATTTCCAATCGATTGATCCATTTTAACAGATTTATATTCCGTTATAACGAATACACCTTCCCCTTTTTGCCTCAATCATCGATACCGTTCTTAAGAATTTCAATTTTAGGAGAATTCCATGATTCAGAAATGGTCAAAAACTCTTTCCACATTCCTCCTCGTTTCTTTTTTCGCATCTTGTGCTGATAAAAAAGAGGACAATAACGCATTACTTGCAGGGCTCCTTTTCCTTGCTGCCAACCAAATTAAGGTGAATACAGCAAGTGATTTGGTAAACGAATCCAATGATGATTACAACCAAAACAATTGGGGGCTCATCACAGCGTCTACTCTCAATCGTTTTGTTTCCGATTGGCAGGCAAACAAACCAAGCCATATCACAGGCAACCTGATCATCTTACAAACGGATGTGGCGAACCGAAGAACTGGTGATAGTCCGGGAAGAAAACCGTATGTGAAAGCAGATCCTGAAAAAGGTGTATATGTGTATTTATTGAATGATTATACTCCTTCAGGCTTACCTTCAGGGGGGTTTCGTTTTAACCAAACAAGAGATTCAGGTCTTTTCAAAAATTCTGTTCGATACCAAGCAAATGGAGAATTTGTAGATGATTGGTTGAATACATATGGCATTAATCCCACAAAAGATTTGATTGTTTTTGCAGCTGGAACAGGAAACGGAATCATTCCTGCTTCAGCAGTGACTAGTTCTAGTGCGGGTCTTGCTGGAGCAATCCAAGACATTACAAGAGGAGTTTACTGGTTACGCTATTGGGGCGTTGATATCAAACACTTAGCAATCCTAAATGGAAATTTAAGGAGCAATTTTGTTTTAACTTATCCGACTCAAACCAGTGATTCCAGAAGCACTCTTCCGGCAAAGGGTAACTTCTCAGTCAAAAGCATTCGTGTAGACAATACGATTATCACTTCTGGACTCGAAGACATTTATGAAATTGCAAAAAACAATTTAGAAGCGCAAATTCCAGGACTCACTACGAAACAGTTCTTAATTGATGCGAGACCAACAAGTCAGTTTGGTGCTGGGAGAAGCGCTGGGATTCCAGGCAATGGTAGCACTACTACATACATCACAACTAGTTGGGACTCACAAGGTGCCCCTGCAGCTTGGGGAGCTAGTGGTGATTTAAACATTGCAGAAACTGCAGGAAAAACGTACGTGCCTTTTGAAGGCAATATCAAAGGTGCTGTTTCATTTCCTTGGCTTGCTCTCTTCGAAGGATTCACTGATGCAGGTGGAGTTGCAGATGATGCGGCAGCAGAAGCAGCATTCAATATTGGTTACAGGTATAAATCAAAATCTGCATTAAAAACAATTTTCGCAAATAAAGGTTATACTTCCGGTGCCACAGTTGTTAGCCAATGCAGGACCAATTTTGAAGCCCAAGTCAATGGTTTTGCAGCATTGAATATCTTGGGATATCCATCCACCTATTATGATGGATCGTTAGTAGAATGGACTTCCTTAGTTGCAAGCCACCCTTCCTCAGCTTTAAATAAGGTTCCGACTGACTTCAAATGGAGAACCGATTTGGCTTCGGTTAGTGTATTTGATTATAATCCACAGGATCCTAAACCTGCTGGTGCGGCCGGTGGTGTAATTGATAGAGTGAAATCTGCGGAGGTTAATCTCACGGCAACGACAACAAAAAAATTCATCCAAGAAGACAAAGCTTACAAATAGTTCTGAATCTTTTCCCAGTTTACCCACACTCGTCTCCTGGTGAACGCCAGGGGACATCCTTTTCGAATTTCCCTTTTCAATTTTAGTTTTCCAACTTATTTTGTCTCTATGGCAAGGAATGAAAAAGAAGAGTCCATTCAGATTGGATTCCGTGAGGCATTGGCATTAATTTTACCTTACTTTCGAAAGAAAATTTGGATCCAGTTTCGTTCTGTGATTTGGATTGTCCTTTACCTCACTCTCTTCCAACTCCTTGTGTTACGTGTGCCAATCAAAGAGGCAGGCCTTATCACTTTAGGAATTGTTTCCGTGATCATTGGACTTAGTTTTTTTTTGGAAGGTTTATTCCTCGGTCTTATGCCACTTGGGGAAGCGTTAGGACTTAGACTTCCACAAAAATTAGGCATCGTAAGCATCATGGCATTTTCCATCTTACTGGGAATGGGGGCAACATTAGCAGAACCTGCGATTGCCATCTTAAAAGCTTGTGGTAGTAAAGTCACACCGTGGGAAGCACCCTTACTCTATTATCTATTAAACGAAGGTTCGGATACCCTTTATCTCTCCATCGCAACAGGCGTTGGGATTTCAGTGCTTTTAGGGATGTTACGTTTTTTGTATGGATTTTCTTTGTCCAAAGTTTTAATCCCATCCATATTTTTATTGTTAGGTGTAAGTCTGTATGCCTATTTCGATGAAAACCTTAAATACATATCTGGACTTGCTTGGGATTCAGGTGCAGTGACAACGGGACCTGTGACCGTCCCACTCGTTGTAGCATTAGGAATTGGAATTTCTAAAGTATCAGAAAAAAATGAACAAAGTAGTGCCTATGGGGTGGTAACCCTTGCCTCATTATTCCCCATCCTATCAGTTTTTTTGGTAGGGATTTACTTTTCAATGCAGGTTCCCAAGCCAATGTTAGAAGGAGAATTTTTCCAAAAAGAAATCCATTCAACAAAAGGTAAATTTTTGTTAGGTGGAAAAACCAAAGAATTCGAAACGAATCAAAAAACAAGTTCCACCACTCCAAATTCCCTCAAAAAGATTCCAAAAGGGATAGGCAATCATATCTTCGATGCATTTATGATTGCCCTTCGCGCCATTTTACCTCTGTCCATTTTTTTGATCGTTGTATTGTATTTGGTATTAAAAGAAAAGATACCTTACCCTGAAGAGGTAAGGCTAGGCATTTTATTTTCGGTGATTGGACTCACCATCTTCAATTTTGGAATCATGTTTGGACTGAACCAATTAGGAGACCAAGTAGGATGGAAACTCCCTTCCACGTTTCGTTCCATCGAACTCACTGACTCTACGAAGTACATTCAAAACTTTAATCCCAAAGCAGTATTTACTGCCCTTAACGAAGATGGAAAGGAAGAGAAGTTCTTTTACCTAAAGGAACGAAAATCCTACACAGAGATTCCCTACAGAGAAGAAAATTGGGACCAATCCAAAAAAATTTATGAATTCACTCCCATCCATGGACCAATCTTTGGGAAAGAAGACAACTTACTTGGTTACGGTATTGTATTGATTTTTGCTTTTGTTTTAGGGTACACTGCCACTTTAGCCGAACCAGCGTTATCTGCTCTTGGCAATGCTGTGGAGGAAACCACTGTTGGAACCTTTCGAAAATCACTTCTCATCCAATCCGTTGCCATTGGAGTTGGGTTTGGGACTTTGATGGGAATTTTAAAAATCATTTTGGAGATACCAATTGTTTGGATTTTAATCCCGGTATATTTATTTTTATTACTATTAAATCGATTGAGTAAACCCGAGTTCATCGAAATTGCGTGGGATAGTGCGGGAGTGACCACGGGCCCCATCACCGTCCCCCTTGTGATTGCCATGGGACTTGGGATCGGAAGCCAAATGGGAACCATTGATGGATTTGGAATTTTGGCTTGTGCTTCGGCGTTTCCTATCCTCACGGTTTTAGTCATGGGGATCCTTGTCGAAAATTCTCGTAAACTTTCGTTAAACGATTCGGTACAAAAACAAAAGTAACCTTATGAAACAGAAAATGTCTAGGATCACTGCCATTGTCCACCGAGACCTAACGGAATCAGTGATATCCACTTTCAAAGAAAACGGAATTCTGTATTACCATTTAGAACAAGGAAGGTATCCAGTTCTTGCCAAAAGAGGAATATGGTTTTTGGACTTTTATCATAACCAATCCATCATTGATACTCCAGTTTCCATTTTTGAAATCCTATGTGATGAGAAGTCAGAATATTTTTTACTCGCACTCATCCGCGATGCAGCAGAACTCAATGTCCCAGGGCATGGAAGTGTCTATTCGGAATCCATTGATTTCATTGGAGAAACACCGATTGGCTACACATGTACATCCAAAGAGAAAAGAAAACCAATTGGATTTACGGGTCTTACTGGAATTTTTTGTGTGTTACCGAGAGGTTCCGCAGAACCAATCGCCCGTTTGCTCTTACAAAATGGAATTGCTGTTCCTACCATTAGCTTTGGAACAGGGACTGGCCTTCGAGACCGGTTGGGACTTTTAAGGATTACGATCCCCAAAGAAAAAGAAATCCTTAAACTTGTGGTCCATTCCTCAGACAGTGAACATGTACTCGATTTTATGATTGAAGTGGGTCGATTGGATTTACCCGGTAGAGGTTTTATTTTTGAATTCCCCGTTGGAAAAGGCCTCCTTAATACCAAAGTGAGTTTGGAAGGTCCCAAACAAGCTGCCAGTATGGACCAAATCATTTCCGCCTTAGATCAGTTATATGGGAATATGGATTGGAGGAAAAAATCAAACCAATTTAGAATATCCACAAGGCAAAGGAATTATTTTGAAGGTGTGAATTTAATCCTTAACTGCAAAGAAGAGATGATGGAATTTGTAACAAGTGCCTTACGTAAAGTAGGTGTGACAAGTTCCACCATTTCACTCAACCGACTTTTCCATACAGGAAATACAGATAGTGTTTTCACGCCTGCAAGAGAAGTGGCAACAGTCCTCATCCCAAAAAAAAATCTCACAGAAGTGATCGAAGTTTTAAACGAGATCCAATATTTTTCATCAAGTTTTGAAGGCATTGCCTATACAATGGAGATTCCCAGAGCATTCTCTTACCAATCGAAAAAATCGAAATCCAAGTGAATCGGAAATCTAGGATTATAAAAATTAGACCAAATGGATTCAATTTCCCGTTCGATCGATTATCGAATCAGACGCTCATAAATCTGTAAAAACACAACCCCTAAACCACCGATGGTTGCCCCAACAATGGGAATCCCCAGAATTCGAATGGTAAAATTGATGGCATCCAATCTTTTTTCAATGGATTCAAAACGAGCATCCATCGTTGATTGCATGGACTCAAAGCGAGCATCCATGGTCGACTGCATGGATTCAAAACGAGCATCCATAGTTAACTGCATGGATTCAAAACGAGCATCCATGGTTGACTGCATGGATTCAAAGCGAGCATCCATCGTTGATTGCATGGATTCAAAACGAGCATCCATGTTTGATTGAAAGGATTCGAATCTTTGGTTCATCTCGTTACGCAAAAATTCGGACCTTTGGTTCATTTCATAACGAATGGAATCAAAACCAGTTCTCACCTCTTGGTGCATGGGAAGGATCTTAGTGTCTTGCATATTGGTGATGCCCTGGTCACGTTTCTCTTCAATAGTATCAACGATCCAGTCTTGTATTTCAACCGCGATTTTCGTATCAATCTGCGCTTTTTCTAGAATTTGGTAGAGTTTTTGTTGGGTTCGCATGGATTTCTCTATAAAAGAGGAGAAATCAAGTGGGTGTAGGGCCTATTTTTTTTGGAATACGATCCACTTGAGATCAATGCAAACCCCAAGTGGAAGGAAACGATTTTGGTTTTAGTGACCGCCACCTGGCAAAAATCCACCACCATTGATATCAAGGATATGACCTGTGATAAAAGAAGAGGCGTCAGATGCGAGGAAGGCAATACCGTTTGCGATGTCTTCAGGAAGACCAGCACGTTTTAACGGGATCGCTTGCACCATACCTTGTCTGATGTTCTCTGGGATGGCTTCTGTCATTTCAGTTGCGATAAAACCAGGAGCAATTGCATTACAACGAACCTTTCTTGATGCCATCTCAAGTGCCACAGCCTTAGTAAAACCAATCACACCTGCTTTCGAAGCAGAGTAATTTGTTTGTCCAATGTTTCCGTTTTCACCAGAGATAGAAGATAAGTTGATGATGGATCCACCATTTTCTTGTTTCATCATTACTTTGATTGCAGCTTGTGTACAGAGGTAAGTTCCAGTTAGGTTGACAGCAATGACTGCATCCCACTGCTCCTTTTTCATTCTCATAAGGAGAGTGTCACGAGTGATACCAGCGTTATTCACGAGGATATCAACAGATCCAAATTCTTTTTTAGCAGAATCAATGAGTTTTTGTGCATCTTCTTCCACCGATACGTTCGCAACAACGGCAATGGCTTTGTAACCTTTAGATTTAAGTTCTTCTGCAGTTGCATTGGTTGCTTCTGGGTTCATGTCCGCTACGACAATGTTTGCACCAAGAGATGCAAGTTTCAAACAAGTTGCCTTTCCAATTCCTCTTGCACCACCGGTTACGATGGCTGTTTTCCCTGATAAACTGATCATTTTTGGTTCCTCTTTTTTCTAATTCCTAAACTATTTTCTTAACAAAATCCTAAACAAACAAAATAAAACCGTTCTATCGTAGCGTTAACCGAATCCCACCCACCATAACAAGTGCTAAGCGAAATTAACTTACTACCTTCAATTGGAATCTCCCAAAATGGTTTTGTATTCACCAAGCCTTTCGCGAATCCTTTCGTTGATTCCGTGTTTGGCGCATTCGGAAATCACTCTTACTGCATTTTTAACAGCAAGTGCATTGGAAGACCCATGTCCAATCATACAAATCCCTTCCACACCTAGGAGTAGTGCTCCACCATATTCAGCATAATCTAATCTTTTTTTCACAGCATTAAAGGTGGATTTTAATAATAAGGCTCCAGTCTGTGCAAGGCTGGATTGCCGAATGGAATTTCGTAAGACATTAAAAATAGATTTTGCAAGTCCTTCCGTCGCTTTTAAAACAATGTTTCCTATAAAACCGTCACAAACAACAACGTCCACATCACGACCACTCCCGTACAAATCACGGCCTTCTACATTCCCAACAAAGTTAAATGGAATTTTTTTTAAGAGGTCAAAGGTTTTAACAGAAACTGTATTCCCTTTTTTGTCTTCTTCCCCATTGGAAAGAATACCAACCTTTGGATTTTTGACACCAAAGAGTTCACGTGAATAAATTTCACCCATAACAGCAAACTGTGCCAAATATTCTGGTTTGCAGTCTACATTGGCACCGGCATCTAACAAGATAACAGGTGGTCCAACTTCTCTTGGAATGGGAGCTGCAATTGGAGGACGCAAAACACCTGGTAGTCGGCCTAAATGCAATAATGCAGCGGCCATAGTTGCACCAGTGTTTCCAGGTGAAAACACGCCGATACATTCTTTGTCTGCTACCAAACGAACTGCTTTTACTACGGAAGAATCCTCCATAGCGCGGACTGCTATGGAAGGAGAATCATTCATACCGATGATCTCGGTAGAATGTACGACACGGATTTTCTCTGTGTCATAATCGAATTTTAACAGGATATCAAGTAACTCTTGTTCATCGCCAACGAGCGAAACGGACAGTCCGAATTCTCGTACTGCCAGAACCGCGCCCTCGACGATCGCTTCAGGGCCGTAATCTCCGCTCATCGCGTCCACGGCGACCCACATAACGGTTAGTTATCTTCGGTTGTTTTTTTAACTTTTTGAGCGACTACGAGTTTTCCCTTATAAAAACCGCAATAAGGGCAAACACGGTGGGACAGAACAAATGATCCACAATTGGAACACGGGTTTAAGTTAGGTTTGCCAATCGCATGATGGGCTCTTTTTGTTCTAACTTTCGATTTTGATTTACGTCTCTTTGGGACTGCCATGGCTATCCTCTATGGAATTATAACTGGTTTTTACTATGTTTTGGAAATCCGATGTGAAAACAATATTTTAATTTTCTAGGCTCTCGATAAGAGACCGTAATTCGGCGTGTTTGTGATAAAAAGAGGAGCGATTGGCTACCAAACGGGCTGTACTATACAAAATTGACTCAAATTCTTTGAGTCCATTGGCCTTTAAGGTTCCGCCAGTGGAAACTAAGTCCACAATGCAATCCGAAAGTCCTACAATGGGTGCCAGTTCAATGGAACCATAAAGTTTGATGATCTCACAAGAGATGCCTTTGGAAAAAAAATACTCACGGGTTAGGTTTGGGTATTTGGTGGCCACTCGCACTTTGGATCGTTTGGCAAACAGATCAAAGTCAGGAAACGAGGCGAGGGAAAGCCTGCAGGCACCGAGTTTTAGGTCCACAGGGGCAACTAAATCAAAACCACCCTCTTTTAAGATGTCCCAACCCACAATGCCCGCATCCGCCGCAGCTTCTTCCACGTACGTGCATACATCTTGGGATCTAACAAAAAGTAAACGGAGGCGTTTGTCTTCTGAGACATAGGTCAGCTCTTTGGAACCCTCGGATGGCAAGTTTTTTAGCCACCCTTTGGATTGCAAAAGAAGAGCAGTTTCTTCGGCAAGCCTACCTTTCGGAAGAGCCAAAGTTAACATAGATTAGTTTTTCCCGAGTTTTAGCAGTAAGTAACTAGAAAGCAATTTGACTTCTTCGCCAGATTCTGCGCTGTCAAGTTTCACAGCTTTTTCCAGGAATTGTTTTGCACCTGGTTTGTCACCAGTGAGGTAAGACAATCTTCCTGCTTGGTAGTATGACCACGCCTTAAACCCATTGAGTTCACGTGCAGGCTCCACCACAGTCGCAGCGATTTTATAATCTTCCAACGATTTCGCGTTGTTTTTTTCACGTTCACGGTAATTTCCCGCGATGTAAAAATAAAGAGCTTTGATTTCTTTTGGTGTGTCGATTTTTTTTGCCGCATCTTCTAAGTAAGCTGCTGCCTTTCCAAATTCACCTTTTTCTGCATACAATTTGGAGAGGTCCTTCCAAACCCTAAGTTCCATACGACCGGTACTTTGGTTTTGTAAAAACACTTCCAAACTTTGGATTTGAGCATCCAAACTAACGTTTGCTTTTTGGTGGGTGAGTTTTAAATCTTCTAAGGTAACCGTTTCTTTTTCAAACAGGTATTGTCTGTACTCAAAAAAACCAATGACACAAGCTAACACAACAATTGCGGAAGCAAGGGAGATAAAAACTGACTTACGATTTTTAGCTAAAAAATGAGTGAACTTTAAAAACAAAAGTTCTGCTTTAGAACCCTCAAAGTCAGCGAACTCATCCTTTTGGATGAGTTCGGCTTGTTTTTTTTGTTCGATGATGTTCTTTTTGTGAAACTTATCCATAGACCTATCGGTTTTGGTTTAAATTCATAAAAGATCCGATGGACTCACGTGAAGGTTGGTTGTCTTCCTTCATGTATTTTGCCATCTCTTCTCTTTCTACTGCTTTATCAAAGTCTTTGATCGAAAGAGAAATCTTTTTGTTGTTTGGTTCAATTTTCACAACCACTGTGCGAACGGAATCACCAACTTTATAAAGATCTTCTAATTTAATGTTACGACCATCTGGGATTTCAGAAATGTGAACAAGACCTTCGTAACCTGGTTCTACTTCTACGAATACACCGAAACTCACAATCGACTTCACACGGCCTTCCACAAGGGTACCCGGTGGGTATTTTTTGCGGAGTGCTTCGTATGGGTGCTCAGAAAGTTGTTTGAGCCCACAGCTGATTCGTTGTGCATCTAAGTTCACATCTAGGATTTTGTACTGAACCGACTGTCCTTTTTTAAGGAGGTTTAGTGGGTTCTTTTCTTTTTCATCCCAAGTGATATCAGAAATGTGAATGAGTCCTTCGATTCCACTTTCTACTTCCACGAAAGCACCGTATTTGGTGATCCCAGTGATTTTCCCTTCGAGAACATTTCCTGCACGAACGTTAGCCGAAAGAGCTTCCCAAGGGTTAGGAAGGAGTTGTTTGAGTCCGAGAGACAAACGTCTTGCTTCGAAATCAATGTCTAAAATTTCAGAGTCAACTTCTTGGCCTTTTTTCAAAACATCTTTTGGATGTGGTGGTTTTTTTGCCCAAGAAAGTTCTGTTGTATGGATGAGACCTTCCAAACCTTCTTTGAGTTCTACGAAAGCTCCAAAGTTGGTAAGGGAAGTTACGATCCCTCGCACAACCATTCCTTTTTCGAGTTCTTTTTTTGCCCAAGCCCAAGGATCTTCATACAACTGTTTGATGCCGAGGGATAGTTTGTTATTTTCCTTATCAACTTCGAGTACGATGACTTCAACTTCTGCACCGATGTTGAAGTATTGTTTGAAAGGAGCAAATTTTTTATAAGAGATATCATTTTGGCGGAGCAATCCCACCACTTCATAAACAGAAAGGAAAACACCAAAATTGGCAATTTTCACAACCTTTCCTGTTACCTTGTCTCCTACTTTGACTTTACCGAGGAGTTCTTCCCATTTCTCGCCGTTGATTTCGTCGAGAAGGGTTTTACGAGAGACCACACCGGTCCTTGTTTTTTCATTCAGCTCAATGATTTTGAAAGAAAACTCTTTTCCACCTTCTGTGGATTCTTTGAAACGAACGCCAACGTGTGAAGCAGGAAGGAACAGTTGGATGCCTTCGCTTTCTACGAGGTAACCCTTGTTTTTCACTTCTCCTACAATTTTACCCGAAAGTGGGTAACCGTTCTGGCTCGCATCTTTGATGGTTTCCCAACCAACTCTTTGGTCCGCTTCTTTTTTGGAGAGGACACAATACCCGTCGACCCGCTTTTTGATGATCGCACTGACTTTCTCACCACGTTTTGGCGTTTCAGAGAAGTCTTCACGAGGAACACGAGCTTCTAATTTTTCTCCAATATCAAGGAAAACAGTGTCACCGATGACATCGACTACAGTCCCTTCAATCAGGGTGCCTTTTCCTGCGGAGTTCTCTTGTTCTTGTGCTTGTGACTGCGATTCCCACTTCTCTAATAATTCGCCGAAGGAAGTGGTCTCATTTTTGGGGGAGGATGGGTTGGTTGAATTCAATGGTTACCGGGATACAAAACTTAGATTTGCCCAGAGGGTGAAACCTTGGACAGGATAGTATTTAGGACAGTTTCTGTGTCGAGGGTGCTCGTGTCAATCAGGATTGCGTCCGAAGCTTGTTTGAGGGGAGCCACAGTACGGGTGGTGTCACTTTCATCCCTAGCCACAATTTCCTCTTTGATGTGGTTTAGGTCGGCCTTGAAGCCTTTGGCAACTAATTCATCATATCGGCGTTTCGCCCGGACTTCCACAGAAGCGGTGAGAAAAAATTTGAATTTGGACTTGGGAAACACTTCGGTCCCGATATCGCGCCCGTCCATCACCAGTTTGTGGGTTTTGGCAAATTCGCGGATATGACGGTTTAGGATCTCACGAAAGGCACGCCTTGGTGCAATGTAACGGATTTTTTTTGTGATTTCGGGGTCTCGGATTTCGTGGCTTATGTCTCGATCACCGAGAAACATAAGGTTCTCCCCTTGGGAAGAAAGTTCACAATGAACGGGGATCTTTGCGACCGAAAATCCGAATTCGGCCTCGTCCTTCTCGAGAAGGGTGGCATCCGCAAGTTTTTCTGTAAAAAAGGGGAATCTCGACTCATCTTCTTTTGTGGCGAGAAATTTTTCCCAAACTGCAAATGTCAACGCACGGTAAAACGCTCCTGAATCCAAATAATGGTACCCGAGTTTGTTTGCGATCATTCGGGCAAGGGTACTTTTTCCGGAACCTGCCGGTCCATCGATGGCGATTACGTTTTCTATCAATTGTAAACTCATAATTAGAAGACCAAAGTACCAGAGAGGAATTGAATTCGTCGAGAGGAATTCTTGGGACAAAACATAAGCTAACCTAAAGTATATGTATTCATATTGACATGTTTTTTTTCGTCTCAAAGATCATGGGCAAAAGGTGGGGTTTTCGTGAAAGTTCGAAATCGTAATCTGGATCCAGAACGTATCGCTGACTTTGAAAGTTTCCGAAGTGGGATTTTGGAACTCATCGTCAAAAATGCGCCCCTCCCTTCCATCCTCAATGAAATCGTTTTAGGCATCCAAACTCTTAACCAAACAATGGTATGTACGATTGTCCTCATCCAAGATTCAAAAATTAAAATCGGTGCTGCTCCCACTCTTCCCAAAGAATACAATGATGCGATCGAAGGAGTGAAGATTGGCCCAGAAGTTGGTTCTTGTGGTACGGCCGCCTACACAGGCAAACGTGTGATCGTCACCGACATCAATCAAAGTCCTTTGTGGAAAAACTACAAAGAGATCGCGTTAAAAGTAGGACTACTTGCTTGTTGGTCGGAGCCTATCCGCTCCCATGACGATACTGTCCTTGGAACCTTTGCGATTTACCACCGTGAAATTGCAAGTCCTGATGAATATGATATCTTTATCATCACAGAAACGGCAGACCTTGTGAGCATTGCCATCGAAAAATCAAAAACATCTTTGCAACTTGTGGAAAGTGAAAAACGATTTCGTGATTTTTTTGAAAAGAACTCTTCTATGATTTTGATCCTAGATCCAGAAACGGGAGAGATACTGGACGCAAACGAATCCGCAGTTTTATTTTATGGGTATTCCCATACCGAACTCACCCAAATGAAGATCGATCGAATCAATCAAAGGGATGGAAACGGTTGGGAACAAAAAAAGATTCTATTGGATGAGGAAGGGAAAAGTTTTTATCCTTTCACACAGATTTTGGCAAATGGTGAGACCAAACAAGTGGAAGTGTATTCAACTCCAATTGAATCAAACCAACGCCAACTTCTCTATTGCATCATCCACGATGTGACGGAAAGAAAAATTGCAGAAGAAAAAGTGAATGCCTTGCTCTCAGAAAAGGAAATGATCCTTCGAGAAGTCCATCACCGAATCAAAAACAATATGACAATTTTAAGTAACCTATTGCAACTGCAGGTGGTATCAAATGAAAATGATGCTGTCAAAAGTTCCTTAAAAGAAGCCACAAGTCGCATCAAAACCATGTCAATCCTCTATGATAAACTGTATGCGGGAAAACCTGTCCAAGAATTTTCTTTAAAAGAATACCTGGAACCGCTATCAAAAGAAATCATCTCCTTATTCCCCTTTCCTGTAAAACTCCAGTTTGAAGCAGAAGATTTTAAATTGAGTCCCGAACAATTGCAAGCGATTGGGATCATCACAAATGAACTCCTCACCAATAGCCTTAAATACGCTAAAAATAACAGCAATGGTCTAACAATTTCCATCCGTGTTTGGAGGGAAGGGAACCATTTTCATTTGGAGATTCGAGACAATGGGGATGGATTTGAATTAGAAACATCAAATTCCGAAAACCAAGGTTTTGGGATCAATTTGGTGACAATGCTCACCAAACAGATCAAAGGTGAATTTTTCTTTTTAGGTGAGAATGGAGCCGAATACAAATTCAAGTTCCCTGTTTAAACCTCTTACCTTCACTTGAGAAAAACCTTAAAGTGAGTGGTTCCCATTGGTTTGGATTCGCCTAAGTTTTGGGTTCTGGAATTATGCCACCAATTCTCGGTACACGAATCAAAACGATTTTAGAATTTCAAAGAATCCAGGGAAACTTGTATCCACCCAACTTGTATCATCAAACGAAAGTTCAACGCCTGAAAGTTTTGATAAAATAGCAAAACTCATCGCGATCCGATGGTCCATAAAGGTTTCGATTTTGGTTTTTTGAATGGATTCAATTTCACCAAATTCATAACCATCTTTCACTTCTTTCACTTTCACACCTAATTTTTCTAAATTGGTGACCATGGAATGGATCCTGTCAGATTCCTTGGTTCGGAGTTCCTCCGCATGGGAAATCTGAAAGCCACCTTCAGAAAAAAGACCTGCGATGGTAAGGATCGGAATTTCATCTATGATAGAAGGGATTAAATCTTCTGTAATAACAGTTCGTTTGAGTTTGGATGGATACACGAGTAAATCACCAATCTCTTCCCCACATTCCACTCGTTTGGCGATGATTTCGATGTTTCCTCCCATATTTTTTAAGACAGTGAGGATCCCAATCCGAGAAGGATTGAGGCCAATGTTTTTAATGAGAAGTGGTTCACTGCCTCCCACACAAAGGCCAAATACGATATAAAATGCTGCGCTCGAAATGTCTCCAGGGATCACATACTTGGTCCCTTCAAAGTTGTAGGGAGGTTTGACAGTGAAATGAACTGGAGAGTGGTGGACAATGTCTCCACCGAGGAAACGGATCATATTCTCGGTATGGTCTCTCGAAACTTCCGATTCTTTGTATTCGATGGAGATACCAGAAGCCAAAGCAGCTAGAACAAGGGCACTTTTGATTTGTGCTGAGGCGATGGGACTTACGTACGAATAACTTGTGAGTTGTTTTCCCTGGATTTGCAGCGGAGCTCGGTCATTCCCTTCAACAGAGACAATCTGAGCTCCCATCTCTTTTAATGGGTTCATGATCCGAGCCATTGGGCGTTTGCAAAGTGAAGCATCCCCAGTGAGTGTCGCATGGATACCAGGAAGGCCTGAGATGAGGCCCGCAGAAAGCCGAATCCCTGTCCCCGCATTGCCAAAGTCCAAAACCTGATTTGGTGATTTGAGATGATTTTTTCCTGGGCTTACCACTTGGTAACTGCCCTTCCCGATGGATGTGACAGAAAGACCCATTGATTCAAAACAATGTAAGGTATGAAGAGGGTCTTCCCCTTCTAAAAAGCCATGGATTTCGGATTTTCCTTGGGAAAGGGCACAAAAAAGCACTGACCTATGTGAGATCGACTTATCCCCAGGGACATAAATTTCTTTTTTGGCATTTAATTTGATTTGTGGTCGCAACATGTTGTATTTTTCTAAAAAGTATTTTGCAATTTGGCGCTTCTTTATTAGCGTTTGTCGGAAACCTAAGTTTCTTTTACGAACAACCAAATGCCTCTAGATACCAGTAAAAATAACCAAAAGATCCCAGTCAATCCAGGTGAAGTCCTTTTCATTGGAGGTAAGGCCTCAACGTCCATGAACATCCTCCATGAAGGTTCGGTGCGAGTGGAAACCACTCTCGGTGACACAAGCATAGTTCTCTATAGTTTGGATGGTGCCAACCTAACACCTGGTATCTTTGCTCTACTGGAAGGGACACCTTACCCTTATACCATTCGTGCGAAAACGACTTGTGTGGTATCCACATACGTGATGAACCAAGCCAATGCCAAAAAAACACTCACATCCAAGGTATCGGTTGGGGTGATGGCAGTTCGTACCTTACTCAAGGAAATTGGAGAACTTTACAAACGAGTATTGTCCATCAAGGGACTATCTGCAAAATTTGAACAGACCATGGATAACCTTGGTGCTGTGTATTATATTCTAAACCCTTCTATCTTTTCTGATGTCACTCCAGGCTCTCTCATCACTCGGGATGAAAACATCATTGATCCCGTGATGAAACTCATCCGAAACAATTTGGCAGGTTACCAAGAACACGGTGGAATTTTGCCAGACAAACCTTCTATCACATTTTTAGAAGAAGACCATGGAGAATTTTTTGAAAAGGATTATAGTGAATCCATTGAGTGGAATGATGCCGAATTCCATTTCATTCGGAAGATCCTTTCTGTGAATCCCAAAATTTCACAGGCTTTGTTTGAAGCAGATCCAAGCCTTTTACAAAGTGCGGCGGAAAGTTATGTAAAAACCTACCGCGAGTTATTTGAACTGCTCAGCAAAGAAACTTATGATTTATCAGAAATGATGGGTTCTATGTTTGCCGGAGAAAATGCACTCTTAGAAAAATTTAACCTGACTTTGGATTTATTTAACACAGGTTACTCAACAATTCCTTCCACTACCCTTCTTCCTATCACAGAATGGGCTTTGAAAAAATCAAAATCGCTTTTGGAAGAATACAAACAAATTTTTGGAACCAATTATGCATCTCTTGGCAATAGTTTGGACAAATTAGAATCCAAACAAGCAGAGCTCACTTCGAAATACGGCCACGAACTCAGTGCGCAAAAAAACAAAGAAGAAGCCATTGCCCAAGGTGGCGATCCTATCCGTGCAGGGATTGATACCAAGGCTTTAAAAGTGGAATTATTAAATTCTGCAAGCCAGATCCTCAATTATTCCCAAGCAGATCCAGAGGCAGTAAAAGAATTTTCCACATTAATGGTAAAACTGAAGTCCTTTAAAAATCCACTCGATCCTGAGCCCGATAATCGTAAAATCAGAAGGACCATTGCCAAAACGTATTGGGATGTATACAAAAAGTCATTCACCAAATGGCTGCAAGCTGGGAAACAAGCTCCCAAGGCAGTCGAGCTTATGTTACGTTACGGATACTTTGATGAAACCTTACTTGATGATGGGCATATTGTAGAACTAGTAGGCCGTTTGTACCAACCAGGGGGTAATCCAAGTGCACCCATCCACCATGGCACAGATTGGTTAGAAAAGATTTATTCACGAGAAGTTCCTACTTCCGTTGACGAACTTGGCCAAACCTTCTTTGAAAAATTAAAAATGGACCTCAAAGATTCAGGGATCAAATCCGAAAAGGACATACCACCTGATTATGATACAGGAGAAGCGAGATTAGGATCTGAAATCTCTTCCATGTACGAACCAAACGTACGTTTGACGTCAGGGAATATTGCGAGCCATTTCCCAATTTTAACAAAATACCATATCACAATCCCTCTCGAAAAATGTTTTGTATCCAAAGATGATGTCGAAAAAGCCTTACAATACATTTTAAGCATTGATTACACTGCTTTCAATCGTGAGGTCATTTACCGAAATGAAGAAATTGGAATCAAAAACGAATTCATCCAAAGGTCCATTATACCTGATTTTATCCTAGTTCCATCCATTGGACCAAAGATCATGATGTGGCAAGACCTTTCCATTTTCCGTGGAGCTGGCTCTAAGGAGTCAAGGGGTCGAATTTGTATCCCACATTTTGTAACGGGAGACCTCAAAACCTTTATGTTGGAAGCGATTGCGGCATTCCGTTGGGAACTTTGCAAAAATATCCTCGGACCAGATTGGAACAACGTAGGGATCCCTTCCATCACAGCAGATTACACAGATTATGTGCAGTTTTATAAAAAAAGTAAGGATCTTTCTCCAGAACTCAAAGAAAAAATTTCATCTGAGTTCAAACGATTCCGTACTGACCGAGATAAATTTGCATACGACTATTCTTTATGGATACGATACGAAGCAGAAGGTGTACAAAGGGTAAACCGCGTTGTCCGTTCGATCTTTTACAGGCATATCCCTTTCCACAAAAATATCCGTGAGAAAGTTTCCACACAACCGGCGTATTCTGAACTCCACAATCGATTCAAAAACATTCGTACCCGCCAACACAAAGAATTTGAAAACAAGTACAAAAAGTACATGGATGCAAGTGGAAACTTACCAAAAGAATTGTATGAGAATTTAACCTTTTACGAAGTTTAATCCTTGCCAGATTTCATAAATGCAACATCGTTGCATTTATGAAATCCACTCAAAACGCTGACGTTGCCATCATAGGTGGAAGTTTTTCGGGACTCTCTGCGGCCCTTTCTCTTGTTAGATCCCTTCGCAATACCATCGTCATAGATGCAGAAAGACCCTGTAACAAAAATACGCCTGCTTCTCATAACTTGATCACCCATGATGGGGTTCACCCATCCATGATTCGTAAAAAAGCAATTTCTGACTTAATGCAGTATCCAAACTTTCAATTATTGTTAGGAGAGGTAACAAACATCAAACCAAATGGATCTGGATTTTTAATCCATGGGGATGGTTTTTCTGAAATCCAAACCAATAAATTAATCTTTGCGACTGGCTTAAAAGACATTTTACCGGAGATTCCTGGATTTGCAGAGGCCTGGGGAAAATCGGTCATCCATTGCCCGTATTGCCATGGTTATGAATTTGTGGGCTCCCATACAGGTTTATGGATGAATGAACCAGGTGTATACGAACATTCTAAATTTTTAAAACATTGGACCAAGGAATTAACTGTTTACACAAATGGACCCGTCCAGTTTCCAATAGAAGAACAAACCCAATTAGAATCAGAAGGGATTTCTATCGTCACCGATGTCGTAAAGGCGCTTTATCATTCGGAAGGACAGATTTCCTCGATTTCATTCGGTTTAGGAAAAGATCATCCCATCCAAGCTTTGTATACGAAGTTACCAATGATACAACATTCAAGATTACCAGAAGAACTTGGCATTAAACTTTTACCCAGTGGTCATGTAGAAGTAACAAATTTTTATGAAACCAATTTACAAGGAGTTTATGCAGTAGGAGATATGGCATCCATGTTTCGGTCGGTAGCACATGCGATCCACTCAGGGAACTTGGCAGGGGCAATGCTCAACCGAGCTATGATTTTGACGTAATTATACTTCTTCTACAAAGTAAGGTCTTGTGTATTCGCGGACAATCTCTACCACAAATCGGCCCCAGGATTTTGGGTCTTCTTGTGAGATGTTCACTTGTTTGATTTTTGGGAAGTAAGCGGTGGGTTTGAAGACGGAATGGGTGAGCTCGAGTGCCCGCAAATAATTATCCAATCGTTTCACTTTGACAAAATTGATGATTTCGGTTTGGATTTTTTCTTTGGGGAGGTATCCCACAATGATCATCCTAGGGAAAAGGTTTTTCTTCAGGAGGCCAATGAAGTCTTCAAAACTATCCACACGGTCGATAAAACCTTCGTAAGCACCACCACCTAGGTTCATGATCTGGGTCACAATGTCCATGGAGAAGGACACCCCTTCCATCGTAGACATGTCGGAAATGATGACTAGCCCCTCGTCAGGTTGGAACACCTTAAACATATCCGCACCTTTGAAGTGGCGGCGGAGGAGTTTCGCAGCAGAAACGTCAATTTCCTGGGCTTTCGCCAGAAGTACTTTCCCTTGTGGGTCCAAAATGGGGTCTCGGGTGATGAGGTACCGCTTTTTCACGGCATTTTGGTTCATCACTCGAAAGGCCTTTACTTTTTCTTCGATTTCATCTAAAGTAGAGTAACCAATTTTGAGTACGTTCTCCCGTTTTCTTTTCCCTATGTCTGTTTCTTCCATGAAAGCTTGGTGCCTAAATCTTTGTATTGCTTATCCTATGGTAATTCTACCAATGTATAGCATATTTTTGTCTAAGGGTTAAAATGCAGTTCAAATTTTACGGTTTTCTATACCTTTGTTTTGTTTTGGGGTGTTCCTCTGTCGATTTTATCCCCGAACCCGATTTTAGGCCAAATGATCACCGTTATAAGGTGCAAACTTGGCAAGAAGTCGAAATCTTAAGAGAAAGACCCAAAAAACTCTTTAAAATTGTGGGAGAAATCATCATTCGCAATACGGAAGACCTCACGTGGGAAGAGTATGAACCGAGATTAAAAAAAGACATGTTCCAAAGGAAAATTGATGGGGTTTGGATGACGGAAAAAAATCAATCCATGATTGACAATGTCTCCGTACAAACCATGGACCAACGAGGTCGGACAACAAATTCCTACCTACAACAATCAAACCTGCCCTACTGGAAAGGATATGCCTTTCGTTATAAATAAAACCTATGCCAAGACAATTTGATTCTGAAATTTATATCGCATCCAATGACGAATGGATCTTTCGTGGAAATCCAATCGATAAAGAAGAGATCCTCACCTACTTTCGTAACAACCTACATGGGAATGAAAAAGGTGTTTATATTCAAAATACCTTCGGAGAACTTTCGGAACATGGCTATGTAAAAATAGATGGATTCCCTTGTCATGTTGTGCACGTCGAATTTTCGGGAGGAGAAATTTCCTTTATCACAGATGACGGCCGCACTTATCCATTTGGTGAATTTGAAATTTATGAAACAAAAGATGGTGGGATCCTAGGGCTTCGTTCCAATGAAGAAAGGATCAAATACCGTTTCACTTGGAATGCGGCAAAAGAGTTGTCTGATCTTTTGACGGAAGAAGAAGGGATTACGTATTTGGATTGGGAAGGAATCAAAATGCAAATCCCAATGTACGAGGGAGAAGTGAAAGTTCCCCTCCCCTCTGACTATAGCTAATTGGAAGGAGCTTCCTCGTCTTTTTTTAATTCCAACCAAAGTTCATTTGCTTCCAAAAAATCTTTTTTTAAAGAAAGAGCTTTGTGAAGGTATTGTAAGGATCTTTCTGGGCGGTTCCAAAGTTTGTAAAGGGTTGCAAGATTAAAATAAGAGATATGAGGAGCATCATTTCTTTCACATCGTACTGATTTTTTTAACCAATACACTGCTTCTTTGTCATTTCCCATTCTGAGGAGTAATACACCAATTTCATTGCATGGATTGCCATATTCATGGTCTAAACTAACAGCTTTGTAATACGAAGCCAACGCATCACTCCAAGAACCAAGTGCATTTTGGACAAGTCCCAAATAAAAATATGCTTCTTCTGATTCTTCCAATTCTAAACTGGAACGAAGGTGGAATTCGGCACGGTCTAAATCACCGATTTTAAAATGGTCTTTTGCTAAATCTAAAGAATGTTGGAAAGAACTTGAAGACAAAGAGATCCTCACCTGTTTTCTTTCATTTTCGGAAGCCTTAAAATTCTCCTTGAAAACTTATTTTTTATTTTTGCAAAAGTAAAAGTAAATCCTCGGCAATTTGAGAGGAAGTCAGTCGGTAATGCTCTAAGATTTGGTTCCTTTCTCCGTGGTGGATGGGTTCCAAAGGAAGGGCAAATGTTTTTAAAAACTTACCAATGAGAGTATTTGGAATTTCGTTCAGTAGGTAACCCGAAGCACCCGCATGGAGGTAACTTTCATCTAAGATCACAAATTGTTTGGTTTTTGTGATGTAGGAATGGACAAGATCCTGATCGTAAGGTCGTAACCAAAACAAATCAATCACAGAAGCAGAGATACCTTCCTTTTTCAAAATCTCTGCCACTTGTTTGGCAATGGGCAACATAAAACCAACCGATAGAATCAATAAATCGTTCCCTTCGGAAACCACTCTTGCTTTTGCTTTAGTGACTTTGTTTGGAGTATCAAACTGTAACTCACGTAAGTCGCCATTGTCTTTAGGAAAACGAATCGCAATGGGATGGTCCGTGTAGTCTTTCATAAAATGAAGGCTATCAATGATGTCTTGGGCAGAACTTGGGACCATGATGTCCATATTGGGAAGACCTGCTAGATACCCTAGGTCAGACAATCCTTGGTGGGTTTCCCCGTCTGGCCCAACAATCCCAGCTCGATCAATGACAAACCGAACCGGTAAGTTCATAAGGGATACATCTTCGACCAATTGGTCCAGTGCCCTTGTGAGAAAGGTAGAATAAATGCACATAAATGGGATGGCACCACCATTTGTCATGGCGCCAGCAAAGGCAACTGAGTGTTGTTCGGCGATCCCCACATCGAAGGTATGGTTTGGATAAGTTTCGTGGTACTCGCGAAGGCCAGAGCCTTCAATCATGGCAGGAGTGATGACTGCAATGCGTTTGTCTTTACTTGTTAGATCAATAAGAGTTTTACCAACAATTTTCGAAAGGCCAATTTTATTGGCATCAGCGGAAGCCATCTTTCCCGATTCTTTGTTAAATGGTGTGACACCATGGTATTTGATTGGATCTGCTTCTGCAGGTTTGTATCCTTTGCCTTTTTGTGTGAGCACATGGAGTAGGATGGGCCCTTGGATTTTGGATAGGTTTTGCAACATCTGAACCACACGATTTACATCATGGCCATCAATGGGTCCAAAATAGGTAAAACCAAGGTCTTCAAAAAGTCCACCTGGCCGCATCATAAAATGTTTGAACGAAGTCTCCATATTATGAGCTAAAGCCTGTAAGGCGGGACCGATGAGTGGGATCCATTTTAAGAATCCATAAAAAGCAGTTTTCCCCTTGTTGTATACTTGGGAAGAGATGATTCGGTTGAGGTAGTTCGAGATGGAACCAACGTTTTTGGAAATGGACATGTAATTGTCATTGAGGATGACAAGCATATTGGGTTTGATGTGACCACCATGGTTCATGGCTTCCAGTGCCATACCTGTGGCGATGGAGGCATCTCCAATCACGGCAGCTACTTTATACGTTTCTCCCATCAGGTCACGGGCACAGGCTTCACCCAAGGCTTGGGAGATGGAAGTTCCAGCATGGCCAGTGTTGTATAAATCGTACTCGGATTCTTCTCGTTTGGGAAATCCAGAGAGACCCATCCATTTGCGAACGGTAGGGAGTTCTTTTTTACGACCCGTTAGGATTTTATGAGGGTAGGTTTGGTGGCCAACGTCCCAAATGATTTTGTCTTTGGGGGTTTGGAAAACGTAGTGGAGGGCAACCGTCAGTTCGACAACGCCAAGGTTACTTGCAAAATGCCCTCCCACATCAGAGAGGGTGTCGATGATGTATTCCCTGACGTCATGGCAGACGGCAGGGAGGTCTGATTCCTTTAGGGTTCTAAGGTCTTCTGGAAAATTGATTTTGTCGAGATATGGATACGATGGCATTGAAACTTCATGTTGCCGCCTTTTGGAGTGGCCGCTTCATTTTCTCCATATCTTCTGGGTTTGTGATTCCAAGCAATTCGTAAATCCGAACAGGTTGGGTTTTTCCTTTTACGCGCACCAAATCGAGTTCCCTTGTCACCACGCGGTCTTTTACTTTTTCGTAAGTGTATTCTGAGATGATGATATTTGTGGTGTACATTTTGTTGGATCCTTCCAATCGGGAGCCAAGGTTGATTGTATCACCCATACAAGTGTATTCCATCCTATGAGACGAACCCATGTTTCCGACAACGGCCGGACCTGAGTTGAGTCCACAACCAATATCGATCACGGGGACATTCCGCTCGGCCCATTTTTGTTGTAGGACTTTCAAATGGTCGAGTTGGGCAAGTGCCGCCACACATGCATAGTATGCATGGTCTTCCAAAGGAACCGGCGCCCCCCAGAAAGCCATAATCGCATCACCCATGTATTTATCGATGGTTCCTTTGTATTCGATGATGATGTCTGTCATCGCAGAAAGGTATTCGTTTAGTAACTTAACCAGGTCTTCCGGACCCAACTGTTCGGAGATTGTAGTGAACCCACGAACGTCAGAGAAAAAGATCGTGATCTCTCGTTTCGATCCACCAAGTGCTAAATTGTCTGGGTGTTTTAGGAGTTCATCCACAACGTCTTTGGATACGAATTTTGAGAAGGTTTGGCGGATGTATTTTACGTTTTCTTCTTCTGTTAAAATCCTAAAACCAATGATGGCCACAAAGACAACAATTTGTTCGATGGTCACTGATGGCAAAACCGTGATTAGGTTGAAGGCTTGGAAAATATAAAGTGCAACGACAACATATAACAATAACTGCGTTAACATGATCGCAAAACCTATATGTGTTTTCACCCTTGGTTGCAAAAATCCAATCATCACACCAAGTCCCACATAAATCAGGAAAATTCCCCAATTGGGAACTGTGGACAAAAAGTCTTGGTTTAGGATGGTATTCACCGCATGAGCGTGGTGTTCAATTCCTGACATATCACCAAACGGAGATAAGTGGGAGTCTTTGGAAGCCCCACGGCCCGTAGCGTAATACATTGCCACTAGGAAAATTTTGTTATTGATTTGGTTTGCTTCGAGTAATTCCTGATTCCAGTCATTGGTCACTTCGAAGATTTCATTTTGTTTGAATGAGTACCTTCCACCCACAAAATTGATTTCCATTTGGCCTTCCCAATCGATAGGAATGACCACTTCTCTATTTTCATTTGGGATATGCATCACGTCACGTTCTTCAAATTTACGTGCTTTGACATTGAACTCACGAATGATTTTGTTTGGAATGTTCTTCAGTTTGACATAATGGCCCATGTTCACTTCAACATCTTTTTGCACATCGATCCCATAGTATTGGCAAACGATGAGTAAGTCGATGGAAGGGAAATATTCTGTTTCACGATCACGTCCTGAGTTGTATACCTTTACCACAAGAGGCATCTTGCGGTTGAGTCCAGATTCATCTTTTTTTACGTTCGCAAAACCAAGACCAGCTGATAAATCGCCAATGGGTTCAATTGGTGGTTGTGGGAATTTTACCCAAGAAATCCCTGCATCGTTTTCATCGATGACATTTTTGATTTGGAATTTTCTTAAGATATCAATTCGTTTTTCTAAATTGAGAACCGCTTCCTTAGATTCCGCACTGACTTCCATAGGGTAGTCAAAGAGAACATTGCGATTTTTTTGCAATGCAGAGACCATCTCTTCGGTTTGGCCGGGTTTGTAATCTACGAAGAAAATATCGAACATTAGAATGTTGTTCGAATCTTTAAATGTCTCAATGATGTCTGCGTAATAACTCCAAGGCAGTGGCCAAGTCCCTTGTAATTTTTCGAGAGACTCTGTTGTGATCCCAATGATATTGATATCTTTCCTAGCATTGGCAGGAGGATTGTATTGGATGTATTCAATCCGACCTGTATCACCTTCACTTTCCGTTTTGGTATTGGAACCTCTTAAAAATTGGAAACGAAATGAGATCGAATTTTCTTCCAACTCTTTTAATGGTTGGAATGTGTTTACCATGGTGTACATAAAAATGGCAATCACATAGGACAACCAAATTGCACCTGACTTTTGTTTGTCTTTGGAAACTTTTTCAATGATTTTGTATACAAAGTATGAGGACGTAAGTAGGAGGAGCATCCCACCAATCAGGAAGGAATACTCGTATACCCAACCTGTCATCAGAACGGAAACGATCACACCTAGTGACCCAAGCGTGGCAACTGCTACACTGAGGTAATCCAAAATCGAAAGCGATTTTGTTTCTTTGTCGGACATAGAGCCTCTTTATTCGTTTAGGAATTTCCGACCATTTTCTCGGATTTTTTAAAGAGACTCAAATGTTTTTGAGAGATTGTGGAAAAAAATTTAGGGAATGGCTGCCCGGATCTTTGCAATGTACTCGGCCAATGCATTTTTTGCGCTCATGGAGTTTTGCCCGTTTTCTTCGATCACCCTTTGGATGGCTGATCCAATGATGATTCCATCCGCATACCCTGCAATTTGGCTTGCTTGTTCTGGAGTGGAAATCCCAAATCCTGCACAAATGGGAAGTTGGATTGTATCTTTTAAGAATCGAATCCTCTCTTTGAGATCCACAGAGAATTCCCTTCTTTCCCCTGTCACTCCAAAGGAGGTTACATAGTAAATGAATCCAGAAGAAGTTTTTTTTAAGGCTTCAATTCGCTTTTTCGTTGAGGCTGGAGTGACCAAATGAATCAAATCCATATCCCTTTTTCTTAATTCTTGGAAAAGAATTTCACTTTCTTCGGTATCAAACGGTAAATCAGGGATGACAAGTCCGACAACACCCGAGTCCTTCGCTTGGTTTAAAAAATTTTGGATCCCACAATGGTAAATGGGATTAAAATAAGTAAGGTAAACAAGTGGGGTCTCTTTTTTATGTGAATGAATTTCCTTTGTCACTCGGAAGATTTCTTCAAACGAAAATTTATTTTTTAATGAACGAGCCACTGCCCTTTGGATCACAGGCCCATCGGCCACTGGGTCTGAAAAAGGAATTCCTAATTCTAAAATATCTGCACCATTATCCAAAATTGTTTTACCAAATGTTATGGAATCATTGTAGTTTGGATCACCCATTGTAAAATAAGGGATAAAGGCGGATTTAATTTTCCCGCTATCGAATAGATCTTTTATTTTACTCATTTGTTTTTTTCACCTAACAAGCGCAATACCTCGGTTACATCTTTATCACCACGCCCTGATAAACAGATGATGAGATCTTTCTTTTTGCCTAACTCTTTTGCAATGTCACGTGCCACATGGAATGCATGAGCAGTTTCCAATGCGGGGATGATTCCCTCCACGCGTGTGACTTCTAAAAAAGAATCTAATGCTTGTTCATCGGTCACCATACGATAATCCACCCTCTTGGACTTTGCGAGGAAGGCATGTTCAGGTCCCACTCCGGGGTAATCTAGTCCTGCAGATACTGAGTGTGCAGGGACAATTTGACCTGCCTCATCTTGGATGATGAGAGTCTTTGTTCCATGTAAAAAACCTGTTTTTCCGTATGTCAATGTTGCGGAGTGTTCACCTGGTTTTGGTCCAAGTCCACCTGCTTCCGCTCCATAAATGGCAACATGTTTGTCCTTTAAAAACGCATGAAACATTCCAATGGCATTGGATCCACCACCCACACAAGCGACGATGGCATGAGGGAGTTTGTGGTTTTGTTTTTTGAATTGAGAACGAGCTTCTTTTCCAATCACAGATTGTAAGTCTCTTACAATAGTGGGAAATGGATGAGGCCCAATCGCTGAACCCACAATGTAATGAGTTGTGGATACATTGAGTGCCCAATCACGCATGGCTTCACTCGTTGCTTCTTTGAGCGTTGCTTCACCTGCAGTGACTGGTAAAATTTTAGCACCTAACATCTCGATTTTTTTGGCATTGAGATTTTGCCTTTGAACATCCACTGCGCCCATATACACAACAGTTTCCATTCCAAACATTGCTCCCACTGTTGCAGTTGCGAGACCATGTTGGCCTGCACCAGTTTCAGCAATGATTCTTTTTTTGCCCATGAATTTTGCGATTAACGCCTGTCCAATGGCGTTATTGATTTTATGTGCACCTGTATGATTTAAATCTTCACGTTTGAGCCATATACGAGCACCTCCCCAATGTTTGGTGAGACGTTCTGCATAAGATAAAGGGCTTGGTCTACCTACATAATTTTGTAAGTAAAACTCAAGTTCTTTTTTGAACTTCTTACTCTTCTTTAACTTCTGATAGGTGGATTCAAGCTCTTCGAGAGCCTCAGTTAGAATTTCTGGTGCGTATCTGCCACCAAATTCTCCAAAATATCCAGGTTGGTTTTTGCCCATATGTCCCAAGATAAGGGGATAGGCGAATATGAAAACTGCTTCTTTTGGGGCAGAAGGGGGATTTTTTCGATAGAATTCCCCGCCCGCATCGAACTGGGTGGGGATAACCACCCGCCACCCAATGACCTCTATTTACCACAAAGGCCGAATTTTATCGAGAAGTTATTAGGATCCTGAAAAAAATTCTCTTGAAACGTTCATGTTTCTGCAAGAGAAACCTGCTTTTCAAGTTCCTCTTCAAGGGTAAGGATTTTCTTTTGAATGTTTGTTACCAAATCTTCGTTTGTCGTAAAAGGAAGAGTTTCCTCCACCATGGACTTTCGATTTAGGATCGTGATTTCATTTTTTTCCAAAAATCCTTTTCCTAATGTGATTCGAATCGGAAATCCGATGAGTTCTGAATCTTTAAATTTAAATCCAGGCCCGAGGTCACGATCATCCCAAAGCACCTCAATACCGGCTTTCACGAGTGAGTGATAAATCGATTCAATTTTTGCAATGTCGTCTGGATTTTTAGCAATGCTCACCAAACAAACGGTAAACGGAGCGATGGAAATCGGCCAAAAAATCCCTTTATCATCATTACATTGCTCGATAACGGTGGCCATACACCGATTCACACCGATCCCATAACACCCCATCGTTGTAGTGGTGGCCTTTCCTTTGTCGTTGAGAACTGTGATGTCGAAAGCTTTCGAGTATTTTTGCCCAAGTTTGAAAATATGGCCGACTTCGATTCCCTTCTCTGCGGTGAGTCCTGTGCCGCATGAAGGACATGGGTCTCCTACTTTTGCTTGAGACAAATCAATCTTTGTCACTCCATCTCCCTGAAAAAAGGCAGAAAGTTGAATGCCTGCTATGTGGTGATCGATTTCGTTGGCCCCTGTAATATAAGAAAAATTCCAATCGAGTAAGGCATCAATGTAAATTTTAAGTGAATCTGATTTTGGAAACCCTGGTCCAATAAAACCGGGAACAAGACCCAACGTTTCCATTTCTGCAGGTCCCATTGGCCTAAGCTCATTACAACCCAAATGATTTTTTAATTTATTTTCATTGAGCTCACGATCACCTTCTAAAAAGACAAGGACGTATTCTCCATCAGCAACAAGAGCAACTGCTTTCAAAAGATTCTCTTCTTTTGTATTTAAAAATTCAGCCACTTCCGTAATGGATTTTTTTGCGGGGGTGTGCAGTTTACCATTCCCATTAAACGTTTGTTTTGTGGTATTTTTTTTTGCTATGACTGGGGTTTTTTCAATATTGCCTGAGTAATGGCAAGATGGGCAGATGGTTAAGGTTTCTTCCCCAATGGGTGAAACCACCATAAATTCTTCTGAAGCGGAACCACCCATATTCCCGGAATCGGCTTGCACAGGGATTGTGGAGAGTCCCATCCCTGCAAATATCCTGCGATAAGTTTTTCGCATGGTTTGGTACGTTTTGTCCAATGATTCGTCATCCAAGTGAAAGGAATACGCATCTTTCATCGTAAATTCACGGGATCGAATCACACCAAACCGTGGACGGATTTCATCTCGAAACTTGGTATGGATTTGGTATACATTGATCGGAAGGTCTTTGTAGGATCGAACCATCGGTTTCACTAATACACAAAATGATTCTTCATGTGTTGGACCAAGGCAACTTTCATTGTCATGGCGGTCCTTCAATCGGAACATTTCCTTTCCCATTTTGTCCCAACGACCCGACTCTTTCCAAATTTCGCTCGGTGTTAAGATAGGAAGTTGGAATTCCAATGCACCTGCTTTATCCATTTCCTTTCTGACAATGCCTTCAATTTTACGAAGGACTCTTAGGCCCATAGGTAAGTATGAATAAAGTCCCGCTGCCGATTTACGAATGAGGCCTGCACGCATCATCAATTTATGAGAGGCTACCACTGCATCTTGTGGATCTTCTTTAGCAGTAGGGATTAAATAGGAACTAGCTTTCATTTCTCTTTTCTCTTTTTGAATAACAATTTAATAATACAAAGTTTGTTTTAAAAAATACGCATCACATCATTGAAGGACACATAAAGTCCAAGTCCAATGAGAAAGAAAAATCCCAATCGGAATATGGCTTCAATTGCCTTTCTTGGAAGTGGTCTTCCCGTTATCGCTTCGTAAGCATAAAGGACAATGTGTCCACCATCTGCCATAGGTATGGGAAGTAAATTCATCACCATAAGGGCAAGGGAAATTTTGGCGACAAAGTCAAGGTAGGTCACCCAACCATATTCCAAACTAATCCCTGCAATTTGTACGATTCCAATCGGGCCTGATAAATTTTCTTTTGGTGATAACAACCCCGAAAATAGCATCCCAATCCCTTTTAAAGTTGTGGATACGTTTTCATATACTTTACTCCCGGCACCAACTAACGAAGAATAAACAGTAGAATCTTTTTGCAATTTTTCAGCTTCAAATTTCATCGATGCGCGAAACCCAAGTAAACCAATTGGTTTTAAGTTCACATCTGCGAAGTATTTCATATTCCCAATCCAAATTTCTTTTCTGCCCGAATTGGATTTTAAATATGCAGATAAAGAATCTGCAGTTTCAAACACTTGGTTTTGGATTTTCAAATTGGATAATCTGTTTTCAATCTCTGCATCATAACTATCCAATCGAAAGTATGGAATAGCTAATTCTGGAAATTTGGGATGTTCAATGTTCCAAAATTCAAACACATTGGCACCTAACACAGGAATTTGAATTGTCACTTTTTCTGTAGCCCAGGGAGTAAGGAGAGGATAAGTTTTTCGTTCCACTTCTACAGGGATGGTTTTCCCTTGGTGTTTCCCAAGTTCTGTTTGTAATTCAGGAACCGTGTGAACATCCACACCTGCAACAGTAAGGATCATGTCTCCATCTTTCAGAAAAGACAAAGCACGCCTTCTTAAAGATTTTTCCCTTTCTGCAATTTCATGTTGTTTGAGGAGTTCTTCCGGGATTTCGGTTTTCCGTTCCTCAATTTTCTCTTGGAAGTAGTGAGAAGATTTATCTTCTTTGTCCAAAACATTTGCCATAAAGTGACTGATTTGTTCACCATAAGTAAAGGTTGCGACTACCCTTCTTTCCCCATAAGGCATCACACCAATGGTAGGGTGCCCACCAGCAGAGTATAAATTTGGAACGATTTCAACGGTTTTGATTTCTTCATTCCGTTTGTATGTGACTTGGATGGGGTCACCCGATGTTAAACTCACATTGGTAAAAATATCTTCGAAACTTTCCGTTGGTTTTCCATTCACAGAAAGGATCAAATCCCCTGTCCTAAGTCCCGCAAAATAGGCAGGACTTGCAACTTTGTTTGCATCTTCTATGAAAATGCGGTTGGATGAAGGGCTATCACCTGAGAGTTCTAAAATAAAAAGTAGTATAAAGCCTAACACTAAATTGGCGAATGGACCTCCGAGAACCGGGATCATCCTTCGGAGAGGAGGTGTGGCAAGCAAATCACCTTGTTTTGGCTTTTTGTTTTTGCTATAATCATCCCCACGAAATAATACATAACCTCCGATTGGGATGGCTGTGATTTGGTAGATGGTTTTCCCTATTCTTTTTTTCCAAATTCCTTTACCATAACCTAACGAAAAAATACGAGCCTCAACTCCAACTAATTTTCCACACAAGAGGTGCCCCAATTCATGGATAAAAATCGATACAGCTAACATGAATACGGCGCCGAAAATCATGATGATCATGTAGTCACTCCCCCTTTTTTGAATTCGTTTTGGATATAAATTCTTGTTTCTTTGTCTTTTTCCAAATAACCTTGCAAAGTTTCTGGATATACATTTGTGATTTGATTTAATGCGGATTCAATGAGCCTTGGTATCGAGGTAAAAGAAATTTTTTCCTCTAAAAAAAGTGCCACTGCCTCTTCGTTTGCTGCATTAAAAATACAAGGTGCCACACCACCAGCCCTTCCTGCTTGGTAAGCCAAATCCAATCCTGGATACCGTTTGGTATCAGGTGGAAAAAATTCTAACGTCTTCCAAGTGGATGGTTTTCTTTCGATAAGCATATGCGGTGTTGGACTTGGGTAAAATAGTGAATGGGCAATGGGATACACCATATCGGGGTGACTTGTGTATTGCAAACAGGCACCATCCAAGGTTTCAATGATCCCATGGGTCAGTGACTGTGGGTGGATCACCACCTCTATTTCGTCATACGAAAACCCAAAAAGATAATGAGCTTCGATCACCTCTAAACCTTTGTTGATAAGGCCTGCTGAATCCACAGTGATTTTTGGACCCATTGACCATGTCGGATGATTTAATGCCTGTTTTACGGAAACATGTTCCAATTCTTCAATAGGGAGATTACGAAAACTCCCACCCGAAGCCGTGAGTGTGATCGCTCGAATATTTGATCTTTTTTCTCTTTCAATCAGTTGGTAAAGTGCATTGTGTTCAGAGTCTACAGGAACCATCAATGTATTGTGTTTTGCCACCAAACGATTGATCAGTGGTCCGAAGGTAACAAGTGTTTCCTTGTTTGCGATCGCAATTTTTTTACCAGCTTCGATCGCTGCAATGGTGGGTAACACTCCCCTAGCACCTACGACGGCGGTCACAACCACGGAAACGGTTGGCAGTTTTACCAATTCGGTAAGGTTCTCATCACCATATACAATTTTAGTCGACCCAAAGGAATCACCAAATTGCCCCACTAACTTTGGATCAGTGATACAAATCAATTCTGGGGAAAACTCTTCAACCAAAGATTTCGCAACATCCCAGTTGGAATGAACGGAAAAACTACGTAAAGAAAAATGGTCAGGGAATTGGCGTAAGACTTTTACCGTGGAAGACCCAACAGAACCGGAAATGCCTAATACCGAAACACCTACCATATATGCTTTAGACTGTCCGAACCAAAGTGGTTAAACTGGGAACCCAAGGAAACCTTTGAAAACAAAGTAATAATAAATTACAGGCACAGTAAATAATAGTGCATCTGCCAAATCGAGAATCCCACCATGCCCAGGGATAAGGCTACCTGAGTCCTTAATTTTGGCATCACGTTTCATGGCTGACTCAGCCAAATCACCCATCACGGAAATCACAGAGACAACAAAGGATAAAATGATGGTTTCCAAAATTCCAACAGGCAATTTCACTCCACTAAAATGTTCCCAAGCCAAATTGAGAATTTGAGCTCCGATAACGGCCGTTAGATTTCCGGTAACATACCCTTCCCAAGTTTTTTTCGGAGAGATTTTAAGGCCAGCTGGGTGTTTTCCAAACCAACGACCGCCAAAATAAGCACCTGCATCACTCATAAACGTGATCACGGATACTAAAAAGATGTAGTAGGTTCCGAATGGAAGGGCAAGTAATAATAAAAAATGACCAATTGGAATGGCGATGTAAATGGGACCAAGCATCGTACCACCCACTGAAAACAAGGCTCCATCTAACGGACGTTTTAGAATTTGTAAAATCCAAACTGTGATCGAAAGTGCCACGAGTAAAAATGGAACCGGGTGGAATCCTTCTCTTAAAATTTTGGAAAGTTCTAAAACAAACCCAGGAGGGGTCACTTCAAATTGTAATCCCAAAAATTGGATGTAATAAACCGTAAAAATCAAAAGTGAAAACAGTAATCCAGTTCCAAAAAATGGTTTGGATTCCTCTGTTTTACAGAAAGCGTATAATTCTTTTAATCCAAGGTAAATCATCACTACCCCAAAGGTATAAAATTCCAAATAATACCAGGAACTGTGGAAAATCATAAATACATAAACAAAAGTCAATACAATTGCAGAAAGGATACGGAGTGTTGTCTCACTCATAACAAACCACCAAATTTTCGTTTTCGGGAATCAAAAAAAAGAAGAGCTTCCTCAAGTGAAGTCCTTCCAAATTCCGGCCAAAGTGTACTCGTAAAATACATTTCTGCATACGCACTCTGCCATAATAGAAAGTTAGAAATCCTTTGTTCGCCCGCAGTTCTGATCAATAAATCTACGGGTGGCAAAGGGGATGTATACAAATATTTTTCAAATTCTTTCGCCGAAATGGCTTTATCCAATGTTTCTTTTTTGGCCTTACGTGCCGCCATCAAACGCGAAAAACTACTTAAAATTTCTTCATGCCCACCATAGTTCAAACAAAAGTTAGCCGTGAGTTTTTTATTCTTTTTGGTCACTGCCATAGCATGGTCAATTTTGGAGAGAACGGTTTTTGAAAGTTTATTCCGTGCCCCACTGTGGTGGATCCGAATCCCTTTTTCATGGATGGTATCCAAACGAGTTTCGATAAATTCAACTAACAGACCAAAGATGGCTTGGATTTCAGTGATCGGGCGTTTCCAGTTTTCCGTGGAAAATGCATAAAGGGAAATGTTGGGAATTTTATATTCTAAGGCCACATCCAAGAGGCGGTCAATGGCGTTTGCCCCTTCTCTATGGCCTTCGGTTCTTTTTTTCCCTTGGTTTTCCGCCCACCTACCATTTCCGTCCATAATGACAGCAATGTGGGCAGGGATGGTATTCAATTTCATAGGAAATTAAAGAGTAGTGATCTCTTTTTCTTTTTCCTTTTCTAAATCTCCCAATTTGGCAATGTAAGAATCCGTAATTTTTTGGATTTTATCTTGGTGGCCTTTCATTTCGTCTTGGGACATTTCGGATTGGTGTTTTTTTAATTCGTCATTGGCATCACGGCGGATGTTACGGATCGCAACTTTTTTCTCTTCCGCTTTTTGTTTTACCACTTTCGCCAATTCTTTTCGTCTTTCCCCTGTTAGTTCAGGGATATTGATCCGAATGCTGGAACCATCATTATTTGGAGTAAGACCAAGACTTGCGGCAAAAATTGCTTTTTCGATGTCTTTTAACATTCCTTTTTCAAAAGGAGTGATGAGAATCACACGTGGTTCGGGGCATGCAATTTTTCCAAGTTGGTTGAGCGGAGTAAGCGTTCCATAATAATCAACTCTTACATCCTCCACCATCATCGGATTTGCTTTTCCCGTACGAATCGTACCAAAATCTTTTTTTAGAGCTTCAACCGTTTTGTCCATTTTGGACTGCATGGATTTTATAATTTCATCTACCATCTAGAATCACTTCCTCTGTATTGGAGATCAATGTACCAATTGGTTCTCCATCGATTAATTTTCTTAAATTACCAGCTTTAAAAATATCAAACACTATGATGGGCATATTATTATCCATACATAGACTGAGTGCTGTTGAATCCATCACCTTTAAACGGTGTTTGATGGACTCCATAAAAGAAACTTGTAAATACCTTTGCGCGTTTGGATCCTTTTTTGGATCGGCAGTGTACACTCCGTCCACTTTGGTTGCCTTAAGGATCACTTCGCATCCAACTTCAACGGCTCGTAACGATGCTGTTGTGTCAGTTGTGAAGTATGGGTTTCCAGTCCCACCGGCAAATATAATCACACGATTTTTTTCTAAGTGTCGCACGGCTCGCCTACGAATGTAAGGTTCCGCAACAGATTTCATTTCGATGGCGGATAGAACACGGGTAAACATCCCCTGTTTTTCACATGCATCTTGTAACGCGAGTCCATTCATGATGGTTCCAAGCATACCCATATAATCGGCAGTGGCACGGTCCATTCCCGATTTTGCTAAAGTTTCGCCGCGGATCATATTCCCACCGCCAACTACCACAGCCACTTCGAGACCTAAGTCATGAACTTCTTTGATTTGTCCGGCTAGTGAGAATGTTTTGTTGGTATCAATACCAAGTTCACCCTCACCGGCGAGAGCCTCGCCGGAGATTTTAATGAGGATGCGTTTGAAACGCGGACTAGTTCCCACCTACTTGGAACCTCGAGAACCTACCAACAGTAATGTTCTCTCCAAATTTCGCAATGGCTTCTTGGAGGAGGTCATTGATGGTTTTGGAGTTGTCACGGATTGATTTTTGGTGGATGAGACAAATCTCTTCGTAGTATTTTTTCATTTTACCAGGAAGGATTTTTTCGATTTGATCCGCTTTTTTGCCTTCTTTTTCGAGCAGGGCTTTTTGTACGTTCATTTCGTTCTCTATTTCAGACTTAGGAATGGATTCTTCACTCACATACAGTGGGCTCATTGCAGTGATTTGTAGTGCAATTTCTTTTCCAAGTGCCTCAAACGCTTCGTTGTTTGCCACAAAATCAGTTTCGCAGTTGAGTTCGACAAGAACTCCCGTTTTCCCTGTTCCGTGAACGTAAGCGATCACCTTCCCTTCACCAGTTTCGCGACCAGCACGTTTTGCCGCTTTCGCTAAACCTTTTTCTCTTAAATAAGTAACTGCTTTTTCAATATCGCCACCCTTTTCTTCAAGGGCTTTTTTGCAGTCCATCATGCCCGCGCCCGTACGTTCGCGGAGGTCTTTGATTTGTTCGGAGCTAACAGCCATTACTCTTTACCTTCTGCTGGT
The DNA here is from genome assembly GCF_004769635.1 of Leptospira jelokensis. Classification (GTDB taxonomy): domain Bacteria; phylum Spirochaetota; class Leptospiria; order Leptospirales; family Leptospiraceae; genus Leptospira_A; species Leptospira_A jelokensis. The sequence goes on from NZ_RQGH01000023.1 coordinate 98,235, forward strand.
TTTTCTTCTGTGACTACTTCAGCAGCTTTTTTAGCCGCTTCTGCATCCACTGGGATGTCTTTTGCTACTGGAGGGAGTTCATCGTCCATAATGAATTTTCCGGACTCATCATACTCACCTTGGTATTCAAGGGCAAGTTGTTCTGCGTCCATATCTTCAGCAAAATTCGTTTGGATGACTTCGCCACCTGTTCCTTCAAGCACTGCATTTGCCATTGTATCAAGGAATAAAGAAATCGCGCGGATCGCATCATCGTTACCAGGAATTGGGTAATCGATTGGTTCTGGATCACAGTTTGTATCAATCACAGCAAATACTTTCAAACCAAGTTTTTTTGCTTCGTTTACTGCAATTTCTTCTTTTTTAGGATCGATCACAAAAAGGATCTCAGGCACAACAGCCATATCTTTAATCCCACCAAGTGTTTGGCGGAGTTTCTCTAACTCACGTTTGAGGGATAGTGCTTCTTTTTTAGTTCTAGCTTCTTGTTCGAAAGAGTTGTTCTCTTCCATTTGCTCAAGTCGTTTCAAACGAGCAATTGACTTCTTTACTGTGTTCCAGTTTGTGAGAAGTCCACCTAACCAACGGTTAGAAACATAGTACATACCGCAGGCTTGTGCTGCTCTTTCAATCGCACCGCGAGCTTGTTTTTTCGTTCCAACGAAAAGAACTTTTTTTCCTTGGCCAGTTAACTTTTTCAAAGCATCATATGCTTCTTTTGTTTTTTGAACTGTCTTTTGGAGGTCGATGATGTGAATACCGTTACGAGCTGTATAAACATACGGGCTCATTTTTGGATTCCAACGACGCGTTTGGTGACCGAAATGTACGCCTGCTTCTAGCAGACTTTTCATGGAAATTACTGACATAGTTACCCCTTTTTTAGTGCGAGATATCCAGACGCTACAAGACCAATGATACTTGCAGGGGTTAGCTGGAACTCGACCTTAATTATATAAAGCTCGAAAGATACTGGTGACTCGAACAAAAACTTAGAGAGCGTTGTTGTGCCAAAGAGCCTATCTAAGACCACTCCAGCCACAGCTCCCGCCATCAGTCCCAAAAAAAGCACCAAAAGCAGGTTCCCCATCTGGGTTTTGTTCATCCAAAAGCACCTTTCTCAAGCTTTCCTGTCAGGATTTGGAATTTGGGCAGATTGTCAAGGGGAAAGGGATTGTACGGCTTTGGATTTAGAACTCCGCGGTCCCCATCAGACCAAAGGGGAGGCAGAATGTTTCCCCTCCAGGTCATGGCGGCTCCCATCCCTTTTGGTTCTTCGGTTCCGACCCATAAGGACCGGGCTCTCCGTTCCAATCTTCGATTTCCACTGCGATCCCTGCCGCGGGGGTCTCATTGTGGCAGTTTCTGACGTCTTCCCCGATATGATCCATATCCTTTTTTCATTGAGAACCAGAAAACGTTTGGCAACTCTCTCATCCCTTCTTAGATTTTTTGTTTTCAGTGAATCCATCACAACAAGATGTTTGTTTGGCGGTAAAATTCCAGGAAATTTTCCGTTATCGTTTCGATGGGACCAATTGGTTTGGATATAGGCATTTGTTATTCTGATTTTACTTCCTTTCGACATTCGATCGCAATGCGTAGACAAATAATATCGATTCGCTCAATAAAACTAGTCCTCATTTTCTGGCAACTAACACCAAATTAAATTCTTGCCAAAGAAAGAATGACACTTAGAATTGTATGCCGATGAAGCCACTCCACTTCACCTTATTCCTGTTTTGTTTTCAATCCTGTATCTTTGGTCCAAATTGGGATGGATTCCGCAATCTAAGATCCGCTATTGAAAATGATCGGGTGTACTACGATCCCAAATCGGGTAATTTTGAAACGAATCCTTATTTTAGGGGTCATATTACCAAACTGGGCACAGTTGTTATCGAACCACCTAACTCGATCAATTCCAATCAAAAGAAAAAAAGAATTTGTGAAACAACGGAAACTGATTTAACCAAAACCTTTACTTTGATCGAAGAACGAACAGTAGTTGCAGTTTACGAATCTTCAGGATTTATATGCATCGAATATTACTAATCTTACTCACGAGCATTTGTATTATCACAAACTTCCATTGTTCAAACGGAATGGTTTTACGCTCAATAGACCCTCCGAAAAACGAATTCCCATACACAAAACGTTTACCGTTTCTTGCCACGACTTGTTATCCAAGCCATGCCTTACATAAAGAAAAGTTCTCACCATTAGAATTAGTTTCGATATGGGAAGATGGGCAATTTAGAAAACAAATTTTAGGGAATGAACCATTTGATGCCATCGAAGACTTACGCATCTACCAATCACATGAATATTTTTGGGAATTGAGTTTCATTCCATTTTTCTCACGTTACAATTGCAATGAATACCACATTACAGGATATTTATTATACTTTGATTCCAACACCAAACAAAAATTGGCAACTTACTTAGATAAAAAACGAAAGGATAATCCAATCGAACTACCTATAATGCTCGTACGTGAATACGAACTCGCAGATTCCGAAACACTGAAGAAAAAACAAAAAGCAGATCCCATAAACGTATCATTCCATACAAAATATTCAACTGCACCGGATCACCGAGATCCATTTTCCAATTACCAAATCTGGGAATCAAAACCAAAATCAGAATTACGTTCCATTCCCGATTCACGTTTGATCGAATATTGTTTGGAGTTTCCTTATGAATGTGCCACTGACCCGAACTACGTAAGTGAAGTCAAAAACCGGATTTCCAAATCCGAAATCCAAAGTTCCGAAAGTTTCAAAACTTCTTTCCAAAAAAATGTAAAACAAAAAATCAAAACAACAAATTTCGGATGTTACTGCCGACTAACGTCAGATACATCAATTTATAAGTCATGCCCAATTGACAATTTTGGATTGGATTCTATTTGTAAGGAAAAAACAGATTGCACTCTCAAACAAAATGATACTGGTCCCGCCATTTGCATTAAAAAGTACAAAGAGTCACTATCAAAACTAATCAATTCCAAGGAATCAAAAGATAAAATTCACACAGAACCAGAAAACTTCAATCGAATGGTCTATTATGCGAAAAAATTTTTGGCATTCGAATTGTTAAACGAATTGAGTGACGAAAGAAACTAATTCGATTGCCATCGAATGTTTAGTGATACAACTTTCACATACATTTTTTTAGAACATTTGAATCCAAATATAGTCTAATAAGTTTATATACATCAAAATCTAAATTTACTTTTGGGATTTTTTTATAGAAAGCCCTTGCCATAAACTTTTTGTCTGATTGGATAGAGTTTATGAGACTGATACTCGTATCCAACAGGTTACCAGTCCAGTGGGATGGAACACCCAATGTCGGTGGACTTGCAACAGGCCTTTCTAGTTTTCTTTCCCATTGGAAATCATTAGGAAATGAAGTGTTATGGGTAGGTTGGCCTGGAAAATCCATTCCCGAAAAAGAACAAAACCAATATGCAAAAAAAATGTTGGAAGAACACGGAACCATACCTGTGTTTCTCAAACAAAAATTAGCTGATTCGTTTTACAATGGCTTTTGCAATAAAACAATTTGGCCCTTGTTCCACTATTTCACCTCCAACTGTGAGTTTTCTGATGGTACTTTCTCTTCCTATGAAGAAGCAAATGAAGAATTTGCGAAAACAATCAGAGGCATTTACCAACCAGGTGATTGGGTATGGGTTCATGACTACCACTTGTTTTTACTTCCGGGGATTTTACGAAGTGAATTTCCAAACATACTACTTTCATTTTTTTTGCACATCCCCTTTCCTACATTCGAAATCTTTCGTTTATTACCAGAACGAATCCATAGTAAAATTCTAAAAGGGATGTTAGGTGCGGATCTTATCGGATTCCATACTCAAAGTTATACACAATACTTTTTAAGATCCCTACTACGTTGTTTAGGGATTGAAAATGAACGTGGGATCATTTATTTTCAAAATCATTTCACAAAAACCGCCGCCTTCCCCATGGGAATCAACGTGGAACAGTTCTCCAAATATGCAAGTTCGGCAGAATGTGATGCAATCGCAGATCAAATCAATACCAACCATAAAAAATTAAAACAAATTTTATCAGTAGATCGACTTGACTATACAAAAGGAGTTTTACAGAGATTAAATGCTTTTGAATTATTTCTGAAACAAAATCCTAATTGGATCAAACGATGTAAGTTAGTATTAGTTTTAGTTCCATCCCGAACTGATGTTCCCTCTTACCAATCCATGAAACGAGCGATTGATGAAAAAGTGGGGGCGATTAACGGTAGTTTCGGAACTTTAGATTGGACTCCTATCTTATACCAATACAAAGGATTTCCATTTGAAGAACTAGTCCCATTGTACAAAAATACACATGTCATGTTAGTCACTCCCTATCGAGATGGAATGAATTTAGTTGCCAAAGAATTTTTGGTTTCTCAAAAAAATGGGATGTTAGTATTAAGTGAGATGGCTGGGGCATCCGCAGAATTGCCTGAAGCAATCCTTGTAAATCCCAATGACTTAAATGGTATGGCATCTGCAATCAAAGAAGCCATTGAAATGGAAGAAACAGAAATCAAAAATCGAAACGAAGTAATGGTTACTCGATTAAAAGAAAATTCGGTAATGGAATGGGCAAAAAAAATATACACCGATACAGAAGACACTGCAAATCGAAATCAAAACTTCCAAACAAAGTCCATTCCACCAAACTCTGAAGCATTACTTCCGAAAACAAATGAACCAATCTTTATTATATTTGATTATGATGGAACACTTGTTCCATTCCAATCCCTCCCTCATTTAGCAGTACCTACACAAGAACTTGTGGATTCCATTTCAAAACTATCACAGTTACCGAATGTTTCCATTGCGATCATTAGTGGTAGGGATCGAAAATTCTTAGAAACAATTTTCACTGGTTTACCATTACATTTAGTCGCCGAACATGGAGCTTGGCACAGACCACCTAACAAAAAGGAATGGAATTCCCTATTCCACTCAAACGCAGATTGGAAAAAAGAAATCAAATCACGTTTAGAAGAATTTACCAAACGTGTTCCTGGTTCCTTTGCAGAAGAAAAAGAATTTTCATTGGTATGGCATTTTCGGAATGCAGACCCCGATATTGGGCTCAATGCCGCAAGAGAGATGTTAGACGAATTATCACAGATATCATCAAATAGCGGATTTTTTGTCCAAAGAGGGAATAAAATCATCGAAGTGAGAGAATATGGAACAGGGAAAGGCAAAGCAACAGTCAAAATCCTTCCAGATGCTCCATTGCAAACATTCGTATTCGGGGATGATACAACAGATGAAGATATGTTTCGCGAACTACCAGAAGAAGCGATTACCGTCAAAATTGGAAAATCCGAAACAATCGCAAAGTATCGATTTCAAAACACAGATGATGTACATATCTGGATCAAACATTTAATCAACCACATAACAAATGTAACTCATCATGCATCATAAATACAATACAGGAATTATCGGAAACGGTAGTTTCATTGCTCATATAAATACTTTTTCTGATATTGTGTGGTTGTGTTGGCCAAATTTTGATAGTTCCCCCATATTTGGAAAACTAATGGATCAAAACTGTGGAAATTTCAGAATTTCTCCGACAACAAAGATTCAATCTGTTAGCCAATCGTATTTGGAAAACACTAATATCTTAAAGACAGAGATCATTACAGAAACTGGTTCATTTGCTGTAATTGATTTTGCTCCCAGATACTATCAAAATGGGAACTTACGTTATAAAAGAAATCTTTACCGCAAAATAGTTCCGCTCTCTGGGGATATAAAAATCAAAGTTGAGCTAAATCCTACTTATGATTATGGAGAAACGAAACTAATTCCAAAAATTTTCGCCGAGCAGATCCAATACGAAACAAATCAGTTTCAGTTTCATGTCCAATCAAACGTATCAGTGAATCAAATTTTGAAAGAAAACGAATTCCATCTGAACCAATCAATTTACTTAGTGCTTCATGAATCCGAGAAAATCGAAATTCCAATTTCGGAATTTGTAGAGGACGAACTAAGTAAAACAAAACAATATTGGCAAAACTGGGTAAAACATTGCACCATTCCTAACTTTGCACAGAAACAACAAATTCGTTCTGCTCTTTGTTTGAAGCTCCACCAATTCCAAGAAACTGGTGCCATCATTGCTGCCTCTACCACAAGTTTGCCAGAATCACCTAACTCAGGTAGGAACTGGGACTATCGTTATTGTTGGTTACGAGATGGATTTTATACATTGTTAGCCTTAACCAATCTTGGTCAGTTTGAAGAGTTAGAAAATTATTCGCAATACATTAGCAATCTAACTCCAACAAATGATGGTCGTTACCAACCTTTATACAGTATATTTGGAGAACATCTACTTGAAGAAAAAATATTATCCTTAGATGGGTATCAAGGCAATCAGCCAGTCCGAATTGGGAATTCTGCCTACACACACAAACAAAATGATGCGTATGGACAAATCCTTTTATCATTATTGCCCCTGTATTCAGACGAAAGGATTCCTGAGAAAAATCGTTTTCACAACTTAAACCTTATCCAGAAACTTTTGGATCAAATTGAACTCACCATGGACGAACCAGATGCAGGACTATGGGAGTTTCGTAATTTTTCACAAAAACATTGTTATACGTATTTGTTCCACTGGATTGGGGCAAAAACAGCAAAAGAAATTGCATTAAAACTAGAAAAACAAGAATTGTTAGAAAAATCAGAACGTTTGATGCGAGAAGCTGAATTGAATATCGAATCTTGTTATGACAGTGAACTCGGATGTTATACACAAGCACAGGGCAAAAAAGACTTAGACGCTAGTTTATTACAACTCATCACTCTCGGTTATTTAGAACCTCATTCAGAGAAAGCAAAATCACATATCAAAGCCATTGAAAGTCAATTAAAAACGAAAGAAGGATTTATCTATCGATACCTTCATAAAGATGACTTTGGAAAACCAGAAACTACATTTTTAGTATGTACATTTTGGTACATAGAAGCCTTAGCCTGCATGGACCGCCTTGATGAAGCCATCCATTTATTTGAGTATGTTTGTGGACATGCAAATCATCTCGGCTTATTCAGTGAAGACATAGAATCAAGTTCTGGGAACCAATGGGGAAATTTTCCACAAACCTATAGCCATGTAGGCCTTGTGAATTCTGCCCACAAAATAGCTGTTAAGAAATCTAAAAGTCTTTTTTGGTAAAAAAGTTTGTACCAAAAAAAGGGATAATCACAAAGGAAGTTTTGTTTTTCCAATCCTAAATTTTTATCAAAACTAGTTTTCAATTTGTGATTGATAGGTGGAAAACCTATGCAGAATTTGTCTATGATTTCCTCAAAAAATCAGTCCCTTTCTTTGATCATTTCGATTTCTGCCCTATTATTACTGATACAATTTTTGATACGTGTAGATCTATTTTATATTTCCGACCCTCTCATCAAATGGATCCAAGTGGTCTCACTCTGGAATCAAAACTGGACAACAGAAAGTATACTTTTCCCTGCAAAGGATATGGATCCTTTGTTTTTGATGAGCCCCTTAAATGAAAATTTTGTTTTCCTTCACAAGGAACAACTCATCGGACAATACCCCATTGGTTTTACGTTTCTCTATTCTCTCCTTGGTCTTATCCAACACCAATACCTCCCCTACTTAAATTTTATTTATTTAGCACTTCTCATCCTTTTGATGACAAAAAATAAATTCCAAATTCCAGTCATATTATTTGCCATATTGGGAACCGTGATTTTTCCACTTTTGATTGATTTTAGCGAAAACGGTTTATTCATCCTTTTATCAGCTTACGGGTATTACTTTCTCTTCAAAGCATTTGAGACTGAAAGATCAAAATATTGGGTATTTGGGAACATTTTATTTGGATTGTCACTTTGGTTACGATTGGAAGGAATCCTTTTATTCATTGCTGTTCATTTGGCAATTTTTTCCATCGAAGTTGTAACCAATAAAAAATCGGTTTGGAAAATCCTCCACCCAATCCGATACTCCATTTTCAGCTTATTACTTTTTTCTTTTTTCCTTTGGAATGCCTACCGTTATTCGGATCCTCTTGGAACAAGGCACCTAACGAACTTTGGCCGGTTTGAAAAAACCATTCTGGATCAATTCCAAATTTTTTTATCAATCGTTTTCACATTCCCAAAAAAAGAAATTTGGACTTTAGGTTTTTTCCTTCAAAGTCCAATTTATTTGATGGCAATTCTCCATATGAAGAAAATGGATTTTAAAAACAAACCTTCACTTCGATTCCATTTGCTTTCCTCCATCATTTTTCTATTTTTTGTTGGAACCACATCACCTAACGATGGATTAACGTTAAATGGACGTTATCTTGCGAGTATGGTATTCCCACTCACTTACCTATTGAATGAGGTATTCAAAGACATCCAAAACCAAAAACTAAAATACTATTCTGTAATGGCTTGGACCGCACTATGTTCGATTTTAATTCTCATTGTATTTTATTTTTCCAGTAAAGAATTGAAAAAACTAAAAACTGAATTAACAAACTTTCAATCCAACTTGATTGTCACTACTAGTGAAGTTTTATCTGGAGGGTTTACACTCGATTTAATAGAAAAACAAGTGATTTGTGTGCGAAAAGATTTTCTTGTTCATTATTTTTATTATAATTTGAAACAAAACAATTTTCCTGAATTTTTACTCCTCAACTTAAAAAAAGAAACAAGTATGAGTGAAGAGGAAATAGATTCCTACCACGCATTGCTAAACGGATCAATTTCAAATGGATATGAATGCAAACCCGCTTCGGAATCGGCAAAAATCAAGAGCCAAAAATGCATTCATAAGAATTTTTAAGTTGAAGCTTTGGCTTTTCTTGGAATACTTATGAACCGTAGGCTATGGAAACAGACAGTGGCATCACTTTAGAGGAGGCAAAGGCAAAAATTAAGTATCTAGAGTCTCTTCTGAGGGAAAAAGAAGAGAACACCTACAGAACCTTTTTTGAAGAAGATGAAGATGCCGTTGTAATCCTTGATTTGGAAACTCAACTTTTCATTGATTGTAATGTCAAACTCACTTCCCTCTTAGGATTTACAAAAACCGAGTTACAAAAGCTTTCCGTTTTTGATATCAGTCCAAAATACCAACCAAATGGACAACCTTCCGAAACCTTAGCCGTAAAATACATAGAAGATGGTTTTAAATTTGGAAACGTAAAGTTTGATTGGATCCATTTGAATCGAGAAGGTGAAGAAATCCCTTGCGAGGTCAAACTTCATAATTACGTCGGAAAAGATGGAAAACGTTTTGCCAAAGGTGTGCTACAAAAAAAAGACACACTTGTTGAACTCAGAAACAAACTAAACCAAAAAGAAAAATTATTAGAAAAGGTAACCAAAACATTACCCGCAATCATTTATATCCAAGACCTAGCCACTGACGAGTTTTTATACTTAAACAATAGCATTGAAAGTTTTTTGGGTTTTGAAGTCGAACCCATTCTTACTTATGACTACTTAATCAAAAACATACTTCACCCTGATGACCTTCACCTCATCGATGCTCACGCAAAAAAAATGGTAGAAGAAAAAAATACAGAAATTTATGTATTAGACTTTCGTGTTTTCCATCAAAATGGGAATGTCCATTGGTTTCGTGTTTGGGAAACCAATTTTTCATTTAATGTTGATGGAATCCCAACAGAAGTGTTAGGTGTAGCACAGGACATCACAGCATCCAAAACAATAGAGTTACAATTAAAAAAACAAAATGAACTGAGTGAAGAAATTCGAAGGATTTCAAAATCAGGTGTATGGGAATGGAATGTTGAAACAAACCAAATGTATTGGACACCGGACCTATACTACTTATTGAAAGTTGAACCAAACCAATTTAAACCAAACATTCAATCCTTAATTAATTTTTTTGCAAATGGCTGTAAGGAAAAGTTGGTGGATTCGTTAGTCAATGCAGAAAAAGAGAAGATACCATTCGACTTAGAACTAGAAATTCTGAGTGAACCTAATTTTTGGGTGAGAGTGCAAGGCAAAGCAATCCAATCAGAAACAAACGGAATCGTTATCATCGGAAGTATTGAAGATATAGATGATTCACGAAAAAAAAGAATAGCACTTTTAGAAAATGAAGCTCGTTTCCACAAAGTAGCAAACCAAACGGGGCTTATCATCTACGATTATGATATCAATCTCAATCAAATAGAATGGGATGGTGCCATCAAATCAGTACTCGGTTATGAAATCGAAGAATTTAATCACTTAGATATCGAAGGTTGGCTAAATTTGATTCACCCCGACGATAGAATGTTTACAAAGGAATTACTGGCAGATGCCATTGGAACGAGAAGTCCTTACCATGCCTTCTATCGACTTCGAAAAAAAGACAATTCATACATTCCGATCGAAGACAGGGGAACTTTTATTAGCAATGATATTACAGGTTCCAATCGACAAGTGGGTGTTTTAGAAAATGTATCTGCAAAATATGAATTCGAATTAAAATTACAAAGTAAAGAAGAACGATTCCGTAATTTTTATAATTTTGCAAGTGAAGCCATCATCATCACAGATGGAGATATGATTTTAGATGCGAACCTCGCATTCAAAAAATTATTCGGTTACGATTTTATACACCATTTATCCGTAAAAGAAATTATTGCCGATCCATTGTGGAATGGAATCGATAACAAAGACAAAATTTTTTCACTAGAAGGAATCAAAAAAGACGGAACTTTAATTCCTATCCAAGTGAACAAAAAAGAAATAGAGGAAGGTAAGTTCATTATTTCTTTTATTGACTTAACTTTGATTAATGAAGCTGAATCAATTAAGCAAGCACTAAAAGAAATTCAAGAAAAAAACAATTTAATCATTACCCAAAAAATGGAATTAGAGAAGACAATCGAAGAATTAAAGTTAACTCAATCACAATTAATTCTAAACGAAAAAATGGCTTCCTTAGGACAATTGATCGCAGGCATTGCTCATGAAATCAATAATCCAATGGGAGCTATCAAAGCATCAAGCCAACTCATCTTAGAAAATATTAAAAACCAAATCTTAAATCAAGAAAAAATCATCCAACTGCTCGCAAATAAACCTTTTGAAAAAAGGAAATTGTTTTTTAAATGGATGTCTGAGTCATTTGAAAAAAGAAACCAATTACATGGTTCAGAAGCAAGAAAACAAAAAAAACTGATCCAAGAAAAATTGGAATCCTTGGGTTGTAGAGATCCTGAATTCGTTTCGGAAGAAGTTGTGGATGCTGGTGTGCAACTTGGACTTCCGATCATTGAACATCTTTGCCATGAAGAGGATTTTTTAGATTTTTTCAATTACGGAATCCAGTACATTCATACTTCACAAAACTTAAACTCTATTTTAGAATCGATCCAAAGAGTATCCAAGATTCTTTATGCGTTAAAAAACTTTTCACATTTCGACAAAAAAGGAAACAAAATCAATACTGATTTGATCGCGAATATTGAAACAGTTTTAATTTTATATAATAGCCAAATGAAAAATGGAATCAAGATTATTCGTGACTATCCGGACTCACGTCTGTTCATCGATTGTTTTCCAGATGATTTGATTCAAGTTTGGACAAATTTAATTTTTAATGCAATCCAAGCAATGTCCTACAAAGGTACATTAACGATTTCCATTCTATCGGAAACTGATCCTATTACAAAACGAAACTGGGCAAAAATTAATATCGCTGATACAGGATCTGGAATTCCAGATTCAATTAAAGATCGAATCTTTGAACCTTTTTTTACAACAAAGGAGTTAGGGGAAGGAAGTGGACTCGGTTTGGATATCGTTCGCCGAGTCGTACAGAAACATGATGGGAAAATTGAAGTTTTTTCAAAACCAGGAAATACAATTTTTACAATCATTTTACCAGTTTCAACCAACTCATGATTTAAATGACTTCATCTAACACATAACACTGGTTGATTGATAAAAATCCATCACTCAACCCTTCCTTCTTCAGCAAGCAAAGTCTCTGCAACCTTCCATGAAAGAGCGATCTCATTCCACGTTCTGAACCCACGATAAAATTTACTTTTTTTAACAGCGGGACCACCTTCTTTCATTGCCCTTTCATGTTCCAAGGAATACACAAACTGATCCAAGGCAGATTCGTTTTTCCAAACTGTCATTGTCCATGCTCGATTCCCAAAAATTTCCCGACGGATGGCACCACCCAAATACCCTTCATTCTGGTCTAATTTTGATCTAACAGACGATACCCGGTCCCAGAAGATAGACCGTATCGAATACGAACCTTCAATTTCAACTTCGGTGATCGCAATGACAACTGAGGAATCATTTGAAAGCATTGCATTCTTCGGATTTATATTTTTTTGGAAAGGTGTTGCAATCGTACAATATGAAAACCAATTCAAAAATGTAATCATGATCAAATATCCAATTTTCATCCTTTGCCCCCAAAAACCATCTGTCCCATGATTTGTTTTAAAACAAAAGTCCTAAGGTTTCTTGGTAAAGTGATTAGAGAATAACCAAGGAATTTTGATAAAAAACCAGGCCGAACTGTCACAGTTTTTCCTAATTGGCTCAGCACTTCCTTTGCAATTCCGTCTGGTGATTGTGCATTTCCCATGGTCATCCCAGCTCGATCTGCAAAATTCGTTTTTACAGGACCTGGAGCTACAGAGATTACATCGATTCCTTTATTTTTATATTCTCCTGATATTGCCTCCGCAAAACTTTGAATAAATGCTTTGGTTGCGGCATAAGTAGATGTCCAAGGGACTCCCTGAAAACCAACCAAGGAGCCAAACAATACTAATCCTCTTGGAGTATTATCTTTTCGATTTTGAATGAATTGGTGACAAATTTGAACAACCGACCTGCAATTGACATCAACCATCCTTAGTTCTGATTCTAAATCCAAGGTATGAAATTGGCCACCAGTACCATACCCTGCTGCTAAAACTACCAAACCATAGTCTTTCGTTTTCAAACCTTCAACCAAATCTTTTATGTCCGAATTTTTACTTAAGTCTTTTGAATTTACCTCCACTTGAACTTTATACTTTGATTCAAGATCACTTTTGATCTCATTCAAACGTCGAAGATCACGTGCGATTAAGGTTAAAGAATATCCATGTTTTGCCAATTCATATGCAAAATCTTTTCCGATTCCACTACTAGCGCCTGTTATAAGAGCAGATGATTTATATTTTCTAATTCCTTTCATATGATTGCCTATTGATTCAGTTTGATTTGAATATTTAAATTTGATTTTAGAAAAAATGCAGATTCATCAAAGGTAGGTGGGCCGAAGGGATGCATTGGTGCATCCTTTGAAACACCCCAAGGTTCTTTTGGAAATCCAACAAAGGTAGTTTCCATTTTCCCGTTTGCATTTAAATCCTCCAAAACAGAAACAGCATACAATTTTGATTGAAGACCCTTAAAATTGCAGATGGTTTTTTGCTCGTTTGATTCGACACCTAACACTCTCATGACAGCTTTTTTCTCTTCCGACGGAAATCCATCCTGTGAAATAAAGATTCCACAACGAATCACAGATTGTTTTGATTTACGATTCAGAATTTCCACTTCTAAATCCAAAGCATGCACTGATAAAACTGGCAGCAAAAGCACGAACCATAAATATTTTTTTAAACCTTCCATTCCAACACTCCCTTTTATAGTCACTGTCTACAATATAGACATTGACTACTTTTGCATACAAATGAATCTATTGTCAAACTATTATTTTAATTTCTTTCTTAGTAAGAGATTCCCATCACACTCCGGAATCGAATGATGCGTTCCAATAAATCCAATTGACTCATCTCAAACCTATCTTTTTCTTCTGAATAAAGGATCTCTGCATCGATCCATGAATTGATGTTTGTTTTTCCAAATTTTACACGTTCGTATTCTTTCTTGGATGCAAATTTTGATTTATTAACATTTGTTTGCCGAGTTAAAACCTCTTGTTTTTTCAGTTTCATCATGGCCAATGAGTCTTCTTTTTCAATTTGAAGTGCCCTGATTAAATCCAAGAACTCCTCTTTTGTTGAACGTATTTCGGATTCTGTTTCTTCTTCTTTTACTTTTCGTAATCCACCATCAAATGGATTCATTGTGATCCCCAATGACACTTGTGCCCAATTATCTGTACTAAACTGGTTATTGTTTAGATAAATATAATTTCCTTTTGCGATTACTTTCGGTAACGCTTCGTACTCAATTGATTTTTTCTTTTCTTGTAATGCCAAAAGTTTTTTTCTTATTGCGGTTAACTCCAATCGTTCTGGTATTTCAGATTCATCCTCGGATATAGATATCTCTTCATACGCCGGGAGAGGTCCAATGGTTATTTCCTCATCGATTCCCAAATTCCTACGCAATGATAAAATAGAAATTTTTTCTTTTTCACTTAGCTCATCTAAAGAGAGTTTTGCTTGGGTTATTGCCTGCTCAATTCGGAAAATTTCACTTTCTGTTACTTGGCCTAATGCGTATAACCTACGTAATTCGCCTAACCTTACTGAAAAATTTTGTTTTAATTCAGTTAGATTTTGTCTTTTGACTTTGACACGATGTACTGTCAAAAAAGAAAGTAAAGCTTCCGCTTGAGATGTTTCTTTGGCACGAAACGATAATAATTTCTGGGATTCTTCAGAATAATCTAGAGCCTTTGAAACTGCAAACCAGTTTGCTGGATCAAATAAGGTTTGTTGCACTTCTATCCCGGAATACCAATAACTTGGATTCACACCTGCGACAATGGGAATAGCAGCATTTGGAAATAAAGTTTTGTTTCTATCTACATGTTCTATCGATAAACCAAGTTTCGGATAATATACAGCTCTATTTAATTTTTCCTTTTCAAGATTTTTTCGTTTCCACTCTTCCCAAGCAAGTTTCACACGCGGTGATTCCTCTGCTAATTTTACCGTATCTTTCCAAGAAAGCACCAACGGCTCTGCGGATAGTTGATGTAAGTTTGAGAACAGTAGGATGATAAATAAGAAAAATGGGAAAAGTTTTTTTATCATCTTTGGTTTTTTACTTTTTTCTTTTGTTTGGGTCTTCGTTTGAAACAAAAGATAAGTAGCCGAAGGTATCACAAATAAAGTTAAAAATGTGGAACCGAGTAGGCCAGAAATCATGGTCCAAGCAAATGGTGGCCATAACGTTGCATCCGTGATGGTTAACGGAAACAGTCCGGCAACAGTAGTTAGAGTGGTGAGTAAAATTGGCCTGATCCGTTTCGAAATCGAATACTGTATGGCTTCACTCAGAGGCATCCCTTCTCTTATCGCATTACTCATATAATCTAAGAGTAAAATCCCGTTATTCACAACGATACCAACCAGTGCAAAGATCCCGAGTAATGATAAAAATCCAAATGGTTTCCCTGAGAGTAATAGTCCGGGAACAACTCCAATCATGGTAAGTGGGACAGTTAAAAGGATCACCCCTACTTTTTTCCAACTCCCAAACTCAAATAGTAAAAATGAAATCAGTATCATCATTCCAAGTGGCGCTACTGCAACCAATGATTGATTCGCATTTCCAGATTCTGCTTCTTCCCCACCAAATTCCCACTGAACCGAATGAGGTAATGATACAAATTTTAGTTTTTGATTGATGAGCTTCGTGACTTCGATTGCAGAATATCCGTTTTCCAATTCTGCGTAAATGCTAGCGCCTGTTTGTCGATTTTTTTTATATAGATAAGCAGGTTCCCATACTACTGCTAAATGAGAGACCGATTCTAACTTTACATTCTCCGTACGAGTGGAAAAAATATAATTTTTGTCAATTGAGTCAGAACTAAGATTGGATGTATCAGAAGTTCGTATCTTAATTGGAATTGGTTTTTCACCTGCTCGGTAATATCCCAATGGGATTCCATTTGTTTGCGCAAGGATGGAGAGTGTCACTTCCGACCTAGAAGTTTTGTATCTCGTCAAGGTGGCATCATCATTTTGCCAATGTAACACCGGTATTCCGATACTCAAATCTGCCCGAACATCTTTAATTCCAGGGATTTCATATAAAGTTTTTAAAATTCTTTGATTGGCCATTTCCAAATCGGTATGATCTTCACTAAAAAATCGAATTTCGATTGGAGCCTTTACTGGTGGCCCTTGTTTGAGTTCCAATAACACTGCATTTCCCATGTGCAGTTTCTGGTCCAAAATGTTTTGAAAGTCTTTTTTGAATGAATCTTTTTCACGGATGTCATTAAAATTTAAAATAAATTGAGCTACATTCGGACTGTTTGGTGATTGGTTAAGGTTATAATAAAATAATGGAACAGAACGACCTACAAAAACAATTACAGATTTTAACCGTTTGTCAGCACTTAACCAAGATTCAATTTGATATGCCAATCGGTTTGTTTCTAAAATATCTGTACCTTCAGGCATTCGTACATCAAGGATGAGTTGGTCTCTATCTGCATCAGGAAAAAATTTTTTGGGAAGGTATAAAAAACCGATAATCGAAATTAAAAATAGAATACTTACAAAAAAAAGAATCTTTTTTGCATGGAAAGGGATAAAAATTCCAATCTTTTCAGAAACCCTTTCGTATAAACTGAGTTTAGCTGGTTTATTCTTTCGTAATACCTGCATTCCCAATATTGGAGTCACGAGTAAAGCAAAGAAAAAACTAACAGTGAGTGTGATCATATTGATGATTGGAATTGCTCTTGTAAAATCTGCAGAATTTCCACTAGACCCAAGTAAAGGGATAAAGGAAGCCAATGTTGTTCCTGTTGCACTCAATAATGGGAAACTCAAGTGTTGGATTGTTTCAATGGTTGAATTTAGAATTTCTTGGCCTTCGTCAATCTTTTCCTGAATACTTTCTAAAATGACAATGACATTATCAATTAAAAGACCTAATGCCATAACAAATGCTGCAATGGAAATTTGATGTAAAACCCCACCAAACATTCCGTAAATACCTAGGCTGATTATGGCAATCACAGGCACTATCATTGCGGAAAGAATTCCCATACGTAGCCCCATCATCACAACTAACACGAATGCGACGATAAAGATACCTGAAACTAAATTAAAACCCAATTCACGGAGTCTAGTTTTCACATAATTCGGTTGTGAATTGATAATCTTTACAGTTACCTTTGGATGATTCTTTTGCCATTCATCAATCTTATTACCAATTGATTCCCCAAATGAAATTAGATTGATATCCTTTTTGGCAATGATGCCAAGTCCAAGAGCATTTTTTCCATTTGCCCTCATGATTTCGGTGACAGGAAATTTTGGTTTTTTTGAGACATTGGCCAACTCTGAAAAATTGATGATTTGTCCTCCCGGCAGTGGGATTGGAAACAAAGAAAACGTTGAGAGATCGCGAAACCAGCCGTCCGATTGCACCATTACCTTTTTACCATCTATCGCCAAAGCTCCAGGCGCAATATTATGATTATTGGATTGGATCCAATCCATCATCAATCTGAGCGAAATGCCTTTCTCTTCTAATCTTTGTTTTGTGATTAAAATTTCAATTTCTTCTTCTGGATCTGCCAAACGGTTGATTTTTGAAACCGAGTTAATTTTCATTAAATCTGTTTTCAGTGATTCAGTTTCTGATTTAAGAAAAAGAATGTCCTCCGAACCTGTTATAGAAATCAAAATGGCTTCTTGTTCTGTCACCCTTCGATTTAAATCCCAAGGCAACAAACCATTTGGGTATTTCGATTCTGTACGTTTGATTGTATCTTCTATTCTTTTCCAAGCATCATTAATTTCTTGTTCAGTTCCCATTTGATCGTTCAAACGAATTTCTGCGATCATCACTTCAGGCCGAACCCGAATTTCTAAGTTTGCAATAGAAGGAACTTCAGCCAATGCCTCCTCAGTTGGTAAGATCACAAGTCGATGAATGGTCTCAACGGAAGCTCCAGGGTAAATCATTTTCAGAACACCAAATCGCTCTTTTAATCTAGGGTCTTCTTCACGTGGCATGATTAAAAATTCAAGGATCCCTAGGAAAAACAAAAATGTAAAAATAGTCAGTAATAAACTTTTACGTTGGATCACAAAATTTGCAAAGTTCATAAATTCACCTTCACAGACATTCCATCCACCAATTCACCTAATCTTGAAATGACGAGAATATCACCTAACATTAAATCGCCAACAACAAGCGCTTGGTTCTCTTTGATTCCTATTACTTCGACATTTAGTCGAATGGCTTTACCATCTACGACTCGGTATACAGATTGATATTTTCCAAATGGAGAATAAATGGTATTGAGAGGGATTTTATATCCAAAACTTTGTTTGGTATAAAAAACAGCTTCCAGTTGCGAAGAATCAATCCAACCTTCAGGAAATGTAAAATTACTGGTGAATGAATCATTTTTGTAATGAAGATTTACCACAAATGTTTGGGCATTCACATACGGTAGTTTGAGTTGGATTTTACTTGGTTTATGAAGTTGGATCAAATGGATCGAGTTAGGTTCAAATTCCAAATGGTATAAATTTTTTTCTTTATTTTTTACTACCCTACCCCTAACCGAAATCTCCCTTATGGGGAACTGAGATTTTAGCTCATAACCTTTTGTTTGTAATTCGGATTTCGATTCCCTTTGGGATGGCCCACAAAAAAATAGCAAATTACCAATGAAAAGGATCATCAAAATAGCAGACCAGGGCATCATAAAACCTCTTTATGTAGGCAGAGACTACATAAATGTAGACTACGTCTACTTTCTGGAGTTTTGTCAACAGAAAAAAGTAGACAATATCTATATTTGGAATTTTCTAATCACATGATCCAAGAAAGGCGAAAGGTAAAAAAAGGTTACCACCACGGAAATTTGAGGGAAGCCATACTAAATGAATCCATTTTATGGATTCGGAAAAAAGGTGTAGAATCACTTAGCCTACGAGAAATAGCGAAAAAAATTGGTGTGACCCATTCTGCACCCAACAAACATTTTGCGAAAAAGGAAACCTTACTTGCGAGTTTGATTGAAATGGGATTTGAACAGTTCAAACAAGCCCTTATCGAAGGGAAAAAGGACATTATCAAAAACCCAAAAGAGGCGTTTATCGGAATGGGGATTGCTTATGTAAAGTTTGCCAATGAAAATCCCGAAATTTATCGTTTGATGTTTTCCAATCATATCGATGACATTTCAGCTTATCCCGCTTGTGAAAAAGCTGGTTTTGAGGCATTCGAAGTTTTATTATCAACTGTGATCCTCCTACAAGAAAAAGGGATCATCAAAAAAGGGGACCCAAAAGAGATATCGTACTTAATATGGTCATTTACCCATGGTTATGTGATGCTACAACTGGATAAGAGACTCAGTGGCATTGAATCAAAACAGAAACAACCAATGACAAAAGGTTATGAAGCTACCCTTTTTGAAAATATGATGAACCATATGGGACTCGGACTTTTAACGTAAAAATCGCAAAAACGATCCAATATTCATTCTGCTCCTTCTGTATAATGTACAATAGAAAGGAGAAAAAATGAAATTCCAAAATATCCAAACTGGGATCATCACTGATCAAATAAACGAAACCAAAGAATTCTACCAAACTTGGTTGGGATTAGATGTGAAATTTGAAACCGATTGGTTTGTATTATTATGTTTGCCGAATCGTAAGGAAATTGAAGTTGCGATTATGGCACCTAACCAACCGCAAGTACGAAAACCATATTTCCAAAAACCCTATCAAAAATCTGGAATCTGGTTTATCTTTGAGACAAAAGATATCCAAAATCTTTATTTAGATATGAAAAGAAAAAATGCCCCTATCGACCTAGAGCTAATCGAAGAAGAATGGGGGGATGTCCATTTCACATTGATTGACCCAAATGGAATTGGAATTGACATCGTCCAAGAAAGAAACCTTTCCTAAAAAATAGAAAGACAAGGAACCTAAGGCTTTCCTATATTTGTATGATTACAAATAGGAAAGTCTTTTGTGCCGAAGAAACCAAACTTATACCCAATTTGGAACCAATTGGAATCAAAACTGGAAAATCCAGTTGGGTTAAACCAAATTGCTTTTTTTACAGGTTATAGTGACTGGCATTTTCATAGAGTCTTTAAATCCATCCAAGGTGAAAATCTAAAACAGTACATCAGAAGGTTACGATTAGAGAAAGCTGCTTATGAATTAAAAATTACAGAATACCCAGTCATAGAAATTGCCTTGGAAGCGGGTTATTTATCACAGGAAGCCTTTACAAAGGCATTTAAACGGGTGATTGGTTTCACACCTTCCGATTTTCGCAAACGATACCAAAACCATAAAAAGAAAACTAAATCAAATCATCTAACTATGCCAGACGGTGTTTCAAAACATGGTTTTCAGATCAAAACAATCACGTCATTTCCCATTGTCTATATTCGCCACATCGGAAACTACGAAGAATTACCTGGACCAATTCCAGAAGCAAAAGAAGTGAAAGAGATCCAAAGCCTTCTTGGCAAATGGAAATCCACTTGGCCAAAACACAAATGGATTGGGATTTGCCAAGACGATCCAGAAATTTCTCCAAAAGGAAAAATCCGGTTTGATTTGGGTATTACCATGGCTCCAAGCCCACAACCTTTACCAATTGGATTTGGCCTGCAAACCATAACAGGTGGTAGGTATTTACAAATCCGTTACCAAGGGAAATATGAAACCTTGCCGAAGATTTATGATTGGATTTTGAATGAATATTGTACAAAGAACGCAATTCAGTTACGGAATCTACCTCCATGGGAATGTTACTTAAACCCATTTGAAATGAGTGAAGGGAAACGGATCACCGATATCTACCTTCCTATCCAATGACATCGACTCTCATTGGTACCATCGAAACTCATATCGAGTTACGTGTGAAAATGAATCAACGAGAATCAATTTGATTCGAAAGAATAAGAATCCAAGTGAACTTTCAAAAAGACCAATGGTGAATGATTCTTTTCGTTCGGAATTTTGAAAATTGGTTCGTCAAATTCTCAATGTAAGGTATACAAAGGCCCTTCACACCTAACCTAGTGAGATGGGTGAGAAAAGGAGACTAGGAAATGTCCCAAGAAAATACGGAAATTAGCAAATTTGAAAGGACCATGTTCCGACGTGGTATCTCCCTAATTGTTCTGACGAAGTATGGTTTGGGAGTCATTTTCCTCTTAGGTGTTGCCTCGAATTATTCGACAAAGAGTTTTATCCCAAATTTAATCGGTTCATTGATCTTCATTCTAAATGCAGTCGTCGCAGGTTATTTTCTAAAAAAAGAAAAAGATATTTCAAAATTATATGCCCGCTCCATCATTCTCATCGACTTACTCATCATTTTATGTTTTTTCTATCTGGACATTTATAATAACTACACGAAAGGTGATGCCAGTAACACGTTGAGTACGGGAATTTTTTACATTATCTTTGTTTTCATTTCGATTTATGCAAGTTTCTTATTTGATATCAAACTCATCCTAAGTGTTGGGATCATTTCCACGATTGTTTACATCGGAGGGATCTTTTTATCTCATAAGTTGGGAGCTCAGTTCATCCCAAAACCTTTCCCTGAAATGATTCGAGCCAATCACATTATCGTAACTACCGAAATCCAAAAGGTGATTTTTTATTTTGGAGTGGTATTTAGCTTACGATATGTTGTTTCTCTAATGCGCGATATGCAAAATGATTTAAAGTCTAAACTACAAGAAAGTTTGGAAAAACAATTTTTTATTTCCAAGAAATCGAGCCAATTGGAGAAATCAGCCAACACTCTTGCACAATCAGTCGAAAAATTACAATCCATGTCTGATGAATTGCACAACCAGTCCCAAAACCAAGCAGCATCTGTCGAAGAAATTTCCGCATCCGTGGAAGAGTTATCCTCATCCGCAGTTAGTTCAGCCAACCTAGTGGAAGACCAAGTAACACGAGTTAAAATAGTCGACCAAAACTTTTTATCACTCCAAAACTTAAGTGAAAGTGTAAAAGCAAAAACTGTACAAATTGCAAAAGACGTGAGCCATTCAGCTGATTTTAGCAAAAAAGTAAAAACCTCTTCAGAAGAACTAAATTCTATTTATTCAGAGCTCAACCAAGCATTCTCAAAAGTAGAAGAGATCAACCAAATGATGTCGGAAATTGCGGACCAAACCAATTTGCTTGCATTAAATGCATCCATCGAAGCGGCACGTGCGGGTGAACATGGACGAGGATTTGCAGTTGTCGCCCAAGAAGTTGCCAAACTTGCAGAAAGGTCCCAATCCAATGCCGGAACCATTGCAAAAATTGTGAAAGAGGCAGGCTTAAAAATCAACGAAGGGACACGATATTCAAAGGAAGTTAAGGCCCAAGTTGAAAACCAAAATGGTGAATTGTTACGAATCGAAAGTGAAATCTTGAGCTTGGAAGGGCATGTGAACGAACAAGAAGTACTCAATTTAAAATTGAGAGATACTTTTTCCGAACTCCATGTACTTTCCGAACAAATTGGTGTGATTGCACAAGAACAAATGTCTGGCAGTAAAGAAATCAACCATGCCATAACTGTCATCGATGAAACCACTCAAAAATTAGCAGATTCCGTACAACTTCTCTATGAAGAGATAGGCGAAATTCATACCCAAGCCAAACAACTGCATCTCAATTAGGGATTTAGATGAAATTGAATTCAGTTCTATCTTAAAACCTGTCTTTACAATTCTGAATCCCACTAGAATTTTGGGTAATTGGCAATAAATTTCTTACACTAGTGTATTCAGGCAATGTTAACATCCAAAACCTCTAACGGGCCGATGAATGGCCGCCGTATCGAAGATACGATCATGGACCTTTTAGAAGAGGATCCTACAAACGAAGGAATCCTGCTTCAAAAAATCCAATCACATCATGCTCATGATGAATCACACATTTATGCAAACCTTCTCAAAGTCCTCACCTCGCTTGACATACCTGAATCAGAAGCGAAAGAAATTTGGGATGAAGTGAGTGCCAATCAGACCAAACTTTCGAATTGCTTGGGACGTGAGGTTGGATTCCGAGTGGCCTTACTCGACTATTTCATCAATCATAACCAAAAAATTGAAAACCCAAAAATCATTGAAATCCGCTTATTTGCAGAAACGGAAAAACTGATTTTGGTGGATGAACTCACAAGATTGTACAATCGCAGGCATTTTGAAACTGCCTTAGTGAGAGAATTCAAACAAGCCTCAAGATACAACCAAAACCTATCCTTACTTGTCATCGACATTGATGATTTCAAAAAAATCAATGATACCTATGGCCACTTGATGGGTGATGAAATTCTGAAACAAGTTGCCGGCAAAATATCCACAAGTTTACGAATGGAAGACACTGCATGCCGAATCGGTGGAGAAGAATTTGCCATTATCTTTCCGCAGTCTAACGAAGAACAGGCGATGAAGGCTGGAGAAAAATTATTACAAGCATGTAGAACCATTCAAATCAGTGGGAAACCCGTGACCATCAGTGGTGGGCTTGTTTCCTATCCCGATAAGGCAAAACGATGTGAAGAGATGTATGATTTAGCAGACCGAGCTTTGTATTCAGCAAAGGATTCTGGGAAAAATCAAATTGTGGCTTTTTCCAATGAAAAACGAAGCAGTTTACGTTTTGATGCCAATTTAGAATTGTATTGCGTTTTGCCTGACAAAACAATCCGTTCCATTTCGAAAAATATCTCCATCACGGGGATTGCATTTGAAACAGAAGATGATTTGAATTTAAATGATTCCATTCCCGTTGTCTTAAAGGAAGTTGATTCCCAACATGAAATCAATGCTAAAATCAAAGTGGTGCGGAAACAAAAACTGAGTGGTAAAATATTTAGTGTAGGTGCAGAGTTTGTTGAACTTTCCAGTGAATCCCAAGGCAAACTTTCTGATCTTTACTTACTACACCAATTTAAAGCGAAAGCTCCCATTGGCGTAGTATGATACTTTTGATTATGGTGTAGGCATATCCACGAGACCACCCGCATTCACCACAGCTGAGTAACCGCTATAATTCAAAATTTGTTTTGCACGTTCACTGCGTGCACCAGAACGACAATATACAATAATTTTAGATTGTTTGTTTTTCAATTGTGAAAGTTCCGAAGGTAAAACATCCACAGGAATGTTGATTGCTCCAGGGAAATGGCCCTCAGCATATTCCGATTTAGTCCTTACATCCACAACAACCGCACCTTCTTTGATCCATTCTGACACCATTTGTTTATCTCCTTTGGATTGAATTCGTTTCACAAAAACAAAGAGGAATCCTACGATGACTCCCACGATGATCCATGTTTTCATAATTACCTCTTTTTTCCAATTTCTCCTTGCCTTAAATTACGTCAAGAAAACTATATACCATAGGGGGTATAGTATACTACCCGAAACACTAAACTTTGGAACTCGAATGCTTAAAAATCCAGGTTGAATTCCAAAAAAAGCTGAGGTAAAAGAGTATTATGGTGATTCAGAAAACGAATGATATCGAAATCAAACCACTGTATGATACTGAGTCGGGGACTTGGACATACCTACTCCTAGACAAGGAATCGAAACAATCGGTCCTGATCGACCCCGTGTTAGAAAAATTAGAACGTGACCTTTCCTACATCCAAGGTATGGGATACGAACTAGCGGCCACCATAGAAACTCATATGCATGCAGACCACATCACTGCGGCAGGGGAATTAAGAGACAAAACAGGTTGTGATTCCTATGCACCTGAATCATCTGGAGCCATTTGTGCGACCCATTTTTTGCAAGATGGTGATACCATCCAAATTGGTAAACTCCAACTAAAGACCATTCATACCCCAGGGCATACACCTTGTTCCATTTCACTCGTTCTCAATGAAACGTATGTGTTTACAGGAGATGCTTTATTTGTTCGAGGTTGCGGTCGGACCGACTTCCAAGGTGGGAGTTCAGATTCTCTTTATGAATCCATAACCAAAAAGTTATTCCAATTGCCAGAAGAAACAATTGTTTTCCCTGGTCATGACTATAGAGGTTTCGTTTATTCAACGATAGGTGAAGAAAAAAAATGGAACCCTCGGATCGCAAACAAAACCTTAGAAGAGTTTAAGTCCATCATGGATAACCTAAACCTACCTGAACCAAAAAAAATTCATGAAGCAGTGCCTGCCAATCGTGCCTGTGGGAAGGTTGTATGAGTTTAGGAATTTTGTTTTTAATTTTAGGAGTTGGCGCTGGGATCTTAGGTGGACTTGTTGGGATCGGTGGAGGGATTTTACTTGTTCCTGCACTGGTATATTTTTTTGATTTTAACCAAAAATTAGCACAAGGCACAACACTTGCGGCCATGGTTCCACCTATTGGGATTGTAGCAGCTTACATTTATTATACGAGAGGAGAAACAAATTTATTTGCTGCTGCCCTTATCAGTGTTGGTTTTATTTTAGGAAGTATTTTTGGTGCAGGGGCCGCCTCTAAAATTGACACCACTTTACTCTCTCGATTTTTTGGAATTTTTACCGTGATCGTCGGTTTAAAAATGGTTTTTTTCCCTAAATAAATTCCCGAAAAATATGTTTGCAGAAGGATAGAGTTTCTTTTTCCATTCAATCGTGTTCGGTTTTTATTTTGCACTGCTATGGTTTTTGACTCGTTTGTTGGCTTATGGAATCCAATGGCCTGAGGTTCTCACTCCCCCACTGCAATTTTTATTTTGGTGGAATTTGGTTTTCACTTCCCTTTGGTTATTTCTCATCCTCGTGGTTGTTGTGGGTTTTCTTGGAGTCTTACTCCGCATTCCCGTATTGGGCATTTTTTTACAAGGGATCAGAAACCAAGTGGCAGAGGTGGGTTGGTTTTCTTTTTTCAAAAACCGAACCTTAGTTTGGTTAACAAGTCAAACTTTGATTTTGTGTGGAACTTACTTTTTTACCTATCACCCCAACAGGGAAAACCAAGTCTTATTTTTATGTGTAACCGCTGTTTTGCTTGGCTATTGGATCAAACAAAGGTTTCACAAACCAATGGTTCAATTTTCTGGTAACAACAAAATGTTTGTATACCACAGCGGGATGCGATCCTCTGGAATTGGTAGAGAAGAGATACCTACTGAAAAAGATGTCACCCCTCATGGGGACAAAAAATAAAGTCCAACAGAAAGAAAAAACATCCAATCCTTAGATCAGTTTTATCTAAGGAATATGATGACGCGAAAATCCACCAAACAAACCAAAACCCAATTCCTCTTTGCCTTCATTTTGTTTTATGTTTCTCTATTTGGGAATTGTGGATTTGGTGCCAAAGGGAATGCGGAAACAAAACAAATCCCCCTCGTTCCCAAATCAGGTCAAAAAATGGCAGTGTTTGCAGAGGGTTGTTTTTGGTGTTCGGAACATATTTTTGAATCCATTCCAGGTGTACTTGATGTGGTTTCTGGTTATGCAGGTGGGCATACAGAAAATCCAACCTATGATTCTGTGAACACAGAGACAACGGGCCATGCGGAATCTGTACTTGTGGTGTATGATCCCACCAAAATCAATTATGAAGAACTGTGTAGGGTTTTCTTTTTATCACATGATCCAACAACCATAGACCGGCAAGGTCCGGATGTTGGTTCTTCGTATCGCTCCATCTTGTTTTACCAAACAGAGGAAGAATTCCAAATTGCGAAACGAATCAAAATAGAAATTGAGTCCAAAAAAATTTGGGATGCTCCCATTGTTACTGAAATCAAACCAATTGCTAAGTTTTACCAAGCGGAAGGATACCATCAGGACTTTATCAAACACAACCCCAACCAGTCCTATGTGCAAGCCGTATCACTTCCAAGGTACTTTGAATTCCAAAAACGTTATGAAAAATACAAACGAAACTAATAAGAAGAAAATTGTTCTTTGATTTTCGTTCGGAAGGAATCAAACTCCGATTTCGATTGGAATTTACAAACCTTCAATACTTCCGATGGAATCTCGGATGATTTTGCTTCTTTTGAATTGATGGCGATCATCATATCACTTAAGTAAATCGGGTAGATGATATCAGTATAAACTTCGTCAACAAGTAATGGCCTGTGATGGTATTCCATTGCTTTTGTATAAAGGATTGGGAATCCCCATTTTTCTCCAACCATAGCACCTAACTTTGAATGCGTGATACCTATCGCAGACTCTTCCATACTGATGGTAGAAGCAATTTCTCTTGTAGTAGAAAAGGTTTTAATTTTATTCATATGATCTTTATCAAAAGACAATAACAGAATTTCACCAATATCATGTAACAAAGAAGCAGCGATCAAATTGCTTAGGTCTGACTTATTCATACCCATTCTTTGTCCAATTGATTTACAATAAAAAGCCGATTCGTTGGACTTTTCCCAAATTGCGGTAAATGCAGGGAATTTATCTTCTAACATTTGCTTTGTAGCAAGACTGTATAATAATGTTTGGAGTTCTTTTAAACCAATGAGTTGGATTGCACGGTCCAAACTTTCTACCTTTCCTCCCCTTCGGAAGGCAGCCGAATTGGAAAGTTTTAATATGTTGGCAGATAGGGCGATATCACGTTTGATCATTTCGGCAATGGTACCAATACTGGAGTTTGGTTTGTCGATGGCGTCTTGGATATCTTTAATAGATTTAGGGAATGTAGGTAGGTGGTCTATTTGAGAAACAATATGATCAATTTTTTCTAATTGGATGTTTTCTTTTGAAACTTTTGCGGGTATATCGATCATAAAAACGGTTTTGTTTTCACCCGATTCAAATTTAAACGCAGAATCCCCTAAACCGTCATTTCGTAACATCATGAGAGTCATGATAAGGCCTAAACCTGCACCTTCTTGTTCATTCGACATGTCCATAAAGGCATCTGCCAAATCATTATACGTTTTTGCTTTTGAAATCCTTTCTTTGATTCGATCCGCTTCGATCTCAGTGAGTTGCACATTATTCATGATACGAATTCGCATCAAACTTCTATTATGTATGAAAGAAACAAAGACTCCGTAATTATTTTTTTGTAAGGACTCTTCTATCTCATCACGGTTGGCAAGATAGGTAGATTTAAATTCATTGATGATCGATTCGTATTCTTTTTCATTTGCGATATCAGTTGCATTGTTTTTAAAAAATACTCGTTTTGCATTTGCCTTTATTGCATTGGTTACCGTCTCTTTCATTGCAGCGAGAACTGAATCTCTAACAATGATTAAATCCAATTGCAATAAAAATCGATCTAAGATTTGGAATAATGTATTTTCAACTTCATCCGTGATTTGAAAAAATTTAAAGTGAAATGGCGCATTCTCCACAATGGGATGGTTGATGTCTTCGATATTGGTGTGAAGACCAAGTTCCCGTTTGAATTCTAATGCAACTGCTTTTGGACTCGCCATAAAACCTCATTGATTCATCTGAGGGGAAATCCCTAATCAATTTTATTGGATGGTTCCTCTCAAGGCACCATCCAATGCCATGATTTAAGAATTGCAAGCGTTTAACAGGAAAAAGATGGGGGAAGAAATTTTGTGACAAGTACTGAAAAAATCATTCGGTTTTTCACTAAATTCGCCACAAATTTGTACAAGATTTTAGAAGATTTTAAGTTTTGGTAATCCTAAGTTGAATCGAACTGCGACCAATCGGATGCAGACAACAAGACTCGCTGATACAATTAAATTTAAATTCGCTTGGCATTCCCATTCATTTAAAACCAGATACAAAACAGATCCCGCCAAACACGCAGTAGCGTATATCTCTTTCCGAAAGATAAATGGCACTTCATTCATAAGTGTATCTCGGATGACTCCACCAAAAATCGCTGAGATCATACCAAGTAATGCGGATGCAAATGCATTCACTCCATGGTCAAGTGCGATCCTTGTGCCAAGTACGGTATAAATTCCAATCCCCAAAGTATCAAATAAGAAGAGTTCGTTCCGTAGTTTTGTAACAACCTTAGGCAATAAAATCACGAGTAAAAAACCCACAAAGATAGCCCATAAAATGTTTTCATCTTTTACCCAAGAAACGGGGTAATTGCCAAGAGTGATGTCCCGGAGTGTACCCCCACCGATGGCTGTGATGAACCCCGTAAAAAAGACACTAAATACATCGTGGTGGTGTTCCTTGTGTTCGAGGGCGGCTGTTGCTCCTGAGATGGTAAATACCATGATCCCGGCAAGGCCAATGTAGTAAGAAAAGCTAAATTCCATGTGTTTTTTCTGATTTTCTCCGATTCATTGGAAAGAAACTGACAAGAAAGTCCCCCTTCCCTTGTTATCATAAGTAGAGAGTTCTCCCTATGTTAGCAAAATATATTAGAATCGCAACATTCTTTATCATTTTACTCACAGAGGCATGCATTCCCAAAATTTCCAAAAGTTTCATGCAATCGGTTTCCGATTTTTTACAATTGCGAAGCCTTTTGAACACTGGACCCTTCCAAATCTCTGTGCGAGTGTCTGGACTACTCGGTTCGGGTTTAGTCCTCAATCTGAATTCGGGAAGGGAAACCATCACAGTCAATGCCGATGGGACTTTCCAATTTAGCACACCCTTTACCACAGGCCAGGATTTTAATTTGGCCATCCAAACCCAACCCATTTTGCCAAATCAGACATGTTCGGTGAGCGGTGGCACTGGAGTTGTTGGGTATGGAAATATCAATACGATCATTGTCAACTGTGACCCGCTTCGTTATACGTTAGGTGGAACTATCATAGGACTTGATGGAATTGGATTCACTCTCACAAACTCTTATGATGGATCCACTTTACCAGTGGCAGTCGCTTCTGGAACATTTGCTTTTACACAAACCTACGAAGCGGGCACTCCATATAACGTCACTGTTGCCACACAACCAAACCACCCTGTGCAAAACTGTATCATTACCAATGGGTCCAATACTTTCCCTGCCAACAATGTGACAACGATCGCGATCAATTGTACATCGACTGCATTCCCTATTGAAATCACAGCCATAGGGATTGCATCTGGAAGTTTGACACTTAGCAATAATGGAAGCGAAACACTTGTCATCTCATCGGATGGGTTACATCGTTTCCCTACCAATTTAGCTCCTTCGAGTACATACAATGTTCAAATTGTTTCGGCGCCTTTAGACCACCAATGTGTATTGAGTTCCACTTCCGGCACAATTGCGGGAACCGTTTCCATCCAAGCGAATTGTTTTACTGTCATCTTACAAGATTCGACTCCTCGGAATGGGGGGATTCTATTACCCACCGAATCTTTACGATTGGTCTTTACTGCGGAGGTGAACGCTAGTAGCTGTGTGGGTTCGACAGGGACCTTAGCGAGTACCTCCCTTGCCTTACCCGTACAATTTGCACTTGCCACTACCAATTTTACCAATGATACTTTGGTTGTGACCCCTGCGCCAACCGATAGTTGGCAATCCGGGCATAGAAGCCTAACTCTCAATTGTCTCACCAATTTAGGAGCTGTTCCACTTTCGACAACCACCACTTTACTTTACCTCATCCCATCAAATATCCGCTATGTGGCAGATGTCGGAGGGGATGATTGGAATGATGGTTTAACGGCTTTAACACCAAAACGAAATATCCAAGAAGGGATCAATAGTTTTGGAGGATGCCCTAGCGGAGACTGTGCAGTCCTTGTGGCACAAGGTTCTTATGACCCCGCTTACGCTGGAGGTCTCATCCAATTGGAATCTGGTGTGTCAATTTTCGGCAGTTATGAACCTGGATTTACCGAGTGGAGGCCACAAGATAAGGATTCCACAATTTTAATGGATACAGCACCAGCCTACTGCGCTGGCTCAACAGTTACTAATCCATGTACTTCTATCGCAGCAGATGTTACGGTTACGGCTCCTACCGTGGTATCAGGATTTCGTTTGCAAAATGGAGTTTCTGCTCCTTATATGGCGAACGTCTTTTTGAACGGAACTAGTAATGTCCGCTTGATCGACAATCAAATCGTCGCAGGCACTGGCATAGATCGTTCCTATGGAGTCCTTGCCATCAATAGCAGCCCTTACTTAGTTCTCAATCAAATCACGGGCGGAGGTTGTACGAATTCTGGTTGCATCACTTCTGCTGTATCATTATCTTCCACAGTCATGGTCTCTCCAATCCTCATTGGAAATGTGATCACAGCAGGGGATACTTCGATATCGGATGCTTCTTCAAAAGCCTTTGATTATACAGGGACCTCGGGAATGAATGTTTCAAACATTCGTCAGAACGAATTCCGAGGTTTCGATTTACCAACCGTAGGAACTACCAATTGGAATATTACGTTTGACGTTGCAGGAACTGCATCCACTGGAGTATTAGCGGGGAATCTTTTTGTCCAAGGGAATGCAAACCGATCGTATGGGATTCGCTTCCAAGCAGCCAATACGATCCAAATTGGTTCCTTGGTCTCCGGGAATGTGATCACCGGGAATTCTAATGCCACAACCGAAAGCGCTGGGATTCGTTTGATTTCTGGTACCATCGTAAGAGGGAATTCGATCAGTATTGGCAGAACCGAGAACACCAGTGGCTTTACGGCTTTTACTTATGGAATTTTGATTCAAAGTGGTGGAACAGCGACCATTGAATACAATGCGATCACGGGTGGAAGTGCAATCTCCTCCAGTGTTACCGCTTCGCTGATTGGCATCCAAGCCTCTGGATTAAATGCCACATCTTCGATCTCAAGAAATTATATCAGGATGGGTACTGCAACTGGCCTCGCTTCCACATCAGTCACTGGCATCCACCTAATTTCTCCACTATCACTCCTTGTATCAAACAACCTAATCCAAAATGGTTCCAGTAGTGTCTATGCGAGAGGGATCTTTATCTCAGGAGCATTTAATCCCCTTCGGATCTTTCACAATACAGTGAATAGTGGTGTATCGAGTGTTGTCGGAAATGAATCTGCGATCCACATTGATTCTGGATCCGGAATGCTCTTCGAAAACAATATCCTACTTCTCAATACAAATGCCGGAAACAACGTTTGTTTGCGCAACGTTGGATTGGCTCAAGGTTCCATACGCTCCAATGTCTTTCATAACTGTAATAATTTAGTATTCCAATCCTTGGTTTACTACACCGATATTTGCGCAGGAGGAGTCCCTGGAAGTTTAGGTTGTATCACTCCATTAGGTCTTGCTCCCAACTTTGGTGAAAATTTGAACTTAAATCCCAACTTAGTTTCTCCCTTTGGAGTTGTGGCCTCGTACATCCCGACAGCGGCCACTTCTTGCCAAATTACGAGAGCAACTAACAATATCTTGGCTGATAGTTTTAATGGGATCGGAACAAGGCCCGGTGGAGATGGAGCCGTATCGATTGGAGCCATCGAATACGACTTACCTTGCACCCCTTAATCCGTTTTCAATTAAGGTATTACGTAGATTCCAATTCGATCATTGTACAAACTTCCAATGTAGAGTTGGCGTCTCTTTTCAATGACACTCGTGATATCTTTTAAATGCTCACCTGTTGGATCTTGCACTGTCATTAGAACTTTTCCATTCCCATCCATTTTCAGTGCGTAACCGTACGGCTGTGCTTTAGGCCATAGAAACTTTGGCATAAAGTAAATCATCTTCTTCACAACGGGGGATGGGTGCATACTATCCATCCTGTCATTTCTAACAGTGAACAAGGCAACCCAGAAGTCTCCATTTTCATTGCGAGTGATATTGTCTGGGAAACCAGGTAAGTTTTCAATTACTACCTCTGATGTCCCTTTTTTCGGACCTTTTAACCAGAGTTTTGTGATACGATACCGATAGGTTTCATTCACCAAAAGGAAATCTTCATTTTTGGAAAGTGCAATTCCATTGGCAAAATACAAATGATCGAGCAAAAGTTGTGTTTCTTTTGTTTTAGGATCAAACACAAACACTCTACCGTAAGGTCTTGCTTCTAATAAATCATAGAGGTATTCTTTTTGTTCATAAATAGAAGCATCAGTAAAATAAATTTTCCCATCTTGGGCGATATCTAAATCATCTGTGAATTGGAAAGGAACTCCCTTATATTCGGATACCAAGGTTGTGATTTTGCCAGACTTGTCCATAGATAGAAGGCCTTTGTACGCATCGGCGATGATGAGATTACCAGCTTTATCGAACTGAACTCCTAGTGGCCTGCCAGATGTTTTGGCTATGGCTTTGATTTCACCCTTAAGTGTGATGCGGATGATTCGTCCATCCTTGTCTCCACCATAAATATTCCCATCACTGTCAACATCAAGTGATTCGAGACCTTTTACTTTCCCAATGGCAAGTAAGATCGCTTTTTGTAATTCTGTGTTTGGTTCATAAATACCCACAGGTTCGGGTTTGATGGGTGGTTCATACGCTAGAGGTTCAAAGGTACGACAGGAAACTAGAATTAAAGAAATTAGGATAAAAATCGTTAGTCGTTTCATTTGGGGGTTATCTCCTTTTCGATCAATGCATCTTTTAAAGCCCATCTTTCATCGACCCAACGTTTCATTTTTTTAGACATGGGTGCAAATTGTTCGTTTTCCTCGATGGGAACCTCATTCCTCGGAATCACATCCACAAATACTTTGAGTTTGCGAATTTTACCAGACATCAAATCTAAAAAACTTGGATTTTCTGTTGGATAAACAATCGTTAAATCAATAAAAGCATCAAGCGAATTTCTTAGCGAAGTGGAAACCACTGATATCCCACCACTATGTGGCCTAAGCAAATGTTTGTAAGGATTTTTTTTGAGTAATTTTTTCATTCGCTCTGGAGTGCGCCTGTGCCCCTCCAAAAAATTTAGAATGGAAAAAGGCATTCCATTAAACTTCTCACAAACTTTTTTGACATTTTCCAAATCCTTGGTCGCAAGCTCAGGATTTTTTTTCAATTGTTCACGACTACTTCGTTTGACAAAAGGGAAATCTAAAGCAAGCCATGCATGCCCAAGGATTGGAACATACTTCAAGGAATCCTTAATAAAAAAACGAATCAGAGGGATTTTTCGATTCAAAACTGATTGGATGATGTAAATGTCGGACCAGGATTGGTGGTTACTGATGATCATATAACTTCCATTTGGCTTTAATTGCTGGAAATTTTCACCAAACACTTCAAATTGAACACCATATAAAAATCTTGAAATCCTATAATTATTTTGAATCCAAACTTCACCCACTTTCACAAGTAATTTGTCACCAAATCTTCTCCAAGATCCTGAGGTGACTAATTTCCAGATGTACAATGGATACATAGTTGGTATGATCCAAACTAAGTTCAAAAGAAATAATAGATAAGCGATGATTAATCCCAAATTAAACTCCTAAATCAAACGATGTGCCGATACCCAAAATGGTGACATCATCCATCATTGGGGTTTGCCCCCGAAAGGAATGAAACTCTTCCATTAGGTAATTTACAGTATCAGATAAACTTAATCCCAAACTCCTGGCAGACAAAAAACTGGAAAGCAATTTGGATTCACCAAGTAAAAAGCCTTCCTGATTTTCTTGTTCCAAATACCCATCGGAAATCATAAATAATCGATCTCCCAAACCAAATGACAAACTTGTATCAAGATACTCGACATCTTTTTCAAGCCCAAGCATCAAACCGGACTCACCTAAAGGCAAAATTTGCGAATTTGTCAACACATACGGGTCATTATGGCCAGCGGAAGAATACACAAGTAAGTTCTCTTCCATTTTCAAATCAACAATCACAGCAGTAAATTGATTGGATTTTTTACCATAACGATCAATAAAAATTTGGTTCAATGCGTATAAAACATCAGATGGATTGGGTGCGATGTGTTTGATATGATCGTATTCCGCTTTGATTGCCATAGTGATCAGCGCTGCTTGGACACCGTGGCCTATGGCATCAGCCAAAAAAAGACGGATTTTTGATTTCTCAAGGCGTATCACATCAAAGATATCACCACCAACTTCAGCCATAGGTTCAAATTTAGAAGCAAAATCCAGATGAGCTATGTGTTTGAGACCAAGTGGTAAAATATTCCGTTGGATGGTTTTGGCAGTCTCCAAATCCTCTTGAATGATTTTTAAGGATTGAGTGAGTTTGGCTGTCCTTTCTTTTACCATCATTTCTAAGGTTTCGTTTTGCAAACGTAACTCTTTGTTTTTTTGAATTAAAACTTGGTTTTCCCTCTGCTCAGCATTACGAATCCTTGCGGTTAACAATTTTAAAACCGTTAACGTCATATCTGGATTTGTTTGGACCAATCGATGGAAATCTTCCCTGGTGAGTTTGTATAGGATGGAATTTTCTTTCGTAGTGATATTTACCGTTCGAGGTGCAGAATCAATCAGCGAAATTTCTCCAAAGTACTCCCCTGCGTGCAAATCGCCAATCACCAATACATCTTGTTTGGACTCATCTAAGTATTTCCAAACCTCGACACAACCCGATTCTATATAATAGAAGGAATCACCTAACGTATATTGCTCGATCACAAGTGATCCAGAACCAAACTCAACTTTCTTCATTTCTTTTTTTAAGAAACTTAAATCTAAAGTTGGTTTTTCGTCTAAACCCATAAGGCCTAAGGTTACTCTTCTTCTCGGTTTACCGATTCAATGGTAAATGCTGGTTTACATAAAGACCAATACTCGGCGTCTTCTTTGAAAGGATTGGAATACCTTACCCTTGAACCTTTTTGGATTAAAATCGATTCTCCTGCGGAAAGGACTAATATTTCTCCATCCACTTCAATTTGTTTTTTACCACGGACCATCAGCGTCCACTCATCAAAGTTAGGTGTTTGAAAGGGCTCTCCCCAACCTGGTGGTGCTACCATATGGGCAATCGAAACTTCTTTTGTATTGGTTGAGGCCAAACCAAAATGTTCTTCTATTGTTTTGTTTCCAGGAACAGGGATGATTGAAGGGTTTTTTTGATGGATATAGCCCATATCAAGCACCTGGAAACTTTAATGAAAACTTATGTTTGAGAAGGTCTTCCGTGTAAGTCCATAAATTCCTTCTTGCTGTTTTATCATAAGAAACAGGGGAACTTTTTGATTCTTTCTTTTTTACAAAATACTTTCCTGAAGTAGAAGAAAGATTTGGATCTGTTGCAAGGAAGATTGATGTTTCAGCACCCTTATCTTCTGAAATGGCAAAAATGTTCTGCGCGAAGGTTAAAATAATCTTGGCTAAACCCTCGTTGTTCTGACCAAACTTCGTTTTTACAAAACCAGGGTGTAAACAATTGACTGTAATCTTTGTTTGGTTTAGTCTCTCTGCTAATTCATAACTAAAATATAAATTCATCAATTTGGACCTTTGGTATTGTTTCCAACCGGAGTATTGTTTCTCCGCTAAAAGGTCATTGAAATCCAATTCCACTCCTTCGTGTGCTCTGGAGGCAACATTGATGATACGACCTTGTTCTGCCGCCTTTAAGGTAGGCAATAGGCCAAGTGCCAAAATAAAATAATTTAAATGGTTTAATGCAAATGTTGATTCCAAACCTTCGTTTGTGACTGTCCGTTTATCAAAATAGGCGCCAGCATTATTCAAGAGAACATCAATTTTTGGATGTTGGTTCCGAATCGTTTCGGCAAGGGCAAACGTATCCTTAACAAGTGAAAGATCTGCAACATAGGAATGCACTTTCACTCCTTGGACTTGCAAACTAGAAACCAATGCTGAAAGTTTATCCCTATTCCTTCCCACTAAAATCAACTCGTGTTTTGACTTAGCAAAGGACTGGACACAGACTCTTCCGATTCCATCAGTGGCTCCAGTGACTAAAATGATTTGGCTCATACAAATACTTCCTCTTTTTGTTTTTTGGGCAGACTAAATTGAAATAACGAACCATTCACACCATCACTATCACCCGTTAACGTACCGCCATTTACTGTGACAAATTCAGAACACATTAGTAACCCTATCCCGTTCCCAGTTTCACCAAGCGTTCCCACTGACTTAATCACTTCTCCAGCTTTGAATAGTTTATTCATTGTTGATTTAGACATCCCAACACCAAAATCTTTTACAGAAATTAACCAATGTAACCCTGTGTCAATTGCCTGGATTTCAATTTTGCTATTTTGATGGCTAAATTTGAGAGCGTTTGAAATTAAATTCCTCATGACTGTGATGATCATCCGGTCATCGCAATACACCATCGCATGATTCGGAATATTTAATTCAAATCGGATTCCTTTGTTATTTGCACTTAAGGAAAACAATTCCACACATTCCAAAACAATGGCGTCTAACCGGCAGTAATTGGGACGAAATTCTTCTTGGCCTCTTTGTAGTTTTGACCATTCTAATAAGTTTTCCAATAATGAAAAAACAGATTCTGTTGCATCAACTAGGGATTGTGTCATACCAGCCAATGCATCTTCCTTTTTTTTCATATCTTCATTTAATACTTTGAGTAACATTTTGATCCCAGCGAGGGGACCACGTAAATCATGGGAAATGATGGATAAAAATCGATCTTTCGTTGCATTGGCCAATAGAAGTTCGCGGTTCACATTTGCCATCTGTTTCTCTAAATTTCGCTGTTCTGTATTATCTCGAAATACTAAAACCATTCCAATTTTTTTACGATTGGCATCTCGCACTTGTTTTGCGGTAACTTCCCAATATTTATGATTTTTTTCCCAAATCCATTTCGAAATGGTCCGTTTTTCAGATAAAAGATCTAATTTTGTTACCAACTCTGGTGCATGTTGGAAAAAATTAGTATGAGGCAACAAGGTTACATTTTTAGTTTTAATCGAAAATAGATTTTCTGCGGTACTATTCCAATCTACAACCCTATGATTAAAATCTAAGATTACGACCGCTTCGTCCAATTCGTCTACAATTTCACCTCTCACAAGAGGAACCAAATCGAACAT
The DNA here is from genome assembly GCF_004769635.1 of Leptospira jelokensis. Lineage (GTDB taxonomy): Bacteria > Spirochaetota > Leptospiria > Leptospirales > Leptospiraceae > Leptospira_A > Leptospira_A jelokensis. The sequence continues at coordinate 136,149 of NZ_RQGH01000023.1, forward strand.
TCGGTAATATCCAATTGCAAAAAAAATTAGAATCACCTGGATTGTGCTCATAACAGCCGTTATGTTTATCCCAGGTAGTGGCCTAATTCCTATTTTGTGTAAAATGGCTGTCACCCAAATGAATAGATAAGAAATTAATATAAGTAAATACCGATTTCTTTCTGTTTGATTTGATTTGATGATTCCTCGTATTAACAAAATCGCTACAAAGATTGACCAAAAAAAAGAAATGAAATACGATACAATGAAACCACCAATATTGGTTTCTTGGATCCATTGGATTCTACCTTCCACATTGATTAAATAAGTGTCGAGGGTTAAGGTTTTGAAAATTGGATCCAAAACACAAACAGCCAAAGTTAAAAGTGGTTGGACTGATAACAAAACCCAAAATCGTTTTGTTAACAAATGCCGATTGTTTGTGAATTCAATGGATACAAGCACCATGCCCATATTGGCAAACGCAACACCAATGTATAAAAAACTAATGAATGTTCGATGAAGGCTTGTGCTAATATAAAGAAAATCGATAGCATAGAATCCGGTCCAAACCATGGATCCCAAAACTAAAATCAATAAATATTTAACTAGGTTGAGTCGGAAGGATTTGATGACAAATAGCCCCAATCCAAGATTGAAGCTAAATGCTAAAAGTAAAAGTACGCTATAGGGATGGAATTGCCACAAACTAAGTCTCGTCGCTACTTAGCATTTCGCAGTTACCATCAAAAATAACACCATCTGCGATTTGTAATTTTGCAGTACGAATGTTGCCTTGGACTTTGCCTGTGGATAACATTTCTAATCTTTGGGTTGCCGTGACATTACCAATGATGGTTCCACCAACAACTACGGTTCCCGCTTTGATGTTTGCTTTGACCCTTGCCCCTTCACTGATGACCAAATATCCATCTGATATAATTTCACCAGTGAAATCTCCAGAGATTTGGAGTGGTTTTTTAAACGCTAAGGTTCCACTAAAGGCAGTCTCTTTTCCAAGGATGGTGGCGATTACACCATGTTCTGTGATGGTTGGTTGCATTTCTTTTTTTGACATAGTCCCTATTTCGTTTTCATGTTGTACACCCCGTCCCAGTCTTCTGGAGGGGGATCTGCGATGTAATCATCACAACGTTCAATGTAAAGTTTGGACGGGCCGTCTTCTGGATGGATTGCCAATGCTTTTTTGAATTCTTCTTTTGCTTCTACAAATTTACGCGATTTGTACAACGTAAGGCCTTGGTTGTAATGGACCAAAACTGACTTCATTTTATCACTTACGATCATTGGAGCTCCTTATAGAATACGACCACAGCAGTAGAATAGTGGTCCGCATGGCTTATGGACACTGAACTACCTTTAAATCCTTTCTCTCGGAAAAACTTCTCAGTTTTCCCATGGATGACTAGCGTTTTTTTCCCGAAATTGGTGCCCGCAAGTTCAATCTCGCGCATGTCAGCAACTTCCCCGGGTTCCAAATTCAGTGCTTTGATGACTGCCTCTTTGCAAGCGAATCGACCGGCTAAAAATGGAACGGGGTCTTTGTGTTTATGGCAGTATTCCACTTCGTCATCGGTGAAAACTCGTTTCAAAAACCTGTCGCCATGTTTTTGTAATAAATCTCGAATTCGTTCATTTTCGACGATGTCGTTCCCGACTGATATCATATCTGAATTTATTTACGCCGAAGTTCTGTGAGTCGAGCAAATAATCGGTTGTTTTCCTTGTGGTAAGGTCTCCGTAGCTTTACTCGTTCCGAATAATCAAAGGCTGCACTGTAGTCACCATTCGCAAACAAAGCTTCTGCAATATAAAATAGTGTCAAACTATCCGAAGGATTTTTTTGTACATAAGAAACTGCAAATTGAAGAGGGAAGGCTTTGACTCTGTGTTCCGTATACAAATAGATTTTTTGAAAGGACAAGGGTGCGGCGGTGATATCAGAAAAATGGGAGGAAATCATTTTTTCAACCTCAACCCATTGTTTTTGTTTGTATAAGGTTAATGCCCTTAAATACACGATGTGTTTTGGATGGGATTTTGGAATGATGATCTCTGAACCAATTCCGGTGTATTCCACACGGATTAGGGATAAATCATCGATGAGGTCTCCATGTTTTTTGATTGCATCTCGAATTAAATTTAAATCACCCATTCCTTCTAAGGATGTTTTTAAAAACAATTCATCATCTTCATTCACTTCCATCTCTTCTTCGGATCCAATCAAAATATCATCTCGCCCATCAGATCCAATCAAAAGGACATCACCTTTTTCCATTTGGAATGTATTGATTTGTAGATTTTTTTTGGAAGCAAGTAGTCCTAGTTTCGCACAAACATAGTTATGTGGGAGAAAAAATGTTTTCCCTTCTCGGTAGATGACTGGTCTTGGATGTTCAGCATTTAAAAAGTAAAAAAATCCCGTTTCATCATCAATCAAACATAGGAACATCGATATAAGCATCGAGCCATCAAAGGTAACCAATGTATTATGCAATTCAGAATAAGCATTGCTCACCCATTTTTCTGGTGTGATATCTCTCATTTCTTCGGATTGGCCATTCCGTTTGATGATGGCTTCAAATACAGAACCAATCACAAGAGCACCACTTGCTCCTTGCATGGACTTACCCATAGCATCACCATTGAGTACGACTATGTATTTTTTATTTTGTAATTGAATGGAAGATGATACACATAAATCTCCACCAATTTCGGAATTCCAATGTTTATAGGTGAACTTCTTTTTTTGTTCCGTAAGGAATTGGATATTCATGTTGGATGAATTTGCATGATTTTGTGTGAGAGGCTCTATGAGAAGTGATGCTAAAAAATAATCACCGTCCTGTTGTTCTTTTAGCCCTTTCACTTCAGTAAGTGCTGAATTTAATTCTTTGGTTCGTTCATCCACTTTTTGTTCCAAATTGCTATAGAGTAACGAGTTTTCGATGGAAACAGCAATTTGTGAGGATAATATTTTGAGAATTTCGACTCTACCTGGTGTAAATGCATCCGTCGTCAAATTGTTTTCCAAATACACAATCCCTACCACCGTGCCATGGCTAAATATTGGATAACACAATAACGACTTAGGGCAAAATGATTTTACATATGGATCGTTTTTAAATTCACCTTCTTTTGCTGCATCTCCACAGATCACAACAACACCAGTCCTTACCACATAACTGATGATTTGTGAAGGAATTTTCCCTTGGTTGATTGATGCAACTGGTTGATTAAAATCCAATTCAAACGGAGATTCCGAATAAACAGAAACAGACTCTGTTTCTAAATTGGATTCCGCGATCACCTGCCATTTCGATTCCAAATTGAGTATAAAATACCCTCTTTCTGCCCCTGCATTTTCTAAAATGATTTTCATCATTTTTTCTAATAATCGATTGAGTTGGATTTCTCCTGATATGGTTTGGGAAGCCTTGATGACAGTATTGATATCAAGAGTGGATCCTACATCACCGAAGATATCTTTTGTTGTGCTAAATAGAGAAAGGTTATCTGTGGAATCAGTTCTAAAATTCCTACCTATGTATTTTTTGAGAGAAATATGTTTTGCTTCTAATTGTTTGACTTTAGCGATAAAGCCATACTTTCCATAACGGTAATGTGCTTCCACTAGGTGTAAGTTACTATATTGGTCAAATCCAGTTTCTTTCCACATCCGAACCAATATTTCATTTGCAATCGCTTCTTCCAAAATATAATTTGATTCTCTTGCAGAAGTGATGGCCGCCTTACAAGTCACAACTGCTTCTGATTTCTGGTGATTCAAATAAAGTTGGATCGCAGAAATAATTTCATATTTATGTCCAAAATTATCTGGCGAACTTTTAGCCCATACCTTCAAACGATTTCCAAATGATTTTAATCGTTTTTCCAAAAATTTTTTAGAATATGATTTTGGTTGGATTTGATTGGTTAATAATTCATACACAACCAGTGCCCCAAAAAAAACATGTTCAGGCACAAACATCATCCCAAACATTGCACCTTCCAAAGAATCCAGTTTGATAGAAGCTTCAAAGGCTTTTTCAATATCACCTAAAAAGTATTCCAAACGAAGTGTACACAAATAATAATCGAATAATGCATTCGCATTGCCCGTGACTTGCCATTCTTTTACAATTTCTGATTCTGAAAAATACCTTCCATCTAAACTCAACGGGTTTGCAGACTCACTCCGCATATTTTCCACCATTTGCATATTCAATCGATGCACTTGGTAGGCGTGGTGCTGGCGTAAACTCAAAAGGGATGCATCGTAACGAAGTTGGCTCTTGTACAAATCATCTAAATTTTCCCTGTACAACAATCCTTGAAAATGGATATTGTTGAGAGAATAAGAAGCATATTGTAAATCTCCCGTTTCCATACCTGCAAGAAAACTATCCCAGAAGATCGGCTTACCTTCTTTGGCGTGGTTTTTCCATGGGGAAATCATACATGCATACATAAAAAGTGTTCTACATTTGAATGTGGCCGCATTCAAAACATCGACTAATTTAACACCTAACGATCCAAAATCCAAACCTAACTCATAATTCCCAAGTCCAGATCCTTGGATGATTCCCATGGCACAAAATCCAAAGGCACTGAGTTCACACAAACCATAAACCAAACTATAATTGACCATTTTTAAAACGATCACTGGAAATAAATTTGGTTCTGCCAAAAAAGATGGTGCAATGCATGCATTGAGTAATCGCATGATGGCCAAATACTTAGGGTCAGTTGCTAGTGGTAAATGCTCTAATTCCTGAATTGATCTACGCCCTAACTTTAACTTAAACTTGAAGATTTCACGTAAAGGAGACAGTGTAGTCGCATTTTTTGGCAACCTAACACCTAAAAGTCGCAAGGCCTGTTTTAATGTAACAAGGACTTCTTTCATTTTGTTTTGAGTGACAAGCATCGAAGATTGTAACTCATACACCAAAATTTTATCTAAATCCGTTCTTACATGTTTTAAAATGTAGTTAAAACTTGTTTCAGCAGTTTCAAAATTTTTGGATAAATAGGCAGATCTTGCATGTGCCAAATGGAGTCTTAACGTGTTTTCATACTGAGAATCCCATTCGGAATCCTCCATATACCGAACCATCCGTTCAAAAAAACTAAAAGCGGCATCATATGCTGATGAGTTTAAAGCTTTAAAGCCCGCCTTTTCATTTAATGTCCGGAGTTGCACCAATTCTTGGTCCACTTTAATTTCGGACGCACCTAAGTTAAGTTGGTTGACTATGGTAAACAGATGGTCATCAAGTTTGTACTTATAAAGTATGGATAAGTATGTTTTGCCAATTTTGTAGTGGAGTTTGGATTTTTCTTCAGGTGAGATGATTTTATAAATTGCCTCTCGTATTTTATCATGAGTGAAATTTGCATCTTCCAATCCAAGAATCAAAAATTCTTCGTTCGCGAGAGCTACCAAATCGAGCGAAGCCAAATGAAACGGCCGTTCTGCGATTGTTGCATAAATATCATGCCGAAACCAGTTCCCGATACAAGCAGTTAACTTTAAAGTTTCAATTAGATTGGGAGGCAAAGAATTAATTTTATCAACAATCAAATCGATCACATTTTCTGAAATGTTTACGGTATTGATTTTTTCTTTATCCCAAACCCATCGATTTTCAGAAAAACGAATATAGGACCTTTCATAGAGATTTTTAAACATCTCGTTGACGTGAAAAGGGTTTCCCTTGGTTTTTTTCCAAATGATTTCGGCGATGTTTGCTATTTCGGTCTCAGATAATGACAATGTTTCAGAAACCAAAACCGAAATATCTTTTTCACTGAGAGGTTCTAACTTAATTTCAGTGATCGCGGTTTTGGATTCCCTTAACTCTTCTAATAGTCTAAAAAATGGATCTGTTGGGTATACTTCATTATCTCTGTATGATAAGATGATAAAAAAATATGAAATTTCAGGGTCAGTGATCACTTCCTTCAGGAGTAGGATACTGGAAGAATCTGCCCATTGCAAATCATCCAAAAACATTACCACTGGATGTTCTTTTGTACAAATTGTTCGTAAAAACTTTCGGAACACAATATGAAATCGATTTTCAGTTTCTTGGGTGTCAAGTTCCGGAGGTTGGGTCACATCACCTAATAGTTGAGACAATTCCGGAACCACATCCACAATCAACTTTGCATTGGAACCTAATGCATCCGTTAATGTTTTTTTCCAAATTGTAACCGCAGTTTCATTTTCGGCTAAAAGTTGTTTTACCAAACTTTGGAGTGCCAAGTTAATTGCACGGTAAGGAATTGATTTTTTGTATAAATCATATTTCCCTGAAGTAAAATAAGCCCTTTCAATGGTGACAGGTTTTTGTATTTCATTGATGAGAGCAGACTTCCCGATTCCAGATCGTCCTGAAATTAAAAACGTTTCAATTTTTCCTTCTGTGGAATTCAAAAACTTTTCTTGAAACGTTTGTAACTGAGATTCCCTTCCATATAATTTTTTCGGAATTTGGAAACGAGAGGATTTATCGTTTTTAGCAAGTTCCATCTGGAACGAGTCCAATTCATCTTTTCCACTTTCTAAAAATATAGATTGGATTGTGATTAGGTCAGACAATAATCCTGATGCTGTTTGGTAACGATCTTCTGGATTTTTTTCCAAAAGTTTCATAATCAAATCAGATATGATTTTAGGAGCAAAACTCCTTTCTTTCGGCGGGAGTGGAGTCCTTGCTAGATGTGCATGCACCATTTCCAAACTATCAGTATACAAAAATGGCAGCTCACCTGTTATGAGTTGGTACAATGTCACACCTAACGAATAAAAGTCGGTTCGGTAATCCACAGTTCGGTTCATCCGACCTGTTTGTTCCGGTGAAATGTGTGCAAGTGTACCAGTTAAATTTTGATTTAATGGAAGATAAAAACTTCGATGGGTAAGTAGTGTTGCTGATCCAAAATCAATAATTTTGATTTTTCCTGATTCTGGTTGGTAAATCACATTTTGTGCTTTGATATCGTTGTGAACGATTTTTGCTTTATGGATGTCTACGAGTGCCTTACAAATTTCTATGGAGATATTTAAAAAACTATGCAAACTCCCATTTTTTCCACTCAGTTGGAGTTTGGATAGATCGGTATAATTTACATATGGGAAAACAATTGCGACTGTATTTTGATAAGATTCAAAACTGATTGGTTTTAATGTATATGCAGAATCTAATGATTTTAATATTTCATATTCGTTTTTAAATCTTGTGATTTCATGGTTGTCCGGATAGTCTCGGTTTAATAATTTCACAACAATTGGATTCGATTTTTCGTCAGATCCTATGTATACAGAACTCCTCTTACCTAAGTGAAGTTCTTTTGTGATGTTATATTTTCCTATAGAGAACAAATAAAATCCTTACTTAGCCGTTTTCCCACCATCAACAGGGATCACTGCACCTGTAATAAAAGCAGCGCCTTCCCCGCATAACCAAACACAGGTTTTAGCAACTTCCTCAGGTGTTGCCATCCTTCCCAATGCATACGATTTCATTCTTTCCTTTTTAACTTCTTCAGGATTGGGAACGTTTGCATAAAAAACATCATCCATGTCTGTTTGAATGCCACCTGGACAAAGTGCAATCACTCGAATTCCATTAGCTCCATATTCCAATGCAGCTGATTTCGTAAGACCAATGATCCCATGTTTTGTCATGGAGTAAGGACCTGCCTTTTCTTTTCCTCGAAGTCCAAGAGCAGAGGAAACATTGATGATGGCACCACCATTCCCTTGTTTTAAAAATTGTTTTAGTTCAAATTGCATCGAAAGAAAAGTTCCTTTTAAATTCACATCCATCACTGAATCAAAAATATCTAATGGATATTCTGCTGTAGTTTTTAGAACACCTGAGATACCTGCATTGTTCACAGCGACATCTATTTTGCCATATTCTCCTGCAACTGCTTCAACAAAATTACGAACCGCTTCCGATTGTGTGACATCACATTTATAAAAGAGACCCTTCCCACCTTGATTTTGAAGAAGAGAAAGTGTATCTTCCCCTTCTTGTTTACGTCGTCCACAAAATCCAACCACATAACCTGCGTTTGCAAATTCTAAAACAATGGATCTACCTAATCCCGATGTTCCTCCAGTGACTAATGCTACTTTTTTCTCTTTCATTGGATTTCCCTATCTTCGATCAATCTTCCATAACGATTGATGGCTTCCTTCACATTTGCTTTGTCCAAATCCGAAATTTCATCAAATCGGAATCCAGCGAAGAAGGTATCTTCATTATTATCGTCTTCTTTTATCCATAATAAAGTACAAGTTCCATGTACGAAACCAACAATATCAAAATGCATAAAAAATTCTAATCGTTGCGCTGCAAAAATACTGCCTGGATGAGCCCCTGAGCACCGCACCATAAACCCAGAATTGGATATATTTTCAATGGTCGAAACGATATTCCTTCCATTTTCACGAATGGAGATATTGTTCTTAAATCGATCCAAAATTCGGAACCTAGGATCGATTTCATAAACTTCTTCCTGTGTGCTTTTTAGGCGTTTGTACACTTTGAGAGGAAGGATACTTGCTGCCATTTCGATACGAGTGATTTCTTGATTTTCCTGGTATGCAGTGATTTCTAATTTTGAGTAGTTCCAATAACCTGCTTTACTGAATTTTACTTCTTTTGCTTTTGCTCTCATTTTGATGGGCATATTCATTTTTGCGTACTGCAAAAACTCTGAGTTGAGATATAATAATAAAAAAGTAACATCTTCAAATGGAACTTTGCCATACATATGATTGCACGCGATTCCAAATTGTCTAGATGCTTCTACAATTTGCATTCCAGAAATATGTTTTAAGTTGGGTGGAGAATAATACTTATGATTTGGTGGGATGTATAGGTTTGCGAAAAAAGTATCTTTTTTTGTAATCTCAGGGAAACGTTCAAAGATTTCTGAGATCATGGATTTTTCCACATTGCCAATATAATAATCTCTACGTTTGATCATTTGCAAAATGCGGATTTCGTCTGCTTCAGTCACTGTATCATTTAAAACAAATTGTTCCGTCTCTTCGTCATAATGATAGAACTGACTTAAAAAATCGCGACCAGCATTATCAATATTAGCTTCGTTTAAAATTCGTTCAGCAGATACTTTTGAAATCCGAAATGGAATTGTTTTTAGTTGGAAATAACTTCCAGTCGCATCGTTTCTCTCTCGGTAGTATTGGAGGAGGAAGTCTTTGTCTTTTTGGTTTAGGTTCGATAAAACAGAATTGGAAAAAACATCAGCCTCAATCATTCTAGGCAATGCCCTTCTGATATTGGCTACAAAACTATCGTCTTGGAAATATGTCCTTGTGAATCGTTTGTCGAGAGGTAAACTTTCGGGGATCTCTTCTTTTTCGGAAACCTTCATTTTGTATCAACCAGGAATCTACTCTAGGATTAGTCCGTAGATTCCAATGGGATACATTTCAGTGCAAGTAATTTAACATCGATTTGACAAAATTAAGCCAAATTCACCTAACAACAGTTACTGAGCAAGGTGCATAATGTACAACACGATCAGAAACACTCCCCATGATGAATCGACCCAAGATTCCGTGGCCTCGGCTTCCAATCACAATCAAATCTGCTTTTTCTCTTTCAGCCAATTTGCATATTTCTTCAGCAGGATACCCTTCCAATACCACTCGGTTCCATTTCACAGAGGTCTCATCTAAAATAGGATGGATTTTTTCAAACCTTTGTTCAGAGATCCACTTCACACGGTCAGCTCCTGGTGGCGCTGCATCATAGTATCCTGGTAAGGGACCAAAGTCTTCAATGACTTCTACAACGTAACAGACGGCATTACTGGCTTTGGCAATTGCAAGCCCAAATTCTAAAGCTTTTGCAGAACTGGGGGAACCATCAATGGGGATGATGAGTTTTTGAATCAATTCTTCCATGCAAAGATCCTACCATATCCAAAGGGTATAGGAAAGTGAATTTCCTTTGATAATTGTCAAACGAATCTAACAATCATTCCAAATCCTGTTTTTAAAGTTCGGAAAGAAACCTGTGGTGTGTTCCTGACAAATCTATTTCAGAATCGGAACCGTTTTATTTCTTTCGACCATCGTCTTCTTTTGTGAGGTAGTATGCGACAAGGATGGGTATCGTTGTCACAAGGATCACAAATACTGCCACCACATTTGTCACAGGCCTTTGTCTTGGACGAATGAACTCGGTTAACATCCAAATCGGAACCGTAGATTGTTGCCCTGCTGTAAACGTTGTGACAATTACTTCATCGAAAGACAAAGCAAAAGACAACATTCCGCCAGCTAACAATGCTGTAGCGATATTTGGCAAAATCACAAAACGAAAGGTTTGCCAAGGATTGGCTCCCAAATCCATAGAAGCTTCCACCATGGAATGGGAACTCCTACGTAACCTAGCCAAAACATTATTGTAAACAGTAACAATACAAAACGTTGCGTGTGCAATGACAATGGTCCAAGTGCTAAAAGGAATTCCAAATAAAGACATGGCCGAGCGAAGTGAAATCCCTGTTACAATCCCCGGAAGTGCAATCGGTAAAATCACGAGAAAGGAAATAACTTCCTTTCCAAAAAACTGGCTGCGATAAACAGCAAGGCAAGCGAGTGTTCCAAGAAAAATTGCAATGAAGGTTGATACCAATGCCACTTGTGAAGACAAGATGATGGCTTCCCAAATATCATTCCTATCCCAAGCCACTCCAAACCATTTGGTTGTAAAACCAGGTAGGGGGAATTGGAATGTTTTTTCATCAGTCGAAAACGCATACATGATGATGATAAGAATCGGAATGTGAATGAATAAAAAACCGAGTAAGGTGGCCGTTTTTAATCCAATTGATCCTAAGTTCCATTTAGAGTGCATCGAAAGCTCCTAATCGTTTCGCAATCGATAGGTATACCATCATGATGATGATGGGGACTACGGAAAAAGCTGCAGCAAGTGGAATGTTCCCTGCTGTTCCTTGGTGTGTATAAACCGCCATACCAATAAAATAACTCGAATTTCCAATGATGGTAGGGATGATATAATCACCAAGTGTTAAGGAAAAAGTGAAAATGGAACCTGCGACTACCCCAGGGAAAGCCAAAGGCAATATCACTTTACGAAAGGTTTGCGAAGGCCCTCCCCCTAAGTCAGAGGATGCTTCGAGTAAAGATTTTGGAATTCTTTCCAATGATGCTTGGATCGGTAAAATCATATAAGGAAGCCAAATGTAAACAAATACCAAAAACATCCCAATGTATGAGAAAGACAAGGAGCTACCACCAATCACAGGGATGGAAAGAATCACATCTAACACGTGCAAGAGACCAAGTCGCTCCAAACACCAGGTGAGGATCCCTTCCTTTGCCATGATCAGTTTCCAAGAATACACTTTTACCAAGTAACTGGACCAGAGCGGCAACATCACACCCAAATACAAAATGGGTTTTAATTTGGGGCCCGCGTTCATAGCCATGTAATATGCGATTGGGAAGGCAATGATCGCACTGACCACTGTCACTGTGAATGCCATCGTTGTTGTGCGGATGATGATATCCCAATTTGTACTTTGTCGGAACAAATCATAATAGGATTCGAATGTAAACTCACGTTTGATGACGCCAGAAAAAGAATCAATGGAGAAAAAACTTTGGATGAGCAGTGTAAACAAAGATCCTAAGTAAACAACACCAAGCCAAATGAGAAGTGGTGCCAAAAGCAAAAAAAGAGCCAAACTCTTTCTATAAAACAAAAAGGTAAAAAACTTATCAAAGGTACTCGTCATTATTTTTGCCTTATAACAAGTGTACGTCGGCATCTTTCCAACCGACAAGGACTTCAGATCCAACAGCAATATGATCTGCTGATATTTTTAAGTTTTGAGTGGATGCAATGATTCGAGAGCCATTTGGTGTTTCAAAATGCATTTTGGAAGTAGCACCAGAATACACTTGGCTTTTCAAAATTGCCTTAAAGGTTCTATATCCGGTTGAATGGTTGTCTTCTTTGGCATTGGCAAAAACATGTACCCTTTCTGGACGAACCATTAGTTTGCCATCTTTACCGGTAAGGCGTTTGGTTTCTTCTACGCTTAGGATATTGGATGTTCCAACAAAGTTGGCAACAAACTCTGTTTTGGGACGGTTGTACAATTCTTCTGGAGTTGCAATTTGTTCGACTTTCCCTTTATTAAAAACAGCAATCCGATCAGACATGGAAAGTGCCTCTTCTTGGTCATGGGTCACAAAAATAAACGTGATCCCAACTTCTTTTTGGATGGCCTTAAGTTCCAATTGCATCTCTTCTCTCAGTTTTAAATCGAGAGCACCCAATGGCTCATCTAACAGAAGTACGCCGGGACGATTGATTAATGCCCTTGCAAGCGCAATCCTTTGCCTTTGTCCTCCAGACAATTCTGATGGCTTTCGGTTCCCCACATCGGGGAGACGCACCATAGAAAGCATCTCTGAAACACGTTTGGCAATCTCTGCACTTGGAAGTTTTTTGATTTTTAACCCATAACCCACATTTTCTGCAACGGACATATGGGGGAAAAGGGCATAATCTTGGAAAACTGTGTTTACATTTCTTTTATAAGGAGGAATGCCAGTGACATCAACTCCTTCCAAAAGAACCCTTCCTGAACTTGTATCTTGGAAACCTGCCACCATACGGAGGCAGGTAGTTTTACCAGACCCGGAAGGGCCTAACATCGAAAAAAACTCACCTTTTTTTATCCCAAAGGAGACATCATCCACCGCTATAAATTGGTCGAATTTCCTTGTTACATTTTGAAATTCAACATCGTAAATTTGGTCCATTCTATCTCCTTTAGAACTCTTATGATGTTAGGATTTTATTTGCTTCCAATAATGGAAATATAATCTTCTGCCCATTTTTTATAAGGCACACATTTTCTTCCACCGGAACAATCTTCTTTTGGAGTTCTCCAAAAAGAGATTTTTTCAAAGTTGTTGAATCCGTTTACCGCACAACCAGTGTCCCCTAGTAAAGCATTCCCTTTACAAGCAGAAGGAACTGATGGAACCGATCCAAACCAAGAAGCTAAGTCACCTTGCACTTTTGGAGAAAGAGAGTGTTCCATCCATTTGTAAGCACAGTTCACGTGTTTAGAATCTTTGTGTAACATAGTGCTATCCGCCCAACCAGTTGCTCCTTCCACAGGAACAATAGAAGCCACAGGTTGTTTTTCGCTCACAAGTAAGTTTACTTGGAATGGCCAAGTGGAAGAAGCAACTAAACCTTCTTTTTTAAAGTCGTCCACTTGTACCATCGCATCATGCCAGTATTTTGGAACAAGTTGTCTTTGTTTCTTTAATACTTCGATCACAGCATTGTATTGTTTTTCATCAAGTTCGTATGGATCTTGGATCCCTAACTCAGGTTTTGCGACTTTGAGATACAAAGCAGCATCGGCAATGTAAATTGGTCCGTCAAACGCTTGCACTCTTCCTTTGTTTGATTTTCCATCTGGGAGTACTTGTTCTTCAAACACAACACTCCAACTAGTTGGTGCTTTTTTAAAAACTTTTGTGTTGTACATAAGTACGTTTGGACCCCATTGGTATGGAACTCCGTAATGTTTTCCATCTACTGTATGCCAAGGAGCATTTTGCAAACGAGAGTCTACATTTTTCCAACTAGGGATAAGATCCGTGTTGATCTCTTGGACTTTGCCACCTGCAACCAATCGAAGGGAAGCATCACCTGATGCAGTGACAAGGTCAAAACCTCCTTCGTTCATAAGTGCTACCATCTCATCTGATGTAGCGGCAGTTTTTACATTTACTTTACAACCTGTATTTTTTTCAAATTCAGTGACCCAGTCATACCCTTTGTCTGTTTCACCACGTTCAATGTAACCTGGCCAAGCAACGATGGAAACTTCTCCCTCGCCTTGTCCAATTTCGGAAACCTTTGTTTCTTTTTTACCGCAGGCAACCGCGAATGCGATTGAGGCTACTGCTGTAAAAAAAACCACTCGTTTGTATGAATCGAATTTCATAAACCTATGTGCTCCTGGTTTTACTTATGTCAGGCATTAGATACCAAAAATATAAAATTAAGCAACCAATTCTGGAGTTTTCAAAAAAAAGGTAGGAATTTTTAGGAGGCAAGGTTTCTGTGAAAGCACAGGTTTGGTATGAAATACATCAAAGACAAAGACCTTTTTCGTCAGGAAAATTTCATTGGTGGGGTTTGGTGCCCTGCCGAAAACAAAAAAGAAATCTTAGTACAAAACCCTGCCACGGGTGAAACCATAGGGAACATTCCCCATTCCACTGAAAAAGATACATTGATCGCCATTCGTTCAGCGAAGGGTGCAATGGAGGACTGGAAGTCTCGACCTGCCAAAGAACGAGCAGGAATCCTTCGCAAATGGTTCCAACTCATGATGGAAAACCAAGAAGACCTTGCTCTCATCATGACACAAGAACAAGGTAAGCCACTAACAGAAGCTAGGGGAGAGATAGCATACGCCGCTTCTTACATTGAATGGTTTGGAGAAGAAGCAAAACGCCATTATGGAGATGTCATTCCTTCCCATAGAAAAGATACAAGGATCCTTGTTTTAAAAGAACCTGTGGGTGTTGTCGGAACCATCACTCCCTGGAATTTTCCTGCCGCTATGCTTGCACGGAAAGTGGCACCGGCACTTGCCGCAGGTTGCACTGTGGTTTCCAAACCGGCAGAACTCACCCCCTATTCAGCGCTTGCGATGGCAGTCCTTGCAGAACGGGCAGGGCTTCCAAAGGGCGTTTGGAACGTGTTAGTTGGCGATCCAATCTCTATCGGGAAAGCAATGTTAGAAAGTAAAGATGTTCGGAAACTCAGTTTCACCGGTTCTACAAAAACAGGGATGTATCTGATGGAAAAATCAGCCCCTACTTTGAAAAAACTTTCCCTTGAGCTTGGTGGCAATGCACCGTTTATCGTATTCGAAGATGCTGATTTAGACGAAGCCGTCAAAGGTGCCATGTTATCGAAATACAGAAATACTGGGCAAACTTGTGTTTGTGTGAATCGGTTCCTCGTGCACACATCTGTGGCAGAGTCCTTTGCCAAAAAACTCGCAGAAAAAACAAAGGAACTTGTAGTAGCCAATGGAATGGAACCGAGTGCTAGCCAAGGTCCATTGATCAATGAAGCTGCAGTAGAAAAAGTCAAATCCCATATCCAAGATGCAGTTGGAAAAGGAGCGAAAGTTTTAATCGGTGGCAACACACACCAATTAGGTGGAAATTTCTTTGAACCAACCGTTTTGTATCCAGTGAATTCATCTATGATCGTGACCAAGGAAGAAACCTTTGGTCCTGTCTCTTGCATCCAAACCTTCCAAACAGAAGAAGAAGCCATCAAACTTGCCAATGATACCGACTTTGGACTTGCCTCCTATTTTTACACGAAGGACATGGCTCGCATTTTTAGAGTCGCCGAACAGCTGGAATATGGGATGGTAGGCATTAATGAAGGGATAATTTCTTCTGAACAAGTCCCTTTTGGTGGAGTCAAATTTTCAGGAATGGGACGAGAAGGCTCCAAATACGGTCTCGATGATTATACGGTAACCAAATATCTCTGCCTCGGAGGAATCAAATGACGGGCAATCAAAAACAAACCAACAAAACTCTATGGGAAAGAAGATTAAAAAATGTTCCGAGAGGAGTGACGACCGCCTACCCTGTGTTTGCTGAAAAAGCAACCAATGCAGAAATTTGGGACATAGAAGGAAAACGATTCATCGACTTTGGTGGTGGGATTGGTGTACAAAACACTGGCCATTGCCATCCGAAGGTGGTCGCTGCCATCCACAAACAAGTGGACAAAGTGTTACACACCGCTTTCCAAATCATGCCTTACGAGCCATACATTGATCTTTGTGAAAAATTAAATGCCAAAGCACCGATAGATGGAGAAGCAAAAACCATTTTATTTTCTTCTGGCGCGGAAGCACTTGAGAATGCAGTGAAAATTGCGAGGGCAGCAACAGGAAGGCCTGGGATCATCAGTTTCCTCGGTGGGTTCCATGGCCGTACCATGATGGCACTTGCGTTAACGGGAAAGGTCATTCCTTACAAAAAGGGATTTGGTCCGTTTTCCAGTGATGTCTACCACATCCCTTTCCCAATGGAATACCATGGTGTGACAGAAGAAGATTCCTTAAAAGCTCTTAACAATTTATTCAAAGCAGATATTGATCCAACCCGAGTGGCAGCAATCGCCATCGAACCCGTGCAAGGTGAAGGTGGTTTCTACATTGCTTCTCCCAGTTTCTTAAAAAAACTAAGAGCCATTTGTGATGAACATGGGATTTTGCTTATTGCTGATGAAGTACAGTCTGGTTTTGCAAGGACTGGAAAACTTTTTGCCATCGAACACTCTGGTGTGAAACCAGACCTCATCACCACGGCAAAATCTTTAGCAGCTGGAATGCCACTCTCTGCTGTGATTGGAAAAACATCGATTATGGATTCTGTGGAACCAGGTGGACTTGGGGGAACGTATGCAGGGAACCCTGTTGCTTGTGCTGCTGGCATTGCAGTGATGGACCTCATCGAAGAAGAAGGGATCCTTCAAAAATCAGTGAACCTCGGAAAACTTCTCATCCAAGAACTAAACGAAATGAAAAAAACCAATTCCAATATCGGCGAAATACGCGGATTAGGTGGAATGGTTGCCTTTGAACTCGTAGAAAATGGAGACCCACACAAACCTTCTGCCGACATGGCAAAAAAATTAACGGCAAAAGCATTAGAACATGGACTTGTTTTACTTTCTTGTGGTGTGTATGGAAACGTAATTAGAATTTTAGTTCCCATTACAGCGGAAGAAAACATCGTAAAAGAAGGCCTAAGTATCATAGCAAAATCATTAAAGGAAATCTAACCCAAGTATGAAACAGTATAAACTTTGGATTGATGGGAAATGGACTAACTCTTCCGGCGGGAAAACCATGGGCATCGAAGACCCAGCAACTGGCAAACAAATTGCAAAGGTGATTGATGCCAGTGCCGCAGATGTTGACAAAGCAGCAAGAGCCGCACACAAAGCCTTTTATGATGGCCGGTGGTCCGGACTCACACCAAGCGAACGTTCCAAAGCCATTTGGAAATTAGCAGACTTACTCGAAGAAAAAACCAAAGAATTTGCAAAATGGGAATCTCTGAATGCAGGGAAACCATACAAAAACTTAAGTTTGGCGGGAGACATTCCCTTTGCGATTGATAACATTCGTTTTTTTGCAACTGCTGCACGGGATGTCCATGGTAGCCGAGCCAACGAATACCAACCAGGATACACTTCCATCTTACGAAGAGAACCTGTAGGTGTTGTTGGACAAATTGCCCCTTGGAACTACCCCCTGCTTATGGCGGTTTGGAAATTTGGCCCAGCACTGGCCGCAGGTTGTACTGTGATCTTAAAGCCAGCACCAGGGACACCTATCACCACACTCATGTTAGCGGAACTCACCAAAAAAGCAGGCATCCCGGATGGAGTGATCAATATAGTCACAGGTGGGAATGCCACAGGACAGGCCATAGTGGACCACCCTTTGGTTCGTATGGTTTCCCTCACTGGATCCACAGGCACTGGAAAGAATATCATGAAGTCCGCATCGGATTCTTTGAAACGGGTTCACTTAGAACTCGGAGGGAAAGCACCACTTGTTGTGTTTGATGATGTTGATATCAATTTATTTGCCGCAAAAGCGACGTTTGGTGCCACATGCAATTCAGGCCAAGACTGTACCGCGGCTACTAGGATCATCGTACCTAAGACTTTACAAAAAAAGATCACCGATGCCGTGGTGGATGCCATGAAAGCAGTTAAGGTAGGAGACCCATTCCAAGATAAAACCGAAATGGGGCCACTCATCTCCCAAATCCATAGAGAACGAGTGATGGGATTTATGGACCGAGCTAAAAAACAAGGTGCCAAAATCCTCACAGGTGGTGGCATTCCCAAAGGTTTGGACAAAGGATATTTTTTTGAACCAACCGTTGTGACTGATGTCAAACAAAACTTCGACATTGTACAAAACGAAATTTTTGGTCCTGTTCTCACCATCCAATCCTATGACAAAGAAGAAGAAGCGGTGAAACTTGCCAATGATGTCAACTACGGACTTGCATCTTCCATTTGGACAAAGGATGTAGCGCGCGCTATGCGAGTTGCAAAACAATTGGAGTTTGGAACAGTGTGGGTGAATGACCACCTTCCACTTGCATCCGAGACACCACACGGTGGTTTCAAACAATCGGGATTTGGAAAGGATCTATCGATTGAATCCGTGGGAGATTACCTCATCACAAAACATGTGATGGTCGGAGGGGTTTAAAATCTCATTTACATTTTAGAATTCTTTGGATGTCTAATACTCCATGGCATCCAAAGAAAATTCTATTGTCTCTTTTTTCCAATGGTTAACCCCACGTTTCCACTTACTTGATGACCTAGACAAACCAGGCACGATAGAATCTGTCCAAAAAGGAGGAGAACTCGTTGGTTCCAATCTTTGGACACTTATCTTTGCGATCTTCATCGCAAGCATAGGCCTCAATGTCAATTCCACTGCCGTCATCATTGGAGCCATGCTCATCTCTCCCCTCATGGGTCCCATCGTTGGGATTGGATTTGCAGCAGCAACCAATGACTTTGACCAACTCAAACGTTTTTTACGCACACTATCTGTAGCCACGATTGTGAGTATCATCACCTCGTTTATTTATTTTTCACTTTCACCCATCAGTGAAGCACAATCCGAACTCTTAGCACGCACAACACCTACCATCTATGATGCCCTGATCGCTCTTTTCGGGGGAGCAACTGGGATCATAGCCAACACAAGAAAAGAAAAAGGGACTGCCATCGCGGGGGTTGCCATTGCAACGGCCCTTATGCCTCCACTTTGCACCGCAGGATTTGGACTTTCACAAGGGAACTTACAATTCTTTTTTGGAGCAATTTATTTATACCTCATCAACTCGATCTTCATTGCAATTGCTACTTTCATTTTTGTTCGTTATATGGACTTTCCGAAAGTGGACTGGGGACTATATAAAGAAAGAGAAAACAAGGTAAAACTCTATTTATCTCTTTTTGCTTTCATCGTCATCATTCCTTCCGTATTTACTGCTTATCAAATTGTACGTTCTTCTTTTTTTAAAGGGAAAGCAGAAGAATTCATTCGAAAAGAAATCATCACGGAAGGCCGAAGGGTACTCGAAAAGAACATTGTGTACGGTACAAAACCAAAACTGGAAATCACACTTCTCGGCACAAAAATTGATCCCACCCAGGAAGAAGAGATAAAAAATAAAATGAAATACTATGCAATGGAAGGAACCGAACTGGTTTTACACCAAGACCTTTCCACTACGGGTTTGGACAAATTAAAATTTGAAATCCTTTCGGAGATCTACCAAAACCAAATGGATTTAGGGAAACTGAATACAGAACTCATCGCCAAAGAATTGAGAATATTTTTTCCAAACTTGGTGTCTGCTAGTTTTGCCAAAACAAAAAAGTTTGATATGAATGAGAATCTTTACAAGGACACCAATTTGTTTGATTCAGAATGGAAAAAACTTCCATCCAAGGATGACATGGATAAGTTGGAAGCATACATCCAATTGCGATCTGGTGAAAGAGACATTGAACTGGTCACGAGACTAAAGGCCAATCCAAAACCTTAGGGCCTTGCGTGCTTGTGAACTGAAATGCAGCTCACAGACTAAGCACATTTGTTTCGTTATGTGAGGGCGGCTTGTTTCAGAAACTCTTTGAAGGTATCGATTTCTTTGGTGAAAAAAACAGGTTTTGGAGATTTCAAATCCTTTAATAAAAACACAATGCCTTGGTTGTGGAGGACCACTTGGTCGAGTTCATCAGGTGTGTAGGTGTAGGTCACATTCCCCGAGTGGAACAAAAACCTTCCGTTGTCTTCCTTTAACGTGCCACTGCCCACACGTTTGAAATTACGAAGTCCATCTTCCAAAAGGTCTAAATCCTCTGAACCTTCACCAAACGGAAGTTTCCCGCCATGGTCCAAATACAAGGTCCCATCAATCGTAAAATGACTTTCCTTAGGAGGTACTGGTTCTAATTCCAAATTCCCAGATTCGGTTGGCCTAAGCACTTCTGATTTTTGAACAACAGAGGGAGTTTGTTCTTCTGGGTAGGAATAGGAAAGGTGGCGGTCATCGGGTATCGAACGTTCCCTGCGAATCCTTTCATCCAGCTGGGGCGAAACAGGTGGCGCTTGGGGCATTCGGAATGGGCTTTGGTTTGGGACTTTTCGGGATTGGTAAGCTGTTTGTTTTGGTTTCTGCGGGGAAAGTGCCACGTAAATGAAGCATAAAACTCCCACGAGGATCATTGCGAATGCGGCAAACAACATACTACCTATATTATCTGGCCAAAGTACAAATCCCTTGATTACATTTTTTCTTTACAAGGGGTTTGGAAACGGAAACCTTTCCTTTATGTTCGAAGATGAACCCTCTACCCTCAAAGAAAAAATTTATCGTACCATCATTGCTCTCTTTTTATTCATATTGGTAGGAACCTTAATCATTACCTTTTTGCCAGGAGACGCGGAACAAAGTCTCATCGGTGCTATCACTGGTCAAAATTCGACTAAAGCAGGTTCTGTAGCGGGGAGGAGCATCCCTGTGGACTATTTCAATGCTGCCAAACGTGATTGTTATTACGCATACCAACAATATGGTCGGGATGCCGCACAAAACCCAGAGGTTTTGAATTCCTGCGCCTACTCCGCCGTCCGTGAATTGTACATTGCCAATGACATTGCCTCTTCTGTAGGATTCCAAGTATCAGAAATCAGCATCAAACGGGAGATGTCAAAACAAGCTCGTGAGATCCACAAAGAATCCGTGAGCCAAGCAGGTTATGGGGAAGAAGATTCCAGATCCCTTTCGGAAATTTACCAACAAATTTACCGTTCGGCCCCGATGAACTACCGCATCGATTCTGCCACTCGGTATGCCCTTTTCCCTAACTTCCTCGAACAAAACTTCAAACCGACAGAGAACGAAGTGGAATTAGAAAGTGAAGCCAAACGTGCAAA
Source organism: Leptospira jelokensis (assembly GCF_004769635.1). Taxonomy (GTDB): domain Bacteria; phylum Spirochaetota; class Leptospiria; order Leptospirales; family Leptospiraceae; genus Leptospira_A; species Leptospira_A jelokensis. Next base: position 157,296 of record NZ_RQGH01000023.1, read on the forward strand.
AATTTCTTTCCGTTTGGTCGCCATCAGTGAAGTCAACTTACTCAATGCAGTGGAAGCCAAAATCAATATCACCGATGCAGAGCTCCAAAAGGAATACGAAAAGGAAAAACAAGAAGGCACTCTCTCGAAAGACCCAGCTGGCAACTTTGTTAGTTTCGAAGTGCGAAAACCCCTCCTCCTCTCCAAACTCAAATTTGACCGAAAACGAAAAGAAGTAGAAGTTTGGAAAGGCCGCATCAGTCAAAAAATTTCTGAACCAAATGCCTTGGATGCAATTGCCAAAGAATCAGGACAAACCATTGAAACCGTTTCTGGGGTCTCACTCTCTGATTTGAAACTTGTGACTTCTAATAAAGGCAACAGTTACCGATTGGCCAATTCGAGCCAATTCTGGGAATCCCTCGCAAACGACCCTTTTGGTAAAAAAACAGTGGTGGGTCCTTTCTCTGACAATGACAAACAAGTTTATGTAGAATTTGGGGAATTATCTTACGGACAACCCACAAATTCAAAACCACAAGACCAAGCTTCAGATTTTTTGAAACAAAGACAACTTTACAGCTTTTTTCTTGAAATAAACCAGTCCTTAGCAGCAGAATACAACGTAGAGAAAAAAGGCCTTCTCTCTTTAGAATAATGCAAATCAAAGCCGACTTCATCAACCCCTTCCTGGAAGCAGCCACCATCGTGTTTCGCGATGTATTACAACAGGACCTGATCCGCGGGAAAATTGGGATCAAAGATTCACCTGCTCCAAGCCATGAGATTGCCATCGTGATTGGAGTTGTGGGTTCTTTTAGTGGTGAAGTTGTTTATAGCATGAACTACGATGCAGCGTATAAAATTTCACGTACCCTCGTTCCAGGTTTGTCTGATGAAGATGTGAAAAATGAATACAAAGACATCTTAGGTGAGATTGCCAACATGACTACGGGTAATGCGATGAATATTTTTACATCGGCAGGCCAGTCAGTAGAGATCACCACACCCAACATCCAAGAAACACAAAGCACTTCCGTACGTTTCAATAAAAAGCCAACCCTTTCCATCAACTTATACTCTAAGTTTGGAAGGATTGAAGTGAATGTCGCCATCGCTTGATGGCGTTTTCCTTTTAAATGGCAGAACCAAGGACCCGCAATCGATCACGAGTTTCTTTTCGGAAGTCAAGACCTGGTTTTGGATTTTTCCCTTCCACACCATTTAAATACAGTTGGTAGTATTTCAGGGAACGTTCTAAATCGCGTTCGTCCCAACTGCTTTCATAAATTTTTCCTAAGTAATGGTGTGCGGGCAAAAATTCTTCTGATTCTTTGAAATTTTTGATGATATTGACGAGTTGGTGTGCTGCCGAGCGGTATTCTTTTTTACGAATGAGGAGTACTGCCATCGCATAATGCGATCTAGGTGTAAGTTCAGGGTGTTTTGGAAACTCAGTCACTAATTTTAAATACTCTTTGTAAGCCTTTTCTTCCGACTCTGGATTTCCAATCCGATCAAGTGACCTTGCGAGTTCAAACTGAGATTTGATTTTAAGATCTGGATCCTCTTGTTTTTCAATAAGTCCAGACGATTCTTTTTCTTTCCCATCCAATCCAAATAAATTTGTATTTTCAACACGAGAGAATTTGGCAGCATCTCCTTCCTTTGCATACGAGGAAGCAAACTCTTGTTCTGCGGACTTTTTTTGATCCCTTGCTAAATACGCTTTTCCCTTTTGGAAGGATGCTTGGGAAGGATCGATGACTTCTTTCTTTTTTTTCTTTTTAGAATCCGATTTGGAAGGATTGGGAACACTCACTGGTGTGGATGTGCTTTCATTCCCCGCTACATAGCCTTCCTTGGATGAGGTTGGATTTAAATTCCCTACGAGTGGTGGGTTGGAAGAATGATCCATTTTAGTATCCGAACCCATATTTTTTTGATTTGAAACAGGATTGGAAGGTTTGGAACTCTTTGTTTCGAGCGCATCCGTTTCATGGGTTTCAGCCCAAGTTTCTGGGAATGGCAAAAAAATTTCTGTGGATTCAGCACCTAACCGAAAGGAGGGCAAAAGCAAAAAACATACAAGTAACCTAAGTGTCAGGTTCTGTTTGCGAGATTTGGAAAATCCAAAAAAATTAAAATTCATCTTTGTTCTTTTGGAATCCGTTCCAAACTTCTAGGTTTTCCAAGTGTTTCTTTGGACTCAGGAGGTTTTGGTAATTTTAAGGTTTCCAAATTTTTTTCTTCGTTTTTTTCTTTTACTTTTTTTTCCAATTCTGAAACACGAGTTAACATCCTTTGCATCCGAAGTTCGTCATCAGAGGCATTAGAAGGTTCAATCGTTTCCTTTGGAGAAACTGGTTGTACGTCAATCGGAGCAGGGATCAGTCCATCACCTGACGGAGTGTAGATGGGAGGCACAGAAGTATCTTCCGATTTTCGGTTACGAAAATCATATTCTTTTCCCAAAAATTCTTGTTCTTCGGGGATTGTATCGTGTGAGTAACCATTCGATTCTCGTTCACTTAAGAAATCAAATTGCATACGACGGTTGGATTCATATTTCAAATCTTCAGGATCTGACATTCGCACGTCTTTCCGTTTCCGATTGTAATCCCTTTCAATTTCTGTTATGAACAAACTTCTTGTGTCTTGTGCCAATTGTTGGCCTTGTGGTTTGGCATTTTCCCAGCCATGCGACCAACCAATGTAAATCGCCATGATAAGAAAAAAAACAAAAAGTGCAATGGCGATTTTTTTGAGTAAATCTTGGACTTGAGGGGGGATTTTATCCACAAGGCCATCCACTGCCCCCATCATTTTTTCTGTGTCTACATTGACTTTGGGTATATTGATATTTTTGATATCCACAGTTTTACTCTTCCAAAATTTTAAATACAACCCGTCGGTTTACGGCTCGGCCTTCATCCGATCCATTGTCAGCAATCGGAACCGTTGGCCCAAGTCCAACCACCGATATCCTTGTATCTTCTATTTTATGTTTAGACTTCAAATACAATGCAACCGAATTTGCACGTTCCAAGGATAACTTTTGATTGGCCGCCTTTGTACCAACATTATCCGTATGCCCTTCGATGAGTACCTTTAAATTCCCAGTTTTCTTTAAGATTCCTGCCAATCTGTCAAGTTCTGGCTCTGATTCTTTGGCAAACTCAGAAGAACGGAAGGCAAAAAACAAATTGTTCATCACAATTTGGTTTCCTTTTTTTAATTTGGGTAACACAAGTAGAACCGTTTTTTCTTTGTCTTCCTTTTCTTTTCCCACCAAATTGAGGTTTTGTGAAACAGGAAGGTATCCTTCTTTTTCCCCATAAAATCCATAATTTTCTTCATATGGCAATATGATGCTAAACTCACCGGTTGTAGGATCACTGATTGTGGAACCAATGGTTTTTTTCTTATGTAGGGATTCGTATTGGACAAAGGCTGAAAGTGCTTTTCCTTCTTCGTCCACAACTTTCCCTTTGATCACCACTACCGGATCTGGTTGGAATTGATTGGGAATGGCAGCCATATAAAGTTCTCCATCCCTCGAAACATAAGCCCAATTCCCAACGGCTGGGATACTAAAAAAGTTAACACCTCTTAGGTTTGGAGATAACTCTTGTGGTTCTGACCAAGAAGTCCATGAATCACCATTCCTTCTTGAAATGAAAATGGAAATTCCCTCTTTTCGTCCGGAAGAAGAAAAATACAAAGTGCGGTCATCAGGGGCAAGAAAAGGTGCCATCTCTTCTTCTCCTGTGTTCAATGTATATCCTAAATTGATGCCTTCTTCAAAAATTCCAACTTCATTTTGTAAACTCACGTATAAATCCAATTTCCCAAAATTTTTCTTTTGTTGGGCTGAATACAATAATGTGCGACCACTTGAAGAAAGTGCACTTCCACCAAATACTTGTTGGTTGGGATTGTCTGCTTTTTTATACCAGTTATAAAAACTTGGGAATGAAATTGGACTTGGAAGAGACCAACCAGTTTCAGTTTTCCTCGTTTTGTAAAGTGGTGCACGGTTTTGGATTTTTTCAGATCGTTCTTTGTATTCGTTTTCTAATTTTGTGAGAACAATATGGAACTCTTTTGCGTTTGCTGCTTCCCGTGTTGCCATTTGCGATTTTTGGGTCATCTCACGTTTGAGATTGTCAAGTAATTCATCTTCTCCGAAATTCCCAAAAACAAATAGTTCATTCCCACCAGGTAAAGCAGAGATGACTGCTGACGGATAACGATTGTTTAAAGGTGTAGGCAATTGTTCCCCTGCCATCCAAAACCCATATTGGTCACGTTTCGAAGCCCAAATCTTTTGGGTGGAACGCCCCCCTTCACGGACAAGGGCAGTCCAAAATAGGACTTTCCCATCCGGCGTACATTGTGGGTTAAAGGAAAAGTATCCTTGTGTTACATACCTAGGGATTTTTTTTAAGGTCCAGTCTGGAGTTTTTCCCGACTCAAACGGTTCTAATTCATAGCGAATGGGAGAACAAACTTCTCCTTGCACATCGCATAACATACGTAATTTCTTTCCACTCAAATAGGCGAGTTCTTCTTGTAAAACCGTACTCGAAATGCGGAATACTTGTTTATCTGTTCGGAAAAGGTGGCCTGTGTTGATGAGGTCTCCCTCCAAAACCTGGATTCCATTTTTAACACTTTGCGAACTGGTGAGTCCGCTCCCAAAAAGGAAGAGAATGATGAGTAGAATCCGTGCCATACCATACGAAATGTCGGTTGAAACCTCCGATTCCCTTAGAAAATTGACCTATGATCCAAGCTAGCGGCATTACAGTCTCCTTCGGGAAAAAACCCCTTTTCGAAAACGTCTCCATCAAGTTCAAACCGGAGTGCCGTTATGGGCTGATTGGGGCCAATGGTTCAGGCAAATCGACCTTTATGAAGGTCCTTGCGGGCATTTTACAGCCCACAGCGGGCTCTGTGGTCCTCGACAAGGACATCAAAGTGGGTTATTTGAAGCAGGACCACTACGAATACGAAAACGAAACCGTTCTCGGCACCGTTTTACGAGGGAATCCTGAACTTTGGAGCCTCATGGCAGAACGTGACGCCATTTATGCCAAAGAAGACATGACCGATGAAGAAGGGATCCGCATCTCCGAAATCGAAGAACAGTTTGCCGATATGGGTGGTTATGAAGCCGAATCCGTAGCAGGGGAACTTTTGGAGGGACTTGGAATTCCCACCACAGCACACAACCGACCCCTCAATTTTTTAACGGGTGGGTTCAAATTACGGGTCCTCCTTGCCCAAGTTTTATTTTTGAAACCAGATGTCCTCCTCCTCGACGAACCAACAAACCACTTGGATATCAAAACCATCCACTGGTTAGAAGAACTCCTCACAAATTACGAAGGAGTGGTCATCGTGATCTCCCACGACCGTCACTTTATCAATTCAGTTGCCACTCATATTGCCGACCTCGATTATAATACCATTCGAGTTTTCCCTGGAAACTACGACGACTTTATGATCGCTGCGGAGCAAACTCGTGAACAACTAGTGAATGATAGCAAACGTGCCAAAGAAAAAATTGCCGACTTACAAGAGTTTGTTTCCAGATTTTCCGCAAACGCAAGTAAATCCAAACAAGCCACTTCTCGCCAAAAGATGATCGAAAAAATCAAAGCAGATATGGTAGAAGTGAAACCTTCTTCACGAGTGGCACCATACATTCGTTTCAAGGCAAAACGTGTTTTAGGAAAAGATGTATTCGAAGCAGTTAACATTTCAAAGTCTTATGATGGTAAACCAGTCATCAAAGACTTTAGCATCTCTATTACCAAAGGTGAAAAAGTAGGTATCGTTGGAACAAATGGAGTTGGTAAAACAACTTTACTCAAAATGTTACTGAAAAAACTGGAACCAGATTCTGGCCAGGTGAAATGGGGAGACTCAGTCGAAACTTCTTTTTTCCCTCAGGACCATAGGGAAGCGATGGAACCAGATGCCGATACACTTGTTGAATGGTTATTACGTAATTCTCCACAAGGAACAGAGGTGCAAGAGATTCGTGCCATCCTCGGAAGGATGTTGTTCTCAGGTGATATGGCAAATAAATCCACAACTGTTTTATCGGGTGGAGAAAAATCCAGAATGATCATCGGGAAAATGATCCTTGCTTGTGACAACGTAATTGCACTCGATGAACCGACAAACCACTTAGACTTAGAAACCATTGAAGCATTGAACTACGCCTTATCTTTGTTTGATGGAACTGTGGTTTTGGTTTCTCACGATAGGGAGTTCATTTCCTCACTTTGTACAAGGATCATCGAAGTAACTCCAGAAGGGATCAAAGATTTTAAAGGGAACTACGAAGAATTTTTGGAACGAGAAGGAAACGATTTTTACAAACGCCTTACTGGTGGAGCAATCCTCGCCACTTAAAATTGATAGTTCAGGGAGAGATTTGCGGACTGCATTTCTCTTCCAACCATAAGTTCAGTGGTTACATTTACATTCCCAATCCCTACTCCAAATCCCAAACTCCCATACCCAAAACTAGACCTCTGGTCATAACGAGTCGCAAGCCGAATGCCAATGGCACTTGGCTCGGAAGCAAAATCATCTGGATTTGCTTCCTTACTGATCAAAGCATAACGACTCACTTGGATCGCCGTATAACCATGATTATAGCTAATACCAATACCCGGTGTGATGGATAAAAAACCAAATGTCCAATTGTATTTTATATCTGCAGATAACGAAGTGATCCTTGATTGGTAAAACAAATCATTGATTCCAAGCCAACGTCTTTTGTCACCATCGATGCGAAACTGAGTAGGACGTCTGTCATAGGAACTTAAATACAAATCCTGATTGGTTTGGAAGGCACCAAATCCAAATGAAAACCCAGTGGATTCGGGGAAATAGCGAAACAAAACTCCGTAATTCACGATTTTACCTCTAACCTCCGTATTTCGAATTTTCACAAAAGGGATATTGGCTTCGTTAAATTCATACGGGAAAAAATGAGTGGTAACGTTCCACCTCTTTGCAGATTCATTCGAAAACCACTCACTCAAATTGACTGTCATACTGAGTGCAGGTGAAGCGGCGGCACCTTGTTTCGGAAGGGTTCTGAGTTCTGAATTTTCATAATAAAAGTCCCGAGCCTTTTCCTGCCCTTGTGAAACGGTGTATCCCAGTCCCATTCGGTAAGTAGGCACATTTTGCCCACCTGATTGGTTCGAATTGATATTTTGTAACACAGCATTTTCACCCATAGAACGTAAAAAACCATTAGTATAAATACGATTCAAAACAGGTTCCGCAAAATTACCGATTAACTGGTATTCGGTGGGGATATTGGAACACTCTCCTCCCAAACACAACACTTGGGCCTCTAACGGAAATGTTTTTGGCAAAAAAATAGGGAACAAAATATAAAACAGAAATAAAACTAAATAAAACCGAATGGTTTTTTTTGGGGAAAAGAATATTAAATTGGCGAAATGTAGTTTCATCAAGTTTTATCTCTCGTTAGATTCTAAACAAAAATCCGTTTTTTTGTTTGTATGTGAAACATTTTGTTTCCATTCCCAACTTTGGAATATTGTATACAGAATCTATTGTGATAAGAGTAACTTTCGTTATTGGATCGTTTGGAACCAATCCAAAAAACCCGCCATCGCCTTTTTACGGTGGGAAACCTTGTTTTTTTCTTCCTCAGGGACTTGTGAAAATCGTTTCCCAAATTCAGGAAAATAAAATATCGGATCGTAACCAAACCCATAAGGCCCAATCCCATCATAATCCATGGTAATTTGTCCTTCTACCGTGCCTTCGAAGGATTTTTGAAAATTAGCATCCACATATGTCACAACACAGCTGTAATGTGCATTTCGATTAGGAGAATCTCCGAGTTTTGTCAGCAAAAGCAGTGCACGTTCTTGGTCCGAAAGCCCAGGCCCCCCAAACCTAGCCGAATGCACCCCCGGTTCCCCACCAAGTGCATTCACAGAGATCCCAGAATCATCTGCAAAGGAAGGCAAACCGGTAAGTCGGAAGAGTTCTCTGGATTTGATAAATGAATTTCCAAGAAAGGTGGATTCAGTTTCTTCCGGTTGGAAAGAAATCCCAAGGGTTTTAGGTGTGACTACCTCAACCCCGAAAGGTGAAAGCAACATTTGCATTTCTTTACGTTTGTGTTCGCTACCAGAGGCAAATGCTAAAGTTTTTTTGGTCAGCGGGAATCTTCCTCATCTAATTGGAATCCTTCCATAGCAGAAGAAAGGTCTGGAAAAATTTCAAATACCTTATCTAACATTGTGATTTCAAAGAGTTGGATCAAATCTTCATCCACAACAATCACTTTGATATCACCATTCATAGGCTTTAACTTACGTTTGGTGGCTACAAAAATTCCTAAAGCAGTCGAACAAATATGATGTACTTTGGTTAGGTCTAAAATGATTTTTTTAACGGAACCTTGGGTGAGTTTTGATAGTTCTTTTTCAATTTCATCAGAATCCACTTTTAAAATGGCTCCCGAAAATTTGATAATTCTTATGTCATCCTTGACTTGAACATCCATTCGATTCAATCACCCCACTTAACAAACAAACTACGCAAGTAACCTTCCTGACCCCTCTCAGTTTGTACAACCGAGCAATTTCGTTCAAAGAAGCACCTGTCGTAAAGATATCATCTACGAGTAGAACATGAAGTCCTTCTATGATTCTATCACTTTTTATGAATCCAAACGCCTTTTTTGCATGAAAAAATCGATCCTCGAATCGTTTCTCCGACTGTTTGTCCTTTGAAATCTTACGTAAACTCGTATCTTCCCTCATATTTTGCCCATATTTCAGGCAATCACGAAGAGCCCAGGCGGCATGATAGGGTTTTGGACCAACTTTGGCGCGAGAAGGAACCATAACAAAACAATCGGGAGGATCTGTTTTCCAAACTTGCAAAAGCCGTTTCCAACCCAATATGAAGTAACGACCCAATAGTTTTTCATTTTGAAATTTTAAAGACAGGAAAAGGTCCCTTGAAACGAAATCCCTACTAGAGAGAGCGTAAGCGGTTTCGTAAAATAAAAACCTGTCATTCGGACTTGGAATCGGATCAGGAAGATTGGCATGCCTTCGTTTGGAATACCCCACGCGGGTGCATGATTTACACAAACCAAGTTGTTCCGAAAACAGATCATTTCTCCCGCAAGAGATACAGTATTTCGGAAACAGGAAGGCCAAGATGGCAAAAAAAACCCCTCTCATGATGAAAGGGGTTTTTGACGTAAGGGTTTGGTCTTACTTTTTATTTAGCAGGTGTTGTTGGTTGTGTGGCTGGTGCCGCTTCCACTTTTGGTTCTTCAGTGGATTTTTGGATGGTAGATGTAGGAGGTGTTAAGTCTACAGAAAGTTTTACTTCCACCACATCTGATTGGTTTCCAACATTATCAACAGCCATAGCCTTGATTACGTGATCTCCTTGTGTTTCGATTGCAATTGCTTCTACATAAGGTTTGAATTCTTCTTCGTCAATTTTAACTAAGATTTTTTTCACACCAGATTCTTTGTCAGTTGCATTCACATAAAAAACATTTCCTTTTCTTTGGAAATTTTTTCCATTGATTTCCACAAGTGGATAAGAAGGAACGATTTCAATAGTTGGTTTTACATCGTCAACAGTGATGATCATCGAAGATTCAGGAGATGAGTTCCCAGATTTATCAGTTGCAGAATACTTAATTACGTTTGAACCACCAACTTCTAATTTGATAGGATCTGCATAGGTTTTGGCAGCTTCTTGGTTGATGCTAAATTGTACTTTTTCTACACCTGTTTGGCGGTCTTCCGCAACAATTGTGTATGTATTGTTTTTAGATGCAAATGGTACACCATCTAACACGAAAAGTTGCTCTTGTGGAACAAGGCTCACTCTTGGTGCAGTGTTGTCTACATTCACAACAAGGATTTTTGGTGTTTCAGCGTTTCCTGCTTTGTCAACAGATCGGTAATAGATTTCAGTGAGGCCTTCTTCAGAAATACGAATTGGTTGTGTGAACCTTCTGTATTCTCCGTTTTTTGGTTTCCATTCAATGAAATCGATCATAGAAGAATCATCTTTTGCGTCTAATGAAAAGGAAGTTTTACTTGTGATGAAAAGAGCTGGTGCGTCAGTTGTAGAAGCCCCTGCTTCTTTTTTGTCACCCAAAAGGTCTTTTACAGTTGTCTCTGCTTTGTCGACACCGTCTTTGGCTTGTGTAGAGGTAGATTCCGTTTTTTGAATCGCCTTGTCTTTTGTGGAAGTAGTGGCTTTAGGGTCAGCAACCTGTGCTGTGATTTGGCCTGCGAAAAAAATTGTTAAGATGGCCAAAAGGTATTTGTGCGCCTGCATTATGATATGTCTCCTTTTTACAGATAAAACATATATATCCTCTTTCTAAGGAAATATTGTCAACATGATTGCTTTCAGAAACTCAATAATCCTGATACTTTTTCTGTTTTTGACCAATGGGACAGAAATCCACGCCGAGAGTGGCATTTGGAGGGAAATCTTACTCGAAAATTTTGAACTTTCGAATTTTGATGCAAACAATTTGCGTACGAAATTAGAAAAAGGTACAAAACTTCCGGAAATTTCCCTTTCTTCAAATTTCACAGCACCCATCCCTGGTTCAAAACAAGCACTTGTATTACGAATTCCAAAAGAAGCAAATTTTCCATTTTCCTTATACTTTCCAAAACCCATTGAAGTGAATGCCTTCATTAAAGAAATCTCCATTCCCATTTATTCGTCAAGGTCTAGTGGAAACCTAACACTCATCATAGAAACGCAAGATGCAGAAGTAAAACAACTGAACCTTACTTCCCTTAATTATCGTGGATGGAATACCATAACCGTTTCTATCTCAAAAAACTTCGACCAAAACGATCGGGTATTTTTACAAAAGAGTTCCATTCGTATTTTAGGATTCTTTTATTTGCCTTACGAAAACAATGATCCTAACCAAGAAGTGTTAATTGCAATCGATGATATAACTGCCATTGTGCGGGACAAATATCGACCCCTGCGAAACAAAGAAATCCTTCTGGAGGATTGACATTTTATGGTTTTTTCCGAGGTTTTCTCTTCGGAAGGTTCTGAAAAAAACTCTTTTCTTCCCAACCTCATGGCCAAACCTGATCCTAAATGGAAATGGAACTCTCCTTAGAACAATACGAAACCCTTCTCAAATTAGTTTATATGGGAGATTGGGTCATTTCCACATTACAAGCCAAAGACAGGTCAGAAGACGAACCAGATTCTGATTCCAGATATGCTGATGTCGTCCGTCATGTTTTCTCCCAAGCAGAACATGCAGGCCTCGGCAATATCGTTCAAATCGACCAAAACAACGGAGAACCCTACCTCACGCGCGAGTTTGAGGAAGAAAGTGGTCTTGTGGATATTTTGGAAGATTATGAAGACGAAGTGTTTTGGCAGGCCCTCATCGAACGATTGGCGCACCGTGATTTTCTACGCCACTTCGGCGAAACCGCGATTTCCCAAATGGCCATCGAAGAAAGGATCGAAAAAGAAACTCCATTTCACGACAAATGGTCCAATGAATTCCATGAAAATGGATTGGAAAATTTAAAAACTTAGACCACCAATCACAATTCTTACTTATTTTTTGGCCAAAGCAAACGATCTTCTCTTTGTTTTTTCTTTGTCATGGCTTCTTCCAATCTCGTACGTAAAATGTATTCAATTTGGTTTTTCGTTTGTTCAGACAAAGAGGAAACGTCGATAGGGTCACCTGCTTCACGTAACAGAAGTTCAATGGAATCAAATGCGTTTTGGTTCAAAAAATCTCCATTTTTTGGAACCTTTGGAATTTTATAAAAATACTTAAGAGCATCTGATTGTAATTCTGGATCTTGTTTCCATTGTCCAAATTCCCAAAGCAGTTTTGCTTTTTCAAAAAGGCCATCTCTTTCTCGGTAATGGTTGGGTGTATTTTTGATCAGTGTGTCTAGGATATCGAGTCGTTTTTTTGCATAGGCTTCTTCAGCCTCGATCACGTTTGTGATCTTTTTTTCTAATAAAAGTTTTTTGTATTTAGCTTCTACTTGGCGAAGGGTCTCATAACGTAAGGTTTGTTTTTGTTCTGGTGTGCTGTGTTTCAGATACTCTCGGACACGAAAGTATTGTTCGAGAGCTTTCCCTTGGATATAATAGATATTCTCTATCGTAAATAAAATTTCTGTTCCTGTATTGGTTCCTAGTTGAGAGGAAAGTGCCGCCATCATTTGGCGTAAAAAATCTTCCTTGTTTAAGTTCTCTTGGAAGTAATCAATCGCAAAGTAACTCATGTCGTTACTAAATGGATAAGCCAATCGTTGTAAGTTTTCGTAATACAAATCCCTTACAAATAAATTGAGATCCCCTTTATTTGGATCATAACCCATAAACTTTGAAATGAATTCATCCAATTGTTTTTCTTTTTTTTGTTTTAAGGTGCGATCAAGGTATTTTGTTCGGTCTTCTTTTGGCATCGAAAGTGGAGATCGTGGTGGCAAATCTCCTTCTTTCGATAGTTTCATCGTGATGGGTTGGGTAGACTCCTCCCCTTTTCTAAATTCTTCGATGATACGATTCCGTTCTTTGTGAAGGAACAAATTGTCTTCTGCAGATTCAATATCCACCTTAAATGGATCTCTAATATTTTTTAACGTAGGAAGCACATCTTTGATGATGATATCTTCAAAATCTCTATGCCGTTTGATGTAGGAGTCTGCGACTCCAGAGTTTTCATTGATTTGGTCGTAATCATTACGGAATTGTTTTCTTAAATTGGAAGTACCTTCCAAATTTTGGACAAGTTCCTCCCATTGGCTACCTTTGTATTTCCCCTTCGAAAAACCTTCTTTTCCCTCACCTTCTCCTTCCTCTTCACCTTCATTTGGATCTTCTGTAGATGATTCGGCACCGGATTCTCCATTATTTTTGCCCAAACTCATTTCAAAGGAAAGTTGTTTTTCATCTTCTAATGCATAAATCCAAGAAGGGCCACAAAGAACCCTTTGGTAAACAGAATCCGAATTGTTAAAAGAATATATAATAATTGTTATGTGGGATACGACAGAAAAATAAAATGCAATGTAAAAACGATTCTCAAATAATATGTTACTGATTCCTTTTAACATAAACAAAAAATGAAATTCCTACAATCCCCATAAATAAATAAGATAATAAATTTCCATACAATCGATAGAAAGTCATTTCTCCCGGGATTACCGATACTTTTTTACGAATGGTGGCTGTAGTCTCAATGGGTGTGAATTCATTATCAATATTTCTTCCCAGATGGTCTGTAAAAACAGAAGTTCCAGAATTTGTGGAACGCACAATCCACTTGCGGAATTCGATGGCACGCAATCGACCAAGTGTATGGTGTTGGTATGATTCTACTGAATTCCCATACCATTTATCGTTTGTTACATTGACAATAAAATCGGGATCACCTTCGAATTTTCTTACAAATTCGGAAATGATCACTTCATAACAAATCAAAGGCAAAAAACTACCGATTACTTTTTCTTCGATTCTGTTTCCTTTGTAATGTTCACGAACAGAATTTGGACTCATAACAAAGGTGTCTTCCCAATGTAAGTCTTTCTTCACTACCTCTTGTACAGGAGATTTTCTTGCTTCATAATAAGGGATTAAATCCAATTTGGTTCCAGGTGCAAACTGACCTGTTTGGCCCGATAGAGCATACATCCATTCAAATGGCATGTACTCTCCAAAAATAAGTAAAAATACCTTTTGGTAACTATTTTTTCGTTCCCCATTCGGACTCATTAACACAGATGAATTATAAGTCCGGATATCACTCCTTGAGACATGATTGGACAGTTTGTCCGCTGGGATATCGGCATCCAATTCATTAAAATACAAATTGGCCCCATGTCGTAAACTGATGATGGCCATAAGGGTTTCAAATTGGTGCCAATAAATTCGTAAGGCCCGAGTGATTTCAGAATCGTGTGTGGTAAAAAACGGGATTCCTGATTCTGGTAGTACCACTAGGTCTACCGGATTTTCGTTTAACTCTCGTTCTACCATTTGGTCGATACGAGTCATTAATTTTCGAATTTCTTCCAAAGGATTCCGACCATCACGGAACTCCAGAGGAGCATCTGGTTGGACTATGAGAACTTCTCTTTCTGCGATTGGTTTTACATTTTCCCATTTCTCGTAGAGGTAATAACCATTCCCAAAAAACACGAGATTTACAGAAGCCACAAGGAATACACCACCATAGATTCGTTTGGCGGTATTATTATGTTTTGATAAAATATAAGGCAAAAATTGAGAGATTTGTTTCGGTTTTCTTAGATAAAAAAGAAAATAGGATACAAAAAATAAAAATGCAGAAAGCCCGTAAGCGCTCGCATACTCGGCGTTTTGTGCTAAAATATGATTTTCTGCGACTACGTTTCCAAAGTACCAAGGGAATACTTGTGGAGTGAAAAATTCAGCAAAGAGAATCGAAAATGAAGCGATGAGTGGAAAAAATCTTTTTACCTTGATCGACAAAAAAGAGAAAAGTAGTAAATAAACTGGAAACTTAAAATTCAGTAATATTGCAGAGCCTATAAATATTGGAACAGCCAAATACCAATCAAATCCACCAAAAACAGTTGTCATATGGTAAATCCAATGGAAAGAAACGATGTAAAATAGAATCGCAAACCCAAATCCATGGTAGATTAGCTTTTTCCATTCGCCTCGGTTTCTCTTTTCAATGATAAAAAGTCCAAATGGCGCAAACCAAACAAAAAGTGGTAGGTTAAGGGGAGCAAAAGAGAGAAAAGAAAATACAGCCGTGACCGTATAACAAAGAACGGATATGAACCCTTCACGTGAAATTAAAAAACGAGCCAGTTTCATATCCGTTAGACTACTAAAATTGAATTACGATTTGTTGTAGTTATTGTTACCGTTTTGTACTTTTGTGAAGATCATCTTTCCTGCGGCAGTTTGGATGATACTTGTAACAACCACTCGGACATCTTTTCCAACCAAATGCCCACCGTTTTCGATTACCACCATTGTTCCATCTTCGAGGTAACCAATCCCTTGGTTTTCGTCCTTTCCTTCTTTGATGACGGAAATTTGAAATTCTTCACCAGGTAAAACCACTGGTTTTAATGCATTGGCAAGATTATTTAAATTGAGAACACGAACACCTTGTAACTCAGCCACTTTGTTTAGGTTGAAGTCATTGGTTACAACGGCTCCACCTGTATCACGGGCAAGTTTGACTAGTTTTGCATCCACTTCTCTTGTGTCTGAATAATCAGTATAAGTGATTTTGACTTCAATGGATCCTTTTCTTTGCAATTTGTTCAACATCTCAAGGCCCCGACGCCCACGTGCCCGTTTGATAGGGTCAGAAGAATCGGAGATCAATTGGATTTCGCGTAACACGAAGTTAGGAAGGATGAGGGGACCATCAAGGAAGTGTGTATCCGCAATGTCTAAAATACGACCATCGATCACAACCGAAGTGTCCAAAATTTTGTCTTTGATTTGTGTGTTCCCTGCTTCTAAACCAGGAATGGAAAAACTAGATCCAGGAGCTGCACTGCCACCACCAAAAATGGATAAACCAGGTTTTTTGGAAAACGCCAACCCTGCTTTGATCCCTGTGAGAAAAAAGAGAACCGCAACAAAGATGGATATTGATTTGTATCCGTAATCGTTCAGTAGACTGACTGGGAATGTAGCAATGGATAGTCCTAAAAGGGCACCAACGCTTGCACAAAGTACGACATCTGCTTTGATTTCTGGGAATAGTTTTCTCTCACCGAGAGCCAACACCAATGAATAAAGCAATACGACACCAGCAAGAATTCCCGCCAAAACGATGTTTTGCGATTCGGAATGTATAAAGAAAAACGATACCAAAGCGACGAGTATCGTCCCTAGGGTTGAAAGTAAGTGTTTCATAACTCAATCCTTATAAAAGAGTTTGAGCAAAAACGGAAGTTTATTCTAAATCTAGATCATCATCCAGGTCTTTTGGAGGTGGTGGTGGTGTTATGCCTTGCACTGAAGCTGCTAATACATCTGAAACAATGTTTCCTGCTTCTTCTTGGGGTACACCCTTGCTCAGTGCAATTTCCATCTTTACTAAATTATAGGCGCTTTCATAGAGCTTTCTCTCCATAATGGAGAGTTCTTTGCCATAGGCACGTCTGTAAAGATTACGGCAAACATCAGCCACTTCGAAAATAGAACCAGATTTGATCTTGTTCATATTGTTCTGGTAACGGACTTTCCAGTCCTCTTCCGTGTCGACCTCATCCTTTTTTAGGAGAGTGAGAACCTTTTTGATCTCTTTTTTATCAATGATCGACCGGATACCCACATCAATTGCTCTGTCCACCGGGATCGAAACCTTCATTTTGGAACCTTGAATTTCCAAACTGTAACAGTCTTTTTTCTTTCCCAGAATGAGTTTCTTCGCAACTTCTGTGACTTCACCTACCCCATGGATCGGGTATACAACGTAGTCCCCTACCTTGAATTTAGGCTCTTTAGTTTTTTCGTTTAGTTTTTTTGTAGCCAAGTAAGTATAATAACTTCCGTAAATACTCTTGCCCTTCAGTATACCTGAAAAATGGCCAATGTCAAGGAAGTTGGCAAAAATAGTTCAGAATCGAATGGTTTTTACCTGGGCATCAATCAAATTCGGGAGTTTACCCTTCACGGCATCCAAGGTTTCCTTCGCATCTTCTAACCGGTAAAAATAGCCTGCAAATAATTTCCCAGTGGATGTCCGAAAGATCCGTCCTCGCAAATTGGGTTGGGACTCAAGCAATTGTTTGCCGACTGTAACCGCCTCTTCTGGGGAAAAATCTCCGATTTGGACCATATAGTTGATTTGGTCATTTTTGGGAGGGAACTTCAAAGTTGCTGGAAAGGGAGAAGCATCTTGGGTTTGGGAAGCCGTGGCCCCTTCGAATGGTTTTGACTCTTCACTCCGAAGGGTTTCCGGTAATTTCGGATGAGATTCTGACTTTGTTCCTACATTGGAAAATGAAGTTTCTGCATTTTCTTTGAACTTACTTTCCTTTTGGCCCAATTGGATGCCCACGACCAATCCAGAGGTAAAGAGAAGGATTCCACCGATGAGAAGGATAAAGGCAGATTTAGGTTTGGTAGCACTGCCTAAACCTAGAGATGGATTGGATGCGGAGGAAAAACTTGGAACCTCACCGTCAAAGGGTCGGCCTGACCTTAGCTTTCTGGAATAATCTATATTTTGCATGGGCGTTCCGATTTCTATCTTACTACCATTGTCGGAGTGGAACTGCAAAAAATAGACTGGTTTTTTTATGGAAAGGAAAGCATCCCCGTTGGAACGAAAAAGAAAGAGAAGGAATGGAAAGCGAAAGGAAGATTTGTCACTTGTAACAGAAGTCTTTTTCTCATACATTGAAAATCTCCAATGAATTGTCCTCTTTGTGACGGAACTTCGATTCCTTTCTATCAAAATCGTTTTCGATCATACTTGGCATGTAAGAGTTGTGATGCCATTTTTATGGACAAACAATTTTGGCCAAACCCTGAATGTGAGAAAAAACGCTACTTAGAGCATAACAATGATATATACGATCTAGGTTACCAAAACTTTCTGAAACCCATAGTGGAAAAAATCATACAATTCCAAACTGTAAGTGATAAAGGATTGGATTTTGGAGCAGGGCCTGGCCCCGTTGTGCAATACCTCCTACGGCAACATGGGCATTCCGTATCATTATACGATCCCTACTTCCACCCATACCCAGAACTCTTAAACGAATCTTATGATTACGTTGTACTCACGGAAGTTGTCGAACACTTCCATTCCCCAAAAAAAGAATTCCAAACACTTGCGTCCATGTTACAACCAAATGGTAGGTTATACATAGTTACCCACCCCTATGATGAAAGTATCAATTTTGATAAGTGGTACTACAAAAACGACCAAACTCATACTTTTTTTTATACAAAAAAATCTTTTCTATGGATCAAAGAAACCTATGGATTTCAGAACCTTATCATAGAAAATCGTATGATCATTTTAGAAAAACAAACCAACCCCGATCCGAAATAAATCCAACAAACAAGTAAAAAATGACCCATTCAAAATGGTTTGGATCGTTATGAAATTAACACCATCAGTTCTTGTATTTTTTTGTGTTCAGGATTGGCCAATTTGATTTGTTGCACTAAAAACTGAGCTCTTTCTTTATCACCTAACAAACGACATACATCTGCCAAATGAATCAAATTACGGATGTTATTTGGTTGTCTTAATCTCACCCTTTCACTTAATTCCTGTGATTCCTCTAAAAAAGATGGGGATTTATAAATTGAATACAGTCGTTTGTACAAAACAGAGGTATGGAACATCCAACTTGTATCAGAAGGGAAATTCTCCAATGCCAAACTCGCATATTCCATCGCCTTTAAAAGATTTTCTTCTTTTTCATAGAGTTTTGTGATGTATTTTAGCTCTGTAATGGATACATCCAAAAGAGAGTCATAAGATAATAATAAATCCAATGCCTTGGAAAATTCTTTTTTCCGGATCAACTTTTTTGTTTCTTTCCAATGGTGGCCTGGTTTGGAATCGGAATTTAGATTGTATTCGAGTGAAATAAGACTCAAATCATCTGAATACTTTCCTTTGGATTGCAAAACCTTAGTTAATGATTGTAAATTGCCTTCGGATTCTTCGATGCATTCCAAAATCAAGTTTTGGTTTTCGTTGATGTCACGATACTTTCCTGATTCAGAAATCACCAAGTCATCCTTTCCATCTGAACCACAAAATACTTTATCCCCTTGTTTCATCTGGAAAACAGAGATAAAACGATTTGTTGGAACTTCCATTACACCTAATTTATAATAATGAATATCTTCTTCAATGAAACTTGCTTTCCCATCCCGATACAACACGAGCCACGGGTGTTCTAAATTGATGAAATACAAAGTTCCCGTTGATTCTTCCAGTAACCCAATCACCGCTGAAACAAGCATTGCTCCATCAAATGTTTCAAAAATTTTTTGTAGGTCTAAATACGAATCGTGTAACCATCTTTCGGGTGAACGATTCGAAGAAACTGGATCCATTTTGGAACGTATGATGATGGAGTTGTACACAGCCCCAAGCACAATTGCTCCCCCTGCTCCTTGGATTGATTTTCCCATGGCATCCCCATTGATGAATGCCTTGTAACGTTTCCCTTGCAAAATCAGATTATAAACAGAAAGATAATCACCACCTAACTGGTATTCTTTATTTCTAAATTGAAACTTTTTGTATTGGTTTAAAATTGTTTCAATGGTGACGGCATTTCCATCCACTTCTTTACCCAAAAGTGGTTCAAAAAGAAGTGATGTGAGAAAATAGTCTCCATCTTGTTGGGTTTTTAAAACCTGAATTTCTTCTGCTGTTTTTGTGATTTCTTCATTTTTCTTAATCACTCTTAAGTGGTTCAAAAAGGAATGGAAACGATACCTTTCGATAATGAGGCCACTAAAGATTCCTAACAAATAACTTAAGGTTAAATTCTGCATGGAATACGAAGCAGAAGGAGTATCGAGATTGGGTTGGTAAATGATGACAGATATTACAAAAATGAAAATCGAAATGGGATAGTAGATGAATAAAGTTTTCCTTGGCAGTGGCAAAAAGGATAAGACAACCACCACCATTTGGTAACCAGAAACATAGGGTGCATCGTCTGCAATCCTACCCGTATAATAAGCCGCCGTAAAAAGCAAATAGCCATACACAACATATCCCCAAACCAATCCTTCCAGTTTTGATTGTTTCTGTTTTGAATGGTTGAGAAGGATATAAACAATGTAACTGATACAAAGAAGAGAAAACCCAATCCGATAGTAAAAAAGTTCCGGGAATTCGGGATGGAGTTTGGCATCTGTATCAAATGCAAAGCCAAGTAAGGCCACACTCCCAATCAAACTCCCAGGGAATTGGATGATGCGAGCATGCCGATCTAATTCTTGGCAATACTCAGATTTGTAAATTTTGCGTTCCGGGATTAAATCTAAAAACTTGGATAAAATGGCCCGAAAGTTCTGAAACACGATAGTGGATTAGACGAAAAAACCCGCTCGAAGGCGGGTTCTTTCCAACTCAACTTTCTAATTTAAATTAGAAAAAAGTTTTTACTGGAGCCTCTGCGGTTGGTGCAATTCGGGAGATGATGTCTCCGAAGGAAAATGCAAACAAAAGCGCAAGGAATGCAAATGCCGAAAGGAAAATCACTCGGTTTAGCATATTGTCATACTTTAAATGCATAAAGTATGCTAATACGAAAAATGCCTTTCCTGTTGCCACAGCCATTGCCACGATCATATTCCATTTGCCGAGGTCGTATTGAGCGACCCAAACCGTTACGAAAGTTCCAAAGAAAAGTGCAAGTAACACATACACGTATGTTTTGATCGAAATCACATGGTGTTCGTGCTCTTCTTCCTCTTCTCCGTCTTCCACCCACATGGACGCAGACGCGTGGTCTTCTTTGTGGTCTTCGTCACCTAATACAAATTTTAACAATTTATTGTCTTTGTTTTCAGATGTGAATTTTGCAAAACGATTGGTTTGGAAAAATTGGCCAAACCAGTTTACAATAAATCCTATGATGGTTGCTTTTGCAATCCCAGGAGCAAAGATTCCAAACCCAAGTACTGGTGTAAAAACAGCTACGAGCGCAATGAAGTATAGTCCGTAATTGATTACGTATTCCATTTTATATTCCCTTTTATCCTACCAAGTAAAGAAGTGGAAAGAGGTAAATCCATACCAAGTCCACAACGTGCCAAAATAGACCCACACCTTCCACAGGAGTGTAGTATTCAGGCCCTACTTTTCTTCGGAGTGTTTTGATGAAAATCCAGAAGATCAGGAGTGCACCGGCCACAACGTGGATCCCGTGAAGTCCAGTCATTACGAAATAAAACCCGTAGAACATTTCCCATTTTGGTTGGGAGATCACCGCTTTTAGGCGAGTGACTTCTTCTGCACTCACATGGTTTTTTTCAAGTTCAGCAGGGTTTTTGAGAAGAGCGGCAATTTTTGATTCACAATCTGCTCGTTTCCCACCAGCACCACAAGTCGGATCAACTAACGAGAATTTGCCTGGCACTGTTCCTACGTGAAACTTGTGGCTGTACTCGAAGTATTTGATGACCATGAAGGCACCGGCACAAGCGATTGTGAGCGCAAGCATGATGGCTGCAATTTTATGCAGGCCACGTTGCACATAATTGATGGCAGCTGCCATTGTAAAGGAACTGACGAGGAGCACCACTGTGTTCACAGCGCCCATTTTCCAATCCAATGTCTCGGAACCGTTTTTGAAAACAGTTGGATACAAAGAATGGTAGATGAGGTAACCTACGAATAGGCCACCGAACATCAGGATCTCAGTGCAAAGGAATAACCATATTCCTTGTTTGGAAGAGGCATATTGGTGTTCTGCACTCTTAAAATGGTGTTGGTGTTGAAATTCACTTGAAGAACTAACGGAAGTCATATGGCCCTGCAGTTACTGTTGGAGTCGTTGTAAAGTTTTCGTGTGGAGGAGGCGAAGAAGTTTGCCATTCGAGTGTTTTTGCACCCCAAGGGTTGTCCGAAGCCTTTTCCCCTTTAAAAATTCCATGAATGATGGTGATGAGTCCTACCAAAAAGCCAAGACCAATGAGCCAAGACCCTATGGTTGAAATTTGGTTTAAGTTTGTGTATTCTGGGAGGTAATCAAAGTAACGTCTTGGCATTCCCATCGCACCGAGTACGAATTGTGGGAAAAACGTTACGTTAAATCCAGTAAAGATGAGAACCCAAGAAATACGCCCACCGAGGTCAGAAGTCATCCTTCCAAACATCTTAGGGAACCAATAAAGGATTCCACCCATCAGTGCCATTAGAGTTCCCCCTACCATTACGTAGTGGAAGTGAGCGACAACAAAGTAAGTGTCATGGAAGTGAACGTCCATACCAGTAGAAGCAAGGAAAACCCCTGTCAAACCACCAATAGTGAAGAGGAACATAAACCCTAAAGCAAAGAGCATTGGCGCTTCAAAGGTTACGGTTCCGCGGTACATTGTGGAAATCCAGTTGAAGAGTTTGATCGCAGTTGGAACCCCAACAAACATGGTGATGATGGAGAAAACAATCCCAGCAATTGTAGATTGTCCAGAAACAAACATATGGTGTCCCCAAACAAGGAAGGATACTGCTGCAATCGCTACGGATGAGTAAGCAATGGCACGGTAACCGAAAATTGTTTTTTTGGAGAACGCAGTGATGAGTTCAGAAATCACACCCATGGCAGGGAGGATCATGATGTACACCGCTGGGTGTGAGTAGAACCAGAAGAAGTGTTGGAAAAGGACTGGGTCTCCACCGAGGTCCGGATCAAAGATCCCCACTCCTAAGGTTTTTTCTGCTCCGATGAGGAGGAGAGTGATCGCAAGGATTGGTGTGGCAAGGATTTGGATGATGGAAGTGGAGTAAAGAGCCCAAATCATAAGTGGGATCCTGTCCATTGTCATTCCCGGCGCTCGGAGTTTATGAGTGGTGACGATGAAGTTAAGTCCCGTTAAGATGGAAGAAAATCCCATTGTGAACGCACCCAAAACCAGTAAAATCACCCCATTGGATGTTTTTGCTGTCGAGTAAGGAGTGTAGAAAGTCCATCCTGTGTCCACTTGGTTGAAGATCATGGAAGAAGCAGCAATCGCAGCACCTGCAATGAAAATGTAGTAGGACGCAAGGTTTAACCTAGGGAAAGCAACGTCTTTCGCACCGAGTTGGATCGGAAGGACAAAGTTTCCAAGGAAAGCAGGGATTCCAGGAATGATCACCATAAATACCATAATGGCACCATGGAAGGTCATAAACTTGTTATACGTATCTGGATCGAGGAGTGGTTCTGCACCAAATTTTGCTAAGTGCAGACGGATTCCCAATGCAAAGAAACCACCAATTAAGAAAAGGGTAGCAACCGTTGCAAAGTACATAAGTCCAATGCGTTTGTGGTCTAGAGTGGTCATCCAAGACCAGATTCCAGATCCGTGGTTCAGATAATTATGGTCAGTGTGACCATGTTCGGTTTTTGTATGTGCTGAACTCATCTCTCTTCCTTATTTAATGGATTTGATATATTCAATTAGGTTGGCAACGTCTTCATCAGACAATTGGCCTTGGAATAACGGCATCGCAGGTGGATAGGTCTCCACTATTTTTGCAGAAGACACTAGGATGGATTCCCGAAGGTAATTTTCGTCTGCTTTTGCTTTGGTTCCATCTGCAAACTTACGCTCTGATCCATAAAGTCCTTTCATGGTTGGTCCAACAACTCTTGATCCGTCGATGGAGTGGCAAGAAGCACAAGCTTTTTGTGCAAACAATGTTTTCCCTAAATCAGCAGGAGTGTCCGCTCCTTTTTTCTCAGCATGGTACCAAGCTGCATATTCTTCAGAAGGGATGGCTTTGATTTTAATCATCATGCCGGAGTGTTTGGTTCCACAGTATTCTGTACAGAAAACGATGTATTCCCCTGGTTGTTTTGGTTCAAACCAAAGTTGTGTGAGTTTTCCTGGAACCGCATCTTGTTTGGTTCGAAACGCTGGCACATAAAAACTATGGATGACATCTTTGGAAGTGAGGATGAGTTTTGTTGCTTTCCCAGCAGGGACAACCATTGGATCGTTTCCAGAACTATAAAATTCCTTTCCGTTCGCATAACGGTACGTCCACGCCCACTGCTCTGCTGTGACATGAATTTCTGCCGCGATGTCTTCTGGTGGGGTTCTCAGTTTTTCAAAAATGACCATACCCCAATAGAAAATTCCCATCATGATGACGAGAGGGATAAAGGACCAAAGGAACTCTGCAAAATTATTGTGAGTAATGTATGCGGATTTCTGGTCTACACTTGTACGTTTGAACTTGATGAGGAACCATGTCATTCCACCAATCAAGATGACAAACGAAACAAGGCTTGCTATGATCAGAAACGCATAGAGAAGATCGACTTCTTTTGCAATTTCAGTGGCCTGGATAGGCATGAACGAGGTCGCTGGAATGAGACTGCTCCAAGACATCTATGTGACTCCTTGACGGTTGTTATTTGTTATTTTTCGCCAGTTTATGTATAAAAACGCACCGAGAAGGAGTAAGGTGACCGCCCCCCCGAATTGCATCATCCTGTATGCGTATATCGTATATTTATTTTTTCTTGGATCAAATTGAAAGCAAAATAAAGCAAACTTGTCCACAAAACTCCCAATCTTACCAGAAGATGCCTCGAGGAAGGCAAATTTTAAATCTCTAGGTTCGAGTTGGATGCCTTGGAAGATACGAGACACTCTCCCATCTGGAGTCAAAACATAGACACCACTTGCGTGGATGTATTGTTTTGCTTCTCCGTCCCAAGCATAACGAAAATCCAATTGTTTGGTGAGTGCATCAATGGATTCTTGTGTGCCTGTTAGCAAATGGAGGCCTGAATCTGCTCCCACTCTTCCATAATCCTGCAAATACGCACCTTTTTTGGGGAAGGATATGGATTCGTTTTCTTTTGGGTCGATGGATACCGCAATGTATTGGTATTCTTTGCCGAGAGACCAATCCAAATCCTTCAAACTTTTGAAAACACCATTGAGGTGGAAGTTGCAAAGCGTGGGGCATTTGAA
Source organism: Leptospira jelokensis (assembly GCF_004769635.1). GTDB lineage: Bacteria > Spirochaetota > Leptospiria > Leptospirales > Leptospiraceae > Leptospira_A > Leptospira_A jelokensis. Next base: position 182,040 of record NZ_RQGH01000023.1, read on the forward strand.
GTAAACGGGTGATAGGAGGACTGGTTTCCCTTGGGAGAGGTAATCGGAAAAGAGAACTTCTTTGCCAGATTCGTCTCGGAAGGGAATGTCTAGCTGCAGTGTTTTGCCAGTGACATCCGAAAAACCAATGTTTTCTAGTTCTTTCGGGAGTTTGTTTTCCCGAGTGAGATTGGAATGAGGGTCATACGCAGACAAAGACTCCAATGCCAACACGAAACAGAAACAAATGAAAATGCGGATGTTCACGTAATTTGGTTGTTACCCTATTTGGACTGAACGCTTTTGTTTTCCATTCCTGGGTTTTCCGGTGTTCCCGGATGGACAAAGGAAATGTACGCGAAGAAAAGAATGTTGAGTGCAAGTGTGACAAGGAAAGTCCAATAGCCACCCTTATTGTAAAGGTCTGTGTTTTGCATAATCTTACCTGATATAGTCTATACGAAAAACTGCTCTTTTTATCCAACAATTTTTAAAAGATGCAAGATTAATTTTATTTTCCCCAAACTCAGATCACAAAACCTGGAGGAAACAGATAGACGTATGACACTCAAACGTTTTTACACCATCCTTTCCGCTATGATCCTCGTGAACCTTCTGTATGGCCCTCTTGTTCGGGCCACAGATTCAGGACTCGCATGCCCTGATTGGCCTTTGTGCCATGGGAAGTTTGTGCCAGAGTTTACCTTCCAAATTTTTATGGAAGTAGGGCATCGGTATTACTCAGGGATTTTAGGAATCCTTGTGGGAATTGGATTTGTATGGATTCTAAAAAATCCAGAAACTCGGAAATCATTAGGCGTTCCAGCTTCCCTCTCCCTACTCTTTCTCATTTCTCAGGTCATCCTCGGTGGTCTGACTGTGACAAAACTCCTCCACCCAACAACTGTTAACCTACACTTACTCAATGCCGTATTATTATTATCTGCTTGTGTCACCATTCGTTTATCATTAGCAGAAGACTCTCTCGGTACAAAATTCGAATGGAACCGTGTTGGTAAGTATTATTTTGTGATCGTTCTTTTAGCCGTATTGTACCAACTTTTTTTAGGTGGCAAGGTAAGTTCTCATTACGCAGGCCTTGCATGCCCTGATTTCCCTACTTGCCATGGAGAGTGGTTCCCACAAATGGTTGGGACCATTCGATTCCATATGGAACATAGGCTTTTTGGTTATCTCACTGCTCTACTTGTTTTGTCTTTATCAGCATATTCCATCCTCACCTTACAAAACAAAACGGTGAAACAATACTTAAAAATTGCAGCCTACTTAATCTCATTCCAAATCTTTTTGGGAGCGATGAATGTATTGTACCATTTACCAAAACTCATCACAGGCCTACATACTTTAAATGGTGTACTTGTATTTTTGTTTTGTTATATGGCGGCTTTCCACCATTTCCGAACAAACAAAAAAGAGGTCCTTTAATGTTCCGACTCTGGAACCAACTTACCAAACCTAGGGTCACAGTTCTTGTACTCGCAACTGTATTACCAGGGATGTATCTTGGAACCAGTGGGTATCCTAGTTTGTATGTGATCTCCATCACTTTATTTGGAACTTATTTAATGAGTTCAGCATCTTTTATCCTCAACCAATACATCGAAAGAGAAAGAGATGCTGTGATGTATAGAACCAAACAAAGACCAATCCCTGCCGGAGAAATTTCACCAGGGTTCGCACTTACACTTGGGATCTTTGTTGCCATTTTAGCATTTGCGATTTTAGGTTACCTAGTTAATCTACTAACGGCTGTTTGTGCATTATCTGCACTCCTCCTCTACGTGTTTTTATATACGATTTGGTTAAAACCAAGAACAGAACAAAATATTGTGATCGGAGGGATCTCTGGTTGCATTGGGCCCCTAATCGGTTATGCCGCCATGGCAAATGCCCTCCCCGTCCAGGCTTGGATCATGTTCCTGATGATTTTCCTTTGGACACCTGCCCATTTCTGGGCCCTTGCTATCTTTTTAAAAGATGATTATGAATTTGCGGGCATTCCCATGATGCCTGTGGTTTCCGGGATCCAAAAAACTGTGAACCAAATTTTACTATATTCATTCGCTTATTCTTTGTCTGTGATTGGATTTTATTTTGTGGATGACCGTATGGGGTATTTGTTTTTGCTTTCTGCCATTGTACTCACAATCCTCATCCTTAGTTTTGCGTATCGCCTCAAGTTATCGATGGACAAAGTGCTTGCGAAACGGTTTTTCTTTTTTAGTATTTTACACCTATTCCTCGTGAGTATCGCCATCGTCATTGATTCTAAAATTTAGGTTTTTTGAT
>NZ_RQGH01000014.1 GCF_004769635.1 Leptospira jelokensis
GTTTTGTTTGAAGATGATGTTTTAAAATCTCACATGACATTGCCAATTCAAAATGAAAAGGTAAAAAACTTTGTAGCTCCCCTTATGGAGAAAGCAGCACTAGATCGCCGATTTGTATTACACCTTTTGGCATCCGCTGGAATTTGTGTGGTTCCACTGAGTTCGTTTTGTTGTAGTCGAAATGGTTTTCGGGTCACCTTACTCGAAGAAGACGACGCAAAGTATGAGTGGATCTATAAGACTTTAGCAGAGAATATTAAACAGTATTTAGCATCTTAAATGAATTCACGTGGCAGATACAAAATAGGCATCTTTGACTCAGGATTAGGTGGGTTGTCTGTATTACGTACTTTATGGAAAGAAACATCCAATATTGACTTCATCTATTTTGGAGATTTAATCCACGCACCTTATGGACAAAAATCCAAAAAAGAAGTCATAGAGTTATCAAAACACGCGTTTGAATATTTGATCGAAAAAGATTGTGAAGCTGTGTTGTTTGCGTGTAACACGGCTACTTCAGCTGCTGCCGATTTTTTGAGGAAACAACATTCAGTTCCAATTTTTGGAATGGAGCCTGCCGTAAAACCAGCGCTAGTTGAAAATCCTGGTGTTAAAATTGCAGTTTTTGCAACTGAATTAACGCTGAAAGAAGAAAAGTTCAAAAATCTAGTGTCAGGACTTGCAATTGGAACAGAAATTCTTCCCATACCTTGTGAAGGGTTAGCAAAATTGATCGATTCTGATAACTGGGAAGAAGCATGGAATTATTTAGATGCCAAGATAAAGTTTGTTTTATCTGAAACAGAAATCATAGTTCTCGGTTGTACTCATTATGTATTTTTGAGAGAAAGGATCAATTACCATTATCCAAATTTAAAAGTATATGATGGGAATTTGGGTACATCCCTTCATATGAAACGAGTTTTACAGTTACCTGATGGATGTAAGGAAAATAAAAATCAATTGGATATTCTTTTGAACACTCCTGAATCCGATTACGTTCACCTTGCAGGTAGAATTGCAAAAACAATTACTCCGAATCATACCTTATCGCTCATTAATACCACAATAGGAAAACTCCATGTCTAACCAAAACAAAGTCACATATAAAGATGCTGGAGTTGATACAGAAAAAGGACAAGAGTTTGTCCAAAGAATCAAAACGAATGTTGCTTCCACTCATAATCAAAATGTATTAGGTGGACTTGGTGGATTTGCCGCCTGTTACGATGTTAGTTTTTTAAAATCCTACCAAGAACCCATTTTATTGTCTGGAACCGATGGTGTCGGCACAAAACTTCAAATTGCCAGATTACTTGGTATCCACAATACAGTTGGGATTGATTTGGTAGCAATGTGTGTGAACGATATTTTGGTAAATGGTGGAAAACCACTTTTTTTCCAAGACTACATTGCCTGTGGCAAACTTCATTTGCCAACGATGGAAGCAATTGTATCCGGCATTGTTAAAGGTTGTACTTTAGCAGATTGTGCCCTTGTCGGCGGGGAAACAGCAGAACATCCTGGAGTCATGCCAGATGATGAATACGATTTGGCTGGCTTTGTTGTGGGTGTTGTGGAAAAAAATAAGATGATTGATGGGAAAACCATCAAATCAGGGGACACAATCATTGGTCTACAATCATCAGGTCCACATAGCAATGGTTTTTCGCTCATTCGTCGATTGTTACTTAAAGATGGTAAATTGCCAACGAGTGAAAATGATTTAAAATTTTTAAAAGAACATGTATTCCTCCCAACTCAAATTTATGTAAAATCGATATTGGCTCTCACCCAGAAAGTTTCCATTAAGGGAATGGTACATATTACTGGTGGTGGATTCTACGAAAACATTCCAAGGGTATTGCCAAAAGGAATTGGTGCTGAAATTTTTTCCCTTCCAGAGTCATATGTTTTTTCAAAGTTAGAAAAAGACCACTCATTGGATCGAAACGATATGTATGGCACTTTTAATATGGGTATTGGCTATATTTTGGTGGTTGATTCTAGTTTGGTGGATACGGCGATGTCAACTTTGGAATCACTTGGTGAAACTCCATATGTGATTGGAAAAACAAATGATTCTGGAAACGTTTCAATTACGATTTAAAGGGGAATACCACTTTAAATAAAGTCCTTCCTGGACTCGAATCAAAACTGATGTTGGCGTTGTGACGGTTTACAATTTCTTTCACTAGATAGAGTCCAAGTCCTAAACCATCTCCCGATGTTTTAGTTGAGAAAAATGGCATAAATACTTTTGGTTGTTGTTCGTAAGGAATTCCAATTCCAGAATCTTCTATTTCAACTACAACAGAATCTCCCATTTGGTAACTTCGAATCCAAATTGTACCTTTCGATGAAACAGCTTGTATGGCATTCCAAATCATCTGGCTCCAAAGTTGGACCAGGTCTCCTTGGATACAACGTATCTTACCTTCAAACTCTAAATTTAATATTAAATTGATATCACGTAAAAAGAATTCTTTATACAATGATACAGCAGAATGGATTGTATCCTTTAAAGAAAAATCAATGAGTTCTAAGTTGGATTGTAAACCTGCAAAGTTTTTTAATGTGAATGTTATTTTGGAAAGTCTTCTAATCGAATAGTGAATGTGTTCTGCAGACTGTTTCATAAGAAGGAATTTCTTTAATTTTTTAAAGTCATCAAAATCATGGACACTCGCTTTGATTTTATTTAGGATCGAAGGAGATAAATTTCGGATTCCCGAATCAACAAAAAGTTCTGCTAGTTCTTCTGGATAAATAATTTGGTTTTGTTTTAGTAATTCAGATAAAGATTTCCTTGTTTGGCGATTGGAAAGCCCAGTAAGTATCCTGAGACCCGATTCATTCGAATTGATAATTAAATTTAATATTTCAATGAGTGGTTTATTGTTTTCTTCTTCCGTTTCGTCTTCCCATTCAGATACCAATGTTTCCACAGAAGATTTGATCATTCCAATTGGATTGTTGATTTCATGGGCCAGCCCAGAGACAAGTTGTCCCAGAGATGCAAGTTTTTCATTTTGGATCAATTTTTCTTGGGCTTCTCGTAAGGCGAATAAAGCAGAGTTTAGTTCTGTATTACTCGTTTGAAGTTCAACCGTTCTCGCTTTTACTTTTTCCTCAAGAGATCTGTTTAACTCTTTTAATTCAAGTTCGGCTGTACGTTTTGATGTTTGGTCAATACCAATCCAAATGATTTTGGCGGGTTCATTTTTGTTGTCACGAATGATCCCAAGCCTCCATTCTAAATACAAAGTCTGTTTTTGTTTGTTGACAAATCGTAAGATTAGGCTTTCGGCTATGTTTTGGATTTCATTGATATCATCCAAAACTTCTTTTAAAAATTCTTTATCTTCTTGGACCAATATTACATTTTGAATGTATTCACCGATCACCTCTTCTTTGGACAATCCAAGAATTTTTAGAGCTGCAGGATTGATGTTTTCTAATAAACCTTTGGAGTTGGTCAAAAGAATTAAATTTGCCGCATTATCGAATATAGTAGAGTTTAGATTCTTTTCTTGTAGCAGTGAGATTTCAATTTTTTTTGAACTTGTGATGTCTAAAGCCACCACATCAATTCTTTTTTTGATTCCTAAAATATCATTGGATATGTTAACATAATGTTCTGTCCAAACAATTGATCCGTTTGCATGAATCATACGTAAGATGATTGGTGATTTTCCTTCATATAAATCCTTTATTTTGTGTTGGTCTTCAGGAATGACAATGTCTCGAAAAAAATCAGAATTTTCATAGAAGAAATTAATTCCATAACCTGTAATTTCTTCCATTTTTGAACTGATGTAAGATGTTCTTGGCTCAGGCAAAAACTCGATATTATAAATAATAGCTGGAAGTTGGTTGTACATGATAAGCAAACGTACGTTAACATCTTTAATGGCTTTTTGTAAGGTTTCTAATTCGAAAAGTGATAAATTGAGTTTTTTGGTTTGGACTTGGAAACTAAAGAGGATGCAGCCAACTCCGAATAAAAACATGAGCAATGTATTGATCGTGTAACCTAATGGTCGATACCAATCAATTGTGAACAAAATCGGAAAAAATAGTCTTTGTATTGAAAGTAGAAGGCAAATGGCTAAGATATAAACCCGGAAGGGGTTATCGTATTCTCTTAACCGATAGATGGTGATTCCAAATAATAAAAGTGTGAAGCTATTGAATAGTGCTGAAGGTAATGAAAAATAAAAAAATTCAGTATTGGCAAGTAATAGAGAAACAAAAGAGATATAAACAATGACAAAGGAAATGTAAATCCACTTTTTGTAATTGGGTTTGGTGAATGTCGAGTTAATTGATAATACAAGCAGGTAAGAGCTAAGTAAAGTAAGTGATTCCGAAAAGAAAAAATAAAGTTGGTTTTTGGTTGAGCCATACAAAAAGAGACTATAGTTTCGTATAACAAGTATAGCTAAAAAGAAAGATGTGTAAGTGAGTTTGATTTCGGACTTTGAATTTTTGGATAAAAAGAAAACAATGATTGCGATGACTGAATTGACAACAACAGATAGAGTAGTGACAGCGAATATAATATCGAACTCAAACGGAAACATCGGGTTCGACCAATTCAGTAACATTTTTGATTAATTCTTCGTTTTTGAAAGGTTTTACAATCCAACCATCCGCACCTTCAAATAACGCCTTTGAAATCACCTCTGGTTTTTTTTCAGATGATAAAACCAAAATTTTAAACTTTGGATTTTTGATGATTTTTTTCGATTCTTTGATGAGTTCGTTCCCACTGATGCCTGGCATGTTAAAGTCAAAAATGCCAAGATCTATGTTTGGATTTGTCTTTAATGTTTCTAAGGCAGATTCACCCGAAGAAGAGATGAGAATATTGTGACCTTGGCTACTCAAAGCAAGGCGCACAATTTTTAAAACTGCAGGTGAATCATCGACAACTAAAATTGACGCCATAGACCTAAATCAGTTGGGTGATTAACTTTGTGAGTGACTCATTTGCAAATGGTTTTACAAGCCAACCAACAGCACCGGCGGCTTTCCCTTTGTTTTTCATCTCATCACTTGACTCAGTGGTTAACATAACAATTTTCATCGTTTTTCCATTTTCAGTTTTCAGAGCTTTTTCTGTTAACTCGATCCCTGTCATACCAGGCATATTCACATCAAAAATTCCAATATCAAATTTAGAATTTTCAATTTTTTCCAATGCTTCCATGCCATTGGAGGCAGAAACAACTTCATGGCCTTCCGTTGTTAAAACCAAATTTAGAATTTTTAATACCGCGGGTGCATCATCGACGGTTAGTATCTTTGCCATTTTATTTCTCCTATTGTACTAATGGTATTCGTATCGTTAAACAGACATCTTTTGTATTTTCGTTTCTTAAATTGCTATCAATATTATAAATTTGAACATTCGCTTGGTGTTGGTCCATAATCTTTTTTACCAAAGTTAATCCTAATCCAAAGCGAAACTGTTCAAATTTCGCATAACTATCATCGACAACGGAAGAAATACGAAAAAAAGGTTCAAAAACATAGGTTTCATATTTTTCAGGGATCCCAAAACTATCATCTTCGTTTGGATAGGCGGGGTTAATGATTTTAATTTCTAAAAAATTTTCTCTATGAAAGAAGATCACATAGATTTCATCACCTAATTTGGAATATTTGATTGCGTTTAATAATATCTCTCGAATCACATAAGAAAACTTTGTTTGTTCAAACTTTATTTTGCGATCGATTGCTGAGTTTGGAATTTGGCTTAAATTTATTTTTTGTTTTTTTAGAGAAAGTGCTTCCTCTAAATTTTTGATTTCTTCATCAAAAAGCGGTAACAATTCCTGAGTTGCAGCATTTGATTCTACAATTGAGTCATCATCAATTACTGACTGCGAAATGGACATGCTATCAAACATACTTTTGGCAGCATCATAGTTTTCAGAAACTAAATCTAGAATTGGTTTTGGGACTAGGTAAACATTTTGTTCTGGATCCAGTTTACTTTTCGAGATGAGGATGCTAACAACACTCATGAGTGTACCTATCCCACTTCCCTGAAATAAACTAATATTCATTTGGTGGATGATATCGGCCGAAATATTTTCGTTTTCTTTATGGGTTAGAGATTTTTTCCAATCAAAGATATCGATCACGCGTTTGAAGAGTTGGTTTTCTGCTTCATGAATGAATTGAGATTTCATTTTCGTATTTAGATATTGAAGGGAGCGATCTAAGGTAAACTTTAAGTGTTCGGAGTCAATTGGGGATTGTAAAAAATCATAGGCATTGTGTCGTTTTAAGAGAGAAGCTGTTAATGCCCAGTTTGACGAATCAGTGATCAAGATGATCAAAACATTCGGAAAAGAAGCAGCAATTTTGGAAAGGACTGCTTCTGATCCATTTTCCTTCAGATTTGTCACATGGATGATGATGAAATGGAATTTTTGGTTTTCCAAACTGGAAAATACTTCGTTGAGTTTGGAGACACGTTCATATGTGTAATTGATTTCGTTTAAACAGGAAATCAATTCATTGGCTTCGTGGGTATCTAATAGCAAACAATGTGGAATCATTTCGTACCTATTTCTCTGATTTTGTCACAGAGGGAACCGAGTGGTAATTGGAACATCACAGCCCCCATTTCAAATGCTACTTTTGGCATTCCGTAAACAACACATGTTTCTTTGTTTTGGCCAAGTGTCATACATCCATTGTTCTTTAAATTGAGTAATCCTTTGGCACCATCACTTCCCATGCCGGTGAGGATGGCTGCAATTGAGGAGCTTGCGAGTTCATTCTGCACGGCAGATTCAAATAACACATCCACAGAAGGTCTGTGTCCATTGACCTTATCTGTTTGTGTTATTTTTGTATACAGTTCACCTGCAAATTTTTGAACATTTAAGTGGTAATTCCCTGGGGCAATATAAACTGTCCCGTTTTGTAATGGCATTTTGTCTTTTGCTTCTACCACATTTACTTTTAACTCGGAATTTAATCTGCCGGCAAATAATGCGGTGAAATTTTCTGGCATATGTTGCGCAACAAGAATTGGAGGGAACGTTTCATCAACCTCATCAAGTAACTTACGTAAAGCAGTTGTTCCTCCAGTGCTTGATCCAATTAAAATCAATTTTTTCTTAAATGGGATCTGTTTTTTCTGTAACGTAAGATCTTTGGGTATCGATTTTTTGAAACTATGTTCGTTCGAAAAATTATAATTTAATGCTTCGTTTAGTTTGCTTAATAATTCTTCTTTTGCTTCGATTAAACTTTCGGGAGTACCTGACGGTTTCGTAACATAATCAAAGGCTCCGGCATCCAATGCTTCAAGAGTAATGGATGTGCCTTCGATAGTGGATGAGCTAATCATGATGACGGGCATTGGGTGTTGGGGTAAGAGTTTTTTTAAAAACTCAATGCCATCCATTTCGGGCATATGCACATCGAGTGTCATCACATCCGGTTGTTTGTCGATGATAAGGTCCCTCGCTTCAAATGGATTGGATGCTTCTCCTACGACTTCCCAACTAGGATCGGATTCAATCCAACGTTTGATCATACTTCGAACGCTTCTTTGGTCATCAACTATGATTACTTTGTGTTTTTTCATGAGGATACAATTGCCATGTGTTGGTTGATGAGTTTTCTAACATCTAAGATAAGTCCAGCATGCCCATTTCCAAGGATTGTACACCCAGCAAGACCATTGATGTTTTTAAAAATTGGAGAGATTGGTTTGATGACAATGGATTGGTTTCCTAAAATTTCATCGAAGACGATCCCCATTTGTTTTTCATGGGATTCTGCAACGATGACATATTTTTTTTCCAACTGATTTTGTGAGTTTAATTCTGAATCTTTTCCGAATAACAAGTCTATGTCGACTACAGAAATTTGGTTCTCTCTGTATTGGAAACTGTGATTGTTTTTGTACAATTCATGAATGGGTTCTTCTTGGATGTATAATGATTCTTTTACATCAATGGAAGGGATGATGAAATAAGTTTCAGCCTTTCTTACGACGAGGCCTTCGATAATGGCAAGGGTCAATGGAACTCGGATTAAAAAAACGGTGCCTTGCCCATATACAGAACTAACATCAACAAATCCTTTGAGTGTTGATACATTTTTTCGAACCACGTCAAGGCCCACACCTCTGCCAGATAAATCTGTAACTTCTTTTGCAGTGGAAAAACCAGGATGGAACAAAAATTCCCATACGTTTTCATCACTTAAAGTTTCAATTTCACTTTGGTGGACGAGCCCTAATGATAAGGCTTTGTTAAGGATCCGATCACGATTTAAACCTTTCCCATCGTCACGAACTTCTATCCAAACTTCTTTCCCAGATTGGATTGCCGATAATTGGATTTTTCCTTTGGGCGATTTTCCGGATTCTTTTCTTTCTTCGGGAGTTTCTAATCCATGATCGATCGCATTCCGTATGATGTGTACGAGAGGATCATACATCTCTTCTATGATGGATTTGTCTATTTCTGTATCTTCACCAGATATAATGAGTTCAACTTGTTTGCCTGTTTTTTTTGCCGTGTCTCGGACAAGTCGTTCCATCCGAGAAAACACTCCTGCGATGGGAACCATTCGTAAGCTCAATGTGATTTCTTGTAAATTGCGAATGAGTTTTTTTAATTGTAGGGCTGCTTTCTGATAGTTGTCTAACTTTAGGTGTTTTAATTCAGGGTGTTCGGTGACCATTGGTTCGTTGATCACAATTTCTCCCACAATATCCAGTAGTGAATCCAGTTTGTCCGTATCGATGCGGATGTCTTTTTTTTGGATGGGTTTCTTTTCGGATTTTGTCTGTGTATTTGTGTTTGTTAGTGACTCTGGTTTGGTTGAAGATTCTCCTCTGTTAGGCGTTATGAATAATCCAAACCCTTCATTTGGTTCGGTTGTCTTTTCCGTAAACAAACCAAACTCTTCATTCGTTTCTTTTTCGTTAGATGGAGTGAAAAGGCCAAATTCTTTTTTTTCTTCCTGTGAATCAGTGGTAAACAAACCAAATTCTTCTTGTTTCGCTTCCGTATCATTGAATAAACCAAATTCAGGGGTAGTCGTGCTTTGATTGGGAGTAATTTGGTCCTGGACTTGCGAATGTTTCAGTGATTCCAATTTTTGGTTGGTGCGAGTGATGAGTTGGTGTTGTTCTTCATTGTACAAATCACCACCACTGGGTTCGTTTTCTTCATGAATAACCAGTTCATTTAAATGATCCAATGCAGTTAATAAAATTTCTAAGGTCTCTTCATCCTGTGCTTCTGGCGTTTTTCTCAGAAAGTCTAACAAGTTTTCAGCGGCATGGGCAACCTTTACAATGCCAGACAATCCAAAAAAACCAGAACTACCTTTTACTGTATGGAAATGTCGAAATAAAGTATCAAGAAGATCCCTGTCTACTAAACTACCATCTAACGTAGTTTTTTCGAAGTTGAGAAGGCCTGTTTCGATGTTCTCCAAACATTCTTTTGCTTCAATTAAGTATTCTAATACATCCTCTCTTTCCATGAATTAAGTCCCTGGAAGCTCTTGTAACATTAAATTCTCTTCTTGTGTGAGCAGGCGATCTAAGTTGATTAAAATTTTGACCGTATCACCAACGCGACCAGTTGCATAAATAAACCTAGATGATTTGGATTCTCCAATTTTAGGAGCCAGGTCAATGTTTTCCGGAGGAATTTTTACAACGTCATTTACCTTATCAACTGCAAGCCCAAGTGGATTCCCGTCGAGTTCTACAAGTAATACACAAGTCCTCTCATGGTAAGGTAGGAAAGGCATATCAAAACGGAGGCGGACATCCATGATCGGAATGATTTTGCCACGGATATTGATCACACCTTTTAAAAATGGGGCAGTGCCAGGGATGGTAGTGATCGCAGGTAAGGCTAAAATTTCTGTGAGATACCTTACTTCAAATGCATAAAAACGTTCATCTAAACTAAAACAAAGATACAAATCTTTCATTGTATCTTCTTCGATTGATTCCCATGACTTAGGTGTTGTGTTCATAGTGAGGCCTATAAAACAATTCTTGGTTTTTCAATGCGAGTGAGTGCCGTTGACTTGGATCCTTCCTCTTTTAGTTTGAAACCCATTATCACAGTACGCATAATTTCCACTTGTCGTTTTAAGGTTTCGCTAGAAGCAGCAACTTCCTCGGCAGACGCGGCGGTTGTGCTTGTAACTGTTGTTACTTGGTCAATACCTTGTGTGATTTGTAATACTGCGGATTTTTGTTCATTAATTGAAAGTGCTAAGTCTTTTGTGAGGTTACTTACATTGTCTGCACTTTCAGAAATTTGTCCAAGGACTTCTGCTGTTTTTTCCGTTGCATCATTTCCCAGTTTTACTTTTTTCATCGATGATTCGATGAGTAAGGTAGTTTCGTCAGCTGCATTGGCACTTTTTTGTGCAAGATTTCTTACTTCTTCTGCAACAACGGCAAAACCTTTTCCATGTTGGCCTGCCCGTGCTGCTTCCACTGCTGCATTTAAGGCAAGGATATTGGTTTGGAAGGCAATGTCATTGATGACCTTATTGATTTTGGAAATTTGTTCGAAGGAATTGCTGATCTCACCCATGGCAGATACTAAATCTTTCATCCTGGAATTACCTTCTATTGCTTGTTTGGCGGTAGACTCTGAGAAGACAGTCATTTGTTCTGCATTTTCAGCATTGGATAAAAAACTATTGCTAATTTCTGTTAGGGTTGCCGAGATTTCTTCGACGGCACTTGCTTGTTCACTTGCAGCTTCAGAAAGAGAGGTGCTCGCATCTGCCAATTGTTGGGCTCCAAGATCCACTTCTTGGGAAGTGAAGTAAAGTTTTTCCACAACTTCTGAAAGATTGATTAACATTCGTTTTAAGCTGAGTCCCAATTGGTCTCTATCTGATTTTAAGGTGACATCGGAACTGAGGTCTGAGTTGGCAATTCTTTCTAAGTGGTCGGCACGTTCTTTGATGAACTCAACTAACTCCATAAAGGCTTCAGAGAGTTGTTGGATTTCATTGCCAGGAAGTTGCCTTGCATTGTTTACTTGTTTTTGTTCCGTTTCTAAATTGACATTTAAGTCCCCAATGGAAATGGATTGGGCAACAGAAACAATTCGTTTCATAGGTCGGGCAATGGCATCTGAAAAATAGATCGCTATGAAAAATACCAAAACAAAAGAAGCGATGACAACGGAAGTCACGATGACAAGGGATTGTTGGAACTGTTCCTCCGATTTATGGTATTCTTCTTTGGCGACCTTCAATTGCACTCGGATCAAATCATCTAAGTGGTGGGTGAGTGGTTCAAAGATAGGATACATCTCAGTGGATACAAATTTTTCAATTTCAACTTCATTACGGGTTTCTAATAAGAGGCGGAGTTTTTTGACCCCAGCTTTTAAAGGAGGGAATTCTTTTTCCATTTCGGCAATGATGGCTTTTTCTTCCGGCACTAAGTAGGTCGACAAATACACCTTCCAAACTTCATCAGCCTTCGCTTCTGATTGCCGGATGGATTCCAATGCCTCTTCAATGGTCAATTTTCTATCTCGGACTTTGTTTGCGGAATCCACCATACCAATGAGGTAGGCATCTGATACCTCTTTGATTTGGCTAATGGGAACAACCCTGTCTTCAAAAACAGTATGCAAAGAAGCTAAAATTTGATTGGCGGAATAAAAGCTGGCAGCTGCCACAACGATCATTAAAAGGATGGTGACCATAAAGGCCAAAAGTAGTTTTGCTCGTATTTTAAGATTTTGAATCCATTTCATAATTGGTACCCTAGAGGTGGGGCAAAGTATGGATTCATTTTTTAGATAGTCAAGCCTTTCCTAATATTACGATGTAAATTCCTTCGATTCTTTGGTGGATTATGACAAAATGATTTAGAACGATTTAAAAAGATTTTGTATACCCTAAACTAACATAAAATAAATGGACTGGGATTTTTTGGAGTGTGTACGATTCACGCAAACTTGTTTTGACAAGGCTGTCATTTAGTGAATTCCCTGTATTCACTCCTTCAATCGCATTGAGGATTGCGGAATTGTACGCACCATAGATACGAGAGGGGTTTGGCACTTTGCCATCCTCTGAAGTGCGGTTCCAACTCGCTTTGTCAGGATCCCCACCTGCATACCCAAAATAATTATTGGTATCGTAGAGATAGGCATTCGGGCGGAGGATATGGGCTCCCTTCACAAAAAAATCACCAAAGAAAAAGGAAATTGCTGATGTTATGTCTTGTATCCCATTCCGGTTATTCACCATATTATTGCTCATGGTATAACCGATATTCCCTTGGGGTTGGATGCGAAAAAAATTTCCTTCAAAGAACGTGTAACTGGCACTGAGGGAAAGGTAGTTTTTCCCAGCCATAAGCCCACCGTTCTCTGTGGAGAATTGTGTGAAATAGGAAAGAGTTGGTTTGACAATCCGTACAAAAGGTAACTTCCAATGGAAAAAATACTCATGCCACGAAAGTCTTGTTTGGGCATCGGGGTTGTTTGCATTGAAGGCATTGGCAGCTCCCCCAGAAACAACTGGATTTGGTCTTTGTGTGGAGGGGAGCATAAGGGAGTTTGGTGTTTTTTGGAAGGTATTATAAAACCAAATGCCCACACTAAAGTCCCCAAGAGCACTCGGGTCAAAATGGTAAGTCATGGAAAAAAACATCCCATCGGCTCTTTTGTTTCCGTTCGGTTCTCGTTTGGGCCCATACCCGTTGTTTGGGACGAATCCAGAGCAGGCTGGGTTTGCCGCGTCTCTCCCTGAGATTTGGTTTTGGACAGATTGTACGCATGGGTCTTGGTTGTAGGGGTCATAAAAACGAGGGTCTTCCCCGAGGTAAGACGGTCCTACCGCACCTGGACTTGTTTGTAACATTCGTTTGTCGGAATCTCGGTCTTCTCTGTTTGTCAGTTGGAAATTCCCAAATAACATCCATTCAAATTTTTTATCAGCAGACCAAACATTGATCGTTGGTTGTAAGGCTGGTGCATAGGTGAAACTTTGGTAAGCCTGTCCATTCCTTCGGTTTTGTCCTTCACCGGTAAAGGAATACCCCCTCCAAATAAAATCAGACACTATTTCCGTACTTGTATCAATGGTAATCGACTTTGTTTCTTCCACTTTGGGTTCGGAGGAGACAACAGTCGGTAGGACCAAAACAAATGCATTAAGGAGAATGAGAATAGAGAATCGTTTGGAATAATTCACGGAATTTCCTTCCTCCTTCTTTATGGATTGGTTCCGACAAAAGCATCTCACGTTCTGAATTTGTCCTTAGATAAACCTTATACTCATTCTGCAAAACAGTTACGTGTATGTATTGGGCAAATGCTTCAGCAAAGGTATCATCCGCATTGGTCGCTGCATATAGGGACAGAAATTGTGTATTTGTCAATTTTTTATATAAAAACTTTCCATCTGGGAAAATGGGAATTGTCGGATTTTTTTGATAAAATTTGATCTTGGGTCTTTCTGGAAAAAAACTGTTTTCGTAAGGCGAAAAGGTTTCCGACCACCATACACCTTGGAAGTATGGATATCCTCGGAAGTCCCTTGTTGTTTCCGCATAATCGGGAACATAATGTTTGACGATGGCAAGAATGTGCCCAAGTTCATGCAATAAGATAAAGGATAAAGCGGTTTGTAAGGAATTGGAATTGTCTAAATGGACTTCGATGGACCTAGTATCCGATTTTTGGAAGGCACTATTTTCTTTTTTTGTGGCCCAATCATTCCCTCCCTCACTCAGTAATCCGGAATCTAAAAAAATAATCCCACCAATTGGGATACCTTCTTTATCTCGTATAATCCCTGTTAATCCGGTAGATCCTAAATTTGTAATAAAATAAATTCCGTATACCAATTCATCTGCTAAAGCATTCACTTCTTTTGGATAAAGATTGTGTAAGTCCAATAAACGATTTTTCCAAAGGGTAAGGTCTTTTGTCGGAGAGGGTACATCTTTGATCCCATCAATTCCATTGACCTCAAGCAATGTTTTTGTCCTTTCAACATCCATTTGGTACACGCGGTCACTCCAAACACCTGCTTTTTTTGGCATTGTTTTTTCTTGAAGGCCCATACTTGTTTTTGCCCAGTTGGCATAAGGGTTGTTCGGTAAGGTGAATTCTTTTTGTGAACAATTCACAAAAAGGCAGATTAGAAAAGATATCAAGTAAGGAATTGGTTTCATTTGCCGATGGTATTTCTATATGAAAGGATTTGTTGGTCTATGCTTTTTTTTACCAGGAATCATTTTCGCAGAGATCAATCCTTGGAATCTTAGGCCTGATGTTCGGATCTTAACTAGAAAAGAAGTTTCTCATATCGTATTTGAGAAAAGAGAAGATCATTTTCGTGTGACTCTCATCGTTTCGGAACGATTTCCCTACAATTATAAAGCTTTGTCACATCCATTTTTCTTTCGGATGGAAGATGAGAAAAAAGCAATGGAACTTGCGAATCAAATGGACAAGTTTTTGGACACAGGAAAAAGTTTCACCATCACCTTGAATGGATCTGAGATCCAAACTTTGGTATGGGGAGAACCCGATTGACGCGTTCGTTTACTATCTACTTCAAAGAAATTTTTCGCAAACCAACCAGGCAAGAATGGGATATCTTAAAACTGGCAGAACCTCGGTTTGAGAAAGAATACACGTACTCCATCTTTTTAACTCATTTCATTGTTTATAGTTTGCTTCTCGTTCCACCTTTTTCAGAGATTCGGGGTGAGATATTGCCCTACTTACTTGGTGTCACCATTTTACGGTTTATTTTATTATTACAATTTTATACCAAATCCATCCCTTTCGATAAAGTCATTTATGTTAGTGGACTACTAGCTGATGGATTGGTATATTTGGTTTTTTTTAAAGGGATCCAATCTTACCCTACACTTGGGAATTTTTATTTGTTAAATTCCTATCTCATGTCATTCATCATTCCTATTTTATTGTACAGCACGCGGCTGAGTCCTATGGGATGTATCATCAGTGCTATTTACTTATCAATCTTTCATATCTCTTATACACTCCAACTTCCGAAAGAAATCTTTTCCGATACTTCATTTTTCAGTCAGTACTTTGTATTGTTCGTTTATTCTGGGAGTGCATTCCTTGGAGTGATCTTTGTATTCAACAAACGAAAGGACACAACTAATATGTACAGTTTGTCCGAAGAAAAACGATTTATGTTACAGGAATTGGAACTTGCCAAACGAGTACAAGATGCACTTTTCCCAGGCAATATCAAAATTCCAAACCTAACGTTTACCTTTTATCGAAAAAGTCCTAACGTAATCGGTGGGGACTTTTTTGATTTTGTACAACTCAGGGAAGGAAACGTAGGAGTGTTTCTCACAGACGTTGCAGGTCATGGAATTTCATCTGCTATGGTTGCTTCCATCATGAAGGTCCTTGTATCCACAATTCCTTACCGCTTCAAAACAGCACCTGCAAGACTCATGGATTATTTGGATGATCGATTGGCCAATGATCTCAACAAATACCATGCTTCTGCGATTTATCTTTTTTTTGATTTTATCGAAAAAAAACTCATCATTGGAAATGCGGGCCATCCTTATTTGATCTTAGCAAAAAAAGATGAGGAATTTTCTGAGTTGGAAACACAAGGCGCCATTCTCGGCTTCAATATCAAAATCCCTCCCATCTCGGAAAAAACCCTTCCCATCGCCAAAGGGGACCGCTTTTTCATATATACCGATGGTCTCATTGAATCGATGGACCACGAAGGGAATTGTTTGGGAACGGAAGGTTTACTTGCCTTACTCAACCGCCATCGAAATAGTGCAAACGTCAAAGAACTGGAATCCAATCTCTTGTATGAACTGAAAACCAAGTTCGGTTTGGATACTTTTTCTGATGACACCATGTTCCTGATATTGGAAGTAGAAGAATAAGGAGAAATCATTTGTCTTTTTTAGAGATCCAAATCAAATCCAATTTTGCCCTTGTCACCATCAAAAGACCAGAGGCTCTCAATGCTTTAAACGATGTCGTCATCACTGAAATCGGTGAGATGGTGGACAGTTTAGAATCCAACTCCCAAGTAAGAGGATTTATTTTAACTGGTGAAGGTAAGGCTTTTGTCGCAGGTGCAGACATTGCCAAAATGAAAGAGTTCAATGTCAATGAAGGCCAGGCATTTTCGGAACTTGGACAAACAGTATTTCGTAAAATGGAATTATCGGGGCTGATTTCAATCGCAGCCATCAATGGATTTTGTCTTGGTGGAGGAATGGAACTCGCAATGGCTTGTGACATTCGTTATGCGTCGACTGCTGCCAAATTAGGTTTACCAGAAGTGACTTTAGGTTTATTACCTGGTTTTGGTGGTTCCCAAAGATTACCAAGACTCATTGGAGTGGGAAGGGCAACGGAACTCATTTTATCTGGGGATATGATTTCCTCCGAGGAAGGATTTCGACTTGGGCTAGTGAACAAAGTTTGTGATCCAGCCGAATTATTAAACGAATCCGAAAAAACTCTTTCTACGATTCTGTCAAGAGGGCCTAACGCAATTAAGGCGGCCAAAATGGCAATCCGACAAGGTTTAGAAACCAATATGGAACGTGGCCTTGAGTGGGAAAAACAATTGTTTGGTGGAAGATTCGCAGACAAAGAAACAAAAGAAGGGCTTTCTGCTTTTCTCGAAAAACGAAAACCCAATTTTTAAGGATAACCTATGATCATCACACGGTTTTGTATACTTTTCATCTTAATTTTAGGACTTTTTTGCAAACAGGCGGAATCTTTTCCGTCTCAAACCAATACTCCTGAAATTATCTTTGGAAGTGTGGCTGACCGTGTTTTGAAATTGGAAATTGCAAACACTCCTTCCACTCGCGCGACGGGACTTATGTACCGCACAAAACTTGGGGAAGATGAAGGTATGTTATTTGTATTTCCAAAGGCTGAATATTTAAACTTTTGGATGAAAAACACGCTCATCCCACTCTCAATTGGTTATTTTTCAGAAGATATGCGACTTTTAGAATCATTCGATATGAAACCGAATCAAACCGAAGAGATGTACAACTCAAGAAAACCAGCGATGTATGCACTTGAGGTCAACCAAGGTTGGTTTGCCAAACATAAAATTGGAAAGGATGCCGTCCTTACTTTAGAAAAGAAAGTTTCCGCAAAAGACTAAATTTTCTCTTTTTACTTGAATCCTCTTATCAGGTTGTTTACCATTTCGAAGCATGGTAGTCAACAACCCTCGTTTGATCAATTTATTATCCGAAGAACAAAAAGCCGATTTGGCTTCGATGGAAAAACAATTTGCTCACCACTTAGAATATACCATTGGAAAAAATCGTTATAATCTAAAAAACGAGGACATCTACAAGGCTCTCGGTCATACCATACGCGACTTTCTCATCGACCGACTGAATTTTACACACGAACGATATAGAGAACAAAATCCTAAAAAAGTATTTTATTTTTCCTTAGAGTTTTTAATGGGACGAACTCTAATGAATGCTCTCATCAATCTTGGTTTATATGAAACCATCCAAGAAATGTTACGTGGGATTGGCTTTGAACTAACAGATGTTTTAGAATTTGAAACAGATGCAGGCCTTGGGAATGGGGGACTTGGTCGTTTAGCCGCTTGTTTTTTAGATTCCATGGCCACTCTCAATGTACCAGGATTTGGGTATGGGATTCGTTATGATTATGGAATCTTCAACCAAATCATCGCAAATGGAAGCCAACTCGAAATGCCAGACCATTGGGATGCAGACGGTGTTCCTTATGAAGTGGTGAGGTCTGATATTTCATTTTCCGTTGGTTTTTTTGGACATACTGAAACAAGAGTTTCTGGAAAAGGAAAAATCCAACATGATTGGGTGCCAGACGAAACGGTTTTGGCTTCTGCACATGACTATCCGATTCCAGGTTTTAACACGAGTACGGTGAACTACTTAAGGCTTTGGGCTGCAAAATCATCTGAAGAATTCAATTTAGATTATTTTAACCACGGCGATTATATGAAAGCCGTACAAGACAAATCGATTTCTGAAAATATTTCAAAAGTATTGTATCCCAATGATACCACCGAACAAGGAAAGGTGTTACGCCTCAAACAACAATACTTTATGGTGTGTGCTTCCCTCCAAGACATACTCATCCAATTCCGAGAGTTTAAATACAATTTGAAAGAACTCCCGGATTATATCGCCATCCAATTGAATGATACTCACCCAAGCATTGGCATTGCAGAACTGATGAGAATCTTATTAGACAATGAAGAAATGGATTGGGAACCAGCTTGGGAAATTGTCACAAAAGTATTTTCTTACACCAACCATACCGTATTACCTGAAGCTTTAGAGTCATGGAGAGTGGAATTATTTGAAAAATTATTACCAAGGCATTTGGAAATCATCTTTGAGATCAACCATCGTTTTTTAACTGAGGTTCGTAACAAAGGGATTTTATCTGAAAACGAAATCCAACAAGTGAGTATCATCGAAGAAGGCAATGAAAAACGAGTGCGAATGGCAAACTTAGCCGTTATCGGATCCTATCGTGTGAATGGAGTTGCTGCCTTACACTCTGACCTGATCCAAAAAACGATTTTCCAAGCCTTTACCAAAGTGTTCCCTGAAAAATTTAATAACAAAACCAATGGAATCACGCCGAGGCGTTGGTTGTTACAATCCAACCCAAGTCTTGCCAACTTGATTTCCAAAAAGATTGGAAACGAATTTACAACCAATTTATACAAATTAAAGGACCTTGAGTCCTTTGTGGATGATGCTGATTTCCAAAATGATTGGAAACAGGTGAAATTCACCGCGAAAAATGAATTGGCTCGTATCATAAAAAGTGAAACGGGTATCACAATTGATCCCAATTCACTTATCGACGTACAAATCAAACGATTCCATGAATACAAACGACAACTTCTCAATATTTTACGAGTGATTGCCTTATACCGTAGAATCAAAGAAAATCCCAATACGGAAATCACACCCCGTACTGTTGTATTTGGAGGAAAAGCTGCTCCAGGTTATTATATGGCCAAACTCATCATCAAACTCATTAATAATGTTGCTTGGGTTGTGAACCGAGATAAAGATGTGGCGGAACGATTAAAAGTGGTTTTTATCCCGAACTACCGAGTGAGCCTTGCCGAAAAAATCATCCCAGGTAGCAATTTGTCCGAACAAATTTCCACTGCAGGGACAGAGGCATCTGGCACCAGTAACATGAAATTTATGTTAAACGGTGCTTTGACAATCGGAACTCTTGATGGAGCAAACGTTGAGATTTTGGAAGAAGTAGGGGCAGAAAATATTTACATCTTTGGGTTGCATACAGAAGAAGTATTTCGCATAAAAGAAGCAGGTTACAATCCAGCAGATTTCATCCATAAAAATGAAGACTTGCACCGCATCCTCCTCATGATCCGTGAAAACTTTTTTTCGATGGGGGAACCAGGGGTATTTGGTCCCATTTATGATAGTTTGTTTTACACGGACAATTACCTACTCATGGCTGATTTTACTTCTTATGACGAAACCCAAAACCGTGTGGCACATGACTTTTTGGACGAGACCACTTGGACTAAAAAATCCATCCTCAATGTGGCAAGATCGGGCAAGTTTTCCTCGGACCGAACCATCCGGGAGTATGCCAAGGAGATTTGGAAGGTCCCCCTACTTGACACAATTCCACCTCAAACTATCTACAAATTGCCACAAAACTGAATCGACAACAGAGAAGAGAAGGATTATCATTCCAAGGAAAGGGTTTCAAATGAGTAAAGGTTATATTATATGTGTCGATGATGAAGTATCAGTGTTGGAAACGCTTGCGGAGCAACTACTGGCACGGTTTGGGGAATCCCATATCATCGAAACAGCGAGTAGTGCAGAAGAAGCGCTTTCTCTCATTGATGAAATCATAGGCAGTAACGATATCGTAGAACTCATCGTTTCCGACCAAGTGATGCCAGGAATGAAAGGGGATCGATTTTTGGAACAGGTACACCAACGCCTCCCAGATGCGATCAAAATCCTTCTTACGGGACAAGCGGGACTTGATTCGGCAATTTATGCCATCAACAATGGGGGACTCAGTCGGTATGTCGAAAAACCTTGGAACATTGAAGAACTCTCCAAAGACATCAAAGACCTACTTGATAAATTTCGCCAAAATTTGGAAAACCAACACCTTATCCAAGCACTCAACCGTAGGATCCTCGAACTTGAGGCAAAACAAACGTAATCAATTTTTTGGTTCCCTTTTCCTAATCTTCCTTTCTCTTTCGCCAGTCCTTGGGAAAGAGAAAGAACTCTCTCCTGAACAAATTTCCAAAAAAAAAGATGTACTTTCCAAAATGATACGTTATGGCACAAGCCAAGAACGAAAACAGGCATTAGGTGAACTTGTTCGTTTTCCAAAAGAAAGTGCAAACGACCTTTATGTTTTAGTTGGTGAACAATTAAAAACGGAAAAGGACATGGGGATGAAGATTGTCCTACTCAAAACGGTAGGAGACCTCGATTTAAAAGAAAACCATGAGACCATCATTTCTCTTTTTGAAGATACAAATGAAGATGTGAACAAACAAGCTGTGACATCTGCCAAAAAAATGAAACTCACCGAAGCAACGAGTCCCCTCCTTGAAAAAGTAAAAAAAGAAGACTTCACTAAAAATTCCAATTCACTTGCTTTGTACATAAGCGCCCTCGGTGAATTGCCTGAAGGCAAAATGGCAGCTCCTTTTTTAGAAACAAAATTTCGGGAGAAGTTTAATAATCCTGACATTCGTGGTCAGATTGCACTTTATTTCGGAACTGTACTTTACCATGAAGCAGAATCTGCTCTCCTTGAAGTGGCGTTTGATGACATCCAACCAACAACCCTTCGTTGTTATTCAATGAATACTTTAGGTAAATTAAAATCCGACACAGCAAAACCTAAGTTATATGAGCTTCTTGATTCACTAAAAAAAACATCAGGTAAATTGGACGCAAAAAAAGCCCAATCACTCAAAATTTATGCCATTGGTGCGTTAGTGACGATGGGAGACAAAGAAGTATTCCAAGAACTAAATGAATTTGCTCGCGATGATGATAGTATGGTGAGGCTTCGTGCCATTGAATTTATGGGAAGTCTTAAAGACCCCAAAGCATTGGAACTTTTGGAATACAAACGGGATCGGGATCCAAGTCCCAAAGTTCAAAAAGCGGCTAAAAAAGCCATTGATATGATCAATGGAAAAGACAGTCCGTCAGAAGAAGAAAAACCAAATGAAGATAAGGTTGAAGAAGAACTCAAATGAAGTGGGAAGAGAACCAAAGAAAAAAAGGTTTTGATTGGCGATTCCATCACTTGAGGAATGCCTTTCCTCCTTTCCAATACAAAGTTCCTTTTTTATTGTATTTTTGCTTTTTTGTTTTTTTTACGACTGTCATCCATTCAGAAACAGATTCTAAATACACTGGACCAATTTCGAGATCCGAAAAACGCATCTTAGATGGAAAATTAGAGTATGAAAAAACAGGCAATTTCCCTTTGGAATGGAAATTGTATTTTAAGGCCAAACAAGGGGACTTTGTTGTATTTTATGATCTCAATGGGGATGAAATCCATTTCCGATACAGACGTAATAAATTTGATTCGGATGGAGAATTTTTTGTGAAGGATCTTTTTGTAGGGAATCCATACCTTGTGAAAGGGAAATGGATTGGGTATTATTTTTATGCCGTAGATGAAAGGGGAAAACGTTCCTCACTCCCCACACCCAAAAAACTTCCTGGAGAAAAAAAAGAAATCATTGAGAAACAATCGATACCCATCTTCCAATTAAAAGAATACACTGAAATCAGAACGGATGATTTGTTCTATTAACCAATTGATTATATCTCGAAACGTTGTAAAAACTGAAAATTGATAAATAAAATAGGATTTGGACTTTCTTCTTTTTTCGAATAACTCACATTCAGCGACATAAAAGAACTTACGAATTTTATTTTTAGAATCTCTTCTCTATCTGATAAATTGATATTGAAGTCTGATGCATATGTCCAGTTTTCAAACCAAGATCGTGTATAGAAGTTTCCTTCCCGAAAGAGTGCACTCAGTTCTATGAGTTGACCAGAGGAGATTGGAATGGCAATTTTCCCTTCCCACTGGCCTCTTTTTTCTCTTGCTTCAAAACCGATTGAAATAACTGTTTTTTCTTTCCTCCATTCATAAATAACAGCCCTTCCCAGTTCCTCAAACTGGTAATTCCCACGTTCACTATATTTCCGGTACCGGTACAAAAGATTCCCCCAATTTGAGGCGAACAATGGGAAAAAAACAGAAGAACCTGTTTCATAACGATGGCCTTCCAAGGAAGAAAGTCCTTCGCCACCAAATAGGTGTTTGTAACTTCCTCTCGCATATCCCAAAGTTTGTGGAATTTCAGGTCTCAATTCACCATTGGCGACATTCCCATACAGTAGAGGAGAGTCTCTGTAAATTGTAGAATCAAAAAAATAAACAGAGTCTTTGGATTCTGATTTTATGTACAAAAATCCCACAGTTTCTTTTTTATCAAAAATAGATTCGGATTGGATGCGATGGTTTCCAAAGGATTCAAATTGATATGTATCGTTCACAAACAAACTAGATTTTTGACCACCGGGTGACCAAACTCCCGCGTAACTATTATTCGGTGAATTGAAATAGAAGCCCGGATGATGAGAAAAACCATTCGCAAAAAAACTACCGAACTCTCTTTTTTTCCCTTCATAGGGGAGTTTGATCCCAAAGAAATGAGAACTTTGTAGGGGTTGGGGGAGGGGGGATCCTGGTCTGTCCAACTGCGAATAAAAATTTGGATCTTTGTCGAAGTAAAAATGTGGGATGGGTTTGTAACGACTGCCGGAAGTGAACCGGTAGGATTGTTTTGTGAAATCAACCCCATACAAAAACTGTTCATCCCGTTTTTCTAAAACATACCTGTTACCGTTTTGATTTCCACCGACGCAAACCGTAGAATGATTTTTTTCCTCAATTGGCAAATTGCGGACATCAAGGTTTTGGGTACCTAGGCCTACAAAGACTCCATCAGTCGGCGTTTCGTTCGTTTGGTTCGGATGCAGGTTTCCTTTTGTCGTTCGAGCCAATTCGTTCTTCGTAGGTTTTTTCGGCGGTGGTTCGGATTTGGGTGACTTTGGGTAACTCAAACGAAAGACTTTCCAAACTTTGGAGACAAGTTTTGCATCATTTCCCTTTAGGGAACGTTTCCAATCGAGAAAGGATTCGCGGGAAAGCTTCAGATTTTCCTTCCATTCGGCTACCAATTTGGGAGAGAGACCTTGTGTGAGTAATTCCTGAACGGAAACGTCTTTTGGAGTTTTTTCGCCAGCAAACAATGACTGTACGAAGAATAACCACAAAAAAAGCGTTTTTTTCTGCCAATCCACCAGGATGGGGGTCAGATTTTTTGGATTTTTTCCTTCATTCCGTTTGCTTTTTTTCTAAAAAGGGACATATTCCTTAGGAAGAGCGAAAAAAATTCCAACTTGGGGCGGGTTTTGTCCCATACGAATGCTAAATTGTTAATACAAACCGATAAAAGCGTGAAAAAAACATTGACTTAACTTCTCATATGTTAAGTAGTGTAAACAAGCGTTTAGTATATTATTGGTATTATTTTTTAGTTTTATGTCGTCTAACTAGATGACGGGGAGGAAAAACCTATGATCGTTCGATCCATCCAACAACCCGCTTATAACCGCCACAAGGATACTGGGCTTCCAGGCCAAGGTCCTAAAAAGGGATTTGCCCAAAACCAATCGGAGAAAACTTTCGAAGAGTACCTTATGGAAGCATTCCAAGGAGAGGTAGTCCAAAAAGGAAATTGGGTATCACCCCAACTCTCTGACTTAGGGAAAAAGAACCTAAAGAAGATGTGATTCCCATTCCCTGGTTTCTGGTCTAGAATCAGTTCCCAGGGGCCGACAATCAAAGTATGGAGAAACTTTCCATACTTTGGGCCCTCGTTCGGCGTGACTATGCTCTGCAATATGCAGGTTCCTTTTTGGGAATCTCCTGGATGTTTTTGCAGAACCTAGTACTGATTAGTTTGTACGCCCTCGTCTTCCTTGTCCTCAATCTCAAAGAACCCTCCACCCAAGAGGACTTCACCGCCTATTTACTCACAGGCCTTCTCTTTTGGATCCCCATCCAGGAACTCCTCGTCCGAGGCACAGGCATCCTCACGGACAATCGTTCTTTACTCAAACGGTCAAGCCTTGGCATCAATTTGTTTTTGTGGATACCGTATGTCCAATTTTTGATCCATAGTTTTGTCACGTCCATCCCAGTGTTTCTCTATTTGGCATATTCTGGAAAACTTAGGTTTTCAGGAGTTGTATTTGGTTATTTGGTCCTTGTGTCATCGGGATTGTATCTGATGTTACTCCTCCATTATCTTTCTCGTTTAAATATTTTATTAAAAGACATTTCGCCTTTAATTCGTTTGGTGAGCCAATTGATTTTTTGGGGTATCCCTGTATTGTACTATCCCACTGGTTATTTGAAACAATGGAATGAATGGAACCCTTTCACCATTCCCTTGGATGTATTTCGTACGTCGGTGATCTTTGGGTTTCAGGCACAATTTGATTGGTTTCACATCCTTCCGTTTCTATTTTTCTTTTTTCTTGTTTATTTACTTGCGAAAAGAAAATTCCAATCTGTGATTTTGGACCACCTCTAATCTAAGATGGTTTCCGTTTTCATTGAAAATCTTTCTAAGGATTACCATGGATTTTCAAAACCTTGGAAAAGGATCATTGCTGGACTCAGTTTTGGATATTTTGGCGTAGATTCTAAATTCACCGCCATACGTTCGTTAGACTTAAAAATCAAACCAGGCGAAATTGTTGGAATCATTGGTCGAAATGGAGCAGGGAAATCCACTCTGTTAAAACTGATCACAGGAGTGATCCAAAAAGACAAAGGTACCCTGCAAGTGAATGGAACCGTGCGCGCCCTTTTGGAACTTAGCGTGGGTTTTAATCCGGAACTTTCTGGTGAGGAGAATGTGTACTTTAATGGTCTTGTTTGGGGATACAAACCTTCCGAAATCAAATCACTTGCGGATTTTATTTTTGCTTTTTCCGAATTAGAAGAGTTTCGGAATACACCTTTAAAAAATTATAGCTCTGGGATGGCGATGCGACTCGGATTCAGTTTGGCAACAGCCAAACGCCCCGATATCCTTATCGTCGATGAAGCGTTAGCCGTTGGTGATGCCAGTTTCCAACAAAAATGTTTGAAACGGATCAAAGAATTTTCAGACAAAGGATCTTCCATTTTGGTTGTGAGCCATGACTTAGGGCTTGTCTCCTATTTTTGTACCCGCGCTGTCCTTTTGGAGAAGGGGGAACTTCTGTATGACGGACAACCAAAAGACACCATTGAAAGATACATGTTTGTCCTTTCAGGCGATGCAAAACGTATTGAGACAAACTCTAGCCATCCCAATCTCAATTTGTTTGTACAAATGCAAAATGAAACCGGTGTTCGGTCCGAGATTTTTTTCATCGGAAGAAAGGCAGAGCTCCTCGTTGCCTTCGAACCCCATTTTGATACGGAAGGGGCAACGGTTGGATTCCATATCGACAACGAAAAAGGAATTCGGATTTTCGGGACCAATACCCATCTTTTGGGGAACCGCCAATGGAGCCTGCAAAAAGGGAAACGTTATTCTGTGCGATTCCAATTCCCCATCCAATTTGGACCTGGAAAATACAGTGTGGGCATTTCGATCCACAAGGGTGAGTCTCACATCGAAGGAAGTTTTTTCTGGAGTGAGTCGATTTTAGATTTCGAAGTCGAACAAGGCCAAATCCAAAAATTTGTAGGGGTTTGCCACCTACCTACCGAATTCCAAATCCAAGAAGGTTAGAGCGAGTCAAAAGAAAAACAGTTTCCTTTTCGGTGAAAATTGAAACTCTGGAAATCCTATGAAAGTTTGTGTCGTCGGAACCGGATATGTGGGCCTCGTTGCAGGTACCTGCTTTGCTGAATATGGCAATGATGTGATTTGTATTGATAAAGATGAAAAAAAAATCAGCGATTTAAAAAAAGGGATCATTCCCATTTATGAACCGGGTCTCTCCGAACTCGTAGAACGTAATTATAAGGAAGGAAGGCTTAAGTTTTCCACATCCTTGAAAGATGGAGTGGAATCTTCGGAATTCGTTTTTATCGCGGTGGGAACTCCCACATCTGACAATGGTTCTGCGGACCTTCGATTTGTATTCGCCGTTGCTGAAGAAGTTGGAAAAACGATGAACGGTTACAAAATCATCGTAGATAAATCAACGGTTCCAGTTGGCACAGCGGATAAAGTCAAAGAAATTGTATCAAAAAACACAAAACATCCGTTTGATGTAGTTTCCAATCCAGAGTTTTTAAAAGAAGGGGCAGCAATCGAAGATTTTATGCGCCCAGAACGAGTTGTGATTGGAGCAGAATCAGAAAATGCTGCTAAAAAAATGAGTGAGTTATACTCTCCATTTGTCCTAAACGGAAACCCAATCATTACGATGAGCATTCGTTCCGCAGAACTTACTAAGTATGCATGTAATGCCTTCCTCGCGACCAAAATTTCCTTTGTGAATGAAATTGCCAATTTGTGTGATGCGTTAGGTGCGAATTATGATGACGTCAGGAAGGGAATGGGAACGGACTCAAGGATTGGTCGCCAGTTTTTATATGCAGGGATAGGTTACGGTGGGTCTTGTTTTCCAAAAGATGTGCGCGCCCTTCTCAGGACGGCAGAAGAAGTTAACGCTCCCATGCACATCATCCAATCTGTGGAAGACGTAAACGAAAAACAAAAAACTCGTCTGACAGATAAAATTTTTGAACATTTTAAATCCACTGATATGAAGGGTAAAACTTTCGGAATCTGGGGACTTTCATTTAAACCAGGAACCGATGATATGCGTGAGGCACCTTCCATTCCTTTGATTTATGAACTTCATAAAAATGGAGCAAAAATTCAAGTTTTTGATCCTGCAGCCATGGAAACTTCCAAATACTATTTTGATGGAAAGGTGGAATACAAAAAGGACGCCTATGCAACGTTAGAAGGTGCGGATGCGATGTTACTCTTAACAGAGTGGCGTGAATTTCGTGAACCAGATTTTAACAAAATTAAATCCTTATTAAAGTCCCCTCTCATCTTTGATGGAAGAAACCAATACAAACCAAGCCTGATGAACGAACTAGGATTTACCTATTATTCTATTGGCAATCGATAGGTTCAAAAATTCCGTAAATTCTTTACTAGACCTAGAGAGGATTTAAAATCCTCTCTCAATTTCAGACAAGGCTTCTTCACATAAAGATTTGTCTGCATCAGAAACCAGTTTTGGTTTGATATCAGATAAAACTTCTTTTGCTTGTTTCCTCTCCCCAGCTTCCTTTAAGGCAATCCCATAATACAGTGTCGCAGTGATGATGCGTTTGGAATTTGGATAGAGTTTGATGAATTCCTTCCAAGAAACGACTGCTGAATCCTTGGATTGATTCACTGATTTGACTAAATTTAGATTGAAATGTGAATTTTCACGAACCAAAGGTTGGTCTTTTGATTTTTGCATCGATTCCATAAATTGGATTTCAGCTTTGTCATATTCTTTATTTTGAAAATACAAAAGTCCCAAACGAAAATGGTAGTTTGGGTTTTGGATGTCCTTTCGTTGTTCTGTTTTGAGATAGGATTCTAAGTTAGGTTCTTGTAATATCCTTTTGGAGACAGTGAGTATATCTTCTTTGGTGGCAAGGCCTGCAATCTTTGTAACAAAGTTTCCTTCTCCATCTAAAAATAAAATGGTAGGATAACCTTCGATATTGTATTTTTTCCGTAGATTCGGAAACTCTTCCCCATCCAACCTAACACGTACAAACTGATCCAAAATCCGGCTGACTTCTGGGTCCGGGAAAATTTCTTTTTCCAACACCAAACAATAGGTGCACCAATCGGCAAAAACATCTACGATGAGGAACTTTTTTTCTTTTTTGGCAGTTTCAAATCCCTTTTGGATGGAGTTTCCCCACTTAGCATTGGCAGAAACTGTAGACACTTGCAGAAACAATAAAATGAATAAAATGACTCGATTCATCTGCTCCCATTCTACTGCTTTTGTCCGCTGGCAAACAACCAATTTTCGCTTTTTCGAAATGGAATAGGCCATTTCCATGGTAGTGGGAAGGCCAAAACATGGAATTTTTACTCAAATTGGAAGATTTACTCCGCAAACGAAAAGAAGAATTACCTGAAAAATCCTACACTGCGGAATTGTTTCGCGACGGGGTTGATCGGATCTTAAAAAAAATTGGAGAAGAGGCAGGGGAAGTCATCATTGCTGCAAAGAATCCAAATGAAAAAGAACTCATCCATGAAATTGCCGATTTGGTTTTCCACTTGGAAGTTTTGATGGTCGAAAAAGGAATCAGTTTATCTACCATCGCCAAAGAATTAGAAAAACGACATAGCTAACGTTTCCATTGGGAAACAAATGAAAGTCATCCTCTTACTTTTTTACCCTCTCACATGGGTGTATCGGTTTTTGTTTTGGTTGAACCAAACCAATATCACACCTTCTCGAATCCCCCAAGTGATCGTGATCAGCGTGGGAAATATTACTGTTGGTGGGACAGGGAAAACTCCCTTTGTTCAATATTTAGTTCGTTACTTCCAAGAGCATAACAAAGACTATGCGATAACAATCCTCTCTCGGGGATACAAAGCAAAAAAAACAATTGAAGGTGCCATTTTGCCAGATGGAAAATCTCCGGATCTATATGGCGATGAACCAAGCCAACATAAGGAAAGATTTCCAAACTTACAGGTGATCATTGGGAAAAATAGATGGGAAAGTTTTTTGACGCATAACCGAATCCAATCACCGAAACACATTGTGATTTTGGATGATGGTTTCCAACACAAACAAATCGTAAGAGATTTAGACATTGTCTTGTTAGATGCCAATTCTCCCTTTGGGAATGGATTTACCCTACCACTTGGTTTTTTAAGAGAACCAATCAACGAGCTGCGAAGAGCGAGTGCGGTCGTTTTCACAAAGTTAGTAGAATCAAATAAAGAAAAATTCCAAACCGCAAAAAAACTTTTAATTAAAAATGGAATCCAAGTCCCGATTTTTTCTTCCACTTTGGAGACGGATTTAATAGAAATCAATTTAGCACCAATTACAAATTTTAGCGAAATTGTTCCTAAGGCAGAACCAAAGGTTCGAGATGGAAATCCTTCTCTCTTAAAAATGCCACTAAATGCCAGTTACTTTCTCTTTACAGGAGTGGGAAATCCAAAACAAGTATTGGAAACTGCAAAAGATATTTTAGGAAATTCTGAAATCAAATACAGATTTTTTCCTGACCACTATCCCTTTACAAAACAAACTTTGTTTTCCCTTCTTTCTGATTGCCATGAAAACACTGTATTGTTAACAACGGAGAAGGATTGGGTGAAGGTGCGAATACAAACTCAATTTTTGAAGGAACTAAACGAAAGAAAGATCAAACTTTTCCTTATAAGCATTGATGTGGTTGTGGCAGAAAGTGTTGAATTCGAATCTATGTTAGCTGGTCTCGTTTCCACATACGAAGCAAAAAACGGTCTGGTTTCAAAGACTGGATGATGTGTTCAGGAATTTCCATGGTTAATTGGGAGTTGTCCAACGTTTGGTTTGTGATTTGATTCACTAAAATCTCTCCCGCAAGGAGAGCATGTGTGAGACCACGAGACCCAAGTCCATTCAAAATCCCAACGGATTCAAAATAGGGAATTTGGAAGGGTTTTCCATTTTTCCGGAATAGGTTTTGGTATTTCACAGTTGTATCTAACTCCGAGACATTTGGGAGTTTCCCAACCACAGGGTGGCGGTCTTGGGATTGTGTTCTGTAACTCACTCGGGTCCCAAAGTTTTTTAAATCAATTGCCTGGTCTTCGCTTATGACATTTGCCAAATGTTTTTGCAAGCCTTCCCACATCATGATGGTTTCTTTGGTCCGTGGTTCTTTTTCTAAATGGAACTCATCAAAACTTGCACCTAATACACGTTCTCCATTTAATTCTGCCGTGATATAATCCCCATATAAAATGGAAGTTTCGTTTTTACAGATAGAACCAGGGATATTGGCTATTTGTCCACGGACTTGTTTCATGGGAATCCATCGGAGTTTGGGATCATTTGTGAATTGGTAACCTTGGGTTAAAAAGAGATAATTCGCACTGATTGATTCTGTTTCTGTTTGGCAAATCAGGGTTCCATCATCTGGATTTTTCCCATTAGTTTCACTAGGCTGCCATCTAAGGAGAGGAGAATTGAATTTCAATTCTGGATTTGCTAATCGAAGGAGTTCTTTTGTAAGTGCAATCGGGGAAATGGCTTTGCCCTTTTGAAAATACAAAGAATCAAAATTGGAATGTTTCTCTTTTTTAATCAATACCGTATCAGCTGGAATCTGGTGCGACTTAATTGCATTCGAGTAACGGTCATAAGCGGAACTTGTTTCGAGTAAGAAGTGAATGCCATCCTTATGTGGAACATGGATTCCTAAATCCAATGCCTCCCAAAGTTCCAAAAAGTATCTGTAGGCTAAGTAGGAAAATTCCGATTCTTTCGTTTTGTGTTTTGTCAGAAACGGATATACAACTCCTATGGGATTGCCACTTGCCTGTGTTGCAGGTGAGGATTCCGATTCCAATAATATGGTTTTGATCTTACGTTGGGATAGAGCATAACAAACGCTAGCTCCTGAAATCCCACCTCCAACAACAACGGCAGTTTTCCCTTCGATTTTCCTTTTGTTAAAAGTTGTTTCCAATTAAAGGAAAACTCCTGTAAGCATTTCTCTTTTTTTACCAAAACCTTTTTGTTTTTCGATCATAAATCCGAGTCCTTCGAGATTACGACGGATGAATCCCGCTGCGGTGAAAGTGGCTAACCTTGTGCCTACATGGGAATGTGTTTTGATTTTGGAAAGGGTTTCATCAGACCACATCCTGGGATTTTTTTTGGGTGAAAATCCATCTAAGTACCAAAAGTCAATGGAAGGAAAATGATCCAAACAATCGGATACATCTCCAAATAACACTTCTAAGGTGAAATTTTTAGGGGAATGGGGGTGTGGGATCACTAATTTCCAAATTCGTTCCAATGGATTTTTTTCCCAGCGCTCGTAAGCATTCTCATACCCACCAAGTAAGTTTTCATTCCATAAAGGTTTGCCTGGAAAAGAAAGATTCAGTGACTGTAAAATTTCTCTCGGTAGAGGGAATCCTTCTAAACTATAAAAATGGAGTCCTGGAGGGTTTGGAAGATTTGACCAGAAAGCCAAGGTCACAAAAAAATTAAGACCTGTTCCAAATCCCAGTTCTCCAATCGTATATTGGGATTTTAAACCTTTTGCCAGAGACTCAGGGATTCTGTTCCCTTCCAAAAAAACGTACTTGGATTCTTCCCATCCCCCTTCCTTAGAAAAATACAGATCTCCAAATTTGAGGGAAATGGGAACTCCCTCTTTCAATTCGATTTCTGGTTGGTCTCGGTTTGGATCCATAACGTTTGTGGCAAGGCCACTCTTACCAAACTAACGAATGGCAAATCATTGGGAAACGGAATCTCGGTCCACAATTCCAAATTCGGATTCATGGCAAAGGGTGCACCACAGAACCCTTGGTTGGATTTTAGATGGGAAACTTTCTAACAAAGGCCAAAGAAGGCCGAAGTCATTTTCGAATCCATCATCCTATAAGGAACCAATCGAACCTCCAATCCTTTGCCCGCAAACCCATGTTCGATTCCCCCGAAGGTCAAATTTATTATGTCTCATAAAAAAGACTTTCCAAATAGAGGGTACAATTCATATTTTTCCCAGGTTTGGGGGAGATTCTATGGATTTTGTGAAAATCCGGGGCAAAGACTTACAAGACTGCATCATGCAGATGAAAATGAAGTATGGTCCAGAGGCTCATTTGTATGACCAACGGGTGATCACCGAAGGTGGTCTGTTTGGGACTGGCCTTATGGCACAACGTATGTATGAAATCGATGTGGGTGTGCCTGAAAAACAAAATTCCAAAGAAAGAATCGAACGAAAACTCAAAGACCTCAAAGAACTCATCAAACAAAAACAAAGGACGGAATCCCTCCCTGAACCGGGCCTTGTGGGGATTGGTGCGAACCAAAGTCTTTCGTATGTGGGGAACTCGACTCACAGTTCTTATACGGCACGTAAAAAAAATATTGAATCTGTTCGTCCTTTTTCAGAACGAAAACGAAGGCAAGGCCAGTCGGTTTATGAAATCGAATCGATTGAAGAAAGGCCGGTGGGTTTGTCGCTTGCGGAAGCAAAAGATTCCTTTTTGGAACCATCCATCGAATCACCTTCCAAACAAAAAGAAAAACACCCTCATATCCAAAAGCTCATCGATCGGCTGTTACGTGAAGGTTTTTCTGAGTCTTATTTAGAAGAAATGGCAGTCACACTGGAACAAAGGTTGTCTGCAGTGGACTTAACACGATACGCCAATGTGACAGACAAAGCCGTCACGTATTTAGAAGAACGAATCCAAGTCGATTCAGACCTTTTCAGCGGAACCCCTCGTGGAAAACGAAAGGTTGTGTTTTTTGTGGGACCCACTGGTTCAGGGAAAACAACATCAATTGCAAAGTTAGCTGCTAAGTACAGTTTGCATATGGGGAAAAAAGTTTCTCTTTATACAACAGACAATTACCGAATCGCAGCTATCGACCAATTGAAGTTTTATGCAGATGCGATGGGACTTCCGTTTTATGCAGCCAAAGACTTACGCAAATGGAAAGAGGCCATCCTTCGAGATGGATCCGAACTCATCTTAGTGGATACGGCTGGATACTCGCACCGTAAGTCGGAGAACCTCGAAAAACTTCAGGAATTCTACGAAGTATTTGGGGAAAAGGATCATATTGAAACCATCTTAGTGCTTTCCTCCACTGTTTCCAAAGACAATGCACTCGCGGTGACAAACGCGTATGAGTCGGTCGGTTATAAAAGAATTTTATTAACCAAGCTCGATGAAGCAGAATTTTTAGGTTCTGTCGTAGAATTAGCCGATACTATTCACAGGGAATTCGCATTCTTAAGTGTAGGGCAGGATGTTCCGTTTGACATCCTAAATGCCACGAAAAAAATCCTTGCCGAATGTGTAATTTTTCCTGAAAAATTGAAAGGGATAGCGGGCGAAGTCTTCGAGAAGACTGTTTAAAAGCGCATCGTTATCCTGATACCTAGGGGTAACGATGGACCAAGCAGCAAATCTTAGAAAGTTAACAGAAACTGGCACCGGATTGAAACTCGTCCAACCCCAGGATGCTGCCAAGAAAACCAAAATCATCGCGGTGGCCTCTGGTAAGGGAGGAGTGGGCAAAAGTACAGTCTCTGTCAATTTAGCCATCTCCATTGCCAAAACAGGTCTCAAGGTTCTCATCTTTGATGGAGACCTCGGCCTTGCCAATGTGAATGTCCTCCTTGGCATCATTCCGAAATACAATTTATACCATGTGGTCAAAGGCCATAAGTCGTTAAAAGACATCGTGATCTCCACTCCCGAAGGTGTGGACATCATTGCGGGAGCTTCTGGTTATTCCCAACTTGCGAACCTGAACGAAACACAACGAAACAACCTTATCAAAGGATTTGCCGAACTCGATCGTTATGATGTGATGATCATTGATACCGGTGCTGGGATTTCTGCCAATGTCATTGGTCTAGTGATGCCAGCAGATGAAGTGGTGGTCGTCACAACCCCAGAACCCACTTCCATTACGGATTCCTATGGCCTGATCAAATCCATTGTTTCCCAATCCAAAGACAAAAACCTCAAAATCATTGTGAACCGTGTGCGTTCTGCCATTGAAGGGAAAAAAGTTGCAGACCGAGTGATTGATATCTCGGGCCAATTTTTGGAAGTCCAAGTGGAAAACTTAGGCTTCATCTTCCAAGATGAAGAAGTAGAAAAATCCATTCGGGAACAAAAACCATTTATCATCGGTGCCCCACGTTCCAAAGCGGCGGCGTGCCTCACAAGAGTCACACACACCCTCTTACAAACAGAAGGTGGTTATGATGATGAAGAAGGCCTCACTGGTTTTTTTAAGAAGTTCTTTAGTTTTGTGGACTTCAAAGAAAAAGAAATGGAATCGAGAATGGAGGAAGACAACTAAGTGTTAATCGGATTTGTACTGGGATTTGCAATCCTCGGAGCCATCATTAGTTCCGTCTGCGGATTTTTAGTGGGAAACCGTATCGGTTATATCTTTTTTGTTTCTCTCATCTCAACATTTGCCTTCGGTGGGCTTGGGTTTGGAATTTTTAGTGTCCTACAAAAAAAAGTCCCTGAATTTTTAGAGTTTTTATCTACCTTCTCAATCGGTGGTTTCGGTGGGGAAGGCCATGCAGATGACTTTGACCAAGACCATACGGGAATGGAACCTTCTTCTGCGATGGGAACCTCTTCCGATGACTACGGCGTCCAACCGATGGGAGATGCGGCCATGGATGCAAAACTGGCAATGGCAAAGTCTGGAAAGTTTGGAGACCATATCATTGTGGATAAAATTGCGATCAAAAACGAGCCAAAACTCATGGCGGAAGCAATTCGCACCATGATGGCCAAGGATGACCCGCAAGAGGGCTGAAAAATTACCGTTTTTAGAGGACATAAGAAAAAATCCTCTTGTAATTTTGATTTTTTTACGATTTATAAAGTAAAGAGATCCCATACCCTGGTTCCCAATGTCAAGATTGCTAGACAAATACAATCAGTTTGATGAGACAGATCTTTGGAAACAATACCGTGTCAAAAAGGACGCGGAAATCCGAAGTTATCTTGTTGAAAAATATTCACCTCTCGTCAAACACGTGGCCGGGCGGATTGCGATCGGAATGCCACAGAATGTGGAATTTGAAGACCTCGTCAGTTATGGCGTCTTCGGTCTGTTAGATGCCATTGAGAAGTTTGACCCTTCTCGTGAAATCAAATTCAAAACTTATGCCATGACCCGTATCCGTGGGTCCATCTTTGATGAACTTAGAAGTGTGGACTGGATCCCTCGCTCCATCCGCCAAAAAGCAAAACAACTCGAAAACATCATTGCCATGCTTGAAAACAAAGAGGGCAAAAAAGTGGATGATGAAGAGATCGCCAAAGAACTCGGCGTCTCCATGGAAGAATACAATTCCCTACTTGCGAAACTCTCTGGAACATCCCTTGTTTCTCTAAATGATATTTGGTTTCTCGGTGATGAGAACGATGAAGTTTCCTTTATGGAAACTTTGGAATCTCCGATGAATATGAACCCAGACAATATCATCGAAAAAGAAGAGATTAAAAACGTCATTGTGGAAGCCATCCAATCCCTTCCAGAAAAAGAAAAAAAAGTCATCGTACTCTATTACTACGAAGACCTGACCTTAAAAGAGATTGGGGAAGTGTTAGAAGTCACTGAGTCTAGGATCTCCCAACTCCACACCAAAGCTGTCGCAAGGCTTCGTAGCAAACTCTCCAAAGTCAAATCAGCGATCCAAAAAAGGTAATCGGCAATGTCACTCACCGAATTTCTTACAGAGGAACTAAAAGAGTTCGATCGTAAGGAAAAAGAACAAGTGGAAGTCATTGCGGATACCATCGAAGAGTGTCTTGCCATTGCTTCGAGTCACCTCGGCCGCAAAGTCCACGAAATCGATTATACGGTTTTAAAACGTGGGAAAAAATCTTTATTTTTTTCTGAACCTTACCATATCCGTGCTTCTGTCATCCCAGATGACATGTTACTCGATGAACTCAGTTTATTAGATGAGCACCTAACAGGTGGTAGTGGAAAATTAGTATCCAAAGAGTTAAAGGAACTTGTCACACCGAAAAACAAAGACGGCCGAGTGGTTGTCAAAATTTACCGAACGGGTGTGTTTTTAACAGTTTATCCCCCTTCCGGCGAAGGCCTCGAGATGACAATGGCGGACGTTTCCAAAAAACTTTCGTTTCGTGGTGTCGCAGGTGTTGACCAAAACCTAATCAACAAAATCCTAAAAGAGAAAAAGGGAGAGCCCGTCCTCATCTCCAACCAAAAACCAAAAGCAGGGAATGATTCTAGTTGCAATGTGGAAATTGCCCAAGAGAATATGCGTGCTTTTGTGACAGTTTTTCCTGCAAGGCCAGGAGGACGAGATTTAGAAGTGTCTGACATCGTTGCCGCTTTAAAAGGGATGGGTGTTGCACACGGACTGAAAGAAGACGAGATCCGCAAAGCCCTTGACGAAGAAATCCATAACAAACCATTCATTGGAGCAGAAGGTGATTTCCCTGTGAATGGGAAAAATGCCGAGATCAAATACTACGTCCGCACAGAAAAGAAAATCAACTTCAAAGAAGACCAATCGGGTCGTGTGGACTACAAAGATTTGGATATGATCGAAAACGTTGTCGTAGGACAGCTGTTAGCTGAAAAGATCCCTGCTGAGAAAGGAAAATTTGGTCGCAATTTATTTGGAATGGTTTTACCAGCAAAAGACGGACTCGACACAGAACTGAAACAAGGAAAAGGAACCATCCTTTCCGAAGACAAAATGCGTCTCACTGCCGAAGTCAACGGACAGGTGTTATACGCTGCGGGTCGCCTCTCTGTGGAAACCGTATACCGCATCAATGGGGATGTGGGAGTTCGAACGGGAAATGTAACCTTCCTTGGCTCCATCATCATCACAGGGAACGTCGAAGACAATTATTCGGTCAAGGCAGCAGGCAATATTGAAATTTATGGAACCGTCCAAAAGGCCATTGTGGAAGCCGACGGTGACATCATCGTCCGCCAAGGGGTCACAGGGCGTGAGGAGGCGCGTGTGGAGTCCACAGGTGGGAACATCGTCGCCAAGTTCATCCAGAACGCAACCTGCATCACGGAAAAAGACATCATTGTACAAGAAGGGATATTGCATTCACACCTGATGGCAGGCGGAAAAATTTCCTGCAAAGGGAAACGGGGCCAAATTGTAGGGGGGACCATCCAAGCCGCCCAACTTATATCCGCAAAAATCATTGGATCCCAAGCAAACCCACAAACCGATCTCATTGTGGGAAACAATCCCAAGATTTTAAAACAGATCAGTGAGTTTGAAGAGAAGAAAAAAGAAAACCAAGACAAACTCGACCAACTCACAAAGACCATGCGCACTCTGAAAGCACGCAAAGAAGCCGACCCTGCAAGTTTCACTGCTGAACAAGATGCCCATTTGCAGAAATTGGAAGCAGGGACAAAAAAACTCGAAAAACGGATCGCAGAGGCGAGTAAAGACATCCAAACCCTTACCGAATACATGGATGAACAGGCAGCCAATGGCCGTATTTCTGTTGAAAAAACCATTTTCCCTGGGGTCACCATCCGGATCCGAAACGCTGATTTCAAACTACGACACGAAACCAAGGCCAAAACTTTCTACGAAGAAGAGTCCCAAGTGCGTAGCATGCCTTACGAAGACCCAGATGAAACAAAAAATGACTGGAGAAAAAAGAGAGGGCGTGGTAAGTCTAAGAACTAGGAGGGTTGCCAGATGATACTCAACGAAAATTTCGCAAGTATCGCCCACCACTACGATTTTGCACGTAGGGCTCAGGCTGAAAATCCCTTCACCCACCAAAACCAGGTGGTGGAATTGCAAAAGGTTGTGATCCAAACACAAAACCGAGCCCAAACGGTTCCAGAGACAAAATCAGGATACCAAGGTTCGGCCGCAAAACCGAAACAAGACAAAGAAAATTCGGTGTTTGCGTATTCCAAAGAAGGGATTATCTACAATCGTCCCAATTTGGAACGTGGGTCTCGTTTTGATTCAAAAGCTTAATTTTTTCTACGGAATGTTGTTGGAAATGTTCTTTAGGAGAAACATATGGAGCTTTTTTCTCTTGTTTTGATCAATTTATTATTCTGTGGGATGATGTATGTTTTCATCTCAGCAAAAGTCCAAAAAGCAGTCAGCGAATACTACGATAAAAAATTAAATCGAGCCATTGACATGGCCACACAAGAAACCATACGGGAGTTAGATGCAACCGTAAGCATCATCGAATCAAAGATGGTTGCCTTACGTTCCATGATGGAGAAGGGTGAGGCATTGGTAAAAGAATTCAAACACTACCAAAACCAAGGACTCTCCATGAAATCAGAGTTAGTTCCTTCTACTATCGAGACAGAGGAACCTCTCCTAGATACCAAAGAACAAAGGACAGGCATCGGTAAAATTTACCAAGCAAACCAAATCCCTGTTACCATTGATGAAGCAGAAACAACCGAAGGTGCTGTGAACCAAGCCTTTGGGAAACTAGGGAAGGCAGTGAAAGGAATGTTTGGAATGGAAGCTCAAAATACGCCTTCCAAAGAAGCGATTGAAAATTTAGAAGTTCCAACGTTTCAACCTAAGATGAATTATACGGTGGGTGGAAATCCATTCACGGAAGAAAAACCATCCGAATCCATACGAAATGAAATCAAAGAAGGTACAAAAAAAAGAGAATTCTTAAATGAAGTCTCCAAAGCAAATGACCCTGCGTTTGCTTCTTACCAAAGGATGAATCTTGATAAAGTTGAATTTTCCATCGAATCTGCATTGGAAGAGTTACCTCCATCCGCAACAAAGATTGATAAAGTCGTTCATCTCATCAAAAAGGGATACAAACACGATGAAATCTCGGAAGCGATGAATATTGGCATCCATGAAATTCATTTGATTGAAACGATTCGACTTGATCGATCCAGAAGAATCTAAAAATATGTTTCCATGTCTTCGTTTCCGGTTCTCAATGTAGGATTTTCGAATGTTGTTTTTGTATCGAAGATCCTATCAATCCTCATAGCCGATTCGGCGGGAGCCAAACGCCTTCGGACAGAAGCAAAATCCGAGAACCGTCTGATTGATGCGACCTGTGGTCGAAAAACGAGGTCTGTTCTCGTTTTGGATTCCGGCCATATCCTCCTTTCTGCCATCCGCCCTGAAAGTTTATCCAAACGTTTGGAGACTGGTGACAACCACATTGGAGAAGGGGAAGAGGAGTCAGAAGATTGAAAGCGATTCCGAATTTATACATCATTTCTTCAGTGGCAGGAGGTGGGAAATCCACCATCATCCAAGCACTTCTCAAAGAAAACCCAGAGTTTTATTTTTCCATTTCCTGTACAACAAGGGCTCCTAGGCCAGGCGATGAAGAAGGGAAAACCTATTACTTTTTAACCGTCCCAGAAT
Organism: Leptospira jelokensis; assembly: GCF_004769635.1. Taxonomy (GTDB): domain Bacteria; phylum Spirochaetota; class Leptospiria; order Leptospirales; family Leptospiraceae; genus Leptospira_A; species Leptospira_A jelokensis. The sequence continues at coordinate 39,381 of NZ_RQGH01000014.1, forward strand.
TCCAAAAAAAAATAGCAGATGGTGAGTTTTATGAATGGGCGGAAGTGCATGGCAATTATTACGGAACTCCCAAGGGGCCAATCCTTGATGCCATAAGGGAACACCGCGTGGCACTTCTTGATTTAGATGTCCAAGGTGCCAAATCTGTCAAAGCCCTAAGGCCAGAATCGGTGACCATATTCATCGAACCACCAAGCCGTGAGATTTGGATTGAACGACTCATCCGGCGTGGTACAGATTCCCAAACGAGTATTGAAAAACGAATTGAAAATGGGATCAATGAATTGGATGAAGCACCTAGCTTCGATTATGTGGTTGTGAACGATATTTTAGAGGATGCAATCAAAGAAGTGAAAGCCATCCTTTGTGGCAAATAAAAAGATAATCACCATCAAATCATTGTTTGGGCTCATCCGAGTGATTCAAATGAGATAGAATCGGAATCTAACTCCTTGGGAAATTATGGTTCGTCGTTTTCTTCATCGATACTTTTACCATAGTTTGGAACATTTTTTGCTCCTGCATCCAACCATTTGTTGGAAATGACAGACCTTCTTTCCGCTGGAAACAAAGTGAGCAAATACGTTGTGATGGTTTGCCTTCCTTCTTCTTCGGCATCACGGTCCATTTGTTCAAAAACTTCGATGATATCATAATCAGGCCAGTTGATGAGCATATCTCTTGCGGATTCGGGAGGCATGTTGGCAACTTTGTTTGCGAGAACCTTTACTTTTTCTGCACGAGCATTGTCTTTTTTGGCTTTCTCCGCCATTTCTTTTTCTTTTCGTTGGATCCCTTCTTTGAGTTCTTCCAATCGTTCTTTGTCTGCATTGAGAGAAGAAGATTTTTCTTCTAACTCACGTTTCATTTGTTCCAATTCTTCTCTGTCTGCAATGAGACGTTCTTTTGCTTTTTCCATTTCCAGTTTTTCTAACTCGGTTGGAGAAAGTAGGTCTTGGTTGACTAGACCTGCTTGTTTTTTTAGGAAAGGTAAGTAGTCTTCCGCGTTAATGACTTGGAAATAGTCAAAAACAAAAAATCCAATCGCTATCAGGAAAAAAATCAATACAATCAAAAAGAAGGATCTTGTGTTGTCTGTTACACTTGCCATTATGATTTGCCTTGTCCTAAATAATATTTTTCGTAAAAATCGCGGAGAGTTTTAAAGTCGGAAGTTAGTTCGTCTCCACCATCTTCTCTATTTAAAATTTTGAATGTCCTTGGAATTTTTTTGGAAGCTTTCGGTCCAAAACTTTCTGGTGATTCGAATAATGTCTGTTTGTTTAAGTGGAAATTAAACTCTTCCACTTCTCTTCGTTCCATTCGATTCCTTTTTTTCTTCCATTCGAGAAATCGTTTGTCTTTTAATACTTCGATAACTTTTTTATTCATCCTTGCTACCATCACATCTTTCCGAACCAAATTCACTTCATGTGTTTGGTTTTCTATGCGGTGGTCGATTTCTTCATTACGGCGTATGAGACCCTTGATGTATTGTTCGATGGAGAGGTAATCAGATAAACTGGTTCCCACTTTGGCGGAAGAAAGAATGGCTTCGTAGGAAGATTGGATTTCTTTTTGATTATTTTCTTTTTCGGAAATCAATGCATTGAGTTTGGAGACAACGAGGGACAAACGCCGGATTTCTTCCTCTTCTTTGAGGCTCCGTAGCTTTAAAACCGTTTCCAAACTAAACCGAAATCGTTTCACAGCTGTCTATTTCTTCGGTTCTAAATAATTTTTGTACTCTTTTTTACTCGTCTTTTTAAAAAAATACGTAATTCTTGGAATATTGTCCCATAAATACTTACATCTTTTCCTATTCCTTTTCGGCCAGGTTTTAGGTTCCTTTTCCCCTGTTTTGGCCACCCCACTTGGTGAGCTCATAGAAAACAGTAAGGGGACCCCCATCCATTTAGAAGGAAATTGGGAGTTTTACCCCCGTGTTTTTTTGTCGGAAACCGAAGAGAGGACTAGGTCCCACGAGACCTTAAAGGTTCCTGGGATTTGGAATTCCGTCCTAGGATCGGGGGAAGGGTATGGCACGTACCGGCTTGTTTTGCAAAAACCAAAATTCGTGGAAAAAGACCAAGTCTTTGGGATTAAAATTTTGGATGTTGCCACCGCCTCACGGGTGATTTGGAACGGGACCGTACTTGGATCGTCAGGAGTTGTTGGCAAAACTAGGTCTGAATCAGACCCATCCTATGTTTTCCAATTGTACCCACTCCCTTGGAAAGAAGGTTCCAATGAACTCCTCATCGAGATTTCAAATTTCCACCATTCGAAAGGTGGGATGTGGGAACCACCTTACATGGGTGAGTGGAACAAATTGTACAAAGAAAGTGAAGCAGACCTAGCTTCTTCTTTGTTTTTGGCGGGTTCTGTTTTCATCATCGCCTTATACCATTTTGGATTATTTTATTTTAGGCGCACAGACAAAGGAAATTTGTTATTTGGATTTGCTGCACTGCTTTTGGCACTTAGGACTTTGTTTACCGGAGAACGATTTATCTTCAATGAACTCACTCCAATCTTGAGTTGGAATGTATGTTTACGCATTGAATACTTTACCTTTTATCTTTCCCCTTATTTATTCTTTGCTTTTTTTCGAGAGTTTTATCCTGATTTTTATCCGAAATGGATGCACCGTTTACTTTTAGTTCCTACACTTTTATTCATTTCTTTTTTAATCATTTTACCAACTAACGTCTACACCGAGCTAAATACTTATTTTCAAATCGTATTTTTGTTTGGGATTTTGATGATTTTGCAAGGTGTATTCCGAGCAGCCTTTCATAAAAAAGAAAGCGGGTTTTTGTTTTTGGTGGGTATTTGTACAGTTGCCAGTGCCGCCCTCGTAGATTTATTAAATGCAAATCAGATTTTTTATTCTGTGGAAGCAATCCCAATTGGTATTTTTGTATTTATCCTTGTGCAATCTCTCACACTCTCTAGAAGGTTTAGCAAAGCTTTTTCTGAAGTCGAAACCTTATCCAAACGATTGCTTGCACTCGACAAATTAAAAGATGAATTTTTAGCCAATACGTCCCATGAATTAAAAACTCCCCTCAATGGGATCATAGGAATCGCCGAATCAATGTTTGATGGGATAGGTGGGAAACTGAACCAAGAACAAAGGCAAAATTTAGGAATGATTGTAAGTTCCGGGAAACGGTTATCATCACTTGTGGATGATATTTTGGATTTTTCTAAAATGAAAAACCGAGATTTAGATTTGGACCTGAAGGCAATTGACCTGCACCAAATCTGTGATTTTGTGCTTGTGATCTCAAGACCTTTGTATGTGACTAAAAATTTAACTGTCAGAAACAATGTGCCCATCGATTTTCCCCCAATTTTAGGGGATGAAGCACGGCTCCAACAGATTCTATTTAATGTAATTGGAAACGCAATTAAGTTTACGGAGAAAGGTCGTATTGAAGTTTCTTGTGAGATTGTAGACAAAATGGCTGTCATCTCCATAAACGATACGGGGATCGGTATTCCAAAAGATAAATTTGGTGATATCTTTCGATCCTTTGAACAAGTGGATGCATCCACCACACGTAAGTTTGGTGGGACAGGGCTTGGGCTTGCCATTTCCAAAAGATTGGTGGAACTACATGGTGGTAACATCTGGGTAGAATCGACTCCTGGACAGGGCTCTAAGTTTTCGTTTTCCTTGCCCCTTGCCAGGGAAGGGGAAATCCCAATGGAAAAACCACAGATCAAAAAGAACGAGATGTGGTTTGGTGGGGATAATTTTGAATTTGAACCAATCGAAGATGCCGAGGAAGAATTTGAAGGTGAAAAATTAAAAGTCATCGTTGTAGATGATGAACCCATTAATCGTCAGGTTTTAAAAAATCATTTAACACTGATTGGCTGTGATGTGAGTGAAGCGGCAAATGGTGTGGATGCGATTCGCCTTGTTCGGGATGAAGGGCCTTTTGAACTGATGTTACTCGACATTATGATGCCAGGGATGAGTGGTTATGATGTGTGTACAGTATTACGTGAGTCCTATTCCTTATACCAACTCCCAATTTTGTTTTTAACTGCTAAAAATCAAATTGCTGATATCATTGCTGCCTTAGAAGCAGGTGGGAATGATTATCTAGCAAAACCTTTCGACAAACGTGAGTTAATCTCTCGGGCAAAAAATCTCATCACCTTAAAAAAAGCAGTCGAAGAACAAAACAAATTTATCGCCATCCAAAATGAATTGGGCCTGGCAAGAAAACTCCAATATTCCATTTTGCCGGAAGAGGCACCGAATGTTGTAGGGATCAAAACTGAGTTTTATTACGAACCGATGGATAGCATTGGGGGTGATTTTTTTGATTTCCATGCCATTTCCGAAACAGAGTTAGGTGTTCTTGTCGCTGACGTTTCTGGCCACGGGATCCCTGCGGCTCTTGTATCTGCGATGTTAAAAATCGCTTTTTCCACACAAGTGAGACTTGCGAAAGAACCAGCACAACTTCTTAACCAAATCAATTCCACCTTACTTGGAAAAATGAAAGGTGCCTTTGTCACAGCTTCCTATGTGTACATCAATTTAGAAACCAAGGAAATGATTCATGCACGCTGCGGACATCCCCCTCTCATTTTAAATCGAAAAGGTGAATCAAAAGCCAAACTCAGTATGCCACAAGGAAAACTCATTGGTTGGATTCCAGAACTTGATATCCAAGAAGACCATATGAAAATCCAATCAGGTGATCGGATTGTGTTGTATACGGATGGGATCACCGAAGCAACCAATGCGAAGAAAGAAATGATTGGCCAAGAAAACTGGGAGTCTTTGTCAAACCGTTATAGCGGTTATCCATTAACTGAATCCAAACGGTTGTTACTTGAAAAAATCAAGGAGTTTACTGGAGACCGGACGCCAGATGATGACGTCACACTTGTGATTTTAGAAATAGAGTGATTGGTTCCCTAGTTTTGATTCACATAGTCAATGATTTTCGATGAAAGAAAATGAAATATGGTACTAAACCAGTAGAAATTGAAGTAAAATCCTTTGGATTTGAAAAGTTTATTCAAATCAATGATTCATTTGAATTCAATCCTATGCGTGACTAAAATTCGTCTTCGTTTCGAGAGGAAGATTGTAATATCTGCTCTAATCGTTTGATGGCTTCGTTATACGAAGATTTTTCCTCAATCCTTTGGCGTAAATAATCATCGATTTCGGATTTTTTATCGATTGCCATATCAATTTTTTCATCAGCCCCTCTTACGTAGGCATTGAGTAAGATGATGTCTTCAGAATTTTTGTATTTGGAGATGAGTTCGCGCACAATGGATGCACGCATATAATGGTCTTCATTTACAATCTTTTGCATCAACCGCGATAAAGAAGAAGGGACATCGATGGCCGGGTAATGGCTTTGTTCTGCAAGTTTTCTTGTGAGTACAATGTGCCCATCGATAAACCCACGAACCTTATCTGCTACGATATCATCCATGTCGTCTTCGGCATCCGTTAACACGGTATAAAATCCAGTAATAGAACCACCGTTATGTGATGTTCCTGCACGTTCCACAAGTTTTGCCATTTTGGTGAACACACTAGAAGCATACCCTTTGGTGACGACGGGTTCCCCGATGGACAATTCTCGTAAAGCTTCTGCATACCTTGTAAGGGAATCCATGTACAAATTGACAGACATCCCTTTTTCTCGAAAGTATTCTGCTGCCGAACATGCCAGGTTTGCGCAACTCACTTGTTCCATTTTGGAAGAATCAGAGGTAGCAACAAAAACAACCGATCTTGCTAATGCTTCTTTCCCAAGTTCAACATGGAGAAACTCATTTACCTCACGTCCCCTTTCTCCAATGAGTGCCACTACGTTGACATCGGCGTTCGTATAACGGGCAATCATCCCGAGTAAACTTGACTTACCAACTCCAGATCCCGAAAAAATACCAATCCTTTGCCCGCGACCAACCGTTAACATCCCATCGATGGCGCGGACTCCTGTTTCTAAAATCTCCGTGATGGGTGGTCGATCGAGAGGATTTAAGAACCTTGGTTCAGATGCCCTTTCTTCTTTGGTAATGAGGATCCCTTTGCTATCAATTGGTTTCCCAAGTCCATTTAAGACTCGGCCCAATAGTTCTGGTCCAGCATTCAAAGTGATTTGTCTCCCAGAAGAAAACACAAAAGCATGAGGGAATATTTCTTGTGTATCACCTAATGGCATTAAGGTGTAGAGGTGGTCTTTAAATCCAACAAGAACACAAGGAAGATAACCTTTGTCAGAACCTCTTTCGACTTCTAAGATCTCACCCACTTTGGAATCCGGTGGGCCTTGTGAATAAATGACATTGCCCACAACAGAAACAACGACCCCACTCTTACGAATGGGTTCGATTTTTTCGACGACATTGAGATATTTCGAAATGGCATCGATCTGTTCTGTGAATTTCTTTTCGATCATGGACGATTTTCACTCATCCAATCATGTGACATAATTAAATCAAGCGAATTGAGGCCAGGAACGAATCCACATACCCCTTTCTGGATTGTTTAGCGACAAAGTTTGATTTGGTCTAGGTTTGCAATTTGTTTGGGGGAGGGGAGTTTTTTCCCGAGGACCACATTCCCACCTTCCCCCATACTTGCTGATTCATAGGCCCATTTCCCGAAATTGGTAGAAACGGTATAACAATCGGGAAAGGATTTTGCTTCTTTCAGTTCTTTTCCCGTCCAAACGAGGATTTTGTCTGGAGTGCGAAGGAATAAATTTTGTCCATCTTCCGACCATCGGATTCCGTAAAGGGGTAGGGCTGTCCAAAAACTGATGGGATAGGTTTGGACTTTTTTGTCTGAGACTTGGAGTAGGTTCAATTCAAATTCCGTAAATTCCCCTTCTCCCGTTGGGTTCGCTGTGACAAGCGCCACCAAATTTCCATTTGGTGAAGGAGCCATTTGGAAAATGATTTTTTTCTCTGGTGTGGCCGGGAAAGAAAAAGCACCCCCAGATTCCGGGTAAATGGAAAGGGTTTGGTTTAATGTTCCGTATTCATCATCTTTTCCTACGAGCACAAACAGTGATTTGGATTGGGTATGGTAAAAAATTCCATCTCCTAAGGACCAAGAAGGGAGTTCCCACTCTCGGATCACTTTCCCACCAGTTTTTTCATTTTGCACCAATTTGATTTTACTTTGGTAATTTCGTTTGTCAGTGGTTCCATTCATTGGGTTCCAAGAATCTTTCTCTTGGAAATGGACCGTTAGGACTAAATTGAAATTTGGGTCATTGCTTGGTGAAATTTCTTCTGCTAATGTTGCATCACGCCAAATCATTTGTGAACAACCAAAAGCAGCAAAAAGGACAATGGGTAACAGAGTTTTCATAGGAAATGAGGATAAGTGGTAAGAAGTGTCTGTAAACAAAAAAGGGGACCAACGTCCCCTTTCAGTTAGAAAAATAGATAGAAAAGGAATTATTTTCCTTTTTTTGCTTTCGCTTTTTCTTTATTCTTTTGGTCGATTTCTGCTCTATGAGTATCACAAAGTCTGTAAAGAATGCCTGTTACCGGGTTCTTACGAGTTACTTTTGTACCACAAACGATGCATAGACCTTGCGCTCTTCTTCTTTTGTAAAGTTGTTGAACTCTCTCCGCTCCAGATGCTTTGTACTTGGAGATTTGGATTCTGAATCCTTTGAAAAGATAATTCCCAATCGACTTCTCAGGGTCTTTTTTAAGATCATCTGCAATTTTATCGATTTGTCCTGGGCCTACTTTTTGTGGTTCCATAGCTTTCTTTTTCCTTTAAACTAATTTTATATTTTTTTTGACGAAGGGAAAACCCTTGGCCTAACAAGAGTATCTCTCTTATTTCTAAATAATTCAAGATATTTTTTTTACCGAATAACAATTTTTTGATGTTTTGCGACGTTTTTTTTCTAAAACGTTTGATAGGTGATAGTTAATTTTTGATTAATTTGATTTGGATTGCTTTCGGAAAACTGGGACATGTTTCTACACAAAGTCCACATCCGGTGCAACTTGATTGTGAGAAAACTGGCAAATTTCCCTTAAATTTAACGGTTTTTTCGATGGGGCAGGTAACAAAACAAGCATTACAGGTTGGTTCTCCCGTTTTTTCATTGATGCAAAATTCTTTTAATAGCTTCGCCTTACCAAACTTTGGTGTCGTTTCGGACATTTCGTACGGTACCAGTGCCTCTTCTGGGCAGGCAGAGATACAAGGCCAGTCCGTACACAAGTGGCAAGCCTTCGCATTTGGATCAAAATGAGGGAAGGATTGGTTTTGGTTTTCTGCTGTAACAGGGAATAAGACGGCGTAAGGGCAGGCAAAAATACACTCATTACAACCTGTACACAAAGAAAAAAATTCTGAACTTGCCCCTGGTGGTAAAGACAGGGTTTGAAACATCCTCGTCTTTCGTCTCCGAACAACTGTCGGTTTAGGATTTTTCCTACTTGGGGTAGGATTGGAGCCTTTTGGAAGTGTTTCTTTTTTAGGTTTTGTGTTTCGTTGGGGTTTTGGATCTGTTTCTTCTTGCCAAACTTCTTTAATGGCCTCAGAGATTTCGTCAGCCTTAGTAAAGGTAAACTGGAAAACGGATTTAAATCCTTCTCGGAAGAGATCCTTTCGTTTCATTTAATTTGGAATTCTTTCGATTTGAGCCCCAAGCGACCGTAGTCTTGTATCAATGGATTCAAACCCCCGATCGATTTGAACGATGTTATGGATCTCACTCTGTCCTTCTGCACAAAGGGCAGCAATGATCATCGCCATACCAGCACGGATATCAGGGCTTGCCACACGTTGTCCGTACAACCTGTTGGCTCCGATCACGATGGCACGGTGTGGGTCACAAAGGATGATTTGGGCACCCATTGCGATGATATTGTCCACAAAGAAGAGCCTGGATTCAAAAAGTTTTTCATGGATGAGAACGGTTCCCTTACATTGTGTTGCCGTGACAAGGGCCACTGAGGTCATATCAGCAGGGAAACCTGGCCAAGGAGCATCATCGATTTTTGGCGTGGCTCCATGGTAGTCTGGGATGATTTCCATTTTTTGATCCGAAGGGACAAGGATTCCTGTTTCGGTGGGCCTCACTTCAATTCCTAACCTGGAATACACCATACGGATCATACGGATGTCTTCTAAATTGACATCGGTGATATGGATTTCTCCACCTGTAACGGCTGCTAGGCTAATAAAGGAACCTACTTCTAAATAGTCGGAACCGATGCGGTGTTTGAGTCCACCTTCAGGAGAGGAAAGAGAAGTTACACCTGTGATTGTTAGGTGGTTTGTGCCAATCCCTTCAATTTTGGCACCTGCTGCCACGAGGAAACGGCAAAGTCCTTGTACGTGGGGTTCGGAAGCAGCATTGCGGATGGTGGTAGTGCCTTCCGCAAAAACAGCTGCCATCACAGCGTTTTCTGTTGCTGTGACAGACGCTTCGTCGAGAAGGATGTCTTTTCCAAAAAGTCGGTCTGCTGTGATCATGTACCCATCTGGGAACACTTCAATTTTGGCACCAAGGGCTTCTAAGGCGAGGAGGTGGGTGTCCATCCGCCGCCTACCAATTTTATCTCCACCAGGTTTTGGCAAAAAGACACGTCCAGTACGTGCAAGGATTGGGCCTGCAAGAGTTACGGCTCCACGGAGCTGGGAACAAAGTTCGTACGGTAAATCCGATTTCACTGGATTTTTTTTCTGAAAGAGGTAGGATCCTTTTGTATCGAGGGAAGTGATTTCCACGCCAATATGGCGGAGGACATCCATGAGCTTTTGGACATCGGCGATTTCAGGAAGGTTTTCTAATATGACATCTCCTTCCCATAAGAGTAGAGCCCCGAGCAGAGGTAGGGCTTCGTTTTTATTCCCTTGGGGAACAATTGTCCCGTGGAGTGGATTTTTGCCGATAATTTTGAAGTAGGAAGAACTCACCTTGCTTCCATTCGACACAACGGAGATATGAGGAAAAGTAATTTATGAATTTTATGGCACAAGTCGTTTGGATTTTTCCAAAATTTGATACAATCTACATCTTTTACATCGTGCTCATGGGACTTGCTGCCTTCATTTACGTTAAGTTCATGAATTATTTGCAAAACAAACAAGCAAGTGTGGTGAACCATTGGGTGGAGTTCCAAAGGTATGCCATTGCCAGAAAATGCAACCAAGTGGAACTCAATATCCTCCGCGATTTTTATGAACATTTAAATGAAGAAGAACGGGAAATTTACCTTTTACCAGAAAATAGAAACAAACTCAAAAATGCTCTCTATCGCTATTTTTTAAAATCAAATGCCAATACAACTGAAAAGGAAGTCAATTTATTTGATAAACTCTTTCGTTCTGGTGTTGAATTTAAAAAGGAAATTTTATCTTTGAATGATTTAACCATTGGTGAAGTTGCCGCTCTTGAAGCTGATGGAAGAGAAGAACTCACCTATGTGATGCAAAAAACCTCCGATGAATTGTTGTTATCTGCAAAAGGAATCTCAAAAGATCTGCTTGTTCCAGGAAAAGAAGCAAAATTATATGTGTTTCGTCCCAGTAGTGGAGGTTACTTGTTAGATGGCAGGGTGATTCGCACCAATGATAGTGGTGTGATCTTTCATTTTAACGGGAAAATCGAAAGGAAGGGTGAATCTCATTTGATGCTTTTGGATAAAATTTCCCTTACCGTTTCACCTTGGCCACCACCAGAACAGAAAAAGGAATTAGAATTAGATAAAAACAAGTTGATGTTAAGCGAAGAAAACATTGATAAACAGTTAGAAGTATTGAAGCGGATTGCCAAAGACCAAAAAGAAAATAATGAAAAACGATTTGATATCAAAGAAACGGCAAAACCATTCATCACTCTTTCGGAACGATTGTCTGACAGAGGGATATTGTTTACATTCCCAACGGGGATCTCGCCTGAAATTTGGAAACACCAAGACCTATGGGAAGTTGGTTTTAGTTTTGAGAAAGGCCCTGAATTTCATATCCGTGCAAAGATGATGCCCACCAAACAAAAGTCTGATTTGTACCTTTTGCGTTTTGTGGATGCAGATGATACGATGCGGAAAACTTTGTATGAAGAGATCCGCAAACGTGGTGGCGTAAGAGAAGTACTGTCTTAAAGAAGTTGGTTCGATTCTACAAATAAGTTTTATAAACTTTCAGGAAAGGCACCAATCGAAGGTGTCTTTGCTTCTTTGGTTAGCAAAATCAAATCCACTTTAGGAATTTCTTTTCCTGAGGTGAGTTTTGCGCCTAGTGCTTCCCAAGACCCAGTTGTCAGTGAAAAAGATAACAAATACTCTACATTTCGTAATTCTGGCAATTGGATGAAAGGAGTCCCTCCGTGCATCACAAGGAATCGTTTGTTTGGGTATTTTTTGGCAAGACCAACAATGGATTTGATTTCAGGTTCCGAAGTGGAATCAAAAATATAGGTTGTGTATGTTTTTTGTTTGGCGATACTCCCAAAGGATTTCGACGGGAATGATTGGATTTTTTTGTTTTTTAGGAACTCTTTTAATTTCACATTTTTGACAAAGGAAATGGTTTGTTCGGGAACAATGGTCGCCGTCACAACTGATTTTGGGTAGGCACGGATCGAGTCTTCGTTGATTTCTTTTGCAAAAAATTGGGATTGGCCGAGTTTCGTATAACGATCGTTCCTTTCTTTTTCCCAAGTTGCTAAATACTCTTTTTGTTTTTGGTTCTCTTCATACATTTGAGGAGAAATCGAATTTTTGTCGTATATCCCAAGTTCTAATTTTTTACGAATTTGTTTTTGGACGGCAGACTTCAAAATATCGTGTTCTTTTCCTTCTTTGTCCACATAACGAAACTCACCTTTTTTGTAGGCGTCCATGAGTTGTGCTTTAAATTTTTTTGCTGTTTCTCCCCAACTTGTAAGCAGTACGATGTTTGCACCTGCAAGGATCGTGAGAACCCCAGGGCGATCTTTTTCATAATTTTTGGAGATCGCGTGCATTTCCATCGCGTCGGTGATGATGATTCCATCAAATTGTAGGGATTTACGTAAAACGTCTGTTAGGATGGTTTTGGAAAGTGTGGCAGGAAAGTTCGGATCAATTTTGGGATACATGATGTGTGCTGACATGACAGCCTCTGCACCACCTAATATTGATTGTTTGAACGGTACAAGTTCCAATTTTTCCAAGTCTTGTAGGCTTTTGTTGATGATGGGTAAACCTAAATGGCTATCGACGGTTGTGTCTCCATGGCCAGGAAAATGTTTGATTACTGGCAAACACCCACCAGCTCTTGCTCCTTTTTCATAAGCAACTGCCACTTCTGAAACACGATTGACGTCTGATCCAAACGAACGTGTGTTAATGACTGGATTGAGCGGGTTGTTATTGATGTCCAATACGGGAGCAAATAAAAAATTAAGACCTAAGTTTCGTAATTCGTATGATGTAACAAACCCCACAACTTCACCCCACTCTTTTTTCCCCGTTTGGCCAACTGCCATAGCCCCTGGGTAATGTGTGATCCCATCTTGGACTCGGAATACCCTTCCTCCTTCTTGGTCAGTGGAAATGAGAAATGGTGGGAGGCCATTTTCTTTTGCAGCGAGTTGTAAGTTTTCTGTGAGGGAAAGGATTTCTTCTTTTTTGCCTAAGTTTTTGCCAAATAGGATGATGCCACCTGGTTTCGTTTGTTTGATTTCATCGAGTGCTGTTTGGTCCACAGTTTTCGAAGGAATGGCAATGTGGATGGTTTGTCCTACAAGTTCCTCTTCTGTCATCGCATTGGTGATGGACCAAGCTTTTTCATCTAACCAAACTTTTCGTTCATTGGCAGCAAGTTCTGTCAGGTAAAATCCAAAACAATAAGAAGATCCAAAAAATCCAAACAAAAGGAAAAGGGAAAACGAGGTGCGTAAGAGAACTTGGTTCATAGACTATGATTATAGGTTTTAAGATACGCTTTTCTAAGACAACTACGAAAATTCTCACCATTGTATGGGATTTCATACGTCTGACTATCTAGTGGATGATTTTTATAAAAACCTAAAAGCCAGTTCAAAGTTTCAAAATATTTTTGAGGGAACAACTGTTACAAAAGTTCCAGACGATTGGTTTGTGCTCATCACAGACATCGTTGGTTCTACAAAAGCAATAGAAGAAGGACGTTATAAGGACGTAAATACAGCAGGTGGGCTCACAGCGATTGCAGTGGCGAATGTCTATGGGCATATGGATTTCCCTTTTGTGTTTGGTGGGGATGGAGTTACTTTTTTACTGCCAATCAATTTACTTTTTCCCATTCGTTCGGCCATTGCGGATACAATTTCACAAGTAAAAGCGGCCTTTGGTTTGGAGATGCGTGCAGGGATTGTGCCAGTGCAAGAATTGTATCGAGCAGGTGCAGAATTATTTTTAAGTAAGTTCAAAGCATCCGATCACTACGTGCAATGTTCTCTCTTCGGCACCGCACTCCCACTTGCAGAACAATGGATCAAGGAAGGGAAAGACGAATCCTATTTGGTTCGTGAAAATGAAAAAATCCTCCCTGCAGACTTCACTGGGTTTACATGCCGATGGAAAGACATTCCGAGTGAAAGGGGAGAGATTGTTTCGCTCATTGTGAAACCAAACCATTCAGACTTGGAAGTCTGTAAAAAAATAGTCACAAGGGTTCTCAATTTCATTCGTTCCGAATATGGAGAGGAAAAAGATTACCATCCACTCAGTCTCAATCAAATCGAATTAGACAATGGAGATCACTTACGAAAAGAAGCCGTTGCAAAGACAGGGAAACACTCTGGAATCAAATACCGCCTAACACTCATCCAAATTTGGATTGAAAGGACAGTTATGGCCCTCGCAATGAATTGGAAACTTCCCATTAAATCAGGTCATTATTCATTGGACCGGCTAAAAGAATACCAAGTGATGTCTGCCGATTTTCGAAAGTACGATGGAACGCTTAAAATGGTGATCGATGGTTCTAAAAAACATAGATTGGCATTAGAAAGTTTTTTGGAGCAGTTAGAAAGGGAAGGATTGATCCATTTTGGATTGTTTGTTTCGAATAGGTCCCTTATGACCTGTGTTTTAAAAGTTGCATCTTCTGATGAAGTGCACTTTGTAGATGGAGCTGACGGCGGTTTTGCGATGGCCGCCAAATCCCTAAAGGAAAAATTGAAAACAAGTTAAGGCAAATTCGAAAGTGATGCCTGAATGGAATTTTGAACCTTCCATTCAGGGAACGATCGAACTTTTTTTGTGTCTATTGTTGGACACAAATCAGTTTCTTTGTCGCCGAACAAATGGACTCTTGGCTTGTAATGCTTGTAGTCGATGCCATTGTCCAAGTTTGTCCGTAAAGAAAATCTGTGGGAGTGGAAGGACAATTTTGATACGTAAATCCATTACAGTTATGAAAGTATGTGAATCCGTCTCCCGGACAAGTCGGCTGACTTACTTGGGTGGCAGGAGTTAAGGTATTTGTCATCCCTGTCCAATACTGGTCTCCAACATTAGAAAAGGATCTTAATAAAACAGTTGGATCAAACCCTGCAGAACCATTGGCAATGAATAATCGAGAAAACTCATCACTGCAGTTAGAATAACCAGACGTATTACATCTATAATAATGTCGACCTGCTGTTAATACCCAATTGGCACCATTTGGTATCCTATCGTTTGTTACACTACCACCACTGTTACTGACAATTAAAGCCTTATAAGTTCCAGCGGGTACTCCGCCAGGTTTGTTATTGTTACAGGTATCATCAGCTGCAAACACTCCTTGGGCAGTCATTTCACCATTGTAACTCGATGTGGTTACAAATATTGCCTTACCTGCCGGCTCATCGTCTTCATTTATAATGCTATGGTCACTCGGGTTTGCTGCGTTTTGGTAATTGGTATCCGTATTTGCCACCATCACAAATTGGATGTCAAAGGATTGGCTTCCATCTGCAAAGGTATCATCAAGACCAGCCACGGTGAAAGTTTGTTTTTTGAGAGAACTTGCACAACCTGCATCCGAAGCATTCCCTGGTTCCACTTCACTATTCACTGGGAAAGTGATCGGAGAGGAAGTGATTGCTCCACATTCACCAGAGGCTGCTGTGCCTGCCGAATACGATTTGCAATTGATATTGATGACCACTGGCTGGGAAGGGTTATTCCCTCCCAAACAAACTGATACTGTTGCCACATTCCCTGTATTCTCTCTCGGATTTCCTGAATGCGAAATATAAAAAGCCTTTTCGTCATCTGTTGTGGCTGCATATACATCAATGGGGTCATAAGATACGCCACCAGTGGATGAAGCAGTTGTAACAGTCCAATTTTGTGTTAAATCCACAAGGATATCATCTACATGGGTTAACACAATTTGGTTTGTCCCGCTATTCTCCATAAAATTATAGTTAGATGAAGAGACAGTGGCAGTGGCAGGGACTGTCCCTTCTGTCGTATCGGAACTCGTGAGACCAATTGTCACATCCGATCCAGGAGAAGACTGTGCAATCATCCAGATGTTGGTAGTACCACCTTCGGCGGTAGACAATCGATCTCCAATGATCCCTCTCGGAGAGCCAGAAAAATTACAAGGTTGGAGTAGGTGGGTCCCATCATTGTCACAAGAACGAATGCTAAAGGTAGGTTCAGCAACTGTTGTATTGTATGTGGTATCGGTGGATGAGGCAACAAACGAAACAGTATAGTCCGCATTTCCCGTGTTTGCTGAATCAGATTTCCCTTCCACCTGAAAGGTTTGGTAGCTATTCCAATCAGTTGGTGTAAAGGTAAGGGTAGGCGTTAGAATGGTACATTTATTTCCACAATTGGAGGAAAAGGTAAGCGTAACGTTATGAGTTGGTTTTGTCCTTAGTTTCAATTGGAAGTTTGAGTATTTGGTTCCAAACTGGTTACTTTCATCCGTGGCAAATCTGTTTACCGCACCACCTGCCGCCCCAGTTGTCCCTGTTGTAGAATCAAATCGCATATAAGCATAACCAGGTACACTTTGGTCTCTGTTATAAACGACAACGTTCCTTGGTTTGATTCCATTATAATCGGCATCGGCACTGCTTGTGTTCGAAACTTCTACAGTGTATACTTTGATCCCATCGATTTCTAAGTCATCGACAGATGAGATCGTAACTTCTTGTTCTGTCGCAAAGTTGGCATTCGTAAATGTTAACGTCTTTGGATTGGCTGTCCCTTCTCGGTTGTTTGCATTCACAGAATCAAACACTTCATTGATGGGAATGGTCACATTGGCAGTGGGTGCCGTGCGGAGTCTCACCCGAAAGGTCCCATTCGTCGCAGTTGCTGATGGACCAGGTTCTTCCATCACACGTGAGATATTGGAAACGCGCACACCTGGTCCTTCGTCATCTTCGACAGAAACAGATATATCACAGGCATCTTTTCCTGTATAGGTTCCTGCCACTTCTTCCCCACTTCCATTTTTTTGTGTCATGGTTCCAAGGGCTACAGTCATCGGATCTACCTTGGCACTTCTGTCTGTGTCTTGGACTACGCTGAAAGTAAAACACTGCCTTGCTGCGACTCCATTGCCAGTAAATGTGAGTTTGGTGGGAATGGCAACATCTGGTGCAGGAAACGTTTTAAGTGATGTAACCCTTGTTCCATAATTGGATGTGATTGTGACTGGGATCTCCAAACTTCCGCTAAATGGGGCAGTTGGGTAAATACAAGTTTGGAAGGATCGGTAACCCCAAGCAGTTCCTCCGTCAGTGTCGACATCAGTTAAACCATTTTCATTGACAGTGCTAAAACTGGAATTCACATCTCCATCTTCTACGAGGGAAACCTGTTTTGTCGAAATGGTGACATCAGTGGAACAAGCGGGTGTTCCTCGATTCCCGAACGCTTGTTCAAAACGTTCACTGAGCCCAAACAAAAATGTATCACCAGCAGAAACGGAACCACTACACCCCACTAGGAGAGCTACTAAAACTATTATGTTGGTTATCAAAGATATCTGTTTCTTGGAGTTCATACGAAATTTCCCATTAGTGGTTCTTTTATTTATAGAACTACAAAAGAAGGACAATCCGTTCATGGCAATTCTATTCTCAAAATTTGGATGAAATAATAAAATATAACATGCGTTAATTTGTGTTTAGCTTTTGAGCAAACATTGTTAGTTGTAAAAAATTTTTTGCGTGATTCTACTAATTGAATGTGGCAATCATTGGTTAATTTATTGGAGGTTTGTGGAAATAAATTGCTACTCCCGTGTGCAAAGATTTATCAATTGATTTCTATACTTGGTGCAAAAGATAAGGACAGTTTGTTTTATGTTTAGAAATTTTTTCATCCTATCCTTTTCGTTTTTATTTGTTTTCCAATGCCAAACCACCACCAAACCAGAGTGGATGGAGTCGGAAGCGTTCCAAAGATTTTGTGGATGTGTCCATATCGATGAATCGAAGCCCAGCGAACATTTGGGAAGTTTGCCAGTTGGTTCGTTGGATAAATTAGGCACCCCAGATTATTTAGAAAAATTATACAAAGGCCTGCGAAGTGATTTTGAACACACAGGCACTCCGTTTGAAGAAGTAGGTGGGAGTCTTGTTGCCAAAGGAGTGGAACTCAAACGGATCGAAGACGATGAAAAACGTCTGAGGGAACTCCTCATCATCATCGACGGAGACGTGGCCTTCCCTTCTGGCAAATCAACCCTCACACCCAAAGCAAAGGAACTCATTGCAAAAGTAGGAGATGCGATGGAAGCATACCCTGAAACCAATTGTAGGATTGGTGGTCATACGGATAGTGTGGGAGCTTTTTCAATGAACTTAAAACTCAGTAAGGAAAGATCCCAATCTGTCAAAAAAGAACTAAAACTTGTCCATAAAATTGCAGAGGAACGATTTAAGGAAGTGGATGGCTATGCAGACCAATACAAAATCGTAGATACAATGTTAGCTGAGAAAAAAAATCGTAGGACAGAAATTTACGTAGGGACAGTTCGCATTGTTTATTAATCGATTCAACTTTTTTAAATTAAAATTTAGATTCAATTTGTTTTTGCACTTTGCATTTGTAATCGTGTTTGCATTTAGATTTGGTTCTTTGTCTGCCGAAGAGTCCAAACCATTTGCGCCCAATGCCGAACCAAAAAAAATCCAAACCAGTGCAGTCGATAAAGGAAACCCAGTCCAAAATCCAAATCCAACTCCAGGTGCAAATCCAGAGTCGAATGCAAATTCTAATCCAGCACCCTCTCTTTCTGAAAGAGAAGACAACCAAACTCCCATGGAAATTTTTAACAAGGTCTATGAACACAGGTTCTTGATCCGAATGGGCTCTGGGATTGGAAAATTATCACCGGCCATCTTAAATGAAACAGGGCCTGCTTGGTTCCAAAATTCACTTTTCCGACAAGTCACAGAACCTGGTGCGCCACTTTCAGTGCCATACAAACCTGCGAAAGATTTAGGCATCAACTCTCAGTTTTTTGACATTCGGTATGGTTATAAAAACAAATATGAAATCCAATACGCAGAAGATACCTCCCTTGGGGTTTATAGTCGCGACTTACCTGCTTCCAATAATTTTATTTCACCAAGAACAGACACGTATTGGGCAAGTAGTTTTGAAGGGAACCGCTTGCTTAGGTTCGAAGGGGTAAGCCAACATTTCCGTTTTTCTTATACCCATCCCATCACAAAAATATTCATGGTAGGACCATCCATCAACTTCCATCGTTATACGGAACGAAATAATATTTCTTATGGATCTTATTCGACAAGTCGGCCAGAAGCCTCTGTTCCCAATAAGGTGACTTGGTCGATTGGTGGGGATGCCAATGCTGAATATTCCATGAAAGGGATTTTGCCTGGAATTTATTCAAAACTAAAACTTCGGGATTGGTGGGAGATTCGCGGGCGATTGGAACTCCTTGACCGAAAAGGGAACTTTTCTGTGTTAGGTTCTCAAATCATCCAAGAAGTCTATGGTGATGGAACATCTAATTTCTCTGCAGTATTACCTGCCTATGGGGGAAAGGTCAGAGACAAAGGAACCATTCTCAATTTAGAAACTTCCTTCCAATACTGCCGGTTTACTTTAGACATTGGAATGATCCGCCAAGATGTAAAACGAACTTATGATACCTATTTGGGTGATACCATTGGGAATGTGCCAAGGACAGATTATTCGGCACGAAGTGTGTATATTGGTTTTTCTGAAATGTCCGCCTCAATCAAACACACGGTGACGGAATTTTATATCATGCCGGGAGTTTCTTTTTTCTACGACGAAGATAAAATCTATTAGAGTGCGGCAAAGATACTGGTTCCTTTCGTTTCCTTCCAAAGGATCAGTTCCCTTTGCCAAACATTCGTCTGCAAAACAAAATCGAATCCATAGGAATTGATTTAAAAAAGTTTGCATTTTTTGTTTTATTTCCCTATCTAAGAAGGGATGCGTTATCTGTTTGCCCTTTTTATTTTATGTTTTTTCATCGATTGTGGAAATCCTTCCGAACCCAAAAGCGATCCAAACTCGCAAACGACTGACATAAACCAAACCAAACGAATTGTTTATTTCGGAGACTCCTTAACCGCGGGGTATGGACTTCTCAATTATGAGGATGCCTGGCCTCATATACTCACAAACAAAATCAATGCAGAAGGGTATTCCTACCAAATGACCAATGCAGGAGTGTCGGGAGATACAACGAGTGGTGGCCTCGGTCGGTTAGAGTGGGTGCTCGCGGAGAAACCAAGCATATTTTTACTTGAGTTAGGTGCGAATGATATGTTACGTGGGATCAGTCCTTCTGTGACAAAAGAAAACCTAAGGACTATGATCCGCCAAATCAAATCACAATATCCAAACACCAAAATATTGTTAGTTGGTATGGTCGCAACACCCAATATGGGTAAAAAATATGCAAATGCATTCAACTCCATTTATCCTGAACTTGCGAAGGAAGAGGGTGTCCCTCTTGTCCCATTTATTTTAGAGAAAGTGGCAAGCATTCGGAAGTTGAACCAAAAAGATGGAATCCATCCCACAGAAGAAGGGCACAGACTTGTGGCAGACACTGTGTACCCTTATTTAAAACCACTCTTAGAAAAATAGGAAATCATATCATGTTACCAAGTCCATTCCCCGTCCCTCCATTCGCGAATGAGTGCAAAACGTACGCAAAAAATTCTTTTGGAGCTTCCTTCCAACATCCCTTTGTTTTAGCATTGGCAGATGGCAGCCTTGATCCCAAACTTTTTCGGTTTTACCAGATCCAAGATGCAAAATACTTAGAATCTTTTTCCGATGCCTGTGCCATCCTTTCCACAAAAGTGACTGACCCTGAGGATAAACTTTGGCTCATTGATGCAGCGAGGATGGCCCTCGTAGTAGAAGGGCAACTCCACATTGGGTATGGGAAAACCTTGGGGTACGATGCAAAGACCATAGCGGAAACAGAACCAACACCGAATAATTTAGCCTACCAAAACCACATGGTCTCCGCTGCGATGAAGGGAACTGTGCTCGAAGGGTTTTCGGCCATTGCTCCTTGCCCTTGGCTTTACATTGAACTCGGCCAACACCTCTTACGCGAAAAAGGTTCCATCCCCGAAGACCACCCCTATGCTTCTTGGCTTAAGATGTATTCTGATCCTGGGTTCAATGACTACATGACCCACCTACTTGCAAGGCTTGAAAAGTATGCCAATCTATCGGACCAAGCGACTCGGCAGAGAGCAAAGATTGTATTCCAACAAAGTTGCAATTATGAATGGATGTTCTGGGAGCAGGCTTGGACCTTACAAAACTGGCCATCCCGATAAAGGTCTGTTAGTTGGACCGAAAGGGGATGGGTTTTCGGAATGGGTAAAGGGAGTGATCCCCATTCTTATCACCTTAGAGATCTCGACTCTCATAAGGTTTTGCCGTTTCGTATCCCGATCCCTTCACGGTTGTTTGTTTTGTTTTATCCTTTTTCGACTTTTTTCCTTGCCGATTTGTCCTGATTCCAAATGATGGTTTCACAAACCTTCTGCGGGAATAGCTCAGCGGTAGAGCATCTCCTTGCCAAGGAGAGGGTCGCGGGTTCAAGTCCCGTTTCCCGCTAATGAAGGTCTTCTTCTTTTTCTTTCCACTACACTCTCTTTATTTACACTGGATATAATACGATGGAATTTACGGCTAAAAAAAATAACAACGCAACTTGTGACCTCAGCATTCAATTTAGCGCTGAAGAAGTCCGCACTGCCTACTCTAAGGCTTACAAAAATGCAGCTGAAAAAGTAAAAATCCCTGGTTTCCGACCAGGAAAAGCTCCCCTAAACATGGTGGAAAAAGTCCTTGGTGACTCTGTGATGGACGATGCTGCCAACATAATGCTCAACCAAGCTATGGCAGACCTATTTGATAAATTGGAACACAAACCAATTCGTTTGCCACAATTCCAAATGGAAACCTTTGATAAAAATACAGGTGCCAAAGCGAAAGCAACTTACGACACAAAACCTGAAGTCACCTTACCGAAGTTAAAGAAAATCAAAATCCAACCAAAAGAAATTAAAATTTCTGATGCTGACATCCAAAAAGAATTAGAAGGCATCCAAAAGAATATGGCCCGTAATTCTTTGAAAGAAGAATCTGAGCCAGTCGAAGCAGCTGACCTACTCGAAATTAATTATAAGTTTAAAGAAACTGGGAAAGAATACCCAGAGCAAAGCCAAACAGGTAAATTCCAAATGGGAGCACCTCAAAACCCTCCAGGGTTTGAATCCAACCTACTTGGAATGAAGTTAAATGAAACAAAAGAATTTACGTTCACTTACCCAGACGTGTATCCTGCTTCCCCTGAATCCGCTGGAAAATCCATCATCTATACAGTGACGGTTACGGCGATTTACAAAGTGACTTACCCTGAAATCAACGATGACTTTGCATCAGAAGTAGATGGTTCTGCCAACTTACAAGAGTTAAAAGAAAAAACAAAAAAACAACTTGTTGAAATATTTGGAAATGCGCTCACCAAACGAGCAACCGATGATGCATACAACGAAATCATCAAAGAATCTAAATTCATCATCCCTGAATCTCTCATTTTGGAAGAAACAGAAACCGTATTCAAAAATTTTATGCGTGAATTTGGCCTTCCTGTGACCTCACTCTCCGACTACGCAAAACGTCTCGGAAAGGAAGAAAAGGAAGTGAGAGAGTCCTTCTCCAAAGCGGCAGAAAAACGCATCCAAACTTACATTTTGAAGCAAAAAATCGCAGACGACTACAAAATCCAAATTTCTGACGAAGAAGTGGAGGCAGGTTACGAAAAAGAAGCCCAAGCCCAAGGAATTCCTGCCGAAACTCTCAAAAAAGAAGTCCAAAAACAGAAGGCGGAAACCTACTACCGTGACAAATTCCTGTTTGATAAAATTGACGAGTTTGTTTACGCTGAAGTAGAGAAAAAGTCGCCGAAAGCAATTTCAACGGAAGAAGCTGAGAAAATTCTTAGCGGGAAAGAAGAGTAAACTATGTCCACATTATTACCTTATGTTTCAGAACAAACTAGCCGTGGCATCGATCGCATGGATGTCTATTCCAGACTCCTTCGGGATCGGATCATTTTTTTAGGTGCTGGGATTGACGACACCTATGCCAATGCTGTTTGTGCCCAACTTTTGTTTTTAGAAGCAGAAAACCCAGACCGTGATATCTATCTCTACATCAATAGCCCAGGTGGGTATGTGAGCTCTGGCCTTGCCATTTATGACACGATGCAGCTCATCAAACCAGAAGTGAGAACCCTTTGCATCGGACAGGCATCTTCCATGGCGGCACTTTTACTTGCAGGTGGGGCGAAAGGAAAACGTTCTGCACTTCCCAATTCTCGGATTATGATGCACCAACCTTACGGTGGAGCCGGTGGGCAAGCTTCTGATATTGAAATTTCAGCAAAAGAAATCATCAAGACGAAGAACACTTTGATCGATTTATATGGTAAACACATCGGGAAACCTGCGGCGCAGATCCAAAAAGACACGGAAAGAAATTTCTTTATGAGTGCTGAGGAAGCGAAAGAATACGGTATCATTGATAACGTGATCCTAGAACGCAAACAAATGATACAAGCCTAAGGAGGGCTAAACTCCATGACCAAACGTGCAAGCCAAACAGGGAATTCCAGAGAAAAGTTACATTGTTCTTTCTGCGGAAAGGCCCAAGACGAAGTAAGAAGGCTTGTAGCAGGTCCTGGAGTTTATATCTGCGATGAGTGTATTTCCTTATGCAATGAAATCATCGCCGAAGAACCACAATCAGGTGAAAAAACTGCGATTGTAGGGGACATTCCAAAACCTACCGAAATCAAAAAAATATTAGACCAGTATGTGATTGGACAAGAACAAGCAAAAAAAGCTTTGTCCGTTGCGGTTTACAATCACTACAAACGTATCTTCCATAACGAACGTAAGGCGGGAGACGTTGAATTGGAAAAATCCAATATCATGCTCATTGGGCCAACGGGCTCTGGAAAAACCTTACTGGCACAAACTTTGGCTCGCATTTTAAAAGTTCCTTTTGCCATTGTGGATGCAACTGCTCTTACAGAAGCAGGTTATGTGGGTGAGGACGTGGAAAACATCATCCTCAAACTCATCCAAAACGCTGACAATGATGTCAAACGTGCTGAAATGGGAATCATCTACATCGATGAGATTGATAAAATTTCTCGTAAGTCTGATTCTGCTTCCATCACTCGCGATGTGAGTGGAGAAGGGGTACAACAGGCCCTTCTCAAAATCATTGAAGGGACTGTTGCGAATGTCCCTCCACAGGGTGGGCGAAAACACCCACACCAAGAATACATCCCGGTCGAAACCAAAAACATTTTATTCATCTGTGGGGGAGCTTTTGTTGGTCTCACTGATATCATCAAACAACGAGTTGGTGTAAAATCCATTGGATTCCATTCCAATGAAGCAGTGAATGACAGAGGACGTAAAATTGAAGAAGGGGAGTCCATGGTGCACCATGTGATCCCTGATGATTTAATGAAATTTGGCCTCATTCCAGAATTCATTGGACGTCTACCGATCATAGCGACTCTCGACGAACTTACCATCGAAAGTTTAAAATCGATTTTTACAGAACCAAAGAATTCCCTTCTCAAACAATACCAAAAGATGTTTGATATCGAGAATGTAAAACTCAAGT
Organism: Leptospira jelokensis; assembly: GCF_004769635.1. Classification (GTDB taxonomy): domain Bacteria; phylum Spirochaetota; class Leptospiria; order Leptospirales; family Leptospiraceae; genus Leptospira_A; species Leptospira_A jelokensis. The sequence continues at coordinate 63,585 of NZ_RQGH01000014.1, forward strand.
TCACTGAATCTGCCATCGAAGCCATTGCGCAAACGGCAATCAAACGAGAAAGTGGTGCTAGGGGATTACGTGCTATCGTAGAAGAAATTATGATGGAGCTCATGTTCCAAATTCCATCTCGAAAGGATGTATTGGAAGTTGTGGTGACAGACGAAACGGTTCTCAAAAAAGAAGCACCGATTACAATTCTAAAAGGGGATATCGAAAAGATCGCATAAAGTTAGTTTGTTTGTGCAGTCTGGCATCGTTCGTTTTTTCCTTTTTCTTTCGTTTGGCATTTGGTTCGTCCATTGCCAAACGACTAACCCATTCCCCGCTGACAAAATAAACGCAAAAACGAATCCAGTTGGAACTTCGATTGAATGGATCAAAATCAAAGAGACGGTTTGGGTCCACAAAAGTTTTGGAAGTTTCCAAGGGAAAATTTTTGAGTCGAATGGCCTTGTTGTTTTAACAAATCAAGGTGTTGTTATCATTGATACCGCTTGGACAGAACCACAAACAGAAGAATTGATCTTAGGGATCCAAACTAAATTTCAGAAAGACATTTTATTTCTTATCGTGACCCATGCACATGACGACCGTATGGCGGGAGTCAACCTATTCCACAAAAGAAATATCCCAGTTTATAGTACAAATTTAACGGCGAAATTGGCTAAAGAAAAAGGACTCGGAAAAACAAATCCTATCTTAGATATACAAACAAGACTTTATTCTGGGAATCATTCCGTAGAAATCTTTTTTCCAGGCCATGGGCATTCACCTGACAACATTGTTGTATGGTTGCCCGATACCCATATCCTTTTTGGAGGTTGTCTCGTGAAGGATCTCGATGCAAAAGACTTAGGGAATGTAAAAGATGCGAATTTAGTAGAATGGGAAAATGCAGTGAAACGAGTGTTAACTAGATACCCTGATGCAGAGGTTGTGGTGCCTGGTCATGGGAACTGGGGCAAGTTAGACTTATTACGCCATACGATTCGTTTACTTGTTTCGCCGAACCACTAAGATGGAAAGTTTCTCCATTGGATTTGTTAGGTTTCTTTCACGTCCCAGGGAACTCATTTTTTTCGCAATCGCAAGTAACATTTGCCGAGAGGAACTTGGTCTTAGGTCAAGTAAGTAATCCACAAACTCTTCCATAATTTCAAAGGATGTGAGTCCAAACTGAGTGAGGGTGCGGTCACTTGCCCAAACCAAATAATCACCAATTTCAATTCCATCAGCCATGGAAATGGGATGTTTGTGGTTGGGGTACCAATGGTCATCTCCACTGCCTTCAATGACTTGGATGCCATGGTCTGAAAATTGAAAAATGGGCATGTCCATATAATGCAAAAAAGACATTTTATCATCTTTGTTTTGGATCACAAAGGCAGAGAGTTTTAATTTGAGAAATGCAAATTGGTGGAGAGCAAATTTTAATTTGGTTAATAACTCTTCAGTTGAAAACAATCCATCCCCAAAGGAAGATACGATTCCGTGGATAAAAACTTTTTCGGAAGATTCCAAAATCCCGGGTTCCATATGACCTGCGATGATACCAAATAAACCATCTTTTGCACGAACAATCCGAATGTAGTCAGCTCCCGCATAACGCATAACAGATGGGAATACAGCTACGTCAAATCCTTGGATGTTTGGGATTTTAATATCGGGGATCTGTTTGTTTACGGAAGAGGCTTGGGTTGTTTTCCAATCAAATTTGTTTTCAAATTGTTCCTCGCCGAGGCCTTCTTCCCCTTGCAAAAGGGTAAACATCACGGATTTATAAATTTTGTATTCATCTGAATTTCGGTTTAGGTTGCGAATGTCTTTTGGGACTTCGTTTTCGCTGTCTTGGATATGGAAGATGATGTGTAGGATGTATTGGTATAAAAATCCAAGAAAATAATATACGATAAAACTAATACACAATGCCAAAAGAAAAGAACTGTAAATTCCAACCAGATTGAAGTTTAAAGTGTTTTCCCCTTTGGGATTTTGCCAATGGGTGAAGGTAAACTCAGCAAATAAAAAGTGAATGAAAAAAAATAGAAAACTAATGATGCCAAGGAGGAAAGGTAGTTTGACTCGGTAACTCATTTTGAATCTGTAACTTCCAATAATTTCATCATCAGGGCAGATAAAAAGAATAAAAAACTCAGTGGAACTAGCAACATAAGCATAGAAAATACATCAGGCCCTGGAGATAGGACAGCCGATACGACTGCGATGATAAGGACTGCTTCTCTCCATCGCGAGATAAGAAAACGTGAAGATAGGATTCCAATCCTTCCAAGTAAAATAAGGACAATTGGTAGTTGGAACGAAGCCCCAAAGACTAGGTGCAAATTAAAAAACAAATCGTAATACTCATCGATGGGTAGGTAAGGGTCCACACCATCTGGCCTAAGAACCACAAGGAAAACTCGTAAAAAATTTTCAAAAACCGTAAACCAACAGAGGGCAAGTCCTGACCAAAAGAGTAAGGTAGAAAACAAGATGATGAATTTTCCCCATTTTTCCGTCCTTGGGTCCACCGCTGGAGCAATGAATCCCCAAAGGATATAAAGCAAAAAAGGAAGGGAAACAAGAACCGATAGAATGAGGGAGGTTTTCAAATAAATGAGAAACGGGGCCATCAGTTGGATCTGAAAGAAATGGGCATCAGGTCCGAGTACAGATTTGTAGGGTTGGATGAGAAAACTGTGGATCTCAGAACCAAAATACAGTGTCGCAATCATAAAAACCGAGACAACTAAAATGGAATGGATCAGCCGTTGCCGGAGCTCCTCGAGATGGTCACCCAGGGACATATACTTTTCCCTGGTTTCCGAATCCTCTGGCAGTGGCAGTGCGGTTCTATTTTTTTTTGCCAATGGGATGGACTAAGCTTTTTTCTTTTTTGTGGATTTGGAATTGGACTCGGAATTCTTTTTTGGTTCTTCTACAGGAAAACTGGTTTGTGTAGGTTCCTCGTCTTGGCCTGTGAGAGACTTTCGGAATTCTTTGATCCCCGAACCCAAGTCCTTAGCGAGACTTGGCAATCGTTTTCCACCAAAAAAAAGTAAGGCTAAAAAAACGATGAGTGCAATCTCCCATGGTCCTAAATTAAAAAAAGCAATAGGTGCTTGAAAAGAAAACGGATTGGATGGCATATTTCCCTCTTAAGGCAAGAGTTATGCAAACGAATCTGGAAGCAAGCGGAATGATAGAATTCTTTAAGGTCTTGCCAAACCTATTTTCGGGTGGAGTGTATCTCACAGACCCAAAATCCGGCCATATTTTATTTTCAAATGAATTTTTTAAGGACAACCTTGGCTGCCAAAAACCTGGGATCAATTGCCTGGAATCGGATTTACTCGCTTGGGTAATTCCTGAGGACAAAGAAACCTTTCAAGAACAAATCCTTTCCATGCAGAAATGGAACGACCGGGACCAAATCGTTGGTGACTTCAGGTTCCAAATGCCAAATGAAACTCTTGTTCGGTGGTTCCAATTTGAAAAAAGAAAAGTGAACATTCCTGGAATGGATTCATCATTACACATTGTTTTCGTTCGGGATGTAACAAACGAAAAAACCAATGAAATTAATATCGTTGAACAAATTCAATTTTTCTTGGGTCTCTTTGAAAACGCATCTGTAGGTATGGCCTTACAAGACTGGGAAGGTGGATACTTCCGGATCAACCCAAGGTTTACTGAAATCACAGGTTATAGTTTCCAAAATTTAACAGACTTAAACATCAAAAGGATCAAAGGGGAAACAATCTCTGATGAGGAGATGGAATACTTTAGTTTTTTCAAAGAAGGGGCAGAAGAATCAAGGCTCACTCGAAAAGATGGAAGGAGGATCAACGTTTACCGAAGGATCAGTGCATTTCGTAACTCACAAGGCAAACCTGATTTTTATTATGTATTTTTGGATGATGTAACAGAAAAAAAACAATTGGAATCATACCAACTCCATTCTCAAAAAATGGAAACCATCGGTAGCCTTGCGACCAATATTGCACATGATTTAAACAATTATCTGCAACCAATCCATGTGTTTTCGCAACTTGGCAAAGAACAAATAACCAGTGGAAAATTTAATGAAAACCAGGTATTGGATTATTTAGAAAAAATCCGATTGGGTGCAGATAACGCTCGTTCTATGATCCACAGAATCATCCATTATTCCAAAACAAAAAACGAACATTCTGTAACAAAAATTGATATCTCTTCCGTTGTAGAATCGACAATCCCACTCCTTGTCTCTGGTTTACCTAAGAATGTAGAAGCCCAATTTGATTTTTATAAATCTCCCCTGATTACAAAAGTGGATGCAGTCCAGTTTTCAAAAATATTATGTGAACTCACCTCTGGTGGGATTTTGGTTTGGGATGATCGGAAACGGGGGCTTGTGCAAATCCAAACAAAACCTTCCGATGAAGTGCGTTTGCTTGTAAGTTTAGAATTTACTGGTTTGTCTTTACCTAGTTTGTCTGAACTCACCACACTTGATTTAGCGAATTTTAGTGATGAAGACTTCCAATGGACTGGGATCCATTTGATCAATCGGTATGTGAAAAACTGGGGAGGAGAGTTTTATTTAGACAAACCCGATCCCATGACCTTAAAAGTTTTTATATACCTGCCTTTGGAAGAGTCATTATCGGTTCTGAATTCTTTTCCAACTGGTACGGAATCCAAACCCAAAGATGTTTGGTCAGAAATTGCAAAAAAAGAAATTTGGGTTGTGGAAGATGATGAAGCGGCCAGTGAAGCCATTAACTTTGTATTATCACAAAAACAACTCAAACCTAAGTTATTTGGGACATCATCTTCCGCACTACTAAACCTAAACCAAAAAATTCCAGATTTTGTTTTGTCTGATTATCGTTTGAGAGAAATGAGTGGCTTAGTATTGATTCGTAAAATCAAACAATTGAATCCTAATCTTGCAGCAGTATTGTACACTGGAAATTTGGATGGATTGGATGCAGAAGAACTTTTAAAAGAAGGGATATTGGTTCGATCGAAACCAATATCCATCGATGAATTGTATGAATCGATTTTGTTATCGTTTGGATTTCTTTGATTTTTTAACTTCTTCAGCACCTGTAGTGTCTTTTATGAATTGGATCATTTCTTTTTCGATCAGGGCCTTGTCTGTTTTCACATATTTAGAAAGTAGAACATGGGCTCCTTCTTCAATCTTTAAGAGACGATTTTTGGGATTGGCATTTTTCCCTGATTGGATTTTATCAAACACGGCAAACATGGCATCGATTGAGGCAACAAAGTCATGTTCTCTTTCTGATTTATAATAATACATTAGTAAAGTCGGAGCACTTACTTTTGGATATGGATTTTCTTTATCCATAAACCGTTTGAGATCTAAGATATTTTGAATGGCACCATAATACTGGTCCAAATACCAATACTTCGCAGACTCATCTTTTGGATCTGTTTTGGAAATTCGAATTTCACCTTTGATGGAATCGATAAACGATTTGCCCCAATAAAATCGGAAGAGATGAGCTGAAGGATCATCAAAATCATAAAACGGTGATGCCAAAATTAAACTATCAACAAGATCCGGATGTTTGGCAGCAAGGTAAGTGGCAATGTTTCCACCCATACTTGTTCCAATAACAACTGTTTTCTGTCCAAGTTCCTTTGAATACAGTAGACTATCTTCTGCATCTTGTAAGTATTTTTGAAACGGGGTATTGAGTTGGTCTTCGATATTGGTTCCGTGTCCTGGAAGGCGCACATAATATGTATTTGCTCCGAAGTATTCACTTAGTTTGTTTGTGACTTCTTCTCCTTCTCCACGGCTTGCTCCAAATCCATGAATGTACAAAATGGCAATGGGAGTTGGTTCTTCAGAAACTCTTAACAAAAGCTCTTCATTGTTAGGTTTTGTGTTTTCCTTTTTACTGATTTCTAATTCGTTTTGGTAAAAGGCGTCAAAATTTTCAAATTTGCGAGTGGAATCATAATTGTATTCACCAGTAGACCATTTGTAAGTGGATAGGAGAAAGGAAGATAGAATGAGAGTGATGGCAGTCACCCATTTGATAATTAATCTCATCGAGGTTCTCTTGTTACGAAAGGTAAATAATACAAATATTGGAATTCTGTTACTAATTCAAGTCAATTTGTTTGTTTTCTGTCACAAATCGAATCCAAACCTTTCGTTATGGACTTTCCCAGTCCCTGATGAGGCCAAAACAATCGCTGTGTATGGAATGATTCAAAATCCTTTTGGCAATGAGGTTTCCATTCTTTCCCTCGAAAGTAACCAATACAAAACTGTAGAATTCCATACAATGGAAATTGATAAGGAAGGAATCAAACGCATGAGAAGGATAGATTTTCCTATTTTGTTACAACCAAATGAAAGGATCCAAATGGAAAGGGGAGGAACCCATCTCATGTTACTTGATAAACAGAATGGAAACGAAAATTTGATGATCACCATTCAATATTCAAATGGGAAACTAGAAACGAAAAGAGTAGAGAAAAAATCATTATGAAACAGAACCAACACCAAATTTTATTTGCCTTTATCATTTTTGTTTTTGGTATTTTTCACTGTGGCTCGGGAGTTGAGCTCACAGAACTTCCAATAGGTGGGAATATCGAGGCCAAAGATAAATCTGGAATAAATGTAAATTTGAAATCCTTTCCTGAACCAGTGTTACTTGTTTTTTTTGGTTATACCTATTGTCCTGATTTTTGTCCCAATACTCTTGCCAAAATCAAAGCGGCAACTGAAGGTTTTACAGAGTTAGAAAAAAAACAGTTTCGGGTTGTGTTTGTTTCGATAGACCCCGAAAGAGATTCTACCGAAACAACAACAAAGTATGTGCAGTTTTACATACAAAATGCCGTTGGTTATAGTTTTGATATGGCTACAACAAACCAAATTGTAAAACAATACGCCGCCTATGTTGAAAAAACAAAAGACGGTTTATCGTTTGATCATTCTACTTATCTTTATGTTTTGGACTCCAATCGAAAGACTCGTAAACTGATTAAATCAACCGATGAAAAAGAAGTAATTTCGAAAACCATACGCGCATTAAGCGGCGATTCCGTTCAATCGAAGTAAAGCTTCAATGTCTGGGTCTTTACCGTAAAAATCACGGAAAAGGTTCATGGCATTGGCAGATCCACCTTTTTCTAAAACTGTTTTACGGAAATGGGCGGCATGCTCCAAATCAAATACACCTTTATCAACAAAAGAATAAAAAGCATTGGCAGACAGTAGTTCTGCCCATTTGTAAGAATAATACCCTGCCGCATAACCTCCAGCAAAGATATGGGTGAATGAGTTTTGGAATTTGTTGTAAGCAGGTGGAGTGACGACGGCAATTTCTTTTCTAACCTGATTCAAGATTTCTTGAACTCTTGTTTGTGAAGGTTTTTCCATATGGACTAACATATCAAATTTTGCAAATTCTAACTGTCTTACCACACCCATCGCCGACATAAAGTTTTTTGCTTTTACCATTGTTTCGATATAAGAATTAGGAATTGGTTCTTTCGTTTGGTAATGTTTTGCGAAAAGTTGTAATACCTTTGGTTCATACACAAAGTTTTCCAAAAATTGAGAAGGGAATTCCACAGCATCCCATTCCACACCATTCACACCACTGACAAAGGCTTCTTTGACTTTGGAAAGTAAGTGGTGGAGGGCATGACCCAATTCATGGAAGAGGGTGACTACATCACTTGGACGGAGTAAACTTGGTTGTGACTCTGTTGCTTTTGGAAAACTAGCAACCACAAAAGCAATGGGAAGTTCTGTTTTGCCAGTCTCATCTTGGAAATGGGGTTTCCAGTTGTGCATCCAAGCCCCACCTTTTTTTTCGCTCCGCACTTCTAAATCCAAATACAACCGGGATCGTGTTTCCCCTTCTACAACAAGATCATAACAAAGAACAGACGGTTCCCAAACATTCGTTTGAATTTGTTTGAAGGTTACTCCTAACAACTTCTCTAAAAATTGAAAGGTACCTTGTAAGACAGTCTCTTTTTCTAGATAAGGACGATAGATTTCTTCGTCGTAGGAAAAAGATTCTTTTTTTATCTTTTCGGAATAGTAGGTGAGGTCCCAAGGTTCAATTTGATTTTGGCCTAATGATTTTGCAAACGACTTGATTGCTTCGTATTCTTTTTCTGCGATGGGTTTTGCTTTTTCTGCCAAATGGTTTAGGAAGGAGATCACTTCTTCAGGAGTGTCTGCCACTTTTGTCGCCAAACTCAAATGGGCATAGGTTTCAAACCCTAAAAGTTTTGCCTCCTTGTCTCTCAATCCCAAAATTTTTTCAATGAGCTCTCCATTTTCCGGTGCCCTTGTGATATATGCATCATACAACTCTTTTCGTATGTTTCTATTTTCCCCATAAGTCATATAAGCAATGTAAGATGGAAAATGAAGAGTGAATTTGTATGTTCCGTCTGGTTGTTTTGCCGAGTTTTTATCACTTTCTGGAATTCCTATTACATCTTCTTCCTTTACTTGAAGGGCAAATGCGTTTGTTGCATTCAAAACGTTTTGAGAAAACTGATTGGTTAAATCAGACAATTGAATCCGGATGTTTTTTAGTTCTTCTTTCGTTCTTTGGTCAAGTCCAACTCCTGATAAACGAAAGTCTCTTATTTCGTTTTGCAAAACCTTTGATTGTTCTGGGTTTAAAGTTTTGTCTGTGGATTGGATTTGTAACAAGGCGGCAAAGATGGTTTCGTTTTGCCCGAGGTCCGTGTAATACTCACTTAGTTTTGGTAAAATTCTACTGTAGATGGTTTGGCTTTCTTCGCTATTTTTGACTGAGTTGAGATGAGAAAGTTCGGTAACCAGATCACCAAGTTCTGTTTGGATCCTTTGGTAAGGCTTTAAAAAGTTTTGAAAGGTAAAGTTGTTTTGTCCGAGTAGTGACTCTAAAAATTCTTTGTTAGACTCCATCTTTTCTAAAATGGACGATTCTTTTTTTAATAGATTATCTGAATGAAATTCGGGAAACATCGGCACCTCGTACGAATTAGACTCGATTTCGAATCCTTAAAAGCCAATTTGGAGTTAAGGGGAAAGTATGCCACTGGAAAAAAGTAAAATTGTATTCTTTGATGGGGTTTGCCATCTTTGTATGGGTTCTGTTCAGTTCCTACTGAAGCGTAACCCTTCGGAATCACTTTTGTTTTCCAGTATCGGATCGAAAACGTATATGGAAATTGTACCAAAGTCTTCTGAATCGACACTACCAGATAGCATTCTCTATTGGAAGCAAGGAAAACTTTTGGTTGAGTCTGACGCCATCCTCGGAATTACAAAAGAGTTAAGTTTTCCTTGGAAACTTGGTATTGTATTTTGGATAGTTCCAAAATGGATCCGCAATGCAATCTATCGATTCATCGCCAAACACCGTTACCAGTGGTTTGGCAAAGCAGAAAGTTGTATGGTGCCAACGGAAGGTGTAAAAAAACGTTTTTTAGACTAAGGGTTCGTTTTCACTAACCGAAGGATTAATGTTTTATTCCGATCATAAGCATATATGGGGATGGGATCTGAGATAGGTTCAGTTTTGATTCCAAGTGCATCTAACATCAGTCTGTCGGAATCTGTTAGTAGGATTTTTCCTTTTATCGTAACCATTTTATCGATACTAATCTCTTCTATTTTTCGATCCAAATAAAAGGCAAAACTTGGTATGCAAAGGCCACCAAACGAAAACAAGGTTTCATCGGGTAAAAGTTCTTTTTGGATTTGTTCTGCTAAAATTTTTGTCTCTTTTCTCATATCACTAAATTTGGGTACGATCACAAATCCTATCACACAGAACATTAGGATGGCAGTTGCCAAGTAGATTCTGTATAAATAGATTTGGTTGTGTTTTTTTGATAAATGTTCTGCAAGTAAAATCGAAAGAATTGGATAGGCTGAAAGTGGGTAAGAAGGAAGTTTACTGGAAATGAATTCGTAAAATACCCAAGAAAAAACTAAACCCAACATCAAAAAAGATCTAGGTGAAAGAGGGAGTAAGATTCCGTTTCGAAAGGATGAAAAAATCGTATCTTTGATTTCTTTTGCGTTTAGGTGAGAGATGAACCTCCAAAACATTTCTCTTAAAAAAGAAAGATACACTCTTGACCAAGGGAAAAATGTAATGAAAAATAAGACTAAATAGGTTCCAGGTGGCCCTGATTGTCCGAATACAGGGTGAGTGGCCCTTCGTAAGATGTACCAATCAACCATCCAACGGATGAGAGCTCCATCGTCTCTTTGCCAGGATTGATACCCCCAATATAAAATTGGTAAGATTGCCAAAGGCAAACCAAACCAAGGTTGCAGTTTCCAAATCAGCGGGCGTACCTTCGCAAAAAAAAGTAAAATAAAACATGTGCCACAAAGGAAAATAAGAATGGGTGGACCTTTGATGAGGAGTCCTAAACTCACAGAAGACCAAAAACTAAAAACATAAATCCATTTTTCAGATTGGATCAAATGGTACAAACTGACAAACCCAATCATTCCAAATAAGACTAAAGAAGAATCAACAAGTGCAATTTTACCATTTAACGGAAAGTAAAGTGAAAAACTAAGGATGCTAAATGCGTACAATGCAGTACGGCTGTTAAACATAACGGATGCTAAGTGGTAAGTCAATAAGGAAGTGCCCAAAATGCAAAGAGCCGGAAATAACCTTAACACAAATTCGTTGGTTCCAAACATCTGGAAAAAAAACGATGTGATCCAAAACTGAAGTGGTGGTTTTCTATGAGGTTCTGAGTAAGGAAAATCCAACTCCAGATAGTCCCGAGACATATGCATCGTTCGTGAAAAACCTGCGTAGGCTGCCTCGTCCTGGTCGATTAAGGGGGAGGAGTTGCCCCAAAATAAATAGAAAATGAATCCCATGAGGAGGAATGAAAAAGTCCGTTTCGGAGTGAAAAATGGCACAATCCTAGAAGGAAAGCATGCCCCTGCCTGTCAAAACCTATTTTTTTGAACGGGCTTTGTATCCATTTTGTAACAAAACTGGAATCAAAATGGAAAATAGATTTTGTAGAGTATTCCTATGTTACTGCACGTCCCAGGTCCGATTCTTGAAACAGAGGGAAATATGGTTAGGCCTTCCCTTTGGAAGTATCGTTACCCACTGTTTTTTCTCACCCTGCTTGGGATTTTGTTCGTTTACCAGTTAGCAGTTGTCATACTCCTTCGCAAATCCAAAGAAAGTTTAGAAACTTCATTCACTGGGTCCAAAATTGTGAATCCTTATGAAAATTGGGGAAATGAAAATGGAGAAAAAATTTCTCTCCACACCCACTCTGACGAAGTTTGGTTCACACCAGAACGTCATACAGTTTCGGAAATCATCAGTGAATACAAAAAAGAAGGCTTTTCAAATCTTGCCATCACAGACTACGGACAAATTTCTGATACCGACGACAAAACCTACATTCGTGGGTTTGAATGGGGACAAAATGTCAAAAAGAGGCATATCCTAGCCATCGGGATCAAAAAGGCATTTTATGATTTTTTCCCTATTTATGCATCCAGAGAAAATTTAAACTGGGTGATGGATCGTATGAAAAAGTTAGGTGGGTATGTCATCCTACCTCATCCGAAATTGAATGATTCCTATTCCAAAGAGGAGATGTTGTCCATTGAAGGATTCCAGGCAGTGGAAGTTTATTCACCTTATGGCGATGATTCAAAAATTTTAGACTCACTCCTAAGCACTGGTAAAAATGTTCATTGTATGGCTAGTGATGACTTACATTACTTTCCAGAGACAACGGTAAAACAGTTTGACCAGCCGGTATGGAAGGATCTCATCCAGACACTAGGCAACCAACGTGGTCGCAAAGGTGAAAGTTTTTTGCGTTATATTGTAACAAGTGATGGTGTGCGTGAGGAAACTTCCGTATTGCAAGCGTTACACTCAGGATCTTTTTATTGTGTTAAAAAATTCTTCCAAGGAGCCTCGGATCCCAAGGTTCCTCTCATCCAGGTGAATGCTGACCACCAAATCCAAGTGACCTCCAAAGAACGTTATTTGGAAATTCGGTTTATTGGGAAAAAGGGAGAAGTTTTACAAGTGAATCCAGATACCAATTCTGCCAAGTATCAGATTTTGGAATCGGATCCATATGTTAGAGTGGAAGTGATCGCGCTTACAGGTTCGATCTTATCCAATGCAATTGTGAGAAGCGAGTAAGGGAACAAACCTTACGTGTTTTGGTTCGAGCTTAATTCATAGAGGGCTCGTTTCAAAAAAAAGAATGATACCCTTTCGCGGACAATTTGCCTTTCGTTGGATATGATCCCCGATTTTGAATCGGTGTATCGTTTCGGAAACCTTCAAAACCAAAAGTTCCATCCAACGTAGGTTTTGTATCCTAAAGTTTATCCAATTTATTTAAACGATAAATTCTGAGCTGATCCATCAAATGCATCAAAGTATGCTTTCGAGGTTTCTTCATATTGTTTCACCGTGCCAAGGGTTGCTTGGCCTGCTATACTTGCTCCCAATGCCACATAGGTTCGGTTGAAGGCTTCATCGACTGACATAAAATCAGAGCCACCTACGGTTGGGCTTGGGTAATCAGCGGGGACTTGGTCTGCATTCAATTGGTCTGTGACATACCCATTGATATTAAAGATACCATACGAGAGTTTCGCTCCAGCAAACGAGGAGGCTGAAAGGTTGCAGATGGTTTCCGCTTTTGTTGCCAAAGTTGTAAACGTGGCTTTTGCCGTGGTTTGGAATGGCAAATCAAACTTTTGCATGTAAGCTAATACATAATAAATATTGTCACTTCCGCCGCAGGCAGCTTTCAACTGGTCGAGTCCTGTTGCATTTGATGGATTGATTTCTTTTAATTTGGTAAAACTCAATCGGACAACAGAGCGAAAGCACAGTTGCCTTCCAGAATCCACTTCCGTTAATACCACACGGCCATGTTTACTGATCCAAGACGAGTTTTCAGGTCCATTTCGCCAAGTGTAGGTTTGGAACTTGGTGCCATAAATCGATTCGTTACCAGTGTAACTTTCAGTGATCACATCCCCCACATTGGCAAACTGTGGGTTTCCGAAATCCACTAACCGGTAGTAGATGAGGGCTCCATCATTTCCAAGGGTGGTGTTTGGATCATCAAAAAACAATTGTAAGGAGGGAGTGGATGCCCCAGTCTTTTTGATTTCAAAAAAATGGTTAAAGGTTTTATTGCCTGTGTAAGCAGTGGATGCAATGTTCGCTGTGGGTGTGTTGATTTTGATGGTAAGAGTCGCAGACCCAAAACCACTTAAGTTCACATCGGTGAGAACATCGGTCCTTGTTTCCCCTGGGTTATTAAAATAGCCTGCGTTTTTCAAGGCTAAAATTAGATTGTCGATGATGCCTGAGTTCCCTCTCGCCCATGTGGCCGATTGTCTCACAAAACCCCAGTTATCCGCACTGGTTGCAGACCAAAGTTTTTCTGTTCCGATTCCTAAATGGATGGCCTCCGCAAACATTTCAGAGAGGAGAGTTTCTTTTGATTTTCTTGTTTGGTGGTGGAAGTCCGTTACCCGAAGGCTGACTGTTAAAAATAAAATGATGAGCAGGGCTTTTTTCATCACTTACTCCGCAATCCCTTTGGGGATACAGATGGTGAAACCAGACTTAGGTCCAGAACAACCAGCAGCCTGGTTGTATGCATAGACATAGAGGAGGAGGGCAGTCAGTGCATCTTCTTTTTTGTTATCTTCTTTTTCAAAGAGAGAACAAGACAGAGTGAAGCTAAGTGTGAGAATGGATGATAATGCAATTAGAAATGGTCTCATACCTGATATAACAAAAGGTATGAGATGTTTTTGCAAGAAAATTAGCGGGAAAGGATTTCGTATTCCCACTCCGTCACAAGGCTTTGTTCGATGGGAGAGGTGATACTAGGAGGTGCCACTAGGGAACGCGCTAAGGTTTTGGTTCCTGTTACCGCTGGAGGTAAGAGGTGGTAAAAAGAGTCTTCCTTTTTGCCACGGAGTTGGAACTCTTTCCATTCTTCCCTCGTTACAAAGGCGCGGATGCGGTCCTTGGAAGGTGTAGAAGGAGCGCGAAAGGAAATCCGTTTGTCAGGGATTGTCACTTTTTCCCCTTTCTTTACAAAATTATCATTTTGGATTTGGTTCGGGAAGAGGAGGACCGGTTCTCCCTTTTGGTTTTCAGGCACAAGCACAACATACACGTAATTGTCTTCCGTTGTTTCCAATTCAAAGCGAATGGGTTCACCCGCCACATAGGTTGATTTCAGCGAATTGATTTTGACTTGGGAAGATGTGTTGGCTCCCGTATGGGAAAGTGCTAGGTAGATATTTTTTTTGTCTAGGTAACTGAGGAAATCGGAGACAAGTGTTTTTGCTAAGGATTCGGGAAGTGCATTTCTGTATTCTAATGATTCGTGTAAAACATCTACAAAGGAAATCAATGCTTGTCCATCTTCCGTAGAAACCAAAACCAATTTGTCAACCTGGGTTAACTTTTGTAAGTTGGCCTTTGTTCCTTCAGTTGCTTCACCAGCTTTATCAAATTCCCAAACAAGTTTTTCTGATTCGGGAAACGTAAAACTTAAATTACCTCTGCCACTGGATTGGATTTGTTCTTTGATAAAGTCTCTTAAAATTCTACTTTCTTCTGTAGAAGGATAGGCTTCAACAGCGATTTTAAACACAGGTGTGCTAACAGTTCTATCCGCTGAAACAACGGATAAACTGGCAATGGAGAAAATTACCAAAAAACGTTTCATATTAACCTTGGCCTTTGTAATCATTCATGATTTGGTCGTTTTTTTCGTACTGCTCTTTGATGCGTTGGTAGTTTTCTTCTTTGATGGCTTTGAACTGCTCAAAGATACGCATTTTTTCTTTTACAAATTCATCTAAAATTTGTTTTTTCAACTGTTTGCCAGAGAGGACCACTTCTTCGTTCTCAGCAACTAATGTTTGTTTGCCTTTTTTATCTGGGCTAACCGCAACTGTCCCTTCATTGACATAAACTCCTGTTTCCACATCCTTCAATTCTTCGTCCTCTCCGCCTTGGTTAGGAGTGGATACTAGGAACTCTGTCCCTCTGACTCCCGCAACAAAACTGGGGTTCACAACACTAAGCCCAGTTTGGCTTGGGGCACCACCTTCCGGTTTGTGTGCTTTTACAAATAACTTACCACTCACCAGATTGAGAGTGGTGGATTTCGTTTTCGGATTTAATAGTTCATCGATTTTGACCGAGGAAAACTTGGAAAGTCGAATGGTCGCTTGGGTTGCCAATTGGATTTCGCAACTTCCGTCTTCTGAAGTGATGGTGTCTCCTTTTTTTAGGACACTCCCTAATCTGACCGTTTCCTTTGCATTTTTAAATCGTGGGCCGGATAGAAAATTCTTCCCTTGGACAAAGCTGACAACACCGACTTCATCAGCGGCTATGGCAGTCGAGAAAAGCAGTAGGAATATGAATGAGAAATTACGGGTCATGCCACTTTTATAATGGAAGAGTTTCCTCTTACAAGCCAAAAAACAGAAAAAAAAATCAAAAAAATACCTACAAAAAAAGTATTTGGGAACCAACGAATGGATTCCTTCACCTATCCCGTGATATGCGGCATTTTCTTTGGTTTTTGTTTCTAATTTTCAGTTTTGCCCAATTGCCATTGGAAGCGGAAGGGTTATTGCTTTGGGAGGATTGTCTTTGGATTGGGTTGGAACGCAATGTCCACTTAAAATTGGAAAAAACCAAGTCGGAATTATTTCCCATATTACTGAAGGAAAAATGGAAACAATACCTTCCCAAATTAGGAGTTCATTATTTTGGCATATTCTCGCGCAACAAAGAACAAATTGACCAAGAATACCGAGACGTACGAATCCAAATCCAACAAATGATATACGATGGTGGCGAAACAGAACGAGAAAAACAAAAAATTGAAATCAAACAACTCATCCAAGCAGAAGAAAAGAAAATCATAAGGGAAAAGGTCTTTAGGTCTATTTCAAATCACTATTTTAATGCCAACAAACGCTTGTTTATTGATTTGATATTCCAAATGAGAAAAGACAGGTATACATTGGAAAGGGAAAAACAAAAAACGGAAGTGGCTTCAGGGACGATTGCTCCCAAAGAAGAAAAAGTTGGTAGGATTTGGGAAGCGGAGTTTGAGTCAAAACGAATCCAAGCAAAATCACAATATTTATTAGCCAATTTAGAATTGAAGCAATCGATGTTTTTGGAACCTGACGAGGTTTTCCAATTAGAACCAGGATTTTTGGAAAGGATCCAAATCTATCCACCCATTTCCACTGTTACGGAAACCGACGAAAATCATCCCTTACGGAAAAAGAGTCGGTTGCAGTTAGAACTTGTCTCATTGGAGGAAAAATCCTTAGAGAATGATTGGAAACCAAAATTCCTTTTAGGAGGTTACGTCGGTCGGAATGGAAATTCTGGATTTCCATTGCAAAATGAAATTTATGGAATTAGTTTTGGTGTACAAGCAAACTTAGGTGGATCAAGTGTTTCATCCAATTCGCAAAACGGAACCCAGTCGGAGGGGAATGGAATCCAAAGGATTCCAGGTTATGGTCCGCAACCTGTGGGACCAGGTGAAAATTCATATCAAAGTGGATCCTTTGGACTATTTGATGAAATGGGAAGAGAGAAAAAAAGATTCGATGTCCACTTAAGCCATGAACAAGCATATTTGGAAAAATCACAAAACGAACTGATCTTAAAAAATAACAGTAAAGCAACGGAAATCAAACTTTCAGAAGCATACCAGAAGTATTTGTTATATTTAGATTGTACAAAAGCAGCCATTTCTAATCTAAAAAAAAAGAGATGGGAACGTAACTTAGCCTTAATTTCTGAATTAGAATATATGAAAATGGAAGAAGAAGTGTTCCTTCCATTTGAAATGGCCATCGATCATTATTTTACTTATTTAAGTTATGCCTTAGAGATGGCCTTGTATTTAGGGGAAGATCCTTTTTCCAATCGTTATTACCACTTAAAACAAGAGAAGTCAAATCACGAATTGGTAATGATTTTAAAGGATTGGAGTTTTTCCAATCCATTCAAAAAAAACCAATCTACGGAACCAAATCTAATGAAACCAAACCCTTTCCTCTGGGAGGAGGGTTATGAAAAACGTTAATCGTAATATCTTTTGGATTCCTATTTGTTTTTTGTTCCAACAATCTTGCGATTCCAAATTCGGTTCATCCAAAGAATGGCTCAGTATTTTGGCAACTGACGATGCTCCCAAAGTTGTATCCTTTTCACCTGCCTCAAGTAGCCAAAATGTACCTTCCCAAACAGAAATTTCCATTGTATGGAACCAACCTATGGAGATCCAATCATGTGTTTCTGCTTTTTCATTAGACCCACCTATAAAAGGGAATTTTGAAACGACAGAGTTCTCACTTACGTTTAAGCCTAATCAAAATTTGGTGGCCGGTGGTTATGTGATCCGTCTCACCAAACAATGTGAAAACAAAAAAGGAAAGGATTTGGACAGAGTGTATTCGATTCCTTTTTCGGTGGTGGAACCTGAGGATCCAAAGGTTGAGGCATTTTTTGTATCATCTGGGAATCGCGATGAATGTCTGTCAGGTGGGATTCCAATCAATAGAGTGTTAGGACTTACGGAATCTGTTTGTAATGGAACACCGGGACCACCTACATTCCAGGTTGTATTTAACAAACCCATGGACAAAGAGAATGTGGCAATGCTGCTTCGGTTTGAACCCTTCCTTACTTACCGATTGGAATGGGAAACAAGGGAATCGCTTCTCATCCAATTTGATTCTTTATTGCCAACTTCTTCACGTTTCCAATTCATTCTTCCATCCGGAGTATTGGCTTTGGATGGCAAAAAAACTTCAGAACCGATACGATTCGATTTTTTTGTTGGAGTTGGCGTAACGGATCCTTCCGTCATTGGATTTGGTTTGGAATCACAAAATTGTGGGATCGGTATACAAGAGTTAGGCTCCGCCTCTCTTTCTCGTTGGGACGCAAATACATGTTTTTGGAGTTCGGGACTTCCCATTCTCACTCCCGAAAATTATCACTTTCGTGGAGGTGATGATGGTACTGGAGATTCTGGAGAAACAGGGGCTTGTGCGGACGTGAATACCGACAATTTTAAAATTTTTTTTAATGAGTATATGGACACAACCTCTGTCATTTCTGCTTCAAGACTCACTAAAATTTCACCTCCATCATCAAATATACGTTTGTCGTCATGGGTATGGAGCCATTGCCAATCTGAATATCCGTATGGATGCAGAGAATTGACATATTCATTTGCGGAAAGTGAAGCAAGCTGTAATGGATCATTATTTGGAAATAATGTAACAGGTGGAGACTTTAATCTAACAAACTCATCCACATCTCCCAATTTTTATCCATTTTATGAGTTTCGTTTGGATTCAGATGCAAAGTCAAGTCTTGGGAAAAAAATGCAACATGCATTCGTGATCCAAATGGAGGCAAAATGAAATCCAACTGTCGGTTGTTTGTGTTATTCTTTGTTTCCTGTATTTCCTGTGGCGGGGCAGTTGGTTACTTAAAGTATCCAGTTCCTTTTGGGAGCCAATTACTTTTGGTGCCAACTGCTTCGCATATTTTTTCAGACGAATACAGTTTAGAAAAAGACATTTTATCTTTGATAGGTGAAGAATTTGAGCGAAACGGATACCAGGTCATTCCAAAAGCGGAATACAGTTTTGCCCTTCACGAATTTCCAGTTCCCAAAGACCATTTGGAACGACTTGAAGTGGAATTGGGTCAAACTTCGTTATCCTATGAGCCAAAACTCAAACATTGGATTCGCATCGCAAAAGAAAAAGGAATCCCTGAACTTGTTTTGGTTCGATTTTTAAAACCTGAGACAAAAAACGAAATCCTGATTCGGTTGTTATGGATTCATATCACAGAGAATGAAATGGAACGATTTGATTGGAAATGGGAAAATTCAAATCGTTTCCCATTTCTAAATTCAAAACAAGAGGCAAATCAATGAAATCGATATGGGTATGTTTCACGAGTATTTTGTTATTTGGCTCTCAGTTCGCTTGTCATAACGATGAAACTTTGGATCAGAAAGATTACCGAATCTTAAAAGATGCGTATTTCTCTGGCCACCTCACAGTCGTTCGTTCTATCTTAGAAGGCAAATTTAAAGAGAAAGGATTGGACCCAAAAGAAACCATTCTCTATTTAAAATCATTATTTTATCTAAAAGACTGGAAAGAGTTTTTTTTGGTATGGAAGGAATCAAAAATCCAATCTCCAGAGATGGTATTACTCTATTTTAAGGCGATGTTACTTGTCAAACAGGATGAAACAGTAAAAGAAACTGAGTTAACCCAATTGATGGATTTGGTTATGGTTTCTCCGGAAGCCATCCTTTTATACCTTCGAGTGAAAAAACACAAGATCAATACAAATGAAAAAAAACTATTTTTGGCCCAAGTGAAAGGATTTCGGAACACTTTGGATGTATTAGAGAAGGAGTTAGAAAAGTAATGATGAGTTCCATCCTACAGAAACTGCAGTCCCCAATTGGTTGGGCATATCGGATTTCTTTTTCACTTACACAATTTGAATCCAAAACTTGGTTTTATTTTGCAACCTACACTCTGTTATTTTTTCTCAATTGTTTATGGAATTGGGATGCCTTCCAAGAGGAGAACTTTAACTTACTGACAAGCCGTCATGAACCAAATACCCTGATTCCATTTTGGAAACTGTACCCATTCCAAATTTTGAGTATCTATTTTTTGGCTTTCACATTTGTAACTTTTACTTCGTTAGTATTATTCCTTCTTTCCTATGCCTTTCGTCTTGAATCAAAAAAACAAGCCTTTCCGATTGTAAACATTTCGTTTCGGTCCTTTTTTATGTTCTTTTGTATTTTGTTCCTGGGTAATAAAATTTTGGGTTTTTTCCATTCCTATTCAAATTATGGGATGGTTCTTTTTGCTTATTGGATGATTTTATTATCTTTCTTTGTGCAATTCTATGCACATTCAGTATCAAACGAATTAGCCAAAACCAATTCATGCAACCCACGTAACTTGGCGTTTATCAGTTATTTCTTACCACTCAGTTATATTCTAATGGTTTTGGTGATTTTGGGATGAAACTTGAATTATTAAAAAAAGTGGCCTACCAAAAACTGAAAAACATTTTCATTTTGGCTACAATCTACCTCTTCCTTTCGTTTTTCTACTCAAGGTTTGCACCTGAAAACCTTCGGTATCGTTTGCCAATGCTTTCAAAGATTCTTGTATTGCGATTATTTGAATCAAACACAAACGAAACAAACGAAAGCCCTCTCCCAAACAAAAATCGTCACTTCCAGAATCCTAGAGTCGTGGAAGAGAATGAAGTGATGGAATTTCCTGCGATAGTGGAGCCAACAAAAGAAATTTTTATCCAAAGCAAACAAGTAGGACGAATCAAAAAAATCCATATTGAGGAAGGCCAATCCGTCAAAAAAGGTCAATTATTACTCGAGTTAGATGATGAACTCATTCGTTTGGAAGGGGAAAGGTTACAACTCAATTTGGTTGCCGCAAAATCACAGGAAGTGATCACACGAGAAAAATGGGAACATGCTAAAAAACAAATAGAGGTGAAAGTAAGGGAGATCGATAAAAAAACAGAATGGGTGGAATTGGCCAAAAAAGAATATGACCATGCAAGTGATTTAAAATCAAAAAAAGAAATCCTTTGGAAACAGGGTTACCTCTCAAGTCCAGAATTTGAAAAACTGAAATTGGATGAGGAGACCAAACTCACTCATTTTAAAAATTTAATCCGAGAACGAGAAAATTTGTTATCGCTCGTGTCCGTACCCACAGAACCCAACATGGTTTCGTTTGATGAAAAACTAAATCATTGGAAAAACCAAAATACCGTTTTGGAAAAGACTGAGTTTGAACTCAGTGTATCAAATAGTAAAATCATCCAAAACCAAATCAAAGCAAATGAACAATTGAAAAATGATTCCAAACTGTATGCTCCAAAATCAGGGAAAATTCTAAAGTTAAATGCCAAAGAAGGTGAAATTACGAATCATCTGCCTCTATTAAGTTTGATGGAAAATAATGAAATTTCCGTATCGTTTCATGTTGGTGAACGAGAGTTACATGAGATCCAGTTGAAAAAGGAAGTGCAATATCTCCCTTCAATTTCGAATCAGACCATTGCCATTGGAATCTTGGAAAAAATGAATGGGTACTTAGATCCCAAATCACATGGAATTTTAATCAAGGCGAAACTCATTAAACATTACCAATCGCTTTTGCCAGGGATGTTTGGAATTGTGAAAATCAATTCTTCTCTTAAAAAAGAAAAAATATTAATTCCCACCAGATCCTTGTTTGGTGACTTAAATTCTGGGTTTTATATCCATTTGAAATCGGAGAACGGTATTCAAAAAAGGTTTGTCCAAATCAAAACCTATTCTGAAAGCGAATCAGAAGTCATCGCTGGACTTGGTGCTCATGAATCCTTTGAAATTTTGCCTTTATGAAGGGATTGTATGAACTGTATGTAAATCGAAATCGATTGTGTTTGGTTTTGGTTTTTTTATTCTTCATTGTATTACTCTTTCGATTGCAAGAGATTCAAATCAAACTTCTGCCTGAGTTAACGCCACTAAGGTATTTTATTGTGACCGATTTTCCAAATCATTCAGCAATTGATGTTGACCAAACGGTTAGTTTGCCTTTGTCCAATCGAATTTCATCTTTAAAATCAGTGAAACGAATCAGAACAAGTTCTGTTTATGGAGAATCTAGTGTTCAAATAGATTTACAATTTGGTTCTTCCGTTTCGGAATTCAAAGATGGGCTTTACCAGTTATTGTATGAGATAAAAGAATACCTACCTTTTGGTGTGAGAACACCAAAATTATTAGCTAGAAGTGAATACGAAAATCCATTTGTAGAGATTGTAATCCCCAAACCAGAAAATCGCAGTTTATTAGAGTTTGATTATCAATTGCAAAGGATCATGGAACAATTGGAAAGGATTTCCGGTGTCATAAGTGTGATTTGTTTTGGTGATGAGAAATCAAATGTTCTGATTTCATTGGACCAAAACCATTCCAAATTTTTCCCAATCAAACTGAGAGACTTAGAATTCCAAATCCAATCTGGATTACAAAGTGGTTCTTTAGGAAAATATTATGGAACCAAAGAAGCAACAGAAATCAAATTCCAATCCGAGATCTCAGACAGTTTCATTCTAAAACAGTTTCCAATCCATTTAGGGAATGGCGAATTTTTTCCTTTAGAGCGAATCTCTCGCATCACAAAGGTTCCATCTCGAAGGAATTTTATGACAAGATGGAATGGGGAAGAGAGCATTTACATAAGAGTCGCCGCTGACCCAAACCATAACCCGCTTCAGATTGCAAAACAAATTGATGTTGTTTTAAGCAATAACAATGGATTGCCAGGAATCAAGATTGTATCAAATTCTGTTTCGGAATTAAGGGCCCAACTTTTTCAGTTCTTTATTTTTTTTCTGATTAGTTTTGGTTTTGCCTTACTCTTCTCGTATCTTCTATACCAAAACTTACATGGAGTGATCATTTTATCATTATCAGTCTGTTTTACCCTCGTTCTATTTTTACATCTTTTGGTATTGTTTTCTATTTCCATCAATTTACTCAGTTTGAGTGGGATTTCTGTTGGGATTGGAATGTTGTTTGATGCTAATAATTTAACATATTATTCAATCGATACAGAATGGAAGAAGTCCGAGGAATGTCCGCATTTTATCAAAATGGAAAAAGGAGTTCGTTCCATTTGGACCTCACTTGTGTCATCAAGTTTCACTACCATTATCGTATTTTTACCCCTTCTTTTGTATGTGCATGAATGGAGGGAGTTCTTTTTTGGGATTGGCCTTTGTATTGTTTTGTTACTATTTTCCTCACTCTGTTCTTCTATCATTTTTGTTCCCTTGTTTTATGTAAGTTTAGAAAAATTGATTCCGAAGTCCCATCTTCCTCCGAATGCCTTTGCCTTTCTTGAAAGGTTACGAAAAAAAATCTCCTCGTGCGTAAGTGATACCTTTATTCGGAGGAGTGGTTTCCTTTTCGGATTACCAATCCTAATGATTGTCTTCCTGTATTTTCCAAAATTTCTGATTTTCCCAGAACCGCACCCGGTAGGTAAAACCATCCAATTGTTTCCAAAACAAAATATTTCTGATCAGGAATTAGGAGGGATTTTATTACAAATGTCTCATGTTTGCAAAATAAATGAACCTAACATGAATTTGCTTGTGATTCCCATTGGTGGAAAGAAGTTTCAAACTCTTACGGAAACTGCGGTTCCTTTTCAAATCAAAATCTTGGGTGAAGGAAATCATTTTGAATGTATGACAAAACTCACACAGTTGTTTCCGGAATCCAAGTGGACAATAAAGGTTCAGGACATTCCTTCTGAGATTACGAAATCATTACCCTTCCAATCAAAAGACCATCTTACCATTTTAAACGCAAATTGGGATTTACTTGTGCAATTTTATGAAATGGTAAAAAACACAAATCACTCTTTAGATGGAAAATTTTCTTATGAACCAAAACCAGTTGCCATGGAATTTTGGTCTCCCAAAAAAATTCCCATGGGAATGGAAGGTGCAGATCCAGATGAGTTCCGGAGGCAAATTTTGTATGCCAATCATGCAAAGTACTTAGGGACCATTGGACCTGGAGAGAAGGAAGAATTATTCCTCTCTACAAACTGGAAAGAAAATTCTGTATTGGGTGAGGAAAATTGGAATGAGAATCATTCCAAAGAAACAATGGCGATTCAAAAATCCATCCCAATCGAAGGTTTCTATGATAAAAAAATGGAAACTGTATATGAAGATTACAAAAGAGAGTCGGGTTTGTATTATTTAGAGTGGTTCGGTGGGAATCGTCTGATGCAAGATTCTCTCTTAGATAAAACAAATGGATTCCAATTTTTTTTACATTCAGAAAGAGATGAAATCGTAAATTTTTTTATCATACTTTCGTCTCTCCTATTACTTTCATTTTGTTTTGTATACTTATTATTGGTTGCCATTTATGAATCGTTCCTAAAGCCATTTTTACATCTATTTGTTTGTTTGGTAGTTTTTGTAACGGCCATGATCACTTTATTCTTATTAGTTTCTGAAATCCATTTTGGGCATTACATTGGGATCGTCATCCTCCTTGGAGTTTCTGTGGATAATATCTCAATTTATGATGAAAAATGGAGAGAATTTTCTTACATCCAAGGAACCGAGATTCGAAATGCCAAAGTACTCCATTGGATAGAAAAACCAGTCCTTTTGAATTCTGGAACGACTGTCTTTGGATTGTTGCCTATCATTGTTTTGAATCTTACTGGCATGGAATTTGTTCGTTCGATCGCAATATCGATGTTAATTGGAATTTTAGTATCCTTATTCTTTTTTTACTTTTTGTACCCCAAATTGTTTGGAAAGAATTGGGTTTGAAATGTTACCACCGAAGGTCATTCACAATTATCGATATCAGTTAATTTCTTTTCTGGTTTTTCTAGCGATTCTCTCAATATTTCATTCAAATCAATTTTCATTTGAAGATGGAAATAGCGAAAAGGAAACGTTCACGTTAGAGATTTCTCAACATTGGCCAGGCAAATCTGCTTTGCAAATTGAAGGACAAATTGCGAAACCCTGGGAGATGGTATTGAAAACGGTAAGCGGATACAAGGAACGTCAATTTGTATCTGATCATGGAGTTTTCAAAATCTACCTGCAAATTGAGAGAGGTAACTCTCTTTCCGAATTCATCCAAACGATTCGGAATGTTTACATTTTAAACCAAAACCGGTTTCCAAACGATGTACTTTTCCCTCGCTTCCAATCAAAAGAAGATCAGTCTTCTTTTTTCATCGTTTTAGAGAATAAAACTCGTTCCGATTTGGTATCGGAAAAGGAACTCGAAATAACATTGAGAAATTGGTATATGGTATTATCAGTCAACTTCCAATCTGGAATTGAGAAAGAATTGGTAACCATGGTAAATGGAAGTGATTTCCAAACAGACCAATTGCCGGCTTTATCAGAAGTTTTCCAAACTTTAAAACGAAGCCAATATGGGTTTGGGAAAGAGGTTGGGAGTGGTCGCATTTCCGTATCAACCATTCCAAATTCCCTTGATGGTTGGGCAGGAGGCATCCTTCTCGAAAACCAAAAAAGTCCAGAGTGGATGCGAAACTTATTGCAGTTCCGTTTAGTGGATTCGAACAAACAAACTGCTGTTCGTGTCAATGGTGAACCTAAATCAACTGTGATGGTTTACGCGAAGTCTGCATTTCACTTATTGTTATTGGAAATTCAGTTACAATCCTTACTCAAAGACCATTCCCAATGGGAAATCATTATGGTCTCGAAACAAGGTTATCTTGAAACCGCGAAAGAATTGTTATGGCTTTTTTTAGTGATCGATCTATTCTCTTTTGTTTTCCTTGGGTTCTATCAGAAAAACTGGTTTCAGTTTTTGAACTTTTTCTTCGTTTTTTACCTTACGATTTTATACTATCTATTTTTATCCTCCGCTTTCCATCTTACACTTGGTAATTTAAGTTTCATTATTTTTTTGTTTTTTAAATTGCACTTACCATATACCAAGAGACTGAGATGGAAACTTCCCCATGTTAAACTCATCCTAATTTTTATCTTTTTTGGTGTTTTTGTTTCCATGGCATGGGTTCCGTTTTTAGTTTTGAAACTTGTATTTGCCTACTATTTTCTTCTTTTTTTGTCCCAAGTCTTATTTCGTATCTGCGAATGTTTTTCGAATCAAAAAGTTTTTCGATTGGCTAGGACAAAAGAGGAAAAGTTTTTGATGGCTTTCGAAGGTTGGAGTAAAATACGAAAGCAAAAGTTAAAATTATACCAAGTGGTAGTTTCATTTTTTGTTCTGATTTTATCCGCATTTTGTTTGTTATATGATTGTATGGAACCGATTCCGATGCAGTTAGAGGATGGGTTTTTTAAATATGCAAAACTAGAGTTTCCGAATTACGTTGCAGAGGCAGAAGTCTACCGTATCACAAAACAAGTCGAATCAAAGTTGATTGATGGCAACTGGACAGATTTACTGATTGTCATCCCAAAACCCTATCGTTCTGAGTTTTATTTCCAATCGAAATCCAATGGATTGGAAATTCCATTTCAAAATTTGCCAACAGAATTGGGTTATTTTCATGTAGTCGAAGGTAATCGGTCAGACTCACAACAGATTTTGCGTTTCACACAAATGAACATGGAGAAATTGGAAAAGGATCTATTACAATTAGTTCCGTGGCTGCAATACAAAAAAGAAGTGACAGATGTAGTATTATGTTTCCAACCATCGGTTGAAGGATTAGAATTTCGCACAAATTCATTTTATCGAGCATTGCTTGGGAATTCTCAAGAAACAACGATAAAAGAAGATATGTATACTTTGCAATCCAATATAGTGGGAAAGTTTTTGTGGAAGGAAAGGTTGGTTGATATAAAATTTCAAGTGAACCACTCGGAGCATTTGGATTCTTTTTTAAAACAACAAAAGAAAATGCCTTTGAATCAGACGTTATTTGATTCTTCGATTCGGGATTACGCTCCCGTGAAAATTCTGAATCGATTTTACCAAATCAACGGAAAACCAACGTTAGAACTTATGATAAAAGGAGAAAACATAAATTGGCCGAAACTCGAATCGGAAATTCGTGAGTATCTAAAACAAACAGATTCTAATTTCTATGAGCGAATTTCTTCTGGTGCACCCGTTCCTTTGCATTCGATTTCAATTTTGGTTTTGATTTTTGCCCTTGCCAGTGTTCGTAAAAAAGAAATTTTTGATTCATTCCTTCGGATTTATTGTATTTTGTTAATCTCCAAACTCCAAATCACTTTGTTTGGAGGAAATTACATTCAATTCGTTTGGATTTTGATTTTTATAGTCACTGTAGATTTAACAAGTGGGAAAAGGAATCTATTTAAAATGATCTTTAGTTACCAGTTTCTTCTTAGTTTTATTTTTTTACTCCTATATCCAGCTAATGTCGGTAATTTTTTATTTTCTACCGTATGTTTGGTTTTGTTATATGGTACCTTCTACATATATTTTAGCCATTCCTTCCATTTTTTAAAACCAAGATTCTAATTTAAAACCTTAAGGGGCAGAGGCTCTTTATGGTGCAATTTTCCAAAAGTTTCCAATCCATGCTTTTGTTTTTTCTAATACTGTTGTGTTTTCTATTTCATTCAGTTCTTGCAGATTCGATCACTGAAACTTGGGATGTTCCCAATTACCAAAAGCAAGACTATGCAGAATTTTATGCATACCAATACTTCTCCCCTTCTTTAGAAGATTGGAATTTTAGAGTGGAAGAGATGTTGGCAGAAACTATCAATTCTTGGATAGCAGAAGCAAATGAGAGAATCGAATCTATATTGGCGAATGAAACAGACTCGGATTTTTACATTTCAAATGAAGGTTATTTGGATGAGAGGAGAAGGTCGTTAGTCTCAGAAGTTTCCATTTTGTATGCGGAGTGGGAAAGAGATCTCTTTGGTGATTACTTCGAAAACCGAGATGCCTTTTTGTTGAAACTAGAAACAGGCAAAGTTGACCAAATGTATTTGGAAAGGATTGTAAAAGAAGCAATCTATGAAGAATATACCAAAGAAGAGTTACTACTGATAGAAAATCGCGAAAAAATAATACAGTCTGCAAAAGAATGGGAATTTGAATGGGAAAAATCAAAACAAGAGGGTTTAGATGCGTTTTCCACTTCACTTGAGTTATTAAAACAAGATTACGAGAACTATCTGTTAAAAATGGAGGAGACGGAAGACCGATTCCAAACGAATTTAACTGCAATCTCTGAATACAAGGAAACTGTTAAGGGTGCTATATCCAATATGGTTTCCCAATTGAGAGATGGTTTAGAGGTCAATTGTAATCTTGGTACAGGTTGCCAATATAAAAACCTTGATGGAAGTTTGAATGAAGCAGGTAAAGTATTATCTAAACTGATCTCTGAATTGTCCGGTGAATTGATTTCATCAAATGAAAATCCTGATTCCATTTTAACTTTTATTTCAACTAAAATCCAAAACTTCCTTAGCATGGAAACAAACCAAGCTTTAGAAGAACATAATTATTTCGAGAATCGAATTTATACCTACCAAACAGGACTCAATATTAATTTAGATCAAACTAAATCTAGTTTTGATTTGGGATTTGCCGATTGGATCTTACGCACACAGTTGTACCATGCTCTCTCTCAAGACCAAAAGTATGAAAATTGGAGGATCGAAGGAGAGGGGAACGTTGGGAATTTTTCAAAGATACACGATCCGTTTTTACGAGCGATATTCCAATCAATCCATCATTCAGACGAATCCCGATTGGTGAACCTAATCAATGAGAAATTAGGACCGGGACGTAGGGTAAGTGCGATGTTAGGTTCTAATTTGTATACAGATGTACATCATTTTTTGAACAATGATGAGATTTTTGGAGTACCCATTCCTTTTGATAGCGCAAGTCATGTGAATGGAAATTTGTTATCCGATGGAAACTTTTATTATGCATATTGGAAAATGGAAAGAACCACACCAGTTTTCCCTTCGGGTACATTCTATCGACAAATGGGTGCGATTGGTTATTCCGTTTTGTATGAGATGTATGATGAAGTGTCTTCCAATTCAGCTTTATATTGGAATGACAATTATCATCAGTTAAATTCCCAAAACAATTATTTCCAAAATCGGTTATTACCAGCCATTGGAAGTTGGGAATCAAAAGTGAAACAATATGCAGATGATTTTCGGTCATGGTCAGATGCAAAAGAAAATTTAAAATATGAAGCCAAAACCAATTTAATCGCAAATATAGAACGTTTAGAAGCTTCAAAAGAGAATTGGTTAAGCCAATTAGAGAGAGAGAAAAAAGAAGGGGATGATACCTGGCTTAAATTGTATGAGAAAGGAGAAACGACTCAAGTAAATCCGATCGGAACAGTTACAAAACCAAATGAATTCCTGGTTTCTCATTATGATGAAAAAGAATTAAAATCATACGAAGAATTATCAAATTGGAAAGAGTCAAAGGAGGTTTTCATTGGTGAACAAACTTTGTTATCGGAATTCCATCGTACGATCACAGGTGTCAATCAGTATGCAAATGTATTGCAAATGAATTCTGATTTGGAGGCTTTACAAAAAAAAGAACAAACAAAACTGCTAAACCAAATGGTTTATTCAGTAAACCAAGATTTATTGCAAAGTCGATCGCTAACGAAAGATGAAAGTATATTGGTTGGGAATTATGATTATCAATCTCTCACAGTTGAAGAACAAAAGAAATTTGGTTTATGTTATGAAAACCCAAATCTTTCGGAATGTAACCACTTACTAAAAAAACAATACGAAATCCAGATCAACCATAAAAACCAAAATGTTACGATACGAAAAGAAATCTATGATGGGCATTTGGCTGGCAAAAACGAAGAGGGTGAGTACACTGCCTCTAAAATGGAGACTAATCGTCATTTTCAATTGAGCCAAATTGGGAAAATCCAGTCTTCTGATAGGAAGGATTTTTTTGTAGAGTGGTCAGATGAGGATTGGAATCTTTTGGCAAAGAAACAAAATGAAATATCAAATCAATTTTTAACTAAATCATTGGCGAATGACCAACTAACAATTGCTTCGAACATCCAATCTATCGAATTCCAAAATCAAAGGAATGTCGAAACCTTTTATGCAAATAAAGAGAAAAAAGAAAACCAAGATTCATTGGTGCAAGAAATTGTTCTCGCTTACCTAGGTGGTGGGACACAAGGGATAAAGGCTTCGATGCAAGGTAAAATTGAATCTGCGATCAATAGTGAATTGGCTAAAGTTTGGATACAGGCTTCCGGGGGAAGTGAGGCGGACATCCAAAAAGCAACGATGGCGATTGAGTTCATGCGGGGCAGATTAAAAGCAAAGAAGATCCAATCACGTGACAATTTTGTCTCCATACAAAACCCTATGAGCGCAATAGAGACAGTGATCGGAAAGTCGATATCACATGGAATGCAATTCTTAAATCATTCTACCGGAGGGATATACACCATTCCTATCAATTTAGCAATTGGAGGTGTCGTGACTCATACAAAAAGTTTAGTTGGTGAGAAACGATATGATGCATTAAAAGAACAAATTTCTGGTAGGCATGAAGGAATGGCAGAAGTGAAAGCAAACGAAGTGCAATTAGCAAAGACTGCCATTTCTAATGAGATTGCATCAATCACAGGAATTGATTTAGAGATAATGTCAAAAGTGATTGAAGACCAGTACAACCAAAAGGAAACAAAAAAAGCGAAACGGAGGAAAAGAGACAATGGTATTTCCGACCTTCAATCGAAATCAATTGGTGCCTATGGTGGGATGATTAAAACCGCAATGGTGGCAACAGGAATCAATGAAGGAGAAATTGTTTCCTTGTTGGAAGACACAAACCGATTGATCAATGCTAGGAATATAAATCCTGATTCTAAAGTCGCGACGTATTATCGTTATACAGAACAAGGATTTGGAATGGTAGCGACAGGAACACAATACCAATCTGCGTTCTTAGATTATACGAATGCAAAGACACTTGTCACTGAATTAGGGAAACAAGCCTTGGCAAAAGAAATTTCACAAGAAACAGGAATGGATGAATCTTTTTTAAACGAGGTTGTTGGCATCTCATACGGGAATCGTGAGCGTGAAAAGGCAAATCAAAAAGCAAAATCAAAAGCCACACGACAATCCGTAGTCAATGCAATTTCTTTAGCCATCACAATGGGAGCAAGTGGTGCTTTAACAGGCGTCAATTCTGCCTTATCGACGATTGGAAAAGCTGCAAGTTTTGTAACAAAAGGTGTAATCCCAGCTACTGTAAAGATGGGACAAGTGATTTCGACTACCATTGTACAAACAGTAGCTGGAAGTCATGAAGGACCGAATGGGGCAGCGGCAGGGTTCGCCAATGGTGTGCTTGGTGGAATGATAGGGGAACAAACGAAATTCCAATCGGGATTTCTGAAAGGATTAATCCCTGCCCTGGGAGTGAAATACAGCGCAGCGGAAGGCTGGGGTGGAACCATTGGGATCGGTAATTCGATAAACAATTTCAGTTTGAGTGTTTCTGAAAAAGGCAATTCATCCCTTCAGGTATCCAAATCACTTGGTGATGGAATTCAGTTTTCAGGCGATTTTACTTCTAATCAAGCCTGGAATGTGGGCATCCAATACAATCCAAAAGGTGAAGGCCCTAGGAAAGATTGGAATTATTCCATGATGTATGACTTAAAGGGATCGGGTTTCAGTGGTAGCATAGGTTATACTGATCCTGAATCAGGCATTGGATTAACTGCGAATTTTGATCAGACAGGAATGTCCACCTCTTCTGAGTTAAACGGTGTTAGCGTAGCGACTTTTGGAAACAATGGATTTCAATTGGAAGACTATGATTTTGCAAACCAAAATATCAATTTAGCACAAGATTTAAGTGATAGTAAGTCCGATTCAATCATGGCACTGGAAGATGGAGGAGAAGATACTTTTTCTGATTTACTCAGCCAATTATCAATGTTAGGTGGATTTGCAGTTGGTGGAATGGGGCTTGTCAATTTACTTCGTAATCGACAAACTTCCGATTCAAACCAATTCAATCTGAATGGAAATGATTTTGGGAATTCACCTTTTCAGGTATCCGCAAATGGTTCTGTTTTTGGCAGGATCGCTGATAAAGTCAAATCAGGATTTTTTAACTTAGGGACTTCCATTGGTCGCTTTTTTGACTCATACAAAATCCAAAAACCTCTTCCGCAAGGGAGTAATGCAACTAATACAGAATCTACTCAGGAGACAGACAGGATCACAAAGTTAAAAACGAAAATTATAGATGACTATAAAAAGGATTCAAGACTTGATACAGAAAAAAAACTTTATGAATTGAAACAAGCAGGTGTGGATACCACGGAAATTGAAGCCAAAATCAAAGCGCTACGTGGTGGCAAAGATGTTCCGATGTCAAAGGCAGTCCAAAAGTCTTTAAATGAATACAAACGTTTACGGGAATCGCGTTCCATCCAGCCAATCGGAACGGAAGCAGTGGTTTATCTCACTTCCGAAGTTGCTCTTACAGATGTAAAGGTTTCCTATGATCCGAAGGTAGAAACCAAACAAGCTTACTTTCAAAGACTTGGAGAAGAAATTTGTGAAGCGACAAAAAAAGTGGATCTTTCTAGTGACGAACTTGTCGCCTTACACACTGCAAACGTTGCAAAACTCTTAGGCGAAAACCTAAAGAGCTTAATAAATTATGGACGTTATGTATTAAAAGATGGAAAAGAAGACGTCTCCGGTGTAAATACGGTAAATGATGATGGATTCCGCCAAATAACAGAGACAGATTGTATCCGTTACATTGGAGCCGTTTTGCATGCGGCAGGCCTCACCGATAGAGGGGGCTTCGCCAATTTGAATTCGGATGTATTTTTAACTCCTGAGGAAATGGAACGAATGGATGCCGAGTATAAGGCTGGTCTTGTCCATCAAAATGGTGTGGAATTCTTTCGACAGGCTGGTGGATTTTCCAAATTGGTATCTGAAAGGCTAACCACAGAAAAAGATTTGAATGCTCATAAAGAGAAGGGAGTGATCCCTGAATTGAAAGTGGGTATGATTGGGATTACGAGGAAAATGGAATTAGTTGAGGATACAAAAAAAAAGGCGATGAAGTCCGACCATATCTACATTGTGATCGGTAAAAAATTCAATCCAGATCTAGGGGTAAATGAATACCTAATTTCGGAATCGGCGGGAGGATCTGGGATACAAAATCGATGGATCACATTGGAGACGAATGATATGTTACTGGAAAATATCAAAACAAGATTTAAAAAAGAAAATCTTTCTGAAAAAGAAATTAATAAAAAATTGAAATCAATTAAATTCCCTACAAATAATACAGATTATTTATTACGTTCTGAATTTCATGAGTTAATACCACAGACAAGGAAAAATCCAAATGAAACCTAGTATCCTTTTTTTTATTGTTTTCTATATGTTTACTTTTTGTAAAGAGAAGCAAGAAAGCGTACCACAAGCAGAAGAAGAGGATCCATTCACGATTCTTTCTGAGAGGGGTTGCGTTCCAAATCCAGAAACGAACCAATCTTGTTTGCGTAAAAAGGAAGAACTGAGCTGTTATAAAACCTTGGAAGAGGTAAAAAAATCAAAATTAGATAAAATATTTTTCAATCAAGTTTGGATGAGTGATGATAAGCAAACTTTATTTTATCATATTGATTCAATTGGGAAAATAAAAATTTTAGAAGGAGGACCGGATAAACTTCCTCATGAACACCGGTTGATTGGTTCAGGAAAATTCTTTCATGATCAAAATCAATGGTATTATGAACAGTCATGTTTAAGTGAAGTTTGTGAAAATTTTAAAATACCAATCCTATATCTAGATTGTGCGTTGACTACAAATTTCAATGATCCAGGCGTATTAAGAATAATCGAATTTGGAAATCATGATAATATTGATGAAGAAAAAATCAAAAACAAGGAAAAGTATAAAGTCATGAGAATCGTTCAAGAAAGGGCTGAGCCATCCCAAATTTTTCATTATTTTATTTCGACTCCTGTCCCTCCCATCCCTTCCAATTGATCTTCCTTCAATCTAACTTTGATTACACTTTCCATATGTAAACAAAGTCAGTGCGGTTGGCCCATGGGAGTGGGAATTCCACTTTTTTTAATTTGATTTCATTGTTTCTTAAGTAATCGCGGATCTCTTTGTCTCGGAATATCGTTTCACTAAAGGAGATTTCGCCAGAATTGGTGACAGATTGTATCTTTGCCGTATAATTGACTGTATTGCCGAAGTAGTCGATATTGCTATTGAGATTTACCGCCAAACAGTTGCCAGTGTGGATTGAAATTCGTATCCGAACCGGGGTGTGTTTGTTTTCCGGGTGAAACCACTCTTGCATTTCTTTGGCTGCTTTTAAGGCTTGGAGGGGGGACGAAAAACTTGCCATAACGGCGTCACCAATCGTTTTGACAACCACTCCTCGGAAGTTTTGGATGATTTGGTTGGTCTTGATAAAATGTTCCCTAACTTGCAAAAAGGCACCGTGGTCACCTTCCGTTTCATAGAACTTGGTTGATCCAACAATGTCCGTGAACAAAATTGTTTTGATGCCTATGTCCAATTGTAAATTGGTAGCAATTGCTTCTTCGGAAAACAGGTCTCGGAATTCCTGGTAATCAAAAATCTCTGATGGTCTTAGGCTATTCTGATCCTCACTCCTTTCTTCTAAGACAATGGTTACATCTTCTTCCGAATCATTTTCAAAAACCAAATTGGGTTTCGGGATCACCTTGATCTCTTCTTCATTTGTTTCGGGTAACCACAAAATATCAGTTTGGTTGTGCGTTTGTTTGGATTCTACCAATCGGTACTTTTTATCGCCTTTTTTCCTAAGTCGGTAAACCCCCGAACCAATGAGTAAATTGGATGAAAAGGATTTTCGCCCTCCCACTCGTTTTGTTAACAAAATATGTTGTTTGGTAGCAGGTTCTGCGGCACAATACATTTGTTTTTCGACGATTCGAACACTTGGGTGGATATGAAACGTAACCTCGATGGAGTTGACTCCTGTTGTGTCAAAATCGATTTCACAAACGTCACATTGGTCCTTCGAAGGCATATCACCTAGTTTTGTAAGTGATGTTCGAACCCCTCTACAATGTGGGCATACAATATCCCAACTGAGCGTAAAAATTCCTAATCGGCAGCCATGCAAAAACAAAAAAAGGACCTCATCAGGATTTAAATTCAAATGTCGACTAACGAATTTTATGCGAATTCGATCCAAATCGTTGTCAGGTGATTGTTTGATCCAAGAGAATACTTTTTCGATGGTCTCTTTTTGTATTCCTTTTTCGACAAGGATTTGGATTTGTTTGTCTAGTTTTTCCTGATGGATCCATTGTGCTTCTGGGAAAAAGGAATTATCTTTTCCACTAAGAGTTTGCAGTTTTGGTTTTCTTTGTTTGATTTCCTCTTCGATTTCCTTAAATCCCTTTTGGAAGGAATCTTTTAGGCGTGGGAGTGCAATCTCTAAGATTTTTTTTGTGAAAAAATTGCGAGGTATGGCTCCTAAATAAACATAAATTTTACAACGTGATTCTCCTAGAGGTTCTGCAATGATTTTGAGACGAATGTATTTTGCAAACCCTCGTTTGTAGATCCGTGCATTGCCAATCTCTTTTAGGTATTCCCATTCCCAAGGGACTTCCTCCCATTCCAATTGGAACCCAGCTTGTTTTGTTTTACCGATGAGTTTTCCGTTTTTCTCAGTATATTGGAACCGAGGCAACCCAATTCTTTTATTAAAGGAGGAAGTATCAATTAGGTAGGGCCAAACCTCTTCCCTTGTGATAGACAAATCAAATTCCCACAGGTTGTCCATGTGTTTACCCAGAGATTTCCATGGTTCCTCCCATGGGTATTTTTGCAGAATGGTACTTAGATCGATCATAATGGCCTAACTATCACAGAGGATTTGCCCCCATTTCCTTTGACTGTTAATTCTCCGTTTGATTCAGAAATTTTTTCAGCATTTGAAAGTACAATTTGTACGCCATTTGGATAAACAAATCTAGGAATTTTAATCTGGCAAGGCTCAGTTATGTTTGTATCGGAAATCCATTCCAAAACAAATTCCCTTGTATCCATTTGGAAAAACATCTTTGTAGGAGTTCCTTGGATCATGGACGCATATGGCCTACAAAATCCTTCGATGGCACGCCCCCCTCCGCCATACACATCGGGATCAGATCCGGGAATGATTTGGTCTTTGGAGAAAATACTTAAATCTTCTTGGTTCCAACCATCACCCACCATCAAATCGTTTTCATTGGAAGCGGTGTAGTTCCAAAGAGTATTTGATAAAAATAATGTATCCATTGCATTGTACATCGCATCGAGTGCCATTACATGCCGTTTCCAAATGTTTGGAGAATGATTTCCTTTTTTCCACTCCTTGTAAGCCTTTCCACCTTGTAAGTCAAAAGGAATTCCAAATTCTCCAACAAGGCTAGGAATTTTCCCTGGAACAGAATCTGCCGTGTTTTTAATGCGAGTTAGCTGGCGAACATACATCGATTCAATTCCTGATTTCCCAAAAACAGGTCGTTTGGTAAGCGTATCAATGGCGATAGGATACAAAAACGTTTTGAATAGAAGGGTGAGTATATCATACCAATGTGCAGCATTCACTGCTAGAGGGGGCACTTCACCATTAAGATGTGGATGAGTAAAAGCATCAGACGCTTCCCGTTCAATGAATACCATCCAGTCGCTACGAATGGCTTGGATGGTTTTCCCTACAGTTCGCATAAAAGGAATCAAATAATCCCGATCAAAATCAATTTCCTTACCATTTACTTTTTGGAAAAAATCATTTTTTTCGATAAAGGGTGTTCCATCTTTTGTGATGGTATATGCTCCTTCCAATTGGAATGGATCACCTGGTGATTCAGGTAACCAAATCGAAATTTGGTTTTCGTTCACGCTCACAGTTTTTGTGGGAACAAAACCTCCTTTCCAAACCTTAAGAGTGAGATATGGCAAATCCACAGAATGTCCATGCGAAGAATACAAGGCATCAATCGGTGACCAAGCAAGTCCAGGTTTAGCAGGGTCTTCCTCTTTATTGATCAGGCCTCGATCATTCATGGCTCGACCTATGAATCCTTTGCCTGGTTCATTTAAAGAATCAAATCCCAATACAAAATCAAATTGTTTCACTCTTTCGGCAATTTGTTTCATACAACTTAGATAGTGGTCTTGTAGGTAGTCTTGTACATTTTTGCCATCGATTAGAAAATGAGGGGCAAAGTCACGACCTCCAAAAAACAATGTCCATAAAATACCGTTTCCAGCATAACGATAGTTTTGTGACCAGCACATCGTTGGGTAATTGTTCTCCTGGCGAATTCCTGGGTTTGAATAATCATATGCACGTTGCATCACAATGGCAGCATCGGCTTCCGATAATTTTTTAAAATCAATTCCAAGTTTTTCGAAAATCCAACCTGGAGCACCATCTCCACCTGTCATTCTCGACCAAACATCTTGGTGGAAATCAATGAAAACGTAAAATCCATATTCTCCTGCTAAGCGGACAATCTCTGTGAAATAGTTTAAGTAAGCTTCATCATATTCACCTGGACCTTTGTGTTCAACTGCCTCCC
This sequence comes from Leptospira jelokensis, assembly GCF_004769635.1. Lineage (GTDB taxonomy): Bacteria > Spirochaetota > Leptospiria > Leptospirales > Leptospiraceae > Leptospira_A > Leptospira_A jelokensis. The sequence continues at coordinate 100,949 of NZ_RQGH01000014.1, forward strand.
AAGTGGTTAATAATCGTAAAACATTGAAACCCCATAATTTTAATCGAGTGAAATGAGTATCCGCTTCTTCCAATGGAAAAGGCCGACCAATGAAACTCACTTCTTTATGATCTGAAAAATCAGTGGGGAATTGTGTACCACCATTTGGGAATGGAACTTTTGTATCTCCTCCCAAATTGACCCCACGAAGGATAACTTTTCTGCCACTTGGGTCTACAAACCATTCGCCCTTTGGAGATAATTTTTTTAATGCCATACGTTTATCCTACTTTGCTCATTTTTTGTGAAGATTCTGAATTCAAATTTTCTTCCGCATAATAGTTTAAATAACCTAATAAAAAATAAAAAACAATGAGTACTTCATCGTCTTGGAAATAACATTGTAAGAGTCCAGAAGCAAAAAAACCAACTAGTCCATAAGTCATAAACCGAATCGATTTTGGAACATTCGAATTTAATAGATGATACATAATCGTTGCAAATAAAATTAAATACAAAACACTTTGAGGGAATCCAAATACGGCTGTTAAGTGAAAATAATCATTGTGTGCATGTCCTCGTTGGGTCACTTCATAAAAAAAGGCGAGTTCTCTATTTTCCTTTTCTTTGTTTTTCCTTGAGATTTCGATTTCCTTTTGGTAATTACCAGAACCAATTCCAAAAATTGGATTCTCTTGGATGAGAGGGAACGTGGAATCCCAAATGAATGTGCGACCCGAGTCTGTGTGTTTTTCACCCCCAAACAATGGATCAACAACTCTTTTCACAGCATTTGTGCTTTTATAACCAACAAATAAAAGGATTAAAAATCCAAGTAAAATGAAACTTGTACGTTTGATCATTTTTTTGGAAATGTCTTTGTCGATGAAAACTAAGATATAAAAACCAAAACTGACACTTACTAGTGCTCCGAGGAGGGATGACCTTGCATTGTTAAATAAAAATACAACTGAAACAAGTAAAAGTAAAACAGCATGGATGGTGATATTCATTTTTGGAGATTTGTTGTACCAGGAATCATAAAGACGGAAAACAAAACCTGGAAAGATAAACGCAAGTAACCCACCAAAAGTTAAATGTGTATTCATAAGACCAATTGGAAGATAGATATTCAAAGCACCAATGTTTCCGTAATGGTGTTGGTAGGGCCAAGAACTGGAGGTTTTGTATAAATCAGAGATCAGTCTTGAAAGTCTGGTCATTGAAAAAATCGAAATAAAACCTGTAAAAATAATCACAAGTGAAAAGATAAAAAATGTTTTATATAAATAAGCTTTGTCTTCTTTTTTTATGCCTTGCACGGAAACAAAAGCTGTTACAAGGAAGATATCTTTCATTTCATCACGAAACGCCTGTTTGATGGAATTTAGATCAAACCCTGCTGCTGCAAAATGATACAAAACGGTTACAATTTGCCAAAGGTAAAAAACAAAAAGGATTTTGACTAGGTTACTTGCCAGTTTGGGTTTTTCATTCAGAAATAGGAAAAATACAAAAGATAAGAGTAAAAATAGTTGGCTAAGAGAAACAGAAAGTGCACAGGAAATGATGGACAAGGCAAGAAACGAACGATAGAATCGGTAAATCATAACTTTGGATGAGACTAATCTTTTTCTCTCATTTGTAAAGAGGTAACAGTTGCGAGTTTTATATTTTTCCGATACTTTTTTGCCAAAAACCGATGGGGTAGCTGTTTCCATTAAGAATTTTTCTGAACTTTTGGCGCTCCGTGGCCACCAATTCTGCATTTGTGCTCCCAAATACGGGGATGGGGACTTTGATCGGATGACAGACAATATCCAAGTGATCCGGTTTCGCTCTGGGTATTTGCCGAGTTACCCTGATATCAAGGTCGTTTTGCCATCACCTGGAAAAATCAAACGGATCATCGAGGACTTTAAACCCGACCTCATCCACATCCACACACCAGGCCTACTCGGACTCTATGCGGTGAATGCTGCCGAACGTTTTGGTGTTCCTACCATTGGAACCTATCATACTCTCATGGCTGAACAAGAGATGTATGTTTCTTTTTATCGCCTCTTCAAACTCGATAAACTATTTTTTAAGGCAAACAAATTCAAAAAAAAATTAAATATCGAAGAACTGGACAAAATTGTAAAATTTGATAATTTCAATATTCGTAAAAAAATCATTTTAAAGATTTGTAATGATATTTATAACAGATGTGATGTGGTGATTTCACCAAGCCATCTCATCAAAGAACAACTGATCCAATATGGAATCACTCGCCCGATTACGGTTGTATCCAATGGAATGGACCTCAAACGTTTCCAAGGCAAACCGAAGGAATACGCAAATGGAGATGCTCCAAAATTTTTACATGTAGGCCGAATTTCGTACGAAAAAAACTGTGATATCGTGATCAATGCGTTTAAACTCATCCATGAACAGTTTCCTAAAGCAACTCTCACCATCATTGGAGAAGGGCCAGCAATCCCATCCTTACAACGCCAAGCAGAACACCTAAACATTGAAAATGCAGTTGAGTTCAAAGGATTTGTTCCCAATGCAGTCTTACATGATGTCTATCCGCAGTATGATGTATTTTTAACAGCGTCCACCATGGAGACACAGGGGTTGGTAGTTCTCGAGGCAATCGCATGTGGACTTCCTGCAGTGGGCGTGGATGCATTTGCACTTCCCGAACTCATCAGACACGGCGAAAATGGTTTTATTGCAAAGTCCTTTGATGCAAAGGGAATCGCCCAAGGTGCTTTGGAAATCATTCGTAATCCTACCCTCTATGCTAAGTTTTCCAAACAATCCATTCACATTGCCTCTGGCCATGAGATGGAAAAATGTGTGGATGTTATGGAAGAGGTGTATGGAAAAGTCATCGAAGCCATGAAAGGGAAGGCCAAAAAAACTACCATCTTTGATTTGTTTTTTGATTTTATGCAATGACAAATGGTTTGGGAATTGAAGTTCGATCGTTTCTCAGTGCACTTGCTGTTGGACTCACGATACTTGCGTACATTCCGTACTTAAAAGGCATCAAGTCAGGGAAAGTCCAACCCCATGTATTTTCTTGGATCATATGGGGGCTCACCACTTGTATTGTGTTTTTTGCACAACTGGTAGGCAAAGGTGGGATTGGAACTGTACCCATTGCCATCTCTGGATTTACGACCCTACTCGTCGCTCTTTATGCTTACCAAAAAAGAGGGGAGATCAAAATTACAAAATCAGATTGGTTCTTTTTTGTTTTAGCAATTTCTAGTTTGCCATTTTGGTTTTATTTTTCAAGCCCACTTGCTGCCGTGATTGTTTTATCTTTTGCTGATTCCCTGGGTTTCATTCCCACAATTCGAAAAGGGTATGGATTGCCACATTCGGAACCACTTGGTTTTTATATCATTTTTTTATTCCGGAATGCACTGGTCATCTTGGCCTTGGCTGAATGGAACTTAACAACTACACTTTTCCCAGGTTCTGCGGGACTTGCCTGTCTTGTTTTTGTTTTGGTTGTAAAATACAGACAAAACAAAATTTGAAATTTGATGATCCGCTGGAATGTTATGGTGATTCTTTATTTGGGAGTGGATAAAAGATAACGGACCGAACTTGGTTTCCTTCTTCCGTTTCTTCATACGTTACTTCGGCTTGTTTGGATCTGGCTGGCAAATACAATTGCACGGCTTCCACGAGTTCGTAAGCACTGAGAGTATAGTCTAGAGCTTTGATTGCAAGTTCTAGGCTTAAAAATCGTTCTCGTGTGACCATCTTTGTTTCTGTTCTTTTGGAAATGATCAGCCATTTGTACAATCTTGCCGAACGATTGGTATCGAGTAAATTGCCGATGTCTAGTTTTGCTTTGGGTAGAACTGCTTGTGTTTGGCCAAACCGAATTTCAATTCCCCTTTGTTTTGGCTCACTCAAACGTAAAGAAAGTTGTTTGTCGAACAATTCGTCATCCATGTATTCGATTCGATCACAGGTGGAATAAACGGTTTCACAAAGATTTCCATAATTTTTATGGAAAAAAAATACCTGTAAGATTTTTCCATTGGTTGGGTGGTATAAAACCTTTGCATTGTAATGTTCCATCCTTCCGAATTTGACAAAGGATCGAATTCGTTTGTATAAGTTATACGAAAGACCGAACAAATCTTTGACAACGGGAACATCGGTAATCCCAAGAGCCCTTGTCGCCATATAAAAAGGCTCAAAACTCACATGGCCATCTCGTTTTGCAATTTCTCTGAGGTATTCTGTGATCTCTTCCAATCCTGGTTCCGAGATTTTCATGGGTGAATCTAAGAAATTGATGACCAGTTTTCCACCGTTTTTACCAAGTTCTGCCCATACTTCGTTTAAGTAGTTTCCATCTGCAGTGTAATTGATTTGTTTGCAAGTCTCAATCGGGCATTTGATTTGTTCTTCGAAGTCTTTCTTGTTAGGTGAAGGAAGTTCGACTGTTTGGAATTCCGTACTAAAATCTTCAGCCTTTGTATGAGTGAATGAAAAACTAATGAGTAGAATTATAAGTAAGATTTTATAAACATTGGAAAGAAAAATTGTTTTGTGGAGTTTGCTTATGCACTTCATCAAAATGTTACTTTTTTGAAACATGGCAAACCTCCTTTAGAAGAATGATCCCAATGGTATTAAATTTTTACCAAAGTGTGTTTACATTTTGGATGAGGCGGATTCGTCTCACAACATCTAAGGGATCAATGAGTTCCATACAAGCATGGTCCCCTCGCCAACATTTTGTATTTCCATAAATGGAACAAGGCCTACAAGGCAGATCAACTTGTAAAACTCCTGAATCTTCTTGGGCAAAAGGTCCAAATCCAGAAACTGGGTGGGTGGTCCCATAAATTCCGATCACTGGTTTTTTTAATAAAGCGGCAATGTGAACGTTGGAACTGTCCATTCCGATCATCACATCGAGTCTGTCCATAATCCCAAGTTCACCACGGATTCCTAAATTTCCACCTTGGACGATGTGGACTTGTGTTAGGTTGTTTCGTAAAATTTCCAGTTCTTTGGCTTCATCACGACCACCAAATAAAAATACATGGCAACCAGGGAATTCTGTGACAAGTACTTCGACAAGGCGTTTGCACTTATCGAAACTCCATTCTTTTAGAGCATGTCCCGCAAAAGGAGCAAATCCAAACCACTGGCCATCTTTTTTATCGATCCCGATGGATTTAAAATAATCCTTTGCAAACATTTTTGATTCGCCATCAACATTTAACCATGGGCCTTTTCGGATGGGGGCATCATAACCAGATTTACGGAAAACATTTAGATAACGTTCGACAGTGTGTGGGAGTTGGTTTAATTTTTTATTGTATCGCCTAGTCTGTGCTAATTTTTCCCTTCTACCTTTGATGATTTTGGCATAAGGAACTCCCTTACAACGGAAAAAAAATGCAATCAGTCTCGAACGAACAGATCCATGTAGATCGATCACATTTCCAAAGGGTCCTAGTTTATCGATGTCTCTGTACATCCTCCACAAACCCAAAAGCCCTTTGTATTTTTTGAGATTGATGCCTAAAACATTTAGGTTGGGGATATTATAAAAAAATGGAGCAAAGTTTCCTCTTGTAACAACCGTTAACTGAATATTGGAGTATTTGGCTGCGATTGCGATGAGAGCTGGTGTCATCAAAGCAACATCTCCCATTGCAGAAAACCGAAGTACGAGAAGGTTTGTCATTTTTGATTCTTATAAAGAGATGGGTTTAGATTTTGGTCATTGTACATCTTCATTTGGCGGTATACTTTGACTCGTTTGGTCCCTTTCGCATAATCATCAAACAATTCTTCTAAACATTGTTTTAAGTCTTCTCTTTGGTCGAGTAAAACCGTTAACTTCGATTGGCATTTTTCGATATGTTCTTTGGTTGCAGATGAATCGTTTCTGTTTACCTGTTCTTCCATATGGAAAATTTTTAATTCTAAGATACTCATTCGGTCGAGTAACCATGCAGGAGATTCTGAATTGAGCCTTGCATCAGGTTTTGGTGTTACGGAACGAAACATCTCAATGACAAAATCATCTAACCTTTCTACCATATCGGTTCTTTCTTGGTTGAGTTTGTCAATTTTTCGTTTGAGAGCGACAACTTCTTCTAATGCGATGTCTGGTCTGCGGATTTCGTCTTCAATGTGCCACTGGATGGTATCAATGTGGTTTTTTTGGTAGAGAGTGAATTCTAATGTGCCATCCGGATAAGGATTCGGGTGAGGGGCTTCTTTTTTATGCCAATCCAAAACGGATTCTTGGAAAATAGAGACGGCTTTTGTGGCTTCCAATGCTTTCATAACGTAATGCAATTCACGTTTTCATATGGTTTTTGGGGTTCAATCCAAATATTTCCAAGGTTTTTCGCTTTCTTTTGGCAAACTGAGGAATGTTTTAGTGGGAGATGTGTTTAGTTGTGATCGCCCTTAGGATTCATCCTGAATTTCCCCTTGTCATTGCATCCAATCGTGATGAATTTTTTGAACGGCCTACGGAAGGGTTACATGTTTGGGATACAAATCCAAACATCCTTGCTGGTAAGGATTTAAAAGCAGGTGGGACCTGGCTTGGCGCGAATGCCGTTGGAAAACTTGCATTCCTTACCAATGTCCGCAATTTCCGAAAGCCCCCTCATCCCCATCCAAAATCCAGAGGAGGGCTTGTGACTCAGTTTTTAGAAGTCTGGTCCGAACCATCCATTGGGTATGCAAAACAAGTGGATTCTGAAAGAGAAAATTTTGAAGGATTCAATTTGTTTCTCTTTGATGGAAAGGAAGCAGTTGCGGTGGGCGGGGATCCCTTTTCTACGCAACTTGTGGAAACTGGATTCCATGCTGTGAGTAATGCCAGTTGGAATACAAATTGGCCCAAAACAGAAAAATTGAAATCGCAAATCATCGAAAAAATATCCGATTGGACCAATGGTAAAATGACAAAACCAGAACTCGAAGTGGGAATGTTTTCCTCCTTAAATGATTCTGAACTTGTGAAAGAAGAACATCTTTTGCCTGATACAGGCATTGGCAAAGAACGAGAAAAATACCTTTCGTCTGTGCGGATCAAAACACCTAACTACGGCACACGGGCATCAACACTTGTTTTTTATGGAAAGGATTCTGTCGAGATGGTAGAAAGGTCATTCTCCGATCCGTTATCCGATGGATATACGGAACGGAGAAATGTTTTGCAGTTTTAGGAAATTAGTTTTCCAATCGGAAGTTTTTCATTGGGAAAGCATCTGTGATTTCTTTCACTGCTTGTTTCACTTTTGATTCGTAAGACACATCACCAAAATGTTCTAGGTAATCACAAATCAAATTGCCAACGGCTTCGATTTCTTTTTCCTTCAGTCCACGGGTGGTGAGTGCGGGAGTCCCAAGTCGGATTCCCGATGCAACCGCTGGTGGATTTTTATCAAATGGAATGGCATTTTTGTTTACGGTCACACCGATATGGTCAAGTCCATCGGCAGCGTCTTTTCCAGTGAGGCCTTTTACCGATACATCTAGTAGAACGATGTGGTTGTCAGTCCCACCCGATACCACGCGGAAACCTCGTTTTTGGAAAACCTCTGCGAGTGTTTTTGCGTTTTTCACCACTTGTTTGATATAGGTTTTGAATTCAGGTTGGAGTGCTTCTCCAAAAGCAACTGCTTTTGCGGCAATCACATGCATGAGTGGGCCACCTTGGATCCCTGGGAACACTCGTGAGTTTAATACCTTTTCATTCTCTGCCGAGGAAAGGATGAGTCCACCCCTTGGCCCACGTAAGGTTTTGTGAGTTGTGGTAGTCACAAAATCACAAACACCGATTGGACTTGGGTGTTCTCCAGCGACCACCAAACCAGAGATATGTGCAATGTCAGCCATGATCTTGGCACCGATATCATTTGCAATTTCTCTGAATTTATTATAGTCAATGATACGTGGGTAAGCAGATGCGCCTACAACAATGAGTTTTGGTTTGTGTTCCTTGGCAAGTTTTGCCACTTCATCGTAATTGATGGTTTCTGTTTTTTCATCCACTCCGTAAGGGATTGGTTTGAAATACTTTCCGCTGATGTTCACTGCACTACCATGAGTTAGGTGGCCACCGTGTGCTAAATTCATCCCAAGGAAACTATCCCCAGGTTCAAGTGTAGCAAGGAAAACGGCCATATTCGCCTGTGCACCGCTATGTGGTTGCACGTTTGCATATTCAGCACCGAACATTTTTTTTGCTCTAGCGATTGCGAGTTCTTCTACTTTGTCTGCATTTTCGCAACCATTGTAGTATCGTTTTCCAGGATATCCTTCCGCATATTTATTGGTAAGTGTAGAATGATAAGCTTCGAGAACAGGACGGGAAACAAAGTTTTCACTCGCAATCATTTCGAGGGAATGTTCTTGTCTTTCGTCTTCTTTTTTTAAGGCGGCGTAAACTTCAGGATCTTGTTTTTCTAAATAACTCATGTCGGAATTTCTCTGTGGAGTGTGTAGTCTGGATTTTGGTATTTCTTCTTGCGAATAATTTCAGATTCTCTGAGCACTTGTTTCCGAAAAGTAGAAAAGTCCCTGCCAAAGAAGGAAATTTTTGAAAAATCGGTGGGTGAGGGCAAATTTAAATATAGGAAAACCTCCTGAACCAAATCAATGGCCCATTTTTCTTCGGAAAAAAACGGAGGCAGAGAGGTTAAAAAATCCTTATGTGTCCTTTCTTTGCGGTAATCTGGTTCTTCCGGAGGGTGGTGGAGTACTTCTGCAACTTTGCCAATCAAACTCTCTTCTAAAATTAAAGTTCCATGTTGGACGATGCAACTTCGTTTGCGAAACTGTGCATTACCTGAAATTTTTTTAAACACACCATCTTTTTCCAAAACAAGATCCGATTTTCCCTTCGGATACGATTGGATGTTTTGGGGTGATAATGATTTTGAGATGATACCTAGAATATGGTCGTAACTATCCTTAACCGGAAAAAGTTCCTTTCTTTCTTCTAAATTAAAATACAAAGAATAATTGATATTTCCTGACAATGAATGGAAGACTGTCCCACCACCTGAGGCCCGCCTGGCAATATAACAAAAGTTTGGTTTTGGTTTTTTGCCAAACCCATTCCTTTTCGCTTCCGTTTCGTAGGCACTTACCACATGTTCTTTGATATTTCGGTAAGGGTTTTCGGATAAACCAAGGATGATGGAATCAGGATTTTTCCATAAACGGATCCCTGCTGTGATATTTGATTTTACCATATGAACAGCAATGGATTCCTCGATCGCCAAATTGTAGTAAGGCGATCTAGGCGGGGTAGGTGGAAAGAAAAATACTTTAGAACTCACTCGTTGAAGTATTTTTGGGAAGCTTCATTTAAAAATTTTCGTTCTTTTCTAGATAAGGATTCCATTCCGTTTTTGGAAATTTTTTCTAAAAGTTCGTCCACTTTGGTTTTGGCATTTTCTCGTTTTGCCATTTCTTCTTGGTAACGCATAAACCTACGCTTTTGTAAGTATCGCGATAAAGACCAAGAGGGTAATGTTGATTTGGTCCCACGCCAACCTGTGTAGAGTTTCATTAGGATCACACCACCAATGGCACCACCCAAATGGGCAAAGTGAGCCACTCGTTCTCCTTGGGCAAAAAGAACCATAAGCATCACAATCATCACAAAGTATTTGGCGCGCATCGGAAAGATGAGAAAAACGAGAAGTTCTCTATTGGGCCAAGTCATCCCATAGGCAACAAGGAGGCCATAGATACTGGCACTGGCCCCGACAACGATTCCTTGTGGGATTCCAAAAAATTGAGCGGTGATGGTTCCAATCCCACCAAGAAATGCAGTGAAAAAATAAAATTTAAGGAAAGCACGTTCCCCCCACATTTCAGCAAGTTCGGATCCAAACATCCAAAGGCTTAACATATTAAAAAGGATGTGTAAAAAACTTCCATGTAAGAAGGCATAACTCACAAGTTGCCAAACCCAACCTCGGAATACAAGTTCTGGAGAGAGTCCGAAATAGAGTTCTGCTAAGGGAGATTGTAAGGTGAGTTTTGTCAAAAGTTGCAGAATGAAACAAATCACATTGATGAAAATGAGAGTGCGGACTACGGGAACCATGGGTGGTCCAAATCGAAGTTCATATCCTGGGGTACGAGAGGCCATAAATTCAAGATCGTAAATCTTGAGTGACAAGGAAAGTCGATTTCCTAGCATCGAGGAAGTGATTGTGCAACTCTACGGAGTCCGCGGTTCCATAGCGAGCCCACTCCGAAACCAAGACTACCGCAAAAAGATAACTGAGATTCTAGACCTCTACAAACAATCTGGGGCTGAAGGGTCTGCGGACGAGTTTTGGCAAAATCTTCCCTACCATTTGAAATTTGTCACAGGATCTGACACAACCTGTGTTTCGGTGACGGATGATGATGGGGAAACCTATGTTTTGGATATGGGAACGGGACTCCGCAATTTAGGGGATGAACTTGTTTCGGAATACTTCACAAACCAACTGAAAAAAACAGTTTCGTTTTTCATTACCCACACCCACTGGGATCACATCCAGGGCCTTCCCTTTTTCAAACCCATTTATTTTCCAGATTTCCATCTGCATTTTTACTCCCCGTATTCTGACTTAGAAAAACGCTTACAAAGGCAACAAGAACCTGAGTTTTTCCCTGTGCCCTTGGAGGGAACTGGTTCCGCCAAAGAGTTCAAATTGTTTTTCCCTGGGGACGTTTTGGAGTTTCCTTCGGGGCTAAAGGTGGAGTGTTACCCACTCAAACACCCTGGTGGTTCGTTTGCGTACAAATTCACAAACCGTGCTGGAAAAATTTTTATTTTTGCAACGGATGCTGAGTTCACCGGGGCAGACATGGACCTCATCCATGAGTGTTTGCCATTTTTTGCTGATGCTGACCTATTGATTTTAGATACACAGTATACCTTGGATGAATCATTTTCCAAATTTGATTGGGGTCATACGGCTTATACGATGTCAGTGAATTGTGCTTCGTCTTGGCGTGTTAAAAACTTAGTGCTCACCCACCACGAACCAAGTTATTCCGACGAAAAAATTTATGATATTTATGAAAGTGCCATATTGCACAAACAGCAATTAGGTGAAAAAAAATTAAAAATTCATTTAGCGAGAGAAGGACTTAGATTCCATCTATAATGACTATGAACAAAGAAAAAACATTACGTATCACCATCACAACATTCTTTAGCATTGCTTTACTTGGTGGACTATTTTTTGGTTACATCCTCTCTGAGGTGAACAAAGGAAAAGAATTACAAAAACTTGCTTCCTACCAACCCACAACGCCTACCAAACTTTATGACACAAACGGTGTGCTCATTGCAGAGTTATACCGACACAAACAAGAACTCTTAAAATACAGTGATATCCCTCCTCATGTGATCCATGCATTTTTATCTGTTGAGGATGATAACTTTTTTAATCACTTTGGAATCGACTTTTTGGCCATTGTTCGTGCTGCCATTAAAAATATTTTTGCAGGACGAATTGTCCAAGGTGGATCTACCTTAACACAACAGTTGGCAAAAACCATTTTGCAACAACGGAAAAAAACCTTTGGTCGTAAATTCTTAGAAGCACTTCTTACCTTACAAATCGAACAAGAATACACCAAAGAAGAAATCTTGGAAATTTATTTTAACTTAATTTATTTGGGACATGGAACAACAGGATTGTCATCTGCGGCCAATGTTTATTTCCAAAAAGATGTAAGGGACTTAAGTATTGCGGAAGCGGCAATGCTTGCAAGGCTTCCCAAGGCACCTGTAACGTACTCTCCTTTCAAAAATCCAAAAGAAGCCAAACAAGCCCATATGGTAGTGCTTGGCCTTATGGCAAAAAATGGATTTATCCCAAAAGACCAAGTGCAAAAGATCCATGATGATTTTTGGGACCGCTATTGGCCAGTGGTCATCACACAATCTCCATCACGTTCCACATGGGGTGCCAAACTCAACAGGGCTCCGTATTTCACGGAGTGGGTTCGCCAAATTTTAGAAAAGGAATTGGGTGAAGAAGCATTGTATACTGGTGGTCTTCGTGTTTATACCACTTTAGATGTAAGAAAACAAGAAATCGCTGATGAAGAACTCCGCAAAGGGCTTATCGAACAAGATAAATATGCCTTTGGTGCAAACTTTCGTTATGCGGGACGTGCTGACCGTGGCCTTGTTTCGTTATACAATTTGTTTGGTTCCATTTTCCCTGTTGGTGTTCCTTATGTGACAAGCCTAGATGATAGACAAGTCTTTCGTTTGCATTTAGAAAAGGAAATGGCACCTGCATTGGAACTTTTAACAGATTTTGTTCCTTCCGAAAACGAAAGTGCTGCTGTCAAAGAATTCCAAAGATCATCTCTTGTATTCTCTTCCAACTTACATGTGGAAGGTGCCGTCATCACCATTGACCACCAAACAGGGTACATCCAAACTATGGTAGGTGGGTCTAGGTTTTCACCGAAAAACCAATTCAACCGAGCCATGCAAGCAAGACGCCAAACTGGTTCTGCTTTCAAACCATTTGTATACGCAGCAGCGATCCAAAACCGAGCAGTAGGTTCGGGAACAGGGATTATGGATGCTCCACTTACCACCATTACGGAAGAAGGGGAAGGTTATTCACCGCAAGATATCTCTGGAGACTTCCGTGGGATGGTTCCCCTTTCAAGAGCCTTGTCTCTATCACTCAATATTGTTTCTGTCCAAGTTCTTATGAGAACAGGAACAGACTCTGTTATCGATTTTGCCTCCAAAGTCACGAAAACAAACAAGTCTCGTTTCCCAACAGGCCCCGCTCTTGCACTAGGTGTGGCAGAGCTCACACCTTATGAAATGGCCCTTGGTTACTCAATCCTTGCCAATAAAGGAAAAGATGTAATTCCTTTTAGCGTTCGTTATGTGTTAAACCAAAGTGGAACCGTTGTTTACAATAAAGAAAAAGAAGTGCAAGAGACTTTGGCAGAAGAAGCCAAAAATGGAACCATCCAAATCATTCCAGAAGCAACTGCTTATATTATCAAACAGATGTTAATTGGTGTGGCAATGGGTGGAACTCCAACCCAAGCACTCCGAGCTTCTGATAAAGGGAACTATAAAGGGGAATCTGGTGGTAAAACAGGATCCACTTCTTCTTACACCAATGTTTGGTATGCTGGCTTTGACCCAAAATACACATCCATAGTTTGGATGGGTTTTGATAAATCTTCCCTTTCTCTTGGGAAAGGAGTGACCGCTGCTGGGGTTGCCGCTCCCATCTGGGGGAAAATGTATTCCAGGTTTTATAACGAAGGCCCATACCCAAGTTTTTATCCAAACGGAAAATCAGAAGAAATCCCTTCCGATGTGGTGAAAGGGGCAACCTGCGCCTTCAATGGCCTTTCTCCAGGACCAAATTGCCCTCTTACAGGCAATTTATTCTTAAAACCCATCACCATAGCTGGGCGCACTTTGGCTGTTCCTGGTGGGCGCCAATGTGACGGAGATAGAGACCACTACCGTTCTATGGACCTAAATGACTTCTTACAGAGAGAATTGGAAATCACAGACGAGGAATTGAAATAAGGGAGCTCTTTCCAAAGATCCTTTCGCGATATTTCCCAACCGAAAACCAAACACCTACCTTGCCTGGATCTCAAACAGGCAAGAAAGTCTTTCCACAGAAAAACCCCTCCGGTGTTTTTTCGCCACCGCCCTTTTTGCAGTCAATTTCTTGCAAACCACTCAATTTGTATCATTTTTAAGCAATTTCCTCTTTTTTCCCTGATCCTTTTGGCAAATCCAAGTGCTAAAACCCATAGGAACCAGCTTTTGGAGGCAAATCGCGATTTGGCACGATAGTTGCATCCTTTCTCTTGAACAGCAGTTCGGAGGGAATATGAAAAAGCTACTCGTAACCATGACCATCGCTCTACTCAACTACTCTGCATTTGCAGGAGAGGCAACGCTCGCGAACGAAGAAGTGGCATCCCTAATCGAACAGTACGATAACGAAACCCTTGTCGTGATCTCAAATGAACTTGTCAAAATGGCAAACGAAGAGGAAGGAATTGGTGAATTTGATTTAGCTTCCACTCATTATGATCGTGCTCTGAAAATCAGAGAAGCCATCGGGATGAAATCTCATAAAAGTTTTGCATCCATCCAATACTTAGCAAGCCAAGCGTATTCAAAAGCCGGTAATTTTTGTGAAGCATCACTCTATGCAAAAAAAGCAAGTGAAGCATTCCGTAGCCACGGAATCGTGAAATACGAAGAAAAAGCACAAATGGAAGCAAAGGAATTTGCGAAAGCCTGTGCGGTGGTTGCTGCCCGTTAAAATCAATTGTTATGATTCTTTCTAGAGATGGTTACCCTTTTTTTGATTCTTCTTCGAATCAATCCAACTTCACGTGATGATACACGTGGGGTTGGAATTCTTTTTTTCCATACTTCAATTTTGCAATTTCGAATAATTTAGTTTTTGTATAGGGTTCATCAGATTCCCAAGCAATGCCAAAGTTTGCTTCCTCATACCCTGATTCATATTGCATCGGGTACAAAGACTTCCCATCATAATAGTAGAGTAGGTTGTGTTGGAATTCCTTGGTAGAATCCAAAGAAAACGTTTCACACGGAATCTTTGGCACAAACTGTTTTGCCATTCGCTTTGGTTTCCCTTCCACACGGCATTCTTTTGTATTGAGTTCTTTTGTGGATAGTAAAACCCAATCCTTTGATTTTTCAAACTGGCCTCTGCCAATGATTTGGCGGAATTGGACATGGTCTTCGTATACCTTCCACTCCCGCCAGGTCTTTTTGAATTCCGATTCTGATAGGATTTGGATGGTTTCTTTCCAATGCAAATGGAAGGATTTGGAACCCATTGCCGATTTTTTTTCCGTTGGCCTGTCATAATAACCTAATGGAAGTCCAATGTCTCTAGGGAAGGAAGGAGGCAGAGTGCGGATCCAACCCATCTTGGGTGTACAGGCATCGAGTCCTAAAACAAGGGCCACCAAAAGAAGGGATACAGCTTTCTTTTGGAAACCAATCGGCCCCCGTTTTTGTTTTTCGTTAGAACTGGAAGTAGATAAAATCTTGCCCACCATCTCCAAAAATTCCGAGTAAAAGTAAAATCACAACGGATAAAATGGGGAGTAATATGTTCTGGTATGGTTTTAGTTTTTCATACACAAAAGGAGAGTATTGGAACCAGTTGAACATAAGGCCAAGGGCAATGAAGGTAGGAAGTTCATCCACTCGGCTAAGGGTATCACCAGTATTGCGTAAGGTCAAAACCCCTTTGAAGATTTCATAGGCTACGTTTAAAGATTCTGAACCCCTTGCTGCCGCCCTGAAAAATACTCCCGAAAAAGTAAAAATGATAAAGATCACGATGGTGCGGATGAAACCTGCCATGGGGAAGGTGTCGGGAATGAATTTCTTTTTGCCACGGTGTAAGTACAAAGATCGTTCGATCCAGATAAGGGCACCTAAATAGGCTCCCCAAATCACAAATGCCCAATTGGCTCCATGCCAAAGACCTCCCAGGCACATCGTGATAAAAGAATTTAAATTGGAACGGAAAATGGATCCCTTACTTCCCCCAAGTGGGATATAAATGTAATCACGTAACCATGATGATAACGTGATATGCCAACGGCTCCAAAGTTCACGAAAGGACTGCGATAAAAATGGACCTTGGAAGTTTTCAGGAATTTCATACCCAAGTAAATTGGCCGATCCCCTTGCCATATCCGTATAACCAGAGAAGTCACAATACACTTGGATACCAAAGGCAAGGACACTAAAAAAGATCGAAAAACTATCATACTTTGCAGGGTCCATGTAAAGGGGAGCGATGATCGGAGCAATGTTTTCGGCAATGATTACCTTTTTAAATAATCCACCGATGATGAGAAAAATCCCTTTCTTCATTCGATCTTCATCGATCGTAGGGTTGTCCAGTTGCGGAAGGAAATCTTGAGACCTCATGATGGGCCCGGCAATCAGTTGAGGGAAAAACAAAATGAATAAAAAATAATCCACAGTGGACATTCGTTTTTCAATGACACCTCGGTAGATGTCCACTTGCACTGCGATGATTTGGAAGGTATAAAAACTAATGGCTAGTGGTAAAAAGATACTCCATGAACCAGAGATTTCTTTAAAACTTGGATAACCAGTTAAGCCGTACAAAGAATCGGTGATAAAGTAAAAGTATTTAAAAAACGCTAAATTGATTACGTTTAATACAACAATTGTATACAAAACGGAATCGAATGTTTCCCCTTTCTCTTTTTTGCGAAACATCCATTCGCTGAAAGCATAATTGATTAAGATGACAAGAAGGAAGTGGAATAAAAATGGAAAACTAAAGTATGCATAAAACAATAAGGAAGAAACCACAAGTAGGGGTTTACGCCCCTTTTGTGGTATGTTCCAATAGATTAAGTATGTGAATGCAAATAAAAATAAATAAGGAATCGAATTAAATAACATGCAGTTGGTAACCTAAACTCAAATGTCCCAAAGGTATAAAAACTTTGCGTTGGTTTCACCACCAAGAAGTTTGTCTGCGATTCCAAATGAAATAGGATTTCCTTTGGCATCTGTTGCTTGGTAAATATTTTCAACAGGAACTTTTCCTCTTTGGTAGGTTACAATCCGAGGGGAACCTTGTGGATTGCCTTCGTATCTTGGGTGTTTCATGAGTTCGATCACAAAGTTATCAAAGTAACCAATAAAGTCGATCATCCCTTCTTTTTGTGCTTGTTCTGCCGTGAATATCCTTCCATCACAAATTTCTTTGAGTCTTGCTTCTGAAACTTTGGGACGTCCTTTTTTAACGACATCAAAAAAACGGGAATACAAACTATCGATGATGGATTGCAAAATTTTTCTTTGTTCGGATGTCATCTCCGTTGTGGGAGAACCAAGTGCTTTGTTTGGACCAGAAGTAAAGGATTGGTCTTTGATTCCCAGTTTGTCTAAACCTTCTTTCACATTGATCCCTGACATGATGACCCCTACAGAGCCTGTAACAGTTGTTGGGTGGGCACCGATGGAATCTGTTGCCATGGCGATGTAGTAGGCACCACTTGCGGCCGTATCCATAAATCCTGCAAAAACAGGGATTCCTTTTCGTTCTTTGAATTTTTTGATTTCTTGGTAGATGATGTCACTGGCAGTCACCGTTCCACCAGGTGAATTGATTTTTAAAATCACACCTTTGACATCAGCATCCTTTTCGGCACGTTTTAAGGATTCTTTCACTCGGACCACCATGGAGTCGGAGGCTGGTCCAAAAAAGGATGATTTGGATTCATCAGAAATCATCCCTTCGATCGAGATAATTACGATTTTTTCTTGATCCTTTCCTGCGATGAGTTTCTCTTCGAATTCAGACTTAGTTGTTGTTGGGAACAAGTTCATACTGTTTCCGATCACACAAGATTCTGTAAAAAGAACCGAAAGAAGAACGACTAAACTAAAAAGACCAAACTTTCTTAAAGGCATACAAACCTTTCTAAGATCGTAAACTCTGACTTCAATCATTTTTGGGAGATAAATCTTGCACCAATTGAAAACTAAATATTCTAGTTTTGGGTCAGAACCGACTGGGGGAGGGCAATGGCTCCATTTGCACCTACATTCTCCCGTAGATGGATCCACAGTTTCTGTTGTTGCAGGCCACAAACCCCCCGACCCATTTTTTGCTTCGGGTTCCTTTTTGATGTTTCCTTGGGTCAACCGCTTAGAACCCAATCCTTGGGCAAGGGAACCATTTTACCCGAGTGTACACTGGCTTACCGATGGGAATGGGATCTCACTCCATGGTCTCTTTCATAATTTGCCTCGATTTGTTTTGGAGGAAAAAGAAACGGACCAAAAATCCTTTGTGAAATTTGGAATCGAAATCCCAGAGTCTTGGAAGGGCACCTTACTTTCCAAAATCCAAGTGAGAGAGGTCTACGAACTCACGCCAACTGAACTAAAAATCATCTATGAATTGGAAAATCAGTCAAAAGAAGACTTCCCATTTGCTCTCGGAATCCATCCGTACTTTCGCTTACACGAAGAGGAAACGATTGATGATTTATTCCTCATTGGTTCCGGATTCCACCAAATCAAATTGGGAGACTATTTATTGCCCGAACGAGTGTTAACTGAAGAAGTCGTCATCAATTCAGAAATCCCACTCGGTGGAAAAAATTTTGACGATTTGTACGTGGCGAAAGGTGAAGCAGTCCCTTATATAGGACTTTTTTCGATGAACAAAAAGGAAAAATTAATCATCAGTGGTGGAAACTTTTACCAAGTGTTCACACCGCAAGATCGAAAGTCCATTGCCATCGAACCCATGACAAGCACAGGAAACTTTTTACATTTTCCTGGTGCAAGTCCTAGTATCGTGAAGGCAGAATCCGAAAAAAAAATCGAATTTTCGATTCGTTTGGATCAATTCTAAAAAAAATCATTCTCTTTATCGAACAAACTGTCTAAGAAAAAAAAGAGGATAGTCCCCCCATGTCAGATGCACTAGTGAATACTTGTAAACAGATTAGTAAAAATCTTTTGGAAATCAAATACTTCGCTGAAAAGAAAAACACTAGCCGAACTTCTGTTTACCGAGCCTTACAAGATAAAAAAATCAATGAGGTGATGATTGGTAAAAATTCAAGATTCATCATTTTAGATGATGCTGCTAAGAAGTGGAAACCTGGTAGACAGGCCTAAATTCGAGTTCTTCCGCTTTTAAATTGGCAGCAACCCAATTCTCTGTTGGTCCATCGGGCAGAGTTTTCCAAATTTCATCGGGAATCCTTTCTCTAATGGACTTCGGAACCTTTGGTTGGAATCCAAAATAAGCTAACAAGTATTCGTCTGATTCCTTCTCGAGTAGGTATCCTAAAAAAGAATAGAATACCTTGCCTAAACTTTCGTCAGTGTGTTTGTCTCTTGTTTGGATATAACACTCCGCAAATTTTGGGTAAGGTGGTTGGAAGGATTTTTGGTGGAATCGGTATTGGATATTTTTTAGGTATGAGATTCTAAGAATGATGTGTGAAGCATTCTCATGGATTTGGAGATGGCGGGAGGGATCCAAGGTTTCGATCCCTTCCATTTCCAAACTTGCTTTGACCATCACAAGGTTACCCAAGAGCAATTGGACTGGTTCCTTCCCATAGGTTTTTATTTTTTGCCAAACGGAAATCCGTTTGCTCGGCGATTGTGGGACTGGAAGTTTTTCTCGTAAAATATTTGTTAGTCGTTCTCTATTTGCCTTCTCAAACCAAGTTGGGAAAAAAAGAACCAAAACTTTGTCCCAGTTTTTTAGTTCCGATTGCAAAGTAAGAGTGGCTCTGCTATTGCCAAGAGCTTCTGGTTTTGTTTTCCAATCCAAAACCCAAAATGGTCGCAAAAACGAAAGCTTCGTGTTTTCCCATTCGAGGATCGTTTCCTTTAATTTTGTCTCTGGGATGGGGAGGTGTTCGAAGGAAATCGTAAGTTCGTAAGTTTTTGGGAATTTCCACATTTTTAATACCAATCGGTCGATCTATGATAACAAGATGAATGAATTAGCCTTTGAGAATCAAAGTTTTTTATGGGGGAATGAAGCAGGTCCCGTTCGCATCCTATCCGAGTACCTGCACCCCAAGGCAGAATTGAAAGAACATGGGATTACCGATACGATCGTTGTGTTTGGATCTGCAAGGATTCCTTCTCCTGAAACCAAAGGCCAAAACTCCCATCTTCCACTTTCCGCTTTAAGCCATTACTATGAAGAAGCCAGAGAATTCTCGAAACTGATCAGCGAATGGGCAGAGGTTTTAAAAAA
Organism: Leptospira jelokensis; assembly: GCF_004769635.1. Taxonomy (GTDB): domain Bacteria; phylum Spirochaetota; class Leptospiria; order Leptospirales; family Leptospiraceae; genus Leptospira_A; species Leptospira_A jelokensis. The sequence continues at coordinate 120,787 of NZ_RQGH01000014.1, forward strand.
AGAAATCCCTGATCGTAACCTCCATATCTGCACGGGTGGGGGGCCTGGGATCATGGAAGCAGGGAACCGAGGGGCAAAAGAAGCAGGGTCCAAATCGGTTGCCCTAAACATCGTCCTCCCTCACGAACAACAACCGAATCCCTATGTGAACCCAGAACTCACCTTTGAATTCCATTATTTTTTTATGCGAAAACTTTGGTTTATGAAATCCTGCCGGGGTATGATTGCTTTCCCAGGTGGGTTTGGGACCTTCGATGAATTGTTTGAGACCTTAACCCTTGTCCAAACAGGGAAAAAAAGCCCAATTCCCATTCTGCTTTATGGAAAAAAATTTTGGTCAGAAGTCATCAATTTCAAAAAATTGGCGGAGATGAGGCTCATATCCGAAGAAGACTTACATCTTTTTGGTTATGCAGACACTCCCATCGAAGCACTCCGATTCTTTCAGGAAAAGATTCGTTTCGAATTGACCCATTCTGAGGGTACAAAAACATAGCGAAACAAGGTAATAATTATGGCTAGAACATGTGTAGTAACCGGAAAAGGAACAACGGCAGGGAACAACGTATCCCATTCTCATAAAAAGAATCGCCGTATCTGGAAGGTGAATGTGATCACAAAGAAAATCTTTTTGGAAGACGAGAACCGTTGGGTCCGCGTTAAGATTTCTACACGTGCTTTGAGAACCCTTCGTAAAAAAGGTTTGAAAGTGGCAATCAAAGACCACGGCGGTGACATCACTGCCATCACTCCGAAAAAATACGTAGGAATCACACCGAAAGCACAAACGGCACCGACAGCTTAAACCAACGATTTAAGATTGTTTGTGGATTGAAACGATCCAAAAAAACACCAACTACCACCGAAGTTTACCGCCTACTTGAGGCGGAATTCGGTGTCGTGGAAACCCCCCTCACATTTTCCAAACCATACGAACTGGCGATTGCCGTCATTCTGAGTGCCCAATGCACAGACGAACGTGTGAACCAAGTCACACCCGAACTCTTTCGTACCTTCCCAACCCTAGAATCCTTTGCCAAAGCACCACTTGCTGCGATTGAAAAAAAAATTTTCTCCACTGGGTTTTATAAAAACAAAGCCAAAAGCATCCAAGGATTTGCCAAGATGCTTCTCTCTGAATTTGGGGGGGAACTTCCAAGGACCATGGAAGAAGCGATTCGTCTCCCTGGCTTCGGGAGGAAAACCGCAAATGTAGTGCTTGCAGAAATTTATGGAGTGGTGGAGGGATTTGTGGTGGATACCCATGTAAAACGGCTTACCAAACGCCTCGGGTTTACCAAAAAAAACGATCCCGTACAAATTGAACGAGAGATGATGAAAATGACCCCTAAGGAAATTTGCCGAAACCTATCTCTTTACCTAATATTTCTCGGTCGTAAGTATTGCCAGGCTCGCCGTACATATTGTTCGGATTGCCCTCTTTCTTCCCTATGTCCTTCTTATTCGGAATAGGTTTTTCCAAACCTTCTTCTGTTTCCGATTCCTTTCTCTGTTTCCAAGAACGATTGCGATCCACTAAATTGATGGATTCCACTTTATAATCCAACCGGATTAGGTTTCGTTTGCGGTAAAACAAATTTAAGGTGCCAAGCCTTCCATACTCTTTTGGGCATTCAATTTGGTGGACGTTTGCCAGGTAACGAAACCGTGCTTGTGGTTTTTTTTCGACCAGTAAAAAGATGGGAAGGTTTGGGTCGTTCCTACCTGGGATCATTGGGATTTTGATTTCTTCTTCAGGGCTTACATAGACAATCCAACCATCATAATCTTCTATGTTTTTGGCATTGACAAGGCCATCAATGGAACCTAAACCCAGTTTGACGGGGCCATGTTCCATCTCAATGGTTTTCGTGAGGTTGAATCCATCAAAAGGAAATTCCAGTGGTTTGTCTTTGGCACCAAAAGGGTACAACATGTACCCTTTCCCCCGTTTTAAATCCAAATCCATTTTTTCTCTTTCCACAAACCCGAGTAAGGCACTGAGACCCCCTCTGCCTTCCTCATCCATCTTTGTGAACAGGTCCTTTCCGCAGTGGAAAAACAGGCGGAGTGGCCTGTCTTCCAAACTTTCATGAGAAGATAAAACCGAAATCGAAAGAAATAATCCAATTGTCAAAATGGATAGGGTGAATCTTCCAAGAAAGGAAAGACGGATATTCATATTTTGTGACCTTGGTTCTAAGAACGGAAGAATTCGAAACAGAATGAACCAAAAAACCTACCGCCTGTCTAAACTAAGGGCAGAAAGGATGCCATGAACTTCTTCAAAAATCTATTTCTCTACGCTAAAATGGTTAAATTTTCCCACACACTTTTTGCTTTGCCCTTCGCTGGGATCAGTTTTGTCTTAGCTTACCTAGAATCGAGCCTGGATACAGGAGATTTACTTCGGGTTGGAGCCCTCATCCTTGTTTGTATGGTGAGTGCACGCAGTGCCGCCATGGGCTTTAACCGGTATGTGGATTCTGAAATTGATGAAAAAAACCCACGCACCCAAAATCGGGAAATCCCTGCTGGGAAAATTTCGAAACTATCGGCTCTCCTTTTCATTGGGTTATCGTCATTTATTTTTATCTTTGCCAGTTTCTTTGTAAACAAACTGGCATTTCTTCTTTCATTCCCGGCACTTTTTATCCTCTTTTTGTACTCACTGACCAAACGTTTCACTTTGTTTTGCCATTTGGTTTTGGGTTTTGCCATCTCGCTTGCTCCCTTGGGAGCTTGGATTGCCATCACGGAAACCATAAGCCTTGTGCCGATTTTATTTTCTTTTGGACTTTTGTTTCACATAGCCGCCTTTGACGTGTTATATGCAATCCAAGACATGGACTTTGATACCAAAGAAAATCTGCATAGCATCCCGGCAAAACTAGGAGAAACCAAATCTCGTATCATCGCTGTGGTATTACATAGTTTGTCTTTTGTATTTTTTATCTTGGCTGGGATCAGTGCGGAACTTGGGTTTATGTACTTTCTCATCCTTTCTGTGATTGGAATTTTGGTTTTGTATGAACATAAGATTTCTTACCAATTCAAACGTAAGGACCTACCACTTATTTTTTACCAAATCAATTCTTGGATTAGTGTGGTTTTATTTTTAGCCATTCTCTTTGACAAATGGAATGAGTTTTTATTAAAGATATCCTCTGGGATCAGTTTTCGATGAAACTGGTTGTGGGTCTTGCGGGCGCGAGTGGTAGCATCTATGCCGCAAGATTTTTAAGAGCTCTTTATGAATTGGATGGGGAAACATATATCACCGCAAGCCCCGCTTCCCTTCGTATCTTTTCAGAAGAGTATGAAACAAGTGTTAAAACAACCGAAGACATATTGTCCTTTGTGGAAGAAAAGTGGAAACTAAAACCCAAACACAAATTCCATGTGCGTAATTTTTTTGACATTGGATCAGATATTGCCAGTGGATCCAATGTGTGGGATGCGATGGTTGTCATTCCCTGTAGCATGAAAACTGTGGCTTCGATGTCAGCAGGTCTTACCGAAAACCTCATTGAACGTGCGGCTGATGTCACTCTGAAAGAAAGAAGAAGACTCATTGTTGTGCCAAGAGAAACTCCTTACAACCGCATCCACCTTCGTAATCTCTTAGACTTGGATGAAGCCGGTGCCATCATCCTACCTGCATCCCCTGGGTTTTACCAAATGCCAAAAACATTGGATGACTTGGGTGATTTCATTGCAGGAAGGATTTTGAATTTACTCGGCCATTCTCAAACCCTTTTCCCTAAGTGGGAGGGGTGAAGTTACGAAAGTAGGCTGTCGGTTTCCCATTCTCACCTAAGCATACGTAGGTGATGTCACTTTCAATCACAGCAGACATTTTTCCCGTTTGTGGGTTGTTTGTGATGGCGAGGGTTCTGGAAGTGACCGAAGATTTTCCATATTTTACAATTTTTCCGTAAATTTGGATGATGTCACCTGCCCGGGCAGGGGAACGGAACACCACATTGTCCATACTCATGGTCACAATGTTTGTGTAACGGATTTTGTTCATCACATACATTGCCATCCCTTCATCAATCCAGGAGAGCATTTTCCCTCCAAAAAGATTGTTATGGTAGTTTAAATCGTCTGGTTGGACCAAGTGTTGGGTGACAAGTTCCATATCCAGGAGTTTGTTCTGAATTGTCTCGACCATAAATACCAAAAAATATGTTTTCGATTTATTCGATACCAAAAACCCTAGAGAAAAGATTTCCGATCTATGTACGCATACTCCCACAAAAACATCCTAGACACCCTACAATTTTCCAAAGAAGACCTCAATTTCTTAATCGAAAAAACAAACCGAATGAGTGTGTTACACGAAACGGGAGAAGCGTTTGGAATCCTCCATGGAAAACTCCTTGCCTCCCTCTTTTTTGAAGCGAGTACCCGAACCAGGATGAGTTTTGAAGCGGCAATGGAAAGGCTCGGGGGCAGGCTCATTTCCACTGTGGGGTTTCAGTTTTCTTCCATTTCGAAGGGAGAAACTCTCTATGATACCATGAAGATGATCGAGGCCTATGTCGATATCGCTGTCATCCGCCACCCCGTGGAAGGATCCTCTCGGATTGCTGCAGGTGCTGTGAACATCCCTGTGATCAATGCAGGGGATGGGGCAGGGCAACACCCCACACAGGCCCTTCTCGATTTGTATACCATCGTTTCTGAAAAAAAGAAAATTGATGGCCTAAACATTGCCTTTATTGGGGACCTAAAGTATGGTCGCACCATCCATTCTCTTATCAACCTACTCAGGCATTACCCAGTGCATTTGTACCTGATTAGCCCCGAAGAACTCAAACTCCCAGATAAGTACAAAAAGAACTTAGAAGGTTTTCCCATGACTTGGGAGGAAACCACAGACATCAAAGCGATTTGGGATGCTGATGTTGCCTATGTCACAAGGATCCAAGAAGAAAGATTCCCTGACCATAGGGAGTATGAAAAACTAAAAGATATTTATAAAGTGAATAAAGAGTTAGTCCTTGCCTCCAAAAAAGACACAACCATCCTCCACCCACTCCCTCGGGTGAACGAACTTTCCACGGATGTGGATGATTTGCCAAACGCAGCTTACTTCCGTCAGGCGAAGTATGGAGTGGTTGTGAGAATGGTTTTACTTTGCTTAAGCCTTGGAGTCAATTTTGACTAAAAAAATTTGGACTTTGGAAGAGGCAAGGGAAGTCCTTCCCCTTGTACGTGACATCACCAAAGAATATTATCTAAAAGCAAGTGTGCTTGCAGATGATGTACGAAACAAAATGTTACCAGAGAATATTTTGGAATCCAAAGAGGATGAAATTGGAGACATCATCAAACATTGGACAAACGAAATTTTAAATTTGAAAATTGATGTAAAAGGTTTGTGGCTTGTCGACTTTGATCATGGCAACGGGTTTTATTGTTGGACATGGGGCGAAGAAGATGTGTTATACGAACATGGTTATCATGAAGGATTTAGATCGAGAAAACTCATAGAGGAAAAAAAGAAGAAAATGACTCAGATAAATGAAAACTATTTAAAATTAAAAGCGGGATACTTATTCCCTGAAATTGGGAGAAGGGTAAAAGCTTATTCCGATGCAAACCAAAATGCAAAAATCATCCGACTTGGAATCGGGGACGTAACCCTACCTTTGGCTCCAACGATTGTAAATGCTATGGTGGATGCAGCAAAGGAAATGGGAAGTGCAGGTGGTTTCCATGGTTATGGACCAGAACAAGGTTATTCTTTTCTCATTCAAAAAATCATAGCACATGATTACACTGCTCGTGGTGTCCAAATTGCAGAAGACGAAGTTTTTGTATCAGATGGATCCAAATGTGACTGCGGAAACATCCAAGAGATCTTTTCACTCGATAGTAAAATTGCCGTTGTGGATCCCGTTTATCCAGTGTATGTCGATACCAATGTGATGGCTGGCCGTACAGGAGAAGTCGGACCTGATGGACGTTATGCGAATATCATCTACATGCCGGCAACTGAGGAAAATAACTTCGAACCAGAGTTTCCAAAAGAAAAACCAGACATCATCTACCTATGTTACCCAAATAACCCAACGGGGATGGTGGCAACGAAGGCTCGGCTCACGGAATGGGTGGATTATGCCAAAAAAATGGGAAGTATCATCCTTTATGATTCTGCCTATGAATCCTTTATCCAAGACCCAGAAATCCCAAAATCCATTTATGAAATCCCAGGCGCCAAAGAAGTGGCGATGGAATTTCGTTCCTTCTCGAAAACTGCCGGATTTACGGGGACACGTTGTGCTTACCTTGTGATCCCAAAAGACTTAAAAGGAAAAACAAAGTCTGGAGAAGAAGTGAGTTTTAATTCCCTATGGAACCGCCGCCACACTACGAAATTCAATGGCGTATCGTATGTGACCCAAAAAGGAGCAGAAGCAGTTTTTTCAGCACAAGGCCAAGTGGAAATCAAAGAACAAATTTCCTATTACATGGAAAATGCCAAACTCATCCGAGAAGGTCTAGGCAAAGCGGGTTACAAAGTATTCGGAGGGACAAACGCCCCGTATATTTGGTTAAAAACCCCAAGGGGTCTCAAATCTTGGGAATTTTTTGACGAACTCCTAGGAAAGGCACAGGTAGTCGGTACCCCTGGTTCTGGTTTTGGACCGGCTGGAGAAGGGTATTTCCGACTTTCAGCCTTTGGAAAACGAGAAGATGTCATTTCTGCCATCGAACGCATCCAAAAAATGTAAAATTTAGTCCTGGTTTTTTCCATAGCTCCGATATATAAAACAAGGTAGAGCTATGGGAAAATGGAAATTCATCCTCTTTTTTGCACTGGTTGTTGGGAATATCTCCCACATCAATGCAGTATCTCCAGAACAAACGAATTTGGGGATTTTGATCTTTGAAAACAAAGAAAACTTAAATTTTATCAATGTGGCACTCAGCAATTTGGCCCCTTCCCAAGAAGAAGCACAAACCACTGCACAACCAGGCCCAGGAACACAAACCCCAGATCCTTCCAAAAAGAATTTGGATTTTGATTATTTCAAACTCCTAAAAGCCGCTAACCAATCGGATTTTAGCGGGAATATGTGGTACTTACAAAGTAACTATGTATATGGGTTTCGCCAACTCCGCCAAGCGCAAGGGGAACTCAAAAACATCTTCGAGATTGTCATCCAAAAATACATTGAAGATGCGAGAGCCCTGCTCGAAGCAGCAGCACCTGCCATCATAAGGTCCAATGATAGTAACGCCAAAGCTCTATTACGTTTGGGTTTTCGTGACCTTCGTTCTTCGGAAGACCTTTATACAACGGGACTCAATTCCAGCCCTCACCAATACCGTTACAAACTTACGCTCTACAAAGAAGGGATTTTGACACTCCGCCGTGCAAAACGTTTTGCCATCCTCGCGATGATTTACAGCAAAACTCCTGATGAAGACAAACCAGAATACCAATACAGATCCAATGAAGATTTAAAAGAAGCTCGTAACGAAGAAAAACAACGTAACTACGAAAAGGTGAGAGACACACTCATCAACTTCATTGAAAACAAACGCATGGAAAGAACGGTTGTTCCACCAGGTAACCCTGATGCAAAACCTTTGGACTTACTCGAACAACATGATGATAATTATGGATTCATCACTTCCAAAAAATTGGATTTATTACTCGAAGCAAATGCACAAATCAAAGAGACGGAAGGTGCAAGACGTGAGTCTGTTCCTCCCACTCCAAAATTTGATGAAAACGGCAAAGCAATTTATCCGGAAGAAAAGAAGAAGTAATATGAAGTTTGTAACAAGTGTGATCCTAGTTATTTTCTCTCTCGGACTTGTGGCCAAAAGTACAATGTCATACCGAGAAAGGAAAAAACAATTGGATGGCAAAATCACACTTGTTCTCGACATCAAAGAACAACTAAAACTCGAACCAGAAATTGGTAAAACTTCTGTGGAAACAATGCGAGACCAAGTAGAAGAAACCTATCGGGTTGGGAAACGTGCCGACATTGAAAAAATGTTAACCCTTGCAGAAGGGGAAATCCTTGTCACACAAAGAAAACTTTGTATTCCCATGGAAGAACAAGCCAATGGACTCTACCAAAAAGCCATGGGGACCTGGATCCAAATGGAATCGGATGAAAAATCTGGTTCCATTCGTTTGGAGTGGGACACAAAAGAAAAAATCCAACGTTACCTGATGATGGCTAAAAGTGAAAAAGACCATGCAAAGGAATATTTTTTGTCGGGCAATTACCAACTTTCGCTCCATACCTACAAACGTTCGCTAGTTTATAGCCTTTTGACATTACGTTCGCAAAAAACAGAAATCCCTGAATCGTACCAATCTGCAGATGCAGCGTGGGTACAACCCATTTGGTTGGGGCTCCATAAACAAAAGCAAACCTCGATCCAAGAAAACTAAAAAATTTTCATTTTCATTCACACCAAATTTCAAAAAATGACTGCTTAGTGAAGTTTGAATCACTTTATCGTCATTTTTTGCTCACAAGGGCAACTCAGATTCCCGTCATAGGCGAGAAAGGAGAACTTGTCGGCTTACTTTCCAAAGAACGAGTGCACCGAGAATTATCTGACCTTGGAAAAGAAAGAGAAGACTTAGACCAAATCCCAATCGAAATTTTAGAAACAGAACTCAGTGAGTCTTTGGTATTATATTTCAAAGAGTCTTCTCTTATCCCTGTCATCGGCATCGATGGAGAAAAAAAGGACAATTGGGACAAACCAAGATTTCTTGCTGCCTTTACCAAATTAGAATCCAAACAAATTCGGGATCCGAAACTCGAAACCATCGAATCCAAACTAGAGAAAAAAAAGGAAAATTTAGATTCTGTCCAGTGGTTTATGGAACTCATCTTATCCCATTTCCCTGATGGCCTAATCGCAACCGATGTGACAGGTGGAACTATTTTTTATAACGAAAGTTTTGAAAAGGATATTCTCACAAAACCTTTGTTCGACGATTCGATCGAAACAGCAGAAAAGTTTTTACATAATTTAAATAGAGAAGTTCTCGCCACTTACCTAAAAGACCATGATTTGAGTTTGGGTAAAGAAGCGGACACAAGTGTTTTAACCACGATGTTACCTGATTTACAATCACAGGTAAGGATCATCACGTTAAAAAAAGAAAAGAAAGTAGTGGGGTTTTTGTACCATTTTACTTCTAGTGTGAGTGGTTTTGGGAAAGGAAAATCAGATTTCCCTGATTTAGATTTGGCCTTCCATTCCAAATTGCCACTGGAAACAGTACTTGCGGAAATGGAAGCGCACTACATCCATAAATCCTTACAAAGGAATTCACAAAATATCTCTCATGCCGCAAGTGAACTGGGAATCCCAAGAACCACGTTACAAAACAGAATTCGTTTTTTAAATTTATCCGAACGGTTCCAAAATCATAAAAAAGAAAAACTGGTGATCCCAAGAAAACGATCTGAAAAACAGGGAACTCTTGAAAAAAAACCACTCCCAAAAAAAGGACAAACCAAAAAACAATCTGGCTCCCAAGCGAAGGATTCCAAAAATACTCTGCGTAAAGCTGTTAAAACACGGAAAGAAAGCACTCCAACGCTGAAAAAGCAAAAGAATACGAAGAAACTGAGCCCATCCGCGAAGAAAGCGGCCAAAAAGGCAAAAAAAAGACGTTGACGAAAACGATCGGAAAAACAATTTTTTCATTACCGTTTGAGAAAACACCTCCGCACTTCGCTGTTTCACTTGCATACTTAACTTGCACAAATGGTTTCCCGAATTTTATCAAATACTCTAACAAATCAATGTAGAACAATCTATGGCATCACGCAAACAAGAAGAAATCCAAGTTAATCCCCCTGAAGAACCAACCGAATACACAAATGGCATTATGGACCAAGACGATGCCTCCGAACCACCGAAACAATTTAAGAAAAAAAAGAATCGTTACGAAGGTCCCATCCCTCCACCTCTTGACTTAGTTGAACTTAAGAAAAAGAACATCAATGAACTGGCAGACCTTGCGAAAGGTTTGGGAGTCGAAAACACTCATGGTTTGAAAAAACAAAACTTGATGTTTGCTCTCCTCCAAGCACAAACCGAAAAAGACGGACAAGTGCATGCAGCTGGAGTGATGGAAAGGTTGCCTGATGGGTATGGATTCCTTCGTTCACCTGACTACAATTATGTGCCAGGTCCAGATGATATATATGTTTCACCCTCTCAAATCAAATTGTTTGGCCTAAGAACAGGTGATACGGTAACTGGTCTCATCCGTCCACCAAAGGAAGCAGAACGATTTTTTGCGATGCTTCGAGTGGAATCCATCAATGGATTTCCGGTAGAAGTCGCTCAAAAAAGAAATTTATTCGATAACCTAACACCTCTTTATCCAAATGAAAGGATCAATATGGAATTTGATCCAAGCCATTTGGACACACGTGTGATTGATCTCATGTGTCCCATCGGAAAGGGACAACGGGCTCTGATTGTGGCGCCACCTAGAACTGGTAAAACGGTTCTCATGCAATCCATTGCCAATGCCATCACTCGTAACCACCCAGAAATTTTTCTCATCGTCCTTCTCATTGATGAACGCCCCGAAGAAGTAACCGATATGGCACGCCATGTAAAAGGGGAAGTTGTGAGTTCTACTTTTGATGAACCAGCACAGCGCCACGTCCAAGTGGCAGAGATGGTCATTGAAAAAGCAAAACGACTTGTGGAACATGGAAAGGATGTGGTTATCCTCCTCGACTCTATCACAAGGCTTGCCCGTGCCTACAACCAAGTGGTTCCCACTTCTGGGAAAATCCTTTCAGGTGGTGTGGACTCCAATGCCCTTCACAAACCAAAACGTTTTTTTGGTGCAGCAAGGAATATCGAAGAGGGTGGCTCACTCACCATCATCGCCACTGCCCTCATTGACACGGGTTCCCGAATGGACGAAGTGATTTTTGAGGAATTTAAGGGAACGGGGAATATGGAAATCCATTTGGACCGAAAACTCGCTGACAAACGGATTTTCCCTGCCATCGACATCAACCGCTCTGGGACAAGGAAAGAAGAACTCCTCCTTCCGCAAGACACGCTCACTCGTGTTTTTATCCTCCGAAAAGTACTTTCTCCTATGAGTATCACCGAAAGTATGGAACTATTGATTGAAAAAATGCGTGGCGCGAAGACAAACGACCAATTCCTCGCCAGCATGAATACGAACTAAAAGGGCCACCATGAAAACTGACATCCATCCAAAATACGTTGCTGCCAAAATCAAATGTGCTTGTGGTACTGTGATCGAAACACGTTCCACTTCCGGGGACATCAGTGTGGAAATTTGTTCCAACTGCCACCCTTTCTTCACGGGAAAATCCAAACTCGTGGACACAACAGGCCGCGTAGACAAGTTCAAGAAAAAATACAAAATGAAATAAGAGGCTTTTGCCTCTTTGGAACCGTCTAAGTTACAACAGGAGAACAACTCATGGCAGTAATGGACTTTGCTCGCTACAAAGAAATCAACGACCAAAGGATGAATTACCGTGAGATGGAAGACGCTACTGTCGTTTCCTACTACCGCAACACTGGTTGCGGAGACGGTTACCGCATCTATCTAAAGTTAAACGACGAACAAGTTGTAGAAGACGCCAGTTACACTACAACAGGTTGTGGGTTTGGGATTGTGGCTCTTGCCATGGCAACCGAGTACGCAAAAGGTAAATCCTTAACGGAACTAAAACACCTAACACCAGAAACACTCGAAACTCTATTTGAATTTCCAGAAAGAAGGAAAAACTACCCGGAGTCCGCAGTTGCTGCTCTTAAAAAAGCAGTGGAAGACTACGAATCAGGACAAGGGGTTCCCAAAGAAAACCGAATCACAAAAGCGCAAACCATGGAGCTGCTTCACAAACAAGGGCATTTGCGAGAGGCAAAATTATCCAGTGTAATGCTTGAAAAAGAAAAATTGGATGGTGTGGATTTTTCAGGTGCTGACCTTCACAATGCTTTTTTGCAGAACTCTAGTTTTGTTGGAGCAAACTTCCAAGGAGCAAATCTAAAGGCTTCGTTTTTCAATGGAGCGGACCTTCGTAATGCCAATTTCCGTGGTGCTGACCTTCGATTTGCCAAACTCGCTTCCGCAAAAATCGAAGGTGCTGATTTTACCGATGCGATTTATGATATCGGAACACGTGTGGACCATAGCCAAATGTACATCTTTGATGTGATGAAAAAAGCAGGCAAAGACCTCTATCTGAAAAAAGAGGATGGGGAATGAAACCTGGCGACAAGGCAAAACTCACGAAACAAACCTTCCTCCACAAAGGGATTTTTATTTTTACTGGTTCCACTGTCGAAGTGAAAGAAATCCAAAATGATAAGGCAATCGTCATTTATAATGACAAAGAAGGTTACCCTCACGATTTAGAGATGAACCTAACCGATTTGGCACCAGTTTCCTAAGCCCGATTTTCTTGACACAAAAGAAGAGAATCGTAACGTATTGTTAATCCTAGTATGTTGATTCAAAGCCACCGTCAGGAAAACCACCTGTTACTCTCCATCCAAAGGGATGTCCTGATGGAAAATTCACGCGAGTTTTACCAAGAGTTCGAAAAAGCAATTGAAGGTTCTCATTTTGGTAAATTGACCATGGACTTTCATTTGGTGAAATTTTTGGATTCCAGTGGGATTGGTGCTGTGATCAAAGCATCCTCTGCTCTCCACAACCGTGGTGTGGAAATCTTTGTAACCAACCTTAACAAAAATCTAAACTCTGTGTTTCGATTGTCTGGACTCAATCATATCCTTTCCATTTTGACTTTGGATGAATACCTTTCAAAATTTCCTGAGTTTCAAAAAACTCTAGAGGCTTAACACCAATATGAAATCCCTTCGCATTCTTTTATTCGTTTCGTTTACCATTGGTATCCTTCAATCTTGTGCTACTGGCGTAAAATCCAGATCCCTTCTTTTTCGTAGCAACGAGTTTGCGATTTATACGGTAAACCGTGATAAAATCAATGTGAAAACAGAATCTTCTGTTGCCAAAACTTTTGCCCATCCAGTTGAACTTACGGAAGATAAAATTTTAGATTTACTGGGAAACATTCGGTTCCGAGAAGAAAGTTCTTATGGTGATGTGAACCAATACATCTTCGAAGAAAAAGAAGTGAAGGAATTCGCTTTGGATCTTGTGGATGGATTACAAAAATTAAAACCAAACCAGATCTTACTTGTCATTTCAAAATACAATCCAGTGAAATCAGTGGTATCCCACTATTCAAGGACATCTTTTTATATTTGGTCCACGGACACATCCATTGAGATTCTATTTGGTGAATTACAGAAAGAAATCTCTTATGATGAACAAGGGAATTATTTTGATTGGTCCAATATCCCTGATATTCCGTTTGATCACTTCCCTCAATCCACCTATGTTTTGCAAGGACAAGGATTTAGTTTTAAAAAAGTAGGTGGGTTTCGTAACAAACATTGGCTTGTTTTTGACAAATCAGATTTGGCAAAATTGAAATTTGAAAAACGGAAAAAAAGTTCCAACGAAATTTCCAATTCAGTAGAAGCCGATTTAAAACCTGAGAAAAAAATCCAGAGAGATGAAGAAGATGGGGTTTTGTTAGAGGAGTAGGTCGTCTTCTTTTCGAATCACATTCCGTTCTGTTTGGATGGAACCATCGGTTCCCAAATAAAAATGTGTTTTCCCAACGAGGGAGTTGATACCCATCCGGTAATTTTTCCCCGCACCAAAACTTAAATCCACTCCAGGGAACACTTCCCTTTCCACATCCACAAAAGCATCGGGATTTGGTTCATAGGAACCAAGTGCTGTTTCAAACTGTTTGGTTTGTGTTTCCAATACCTTTGAAAACTTATCATTCGCATCTTTGAGTTTAGTGATGGTTTCTTTTTCTTCCTGGGTGAGTTCTTTTTTTTGGCCTTTTTCGACAAGTTTGGTGAGTGTGAGTTGGACTTTATGGAGGGTGATTTCTTTTTCCGAAATTTCTTTTTTCATCCGGTTCAGTTCATCCAGAAGTTCTGGTGGGGTTCCAATGGCCACTTTCGTTTTTGTTTCCACAACGGCACCGAGTTTGGCACAGGTGAGTGAGTTCCCAGCAATGATGGTGCCACCGATCACTTCTCCACGGCCCCCCATCACACGGATAAAGTCTTTGGCAGAAATTTCGGAATGCATCACCGCCTCTTCCACAAAAATGGAACCTTGGGCAGTCAGTTTTCCTTGTTCCACAAATTTGGCATAGATATTCCCTTCGGACTCGATGTATCCTTCTCCGCGACCCATAAATCCACCTGATAAAACAATATCACCTTTTGCTTTGAGAAAGGCTTTCCCAACTGAGTTACGGATGATGATGCTGCCACTTGTGGTGAGAGAAAACCCATCACCAATTTTTTCCTCAACGATAATGGTTCCAGGAAAATCAATATTGCCTGTGGAATAGTCCACAGCTTCTAGTTGGATCACTTCATCCACTTTGATTTCCCAGGAAGCGGAAAGGACAGGACGGCCGGCAATTTTAGCGTACAGTTTGTCCCCTTTCAGTTCCACATTGGGGCCAAGGATCCATTCAACGATTTTTTCTTCTTGGTAGGGTAGGATGGTTCCCGTGACGGTTTTTCCAAACTCTCCTTTTTTGGGAGGGATTTTCTCTGCGATGAGGTCACCTGGTTTTACGGATTGGATGACACCGATGTTTTTGTAATTGATCCGACCATGTTCATCTTCTTCTAACTGTGGTTTGTTGTCAGATCGGAAATAAATTTTGATCTCTCCATCCTTTCCTGGGATGGGAGGGATGCCTTTCGCAATCACGTAAGGAACAAAAAATTCAGGATTTTTGATTTGGTTTTGGATGACCGAATCAATGATTCCCACCGATACACCAACAGCTGCAATTTGTTCACGTAACTGGTATTCGGTGAGAAGGGGACCACCGTGTTTGGGAGGGTGTAAAACCATTTTCGCTTCCATACCATCGTCTGAAACACTGATGTCTGCATACGATGGAACGGGATCTCCTTTGGACCAAGACCCAATTTCCACTGGTTTCCCATCGGCAAGTAATACGATTTTTTTTAAGTGTTCGGCTTGGTATCCTTCCACACCAAAGAGTTGCACTCGGGCAAGGACATCTTTGAATTCTACTTTTTTACCTTTGGAACCAGGTTTTGTGATTTTTAATATGGCTTTGCCATTGGCGTTTTCAATTTGGAAGTAACCATTTTCAGATGCTTCCAAGTCTTGTAAAATTCGATCTGTATATGAATCAGGGCCTGGCATTTAAGTATATTCTAACAGATGGCGAACGACATCTCCTTCACCATCAATTTTTAATTCGGATTTGGGAGTCATTCCATCCACTGTGGTAAGGTATCTCAGCACTTCTTCAAATTCACAAGAAATAATTTTCTCCAAACTCAGGTAAGCGGATCGAAAGTATAGTTCCAGTGCATTCACCAAATACAAGTATTCAATGAAGTCTCCTCGATCTGTATAGAGGATGGGAGTTTTTGCATGATAACATTCTGCTAAAATTCCATAACCCGGTTTTGTGCAGACAAAATCGGCGGCTGTTACGAGGTCAGGGTAATGGGAAACATTGGGAACCAAAATCCCTTCTTTTTGGATACCAGGAACCCCATAGGCAACGAGTTGGATGTTTTTTGGTAAATTTTTGGTTTGTAATGTATGACCTTCTAACCCATACGCACCAAAAGAAAGTAAGATATAGGTAGTTTCATCATTGAATCCAAATTGTTTCCGTGCCAAATCTTTTGTTAAATTGGGTTTTCTCCCCACAAGACCAATGTTAGTTTTTTCTAAGAAATTTGGCATGGGGCATTGGAAAGGTAATATGAGAGCTTCTGTCGCAAATCCATATTCCACTTCCAATTGTTCACTTAAATTTCCGAAATAAGAATCTGACTTGGAATAATTACGATAGATAAAATCCCAGGTGAAATTTCCGAGAAAGATACTGGGAATTCCCACTTCCAATGCAAGTGTGATGGGAAATGAAGAACTATCTGTGAGGATAAGAGAAATTTGATGTTCCTTGCAGTATTTTGTTTCCTCCTGTAACAGATTTGCTTTGGTTTTTTCAAATCGGATGAGTTCTTCTTTAGTGTTTTCCAAGTCTATGGACAGGGAATCTTTTTGAGTGATTCCAACATCTAACTTCAGTGCTTTAAGTTTTAATTTTGGGTGTTGGAAATCGATAAAACCAATTCGTGTACTGACCAAATGGATCTCTTCTATGAAATCCTCATCTAATAACCGTTTGATGATACTGCCTGACCGACTGATGTGGCCAAAACCATGGCCTGAAATCGCAAAATAAAGTTTCATATGGATCGTTGGCGAATCGATTCGTACAAAACGATCCCGCAAGACATTGCTAAATTGAGAGAATCGGCTTCACCGAGCATCGGTAGGTATAAAGTAGAATCCGCAAGTTCTTTGGCAAGAGGACTCAGTCCATACTGTTCACTCCCAAATAAAAATACTGACTTCTCTTTTAGGTTCACAGAACTGTATAAGGTTTTGCCTTCCGGTGTGACGGCGTAACGTTTGTAACCTCGTTTTTGGAATTCTGTTAATACTTCACCTAGGTCTCCAATGTATACGGGAAGTGTAAAAATGGTACCTGTGCTTGCCCGTACAACATTTGGATTGAATAAATCAATCCTTGGATCGGTAACAATCACAAGCCCCACACCCGCACCTTCCGCGGTACGAAGGATGGTTCCGAGATTTCCTGGTTTTTCTACACCTTCGATGATGAGGATGGGATTTGTATCTAGTACCTGAAGTTCTTTCCAAGGAACAGATGCACTTGGAGTATCGGCCACTGCAATGAGACCATCTGGCCGATCTCGGTAGGATATTTTTTCAAAGATCTTTCGAGGTAGTTCGTAAACAGGACAACGAATGGATGCGATAAGGGATTCTTCGTTCTCTCCTAAAAAACATTCTGGAGAGATGAATAAACTTGTGATGTTTACCGGTAAACATGGGATAGGTGAAGATGGGTTTCCGGTAATTGCTTTTTTGATTTCTCGGTAACCTTCGATGAAAAATTTTTTTTCTTCATCTCGGTTTCGTTTTTCTTTGAGACCAGATACCCATTTTACTTTTGGATTGGAGAAACTTGTAATGTAATTCCTTTGTGGTTTCATTTGAGGAAAGTTCTCTTACGATCTTTTGAAAAAGGTGCAAAAACCGGCAGGGTATTTTTTTCCAGAAGTTTCTGGAATGTAGAGTTCTGTTGTTTCATACAACCCTTTTGTTTTGATGCGCGAGGAAAGGATCCGTTCCAGTGTGAGAGGGCTAAACCCTTGGCTATGGCAACTGAGGATGACAAACTCAGGTTTGTTATCTGACAATTCCATGAGTGCATCCATGAGTTCTGATAAATTCTCTTCAATTTTCCAAACTTCTCCTTTGGAACCACGTCCGAAACTGGGTGGGTCAAGGATGAGGCCTTGGTATTTTTTCCCTCGTTTGATTTCTCGGCGGATGAATTTCATCACATCATCCACAATCCAACGAACTGGTTTCGCATCGAGGCCTGAAAGTTTTGCATTCTCCCTTGCCCAGTCAACCATTCCTTTGGAAGCATCCACATGGCATACACTCATCCCGGCATCGAGGCAAGCTAGTGTGGAACCACCTGAGTAGGCAAATAAATTCAAAACTTCAAGTCCTGATTTTTTTTTACCAATCTCCCGGATACGGTTCCAGTTCGTTTCTTGTTCTGGAAAAAGGCCAATGTGTCCAAAGGGAGTGAGTTTGATTTTAAATGTTAGGTTTGAAAATTCGATGGTAAAACTTTCTGGTACCTTTTTTTGGAAATTCCAATGCCCAGAGCCCGAATCATTTTTGATGTAGATGGCATGTAAATCGTTCCATATCCCAGGTGTTTCTTTGCCATACGCGGAAGTAGGGGAAGAACGTTGCAATTTGTATCCGCCAACGATTTCTAATTTGGATAGGTCACCAGAATCCAATAATTCGTAACTTTTTGTCATACCAATTCCAGAAAAATAAAGGTTAGGTCGTCCTCCCAGTCTTTTATTTCCCGATTTGAAAATGACTCGAGTTCTTGGATGAGTTTGCCTTTGAATAAATGATTGGGTAGTTCCCGATTGGTTTTTAAAAATTCGATAAGGCCTGAATCTCCAAACATATTCCCTTTGCGATCAAAACATTCCAGTACCCCATCACTCAAAAGCAGTATACGGTCTTTGGGGAGAACTGGGAAGGTAGTTTCATCGATTTGGATTTCCGGGAATACTCCGATGATCTTTCCTTTTGGATGGACTTTGATGATTTCGCCACTTGCCCTCTGTAAAAAGGCACTTGGATGGCCCGCACGCCCAAACCTCCACACTTTGGTAGAAGTATTGAGGTATAAATATGATGCAGTCACATATTGTGGAGAACAGTTCCCATACAAAACACGGTTCATCCCTTCTAACACTTGTTTTGGGGAAGAAATCGAATCTTTTTGTGTGGTGAATGCCACTTTCCCCATTGCGGAAATGAGTGAGGCAGGAATACCATGCCCAGATACATCACATAATACGATTCCTAATTCAAAGGGATTTGGAGAATGGTATTCATAAAAATCCCCTCCAACATCTTTCATTGGTTGGATGTAAATTTGGATTTGCAGGTTTTTCACATTTGGACTTGTTTTGGGAAGGGATTGCATGAGAATGTCACGCGAAATCTTTCGTTCTCTCCGAAGGCTTGTGACTTGGGCAAGGGCTAAATCTTTTTCTTGGCGAAGCAGTTGGATCCTGTCAGCCAAAGCAAATGCAAATAGAGTGATGTCGGCAAGAGAGGCAATCGGAAACAACATTTCTTCTAAAAAGGAATTACTTGGTAAAATTCCAAATTTCAATAGTCCATAAATAACGCATGTTAGGAGTAGAAGAAAAAATGCAATGGAGATGTAATAAAAAGATCGAATCCGTTTTTTTAGACCCCAAATCAAAATTCCAAATAAAGTCATACAAATGGAAACAGATAACCAACTCACTCCAATGGATGCTTCTGAAATCCCTCCAAAGAGCGCTATGCATACATTGAATATTGAAAAGGCACCTAAAAGTTGGTAAAACCTTGTGGTTCTTGGCAAACGGACTTTGATTTTTAGGAAATTGGCAGTGAATAAAACAAAGAAAAATAAACAGATACTAAAAAAAACAGGAATGCCCACCCGTTTCCAATAATAAGAATTGGGAACAAAAAAATAACCCCAGAATCCAAGTAAAGACAATTGGCCCAGTCCAAAAAACAAAACATAACCAATGTAATAAAAATAACTTTTATCTCTTACAAAAAAGGCAATGGCAAGATTGTATAAGATGATGATTCCCAAACTTCCGAAAAACAAACCATACACCCATTGGGTCACATAATCTTCTCTTTGCAGATTCCTTTGGTTTGTGAAGACTAATGAAAATTGTAAGGAAATATCTGATTTAATCGCGATGAGGATGGTTTCCTTTTGGTGTCCCAATCGGAATACAAAATTTCTGTGGGGGATTTCCCTTTGGAACATTGGTTGCTCATGTCCCGATTTTGAGATGATGTAAGATTCCCCATCAAATTTATGATACAATTCAACCGAATCTATGTTATGCGCTTGTATCAATAATAAAGGAAATTTGCTGGAGTCTGGAAAATCATTTGGATCAAGGCGTAACCACAATGTTCCTTTTAAAAATCCAAAATTCGCAAACTCATCGTTTAGTTTTTGAAAAGTCCCTTGGTTTAAAACTGATTCTACTGGAACCTCCGATTTTCGGTCGATCCAATAGGAAAACTGTTTTGTCGCAACAAATCGTTCCCCAATGTCTTCACGGTTCTCTGAAAAAATAGGCAAAACAAAAGGAAACCAAAGTAGGAACGTGAGAAGGATTTGGAAGGAGGATCGTTTCAAGGGTTGGCTTGGACAAGGGCCATCACCCTTGTCCTAATTTTTTTCGTCTTACGCTTGTTTTTTTGCAGTCTCGTAAGAAATTTCTTTTGGACCAGTGTAAATTTGTCTTGGTCGACCAATTTTCAAATTTGGGTCTTCAATCATTTCTTTCCATTGTGCAATCCAACCTGGGAGCCTTCCCATTGCAAACATCACAGTGAACATGTTGGTTGGGATTCCAAGTGCTCGGTAGATGATCCCTGAGTAGAAGTCAACGTTTGGATAAAGTTTTCTTTCCACAAAGTATGGATCGTTGAGAGCCGCTTCTTCCAATTCTTTTGCGATATCAAGCAGTGGGTCTTTGATTCCTAATTTGTTTAACACTTTGTCACAAGCAACCTTGATGATTTTTGCACGTGGGTCAAAGTTTTTGTACACTCGGTGGCCAAACCCATTGAGTCGGAAACTCGAGTTTTTGTCTTTTGCTTGTTCTACGATTTTTTTAACGGAAAGACCACTTTTTTTGATCCCTTCGAGCATTTCCAAAACTTCTTGGTTGGCACCACCATGGCGAGGCCCCCAAAGTGCAAGGATCCCTGCGGAAATTGCTCCGTATAAATTGGCAAGTGATGAACCCACCAAACGAACAGTAGATGTTGAACAGTTTTGTTCATGGTCTGCATGTAGGATGAGGAGTAAATTGAGTGCAGAAACAATTTCTGGATCAATATGATAGTCTTCAGCCGGTACCGCAAACATCATATTCATAAAGTTAGATGCATAATCCAATTCGTTTAACGGATGGATGATGGGTTGGCCAATTGATTTTTTGTAGGCATATGCTGCAATGGTAGGAAATTTTGCGAGTAACCGAATGATCGAAATTTCTCTGTGTTCCTCATTCATTGGATCATAACTGTCTTGGTAATAAGTGGACAAACATCCCATCATACAAGACATGATCGCCATCGGGTGGCCATCTTTTGGGAATCCATTGAAAAGACGTTTGAGGTCTTCATGGATCATTGTGTGTTTTGTGATCGAACTATTCCATTGCGTAAGCTCTGCTGCACTTGGAAGTTTTCCATAGATGAGTAAATAGGCAACTTCAGTGAATGTTGACTTTGCTGCTAAATCTTCGATGGGAATTCCACGGTAACGTAGGATTCCTTTTTCACCATCGAGAAAGGTGATTTCACTTGTACAAGCACCTGTATTTAAATAACCGGAATCAATCGTAACATAACCTGACAATTGGCGGAGTTTTGTAATATCAATTGCCTTTTCGTCTTCACTTCCCACAACGATTGGAAGTTCGAACTCTTTTCCATCCACTTTCAGAATTGCCTTTTCGGACATATCTTCTCCTGTATATCTCTGTCTATTTCAAAGAATAGACAGGGGAAAGGGTGGGGAAAAGCCATTTTTTACAACTTGTGGTATTTTTTCATGATATCGTATGCGTAGAAGTTCGATACGACAATGCGACAATAGTCCCTTGATTCTTTGTAAGGTAGGTCTTCCAAAAAATGGTTAAAATCGCCGGAGTACACGGATTTTTTCCATTTTCGTAAATTGCCTGGCCCACCGTTGTAAGCAATCGATGCCCATTTCAATTCGTTTCCATTGGACTTGAGAAGGTAGGCCAAAAATTTTGTACCTAACCGAATCGAAGTTTCTGGTTCATAGAGTGAATAGGATGCAATTCCCATCCTTTGCGCAAGCTCTCGTCCAGTCGCAGGCATGATTTGCATGAGGCCACGTGCGTTTGACCTTGAGGTGGCAGTCTCTTTAAAAAAGGATTCTTGACGCATCAGTGCATACACACTGTCCTCTGGGATCCCGTTTTCGTTTGCGTAGCGTGAGACAATATTCTGGTGGGGCCTTGGATACATCCGAACCGAGAGAGAAGTGGGGAGTAAAATGGGATCATCAGGGATGAGATAGCGTTTGAGAAGGGAACGTGTGTGAAATGCCGAATAATACGTGTTACGTGTTAAGTCCCCAATCCCAACAAGGATTTCATCCTTTTCATCTTCTGAAAGGTTTTCTCGTTTGACATGGAAGTTCACAAGGTGGAGCCCTAAACTATCTTCTCCGACACGGAAATATTCTTTGGCAAGGTTTAAGAGTTTGTGGCCTTGGATCCTCGAACTCATCCCACCCAATTTGTTCCCAAGTTCATAGGAGTCTTTGGGATACACAAATCCTAAATTCCTACCAATAAGGGCTCCTGATTCTTCTGGGATCCCTGCGGTATAAGATAAGTATTCAAATAGGTATTCTTTGTTATAAGTAGGATTTTCTGGTTTATTGGATTCTTTGATGGTTGCTAAAAATTCTTCTCGGATCACTCGGGTATAATAGGAACCAGGGCAAAGTGCATAATACCGTTTGAGTTCTTTTTTTAGCCTTTCTGTTTCTCCATTTTCTTTTAAAGAACGTAAATACCAATACACAAGCCTTCCTTTTACAGGAAGGTTTGGAATTTCGGCAAGTGCCCTTTCGAATTTTGCAAGTGGGGCATAATGAGATTTGTCTCCCTTTCGTTCCACCAAATACTCAATCAATCGGTCTTGGTAGAATAAATTGAATGGGTATTTGCCAAGGTATAAAATTAAATTTTCGAAGTACAGTTCCTTCTCACCCAATCTGTCATAGGATGCGGCAAAAACGCGGTAATACCCGGCATCTTTTCCAGGAAAGGTTTTTAGGAGTTCAATTGCTTGATGGAATTTGTTTTGTTGGTACAAAACATCGGCAAGGGAGACAATCCAAGATGAGTCCATATCCACAAAACTTTTGTTCGCACGTAAGACCCGAAAAAGTTCGTTCATTTTTCCAACTTTCGTTAGAGATGATGTTAGGTGTTTGAACCCTTCGTAATAATTTAAGCGGCTGGAGAATATCTCAGGCCTCGAACGAAAGAGAGCTTCCTTGTCATTTGCATTGATGGCTGGTAGGAATAAAGTGATCTCCGATGGATTTAATTGTAAGATACTCCCACTCCCTTTGTACTTACTCCAATCGGAAGCGATCATTTGTATGGTTTGGTCCATCAGGCCATCTTTTTGTAAACAAATAAGCCATTCTTCGATTGCAGCTTTTTCATCGCCAAGGATAAGTTTTGCTTTCCCATAACGATACAAACTATCACCTGTTAAGAGATATTTTTTGTATGAGTCTGGAATGGATTGGATTTTTTCAGTGATTTCCTTCCATTGGTTATTTGCCGCAAGTAACCTAATTTGTTCATCAAGTACACGCCTGCAAATGGGATCCTCTTCCAAATTCAATCGATTTAAAAATTGAATTCGTTCCTGAGGTGTGAGGTAATTTTTGGATGTGATCTCATTGTACAATTTCCAATAACTCAATTTAAACAGAGTGGTTTGGAAGGGCATGGTTTGTGTGAGGATTTTTTTTACTTCTTCTTCGTTTGCTTCTGTCACAAACACCCCACGAATGAGAGATAACAAATAACGAAATCGTTTCTCCTTGTCTCCGTTAGGTGCTTTTTCATGGAATTCGATGAGTGAATACACTTCACTTTCACGCGAAGGTGTTGTGTTTTTGAAATGAGATTCAATTTGACCCCATTGGTGGGATTTAACTAAATAATGAAGGTCTGTCTCAGCAAGTAGGGATGTAGTGAAAAAGAGAAGAATTCTACTTGCTAACCAAAAATGCCTCATGCATACTTCCTATGATTACGAATTTAGAGAGGGAAGGTTCCCCTCCTTATGAGCTTACAAACAGAATACAAACTGCGCTGGCCAGAATATAGAATCGAATTCCACCCAACGGAGGAAACCCAACCAAATGTTTCTCTCCCTGAGTTGTGGCCAGAGCTTCGTGCCTTTTTTTCAGGCAATCAGTCTCGTTTTGCAAACTACCTTTTTTATCTATCGACCGATTTCTCTGGGGGGTTCAGCCTTTGTTCGGTTCTTGGCCAAAATGATGCCAACTTTCGGTTCCACGACCCGGTTTTGCAATCTCCCACACGTTTTCCCAAACAAAGTTTGGACCAAATTTGGAAACTCTGCCAAAATCGCGAATTTGAGGAGATGGAACGAGAGGACTGGGAACTCATCGGTTTTGGACTTTTGTATGTGGGGGACATACCGGAATTTCGAAAATGGGTTCTGTCCACGAAAGAGTTTTTTGGGCAAACGGATGATAACCGTCGGTTTTTATATTTGCTTGGATGGGAATTTTCAGAGATCCCTTTTGAAAACTCCATCTTGCATATGTTAGTTGAGTATGCCAAAGGGAATTTTGATAAAATTCATTTTCCAACTTTAGTCGATGCGGCTTTGAGTGAATCCCATTGGCAACTGGTGGGAGTTTTGTTTCATGCCATTGAACTTGGATTATTACAAGCTCCCGATTCCTTTCGCATTTGGAAATTTCTGATCGGATTTTATGAAGAATGGGAAACTTGGGAAAAAGAAAAATTCCAATTGGTTTCTTTTGGAAAAATCCCTCCGTTTTATGCCTTACGATTTGCAAAACGTTACCTTCCTGAACAATCATTCCCCAAATACCAAACTGATTTGGAATCAGAATTGAGGGGGGACTGGATGAGTGGGAATGAGTTTGGGTATGAACTCACTCATACAATGAATCCTTGTATTGATACCGTTGTGCGTTTTCGAAATGAAGGGGAAAGTTTTGAAAGGGAATTGAACGGGGAGTTGGCGATCAAACCATATTCGTACCTACTATCACTGCAACTTGCCTGCATTCAGTTTGTTAAAAAGGAATATGATCTTTTCCTGAAATTTTACCAAAAATCGGGAAGGCTTAAACATTTGCCCCTTGCTCTCAATTTGTATTGGAGAGTTTTGCAATATAAAGGTGATACAAAAACAAGTTCTGCCATCAAACGTTCGTTAGAAAGCGGAAATGAATCGATCACACTACCTGAGGGTTGGGAATAAGATGCCACTTTCGCAAGAACAAATTATGGAACTCTCCAAATTGCAGAAAATGCTGAGGAATTTGGAGAAAATTGAACGGAATGCAAAAAACGATCTCCAAAAAGAACGTGTTGCCTTTGATATCGAACGATATCGTCGAAGGATGCAAGAAGTGTCACCTGATGGAATTCCAGACAATTTGGAACAAACCATGCGGAATGCCAAAACCCGGGAAGAAAATCCAGAAAACCTCAAACACAAAATCATATCGCAATACCCTGTGATGAAAATTTCACCCAACTCCAATGATAGTGAGATCAACCAAATTGGAACACTCATCAATATTATGGATTTGGAATACATACCGATCCTTGGAGATGCCCATATCAAATTTGATTACTCCCATGCCACAGAACGTGACTCGGTACTCAAATACATGGAAAACTTACGACGTAATATGAAAATCCTTGTGGAAACTGTAGAAGAGTATGCAGCCGCAGACAAACAAGAGTTTCGTGAACAGCTCTCTCGGATGAAAAACAAACAATCTCGTATCTTTATTGCAGAGTCTTTTGAGACCTTGGGTAAGTTCCGTGACTTCCTTGTTGCCGTAAACAAAGACATAAAAGAAGGAAACAATGTCATCATGAACATGGAAGAGCCAATCAAATTCAATCCAAGGTTTGAAAAGGCAACCGTTTTAGAAGGTCGATCCATTATGGAAGGGCTTCGTGAATTTGAGGAATTTGCCGAAGAAGCATGTGATTTGATACGCCTCCCGTCGTTTCGAGGGTAAAAAAACCTTTTCATTCCTAGGGGGAACGAAGACACTGTGAAAAATCACATACACGGACTCGCAAACGCATGGCATTAGTCAAAAATCAGACCGAAGTTACCAATTCAACTATTGGTGAGAATTCTTACTTCAACGGAAAATTCTTCATCAATGGATCTCTAAAAATTGACGGTAAATTCGAGGGTAAATCCCTCCAAGCCGAACACCTCTACATCGGTGTCACAGGAAAGGTCAAAACCAATATCACAGCGGCGAGTGTCATTGTAGAAGGGATTATCGTTGGGAACGTAACAGCAAGGAACCGCGTGATGCTCCTTCCCACCTCAAAAATCCTTGGGGACATCAAAACCCCTGAGCTCATCATCCAAAATGGTGTCATTTTAGAAGGTCGTTGTATGATTTCCAATGACCTCAAACACAGTGCAAAAGACCTGATCGAATTGGAATACTCCAAAGATTCACTCAGCGTCGAAAAGATTTTTGGGAAACAACCAAACGCCAAAGAATAATTGAAAACCATCTTCATTTCGGAAGGGGACCCAACGAGTATCAATTACGAACTTTTGGAGTCCGCCTTCCCCCAGTTACAGTCCTTAGGAAACCACCACCGCATTTACCTCGTCCGAGGGCCGCACAACCAAACACTACCTTCACTTCCCAATCTTTCCAAACCAATCGATGGCCCGGGATTTTATTCCCTCACTTGGAAGGGAACGGGAAAATCCAAATCCTTTGTCCTTGGCAAACCTTCTAGCGCTTCGGGTAAAATAGCATATGACTCACTGCTTTCCACCATTGACTTCCAAAAGGAATTTGGTGGGGACATCATCACACTCCCTCTTTCCAAGGAGTGGGTGCAAAAAGCAGGGGTGAAGGGATTTCGTGGTCATACGGAGGCCTTGGCTGCGGCCTACAAACGACCTACCTTTATGATGATGGCTGGTGAAACATTGAATGTGATCCCCTTAACCACCCATGTTCCCTTACAAGACGTTGTTAAAGAATTAAAAAAATTTGATTGGAAAGAGCTTTGCCGTGCGATCCAAACTTCCCCGTATCTAAAGCACCCCTCCATTGGTTATTTGGGCTTAAACCCCCATGCGGGAGAAGGGGGAAAGATTGGAACGGAAGAAACCACCATCTTAAAACACGGGGTCTCTTCCCTGCGCAAGGCAAAATTGACTGTGGAAGGTCCGCTTTCTGCTGATTCTGCTTTTTTACCAGGAGCCAAACCGTACGATTTGTATTTGGCCTGTTACCATGACCAAGGCCTTATCCCATTTAAATTGCTTGAAGGAAAGAAGGGTGTGAACATAACCTTAGGTCTGGATTTCACGCGTGTGTCCCCTGACCATGGAACGGCATTTGGAATCGCAGGAAAGGGGTGTGCCGATCCGACTGGACTCATCGCCTGTTTAGAACGACTTGTGGAGACAAAAACAAAGCCAGTATGACCCTTTTGGAAACCCTTGCCTTTCCCGTTTTATTCATTTGGTTTGTGGGACTGCTCCTCACTTTTTTTCGTAGGGATTTGGAACCCCATTGGAAGTTCTTTTTCTTTTTGGTGTTTTGTTTTTACCTGGTTCAATTTTTCCCTGAGTTTTGGCTTGGAGTCACGAGGTGGAAGGAAAATCCAAAAGCAGAAGTTTTGCAATGGATTTCGGCCATGGGAAATTCCATTTATGTGTTTTTGTTTTTTTTATGGCCCCTTGTCCTCATCCGAATTTATTATTCTGCTTCGAACAATTTAAGTAAAACCTTGATCCCAAGCTTAGCGTATGGGACGGTTCTGTATTGGGCATTATTTTTCTTATGGACTCTCTATTCAAAAGAGTTCAACGAGTGGCTTCATCAAATATTTGCAAATAAGTAAAAGAAAGGGCGAACAATGGCAGTTCCATTTATAGATATCAAACGTTTTGAACCAGGATTTTTGGACACCTGGAATGAAAAAGTAAAGTCCATGTCCGAAAACGCACAGTTCATTGGCGG
This sequence comes from Leptospira jelokensis, assembly GCF_004769635.1. GTDB lineage: Bacteria > Spirochaetota > Leptospiria > Leptospirales > Leptospiraceae > Leptospira_A > Leptospira_A jelokensis. Next base: position 148,470 of record NZ_RQGH01000014.1, read on the forward strand.
AAACGAAGTCACTGATTTAGAAACAAACCTTGCCACTTGGGCAGAAACCAAGTATGCCATTGGTTGTGCAAACGGGACTGATGCCTTACAACTTGCCTTACGTGCTGTGGGTGTGGGTCGTGGTGATAAAGTGTTATTACCTGATTCCACATTTTGGGCAACCTTCGAAGCGGTTGTGAATGTGGGTGGGGATCCCTACACTGTGGATACAAACCCTGTGGATTTACAAATGGATTTCCAAGTTTTCCAAGAAGCTGTGGAAAAAGTAAAACCTAAGGCAGCACTCGTTGTACATTTGTATGGATGGGGGACTTCGAAAATTGAAGAACTCAGAAAGTTCTGCAAAGAAAAAAATGTAGCCCTCATTGAAGACGGGGCTCAGTGTTTTGGAGTCAAACACAATGGAAACTCTTTGTACAAAGATGCACTGATCTCTACTACTTCTTTTTACCCAGCAAAGGTGTTAGGTGCTGCGGGCGATGGTGGGGCAGTGTTTACAAACGATGAAGAGTTATCGGTTGTCACACGCCGCCTAGTGAACCATGGAAGGACCTCTCATTACGAACATGGACTTGTGGGTTGGAATTCAAGGCTTGATTCTTTACAAGCGGCATTCCTCAATCTTTCTTTAAAACACTTACAAAAGAGGATCGAATCTCGTAAAGCATCACAAAACATCTATTATAAGGAATTACCTGGACTTGGGATTGGAGTGATCCAACCTCCAAAAGAGTATGACGAAAATGGATATTGTAACGTAACACTAGTGGATCCAGAAGTCCGACCAAAAATTGAGGCGGTTTTAAAAGAGAAAGGGATTGGGTTTGGGAATATTTACCCAGGTGCTATGTCTGACCAACCTGGTGCAAAACCTTACCTCATCGAACGGTTTGGAAAAGAGGGAAATGCTCGTAGGATCTCAAAATCAGTTCTTAACTTCCCACTTTTTGCTTATATGACAAGTTCTGAAATGGATGAAGTTTTGAGTGCAATAAAAGCGTATAACGCTAGTAAGTAATGGAAAAAATTCGGGTAGGAGTCTTTTTATTCTTTTTACTCATCCTTGCGGTGTTGACCTTTAGTTTGTCTAAAAGTTGGCGCCTCTATGATGGTGGGTATGAAGTGACTGTGGAAACACCAGAGTCCAAAGAAAAAGACAACTCTCCCGAACCAACTGACAGTTTGGATTTAGAAGATGGGAATGGGAAAATTTATTGGAAACAATACTTCATTTACCCTCATGGCCTTGTCACCGAATCGGGTGGGTTTGGTCCCGATGGGATTTTATCCCATGCCCGTAATTTATACTCCATTAGTTTAAAGGATGGTAAGGTCCAAAAACTCTTCACTCACGATGTTTACATTTGGGATTTTTTTATGGGTGAGTTTTCTAAAAAGTCGGTCGCCAATACCATCGATGACCCAAAAGAAGATGTTTTGCAAATTGAGAAAAAACTTTTGATTTTTGCAGTGACTGAGGACAGTAATTTAGATGGGGTTCTCAATTACAAAGACCATAAATTTGTTTTCCTATATGACCCCGATACCAACCAATTGGATTCTATTTTACCAACTGGTTTTCATTTTAGAAAGTTATTATTCAATTCTTCTAAAAACCACCTAACTTTGATTTTGGGAAAAAACCCAGAACCACAAATGAAAAACCAAAAGAAAAAACTTCCAGAACCACCGATCAAACTCCACCTTTTTGATTATGATGTAGTTTCTGCCAAAGGCACACTCAGTGGTTCTTTGGAAGCATTTGTGTCACAAGAACCTAATTAAATAAACTGTTTAATACTTTCCAATTGCTTCGAAATTAAAGATAAATCCGAATTGAAAACCGGCGTGGTTGATCGATTCCGATGCAAATGCGTTGGATTTTAGGATTTTTCTGGATCCATAAATTTCAATGGCAATACCAAATTCAGGTGTAATGAAATAATTGGTTCCAAATGCCACTCTCCCTCCAATGCCCGTTCCAGGGTGTGTGTAGGTTGGGTAGTATAAATTATTCAACTGGCCTGACCTGTACTTGGTATCAAAATTTAAAATACTGACTTCAAGTCCCATATAAGGATCAAATCGATTTTTGGATAAAAAATGGTAATTGAGCCCGATTCCATAACTACGGTCTTTGTAAAGAGTGGCACTCAAAGGCACGGCTTCGATATACGTGATGTACCCGTTTGGTTGGTTCCGATCCAATACTGCGAGTTGGTTTGTCCCTTGTGACTCAATGGAAATTGTATTATACGAGATAAAAAAACCAAGATTATCTGTGAGTCCGTACTCCATGGAAATCCTTCTCGTATTCCCAGCTTGGACTTTGTCGGTTGGGAGAGGAAAATTTTGGGGGAAGGGAACAGTCCCTATCAAACGGACGGGCATAACTCCTAAACTGGCTTGGGTACGTAAGCCATTTTGGTAATCTTTTTCCCTTTGGATGAGAGACCCTCCTGTGTATGCAGTTTCTCCTCCAATGATGGACATATAAAACCCACCTTTATAAAATCCAAAAACGGGTTCTGGTTTGATCACCTGTGCATTTACATTGAAATAAGGAATGCAAATCACCAAACAAACGAATATGACAAAACGATTAAGGGGAGGTAAATTTATTCTCATCGAAGAAAGTTTAACGGCTGCTTAGTGGCTGTCAATTGCAAAAAAAAGGCCTTAGAGTCTTCCCCCAAGGCCTTTTTCTGTTATTAGTATGTAGTGATATTCTTGTTTTTAAGACAAGGCATCCTTTACTAAGTCTTCTTGTTCCTTTAAGTGTGTGACAACGTGTCCACAGGCAGGGCTTGGGAACTCAGATCGTCCCGCATAATGTAACCTTTTGTTTTCTGGCATAAGTGCCTCGATACGATCACGCACAAAGAACCAAGCTCCTTGGTTTTTTGGTTCTTCCTGAACCCAAACAAATTTTTTCAGTTTTCCGTAACTTGTGATCATTTGTTTGATATGGTTTTCAGGGAACGGGTAAAGTTGTTCGATACGAACGACAGCAACGTTTTCCAATTTTTGGGAATCGATAGCCTTACGTAAGTCATAGTAAACCTTTCCAGAACAGAAAAGTAACTTCTCCACTTTCTCTGGTTTTGCCACAGGATCTGGTAGGATTTTTTTGAAAGCACCAGTTGTGATGTCTTCCAAACTAGAAGCTGCATCTTTCAAACGAAGTAGTGACTTCGGTGTCATGATGATGAGTGGTTTTCTAAAACTTTGTAAGATCTGGCGGCGAAGGATATGGAAGTACTGCGCCGGTGTGGTGAGGTTAGCCACTTGGATATTGTCGAGGGCACAAAGTTGCAGGAAACGTTCAAGCCTTGCCGAAGAGTGTTCTGGACCTTGGCCTTCGTAACCATGCGGCAATAAACAAACAAGTCCCGACATCCTTTGCCATTTGATTTCCGAACTGGAAATGAATTGGTCAAAGATCACCTGTGCGTTGTTAGCAAAGTCACCAAATTGAGCTTCCCACATCACAAGGCTACTTGGATCTGCAAGGGAAAATCCATACTCAAATCCAAGACATGAATATTCGGAAAGGGATGAGTTGACGATTTCGATTTTGGCTTGTTTGTCACTGATATGATTGAGAAGGGTGAGTTTTTTCCCATTTACGATATCAGAGAGAGTTGCATGTCTGTGAGAGAAAGTTCCTCTTTGAGCATCCTGCCCACCAAGTCGAATTGGGAATCCATTTTCCAAAATGGAACCAAAAGAAAGAGCTTCTGCAAATCCCCAGTCTATCGGTAGTTCGCCAGCCCCCATTTTTTTACGGTCTTCCAAAACTTTGATATGTTTTGGATTGGCTGTAAAACCTTCTGGGAGAGTGGTCACTGCTTTTACAATACCACCTAATTGTTGTTGTAGGAGTTGTGTGTGTACATCGGAATCAAGAGGTTCTTTTGTGTACCTAGACCAAACACCACCAAGAGTGTCTACGGTGATACGAGTGTCTTTTTCTTTTGCTTGTTGGAAGGAGTCCTCTAATCCTTGTGCGATTCCATCTTTGATGAATTGGATTTCGTCTGGAGTGATGTCCCCACGTTGTAATAATCTTTGTTCATAAAGAGAGATTGTTTTCGGATGTTTTTTGATGATATCATACATTTGAGGTTGTGTGAACGAAGGTTCGTCTGTTTCGTTATGGCCTAACCTTCTGTAACAAATCAAATCGATGATCACATCTTTTTTAAATTTTTGTCGATACTCTAGCGCGAGTTTTGTGACACGGTATGCTGCTTCTGGGTCATCTCCATTCACATGGAAAATCGGAACTTGGAAACCTTTGGCAAGGTCAGTGGCATAAAGAGTGGATCTGGATTCACTTGGAAGTGTGGTAAATCCAATTTGGTTATTGATGACGATATGGAAGGTTCCACCAACCGTATACCCTTCTAGGTTCATCATATTAAAAGTTTCGGCTACAACACCCTGTCCGGCAAAGGCTGCATCCCCATGGATGGCAACAGGCATGTATTTGGAGCGGTCCATATCTTTTGCCATTTCTTGGCGAGCACGCACCGAACCAAAGATCACAGGGTCAACGGCTTCCAAGTGGGATGGGTTGAAGGCTAAAGAAAGTTTGACCTCTTTTCCATAATGGGTCATCACATTATTGGAATACCCAAGGTGGTACTTTACGTCTGCATACCCAAGTTGGCCAGGGTTTAGTTTTTCTTCAAACTCTGCAAAGATAAGGCCTGCTGGTTTACGGATGATGTTCACAAGGACATTGAGGCGTCCCCTGTGCGCCATCCCAATGACAAGAGCATCCATTTTATGACCCCCCGCTTCTTCCACAAGGGTATCAAGCATCGGGATCATGGTTTCTCCACCTTCGAGTGAAAATCGTTTTTTACCCACGAATTTTTTGGCTAGAAAGTTTTCAAAACTATCGGCTTGGTATAGCTTTTCAAACAAACGTAAGGCGATCTTTTTGCTGATAGGTTCGCTATTGGCAAGAGGTTCCATTCGGTTTTGTAACCACTCACGTTCCTCATCATTGACAAGGTAGTAGTGTTCGCAACCTATCGACCCACAATATGTTTTTTCAAACCAATCGATGACGTTTTTAAGTTTTGTTTTTCCGAGGTTTGCAATCCCAGAATCCACTTCAGTATCCAAGTCGGATTCTTTTAGGGCTTTGATTTTTAAGTCGATGAATTCACGGTTGGGTTTATTGATTCCTAATGGATCGAGGTTTGCTGCAAGGTGGCCTTGCCTTCTATAGGCATTGAGAAGGTTGATGATACCAAAATCACTGAGTGAAGAGTCTTTGCGGTGTTCGGTGGATGTGTAGTTTACATACCCATTTCCATTAAAACCACTTCCGTTTGTACCATTGTTCGAAACAGAAGCTCGTTCTAATTCCCCAAAAAAATCGATCCAATCTTTGGATAAGGAAGAAGGATCTTCCTTAAATTGTTTGTAATACTCTTCCAATAATACAACGTTATCGCCGTATAAACTCATCATCTGATCGGTTGTCATATATTCTCCCTAAAACAACAAAACAACAGTTCCATTATGAATGGATGGACCATTTTGCATCCGCATCCATTGCCGCTTCCCTAAGGACTTCGGAAAGAGTGGGGTGGGCATGTGTGGAACGAGCTATGTCTTCAGCACTCGCACCAAACTCAAATGCGATGGCAGCTTCTGCGATCATATCGGAGGCCCTAGGTCCAACGATATAGACACCAAGCAGTTTGTCCGTTTTTTTATCGGCAAGGACTTTTACTTGGCCATCTGTTTCATTCATCGCTTTGGCCCGGGCATTGGGTTTGAACATGTACTTACCCACTTTGTATTCAATGCCTTTGGCTTTTAATTCTTCTTCGCCTTGTCCTACCCAAGCCACTTCTGGCCAAGTGTAAACGATCCAAGGGATGGCTTTGTAATTCACATGGCCATACTTGCCACAAATGAGTTCGGCCACAGCAATGCCTTCGTCTTCGGCTTTGTGGGCAAGCATCGGTCCATCCACTACGTCCCCAATGGCATAAATATTAGGAATGTTCGTTTGGAATTTGTTAGGTTCTACTTTGACACGACCACGGTCTGTCATCTCAATTCCAATCTCTTTGGCACCAAGTCCATCTGTGTTGGGACGGCGACCAATGGAAACAAGGACCTTGTCTCCTTCGAGAATTGTTTTTTTGCCGTCTTTGCCTTCGATTTCGACTTCGACTTTTTTGCCTTTAACTTTGGCACCATGCACTTTGGTTTCAAAGAGGAAGTTAATCCCTTGCCCAGTCAAAAGTCTTTCGGCAAGGCTTGCCATTGCTTGGTCAGCCGTTCCGAAAAGCCGTGGCATAAGTTCCACTACAGTGACTTTGGCACCGAGTCGTAACCATACCGATCCAAGTTCGAGTCCAATGACCCCTGCACCCACGATGATGAGGTGTTCGGGAACGGAATCAAATCCAATGGCATGGTCAGAAGTCACAATGTTTTTTCCATCTACAGGAAGGGGTGGGATCTCAATGGGTGTAGAGCCCGAAGCGATGATGATGTTTGTTCCGCTGATGGATTCTTTTTTTCCATCTTCAGCAGTAATCGATACTTCTGTTTTAGAAACAAAACTTGCATGGCCCAAATAACGAGTGATTTTGTTTTTTTTCATCAAGTAGTCAACACCCGATGTCACTTCACTCACCACTTTGTCTTTTCTTGCCATCATCTTTGCGATATCAATTTTAACATCTTTTACGGAAATTCCATGGTCTGCTAACTTGTGTTTTGTTTTATGAAATTCCTCAGATGAATCCAATAGGGCTTTGGAAGGGATACAACCTACGTTGAGACAAGTCCCACCAAGTGTTTTTCGTTTTTCGATGATGGCTACTTTTTTACCGAGTTGGGCCGCGCGAACCGCAGCCACATACCCACCAGGACCGGCACCAATGACAATGATATCATATTGTTCCATATTTGTGCCTATACCTCAAAGAGGAGTCTAGTTGGATCCTCTACCATTTCTTTGATCTTCACAAGGAACTGAACTGCTTCCTTTCCATCCACAATTCTGTGGTCATAGGATAACGCGAGGTACATCATCGGTCGGATCACAATTTGGTCATTCACAACGACGGCACGTTTGACGATGTTATGCATCCCAAGGATTCCCGATTGAGGAGGGTTCAGGATCGGTGTCGACATCATCGATCCATACACACCACCATTGGATATGGAGAAGGTTCCGCCTTCCATATCTTCGAGTGAAATTTTTCCATCTTTCACTTTGCCTGCAAGCCTTGCGATCTCTTGTTCAATCTGTGCAAAACTGAGGAGGTCGGCATTTCGTACGATAGGAACGACAAGTCCTTTTGGTCCACCCACAGCCACTCCGATGTCGTAGTAGTTTTTGTAGACAATGTCCGTTCCGCGAATTTCTGCATTGATGGCAGGGAAAGCCTTAAGAGCGGCCACAGCTGCTTTAGTAAAAAGTGACATGAAGCCAAGACCCACACCATGTGTTTCTTTGAACTTGTCTTTGTATTTATTTCGAAGTTCCATAATCGGTGCCATGTCCACTTCGTTAAACGTAGTGAGGATGGCTGCCGTATGTTGTGCATTCACCAATCGATTAGCGATCGTTTGGCGAAGTTTTGTCATTGGCACAACCGTTTCTCTTGGTCCCGCATTTGCCGAAACCACAACCGCTTTTGGAATTTCAGGGCTAGGAGTTGCAGCCTTAGGTGCGGAACCTGCGCTTACACCACCTTTTTCCATAAAGAGGATCACATCTTCTTTTGTGATTTGGCCGTTTCGACCTGTGCCTGTGATTTTTGAGGCATCTAATTTATTTTCTTCGATGAGTTTACGAGCAGCAGGAGGGAGTTCTTCATTCACTTTTCCCGTGTTAGGTTGTGCTGCAGGAGCTTCTGCTTTTGTGCCTGCGCTACTAGAAACACTAGGAGCCGAAGCCACAGCACCTTCTTCTATGGCACCGATGATGTCACGCACATGGACAACGTCCCCCACCTTTTTGGAGATGGATTTTAAAACCCCAGACGTAGGAGCAGGGATTTCTAATGAAACTTTGTCTGTTTCTAAAATAGCGAGCACTTCGTCTACTTTTACGGCATCGCCTTCTTTTTTGGTCCAAGCACTGATGGTCGCTTCGGTTACGGATTCCCCCATCTCGGGGACTTTGATTTCTATTGCCATGAAATATTCCTTAGCAGGTTTTTAGAGAAAAATAGCGTTTTTGAGGAGTGAGATCCCATTTGAATCTAAGACTACCGTAACTTACTCAAAGGTAAAAACGCAAGCGGAAAAAACGAAAAGACCTTGAGTTTCAGTTTGGCCCCCTTTCTGTAGCAGTATGATCCGAACGTTTCAAGGCCACACACCATCCCTTCACCCAAGCTCCTGGGTGGCACCTTCCGCAGATGTACTGGGAAAGGTTACGATTGGCGAAGATTCTTCCATTTGGTTCCAATGTGTGTTAAGAGGTGACGTAAATACCATTACCATTGGCAAACATGTGAACATCCAAGACATGACTCTTGTACATGTGGCAAGAGATTTGTATCCTGTCACGATCGGGGATTATGTATCCATTGGCCACCATGCGACCATCCACGGATGTGTTTTGCGGGACCATAGTTTTGTGGGGATGGGGGCAATGATCATGGACGATGTGGAAATTGGCGAATGGTCGTTTGTGGGTGCAGGTAGCCTTGTCCCTCCCGGGAAAAAAATCCCACCAGGTGTTCTCATCATGGGTAGCCCTGCCAAAATCATCCGAGACATCACTGACAAAGACCGAGAGATCATCACACGCACTGCAAACAATTATGTGAAGTACAAAGAAAACTATCGGAGTGAAGGGATAGGGGGCACATCCCTTTCTTAACAGAAAGGGACCGGGTGATCCGCTCCAATCTTTTGCTCATTGCAAAAGGATTTCCGCTTCTCCCCCTTGCGCGGGGAAATGATTAAATCCGCTTGCCGAAGTTTTTCCGTTTTGGCAGTCTAACCTAACCTATGAATGTTTGCCTTCGATTGGTTTTCGCCTTTGTCTTTTTATTCTCTCTGTCTTGTAACTTCCATTACTTTGCACTGGCCAATGAAATTCCTAAACTGGATGGCCAAAATGAGGAATTCGGCAAAGACAAAATCCGATTCCATCTCATCCGAGTGGAAGAATCTCCGAAAGGCAATTTATACAACTCTCAGGCTTTGGAATTTGAAATCGCAAAATCAAAACTTTTTAAAATGAGTCGTAATTCCAAACTGAATCTGACCTACACAACTAAAACAAATTTTGATAATTCTGGCGTTTCTGGATTATTATTCCTACTCACCTTGGGTGTCTTCCCTTGGTTTGTTGAAACTCAGTCGAATGTTACCTTCACTCTCATGGATAGAGAAGATAAAAAAGTTATCCGTGATTACACCTTCCCAATCCAAAGCAAACGAATTGTGTCATGGTTATCCATTCCGTTTTCCATTGTGTTGCCCATATTTTCTGATTCTGTGGATGGAGGATCCAATTTTGACACTTCCAATGTTTCCTTACGTATGTTAGTTGATGCATTTGAAGCAGAACTAGTCAAGGATTGTAAGGAAAATCCAGAATTATGGAATACCCTTCGTTCAAAAGGCAACGAATCCATCGAATAATAAACGGATTTGTTCCCAATCTATTTGGATTGGTTCTGAAAATATGGGACATTAACAATACATTTTTTTAGATCTGATTGGATTGTTCGTTTACAATTGATTCACCTATCGGATTGTTAGTTTGTGAAACATGCAAAATTTCTAATCCTTTTCCTTTTTGTTTTTCAATGTAGTAATTTAGGTAAATCTGGGATAGGTGAAGAGACGATGCTCGGCCGAGATATCTTCGATGAACTTACTGTCTACATTGGAATTTACGGATTGGATGTTGTGAATGACCGCATAAATTACAATAGGCGAATCCTTGGCTTTGGAATCCTTGCCCGGTGGCCAGATGCAATGGGTGTGAGTTACCAAAAACGAGATTTATCCTTTCCACGAAAGGCAGCGAAAGCCTGCATCCGACTTTCTTCAGCCTACCTCATTGCCTCAAGAGATCCAAGTGGTACATTGGTTATGGCTTCCACCTGCCAACTCAAACCCGTTTCGGACCAACCTCTGCCTTAAGGATATAACGGAGTCGTGTTCGTTTAGATACGATCCACTAACAAAACTGTGACGTCGTCAGCAAATTCATTGGAGCCAACATAATCCTTTGCTGACTGGATCAGGTCGTTTGCAGATTGTTGTGTATCCAAATCAATTGATTTTAAAATGGCTTTTTGGAAGAGATCCTCGTCATAACGTCTGTTATGGTCTTTTGACATATGTTCCGTGATACCGTCCGTATACAATACGAGTCTATTCCCTGGTGAAAACGAAAAGGTTTTTTCTTCATAAAACAAATCTGGGATAAGGCCTAAAATTTTTCCTTTTACATCCAGTTGCTCTAGGGAAGAAGTTGGTTTTTGGATGAGGAATGGAGCGTGGTGCCCTGCATTGGCACAAAGGATGGAATTCTTTTTCAAATCAATGATCCCATAAAATGCAGTGAGAAAATTTCCTGCAAGTTTTCCATACAACATATGGTTGAGTGTTGTAAGGAATTGAGAAGGACTTAGTTTGATGTCGGGTTCAAAGTTTTTGAGAACCATGTGGGACATTGCTGCAAGTACTGCAGCAGAAAGGCCATGCCCAGATATATCTGCAATTAAAATGGAAAATTTAGAATCTTCGAGTTCGGTGACATCGTAAAAATCACCACCCACTTGTTCGAGAGGGATATGGGACACACCATAAGAAAGTCCAGCCGACTTAGGTAAGTTAGATGGCATAATTTTTTGCATGATGTTTTTGGCACGACTTAACTCTTTTCCTGTATCAACAATTTGATGGAAAAGTTGTGCATTTTTGATTGTATTACTCAGTCTTGCCGCAATGTTTGTGAGTAAGTCCAAATCCGAATGTTGGAAGGCATAACCAGAGATTTTGTTATTGATGCTGATCACACCCAAAAGTTCGTTTTGGTAGATGAGCGGTGCTGAAATCAATGACTTCGATTCGAAACGGTAAGGTGAAAGTTTATTGTACCTTGGATCCATATCCAAGTTATGGATGAGTAAACTTTCTTTTTTTTCTGCCACCCATCCCGATACCCCTGTTCCATAGGGAACTTTGATTTGGTCGTACGCATCTTCAGGGATTCCTTTGGCGGCAAGTATCCCTAATTCTTGTTTGGTGTTATTGGCAAGGTAAATTGTCCCAGAAGAAGCCCCCAAATATTCCAAAACCCTGTTTAACATCCACTTTCCAAGTTCGTTTAAACTTTTTTCGGAAACGGAAAGTTTTTCAAATTCATAGAGTAGGGACAATTCTAAGATTCGTTTGTCCAAACTATCTTTGGTATTGGCATTTTGGATGGCAGTTGCCGCTACTTCGGAAAGTGAAATTAAATATTCTAAGTCTGCATCATTAAAAATTCGGTCATTGGTTTTGTTGATGACTTCGAGTGTTCCAATGAGCCTTTCTTCAACAAAGAGTGGGACACAAATCAGCGATTTGGTTTTGAATCCTGTCCTTTTGTCCATACCGGGATTGAATCTGGGGTCTTTGTAGGCATCTTCCAAGGCAATCGGTTTTTTCTCTTTGGCGACCATTCCCACGATGCCTTCTCCAAATTCCAACCTTGCATATTCCTGAATGATTTCCCCTTTTTCTCCCAAGGCCACTTCACAATACAAAAATTCATCGTTTTCCAAAAGGAAGAGGGAACTTGCTTCTGCTTCTAACAAATCTTTGGAATACAACATGATGAGAGGGAGCAGTTGGTGCAAATCTAAGTTTGCATTGAGAATGGATGAAATGTGCAGTAAACTTCGGAATTTACTAAGGCTAGTTTGGGGATCGGTCATACAGGCAACATACCAATCTTTCCAATCGTTTCACTTTCGTCGATTTAGAATTTTTTGTGTTTTTCACTGCGTTTTAGGGAAAGGGAAAGGATTTTTAAATCTTTGGCTGAATGTGTTTTGAGATTCCATCTACACAAAGTTAGTTTTTGGATTGGAGTAAGTGGCAAAAAAGATCCACTCCAAAGGAGTAAAAGCCCCAAATTTTTTACTTTTGAGTTTTGAATCGAAAGAAGGGAATGTGCATTATGTGAATCAGTGTCAAAAAAGAATCCGATCCCTGTAGGGAAAACCTACCCGTACCATTTGTCCAAATCAAAGGTTTTTGTTTTAGTTCCAACTTTCAGTGAGGAAAAAGAATTGGATTGCCAATCTGAGATCGGAATGGATTGTATCGTTTCAATGAAGTTTATTCCTGTTTCATTCCATTCGTTTTTCCAAATATTCTTTTTGCGGTTTTTCCATTTCCTTTTTTTTGTCTGTTTGGTTTCTAACTTACTATTTTGCAAAAAAGAAAAAGAATCAAACGATGATTTGGTGGTTTTACTGGGACTCAACTTGTACCTACGCTCTTGTGCAGGCCAAAATGCCAATCCATCGAGTGGGATGGTAGGATCTTTACAAAGATACCAAATTCCACCTTCCCTCACTTCCTCATCCATAAACACAGACAACAACCCTCATCACGTATACCCTCCACAACAAGGAGTGACCAAAAAAAATATTTTGTCAGTGTTTTATCCAGGCACTGGATCTTCACCTTGTGAGGTGGGAGCCATTTTGCAACAAGGGGCAACGAAAGGATACCATGTGATTGGCCTCAGTTATCCCAATGCAGAGGCTGTGAATACGGTTTGCAACCAAGGTGCTGCAAGGAACGATACAAGTTGTTTTGAAAATATGCGGAATGAAGTTGTGACAGGATCACAAGTTTCTCCTTATGTTTCTGTTGACACAAACAATTCCATCGAAGGGCGTTTGTTGTCTTTATTGCAATACCTCAAATCAACATACCCTAGTGAGGGTTGGGATACCTTTCTAACGGGAGGCACAATCAATTGGGCCAATGTGTATGTTGGTGGTCATTCGCAAGGGAGTGGGCATGCCGCATACCAAGGAAAAATTCGAGCAGTAGGTCGTGTTTCCATTTACAGTGGGGTCTCCGATTACAGTTTACAAACAGCTTCGATTCCCTCCTGGTTTTCCAATGCGCAAGCCGCCCCAGTAGGATCATACTACGGTCTTATCCATGAAAATGATACTGTTGCCAATTTTAGTGGAAACGCAAATCAGGTAACAGATGTTTGGTTGAATCAATTGGGAATGACAGGGACTTTGACAAATACAAATGTTGGGTTTCCGTATGGAAATAGCAAACGTTTGGTGACAAATGCTTGTAATGGTATGGGAACTGCAGCACTGCATAGTTGTCCCATGGTCAATGGATTCCAGACAATTTGGAACTACATCAGTTATCCTTAAACCTTCTTTGTCAAGGAATTGGAACGATTAAAAACTTGGGAGTCGTTTGAAAATCCATTCGGGTATGATTCGAATGAGTAACATAATCCATCGCCAAGGCCAACGAATGTAAATTTGGTCTTTTTTTTCTAAACCAGCCGAAACAATTTTTTCACCGGCAACTTCTGGTTTCAGTGTTAACCATGGAATTAGATTGTGTCCGAAAGACATCTTTGTATAAACAGGTCCCAATAAAATGGTTCCGATATGAACACCTTTGGGATAGAGTAACGCGCGTAAACCAGAAAGGTAGGTAGTAAGCCCTGCCTTTGCACTACCATAGATATAATTTAATTTCCTTCCTCTTTCTCCTGCTACCGAACTCACCACGGTTATGGTCCCAGAGTTTTCTTTTTCCATCGCAAGTGAAATATGATTCACAAGTGCGGCAACACCTGTAAAATTGATTTGAATTGTTTTTTCTAATTCTTTCCAATCCTTACGGGCTTCATTTTGGTCTTCGTAATACCCTACTAAAACAAAAACATGATTCGGTTTTTCTTTAAGAGAAGAATAAAACTTTTGAAAGGAATTCATATTGGTTATATCCAATTCAAAAGTAAGAATTGGAAGGTTGTATTTCCTTTTTGTATCATTTTTGATTTCAGCTAATTTTTTTTTGTTCCTACCCGTAATGGAAATCGAATGGCCTCGTTTTGCGAGTGCATCAATTACCCAAACTCCAATATCGGAAGTCCCACCAACAACTAATGTGTGTTCCCTTAACATCCTTTATCCCTTATACCACTTTTTGATCATAAAAACCAGATCCTGTATGAGGAGTGGTTTTGTCATAAAATCATCCATACCCGCCGCAAGGCATTTTTCTTTTTCTTCTTCCATGACATTGGCAGTGAGTGCAATGATAATCGGTTGTTTCTTCCTGTTTAATTGACTCCGAATTTGTTTTGCCACCTCAATCCCACTTATGTCAGGCATTTGAACATCTAAAAAAATAAAATCAGGATTCTCCGCTTCCACAATTTCTAAAGTTTGTCTTCCGTTTTCGGTAAGTAAGGCATTGTAACCTAATTTCTTTAGGAACATTTGACTTACTTTCAAATTGATTGGGTCATCATCAGCAATTACGATTTTAAGTGGATAATGACTTGCTAAGTTTTTTTCCCATTCTGTGAGTTTGAGGATGTTTTGGTTTTCCGTTTTATTCTTTTGGTTCCCATTTTCGGCCGTGGTCGTGACAGGAAGTTCTATGGTAAAAACTGATCCTTTACCAAATTCTGATTCAATCGAAATTGTACCTGACATCTCTTCTACGATTTTTTTGGTTATGGTGAGACCGAGGCCAGTCCCAGTAGATTTTTCTGAAAGATGAGAATGGATTTGTTGGAAGGGTTGGAAAAGGAGGGGTACCTTATCTTCAGGAATCCCAATGCCTGTATCCATGATTTGAATTTCCAAAATACATTTATTTCCATTTAAGGTTATGGTTTTAAGTGAAACCGTTATTTTCCCTTTTTCTGTAAATTTAACAGCATTGCTCAGTAGATTGGATAGGATTTGAGTGAATCGTCTTTGGTCTGTTAGAATGTGGGTAGGTGGTTCATTTTGAAAATTTAATATGATTTGGACATGATTGTCTTTTAGTTTGGAACGAAACAATTGTATGATATCATTTAGGAATTTAGGTAAAAGAATAATTTCTGATCTTAATTCAAATTTTCCCGCTTCCAGTTTTGTTAAATCAAGAATGTCATTAATTAACAGTAAAAGATTTTCGCCACTAAACTGGATCAAACTCAAATATTCTTTTTGTTCTTCATTTAAATTGGATTGTCCCAACATTTGAGTCATACCCAAAATTCCATTTAAGGGAGTTCGGATTTCATGGCTCATTGTGGATAAAAATGCGGATTTAAATTTTACTTCAGCTAAAGCTAACTCTTTCTCTTGTTTTAACTTTTCTTTGTTTTTAAAATTTTGGATCATCCGATCTGCAATGAATAATGCTTGTGACAATCCAAACACCAAAAACCCGTATTGGGCAAGGTATGCGGTTCCCTTTTTTGCAAATTCAGTCAAAATATCCAATGAAAAGAGTAACATCGTCGCTACAAGGGAAAACAAAAAGAATTTTGCACCTGGTTTTTTAATCAATACACCAAGGAAAATTGGATAAATTAAAGTAAATAAACCAAACAAAGATAAGATCAAATGAAATGATTGGATTTTTGAATAAGTATCTGAATTGAAAGGAATTGCAAATAACAATAGTAAAGCGAATATGTAATTAGAACGATAGAATATGTGATACTTTTTGTCAGGATAAATTTCCTGAACATACCGTACAAAAGACAAATACAGTAGTGTAAATGTAAAACCATTGATCCTAATCATGATTTCGTAAAAACCGATGGGAAGGTAATTGTAGATGAGTCTGGTTTCACCGATACTTAAAATTCGAATCGAAGCAAGGAAACAAACAAAAGCAAAATACAAATGTGTTTTTTCATCTCGCCAAAAAAGAAACAAAACAAAGTGAAAAAAAGCAAGTGTGCCCAGTGAGGCAAATACCAAGATGTCACGGCTTGTTGCTTCAAAGAAAGATTTGTTAATCGTTTCATTAGTTCCAAATTGGTAAGGAGTTGCGATCCCACAGACATGATAATGGAAACAAGATACCTGAACTCGAAGGTCTATCACACCATCATCCGTTTTAGGAATGGAAACTGTTTGGATACTGATGTTTGGGATTTCCGATATTACATCTGAACCAACTTTACCTGATTCATAAATGGTTTCCCCGTTTGTTTGGATACGAAAGGCATTCCTTGTCACACCGTTTTGGAGGTAAAATGATTTTACAGCTGGGTTTACGAGTATTTTCAATTCTAAAGTCGCATACCCATTGGGTAAAACGTTTGTAAAATTTTCTGTCCAATTGCCTGGAATTTTTGTGAAACTAGGGTTGTTTGCCTCTGGATTTGGGTCCCATTGTTTCCAATGGATGAACCATTCCCCATTTAATAGAACGTTTCCATCCTTTGTGAAATCCCAATTTCGTAAATCAATGACCCCTTGTTTTGCGTTAGGTGGATGTGAAAACTCATACTTCTTACAACTCAAATTGTAGAAAACGATAGAAAAGAGAAAAATACATTTAAGAAAAACAAGGAAACGTTTCACGAGATTACATCAATTATGACGAATTTTTTTGTATGGATCTGAAAGCCAAATCGAATAAGGAAACAATTTTCTTTTTCAACGTAATGAGAACGAAGGCAAATAAGTTTGGTTTCCGTATATATCCTAATTTTCTTAATTGGTTTAGGTTTTGAAACCCTTTTAATTTCTCTGGATTCACTATATTAAAAATTTGGTCAATTTTTCCGCCATTGACTGTGAACATTTGGACAAAGATGGGTTTACCATCAGGGTTATATCCAATTACCGCTGGAGTTTGGTTGGCATAACCAAAATACACTTGGCTTGGATCGGATATCTTTTTAGTTGTTTGTTTGAGTAAAGTGGTAACTCGAATGATTCCAGGAATCGGAATCCTTGCCGCATGGACTTTGCCACCTCCATCCGAATAAGCGACCACGTCTTCTTGCAGGAGGAGCGAAAGAGACTTTGTATCTTGTTTGGCGCAAGCAAGACTAAATTCCAAAAATAATTTTGCATGTAATTTGGGATCTGGTTCAAACTTCTTTTTCCTACTCTTTAATGCTTGTTTGGCTCTACTTAAAAGTTTACGGCAATAGGTCGGATTTTTCCCGACAACCTTGGCAATTGTCTGAAAATCAAAATCGAATGATTCTCGTAAAATGAAAACAGCTCGTTCAAATGGATTAAGTGTTTCCAGAATGACAAGAAAAGCATAATTGATTTTTTCTTCATCAACTCCTTCCATGATTTCAGGAATTGGTTCGGGTAAATAAGGACCGATATAGGTTTCTTTTTTTCTCGAGGCTTTTTTTAACAAATCAAAGGCAAGTCTTGCCACAACACTTCCCAAATATGACTTTGGGTTGTGTATATTTGAAGTATCTAACGAAAGCCATTTGAGATAACTTTCCTGGACAATATCTTCTGAATCCGCATAACTTCCAGTAATCCGGTATGCAATTGAAAAAAGATAGGTTTTCCAACTTAAAAAAGAATTTATATCATTCATCTAGCGACTTCTTTTGTTTCCCTTATCTTTTGATTCCAATTATGTTTTTGGAAAAGATTTCCTTTGGGCCAAAGGTAAAATCGGAAAGGCAAAAGTTTTTCCATGTAGATTGAAAACAAAGTGAATCGATTCACACATTCCTTGGTCCAGGCTGCCAATTTCCCTTTTAAGATCCATTCTCTTGGAGAATCATCACCATAAGTGAATTGGATGAGTCCATCGTTTCTACCCAAAGAAACACACCTTCCAAAAAATTGAAACTGAAACTCCGATGGTTTTTTGTTTTTTATGATTTGGTTGATGGTATCTGCCACATAGGCTCCCATTGGTAGTGCTGTGACACATCCCATACGTAAGATGGAATCATTGACTTTTGCAACATCTCCAATCGCAAAAAGATTAGAATGCTGTTTCGATCGTAAATAACCATCCACATAAATTTGTTCTTTGGTATTTGTATGCAACGCTGAATGATCAAAAAGTGATTCCGTTTGAAATCCGGTGCAATTCATTAGGCAATCGTATTCTAAGTTTGTTTTGTTTTGGAAACTTATTTTCCCATTCTGAATCGATTGTATGGCAATGTTTTCAATGGTTTTGATCCCCATTCGAGCAAACGTTTTTTTTAGGTGGGCTTTTCCTGTTTCAGAAAAGGAATGTCCAAATTCCTTTGTATCTACGATTGTTACATTTGCATTTGGAAATCGTTCTTTCCATTCTGTTGCGAGTTCGATACCCGTTAGGCCACCACCTAATATGCATAAGTTTTTGATTTGGTTTGGATCTTTTTTAATTTGGAAGGTTACCAAAGCTTTTTCGGATTGAATGGAATTTTCCTCTGGGCTCAGTTGTTTTATATTCCCACTTCCGATCGCCACTACTAAGTAATCATAGGGAACGGATCTTTCACCTTGGTGTGAATGGAATGCCACTGTGTTATTGTTTGGATCGATATTGGTTACTTTTCCTAATTGAAAGTCAATGTTTTTGCGTAAGTATTCCTGGATCGGAATTCTCTTCTTTGCCCTGCCGACTGCAAATTCATGGAAACGGATTCGCTCTTGGAAATAAAATTGATCGGAGAGTAGGGTGATTTTACAATTTTTGTTTTGTTTTTCCAATCGATTGGCGCATAAAATGCCTGCATAACCTGCCCCTAAAATCACTACATTTGTTTTCATCGGATACCTCAGCTACAAGACGATTGGTGGGTGTTCATTTGTGACAGATTTTAGAAAAAAAATGAACTTGCAGTAACAGGCGATATTGGGACAAGATCACCCATGCAGAAATGGAAGCAAAAATTAATCCTAATAAGCTTGGTTGTGGTCACCTTGTCCCCGGCACAAAGGCTTTTTTCACAAGGATTTGACAAAGGGAATTTGATTTTTTATGGAATGGGAACCGGTGGCCTCGGAAACAACTCAGGTTCCATCCAAAAAGCAGTTTATAATTACAACTTCCCCAATTACCTAGCGCTCAATACAATTTCAAGTAATACAAGTGATCGTGTTCTAAACTATTTAATTTACCAGGAAATAACCGAGGCAAGGACAAGGCTTTCTAGCCGAGGTGGTGAGGTTGGTTTTGAATACGGATTGTTCAAATACTTTGGCATTGGACTTGCTGTCACAAACCAAGTCATTACGGCTGCCCATTTTCGTACGGTTGATACGAGGCTCATCACATTGTTAGCCCTCCAACCCATCAATGTATCCACACAATTTTCCTTATTAAGCTTTACCGATTTGGTCCAGGTTTATTTACAAAGGACACGTGAATTTTACAACGCAGGTACTGCTGATTTGAATTTATTTTTCCATTTGAATCCAAATAGCCCTTTTGATCCTTATATACGAATTGGGGGAGGTGCAGGTTCGGAAAGGTTATACGGTGGCAATGTCAATCGTGTCTTTGGAAGTCTGGGATTTCGTTACCACTTCAATGATAGATTTTTTATCAGTTCTGAAGTAGAACATGCCAATACCTATATCGTAAATTATAAAGTACCGTCTTCGGGATATCGCAATCGTGGAAATTATGAAGAGACAGCAGTTAAATTTGGAATTGGTCTCAATTTTTCCCTCTCTAAGAAAGACAATCTCGTGTTAGACGAAGCTCCAAAAAAAGTGATGGATACTGCTACGTCTGATGTGAACACTAAATCAAATGAAAATTTAGAATCAAAACTAGAACGATTTGTATTCTTTGCAAGTGAGATCTTTGATTTACCATCGAGCCGCATCCATTTGGAAGGAAGGGCAAGGCTCGATGCCATTGCAAGGAGTTTGGAAAATGAATACAAGGAATATGACATCTTAGTAATTACTTATACTTCACCTTACAAAGAAGACCTACCTGGTAATTATGAAAATTATGATTTAGGATTTGAAAGGTCACAAGCAATCTCCCGTGTACTACGTGAAAAAGGCGTGAACCCAAGAAGGATCATTGATTCCACTCAAGGATCGGCCCTTTACACAGTGGAATCAAAAGAAAAAGTCGTGATTGAACTTAGAAAAAAAGTTAAGTAACCAAGGTTTTTAAACAAAGTAACTCTTCCGTCCGTTTTCTACTGCTCGTGCAGAGTTTCGGATCGTCCTTCAGGGACTCTCCGAAACTCGGGATCATTGTTTTTAGTTTTTCCTTCCATTCTTTTGACTTCATTTGTTCTGGAAAACAATCTGATAATACCTCCAACATAATCGAAACGGATGTGGATGCCCCGGGGCTTGCACCCAGTAGTGCCGCAAGTGTTCCATCTTTAGCGGAAACAACTTCTGTTCCAAACTCTAATACCCCACCTTCTTCTTCGTCCCTTTTGATCACTTGTACTCTTTGTCCCGCCACAACAAGTTCCCAATCTTCCGATTTGACTTCAGGGAAATATTCTTTCAGGGCTTCAATTCTGTCTTCATGAGATTGTAAAGCTTGGCTAATCAAATACTTCGTGAGAGGCAAATTATGCATACCAGCTGATAACATTGGAAAAATATTATCAAACTCTAATGATTTCACCAAATCAAAATAAGATCCCTTTTTTAAAAATTTAGTCGTAAAACCAGCGTAAGGTCCAAATAATAATTCCTTTTTCCCTTCAATGATCCTTGTATCCAAATGAGGGACAGACATTGGAGGAGATCCAACATTAGCTTTGCCATACACTTTTGCAAAATGTTCTTTGATGATGGATTTATTTTTACATCGTAACCATTGCCCACTCACAGGGAACCCACCAAATCCTTCTGCTTCAGGGATATCTGATTTTTCGAGAAGTGGTAGACTCCCTCCACCAGCCCCAATAAAAACAAATTTTGCTTCGAAGTGTTCTTTTTCATGGGTTTGTAAATTATTTGATGTTAGGTGCCAATATCCAGTTTCACTCCTTTCCAAATCTTTGACATCTTCAAAATAATGAACATGGACATCGGGAAAACTTTCCAAGTATCGAAACATAGCTCGCGTTAGGGTACCAAAATTCACATCGGTGCCTAAATCCATTTTTGTGGCGGCGATTTTTTCATAAGGGTCTCTTCCTTTCATGACAAGTGGAAGCCATTGTGAAATGGTGTTTCGATCTTCAGTGTAAATGAGTCCGTTAAACAGTTCATATTCTTTTAACGCATGGAAACGTTTTTCCAAAAATCGAACATTTTCTTCTCCCCAAACAAAACTATAATGAGGAACGGAGTGAATGAAATCTTCTGGATCTATAATTTGTTTGATTCCGGATAGATAGGCCCAAAACTCTTTAGAGATTTCAAATGATTCTGCGATTTGCAGTGCTTTTTTGGTTTGGATCGAACCATCTTCGTTTTCAACTGTATAGTTCAATTCACAAAAAGCAGAATGGCCAGTCCCTGCATTATTCCATGCATTGGAACTTTCTCGTGCGGCGGCATCCAGTCTTTCCAGAACTGAGATTGTTAACTTAGGATTTAATTCTTTTAACAGGACCCCGAGAGTGGCACTCATGATCCCTGCACCTATTAGAATCACATCTGATTTGGTTCGTACTGTTTCTTTTTCTTTCATTCTATCCTACTGACGTCAATAATCGAGACTTTCTTGATGAAAAACCTGTCCAATAGGTAAGGTTAGTTTTTTGAAAGTATTCTTCTTATTTTTGTCCGTTCTGACATCCTTACTTGGATTTATCTATTACTATTCTACCTTTCGTTTGATCCGAGGACTTTCACTGAATGGCCCTGTGGTGACATTGATTTTGATAGGGATCGGAGCCCTGGTGGTCCTTGTCCCCGTAACCTATATTTTTAGCAGGGTCTCCAAACGAGAGAAAACCCAAACTTTTTTTGCGTATGTCAGTTTCACTCATTTTGGATTTTTCTCCATCCTCTTCACCTTGGTGCTTTTGATGGACCTGCTTCGGGTCTTAGACATTGGGTTTGTCTCAGATTATTCTAGGTTTCTATTTTCCACCTTACTCCAATTAGGATTTCCGATCGATGGTGTGACAGAAGTGAAAAACTTCAGTTTGGCTTTTTCTACGATTGTAGTTGCAACAGCTCTCAGTTCACTTGGATTTTACAATGCTCATGTTCGCCTGAAATACAAAAAAACCAAAATCCCTGTTCGGAATTTGCAGAAGGACCTCCACGGATTCAAAATTGTCCAGATCTCGGACATACACATTGGACCAACGATTAAGGAAAAATTCCTTCGTCGTGTGGTTGGTAAAATCAATCTCCAATCACCAGATGTTGTGGTGATCACAGGGGATCTTGTGGATGGTCCCGCAGCCACTCTCAAACACCACCTAAAGCCCTTGTCAGACATCAAATCCAAATATGGCACGTATTATGTGACCGGGAACCATGAATACTATTCGGGAGTTTTGTCTTGGTTACCCGAAATTGAAAATTTAGGCATCCATGTGTTACTAAACGAAAACAAAATTTTAAATGTGGGTGAGTCCAAATTGCTCATGGCAGGTGTGACGGATTTAACCGCAGGATCCATGATCAAATCCCACCAAACAAATCCAAGGCGGGCAATGGCTGGTGGTGAAGATACTGACTATAAAATCCTTTTAGCCCACCAACCCAATAGCATTTACGAAGCAAACAAAGTTGGATTTGACCTTCAAATTTCAGGCCATACCCATGGTGGTCAATTTTTCCCAGGCAACCTATTGATTTATTTTGCGCAAAAATTTGTAGCAGGCCTCCACAAGTACAAAGGCACCCAGATTTATGTGAGTCGGGGGACAGGCTATTGGGGGCCTCCTTTTCGTTTGGGAGCCCCAGCGGAAATTTCCATTTTAACCTTACAATCTGAAGGATAACCTATTGATTTTGACAGACAACGGTTCACTCTGAACCATTCTTACACTCTGTTTCCTAATGAAAAAAATGAAAATGGATGATGCCGCGTCCCTTTTCTAAAATCATTGTCAAAGAGACAGGATGGTTCCATAGGAATGACAGAAAATCAGTTGATCAGGAAGTTGACGTTTGCCATCGAAGCACCTTTATACTTATTGATTTTTCCTTATTTTATCAACTTTTGTTTATTTGCTTCCAGTTTTGATTCTGATACGCTCATACAACTCGCAATTCTTGGTACACTTCTCTCCCTCATTCCTTTGGTAGTCGGAATCACACTGAGATACCGAAGGCTAAAAGTTCTTTTGAGTGATTCACATGTTAAGGACAACCAAACTTTGTCAGATTTAAAAAAAGGGTTACTCGAACACCCTCACTGGGAAGGCAAGGTGATCCTCATCCGTTGGACTGTTTCCATCATTGGTTTTTCACTTTTGGCAATTTCAGTTTTGGATTTGCCTGCGGTTGAAATTTTGGCCTTACCCTATGCCTGTGTGATGCTTGTTCCAATCATTTATTTGGCATTTTACTTTCAAACAGAGGTATATTTAAGTTCTGTTCTCAAAAACAAACGTTTTGCTGAGATCCATTTAGATGAATCAAAGTTTCGCATTTTTGGTGTTTTCCAACGTAATCTTTTTACAATGATGGCAGTTGCCATATTGCCAATGTTAACCTTTGGTTATTATTTGTTTTTGCTTTTAGCAACAGATTTTCGATCTCCTTACTGGGTGTACCAAATGCCAATTGTCTTTGTGATGATGGTTATCATTATGATTTATTCAGCTTATGTTGGGAGCAAATCATTAAAGGAAGATATTGGAAATCTTAACCATTCCATTGAAAAATTATCAAATGGAGAGTTGGCTGATACCATCCCACAACTCTCAGCCACAAATTTGAGTCATACCATTGCTAGGTTAAATTTATTTATGGATTCGTTACGATCTTATTTCCAGACTGCAAAAAAAGAAGCAGTATCCTTATCGGAAACATCAAAAACAATTTTAGATAAAGGTGTGGTGATCGATTCTCAAGTGGTTTCCGAAAAAAACAAACTTGATTCTACTTTTGATTCGGTGAACCAAATCCAAAGTTTATCAAAAGCAACATACGAACGAGTGTTAACCCAAAAAGAAAAAACCAATTTTTTGGCGAAAGAACTCACCATTGTTACAAACGAAATGACAAACCTTTCTAAAAAAGCGGATGAACTTTCACAAAATACAATCCATTCCATAGGGACTGTGAAACTGGCAAAAGATGCCATTGAATCTGCATTTGAAAAAGTAGAACAGATGAACCAGATGAGTGAAAATATCAAATCCGCAATCTCCATCGTTGAAGATATTTCGGATCGAGTGAATTTACTTTCTTTAAATGCATCCATAGAAGCGGCAAGGGCAGGCTCTATGGGTCGCGGTTTTGCAGTGGTTGCAAGTGAAGTTTCAAGGCTTGCCGATGAAACAGCAAAAAATATCGAAGAGATCAAACGTGTTGTGAAATTATCCCAAGTGGCATCGAAAGAAAGTTTGGAATCAATGAAAGGTATCATCAAAACCAACGAAGATGTGAAATCGAAATTTGAAGAGATTTCGCAAGTTGTTCAGATGTTTGGACGAACCAGTGAAACAAACTCTGAAAATGTGAAATCATTAAAAGAGCTGGTGGGCGAATTCCAATTGGATGCGGAAAAAATCACAAGTGAGATGGAGTTACAAACAATTTATACAGAAAACTCCAATTCCAACTTACAAGAGTTATGGGAAAATCATACCCAAATTTCGACAACATTCGCAGAGATTTCTGAAGAAGCCAATCGTTTGCAATTGGTGTCTGACTCTATGGAAAAGATTGTGTCTCGATTTCGATTTTGAAGTGCAATTGGTTCCATTCTATAGTGTTACATTCTGTTCTATTACCGATAGAATTTTAATGTCAGGCCATTCGAATTGATTTCTGTAACTGTATTGAGTTGCGTATCTGTATTCGATGCATCTAAAAGTTGGTCAATGGTCTTTCCATCTTTTTCTTCCCATCCGATCCCACAAATCTCACCATCTGTATTTTTTAAGTAAATTTTAGTGCTCCGATAGGGAGCACTCGCGTTCCACTGAATATTGTAATAAATAGAGCACATCGCGTCTGTGATGGGAACACCTGTTGCATCCAAGATTGAAATCAGATTTCCTCCTTGGAATAATTCGATTTGTTTGATATTTACCGGGTGGTGTTCGACGATCGTGATACAGATTTTCCCAGGGATCCTTCCTGTGCACTCGTTTAGGCGATTTTGTTCTTCTGACTTTTCTATCTGGAGAATGGATACGAGAGAAAGGGGAATTAACAAGGAATTTGTTTTCGATTCATTGCAGTTTATGAAACTGAGAAAATCTAAAATTAGAAGAATTAATATATTAAAAGAAAATTTTTAATGAAAAATAAAACTCTATTTATCAAAATAATACAGTTTATATTG
>NZ_RQGH01000039.1 GCF_004769635.1 Leptospira jelokensis
ACCACTCCCAATCTCATCCTCCTCGATACAAACGGGGATGGAATTCCCGATGCGGTTGACAGCAATGGAGATGGGATTGCCGACTACTACATCAGTCCCAATCCACCTGGTTTTCTGACAACTGCACCTGGTGGAACAGGAAACCCAGTTGTCATCATCATTGATTCGAATGGGAACCCAGTTGGGTTTGATACAGATGGGGACGGCGTCGCCAATGACACGACCATTGTGACTATTCTTAGCGATACCACACCTCCCACTCTCACTAGTTCTTTGTTAGCTGGTTCCTATTCAACAGCACAGACGACTACGCTTACTTGTTCGGATAACAGAGCTCCTGGTTCCATTGTTTACACTTTGGATGCGAGTTCGCCTAGTTTTTCTCCAAAAACGGGAACAGTATCCAATCGATCCTCTCAATCCATTTCCTTATCGACAGAAGGAAATCATACGTTACAAGCGCTCTGCCGTGACCTAGCAGGAAATCTTTCAGCACCACTGAACATCACATATACGATAGATAGCCAAATCCCAGCGATCTCTATTGTGAGCCAAACAGCAGCAGCCATCAGTTCCCAAGTGGGTGCGATAAATAGTTCAACAATCACTTGGAGGACAAATCGTTCTGGCTCCTTTGTCATCCGAGAAGGGAGTGATTGTTCCCAAGGAACACTTGTGACTTCAGGAAATGCCTCTGCCAATGCGGACCAGCCCTTCCAACGGTCTCATTCCAATTTTACGGGTGAAGGCACGAAGACCTATCGGATTTGTGTCACTGGTTCGAATGGACTTACCGGTTTTGCCTCCGCAACTCTGATGCGGGACGATACGGCACCGACTGTTACCACTTCACCAGGAGCTGGGAATTTTAGTTTGGCAACATCTGTGTCTGCCTCTTGTTCCGATACTGGTGGATCAGGATGTGACAAGATCGCCTATGCCGTGCAAGTTGGCTCTTCGCCGAACAATCCTTCCATCCAAGGAACGACTGGCACAATCACAAGTGGAAACTTATACAATGCAAGCCTTGCCATGACGGATGGGTCCACCACCTATACAAAGTTTGTGGCAAGAGACCTTGCTGGGAATGTTTCCAGTGTTCACTCGCAAAATTATACGGTTGATACCGAAGTTGCGAACATCACAGTCAACACTTATACCCAAGCCACCAATGGATCTTCTCATGTTTCCCTCCATTGGCAAAGTTCAAAAGCTGGCACATACCAAATCCGAATCGGCGGCACCAATTGTTCCAATGGAACTGCGGTGAGCAATGGGGGAAATAATTCCAATGCCACAGGGAATGCTTCTGCATCCACAGAAATCACATCCACAATTGCCAACTCACAGTTTGCCGAAGGGGACAATACCGTTCGTATTTGTGTTGCAAACTTAGTCGGAAGCTTTGGCTCCAATTCACGAACCATTCAAAAAGACACGACAGCACCCGTGGTGACAATGGCCTCTCCTTCAGGTGTTGGTCCCTTTGCCACCGGAACCCAACTCCAACTTAGTTGTTCCGATACAAATGGAACCGGCTGTGATAAAATCATTTATACCTTAAATGGCACAGAACCAACGTTTGATGGAAGTGGTGCCGTGACAAATGGATCTGTGTATACAGCACCTGTGGCTCTTTCGGATGGTGCAAACCAAGTGCGTTACCTGGCCCGAGACTTAGCAGGAAACGTAAGTGCCGGTGGGAACCAGAGTTTCGATATCGTTGGCCCACCTGATGCACCAGTCTTTGTCTCTGCGCTTGGAGGAGGGACCACTGCATTCGTTCAATGGTGGCAGGTAACGGGAGCAACATCTTACACAGTGTATTATAGCACAAGTCCAGGAGTTACAGCTTCAGATTCAAGTTTTGGTCCAATAAACCAACCCTATGCGACAATTACAGGTCTCAATAGCGGGACATTGTATTACTTTAAGGTTGCTGCAAATAATGTCGTTGGCCAAAGTGCTTTGTCATTAATAGAGGCTGGTGCATTGACAACAGAGAACCCACCTGGCACAAGTTTAGCTGGCGATTTCATAGATATCTCAGCAGGTTACGATGTTACTCACGATTATAATCCAAGCGCAGCCATTGATGAAATAGGTAAAAAAATATTTGTATCTTCAATATTACAATCTACTAATCAAATACGATTAGTACGTTGTGAGCTCAATGGAACTTCTTGCATTGGCACTACCCTTACAAGTGAACAATCTGCTTCCCATTTTACCATTACGAAATCAAAATTAGTTTTTGATCCTTTTAACAGGAAAATACTTGTTATAAATAATATTGGATTACTGCCCACTATGTTTAAATGCGACTTAGATTTATCAAATTGTATCTATAGGAATATCTCTGCCGGCCAAGGACAAAATTCTGCTTCAAATAAAAGTATTAAAGGCATAGTGGACCCTATCAATAGGAAACTATTGGTTCTTTCGTATAATACCAATGGAAGTGCAGTGAGTCTTTTTCGATGTGATCTAGATGGAGTGAATTGCTCACATTCAAACATAATTAACTCTGGTGGACTTCGTTCGTCTGACATGATATTTGATCAAAAAAACAGGAAATTAATTATTGCAGGTTCAAATGGAAATGGTACGTTAATGGTTTTTAACTGTAATTTAGATGCTAGCTCATGTATTAACAGAATGAACATTGGATCTTTGTATTCTGGTGCCGTACCTAGTCTCGCAATAGATCCTACCAATGATAAATTGTTGATTGGTACTATGAATATAGGCAACTCAAGAAAACCTAATATTACTAAATGTAATTTAGATGGAACAAGTTGCACACAAACCGACGTATCTCTTGGTTACGGACATGGCTCTGGTAATTCCCCGGTTTTAAATGTTGATCTCGTCAACAATAAAATTTTACTGGTGACAAGAAATGAACCTAATCTTTACAGACCTGGTTTGTTTCGATGTGACTCAAATATTACAAATTGCAACCATACAGATCTATTAGGCCCCGGAGGGACCCAAGAATCAGGCAACCAAATTACGTTAACCGAATATACTGAACCAGAGGCAATTTTTGATCGAATTAATGGGAAACTTTTGATTATTGTAACCGCAGGTATATCTTCAAATAGAAGACCTCACCTCTTCATCTGGTAAACCCCTGCGCCAGGGATCCGAAGGGCTTAGGTCACCTGCCATCGCTCGATGGTGGGGGACGGGAGCGTGAGCGCACCCCGGAGTGAGCCCGGTCGGCTTTTATAAAAGTCACACCAGCGAACCAATGCGAGGCGCCCATCATCATGAAACAAAAATCTAATAACAAGTAACCAAAGGAACCCAATGAATCTGAAAACACTTCTAATGATCTTCTTTCTCTCTACGAACTTTCTTTTTGCACAAGAGGCAGTGGAAGAGCGAAAAACGAATCCCAAAACCTATGAATATGGATTGAAGGGACAAAATTTTACCTATGTTCCGTTTGAAACAAATTCAATCATCGCTTACAACAAATCGGATTTACGCAATAACAAAGATTTGGTGTATTTGCCATTCTTTAAGTATCGGAATATGGAGAAAAAATTTGGATTTGATTTTGATATGGTGAATATCAAACTTGCGGATCCTTACCAAAAAACGTTTTACTTGGGTAGTAATGGACTTTTTCCTTCGGCGATTCCCTATGGAAATTTCCAAAGGCAAGAATACCGGTTTAATTTCTTTTATATGCCTCTTGAGAACCAAATTTTTTATTTTGGACTTGGGTTATTAAAAATCGATCGGATGTATCAGGTTGAAAATTATGAATTTACCGACAGTATTCGTCATGACAAAATCAATTCCTACGGGATTTCCATTCCACTTCGTAGTAATATTCAAATTTGGGAAGGATTGGAATTAAATTTAGGATTGGATCCTTATATTACTTACGGTAACAGAGATTATGTGAACCAATGGACGGGAAATCGTTATTCGGCCGATGGCAGATATGGCCCTTATTTTTCGTTATCAAAAACCAATCCAAACAATATCACAGAAATTTTAGGATTTCAGGCAGAGATTTCTCTCTCCTACAAAATTTATGACCAAACTCGATTGTATTTTGGCTTTATGCGAAACCAGTCTAAGATCCGTTCCATCAATTTTGACCAAACAAATTATACCTATTATGGCGCAGACAATCAGTTGTATGTGACAAGTAGAAGCCCCTTTGAAAGTGCTATCGACACTCATAGTTCCTATTATTTAGGAATTTCAAACACACACTAAACCATTAGGACGACGATCCATTTTAAAATTTATCATTTAATCGGTTGATTTTGCATCTACTCAAATTGGAGTAGATGCATGAATGAATCAATGATCTTTGAAATCACTGTCCAATCCTTTAAAAAAGGTCTTGGGAATTTACTAAAAATTTTAGAAAAAGCAGAACTCCATGCGGAATCTAAAAAGTTCCCTTTCGAAAACTTACTGACGGCAAGATTATTCCCAGACCAATTCCATTTAACCAAACAAATCCAAATTGCCAGTGATACGGCAAAACTTTGTGTCGCGCGTATTTCGGGAAAAGAGGCACCGAAACACGATGATACGGAATCAAACTTGGCGGAACTGAAAACAAGGATCCAATCGGTAATCCAGTATTTAGAAACGTATACAGAATCAGATTTTAAATCTGTGTTTGAGATGAAAGTATCGCAGCCGAGATGGGAAGGACAGTATCTCACCGGATTTGAATACCTAACCCATCATGCAATCCCAAACTTTTATTT
The DNA here is from genome assembly GCF_004769635.1 of Leptospira jelokensis. Classification (GTDB taxonomy): domain Bacteria; phylum Spirochaetota; class Leptospiria; order Leptospirales; family Leptospiraceae; genus Leptospira_A; species Leptospira_A jelokensis. The sequence continues at coordinate 4,749 of NZ_RQGH01000039.1, forward strand.
TCACGTCACTACTGCTTATGCAATTCTAAGACACAACGGCGTGGAGATTGGGAAAAAAGATTATTTGGGTGAGATGCCATTTAAGAAATAAAATCCATAGAATTGATTCGAGTATGTAAAAACTCGAGTCATTGCAAAAAGACAGAATTAAGAAATGTAAATTGGTGATCCATCAGAGATTTCTGAGTGGTTGTTTGAACTCATTTCAATTCATTCCATCGAATTAATCCGTTTATCCCCCCCCCCCCTGCGCCAGGGATCCGGAGGGCTTGGTCACCTGCCATCGCTCGATGGCTGGGGACGGGAGCGTTAGCGCACCCCGGAGTGAGCCCGCTCGGTTTGCAAAGGAAGTCCATTCAACGAACCAATCCGAGGCGCCCAAAAATTCATTTATGGAGATTGGATGATCATAGAATATCTTAATCACAACCTAATGGTTGGTCGCAAGCAATTGCAAACAATCATTCAATAAAAAAACCACCCGAGGTAACCCAAGGATGGTTTATCATGAATTCCTTTTCTTGTAAAAGGGAATTTGAATGGCCGCCTAATCGGAACCAGGCGACGACTCTTTTTTTGTTTTCCTAACGCGGTTTATGCGATCGGGCCGTATTGGCTGTAATCAAATTCCTTTGAACCAGTGAGATACTTTTTGTAGTTTTCTACAAATTGTTTCGCAAGGTCAGCGGCAGTTTTGTCGTATTCTTCTTTGTTTTCCCAAGCGTTACGTGGGTTTAGGATATGTGCATCCACACCATTTACCGATTTAGGGAAAGACACTTGGAATACTGGGTGTTTTTCAAACTCTGATTTTTCAATGTTTCCATTGAGGATTTCATTGATGATTTGGCGAGTTGCAGGAAGGTTCATCCTTTTTCCAACACCATACTTGCCACCCACAAGTCCTGTGTTGATGAGGTAGGCATTTACTTGGTGTTTTTTCATTTTTTCACCGAGTAACTTTGCATAGTATGTTGGGTGGAGGGTCATAAACGCCTGACCAAAACAAGCAGAGAAAGTCGCTTGTGGTTCTTTGACACCGCGCTCTGTTCCAGCCACCTTTGCCGTATAACCAGAAAGGAAGTGGTACATCGCTTGTTCGATGGAAAGTTTCGATACCGCTGGAAGCACTCCATATGCATCATAAGTTAAGAAGATCACAGTGTTTGGGTGACCCGCTTTCGATCCTGGTTGGATGTTGTCGATGTGGAAGATCGGGTAAGAAACACGTGTGTTTTCTGTTTTTGCCGCAGAAGAGTAATCTACTTTCTTAGTAGTTGCATCGTAGACAACGTTTTCAAGGAGAGCATCACGTCGGATCGCTGCATAGATTTCTGGTTCTGTTTTTGGATCGAGGTTGATGGTTTTTGCGTAACAGCCACCTTCAATGTTGAAGATTCCATTGTCGTCCCAACCATGTTCATCATCACCAATCAGTTTACGATTTGGATCAGTGGAAAGGGTTGTTTTTCCTGTTCCAGAAAGACCAAAAAATAGGGCGCTATCTCCATCCTTACCAACGTTAGCGGAACAATGCATAGTTAATACATTCTTAAGTGGCAAGTAGTAGTTCATGACGGAGAAAATCCCTTTTTTCATTTCCCCACCGTATTCCGTTCCACCGATGATACAGATTTTTTTCGCTAAGTGGAAGATCACAAACACTTCAGAATTGAGGCCGTGTTCTTTGTATTTTGCGTTTTTGTAACCAGATGCATTGATGATCGTAAACTCTGGGTTGAGTTTTGCGAGTTCTTCTTTGGTTGGGCGAAGGAACATGTTGGTGCAAAAGTGGTGTTGCCAAGCTCGTTCTGTTACCACACGGAGAGAGATACGTGTGTCGTCGTTTGTTCCTGCATGGCCATCGAAAACATAAAGTTTTTTGTTATCGAGGAATTTTGTAACTTCTGCGTAGAGTTCGTTGAAAATGGCTTCGGAAACCTTTGTGTTCACTGGTCCCCACCAAATGTTATTGGTAGAAGAAGGTTCATCGACAAAGTATTTGTCTTTTGGGGAACGACCCGTAAAAATCCCTGTATCCACCATCATCGTTCCGTTATCAGAAGTAACACCTTCTTTGTTATTCAATTCGTGCTGGTAAATTTCTTCGTATGATAAGTTATGGAAGACTTCGGACGGTTTTAGGCCTAATTCAGCAAGGCCTTTTAGATTAGTAGATACTGACATGGATCTCTCCTCGATTTCACTTTGTGTTTTTCTAGCTTCTTACTTTGCGAGTCGGTGTCAATAACAGAAAATGAAGATTCTCCACGCTTCCGCAGAATATTTTCCCTATATTAAGATGGGTGGCCTAGCCGATATGCTTGCCTCCCTCACAAAAGAACAGGCAAAGGCTGAGGAAGTTTATGTCGCATTACCTCTGATTGGGAAGTTGGGCAAAGAGCCGAAGTGGACTGGCAATGAATACAAAGCCCTGCTCCCAGAAGATGCCAAAGAAGGAACCATAGCTGTCAGCTTACTAACCAAAGCCAGATTCCTAGAGGCGGAAGAATCTGGTGTGAAATTGTACTTTTTTGATTCGGAATTATTTGCAAATCTCGAATCCATCTACGGGCAGGCGGAAGAACATTACCGCTTCGCTATCTTTTCTTACGCTTGTTATGCGTTAAGCCAATTCTTACAAGTGGATGCCTTCCATGCGCATGACTGGCACACTGCCATCGCTTTAGCCCTACAAAAAAATTCACAAAAATCCATCCCTTCCATTTTTACGATCCACAATCTCGCTTACCAAGGGGACCATCCCTTTTGGATGACTGGATTTTTAAAAGAAGATCCATTCCGACTCGTCACAAGTCCCTTTGAACATGATGATAAGTGCAATTATATAAAGGCAGGGATTCTCAGTGCAGGCCAAATCACAACCGTAAGCCCGGGTTACCGAGAAGAAACCTTAAATGAACCGAATGGATTTGGACTGAGTTATGTGTTAAACAAACGAAAGGATGATTATAGAGGGATATTAAACGGAATCGATTCAGACGAATGGAACCCTGAGTCCGACAAACGAATTTTCCAAACGTACAACACCACCAATTGGAAAGATGGCAAACGGAAAAACAAAGAATCACTGTATCAAGAAATCGGAAGGCCTAAGTTGCCATTGGATGCCCCACTCATTGGCCTGATCGGCAGACTCACCTACCAAAAAGGATTTCCCACATTCCTCCAAGCATTATTAGAAAGACGCCACCTACCACACCGTTATGTGGTTTTAGGCTCAGGGGATCCCGAAACAGAAAATGCGTTTTTCCATTTGTCGGATACATTGCCCGATGTGTTTTATTTTTATAAAGGATACAACGAATCCCTTGCTCATAAAATTGAGGCCGCCAGTGATTTTTTCCTAATGCCATCCCTCTTTGAACCTTGTGGCCTAAACCAAATGTACAGCCATGCCTATGGAACCATTCCAATTGTGTCTCGTGTCGGTGGACTAAAGGATACAGTAGAAGAATCAAATTTATTAAAGTACAAAACTGGAATTGTCTTTGAACCGAATGACAAAGCTTCATTAGGCTATGCTTTGGAACGAGCGAACAATTTGTTCGTTTCTCGCGAAAGAGATGATGTAGTGAAAAATATTATGAAACTTGATTGGACGTGGACAAAACGTAAGTTAGAGTATGATTCAATTTATAAAACTGCAATCGAACTTTTACAATGAATTGTTAGACCAAGAGCGAGTGACCATAGATTGATACTCAGAAATCATTTTTTCCTTGAGAAATAAATTGTATTGAAATGTTGTCTCCAGTAGACGATGAATTCTATTTATTCTGCGATTCTCATTTTTTTATTTTCCTTTAGCACTTGCAAACTCAATCTGAATAACCCCAGTGATCCTTATTCCCGTGATTTCTTTTTAACCAATGTCATGCGTGCTTTTTTATCCTTTGATCCATGTCCTAATTTTCAAAGTTGGAAACGAACTTATGGAACAGGAACAAATAAAACCACAGGATCAGATTTAATTGTACTCTCTAACGGAGATTATATGGTGTCAGGCATCACAAGGCAGTACATCATCCCAGGTTCTCCCACGGGAGTCACAAACAATTTTGCTGGGGCCAACGGAACAACTCTCAATACATTTTTAATGCGCATATCCAAAGAGAATGGTGATATCCTTTGGGTGGATTATCTGGGGGAGGCAAGTAGCGAGGTTACTTATAAACCTAAACTAAAAAAATATTCCAATGGAGATACTTCGGTTGCGTTTATTGTTAAAGGTGCCGAACAACCAGGGACACTCAATGCAAAATCAGGGATTGGAGCAACCTCAGCACTATTTGTTGGTCGCATCCGTGAAGATGGATCACGCGTATGGTTTACATATTTAGATTCAGCCAGTATTGGTGAATATATTGTCTCTGCGATGGATACATCCAACCGTTTGCATGTTTTTATTGAAAATACGGGAGGATCACCAGCTAACGCACCTTTTGTTGATGGCCCTGCCATAAGCAATACTTCTCTCGATCCAGGGACAGACACTGATATGATCCACTTGGCTGTGAATGAAAATGGTGTAATGATTTTCCAACGGTACTTTACAAGCTCCGGAGGAGATTATATTTTTGGAGCAGAAGCGAATGCCTATGGACTTTTTGTCACGGGAACGTCAAGCCAAGGATCCAATGGATCGACCCATCCCAATCCTTCCTACCAGGTTCCATTTGTTATGAAATTGAATGAAACGGATGGAACGATGGATTGGTATTCTTATATTGGAACGAATTCCGAATCGGACTATGGTGCCTCACGATTTTTTCTGAAAGATGATTTGATTTATATGATTGGGTATGGCCGCTTCACTTACGGAAGTCCAAAAGAACCAATCGTTGCCACTGACGGAGCAAACAAACATTTTATCATAACGAAATTGAATACTAGTGGTGCCACTCTTTGGAATACATTTTTAGGAAGTGCTTCCGAAAATGTAATGGATACAACGGAATCAGAACCAATCCTCCTAGCGAATTCGCAACTTTTAGTCAGAACACAGACCACAGCAGTGAATGGTCGTTTTGATTCGATTCCAGATTTGATCACTGGGAATGGATCCGGTCCTTATACCATCGCGGATGTATTTATCAATTCACAAACAGGAACTTTCGACAGATTTCATTATTCATCCAATTTAAGTTTGCCCGCAATGGAACAAACAGAAAGGATACGAGAGGTTTGCACAGGAAAGATCGTGCGACTAAACTATACCCGTTATACCACTACTCCACCCATTGAAGCCACACAAATCTCGATTGAGAATGTAAGTTTACCATAATTCAACCGTTCCAAGGTATGGGCGCATCGCAGTTGTTTGGTGGAAATACCATCCCCTGACCAAGCGACCGCGCTTTCCGCTCCAATCTTTTGCTTCGCAAAAGGATTTCCGCTGCAATCGCTTGCGCATTTCCTACCAATTAGTAGAGAATCTAACCACGGTTTTTCCCTATTTTGAAGTGATTTTTTTTAGTGTAAGCCTACAAAAGACTTGAGAATCAAATCCATATCGGTTCTCTTTTCAAGAAGAAACTCATTCAATAAATTTCCGATTTCAAATTGGGAATACAATATTGGAAGCAAATGAAAAAACATACGAAACTTAATTCTATTTTACTCATTCTTGCAATTAGCATCCTTTTTCTGGTCTCCCTTGGCAATTGCAAACTGAACTTAAACAATCCAGCAGATCCCTTTTCAAAATCGTTTTTAGAAACCTTTTTACTGAATGCGTATTTAAACTCACTTTGTGATCCCAATGTTAGAGGCAACCTTCGATTGGGTAGTGGAACGAAGATGATCATACCGATGTCAATCAAAACCCTGCGTAGTGGGAAAACGGTTGTAACTGCGATCACAGAAGAACCATTGGTATGGAATGGATCTGCCAATGGGATTCATTCCAACCACCAAAACTCTAGCTTCAATGCGGTGACATTTGTAATAGACAGACACTTTTCAAAAATCCTCTGGCTTGATTATTTGGGTGAGATGAGTTATGGAATCGAGGATTGGCCTCATGATCCCTTAATATCCGTAGATGAATTTTCCAATGGTGATTTAGGATTTTTTGTTTTGGTCAATGGACTTGGAAGATCCAATACAATCAATGATAAGGTAAATAATGTTGCTTATTACTTGGCCCGTTACAACCAAGACACAGGTGCAATCGTCTGGCAAGGTTATGCGAATAAAAACAATACTCGTATCACTATTTCTGGTTATGGATTGAAAATCAATGAGAGAGACGAGATGGTACTTCGTTTCACTTCTAATGCTGGTGCAACCCCAAGCTCCGATACGGCGGGACTCAGTTTTCCCAGTCTCCCGGTTCCCCAAACCGCATCAAATGGATCCATTTCAAATCAAACCGAAGTGGGGATTGCCATCATCAGTGGAGACGGAGTAGGAAAAATCCAATCGTTTTTCCCTAATACAGGAAATGTAACGGAAACTATGGATCATTTTGTGATTGGAGATAAAATTTATATTTTCGGAAATACAAACTTCAATTTTGTTTCAACATCTGGCCACCCATTTGTCAATGAGTTAAGGTCCTTTATCGGGATTGCCAACCAAAATCTAACTTGGGACTCCGTCGGTTATTTTGGTACGAGTGCTTCTACTTCACAAACTTTTTTACAGTATGTGACTTATGGGAATGGAAGATTCTTTATCCTTGGTAAATCTACCAACGCATTTTCCAATACAGGCACCCTCTACCCTTTTGAAGGATTAGGTCTGAATCGAAATTATTTTTTAGCATCCTCAACCATCAACTCAACGACGCCAAACTGGTTTCAGTTTTTAGGTTCAAACACTGTTGATGTTCCTGAAACCTATCCCAATGCGTTTGCTTACCGGAGTACAACCGATGAATTTTTAGGAGAACTATTAGCAAACGATAATGGTAGCCAATTTACAGGAATTCCATCCGACTTTGTGAGTGGATCCATACAAAATCCTTTTGGACAGGTTCGAGCCAAACTTGTTCCACAATCGGGACAATTCAAAACTCTAGAATATTTCAACGGAAGTGAAGCCGGTGGAAACAATGTAACGATACTCACGAACCAAACAGAAATTTGCCAAGGAAGGATGGTCAAAGTAAAATTTTTATCTCCAACCTCATCCACTGTGTCGAGCATCCGTTCCATTGAAGTTTCCACAAGGCCTGCAAGCGAGGAACCGTAAAGAATCCATAGTGAACTTAAGATCCTTTGTCAAATCCAAGATCGTAATTTGAATTTCTATCCCAAAGTTGGTGTGGAGAAAAATATCTTTTCCAATTTTTTTTTCCCAATTTTGTCACAAACAAAAAAACCCGTTGTCTTAAAGGGTAATCGAATCTTTAGGAGGATTCAATGAAATTCGCATCACTACTACTCACTGGCTTTGTAGCCATTGAACATGTTTTCATTTTGGTTTTGGAAATGTTTTTATGGAAAACGGAATTTGGAATGAAGGTATTCCAACTCACACCTGAAACAGCTGAGATCACTTCGAAACTTGCAAAAAACCAAGGTTTGTACAATGGATTTTTGGCGGCTGGACTATTTTGGGCTTTGTTTTTCATCAAAGACCAAAATCAAAAATTCCAAACCATTTTGTTTTTTCTCATTTGCATTGTGGTGGCAGGGATTTATGGCTCAGCGACTGCAAAATTTTCCATTTTGTTTTCGCAAGGTTTACCTGCATTCTTAGCATTAGTTTTACACTGGTTGGCTTACAAAAAATAATAATGAATGATCCGCACCTATCTTTATTAGAAGATTGTTTATTAGGGAAAACAAAAGCGTTGGAAGAGTTGATTCAATTCTTCCAACCAAAAGTATTTTCTTTGGCTCTCAAATTTTTATGGAACCCAGAAGATGCGGAAGATGCCACCCAAGAAATCTTAGTCAAAGTGATAACAAATCTAGGTGGGTTTCGAAGAGAAAGTAAACTCTCCACTTGGATTTACAAAATTGCAAGTAACCACCTGATCAATATAAAAAAATCCAAACTAGAATCAAAACAGATTCACTTACGAACCATTCGGGAAGAATTGCACAGATCACAAAGTCCTTCTGTTTCCAATGATGCATTTGAGCCTGCTTCACAAAGAGAAGGAGATGAGGTAAAAGAAAAAATATCTCATCTGGTTTTACATGTCCAAGTGGCATGCACCTATGCGATGTTACAAGCTTTAACAAGAAAGTATAGAATGGCCTATCTATTGGGAGAGGTATTTTCTCTTTCTAGTGAAGAAGCAGGTTATGTGATGGGAATTCGAGCCGATGCTTTCCGACAAATCCTAAAAAGAGCAAGAACCCAAATGGAAGAATTTTTAGGAAAAGAATGTAGTTTAACAAATGCGAAAAATCCTTGCCAATGCAAAAATCGAATCCGTTTTGCATCAAAAGCAGGAAGGATCAAATCCTACCTCCAACTTTCGGAACAAATGAAACGAGATGGAAGGTGGCATGAAATGAAACCACTCTTTCCCGAAACAACGAAACTTAGAAAGGCAGCGGAAGTTTTTCGTAACCAACCAAAGTTTTTACCGAAAAAAAACCAACTGGATTCAATCCGCGATTTATTAAATCACTCCTTTCCACTCTCGACTCGGTGAGTTGCCGTATATCCTTTTGTAAGCTTTTGAAAAGGAAAATGAAGAGGCATACCCAACATTTTGCGCAATTTCTTCCAATCCCATATTTCCTTTTTGGAATAATTGTTTGGCTTTCTCCATCCTAAGTTTCGCCAAATATTCCATAGGTGGAATTCCAAGTACATCCCGAAACTTGTTTGCTAAATTAGCACGTGAGATACCTGTTTCTTTGGCCAGAGATTCAATGGTCCAATCTTTTGCATAAGCATTGTGTAATTTTTCTAATGCATACAAAACAGATTTGTCCTGGAACGCTTTGATCCAACCCACAGTTGAATTTTCTTGTTGGTTCAACCAAATTCGAATCATATAGTATAACATAATATCTGTTAATCTTTGTATAATTAAATCAGTACCTAAGTTAAGTTCTAATTCTTTGGATAAAATCTGAATGATGTCTTCTAAGGAATGGTGTTTCTGGATGTTGGAATAAGGAATATAAATGTAGTCAGGAAGTTCAGCGAGTAAAGGATGGATGGGCCCAATTGGCACCTCATAACGAATGGTTACAAATGTAGTCACTGGAACGTCAGTTTTTGTTTGATTGAATTTTTCACCTAAAAATCGTTCAATGGTGACTACTTTCGCTTTTGGATCGGATAAGAGTTCGTGATGGATTCCTTTTGTGATGAACAACAAATCTCCTTTTTGTAATTGGAAAATTTTTTTTCCCATCCTCGCATAACAGCTACCTTGCGTGACGACATGAAAGCCCCCACTCCTTTCACAGGGAAAATGGAATCCAAAACTTTCATAAATTTGACCCTTAGATAATAAGTCGTTTTTCCAACCAGCCGAAGACAAAATATCTGATAATAAATCCATACAATGAAAATACACCAAAACATACTATTTGTCTACAAATTTATACGATTGGATATATTTTTAATATCATTCGACATAGACAGTCCATAATTTTTGGTTAAAATAGTATTAAATAGGAAACTAGATCCAAACAATGAATGCAATGGATCAAAAAAGGATAAACACATGAAAGTATTTGTATATGGCGGAACAGGCCTTGTTGGGGGACACTTAGTCAAAGAATTACTTAAATCAGGCCATGAAGTTTGGGTTGGTTCCCGTAAACCGGAAGCACAAACCAAGGAACCGAATTTGCATTGGGTTTTTGCCGATTCCAAAGAACCAAAAAAAGGGGTCGAGGTATTGGAAACGATGGATTCTGCTTTTTTCCTTAGCCCTCCTGGGGAAACAAACCAATATGAAATCCTCTCACCTTGGATCGAAAAAGCAAAACAAGTTGGATTAAAAAAATTAGTGCTCATGACGGCAATGGGAGTGGAACATGCACCTCCGGAAGCACCCTTTCGAAAAACCGAACTATTGTTAGAAAGTTCTGGGATCCCATACAACATCATCCGCCCTAATTGGTTTATGCAAAATTTTAATACATTTTGGATTGCAGGGATCAAACAAGACGGGAAAGTTTATTTTCCTGGTGGGAATGCGAATGCAAGTTTTATTGATGCAAGAGACATTGCTTCCGTTGCTTTCGTTTTACTAACTACCAATACCTATGAGAACCAAGCCTTTGCGTTAACGGGAAAAGAATCAATCGACCATGTCCAAGTTGCAAAACACTTAACATCTGTCAGTGGAAAAAATATTGAATATGTTGATGTAGATCCAAAGGTTTTCGAATCATCTATGGTTTCCGTTGGACTATCAAAAGATTATGCTTCCTTTCTTGTGATGATCGCTGGAGCCTTAAAAGATGGATTTGCATCCCCCATTGTTGACTCAGTGAAACAAATCACAGGGAAAGAACCAATTTCATTTCAAAAGTATGCAGAAGACCATGCAAATTTTTGGAAATAAAATTGATTTATAACACAATTTGCTACTGATCTACTGGAATAACAAATTTTTATTTTTTCAGTGGACCAGTAGGTTTCACCATCTTTTAATCTGCGATGAGAATCCGATTGGATGCACCCCCCTTCACATCTTCTAAAATATTTCGCAGTAATAATTTTTGAAAAGGAAGGAATGCCGACCCACTCACGTTCACATGATTTTTATAAAACTTTTTCGTTGGGATCACCTTCTTTTGTTTGAGAGTTTTGGGATCGTAAATGTGAAGACCAGAATTGCGTACCCAAACAAGTTCCCCTTCTTTCCAAAATCCAAGTTTATGGCCATGTGTCCCCCATTTGGATTTTTTTACGTCTGACAAGTTGTCTGTATTGTACATCCGAACTTCCCCCGTGTCGGAAGCAGCCATGTATAAAAACTTTCCATCCTTTGAAAAACTAATCCCATAGGGTGTAGAGGGAATCGAAAATGCTTGGAAACTATCTGTATCCAATTTAAATAAATACCCAGTTGGGTTTCGATTTTGAAATGCTTCCGCATAACAAGCGATCACTATTTGATTGGTCTCTGGATGGAACTCTGGTGTGTATGGATAAAATTTAGATTTGTATTCTTTAAGTTTTGTAACCAATTGGTTTTGGACTTTATAAACAAAAGCAGTTACATCTTCGGATACATCATCCTTTAAATCTGCATCCACAGCAAACGTAAAATAGGCAATTTGGTCTTTCTCTGAAAAACCAATAAAAGAACTTTGGGCAAAAGATTTTTTATCGTCTTCAGGAATTTCGAATATAGGTTCCACAACATCAATTGTATTTGTACCGAGATCCCAACCTACATAAAAGTATTTTTTAGCTTTCGATGATTTGGCTTTGTTTTCCAAAACAAATCCTGCACGTTTGCTGGTTTCATCATAAAATAAAAACTCATACACAGATAAAGGAAGGCGTTTGCCTTTAGTTTCAATTTGTCCGAGAAAGTCTTGTGTGTGCGCTAGATAATACGTTTCCAAAGGAATGGGTTTGTAAATTTTTTGTTTGGAACTTGTTTCATAAAAGTAAACTCCAGGTTCGTCAAAATCTGCGGTTTGCCCAATAAAAATCCATTTCCCAGCATTTACGAAGTAAGGGTTGTTGCCCTCCACAAATGTGGGACGGACATTGAAGTCTGTTGCAAAGCTAAACTCAGATTCGATTGTTTGCGAAATCAAAGTGGTTGTGAAAAGAAAACAAAGTAGAATTAAAAATCTTTTTAAGGGCATGGAACTCTCCCAATCTTTTGGTATGGTGGATTACACTACATGATCATCCATTTTTTACAACTATTGTTTACATAATTTTTTGACTAAAAGAAAGAAAAGTATCTAAATTAAATTTCGATTCGTCGCGATGAACACAGTTCGCAACATGGTCATAGACATACCACTGTTAGGACTTTGCACTTCATGATTCGCATTCTAATTCCTATTTGTATTTTCATTTTACTTTCTTGCAAACCGGATCTGAATAACCCAAACGACCCAGCAAAATCAGATTTTTGGATCCGTAACTTCATTCAATCCCTACTTTTAAATGACGGATGTCGAAACTTTTCAGCATGGGAAAGAAGGTATGGATCGGGTCTATATGCAACTTATGGAACTGATTTTCTTTTTTTACCGGATGGAGACATCATTGTCATTGGGGCAACAGAAGATCCAATTCTATCGGGCGTCACAGAAGGTATCACTGGAAATTTCCAAGGTACACCTGGTGAGAGCTTAAATTTATTCCTATTACGACTATCCAGAAATAATGGAGATATCGTTTGGGTTGACTATTTAGGGCAAATGTATAGCAACCTTAATTTCAATCCAAGGCTTAGCCGATTTGCAAATGGTGATCTTGCGATTAGTTTTATATCAACTGTCTCTGGACAGAATGTACCGGGTTTGTTATCTCCGAGAGAATCCAATCCGAATTCCATTTACGTAGGAAGGCATAGAACCGATGGCAGTCGGACTTGGTATACCTATTTAGACTCGGTTGATGTTGGTAATTTTTTAGTAACAGCAGTGGATGGCTTCGACCAAATCCATTTGTTTTTAGTGAATGAAGGATCCAATGGCCATACAGCATTTTCGGAATTACCTACTCCGCAAAATTCGCCTCAAGGAAGTGAATCAGACACAGATATTTTATATGCAATTCTAGAAGGAAATGGACAAGGAAAACTACAAAAATATATCGCTAGTGATTACTATGATTTTCCAAATAATGCAACCTATTTAAATGGTTCAATATACTTGGGTGGGGTTTCAGCAGGCAGCATGAATGGGTACATCCATCCAACGATTGGACAAACATTACCTTATATCATAAAAGTCAATCCGGAAGGAAACATAGAATATTTAGTTTATAATGGTAACCCGAGTGCAACTTACGGTGATAGCCGACAACTTGTCGTTACTGAAACTTCAATTTTACAACTGATCACAACCAATAGTTCTTGGAGTTCTGTTGTTAAGGAAACAATGCAAAATGATACAGAACATTATGCATTTGCACAATATGATCTAAATGGAAATTTACAATGGGTATCCTTTTTAGGATCATCCACCGGTGATGTAGAAATGTTTGAAGAACCACCAACGATCTTTGAATCTAAATCTGGATTATGGAGGAATCGCTCTCGTATCCCAAATTTGTTTGATCGTTACAGTTCTGGATCCTCGGTTTCCACAGGAGATGGGTCTGGCGCATATCAAATTGCCGATGTGTACATCCAACCAAATACAGGTTTTTTTGAATCCATTCGATATACTTCTAACTTTTCTTCCCCCGAATCAAAACGGACAGATCAAATGAAAGAATTATGTGCTGGGAAGGTTGGGTACATGGATCGGGTGTTCACTTCAACAGAAACCACTCCTACAAAATTAGGGTTCCAAACCTCAATCGAATGATTTCAATTCATCTTAAGAACTAAGGGCATCGTTCGATGTTTTTTAGTTCTTCATAGAGCCACACGGAACTAAGCACTTCTTTTCCATTCCGATAACGGATCTTATATGGTGTTCCTGATAAAAAGGATTTGGTCGCAATTTTTTCAATAAACAGTTTTGCCGTCCAATCCTTTGGATCTGGAGCAAAAAAAGAGGTTTTGGCTTCTTTCAATTTATATCGTAAGTGGTTCTCGGCCTCTTTTGATTCGTGTAGTTCTCCGTTGCGGATAAAACTTCCTTCAAAGTTTCCAATTTTTTTCAATAAGATTTCGATTTTACGGTCTTCCGATATTGGCTCACAAGATTTCGATTGTGATAAAAGGGAATGGAAGCAAATCATAAAAATGAAAGATGAGATGAGTAGTTTTTTTGTTTTTGGGAAAAACTTCATATGTTTGATTTCAATGTAATGAAAAGGTCTGATCCTTCAACCAATTAAAATAACATTGGTTCTGGCGATTCTGGTTCTGCATTTAAAAATTCGTTTGGATATGTTTGGATTAATTTTATTATATTTGATTCCTCGGACAGTTTTGGATCTAACCAACTTTCCCAGCTATCTTCCGTTAGATGAACCGGTTGTCGTCCTTGATTTCCACCAGAATTATGAATCTCTTTCATTAAAGAGTTTCCTTCTTGTGTGATGATACTAAACCAATAGGTTTTGGTTTTTTGGTTTGGAATCATACCGTAAATTCCCGCAAAACAAAAACTTTCACCAGATGCGGGAGATATTTTGTATTTTATTTTTGTACCTTTTTCGGATTTCCATTCATTAAAAAATGATGCGGGGATGATACATCGGTTCGATTTTGCGGCTACTGACCAGAATGGCGTTGCAAACAAACGTTCGACTCTGGTGTTAAAGATGGGTTTTGGAGACCATTCTGGTTGGATCCCCCATTGCATTGGCTCGAGTAAATTCCACTCACCCTTTTCTTCGGAATGAATGACAGGTGCAAACGAACTAGGATAAAATTCAAAATTGGGGACATTACGAAAGGATTCTTCCACTTTTTGGATATCAAAAACTCTGGTTCCTTGGATCAAACGAATCCATTTCTCAGTTCCATCTTTTAATTTGATGATGGTATACCCAAACCGTCCACACACAATGATTCAATGGAACCAATGATGAAAAATTTGCAACCAAAGAATTTAAACTTAGATCAAATTGGAATTTCTGACTTGAAGTCACCCCAAATTGACCTAAGGTCAATTTCTATTTTTTTCTAGCATAAAATTTGGAAGATTCGTAACTTGGAAGTATGAGTCGTGCACAAGTTTTAGAACGTTCCCCGAAGAAGAGAGCCGTTTTAGAAAAAGACAAACTATCCAAACGTACGTCCATCATACAAGCTGCGGCTTCCATCCTGCAAAAAAAAGATTGGTCAGAACTTTCTATGGATGAAGTTGCCAAACGTGCAAAAATTGCAAAAGGCACTTTATATCTATACTTCCCAACCAAAGAAGATTTATGTTTACGAATCCACAGTGCCGATTATGAATCTTGGTTTTTAGACCTAAACGAATTTCTAAATACTTGTTCACAACTCGATGCTAAAAAATTTTCCAATTGGTTTGTCCAATCCATGGACCGACACACAAGATTTTTAAAACTTTTACCCATTGTTCCAACGATTTTAGAAAAAAATGCAAGTATCCAAACCATCAGAGAATTCAAAACAAATATCAAATTACAAATCAGTAATGTATTACCTCAATTGATTCGATTTTTTCCTTTTTTTAGCGAACAATCTGGATTTCTTTTTTTAATGCAATGCCATGCATTGGCAGTGGGTTCTTGGTCCCATGGTTTTCCGTCTAACCAAGTGAGAGAAGCAGTCAAAGATACAGATTTAGAATTATTTGTTTTGGATTATAAAAGTTTTTTGGAAACATCAATCTTACATTTATTAAAAGGACACTCCACTACTTAATTAAGTTCATTTGAACATCATGTTAAGCAAAGTGTTTTTCTTTTTTTGGTTTGTAATTGCATTACGACCAGAGTCATCCAAATCCATTTCATACAAAATGCCAACGTCATTGTGAAAAATGTATTTTTTTCCGTCAAAAATCAGTCCTCTCTGGATTTCGGAATTCCAGGTTTTGCATTGTAATTGTAGTTTGTATTCATCGGAAAAAAATTTATTTGTTTCTGTAATCTTGTTTTTTCCTTTTGAAAGTAAGGCAACCATTGTATCTTTAAAATGGATGGAAGAACCCAAATTCGGTACATACAATTCATCTTTTTTAAGAAAATAAAATAAAAAGGGAACATCAATTTCTTGATTGTATAATGAATAATTATGAATCTGCGCCCCTTCTTCACCAAAACTTTCTCCGTGATCCGAAGTGATGATGAGTAAGGTTTCCGCTTCAAACTTAGATTTAAGTTCTCCAATGATTGCATCAATGAGTTTGGTATTTTCCATCAATGCATTTTGATGGCGGACCAACTTAGAAGGAGATTTGTTTTCCTTAGATACAACAAAATATGGACTATGTGTTTGGCTGAGTCCGATAAATAAAAAGAATGGGAACTTATCCTTAGGAAAGTATTTTAAATGAGATAAAATTACATTATCATCCATCCCCCAACTAAACGTTGTAAATTGGTCTTTGTATTCCAATTCAAATTTTGTTTTATCCCAAACGGAATTAAAAATCTTCGGAAAAAACTGTTCCATGCCTTCAAAGTAAATCGATTGGGTGTACCACATCTCAGTTTTATATTGGTGTGAATTTTTGAGGTACTTTGGCAAATTAAAATCTAAATCCATGTTTTCGGATTCAATCCTTGTACTACCAAGCCCTGGATCCCCAGTCATCCAAGTGTATAAACTTTTTGATGTGTGAGGCATCGGGATAAAAAAATGATAGCCATTTAACTTAGAATAATCGATATATCTTGATTTTTGTTCTAAGATATGTTTTCTCGAGACACCTTCCAAAACTACCATTACGATATTTGTATTTTCAGGGATATGATCCAAGTTATGATTAACATTTTGGTTTCGCACGGAAGCCCGAGGTAAATCACCTTCTGTTTCTCGCTGTAATGGTGTTGTCCATACGATCAAAAAATAAATCAATATAGCCAATCCAAAGCCGATATGGCTTTTCAGAATTCTAGTCACATGATTTGCCAAAAGGATCAGGAAAGGGAAATAATGAACCAATTGCCAAAGTGCAATAAAAGAAACTGAGTCAAATAAAATATCTTTACTTTGTAAAATGGCATAGGTTACCAATGAAAAACGAATTTCCGTTTGGAAAATCCATTGGTAGTTCAAACTGAAAACCAAGAGACAAAAAAAGATCATCTTTATGATGGCAAGTATGTTTGACTGATGATTTTCTTTTGAATGGAACCAATACTCTGTTAAACAATAAGAAACAAAAAGGAAATTGATAAAATTCGAATGGTAAAATACCCAGGATTTCCAAATCCATTCTCCAGGAAAATGGAATAGATAGAGAACCAATGCAAACTGAAGTAATCTAAAATTTGGGGAAAGTATTTTTGTTTTTAAATCATTTAACTTCAAATTGGACACTTGCTTTTTTTTGAATGCCATCAAATAATTCTAATCTTTGTATTCCTCTTTGGATGGATACACTTGCCTCTCCATTACTGGAAATACGAATCTCTTCTTTTTGATTCCAAAGTAGTTTTGGTTCCTTTAGGCTTTGGATTTCTCTGATCCGAATCGGAATATTTTGTTTTTCCTTGGCATGACTTGGATGGTATAAATACACCTGACCATTGGCTGGATATACAAAACCAACTCCAATCACAGTAGATTCTCCACCATTTTGGTGTTTGTTGCAAATTTCAGGTGTAATCATTTCCTTTCGCACTCGAAGTGCAATGGATGGACATTTATCTGTTGCCGACTTGCCTGTTAATTTACAAAAATTTCGAACTTCTGTAAACTTAGGAGTATAATTCATTTTGAATTTATCATTCATGAACAACCGAAAGACATTTTGTACGATCCTTCCTGCTCCAAACGAACCTGAAACATCCATTGTTTTTTCACCAGAAAAATTTCCCACCCATGCTGCCACTACGTAACGATCATTGAATCCAATCGTCCAAGAATTTCGAAAGTCTTTCGATGTACCTGTTTTAATGGAAACGGGAAATGGAAAGTTTAAATAACTGCGCCTACCAAATGCCCTTTGTCTGAGTTTGGAATCACTTAAAACAAATTTGATTTCTTCCGCAGTTTCTTCTGAAAACAAACGTTTTGAATCACCATAATAATAGGGAGTATCTTTGATATAACCTAATCGTATCTTTGGTAGGACACCACCTAACAAAAATGACCCATACATTCTAGAAAGTTGAAACAAACTTGCACCTCCTGTTCCGAGAGCAAGTCCTGGGCCATAAAAACTTGGTGATTCTTTTAAATGATGAAACCCAGCGGAAAGTAAAAATTGATAGAAACTAGGAACACCAATTTTTTGGATTGTGGTCACTGCCGGAATATTTCTAGAATTTCCTAATGCTTCCGCCAAGGTGATATCTCCCCAATACCTGAGATCTGCATTCCTTGGTAAATAGTTGCCACCTAGTCCAATGGGAAATGAATATTTTTCATCGGAAAAAATTGAATTTATCGTATAAAAATTTTTGTCGATAGCATACGCATATAACAATGGTTTTAGTGTACTTCCTGCATCTCGAAATGCAAGTGTACCATTCACCATTCCATTTCCTTCTTCAAAAAAGTTTTTTGAACCAATCATTGCCACCAAGGATAATTCATCGGTTTGGTTTCCAGTCCTTTCCAATACCAATGCAGATGCATTACTCACATTCCAGCGTCGTAATCCATCTAATTCTGAATTTACGATGGAATGGACTTCTGCATTTAATTCCGAAGAAACAGTGGATACAAATTCTTCCTCAGGTAACACTTTTAGATTACGAATCCAATTGAGAAAATGTTGGTTTTCACCTTTCCATTTTAAATTGCCTTCCTCAGGACTTTCTTTTTGAAATTCTAAACTCAAAGTTTTAGGATTCTTTAAGTATGGTATTTGATAGGGAATTTTTTCTCTTAATTGGTTGTATCGAAATTCAACTTCTGCATCGGAAGAAAAATTCTTTCGTATCAATACTGTTAAATAAACGGTTTCTTCTATGGATAAAAATCGGATGTGTTTGCCAAATAATTGTAAGGATGCAGATGGGAATCCAACCAAATTCGAATGTAAAGAAACAGAATTGAGATACGCCTCTAAAATTTCATCCTTCGTCATCCATATCTCAAACCGAATGGCAGTGATGAACTCAAAAACTTTTCTGACTGCCAATGGATAGTTTCTTATTTCTGGATACACAACACGTGCCAATTGCATCGTGATGGTAGAACCTCCACCTCGTTTCTGTTTCGTAAATAAATAGGAATAAACAGAGTTGGATAATGCTAAAAAATCAATTCCATGGTGGGACAAAAACCGTTTGTCTTCTGCAATGATAACAATATTCGAAACAAAATCAGGGTACTCACGTAAAGATTCCCAATCTTGTTTTGTTTGTGAATCATTGAACGACCGACCAATTACTTTTTTTTCTTTGGTCAAAATCCGAGTTGTGATTTGTTTTTTAAATAGAGCCTTATCGATTGGTTTAAATGAAAAACCTATCCCTAACAATAAAATCGTTGTTAAGGATAGTATTTTGATTGTGAATGAAGAGATCCAATTCACTCCACTTTCACTCTCACCGAACTAGTATTCCCAAAAAACTGTGGATGATACATCAAAAAAGTTTTGGATGCTGGCATCACTGCATTTCCTTTTGCAACAGGACGAATGATGTATTTGTATTCCGTTTCTCCTTTGCCAAGATAATCATCGGAAAAAATCACCCGATCATCACGGTATTCTGTATATTGACCATAGTATGATTCAGATTCACTGACTTCAGTGTCTTCGGCATCTGACTGTTTTTCGGTCAAAAAGGAAGTGTTAACAATTTCCGTATTACTTGGCAATGGATCAACAACCAATACAAATGCTTGGTCTTTTTGGCTCATCACTTTCACCTTGATGAGGTAAGTTGATCCCCTTTGTAAATTACTTACTTCTTTGAGAATAGGATTTCCATCGCTATCGCGACCGTCAATTCGATACATCGTCTTTTTGATCTCAAGTCCATTGAACCTTTGTTGGGTGGTATCCTTAACAGGGACGTATGCAAGTCTTGTTTGGAAATATAATCGACCTTCCGAACTAGTTCGTTTAAAGAAAATGGGACGTCCAGAAACATCCTTTCCATCAAACAATCGATCGAAGGTAATTTCTTCTTTGTAAATGGAATCGGAGGTAGGAGAAAAAGATTCATCTATAATAGTTTTTTCACCAAACACAACTTGTCCTTCAGTCTCACTGGTCGTGGCCTCAAATCGGTTTCGATATTCCGATAAAGCAAGTGCGATGGTTCCAACACTATGACTATCCGCCCAATAAGATTTATATTGGTCCATCATGATTGCTTTTACCAACTGAACCATTTTTGGATTTTTACTGTCAACGCGGAGCATAAGACGTAAATAATTTCCAAGAACAGAGGAAGTATTGTAATACGAATAATAATAATTTTCGTTTGGATTCTTTTTCATCGGTTTTACAATAAAAAGTTCCTTATCATATTGGATGTAACTGATAAAGTCTTCATACAACTTTTTAAATGTAGGATTAGATTGGTAAGAATCAATTTTGTTTTTGTCGGCAAAGGCTATCAAAAATATCCCTCGCGATTTTGGATTCAATTCGTCGAAATGATCGATTAAGGTTTTCTCAAGTGAGGAAACATCTTTGTTCTCTTTAGAAAATACTGAATAAATCAAACTTAATGTTTGATAAGAATCTACAGAGGTTTCTGTAGGTGATTTTACATAGGATTCCAAATACTTAAGGGCTGTTTGAAATGCGGATGCATTGGAACGTTTTCCTTTTTCTTTTCCAATTTGCATCACAGAAGCCACATATGCTGTTAGATACGGATAACCAGATCGGCTATAACTTTTCCATAATCGAAAACTTCCTTCTGAAGTTTGGAACTCAGACATTTCATCCAAAAACAATTTTTCGATTTGATTAAAATCATAAGAATCTTTGGCAGGTGCTTTATATTGGAACTCTCTTAAAAGTTCACCTGAACTCAAAGACAGAAGATAGGCAGATGTTCGTTGTTCCATACAAAAATATGGATTGGACTCATAAAAATCAAATGCGTTTTTGAGAGCTGTCAATGCTGTCCCTGAAATACGTATGTCCAAAGATCCTTTGTTTAATAACATTGAATCCTTTTTTGGGAATGCAATTGTTGTTTTAAATTCCGAATCCGTATATCCTGAAAACTGAACGGAAGTTATAGGATCAAATTCTTTGATTGGAAGTGTGATGATAAGTGAATCTGATAAATCTGCTTTCTTAAAATTTGGGAAATTAGATTCGTTTTCAGGTTCCACCGATACTTGATAACTCAGTTGGATGTCTTCGTTAGGTTTGTTTTGTTTGAGTTTGATAAATTGAGTTTCTGAAATTTGAAATGTTCTCAGAACTTCCTTTGTTTGCCCAGCAGAAAGTTCGATAGATTGCCATCCTTTCTCTTCTGGCAAAAACTTGGATTCTATTTTATATCGGAACTTCCCATTGATTTTTGTGTTATTGGTGATACTTCCACCTAATTCAAGGCTATCACCCACACGGATGAAACGAGCAACAGTTTTTTGTAAGACTAAATTCTTTTTTACCAAAAATTCAGAATTTGAAACACCATACTTTCCATTTGCAGACGAAGCTACCATTACCCTAAATGTTGTTAGGTTGTCTGGCAAAGTAAAACTTAGGTTTGCTTCGCCACTGCTGTCGGCGATTACTGTTGGATTCCAATAAGCAGTTAATCTAAAATCTTTTCTTGCACCAGATTCTGATTCAGCAGCGAAACCTCCCCCTGAATCTTCACCATAATCACCACCGGGACTGTCTCCCTTATTTTCATATAAATAATGTTTGATGATCATACTTCTTAGTTCAAAAGTTTTAATGATGTTGTACCAATATTGATAGAAAATTTGGATTGGTGATTGATAAGAATAACCAACCAAATCCAAAACGCCTCGATCTGCCACAGAAACCGTAAGTTCTGCACCTGGTGCAGTTTTAATCGCCAACTTCACTTGTTCTCTCGGTTGGTATTCCATTTTGTCTGTGTTGACTACGACTGGTGCTATTTTTGAGCCGAGTTCAACTTTTAAGGTCACAGAACCTGTTTTTGCCTTTGGAGCGCCTAAGTCCTGTTCGTTGAATTCCCTGATATCATCAGCGGATAATCCTTCTGGTACAGGCATACGTCCAGATAGTAAAACAACATTGACGTCCACATTTGGAAGGTAATCGTTTTCGATTGGAATTTCAATTGGAGCGCTATTCCCTTTCATGAGAAAGGATTTTTGGAAGTATACGGAATCTCTTTCTACCGTAACAATGACACGTGCATTTTGTAATGGAGACTTAATTAGGATTTTTGCTTTGTCTCCAATTTTGTATTCTTTTTTGTCAGAACGCAACTCGATGGAATCATCTCCACGAAAATCCCAAGTATAATATGATTCTTTTTCATATGCGTAAAAATCGACTCTCGAAAAAACTTTGTCTTTGTTTAATACTAAGATCGTATAACTACCTGGATCTTTTGTGCGGTAATCGAAGCTAACACCATCTGCCTTTGAGACGAGTTTTTTCACTTCCATCACTTTTTTGGTGAGTTGGTTACTTCGAAAGAAAAACTTACCGATCCCTTGTGATAAAACAGAAGTCCAATCGTTATAAATGATATAAGCTTTTAATTCAACTCCATTGACTGCCTTACCTTGTGTATCTACGGCGACAGCTGTGAACTGAAAAGGTTTGTCAAGGGATTGGTATCGATCCTTACACTTGAGGCCTACAGAAGTATCAGAAGGTTGGTAAGGAATGTTTGCCGATTTTGTTACAGATTTTCCGTCCACATCATACACAGAAGATTCTACAATGAGACTATATGGATCGGCGATTTCAATATCTTCGCCATCGGTAGAAAATTTTCGAGTTAATGATTCAATTGGGATATCAAGTTTATAAATTCCTGATTTGTCTAAAACTCCTTCGGAACCAGAGATGTATTCGGAATTACCTTCGGAATACTCATCTTCATAATCATACCATGTATCAGAAAAATCATAACTCGGATACTGTTCAAAGTGAAGGTATCGTTTCCGTTTTAAAACAGAGTAACTCACTTTGGCTCCACCCATTGGTGCGCCAAACATATACTTACCTTCTACCGTTCCCTTTACGTTTTGATTTTTTGTGGCAATTTTTGCAAGGGCTACATTCACCATAAAGTTAACTGGTCGAAACTCTTCTACTTGGAATGTATCATACGTTACGGAATATGATTTACCAGGTACTAAAATGGAAACTGAGTAATGTCCAAGTGGTGCATCATTTGAAACAACAAAACTTGAATTCACACCGCCTTGTGAAGAGGTAGTACTTGCAACATTGGAAACATCTTTCCCTCTAGAATCTCGGATTTGGACATTCACTGTTTTGGAAGCATAGGGAACTAATGAACCATTTCTTCTATCGGTTAAAAAGGCTTTGATCTCAACACGATCACCTGGTCTGTACAACTTCCTATCAAAGTATATTTTACCTTTGATGTTCTCTTCCGAGCTATAAGAAGAATAACCAGAGATATGTGTTTCATTAAAATGTAAAAATGCTTTGTCACCAGATTGGTCTTCTGCAATTAAAACAGAATATTCGATTAACTTCGAATTGGCGATGGATGGGACAGTACAATATCCATCTTGGTCAGTTTTACAACTTCCTTTTAAACTGCCTTTTACATACAAACTGATATTGGTATTGGAAACAGGTTCTGCTTTGGAAAGTGTATTGATCCATACGTGAAGGTTATTCGGATCTTCTTTTGTTGTGATTCCTAAATTGGTGGACTGTAAAAAACGGTTTTCCGTTTTAAATACTTCTTTGTTGTCCTCATCAACAACGATGGTTCCTAATTCAAGTGCCAACCATCCTTTACTATTCGGTTTTGAACCAAAGTATTTGTCGATGTCCATACCTTGGTTTCCATATGCATTTATTTTTTCCCCTGCTTTCCAAGTGGAATTTTTCCACTGGAGTTCGTTGGTATATCGATAGTATTTGTTTCCATCTCTAGAAACTGCATTTACTAAAGTAGAAACAGTTAATTCCGCAGAACGTACTTTAAACTCAGGAACATTGTAAATCGATATTGGAAGGACTTTGTTGAGATTGGATTCAAAAATATTTTCGTGAGACAAATAAAACGAAGGTTTGCGAACCATCTTTGGTAATTTAAAACTAACTGGATTTTCCAAAAAACAGTCATTAGTTGAATAAAACTTGGAAATAGTAATTTCATATTCGATGTTATCATCAAAATGCCAATTGTCCAAAGCGAATTCACGGCTGATAAATGAAGAATACCTTGTCCCTTGGTGTGACGGTTTGGGGCTAATGGAAACGGCGGCATCCAGTTCTTCAAACTCGGTATCTTCCGAAACAGAAATTTTATAATCCCATAAATTATCGAGATACTTAAGACCGGTTGTATCTAATTTAACTTCGATTCGGCAATCACTGGGAAATAAGGTGCGTTTTACGGATTTAAAAATTCCTTTGACGGATTGACAGGAAACAAAGAAAAACAAAATCAAAAACCAAAGGAATATCTTACGCATACAAACTCCAAGTACCGAATGTCATCTGTTCTACGATTGAGGCTTGGATTTGCCAAGTCTTTCCTGAATGAATTGGATTTTCTTTCCAATTTTTTTTAGTACCATCCTGTTTTTCGCTATGCTTTCACGAATTGGGAAAAGGATGAATGACAATGTCCCTTTTCTTTTATAAAAAACAATTTTTACAATTGCAAGCCCCCGAGGGGGAACCTACTGGCAACTACCAGATCTCTTGGCTTGGACCAAAATGGTTCCAATGGTTAGCCAAAACAGGATTACAATTCCTTCACTTTCGCCATTGGTGGGGCAAATCATTCCAAGGCAAAATGGTTGCGATCAATTTGTTCCAAAATCCAAAGGACTTGTCATTTTATGAAAAATACAATATGCATTTGAGTTTTGAAACTTCAAGTTTAGATGGAAAACCTTCATTATTTTTACGTTACACAAAAGAAGCACCCTTCCCTTGGCCATATTTTGTAGATGAATTTAGAGTTTTGGGTGATGGGGAACTTTTGGGATTGAGTTATCCAAAATTTGCCCCGTTTTTAGGCCTTCCTTTTCTGATTCGAAAACAAGAATCCAAATAATTTCAGGACCTTTCCGAGAGATTTCTTTCGTCGAATTGGTTTATGACCCAATCCAATTCCCTTGAAATCCAAATCCTGTCCGATTTCGAGGAAGTTGTTTTCTCAATTGGATACCCAAAATTAAACATCTTATATACGAGTCCATCCATCAAATCCCTGACTGGATATGAGAGCTCCTTCTTTACAAAAAATACAAACTCTTGGCAAAACATTATTTTTAATGAAGATAGAAACTTACTCAAACATGCGTTAAAGTCTTTAACCAAAACACAAAAGTTCAGACTTCGGTTTAGGATCGAAACAAATGATAAAATTATAAAATATATCGAATGCCGAGGTAGGCTCATTCAAAACCCAACGGATCAAAGTTATCGGATTGATGGAATTGTAAATGATATATCAGACCTACTCCCACTGCAAAGTTTATTCCGGGATGAATCACTAGACTTCAAACACTTGTTAATCGAAAATAATATGATTTTTAATGGTTCACAAGATTCCATGTTCCTGATTGAAGTGATGGATTCTGGAGATTTTGTGATCCGTAGGATCAACCAAGCCTATGAAAGGTCTACTGGGATCACCCAATCCATGGTCCAAGGAAAAACTCCTTTACAACTTTTGGGAGAAGAACTTGGGATTGTTGTCGTCGATAATTTCAAGAAAGCAATTGATGCAAAAAAAACGATCTCGTATGAAGAAAGTTTTGCGATGCCTGCAGGGACCAAAATTTGGATCACCGAACTTACCCCCATCGAAATTGAAGGTAAATTTAAATACATTGTTGGAGCAAGTAAAGACATCACCGAACAAAAAGCAGCTGAAAATGCATTAAAAGAATACAATGAAAGGTATTCTTTGATATTGGAAGCAAGTTCGGATGGTTGGTTTGATTGGGATCTTGTGAACAATACTGTTATCTATTCTAGACGATGGTGGTTGGAATTTGGCAATGATGAGAAACCTGAAAATGTTCCCATTGGGTATTGGAAAAGTTTAATCCATCCCGATGACGCAGATTGGGTTAGTGAATTTTTAGAAAATATTTTAGCCTCACAAAGAGAAACTTTTGAATTCACATTCCAAATGAAAAAAAGAAAAGGGAATTACGCACACGTATTATCAAAATGTTACATCCAAAGTGACAATTTAGGCAACAAAATACGAATGTTAGGTTCCAATACAGATTTAACAGAAACCAAAAAAATTGAATATACGTTACGCCACGCCAAAGAACTGGCAGAAGCTGCAAATATCGCAAAAGGCAATTTTTTAGCAAACATGAGTCACGAAATCCGGACTCCATTAAATGGAATCATTGGATTCACTGAACTTTTATTAAACTCTCCCTTGGAAGAAGAACAAAAAGAATATCTTAAGAATATTTCTCTTTCCGGAAAAAGTTTATTAGAACTCGTAAACCAAATTTTGGATTTTTCAAAAATTGATTCCGGCAAATTTGAATTGGAGTATGTGAACACAAATCTAAAGGATTTAGTGGTATCTACCTTCAATCTCTTTCAAGTTTCAGCAAGCGCCAAAGGAATTCGTTTAGAACTTTTTTTAGATCCCAAGTTACCAAACTTTGTGTCACTGGACCCTCTTCGCACAAGACAAATCCTTTCCAATCTTATAGGGAACGCGGTCAAATTCACCCACGAAGGATCGGTAAAAATTTCAATTCACCAATTGGAACAAAAGGAAGGGATGGTTACCATTTCATTTGAAGTGGCTGACACAGGGATAGGGATTGATACAAAAGTTCGATCTAAATTATTTGATAGTTTTTCACAAGCAGACACATCGATCACTCGTAAGTATGGTGGAACAGGACTTGGCCTAACCATCACTAACGAACTTCTATTGAAAATGAATTCTAAATTAAATATTGAAAGTGAATTAGGTGTTGGTAGTTTATTTAGTTTTATTTTAACACTCGATATCAAATCTTCAGGCGAAAGCATTTCCTCAATCTTTGAGGATAAACCATCCCAAGTAATCGAATCCAATTTTAAACAAATTCCAGAATTCCAACATGACATTTTGATTGTGGAAGATAATGATCTGAATCGAAAACTTTTAGCGAAACTATTACAAAAAAAATATCCTAATTCCAAACTTCGTTTTGCGATCGACGGAGTGGAAGCACTAGCTCAATTCCAAACAAAAAAACCAGATTTAATCATCATGGATTTACAAATGCCAATTATGGATGGTTATACAGCAGCGATCGAAATTAGAAAATTAGAGTTAAATCCAAATAAAAAAACACCAATTGTTGCATTAACAGCTGGTGCCTATTATTCAGTGAAAGATTCGGCTTTGGAATCGGGAATGGATGATTTTTTAACCAAACCGATTTCCGCCACCTATCTTTATGAAACTGTCGAAAAATGGCTTTCTTTAAGCCGCATGTAACAAGTATTCAAAAGCACTAATGGCTGCTTTTGCACCTTCTCCCATGGCGATGATGATTTGTTTGTAAGGTGTGTTTGTCACATCTCCACAAGCAAAAATTCCATCGACATTGGTTTTACATTTTTCATCGACCAAAATTTCCCCAAATCGATTTGTTGCTACAAGATCTTTCACAAAACCACTGTTTGGTACTAGACCAATTTGAACAAAAACTCCATCTAATGGAATGGTTGCAGTTGTTTCAGTAGAACGATCTTTGTAGGTCAAACCTGTTACTTTGTCGTCACCGGTTTGGATTTCGGTTGTTTGGGCTTTCACCAATGTTCTAATATTGGGTGAATTTGCCACTTTGTCGAGTAATACTTTGTCAGCATTCAATTTGTCACCAAACTCCACCAAGGTGACAGATTTTACAATGCCACTAAGGTCGAGTGCCGCCTCAACTCCCGAGTTTCCACCACCAATCACAGCCACATCCTTGTCTTTGAAAAAAGGACCATCACAGTGAGGGCAATAGGCCACACCTTTACCAACAAATTCTTTTTCCCCTGGAACATTGAGTTCTCTCCATTTTGCACCAGTAGAAAGGATCACTGTTTTGGAATGAATTTTTTCACCAGTGTTTAGATGGATGACCTTTGTTTGACCAGGTTCAATTTTTTGAACACGCACATTTTCTTTCTTTTTGATTTGGTTTTTTTCAAGTTGGTCTGCCAACACATGAGTTAACTCCGGTCCAGTGGTATAAGGAACAGAAATGATATTCTCAATTCCTAATGTATCCTTCACTTGTCCACCCAATCGATCTGCAATGACTAAAGTTTTTAAACCCTTTCTCGCAGAGTAAACCGCGGCAGTCACACCAGAAGGCCCTCCACCAATGACGGTTACGTCGTACACATCATTCGGATCCATCACCTCTGCTTTTTCTTCTTCGACCGGAAGGGAATACAATTCCAAGAGTTTGTCAAAGATTACCGAAGCTTCCGCTTTCCCACTTAAAAAACGTTCCCCATTCAAATATACGGCTGGAACTCCCTGAATGTTTTTCTCTTTTACTAATTCCGGATACATAGCACCATCAATCATATTATGGGATATTGATGGATTCACAAGAGCAAAACTGTTTAAGGTTTGTACGACCTCTGGACAATTATGGCAATCCAAAGAGATAAATGTTTCAAACCGAAATTCACCGTTTAACTTAGATACGGCGTTTAACATCCCTTCTTCTAATTTGATTGGATTTCCACCTGATTGTAAAATAGCCAGTATAAAGGATGTAAATTCATGTCCCATCGGAATTCCTGAGAAATGAATCCCAGTTGGATTTCCATTAGATTCTATTGAAAACCGGAGTCCATCTGACAAATCATTTGAATCTTCGAGTGTGATGAGTGAACTCAAAGACTCTACGTCTTTTAAAAAATTAACAAGTTCTTCTCTCTTTTCATGTTCACCTGAATACAAACGAATGGTGATTGGCTTTTGGATCCGATCGAAATATTGTTTTACTTGTTCTTTTGTTGATTCATCTAACATAACTTCCTCCTGATTTTAGGCGGGCAATGCCCGCCTAATTTTGTTTAGATTTTACCTACCAAGTCAAGACCAGGTTTCAATGTTGTATTACCTGGTTTCCATTTTGCAGGGCATACTTCACCGTCGTTGTTCGCAACATACTGAGCTGCTTGTACCTTTCTGACTAATTCTTCTGCAGATCTTCCGATTCCCAAATCATGGATTTCAGCAGTTTTGATCACTCCTTCAGGATTTACAACGAAGGTTCCACGAAGCGCTTGGCCATCGTCTTCGATCATCACACCAAATCCTCTTGTGATTTTGCCGGATGCATCCCCAAGCATTGGGAATTTGATTTTTTTAATGGTGTCACTTGCTTCGTGCCATGCTTTGTGAACAAAATGTGTGTCAGTAGATACGGAATATACTTCCACTCCCATTTTTTGTAATTCTTCGTAATGATCTGCAACATCCCCAAGTTCTGTTGGGCAAACAAAGGTAAAGTCAGCAGGGTAAAAAACAAAAACAGACCACTTTCCGAGAACGTCTTTTTTGCTGATTTTTTTAAAAGCACCGTTATGGAAAGCTTCTGTAGTGAAGTCTGGAATTTGTGTGTTGATATTGGACATTGAATATCCTCCTTTTCTTGTTAAGAAGAATATAGTCCATTTTGAATCATTTGTAAAATAAATGTTATAAATGCTGTGATTTATAAAAGCTATGAAGGTTGTCTTTTGGGTTAATCTTGGGCGATTGACACTCCGATGACTTTGAATTTCTCCTTTTTATGGTATTCCTTTGGGATCACAGAAAGGATAAGATTTGTAAGTTTGTTTAGAATTTTTGTTTTATAAAATCCCTTCTTATAAACCAAACTAATTTCTCTTGCGGGTTCTGGTGTTTGGAAAGGAACAATTCTGTCGGAAACTTTGTCCACAGCAAGTTTTGGTAATAAGGTCACTCCAATCCCCATGTCTACCATTCGTTTCAATGTTTCCACACTACCACTTTCGATTTTTGCCAAAGCGTTTCGGTTACAAATTTTTAAGGACTGGTGGCGAAAACAATGTTCTTCACCCAAAACTAATAATGGGTATTTTTCAATGTGTTTCATGGAGACAGATGCAGACTTTTCTTTTGCATCTTTTGGATAGTACACAACGAATGGCTCATAGTATAATTGATGTTCAACGATGTTTGGGATTTTCAGTGGTGTGGCAAGGATTCCCAAATCAATTTCTTCAGACTCTAGTTTTTCAATGATAGTGAGTGTTGGCAGTTCTGAGATTCTAAAATTGACCTTTGGGAATTCTGTTTGTAATTTTTTGTAAATAGAAGGGATCAAATAATTACTGACTGTTGGTATGATTCCTAAGGATATATTTCCAGCAGGTTCATCTTTCCATTGTCCGGCAATTTCAAAAAGTTTATCTGCTTCTTTGAGTGTGGACTTAGCCTGTTCCACAACTTCTTTGCCAAGTTTTGTTGTAATGATGGGATTTTTTTTGCGATCAAATAAATCAAACCCCAATTCCTGTTCTACTTTTTGAATTTGTAAACTTAAAGTCGGTTGTGCAACTAAACAATGTTCGGCGGCCTTTGCAAAACTCTTAAATTGATCCAATGCGACTATATATCGAAGCTGTGTAATCGTCATAATTTTTCCTTAAAAATTTCGACAGGGACTGGGACAGTTGGAAAACTCGCTTGCGTTCTCTTCTGACTTCGCTAAGTTTAGTGGATAGCGATGAGAATTCTCTCATTTTTTTCCCTAATTTTCCTAACTACGTCCCTATCACTCGTAGCAGAACCAATTTGGATCGATGGGGAAACCATCACTCCCGTTTCTGAGAATTGGACTTTCACTGCCAATGGTGCCACAAAATCCATACACGTCGGAAAAGGACTTTCTTCTCAAGGGTACCTTCCTCCTGTTCATGGATATTATGAAGTTGAATTTTATTACAAACCAAGCCAAAAGCCAATTGGTATTTACTTAGACAGAGTCCAAGAGGTAGATATCTTAGAAGTAAATGGCGTTAAACTAGGCCAAACTGGTAAGATCACATCAGATGGGCAGTATTTCCCCAATTGGTATTACAAACGCCTCTACTTCATTCCCAATCATGTATTAAAAGAAAACACAAGTAACCATCTTAAAATTGAAATCCATTTCCGAAACCAAACCTTTCAAGGTGGAATCTTTCGCCGAATTCCTGTACTTGGAAATTATGACAAACTCCATGAATTCATTCTTTTAGAAGATGGACGTGACTTTTGTTTTATCATGTTATTTTTTGGAATTGGTGCTTACCAAATATTTTCGATTGTTTTAAAACGACAGGCCAAATCGAATTTTTATTTATTGGTATCCACTTTGGTTTTTGTAATGTGGAGGCTTCCTCTTTTAAACATCAGTTATACTTATACTGATTTTTCCTTTTTCTTCTGGTTAAAAGTGTTTTTCACTGCACAAACCATTTTACCAGTCTCCATTTTTTTATTCAGTTATTCCTTATTCCAAAACAAATTGTTTCTAAAGGAAAGGTTTCTTGTATTTTTTTTATTAACGATTGCTTTTCTCCAAACATGGAACATCGAACTTCCAACTAGAATTATACTATTACGAATATGGGAATTTTCTTTATTAATTGTAGTTTTCTTTATTTTAAGGGCTGTGATTCGAGCAGCCAAAGCAAAACGGATAGAAGCATATTTTTTATCCTTTGGTTTTCTTTGCATCTGTATCGGGGCAACATTTGATATTATCATTGATGTAACCTCTGGAAAAAATATTTACCTCACTCAATACGGTTTTTTAGTTTTAATGATCCTTTCAGGTGTTGCCATCTCTTACCGTAATGCAAAAAACGAAAGTGAATTGTCCATTCTAACCAAGGACCTGGAAACACGCGTTAAAGAAAGGACCATAGAATTAAGAGCAAAAAACCAAGACTTAGAACAAGATTTATTTTTTGCATCCCAACTCCAAAGTTATTTATTACCAAAAAATCATCCAAACACGAATGGAATTCGGATTCATACCACATATTTACCGATGAGGCAGGTTGGTGGTGATTTATATGATTGGGTTGAGTTAGATGAGAACCGGTTGATTGTACTCATCTCTGATGTTGCTGGACATGGAGTACCGGCAGCCTTTGTATCTTCGATGGTAAAAGTCCAGTTTAGGGAACTGGCAAAAACAATCCATTCCCCAAAACTGATTTTAGAACATATGAACCAGTCACTCACGTCATTGGTGAGCAAATATTTTATAACCGCCTGTTGTGCGTTAATCGATACAAAGGAAAACACAATTATATTTTCAACCGCAGGTCATCCAAATCCAATTTTATTCAACAAAATCCAAAATCGATTTGAATTTATGAATATGAAAGGACCAATCATTGGATGGCGTGAAAGTTTTACATTTAGTGAATGGAGACATGATATCCAAAAGGGAGATCGTTATTTCTTTTTCACTGATGGAGTAACGGAAGCGAGGGCAGAAAATAAATTATTTGGGGAAAGCAAAATTCTTGATTTATTAGAGAAGGGTAAAGACAAAGACATCAAAACCTTGTCTCAAGAGATTGTAGTCCAAATCACTAAGTATTCTGAAGCAGAACTGAAGGATGATGTTACGTTTTTCTTTGTAGATATTTTATAATTATAAACGATGGAATCTACATCCTACTCAGTATTGATCATAGAAGACGAGTATCCTGCAAGGATGCTTATGATGGACTATGTCATGAATTGTCCTGAACTCAAACTTGCTGGCATTGCCGAAAGTGGTGATAAAGCAAATGCACTTCTTGGTGAAAAAAAATTTGATATCGTCTTCATGGATATCAATTTACCCGTAATCAATGGAATGGATTTACTTAGAGTCCACCACTCCAAAACTACATTTTTTATCATCACAACAGCTTACAGCGAACATGCGGTGGAAGCCTTTGATTTAGATGCTACTGACTATTTGCTGAAACCATTTTCCTTTGAAAGATTTAAAAAATCCGTTGAAAAGGCGCTTCGTTTTCTCCAAGAAGGCAAACAAACCCAACCAAACACCTCAGATACCCAAATCCATTTAAAAATCCAAGCAGAATCAGCAGTGTTTCTGATTCCTTTTCCTGATATTCAATTTATTTCCGCAAATAACAAAAGTTGCGTGATCCATACAACCCAAAAAGATTATGAAACCCCAAAATTACTTAAGGAAATTGAAGAAAAATTACCATCTGGACAATTCATTCGAATCCACAAAGGATATCTCATTAATTTAAGTTATGTGGCAAGTATGCGATATGATAAAGGTGGTTCCTACACAATCCAACTTAAAAACGAGGACGAAACCACATTACCCGTTGGCAGATCTTACGCACAGTCCCTCCGAGAGGCACTAAAACTATAATTTTTTGTATTCACTCCCGAATGAGTAGCGTTCATTCCGAATCGAGTAGTGAACGAGAATTTCGCCAAATATTCCATTGACTGTGACCCTCTAAGTAGGAAACAGAGACGACGGAGTTTTCTTGTGAACAAAAATATCGCCTTAATTTTAACATTCGTATTATCCCTGTTTGTATCGAATTGTGCCTCCTCTTCAGTTGGGATTGCCACAAGTAACAAACCTATCCCAAACACTCCTTACGAAACAGTTAAAACTGTAGATAAAACCTTTACTTGGTATGCATTGGACATCATCATTTTTGGAGTCCATCTATCAGAACCACCTGTTGCCAACCTTTATGAAAAAGTGATGGAAGAAGAAACAGGTGATGCCCTCGTAAACATTCGTTATTGGAATGAAAAAGCAATTTTTGGTCCGATAACTCGTTATCGATTCAATATTAAAGGGGATCTCGTTAAGTTCCCAAATTCCCAAACTCCAAGTAAAACCAAAAGGTAATGGAAAACCCGATGAAGGTGTATCAAATGATCGCTCGACTTGGAATCCTTTTCACTCTTGTTGGATTTGCCAATTGTATTGGATCAAGAGTACCAAAAGACATTTATCTATTTGATTCAGCAACCGTTGTGAGATCAAACGAGTACAAGGTGATAGGAAAAGGGACTGGCCAAGATTCTGCTTTTTTCCTTTTAGGGATGTTCCCTGTAACAAAAGCCCCTAGCGTAGAAAGAGCGATGAGCCAAATTTTAGAAAAGTACCCAACAGGAAAAACATTAATCAACATCAAAATCCAAAATGAAGACAAAGCTTATTTTCCATTAGGACTTGTGAGTGCTGTCAATGTAACGGCGGATGTTGTGGGTGATGCAGAAGAAACGATCCCAACAAATGGGAAGGATAAAAAATGAAAGGTTCACTCCTATTAATTCTAGTTTCCTGCTTTTTGATTTTCAACTGCGCGGAAGGTGTGGATCGAGTGGATACGAATGATGCACAAAGCCAAGTGTATTCCGCAGCAAAATTTGCATCTGAAAAATGTGGCAATCCACTACCAAACCCACCACTTGTGATCGTAAATAAACCCATCCAAAGAAACTTAGACCTCTGTACCATCGCCATCACACGTACAGAGTGTCCGTTTTTAGGTTATCCACTTGTGTGTACCCTAATTTATCTCGAAGAAGAAACGGGAGACATCCCTTGGTATTTAAACTTCAATGAAATCAGCAAACTACAAATTAGATAAATCCATCCTTTTTGGTTTCCTTCTTTTTTTGATAGGATCCCCGATCTTTGCCGTATCCATTACTGCAAAGCTGATCAATCCAAAAAAAGAAATCGCAGAAAAGAATTTATCCGTTCTTATCTTTGAAACCAAAAAATTTGCACAAACAGACTCAGATGGGAATGTCACCTTAGAATTTCCATCAGCCGGCGAATACACATTACGTCTGTTACGTGACACAGGAATCCAAGAGATCAAAATTTCTGTTGGGTCCCAAGATGAAACAAGAACAATTTATACAGAGAAAAAAGCCTCGGCACCAAAAACAGGAATTGTGGTGGAAGGGGAAAGAGAAAAGACGATAGCGTCTCGCACAAAAGTAAGGTACGAAGAAATCAAACGTATGCCAGGAACTTTTGGAGAAGCACTGAGAGCTTTGGAAACATTGCCAGGTGTGATTCCCAATATTGGTTTCGGTGGTGGAGCAAACGGAATCATCATTCGTGGTGCCAATCCCAATGCAAACACTTACCTTTATGACGATTTACCTATCTTATACCCGTTTCACTTAGATGGACTAACTTCTGTAATCCATAATGACTTAATCAAATCAATTGATTTATATTCAGGTGCCTACCCAGCTAACTTTAACAACGCGACAGGTGGTATCATCGAAATTGAAACGGTTGATTCTGTTCAAAAAACCAAAGGTGCCTTTCAAGTTTCACTATGGAATACCACTGCTTATGCCGCAACACCCACTTCAGGTGGAAAAGGTTATTTAGCGATTGCCGGAAAATTGGGTTATTTAGACAAAACCTTAGGTGCCACTGGATTGTTACCGGAAGGGATTCGTTTGCCTCGTTACAACGACTCTCAAATTAAGTATGTTCACAACTTTACTCCGGAACACCAAATTGCTTTTTACAACCTTACGGCTCAGGACAATTTTGCAATTGATATCCCAAACAAACCTGCGAATGATCCTACGTCTTCTCAATTGGCACTTTTAGGTGGGGCAAAAGCAAGTTTTGGACAAAGTTTTAGGACAACTGCTCTTCGTTATACGTGGATTCCTGGAGACAA
This sequence comes from Leptospira jelokensis, assembly GCF_004769635.1. GTDB lineage: Bacteria > Spirochaetota > Leptospiria > Leptospirales > Leptospiraceae > Leptospira_A > Leptospira_A jelokensis. Next base: position 40,313 of record NZ_RQGH01000039.1, read on the forward strand.
ATTTCAAAATCGATTTACGTTAATCAACTTCGACCCAATTGGAGAATACAATGTGGGAGTGGGAAGTATCCAAGGAAAACAATACCAAAGAGGAAGTTACGTTGGTGTTAGACAAGATGCTTACTGGACAGCGACAAAGTTTTTAAAAATTGATTTTGGAACGGAAGTTCGTCGTTTTTCATTTAGAGATTATGGAACCGAAGTTGCCTTACGAGATCCAACCAATCCGTCACCAAACCCATATAATACTACTAACCCTGATTTTGTGGGTAGACCTATCAGCATCCAAGGTAATTCACCATACTATAACGCCTACACAACGTTACATTTTAAGTTTGGTAACTTTTTATTTGAACCTGGTGCAAGATACGATTACGTGCAAGTGACAGGGAATGGAGCCCTCACTCCACGTGCCACTGCATCTTACACTTTCCCTGAAGTAGGGAAAGGGATGACACTCTACGGAAGTGGTGGAGATGTATCACGTTTTCCTTTAACAACCAATTTTAATTCTGAAACAGGAAACCCTGATCTACGATTTGAACGCGCAAGAAAAGTAAGTGCGGGGATTGACCAAAAGATCGATCAAGTTTGGCAAATCAAAGCAGAAGTCTTTAAAAACGAATTTAAAGATACGATCATTGATGACCCATATGTCTCCACTCCAGTTGGACTCAACCCAGACAAATCCCAATGGTTACGACAACCAATCGTAGCCAATCGTCCTCTCAATTATTCCAACCGTGCAACCGGTTGGTCGCATGGATACGAGTTACTCATCCGTAAGAATGCAAGGCCAGGAACTCGAGATTGGTTTGGTTGGATTTCCTATACATGGTCACAATCTTTTCAAAATTCCAATTTATACCAAGTATACGAAGGTGACACAACTCAAGTCGGTGGGATTGAACGTAAAATTTTGGCTGCATACTTTCCAAACTCTGTGGAACAATTGGCACCTTGGGATAGAACCCACGTGGCAAACGTGATTTATGGATGGAGGATCAATGAAGGTTATCAAATTGGAACTAGATGGAGTTATTTAACATCTGTGCCTTCTAGGCCGATTATCGGAGACGATGGTGGTCGTTTTTCCAATCCACTCAATGGGTTAACCTATTGGAACCCAACCTACTCTAACAACCCTTATACGTCTGAGTATGGTTATGTAAAACGTGGAACAGATTTCCACCGATTGGACGTTCGATTTGATATCTTTGAAAACTATTCGTGGGGATACTTAAACTGGTATCTGGAAATCGTAAACGTATACATGAGAAAAAATAAAAATGGATATGATTTTGATAACTCCAGACCATTTTCTGCAACAAACCCAAGAGAAAATGATACATTTGGAACTTTAGAATTACCTGGTGGAACAGTAATTCCGTTTTTTAACATCGGTATGGAGGTTCACTTCTAATGAGATCCATTGTTAGCGTTCTGTTAGTATTCTGTTTGTTTTCTTGTGAAGAAGGCAAAAAATTTGAAGATACATACAACCAAGCTTTGATTTTGCAGTACCTAGTGACTCCCAATAACCCGCAAGAGTCATGTGAATCAATCATAACCAATAAAGATTTGTGTTTCCAATCCTATTACCAAGCAACCGGTGGAAGTTTTACTGCAACAACTGCTACTGTCAAAACACAAACTTGCCAAGGATTGATCTCAAGTGCTTTGTATCGAAATATGTCATCCATTGCACAAACTTGTTCGTTTAACTGCCAAGCTTCCGATTGGAAAACCAAAACCGATGCCGGTACATGCAGAGAATCGACACCAACTGCGTTAGTGGAAGCGAGTGTGAACAATCCATCAGTAATTTCATGTTTACGTTCTTGTTTTGCAACCACGAACAATCAGATTTCAAATGAACAGATACCATCATATCTATTTTTTAATATAATTCAAGAAGGAGAATAAAATGCAGGAATATGTAGAATTAGGTGAGGAATTAGTTTTTATTGCAATGGGAGTTGCGAGTGTCGTGGCTTTGGCTGTGTTTGCAGAAAGATTGATTTACTATAAAAAATCTTTGGGTAAAAAAAACGAAAACTATTTAACAGAAGTTAGAAACTCATTACAAGAAGAACCAGAGATTCACTGGAAAACAGACGCTGGTGAAGAATCAATTTACAATCGATTCATTCAATTTGCGTTGAGACAACTCAAACTTGGTAGAAAAGGTTTGGATGAAAGTTTAGAAGGTCAAATTCTTTCAGAAAAATTAGAATTAGAAAAACGATTACCGATTTTAAACACATTGGGGAATAACGCACCTTTCATTGGTCTGTTGGGAACGGTGCTTGGTGTCATCAAAGCTTTTTATGGTTTGGGTACACTCGGAAGTTCTGGTGCAGAAGTGGTGATGCGCTCCATTTCAACTGCCCTTCTTGCAACTGCAGCTGGTCTTGCTGTCGCGATCCCAGTAGTTATGGCAAATAACTATTTTTCAAGAAAAGCAAAAGTCATCTTACAAAACTTAGAAATTCTGAAAAAAGAACTACTCTCTTACCAAATGAATAAGACAAAGGTATAAATATGGCTGGAGCATCAGGATCACAAGACGAAGAAATTGGAAGTATTAACATCACACCGATGGTGGATGTAATTTTAGTGCTTCTCGTTATCTTTATGGTTACGGCAAACTTTCTGAAAAAAGAAAGTTTAAATATCAATTTACCAAAAGTACAGGCAGCGGATCCAAACGTGGCAGAATCGGTTCAAGTTGCACTCACCAAAACTGGTGCGATTTTATTAGAAGGGAAAGACACCGATATCACCGGACTCGTTCGGAATTTGGAAAGAGAGGCGAAAATCAGGCCTAACATGCGTTTGACTCTATCTGCGGATGAAAGTTTGCCTTATGGAAAAATTACGGAGCTGATGGGAATTATCCGAAAAGCCGGAGTGACAAAAATTGCCCTCAGTGTGAAAAAATGAAACGTTTTTCAGATTTACTTCAGCAGTTAAAAACTTCAATCAAACAAAATAGGGAACGAGTGTTTCATATTTGTTTAATCGGAAGTTTGTTTATCCATACGGCGACATATGCAGGGTATCGCATAAGCCAATTACGTGGTGAAGAAATTGTTGAAGAATCAAACTTTGAAGATGTAGACGTCAATTTTGAGGAAATTCCACCCGAACTGATTGGAGGGACTTCATCCCCTGCTCCAATTGAAAAACAAGAATGGGTGGAAGGCAGTAATAAGGACAAAGCAGACGAACCTGACAATTCCGATATCAATCCAAATCAATTGTCTGGAAATGGAACTGATAAAGATGGTTACTTGTTTTCGTTTAACGGAGATAAGATGCCAACTGCCATCATCGATTTTGACTTAAAAGAATATTTTCCTCCTCAGGCTAAGGCTGCCAACATTATGGAAAAACAAGTAGTACTACTTGTTCAAGTAAATGAGGACGGAAGTTTACAATCAGCAAAAATCGTTTCAGGTAGAGCAGGCTATGGATTTGATGAAGCGGCAATGAAACTCATCAAACGTGTACGATTTAGTCCAGGTTATGTGCAAGGCCAACCAAAAAAAATGGCACATCGTTTACCCATCACCTTCTCTCTTGAAGATTAAACAATGGGTGTTGCAATCAGCAGATTTTTAGAGAAACCATATCTTTCAATCTGCTTATTGTTTTTAATCACCATTGTTTCTATAACCTCTTACGTATATTCCATCTTCAAACCAAAAGACAGTTCTATCTCTGAATACTATCTATCTGAAAATGCCGAATATTTTGTTGGTGATATTCCAAAAGACGATACTGGGAAAATTGATTTTCAAAAAATGCACAAAGTGCATTGGTTATCATCCTCCGGATGGATTGACGATGAAGAGTTCAAACGCATTACAGATTCTGAATATATTTGGTTACGATCCAAAGCTTTTTCTGAATTAGCAAATGAAGACTTACATTTTTTATTGGAACATGCTGGCTTAAATATAGAAATTTTTAATGAGAATGGAGATTCCATCTTTAAGTATGGAGAATTTTCAGATCCTAAATATTTGCCTAATATTTTCCAATCAAAATTTTCCTGGGTAAAAATTCCGAAAGATGATTCAAAATTTTATTATCTAAGATTGTTTCACAAAAAAGGGATATTGTTTTCCATCACCATCATTGAAAATTTGATAGGAAAACAAACTGCACTGTACCGTGAAATCGCATTAAAAAACCTAACAGCGATTTTTTTTCATTCTTTCTTTTTGATGATTGGAATTATTTGTGCTTTAGTTTACTTCATTGAATACAAAAAACAATACAATATCCTTTTGGATTTCTCTTCTTTTTCTTTATGTTTTGGAATACTTGGATTAACTTCAAACGAATTCATACGTTATCTTTTTACAAACACACAGACCCTATACATCCTTTCTATTATTTCCTCAAATTTTGTTTTTATACCAATGTTATCTGGTGTGAGGCGTCTATTTGGAAGTGGATCCTTTCGTGTATTAGATATATTAATTTATGGCGATGTGATCATTTGTTCTCTCACAACCATTTTAGTATTCTCCTTACCATTTTCCGATTTTTCGCATAGTTTATTAATCAGTACACGAAGTTTTTTCATTTTATTCAATTTACTGAACATCATCGGTCCCATTTTTATCACTTATGAATCCTGGAAAAAAGGAAACAAAGAAGCATTTGGTCATTTCATTGGGTTTAGCATCACATTAGTTTTAGTGATTTTAGAAATCATTATGGCTATCAAATACAATGACACCACTCCAACAGGGATTGTATTTTGGGGAGTTTTATTTGGTGTTATTTCACAAGGTTTCGCCTTAGAACGCACTTTGTTTACCGATAGACAAAAAGCATTACTGTACAAGGAAGATTTATTAAAAGCAGAAAAAACTTTAAAAGAGAGCCAACTCAAAACACTCCAAACAAAAATGAATCCTCATTATTTGTTTAACTCCTTAAATACAATCCATGCCTTACATAAGATTAAACCAGAGTTAATTGGTGATGCAATCATGAGCCTTGCAAACAACTATCGTTTCATATCCGATAGAACAGACCGCGATTGGATTCCATTTGAAGAAGAATGGAATTTCTTAGAAGACTATTTGCACTTACAAAAACTTAGATTTTATGACACCATTCAAATTGATTTCAAAAAATCTGGTGATTTTTCGTCTGTCGTTTTACCACCTCTTTTATTACAACCTATCATAGAAAATTCATTCAAACATGGATTCCGTGGTTCTAGTGAAGGTCAATTGCAATTATTCATCCATGCAAAGATGATAAAGGACTCAGTATTTAGTTTTGTGGTTTATGACAATGGAACAGGAATACCAGATGAACTGTTATCCGACAAACAGAAGTTAATGAGCAGATCACTTGGGAATATCAAAGAAAGATTGAAAAATCTATATTCCGAATTTCAGTTTGACATCACTAAAAACTATCCTGAAGGGACACGAACTGAAATTCAGATCATCTTAACGTCTAAGGTTCAGTCAACAACCTAAGTTCTGTTGCCAATGAATTGGCAGATACTCCACCAGGAAATGTTTTTAGAACATTTTGTTTTTCATCTAACACATAAATAAAATTGGAATGATCGATACGATACGATTTCCCATCTCCCACTTTCTCCCTCACAATTCCAAACATATCTGTAAGTAAAACTAAGGATTCGGCGTTTGGAGATAACGCAGTTAGATTTTTACTAGGAAAATTTTGAACGTATTTTTCCAAAGTGCTGGGAGAATCGCGATCAGGATCCAATGTGATGAATACAAATTGAAAGTTTTTTGCTTTCTCACCTAATATCAGTGAGGCCCTCCCAAAATTTGTTAAGGCAAGTGGACACATATCAGGGCAATGCGAAAATCCAAAATACAAAACAGTTTTTTTTTCAGTCCAAAATTTTGATTCCAAACTTTTTCCATTGGGTAAAACGAAACCCAACCGATTCCAAGTTTCCCAGTTGATGTTTGTTTTAGAATTACATCCGATACTTAAAAACAGAGAAATGAATATGAATAAAAATATTTTCATTGTTATACGGCAACTATCCAACCCATTCCACCATTTTCTGCCATGTGGGTTTGGTGTGGGTGAAACATATACCTTCCTTTTTTTGTGAGCACAAACTCAATCACAACTCGTTCTGTTTGACCAATTGTGACAACATCGGAATGTCCATCTGGCACAACGCTACCCAGACTACGAATGATATCAAAGGTTTGGGCGTGTAAATGGAATGTCATCACAGGATCTCTTTCCATCATATTCTGAATGTAAAATCGAACTCTTTCCCCAACAGGGACTTTCATCGGATAACGATCATAAATTCCTGCAATTCCATTCCATGTGTAAAAGTCATTTTTGCCCTGTCCTTTTGTATCCCATCCTGAAAAAGTTAGAACAAATTCATGAGCTGGTTTTCTTTTCACAGGAGGATCGACAAGGAGCGCACCATACAGACCTTTGGCGGTATGTACCATCAGTGGAGGAACGTGGCAGTGATAGGGATGTAATCCAATTGGACCTGCTTCAATTTCATAAGTCCTATCTCCAAATGCTGGAATTGGTTCCCAACCGTCTTCTAAAGGATCATGTGTTCCATGAAAATGTAAGGAATGCGGATCAGGACTAGAATTTTTCACATGGATCTTCAATCGATCACCTAGATTAGCTCGTAAGATTGGTCCTGGCACAACACCATCAAAGGTCCAAGCCTGGTAATTCACGTTATGAGCAATATTAACACTTAATGGAAATAAATTTAGCTGAAACTCTTTTGTTTTATTTTTTGTATTACTATAATTAGGTGGGAAATAAAATCGACTTGTATACTCCTCTTTGATAAAAAATGGAGGATGGGCCATACTTCCATACGTATTCGTTCCCCTTAAACTGCCTCCAACTCCAATTGAATTTTGGTAATTATCGCTGATCGAAGGAGTTGTGACAACACCGAAATTAGTCGATGCAGAGGATGGATCAGAAGGTCCACAAATATCATTGGTTCTTTTGGAGTTAAAACCCATGGAACCAAAAATTGATCCCACAAATCCCATCACTCCAAAACCAATGGTTGTTAAAAAACTTTTCCGATCCATTTATCGTACCTAATTAGATATGGGAAATCAGACTTAAGACCCAAACTAGGATCAGTACTGCACTTCCACCACCAACGGCAATTTGTTTGAATTTCTTTTCATACTCTGTATCCACAAGCAATAAATACAATGCAGGGCCAACAACTGGTACAACAAGAATGAAGAGTGACCAAACCACTTGTTTGATTGTGGTCATATCTTTTTGTTTTGATAATCCAAATAAAGCAAGTGGTGCCCAAACCATTGTTAATACAAAAGGTAGGTAATACGCATACGATCCGATAAAGTAAGTCCAAAAACTTGGGTTTGCATAATTTGTTTCCATAAATAACTCCTATTAAGTAATCGACGGTTCTGTAACCGCTGTCATCGCATAACCAGCATAAGCTAGTATTGTTAAAAATAAAACTATCCCACCAAACACAACAGTGTTTCTTACGACTGGTGAAATTTTTGATTCTTTCGAATATAGATAAATTAATGCTCCAACAAATGGTAACAGTAATATCAACCAAAAGTACCGATCAATTTTTGCATTTTTAACTGAAAATCGATCTAACATCGCAAGCCCTGTCCATGCCGCAAAAATTGCAAATGGCAAGAGGTAACCCATGATATGGAAGTACCATGTTTTCAATGTTCCAGGGAAATGGACCCTCCAACCAGATGTGTACATTTTATTCGTTTCTCTTTCAAAATCCTTTAAATCAAATTTAGGTAATTCTGCAGAATCGATCAGACCTTTGTTGGTTTCAAAAACATCATGAGCAGGAACAATTTTTGTTAAAGCTTCCGATGGCATATTGGTTTGAGAAGGTGGGATGGGTTGGTTTTTATAAGAACCCAAAACAAATTCCTTCAAGTTAGCTTGGACAAACAAAGCGAGTAATCCAATACTTGATGACATATCTCCAATATGTGGATACCGAATTCCTGAACAGGATTGTAATGATTCGAGCAATGGAGGACTTGATACTCCGTAAGAGTTTCCTTCAAAACAATTTCCCACATTCACTGGCCCACTGAGTGCAATATCACCTCTTCCAGAATGATACACTTTGTTATTTCTCACAACATTGTTATTGGAAATCCAAATGTTTTCATCTATGTTCATGGTCACAAGAATTCCGTAATTGTTGTGATTGAAGACCAAATTGTCTTCGACAACATTTTCTAATGCTCCAAGAAGTGCGATTCCATTTCCGATAGAAGGGTATTCTAATTTTTTTGAAGGTGCGTTTGTATTATTGTTATCATAAACAATATTCTTTTTCACAACCATCTGCTTTTGCGGAGGTAATAATTCACGATCTAATGTATTTGGACCAATTCCCAATTGGTTTTTCCTCCAAATAGAAGATAATAAATAAATATTTCCACTCGAATTGGTTCCCGAATAACCTAGTGCATTATTTTCAGAAACTACGTCATTGATGATCGCATTACATGGATTACATTGACCAATATAAAAACCTGAATCAGGTGATCCAGAAGCGTACGAATGTTCAATCAATCCATCAACGGAATCAAAGGCATACACACCATAGTCACCATTATTATAGGCAGTGATATAAGACCCACGGTACCCCTTTACTCCGGTCCAATACACACCATTCAGTGTTGCATTTCTAGTTGTGATGTTTTCAACAGCAACACCATCAGCACCGACCACCATAATTCCATTGCCTCTTAAAAACTCTCCATCAATAATGGTTTCGTTTCTATCTTCTCCACGAATGGTGATCGATGGCGTTGTGACGGTGACTTCTTCTTTATAAATTCCTTTTGCAACCAAAACGAGATCACCCGGAGATGCCGCATCCACTGCGTTTTGAATGGTTTTGTATTGTGATGGAACTTTGCGAGTCACACCAGTCCATTTTTTTGAAATTTTTGATTTTGTCGTGTTTGCCAGTGGATTATAGGACGCATCTCCAATTACGGCAACACCAGTCATTCCTATCTTACCATCGGGTGATGCATGGAAGGAACAAAAGTAAGGGAACACTCCCTCTTCTGGGAAAAACACATCGGTATGTGCCCCACGAAACATTGCTAAGTTGCCATAGGTTGTTTCTGTAGACCAATCTTTGTTTATTGAGATCGCGTTGTGAGGATTATTTCCCTCATTCACAAAACGAATTTTCCCACCTTTGTAAGTGCGAATCACTGGTGGATGGAATGCATTGTCCATCATTGTAACATGAACGAATGCTGTACTCGCGGGATCTTCAGAATTGCAAAAATTCAAACCAAAGGTTAAGAACATTGCCACGAAGATTCCAATCAAAATCTTTTTGGTTTTTTCCATAGTTATTCCCGAAACGTGAGGAATTCCTCACATTTTGAGAATTATAGAATTGTGTTAAAACTTTGTCAATGTTAAATCATCGAAAAGTTGAAAAATATACCAAAAGAAGGGTTTTCAGTTCGGCCAAAACCATCTTTTTTTCAGAGGGCTTTTGGGTCCGGCTTACTATTTTCATCACCGAATCCACGGACTCAACGATCATCAGAGCGATATAAAATGCACGTTTTTTGTTCACTTTTGGGAACATGGCCAAAATCACTTTTTCTGCCAAAGATTTGGCAAATCGATTGTTACTTTCAGTGTCCAATAACAACAGAGCTTCGTTTGTATACAAAATAGAATTGATCAGATGGTATCCATTCACCTCACTTAACGTTTGTTCAAAGGCTTCCAGAGTAAAATCGATAAAACTTGGAGTGAATTTTTTACTTCGTTTCAACTCGTTAGTTACTTTTTCAAAGAATAAATCATGCATAATCAAATAACAATTTTCTGCATGTGAGTAAATGATGGACTCTTTATTAGGGAAAAATTGATAAATGGATCCAACAGAAATTCCACTTCTTTCTGCTATCAAATCAGTAGTTAACGCATCATAGCCAACTTCGCCTAACAACTGAATAGCTGTATCCACAATTTTTTGGTAACGTTCTTTGGAACGTTTTTGTTGAGGTATTTTTCTTGGATTGATGACTACATTCATTCTGATCGTAACGCCACGATCGGACTTAGTTTTGCAGCATACTCAGAAGGCCACCAACCAAACAAAATCCCTATCGTTATGGAAAACAAAAAAGCAAATCCGATGGAAGGAAAGGATAAAACGATCGTCCATCCAAAGTATTCTTGTAGAAATAAAACCGCCAAAATACCAAAAATCAGACCAACAATCCCTCCTGTGAGACTTGTCAAAGTTGATTCGATTAAAAATTGCAGACGGATGTCTGATTCTCTGGCACCCAGCGCTTTCCTTAGTCCGATTTCCTTTGTTCTCTCTTTTACAGATACCAACATGATGTTCATAATTCCAATACCTCCGACTAACAAAGATACTGTGGCAAGTGCAACTAATAAAGTAGACATAGTTTGATTCGTTTCGGACACCGCAGATTGGATATCAGCCATGCTCATCACTTGGTAGATATTTCCCATTGCTTCTGTTGTCCCATGCCTTTCATGCAAAAAACGTTTGATGGATGTGATAAAATCATCTGACGATTCATTGGGATCCAATTCCATTTCTAAATTATCTACAGCATCTTTATTGAGTAACCGTTTCATCGCAGTGTTGAGAGGTATCAGTACAACATCATCTTGGTCACGAAACCCAGTGGATCCTTTTTCTGGTAATTGACCAATCACTCGAAAGGAAACTCGATTGATCTTTAAATACGTACCCACAGGGTTTTTGCCTTCATACAATTCTCTTACAACCGTATTTCCGACGAGGCAAACCAATGCACGTTTTTCATCCTCTTGTTCCGTAAAAAATCGTCCTTCTGTTGGTTCTAAATTTCTGAGTGATTCATAATTGTAACTTGCCCCAGTCACAAAACTATTCCAATTCCTGTTTCCAAAAACAAGTTGTGCTCTACCATTCACAACAGCTGAAATTTGTTTCACTTCTGGGAATTTTTTTTGGACAGCATTCACATCATATACATCCAATCGATTGACAGTTCCTGCTTCCAATGACACCCCACCACTTCGCATCCCACCCGTTCGTACAATGACTAAATTCGCACCTAACGAAGAGAATTGTTCTTCTACTGATTTTTTGGCTCCTTCACCCAATGCCATTACGGAAATCACACAGACAACCCCAAACAAAATTCCAAGTGCAGATAAAAATGTTCGAAGCCGATTCGAGGTGAGAGAAATTAATGACTGCTTCAAAATTCCTTTGAATAATTCCCATCCGGTTTTTCTGCGCAGGGAATTTTGGTAATGCGTTTGTATGGTTTTGGTATTTTTTTTGGATTCTTCACTCACGATCTTTCCATCACTGACATGGATGATGCGGTCACAATATTCTGCCATTTCTGGTTCATGGGTGACCATAACAATCGTTTTGCCTTCTGAATGAAGCCTTTGTAATTCCAACATGATTTCGATTTTACTTTTTGAATCCAAATTTCCAGTTGGTTCATCTGCAAAAATGATTGGCGGATCATTTAACAAAGCTCTTGCGATTGCTACCCTTTGCTGTTGTCCACCAGAAAGTTCGTTTGGAGTATGGAACAATCGATTTTTGAGACCAACTTTTGTTAACTGTGTTTCAGCAACTAATTTTGGATTTTGAATATCAGTGTAAAGCGCTGGCAATGAAACATTTTGTAATGCATTTGTTTTTGCCAATAGATGGAATTGTTGGAAAACAAATCCAATCATACTTCCTCGAATATCAGATAAAACATTGGAAGTCTCGTTTTCTACGTGCCTACCGAATAATTTGTAAGACCCACTATCAGCATGGTCAAGCAGTCCCATCACTTGCAATAAAGTGGACTTACCTGAACCGGAAGGCCCCATGATCGCAACAAATTCTCCAGGTTTGATTTCTAAATGAATATGATTCAGAACGGAAAACTTTGAATTTCCAATTTGATATGACTTTGATAAATTTTTAATTTCGATTGCTAACAAAAATTATCTCTTCGGAATTTTTGGTGATGAAAACGGCCCACCACTCCCATTTGATTTTTTGGAATCTTGTATTTTTTTCTTTCTGAAAACAGATTCTCCTTCTTTTAGACCGAATAAAACCGCTGTGTTTTGGTCATCGAATGATCCAATGGTTACAATCGATTCTTTGTATAATTCATTTTCTTTGATTAGTATCACGCCCTTGCCATCATTACGTTTGATGAATTCATTCGGAACCAATAAGACATCTTTTTCTTCAGACAAAATAAAATCCACAGTGATCGACATTCCACTACGTAAGTATCCTGGTATTCTATTTAAATCCAAATCAACATTGTACATGGTTACGTTGTTTTCAATCACAGCTTCATAGCCGATATGTTTGACCTTTGCTTGGATCGGTTCATCGGAAAAGGAATCAACAACGATGTTTGCCTTCTGTCCGATTTTAATTTTAGATAAATCAGTTTCATCCACTTTGGCTTGGACCATAAGGTTGTCAGACAAAACATATAAAATATCTTGTTGGGTAACTGTTTGACCAGGGCTAATATTGGAAGCGATCACCAAACCTCTTAAAGGTGAAATCACAGGTGTTGGTTTATAAAAATCTTCCCATTTTTTTAATTCATCTGCACCTTTTGCTCGAGCTGCATCTAAAAGAGCGGCTCTTTCCGTTGAGCTCATCCATGCCAGAATTTTGCCCTTGCCAACTTGATTCCCTTCTTCCACCAAAATAGATTCAACTCTACCTGCAATGGGTGGTTTGATTTCCAAACGATTTTTGGGAATGGCAGTTCCTGTTGCTCGAACAGTGACAACTAAATCACCACGACTTACGATTGCTGACTCTATTTTGTAATCTTGTTTTGATTGGTTCCATCCAAATCCGAAATACAAACCTGTGGATGCAAAGAGAACAAATATGAAAATATAAATTTTATTCTTCATCAAAACATTTTCCTAAATTGCGAAGGTAAGATGCTTCTGCCAAGCTGAGATCTCGTTTTCCTATCAGCAAATTTTTTTCTCGATTGATTAGATCATTTTCGATGATATCCCAATTTTCAAAACTAATTAATCCATTTGAATACTGAGATCTTGCAATCGTTGCTCTTATTTCTGAAGCTTTATAAAATTCTGTCAAAATCAATAATTGTTCAGAAGCATTTTTGAAATTTATATACGATTGCTCTAGGGAAAATGATAATAGGTTTTTTTTAGAATCACGAGTGTGAATCGATTTTTCATATTCTGATTTTGCGATTTTGACATTATAATAATCTCTTCCACCATTAAACAATGGATAAGTCAAATTTAGACCAAAACTATAATTTCTAGGTTTGGGTAACCACACATCATCTTGCCTTGTGATTGTTGCACTTAAATTGAGATCTGGGTAAAATCCAGCTTCAGCCACACCAATGTTTGCCTGAGCTGCGCGCACTTTGGATTGTTCTGCCATTATGGAAGGATGAGAATCCAAAAGATTTCCCTTTTCTTTTTCACTAATTTTTTTTTCTACTATAGGTTCGTATACAAAAGTTGTATCCATGGTAACTTCAAATGGTGTAGCAATGACTCTTTCTATTTCCTTCCAATTCGTTTGGAACAATCGTTCCGCAAAAGATACTTCGTATTCCGATTGTTTTACAAACGATTCACTGAGTAAAAAACTTCCTTTGTGTTCTCGTCCTACTTCGTAACGAAGTTTTACCAAATCACGATTTTTAGTTCGCCTTTCTTTAATTTTGATTGAAAGTTGGTGGAGTTCTTTAGCATAAAGCGCTTGTGAATATGCTGATTTTAACTCAAAACAAATTTTAAGTTTGGAATCACTTAACGTTTGTTTTGCCGCCTGAAGTAAAGCTTCTGTTTTTTCAATTCCACTTTTATCACGAAAACCAGCAAATAAATTTTGGTTGGTACTAAGTCCTACCGAATACCGATTCACAGCAGTTGGTCTCGATTCACCAGTTCCTGTTTGTTGGTTTTGTGAGGACCCACTTGCCCCACTGACCAAGGGGTCATTGACGGTTCCTGATCCACTAAAATTGGCTGAAGATTGTCTAGCGGAAGCAAGTACATTGACAGTTGGGTAATACCCCGCATAACTTTTTTCATTTTCATAAAATGCTTTTTCATAATCAGCTTTTACGGATAAATATTCGGGATTAAATTGAATTGCTTTTTGCCATAACTCCTTTAATTGGACTTGTTTTGAAACCTCTCCAACCAAAACAGAAGGCAAAAGAAATAGAGATAGGATGGAAGGCAATTGGAGTTTCACTAAATAAGAAACCCGATTTCCCAATGAAAAGTTCCATGAATTTTTAAAAAAATAAAAAATAGGGAAGAAGGTCTTAATTTTTTTTCCAATCTTACCAACTTCCAGAACTCCCACCTCCTCCAAAACTGCCGCCACCTCCACGAAACCCACCTGAACTTCCACCACTCGACCAACCGCTGCTACTGCTTGCACTCGAAGAACTCGCAAAACTAGATTGATTCATCCTTTGTCGACCGTGAGGTGTGAGTAAGTGATAGAGTTTGTAAAGTCCGACACCGATCGCATATACAAGAAATACAGCGGCTCCCACATTGGCACCATGAATGGCCGTTGGGAACAAACTCCAAAACGGAAATAAAAAGAAATAGAGGAACCAGCCAATATAAGGTGCGTTAGCTGCATAAAAAGTAAAAATACCCAATACAAATACTATAAAAAATGTTAAAAAAATCTTTAAACCAATTGGCAATTCATCACTTGCCCCAGACAAATCTCCCAAAAAAGATAAGGGACCAAGGTGGGAATAATCTTTAGGTTCAGGCATATGGTATTCCCCTTCAATGGCACCCATAATGGCTTTGATTCCATTTTGAATGCCAACATCAAATTCTCCTTTTTTGAATGCAGGTTTGATTTCATTTTCTATGATATGGTGGCACAAAACATCGGTTAATACACCTTCTAACCCATAACCAACTTCAATTCTCAACTTTCGATCTTCCATTGCGATGAGCAAAAGTACCCCGTTATCCTTTTCTTTTTGGCCCAATTTCCATGCCTCAGCCACTCGAATGGAATATTCTTCTAGGTTTTCACCTTCTAGTGATGGAAACATATAAACTGCGATTTGGTTCGAAGTTTTTTTCTCGTGGTCTTTGAGTTGTTTTTCTAAGGCAGAAACAAAGTCCGAATGAAGTGTCCAAGTTTCATCAGTGACCCTTGCCTTGAGATTTGGGACATCTTTCGCAAATATGAAAATGGGAAGTAAAAATAAAAAAGAAACCAATATCCTTTGCATAGAGGAATATTGGTTTCTTTAAAACCTGTTTACAAGAATTTTTTTCCTACTTCTGGATGCGAGTCGCACCGTAATAAGCTGAGATTGGTTTTAATTCTTCAAATCCAATCAAATTCACCTGGCCACCGCGCTCTTCGTAGTCTCGTTTAAAACTTTGTAAAAACTCAATTGCTGAAAATCCGATCATTTTAACACTTTCATCGAATTTCAAATCCACTCTTTCGCCTGGTGCAATTTTACGAAGTAATAACTTTAATGAAATCATATTAGAAAAAAGTAAGGCATGTTTCACATACATCGTATGGACTTTATTCTCTGATGTTTTAGTGATATCGGCAATAAATATATAACGAAATGAAACACCAAAATACATTTGAATTAGGATTGCTGTTACAATTCCACAGAAAACACCTACTAACAAATCTTCTACGATTGTCACTACCACAGTGACTAAAAAGATCACAATTTGATCCCAACCTTTTTTGTAGGTTTCTTGGAAAACATGAGGAGAAGCTAACCGAAGGCCAACCATAATCAATATCCCCGCAAGGGACGCCAAGGGAATCCTGTGGATCAGGCCAGGAAGTAAAACAATAAACAATAACAAAAACAATCCATGGAAAAAATTGGACCAACGTGTTTTTGCACCATTTTCGATGTTTGCTGATGACCTAACCACTTCTGCAATAATGGGCAAACCACCGATCCAACCTAAAAAAAAGTTTCCAAATCCTTTGGCGACAAGTTCCCGATCCATATTGGATTTCCTACGATAAGGGTCAGTATTGTCGACGGCCGTTGCAGTTAACAAAGATTCGATACTTGCAATGAGAGCAATGGTAATGACCATTACCCAAAAAACTCCATCTTTCCATCTGGAAAAATTGGGAAAACTCAAGCCATCATAAATATGATTTGGTAAATTGACTAATTTTTCCGGTCCAATTTTGTATGTGTGGTTTAACAAGGTGTACGAATGTTCACCGGTCAAATCAAAAACCATTCCGAGTACAATCCCAACTAAAACCGCAACTAACGGTGCAGGCAGTTTTTTTAAGATAGGGTTTTTGATTTTTGTTAGAATGGCAATGATCACAATAGCAGATAGGCCAATGATTGCCACCTCTGGATTTACATTCACTATACTTGTTGGAATCTCCACCAGAAGTCCCAATATCGTTTTGGCAGTTGGTGTGATCCCAAGTGCTACATAAAATTGTTTTGAAATGATGATGATTCCAATCGCTGCCATCATGCCATGGACAACCGAGATTGGGAAGTATACGGTAAGATTTCCAGCTTTCGATAGTCCTAAAATCACTTGGATCGCACCAGCGATTACAATGGCTGCAAGTGTTAACTCAAAACCTAATTTTGCATCACCACCACCCAAAACCAAGATGGAATTTAACACAACTGCAATGAGTCCCGCAGCAGGGCCGTTGATGGTCAGGTGAGAACCACTAAAGAGTGATACAAAAATCCCACCTACGATTCCAGAAAAGATCCCTGCCATCGGAGGAGCACCAGATGCCAAAGAGATTCCCAAACAAAGTGGAAGTGCAATGAGAAAGACGACAAAACCGGACACAATGTCCGTTCTCCAGTTTTCTTTTAAACCAGGTAACCAATCTTTTGGTTTTTGTTTGTCCATAGGAATTTCCTCTACTAATGTTTTCTTTATTTATTGATTTGGATGATTTGACGTAGATTTTCTGAATTGATTGGGATTGATTCCCGATTGTTTTTTGAATTCTAAATAAAAAGCAGACCTAGAACCAAAACCTGCTTTTTTCCCTACCTCAGCTACATTCATTTCAGGTTCTTCTAAAAGTATTCTTTTTGCTTCTTTGATTCGATATAAATTCAATAAAGTAGGGAAATTAAAATTGTATTCAACATTGATCAATTCGCTTAATTGATGATAGGTGAGACCCAACCGATTTGCAATCATCTCTTCATTACAATTTTCATCTAAATAAATTTTATCTGTTTCGAGGTATGTTTCTAATTTTGATCGATATTCTAATGTATTAATTTTGTTAGTGATGGAACGAAATCTTGTTTTTGAGACATCACGTTTTTCGTAATTTCTTAAAAATAGAAAACTACTCGCAGTTAAAAATGGTAAGTAAAACACAGAGGCATAAATGAAAAAAGGTTGGTACGGATAAAAATCAAAATGGAATAATGTTTTCAAAAACACTAAAAACAAAAATAAAACCCAAGAAAAAAAGTAACGTTTCTCTTCTTTGTTCCCATTATTGATAAGAAAAATGTGTGTATTTTTTAGAAAGTAAGCAGCCGAACCAAATACAAACAAAACTATAAAAATTCTATATTCATAAACAAAGTGAAACAAAGGAACAAACAGGTACAAAAATCCAGAAAATGCAAAGAACCAAAACAATTTCGGATATTCTAAATTTTCATTCGTAAACTTAACAAAACTAAACAAATACAAAAAGAAAATGAAATGATTCATCGATAAAAACAAATAATAGGAATGGCGAATCAAATTGTTTTCATTCCCAAAAACAGATGCCAACTCTTTGCCGTGAACAGAATACACTAACAAAAAGAAGAACAAATAATGGATAAGGATGGAAAGGTAAACAGTTTCTTTTGATTTGATGTATTCGGAAGTAGCCCAACCTACCGACACAATCGCCACCATAAGAAAAAATAAGAAGGTCAAAAAACGAAACAAAACAATGAAACGATAACTTGATGTGGAAATGGTGCGGATTGGAAAATTGATGGTTTCATTTGAATCCAAATACAAATAAAAGTCACGGGATTCATTGGCCTCTAACCTAACATTAAAATGGGGGAAAGGGGAAAGTAATCCAAGCCACGACTCCCATTGATAACCGCTGTAAACATCACCAATTTCCCCATTTCGATTTTCGGAACACATCTCGGCAGAAGGAATATTGATCCATTGGATGAGCACACTGAATTCGGATGGAACTTCCAATTGGTTCTGCAAACGAAAATGGAGCCACTGCCCGCGGGACCTTTGTCGGCTACGGAGCGAATGAGAACTTTCGTTTGGGATCCAAGCCATGTGTTTGAGTTTCTGGATGGACAAGGGATCACATGAATTCGGAGGGTTTTCTTTCCCAAAGGCTAAAAATTCCACTTCACGGCTGATATTTTGGCCGTAGAAGGCTTCTGGTTTCCAGAGACAGCCTTCCGCTACCAAAACGAAGGCCAACAAGGTGAAAACCCGAAAGATGATGCACATGGTTATCACCAATGTGGAACTCTAGCGTTCGCAAGGAAGCGAATTCAAGGGCCAAAGAAATCGTTTCAAGACTATTTTTTTGTCCAATTTTATGATTTTGGACAAATTGCATGTCTAAAATCATGGCAATTACGAGGGACAAATATGGACTTTCACAATGCTCTGAACAACATTCTCAACCCACCTGTCTTGTTTTTCTTTTTAGGAATGGGTGTCGTATTCTTTAAATCCGATTTACGCATCACGGAAGGAGTATCGAAATTCCTTTCCTTGTATCTATTGTTTTCTATTGGATTCAAAGGAGGGCATGAACTCTTTAAATCTCCTTTCGCCGAAGAACACCTACTCACTCTGATTGCCTGTATGTTTATGGCATGTTTTGTTCCAGTGTATTCTTACTTCATTTTCCGATTTAAATTGGACCATGCGAACTCTGCAGCCCTCGCTGGGAGTTTTGGTTCCATTAGCGCCGTTACCTTTGTGACAGCTGGAGCCTTTTTGCATAGTTATGGATTTGAATACCAAGGTTTTATCGTAGCAGGCATGGCGCTCATGGAATCACCTGCCATTGTCATTGCGGTCATCATAGACCGACTAGGGAAAAAGAAACAAAATGGGAATCCGAGTGAAAGGATCCAATGGAAACACCTGTTACACGAAGCATTCTTTAGTTCATCAGTTTATATTTTAATTGGAGCATTGATTGTAGGGTATCTTTCGGGTGAATCTGGATGGAACACAACAAAACCTTTCACAGAAGATATCTTCAAAGGACTACTCACATTTTTCCTATTGGACAAAGGGATAGATGCAGCAAAACAAATGCGTGAGTTAAAAAAAGTTGGAATCTTTTTAGTGGGTTCTTCACTCCTCATTATGTTTGTTAATGTGATCATTTCGATTTTTTTAACCAAAATCATCCAAATGCCAATTGGTGATGCATTGATGTTTGTGGTATTATGTGCATCTGCGTCATACATTGCAGTTCCTGCTGCGATGAAGGATTCCATTCCTGAAGCAAGTCCAAGTATCTATCTTACAGTTGCCTTATCGATCGTTTTCCCGATCAATATCATCTTTGGAATTCCAGTTTACTTTTATTTGTTAAAAATCTTTATGGGTAACAATTAAAATTCCATTTGAATCATTTGCGTTCCTTCACAAAATCCTCATTTTGTTCGGTAACAAAATGGGATGGATTCCAAACGCAAATCATAGGATAGGAGAGTACACTATGTTCCGTTTTCAGAATGGCATTCAATTTTGTTTCCTTTTATTGGTGCAAACCTCCTTTTTGTTTGCAGAACCAGTAGCAGATCCTACTGGGACCAAACAAGAGGAACCAAAACCGTACAGTTCTCCTATGAAAGAAAAGGGATTGGATCCAGAATTCAACCGCCATATGTTTGTGGAACCAGCCCTTTCCAAACATTCCGCAACCTCCTCCCAGTTTTGGTTGAATGATGTATTACGATTTGGTTTGTACCTTCGCCCGAGGCAAGAAATCCGGTACAATTTAGATTTTAACGCTTCGGACAAAGGATACGTTGACCGCACCCTCCAAACCTCTTCCCTATATTTTCTTTTTGACCCAAGCCCTTATGTACAAGCGAAAGTAACCTTACAAGATGCTCGTGTCTGGGGTGGAGAATCCCCTGCCTCGTCTGGTGATATCCGAGCTAATTTTTTTAGTAATTCTGCAGATATCTATTCTCGAAACCAAACCAATGCCGTATCCCTTAACCAAACTGGCGTTAGAGAAGCATTTATCTTACTCAACAAACTTCCTCTCCAATCCAAACTCCAAGTGGGTCGACAAATTTGGTCCTATGGCGACCAAAGGATGATTGGTGGTGGAAACTGGACCGTCAATGGACTTTCGTTTGATGGGGCGCGGTTGATGTTCAATTACGAAACCGTGAAACTCCATTTTTTTATGGCAAGGCCGTATTGGACTCAAAGTGGGCCGAATGGTGTCGCATCTGCCAATGATCCAAAACTCAATTCTTCTGCCAATGGAACCGATACGACACTCGTCGGAACTTACAATAGTTTTACGATCCCAGATTGGGTCACATTGGATCTCTATACCTTAGGTGTGGTGCGTAAGTGGAAAAAAAATACAACCAATCCAATTACTGGACTACCCGAATCTTCACCAGATGACCCACTCGCTACAAACCGAAGCCGCCAAAACCAAAATTTGGTGACTTCTGGCTTTCGGATTACGAATCGGACAAAAGGAAATTTTTTACCAGAAGGCAAAGCTTGGGATTTCACTTGGGAATCCGCATTCCAATCAGGGACTTCGGGTAGAAGGATCCAAGATCCATACCTAAAAGGTTACCTTCCTAATGAATGGGACAATTATAAAACAGAAAGAGAAAAGTACACTGGCCAAATGCATGTATTCCAAACAGGTTACACTTTTTTCAAAAAACTAAGGTTAGGTGGTCAAATTCTTTATGCATCAGGGGATAAAAATCGATCAGATGCTTCTCTTTCTACTTTCCAAACACTTGCGAACCCACGATTTGGTGTGATCCCTTATTTCAATAGTGTGGCTGGAATTTCAGAAAACATTAATGCACAAAATCTCTATTCAAAATCGGTAAGTCTTACGTATGCTTCCGAATCTTATGGTGAGTTCCAAATCACATACTTTCAAAACGACAAAGCGGAAAAACAAGATGCATGGTATGCCATTAGCGGTGTTGCCAATTCCACTGCATCCATTGGTGAAAGGAATCCCTATCCTGTGTCGTCTGACAAAGGTAGTACGGAAAATTATTCAAACCAATCCTATTCATCTCCTTATGCTTTGGGGAAACGGATTTATACAGAAGTGGACGTAACATGGCATGGCCAAATCAACGATTTTGTTTCGCTTTGGCTCGGTGTTGGGTATTTGCAAGCGGGTGATGCGGTGAGAAACTACCGCAATAGCAAAATCCAATACAATGCGACCACACAATCCTTCGAATGGAACCAAAACTACTTACAAGGGCGAAACCAATTGGCAAAAGAAGCTTATATGGCTTATGCCCAAATCAACGCTGCATTTTAAGAAAAACGTTCGATTTTTCGCTGGATTGCCTTAGGATGGAAGGGAAACCTGAAATTCATCCATGTTGGAAGCCCATCACAAACAAAGAAGGATTCGCAATAGCCTCTCACGAGAGGAGATCCGAGATGTTTCCCTCCTCATCTTAAAGGAGGAAGGACTCGAGGGCCTATCCATGCGAAAGATTGCAAACCGTCTCGGTTGCAGTGTGGCAAGTCCATATTCCTATTATGAAAGCCAAATTGACCTAGTACAAGATTTGATCCGAACGGGTGAAGACGAACTGCTTTCCATGTTAAAAAAAGCAAGTGCGGATGTCACAACAGGATCTGCATTTGACCAACTGGCTGCCATTGCTCGTTCCTACTTTCATTTTGCGAGCAATAACCGCGAACTCCACAAAGTGATGTTTGTTACCGATTATGGTGGTGTGCATCGTAAGGCTTTCCCACAACTTCCAAAAAGTTATCGGTTCTTTTTGGAGACCGTTCGCATCGGATTTGATTCGGGAGAAATTCCTTATCCCAAAAATGAATACCCAGCCATTGCTCGTATGATGTGGAGTTGGATGTATGGTGTGATTGTTTTGGATATGACGGGAATGCTTCGGAAACGAAAAGGAGCAGGAAATCCGATCGAAGAAGGAATTTCCTACTTTCAAAAATTGTTAAGCAAACAACCTAACCAGCAATAGTTGAAACTTCCATTCCGTCATTATCATCTTCTAAAGAAATTTCAGATCCAACTTGGGAATCATTCACGAGCACTGCTTTGTTTTTAGACAATTGGTTGAGTCTGATAAACTCCGCTTTGATCTCACCCATCACTTCCGTTGTATCATTCACTTGCCAAACAGGATTCCCTAAGGTGAGGCGAATGGGTTTGTTTAAATTATAAGCGTCAAGGTACATCGGAACAATTGGTAAGTTGTAACGTTTGCTTAGCACAACCATGCCAGGATACAACTTTCGCGACTTTCGAAACCCTCTATACCAAGAGCCTTCTGGAAAAATCCCAATTCCCAAATTTCCTTTTTTGATCCGTCTTTGAAAATCTTTTATGGTCACTGGATCGGATTCATTTCGATTGAGAGGAATGAGATCGATGGATTTCACAATCCCTTTGACCAATTGTTCTTTCCTACGAAGCCATTTTGACTTCCTACCTTTGTTTCCCATTCCAGAATCATAACTGGTTAGGGCCGTTGTGTAAATCCCATATCGTTTGAGGACACCACGGATCACAAATGCATCATAAGGCATGGTGATGATTTTTAAAAATTTATTTCTTGGTTTGATATGATTCGAAATGAGAATCATCGACTTTCCATTTAACTGGCGTAAAATATAGTCGTTTTGAATTTCTACTTTTTTGTTTCCATACTTGAGTCGCATGGGTTTCACCACAATCCACATCAATACAAAACCAATAGACCTTCCGACATAATAAAACATATCTTTTCCTCTTAGTTTGTATGAGTCCAAAAAACTCACTTGGTTGCAAAAGATTCCTTAGAAATTACGCTACATTTCCAATACAATTTTGTTTCAATTTGTACGAAACAGGTTCAGGAGAAATCCTGGATTTAAAAATTTGACAATCCTTGGCCCCACAAAAACCTGGAAAATACCTTCTGGGAGGAAACAGGTGAAAATCCTGTGCTGACCCGCAACTGTAATCCAAACATCTGTTTGGTGAGCCAGATCTTCCCCGTAAAGAAATCCTCGCGGTTATGGAACTTTACACACTAAAATCCAAATGACCACCATTTGGAGGATAGGGGCCCCGAAGGCATCGGGGCACCCGAAACAAGTTTTACAATGATGGATTTCTCTTTTGGAGGTTCCTTCCAAAAACACCAATCATTGTTTTCCGTTGGTCCGGAGTTCCCTAAAATTAAACTTTAGGAAACGTTTATGAAACAAACTCTTTTAAAAACTTTAGCCACCATTGGACTCCTCCTTTCCCTATCCCTTTGCAATACGGGTAACCAAGTTTCAGAATCGGAAGCCAATGAAAATTTACTCCTTGGACTATTAGCAGGCAGTGCGATCGAATCGAATAAGGATTTTGCTTTGAATGGTGTTTGGAATAGTTTCACTGGTAACGGGACAACTTCAGATACATTAACAACCTTTAGTGCAAAATTTGGACAAAAAGGTTTACAATTAGATGACAGTTCTGGTTTTGGAGGATATTCTAGTTGTTATATCATCATTGAGTTTAATAATAGCGAAGGAAGTTTCATCACACAAAACCCTGAAAATAACGGAGGATGTTTTACTGGAGATACCAACAAAGGAAAATACAATAAAGTATTCTTTTTTAAGAATACAGCAAAAGAAAATTCTTTTTGGTTATGTACAGTTGCCTTCGGTAAAACTTATGAAGAAGCAAAAGCACAAACAGATACATCAACAAAAACAAATCCAGGAAGTTCCGGTTGTGGTGCATCTGCCTTCTCTCGTTATGACCGAAAAATTTAAATGAGAAAACAAACTCTCTCTTATTTCATTTTCACATGTTTGTGGTTCTTTTCTTGTAAAGAGACAGGATCCTCGTCAAACGAAACTTTGTTGGCACTCCTTCCAATTCTCGGATCAAGTGCCAATGCCACTCTTTGTCCCAAATCTTCCTCTCTCCCAACAGATCTATTTTTTGCGAATACGGTCGTCAGTGCACAAGCTAGTATCTCTGGCTTTTCCGATCCATCCAAAGCCATCAATGGTGTTTGTGGTGCAGGAGAACTCGCGGGCTCTCTCGATGTGTATGCACTCGAAAAAACAGGTGTGGGGGCAACCATGATCCTCAGTTGGGGTGGTAAAACTGTTAAAAATGTCGCCGATGATGATTTTATCGTTTTTGATAATAGTTTTCGAATCTCCGATGATTCCAATACCTATGCCATGGATCCGTCTGTGATCCAGGTTTCCTTGGATGGAACCACCTATTGTGGTTTTAATCCGAGTTATACGGCCGGTAATATCAACTTAATTTCCAGCTGGACTAGGTTTGGTGGGCTGAGACCCGTGTATTTGAATATGACCACCAATCTTTTGTCAAACGAGGATCTCTTCATTGAAAAAGGCAGTCGGTTTTTTCTCGGAGGTGGAGATGCCTTCAATTTGGATGACCTAGATGAAAATGATCCAAACGATGTTAGTTGTGACGCAGCTGCCGTAACCAATATCCAATCAACAGGATTCAAATTTATCAAAATCACCTCGGCAAGTGCTGTCAGAAATTATGCGGATGGAACAAACAATTTTCCATGGCCACCTGGAAGTTATAATGGAAGTGATATTGATGGAGTGGTCGCACGCGAAGTGCAGTGAACCCTAAGCCATTATGTCTAATGTATGACCATACGCGAGGTTTTAAAAAAAACATTTAAAAATCGTTCGTATTTCAGTTGACCAATTTTAAAAAAAGGATTCTTTTTTTAGAACCACTCTTCTGGCGAATTCACTTTGAGCGAAAACCTTTACACACAAAAGATCTCCATTCAGGATGAAATGCCAAGGTTATCGGCGCAGGCAAACCTCCTAAAACTCCTGCTCGAACCATATTTAGATTCCATCGAATACGAAAAAGAAGTGGGGACAGCACTCGATGCGGGTGCGGGTCCAGGGGTTCTCACCAGTTTCCTCGTGAAAAAAAATCCCAACCTCAAATGGATGGCTTGTGACATCTCCGAAGATATGGTGCAGTACTGTAAGTTGGTATACCCAAAAGTAGACTGGAAGGTCTCCGATGTCCGGGCCTTGGATTACCCAGACAACCATTTTGATTTTATTTTTAATTCCATGGTCCTCATCCACATCAAGGAACCGGAAAAAGCGTTAAAGGAATTCTACCGGGTCTTAAAACCAGGGGGAAAAATCCTCATCCACTGTCCCAATGACAAAACTTTCACTGGCCCACAGGTCCTCCTAGACATGGTTGCCAAACATGCCACCATCCACCCAGCCGATCGGTTTGTGATGGAAAAAGTTCCGAGCATTATGGAAGGTTTAGGATTCCAATTGAAACATAGAACTGACTTCATTGCGTCCAATGATGGCAATGACGATAAACCCATTGTGGAGTACCCCAAAATTCATTTGGGAATGATGACAGGTTGGTCTATGATGTCGTTTATGGGGCACCCAGAAGGGATGCAAGAATTGTATTCTCAGTTACAATCCGAGTATATGTCCAACCGTGTGAAATTCACGATCAAATTAGAAACACATTTGTACCAAAAATAAACGGAGGCAAAATTGAACCAAAAGGCACCCATCATCATCGGTGAATACCACATCATTCCAGAGAATTTGCCTGCGGATGGACAATTGCGATTGGTATTCCAACCGATCGATATGACGACGTACTGGCGCAGGTGTGGTCTCACGGCCAATTTCGTTGCTGGATTTTATTCTTATTGTTACGAAGAAAGTGAAACCAAAGCCAATTCCCTTTCCACCATCATCAACGAACTCTTAGAAAATGCCTCTAAATTCTCCAAAGCGAGGGAAGGCAGAATCAATGTAGAATTAAAACAATATGGAAATCTTTTAAGGATTGATGTTTTAAATGTGGCGTCAAAAACCTTAAGGGATAGTTTTGAGCTTTTTGTGAACAAACTCATATCAGAAAACGTGGAGGAGATGTATTTTTCTACACTCGAAACCAAAGAGGATGGAGATACAAAGTCGGGACTTGGACTCCTGATGATGTTAAAGGATTACCCGGTCCGATTTGGTTATAGTTTCCATGAGATCGATGCCGATACTCATGAAATCACGGTAAGAGCAATTATCAACGTAGAAGAGATATAATAGGCGAAGCTTCATGGAAATCAAAGACTTAGATTACAACATACAATACGACGAAGCCACTAAGACTGTCAAATTCACTGGATCCATCCGCTTGCAGAACTTACCCGCTTATGAACCAATCAAATTATTTTTAAGAGACGTTGCAAAACTTTGCCAAGGGGCACTTCTGACCATGGACTTTCGAGACCTACAATTTGTGAACAGTTCTGGGATCACTACCCTCTCCATGTTCATTATTGACTCGAGAAAAAGTGCAACCTACCAAATCAAGATCCAAGGATCCCTCAATGTTTCTTGGCAGTCAAAATCCCTTTCCAATTTCAAAAAACTTTGGGACCAAGTGGTTTTGGAAATTTCCTAAACCACAACCAAACTCTTTTTAACCACTTCCCTTCGCAGTTCCGCCCATCTCGTACAACCTTCTAAATTCGAGCATGCGGCGGGACATTTCATTGAACCTCTGCGCAAGGATCACAAACAAATTGGTAAGCAGTTTGATCGCTAAGGTGGGACTTTGGATTTCCAATTTTTGAAATTCATTGGGTGTGAGGATGAGTAGTTTTGCATGGTCACGCACAATGATATCAGCATTACGATTGGATTTTGCCACAAACCCAAGTTCCCCAAAAATCTCTCCTTGGTTTAAAATGGAAATGGTAGAACGAACTCCATCTTCACGGTTGACAACAACCTCCACACTGCCTTCCAAAACACAAAACAAACCTTGGCTTTCTTGGTTTTGGTGGAAAACGATGTCCCCATCTTCATAATCGATGAGATCAAGCATGGACAAAAGTTTTTTGGACTCTTCCTCCGTAAACCCTCGGAGGAAAGAGAGGAACTGGCTTGGTGGGAGCATCATATCATGTACGATATTTTGCCAAACCGTATCCCCTTCCATTGAGAAGAGAGGTCTGATGTCTTTGTATTCAGGGAACTTGGTTTCAAATAGATGAGCCAACTCAGTTCCCGCAGGGAAACGTTTCGCCAAACGAAGGAAAGGTGAATGGATTTGTTTTAAGTATTCATTATCGTCTAACAAAAACACCATCGGGATCACAATCCCATACTCTGGATGGTGGATGTTTTTTTTGTACATTCTGTACCCAACTTGGTTGTACAAACGCACCAAGTGTGGGTTCGTATCTATGAAATCGATCACAATCCCATTTTCTCTGGCATGTTCATAGATCTTCATGCATAACATACTTGCTGCTGCTGTATGGCGGTATTCTCGTTTGACCATGAGTTTTGTCGACATGGAGACTTTGTCTGGGTAAAAGGGACGAAAGAGGTCCATTTCGTAAAGGTCCTCACATTCCAAACTCCCATCTTTACGAAAGTTGATGCGAACAGTGCCGATGATCTCCCCTTCTTCCGTTTCCGCGAGGAACAGGTGGCCTGTCTCATCAAAGGGTTCTTTGATCATTTTGGTGGTGTGGTCGGCATATTCTTGGACCCTGTTCATTTCTTGAACATAAATGTCATAGCGGAGGTGGTAAATTTTATTACGGTCTTCCTCAGTTGTTGCCAAATGGACGTTGATATGACTCATACTCGCCGTCCTCCTTAAAAATTTGAAAAATCATTTGCAATTTATGCAAAATGTATGACGTTATCAGTTAATTTTCCGCATTCTCTAAAACGAAATATAAAGAAAGAAACCTTTACTCTATGCCGCAATCCTCTTCCAACGAAAATCGCTTCGTCCTCTCGGACTACTACAAGAAACAACTTAAAGAGATTGCCTTCCAGGGGGAATTTAGGGCCGAAACCTTCGCCACTAAATTCCGATTCTTCTTCCTGGGATTTTTGGTTATCTTTGCTACACTCGGTCTTCTCTCTGGCCGTCCACCGGTAGAATTTTATTACCAAATCTCTGCCATTCTCGTTTTACTCTGTTACAACTTTGTTGTCCTCTATTCATTAAAGAAGTCGGGAAAATATCTCAATATATTTAAATTCTCTTCTTCTTTTTTAGAGATCACTCTCCTTACATTTGTTACAGGGTATACGGCATACTCCCAAAAAAACCCAAGCCTTGTGTATGCGGCACCGATGATTTATGTCTTTTTCATTCTCATCGCTCTCGCATCCATACGGAATAATACTAAAACAATCATCTTTGCAGTGATCATCCTCATCGTAGAGTATGCATCCCTCACCATCTACTTTTACCCTGAGATGACAGACTTCAATGCCAAACTCATTGCACTGTCTGACTATCTCAAACCGAGTTTCTTAGAAGAAAACAGTACCTTCTTCCTAGTCAGTGCGGTTCCCATGGGAATCTTTCTCATCTTACTTTATATGGTTGTGACGGGAGGTCTGATTTTATATGCCATCCTCAACACTTCACGCACCACACAAGAACAAGCTGACTTAATCTTTAACACAGAAAAGCAAGCCATCCTAGAAGAGAACATGCGCCTTGGTATGGAATTAGACGTCGCAAGGCAAATCCAAGCCATGGTACTTCCCCGCAATGAGGAATTAAAACAAATTGATGAATTAGAAATTTCGGCACGGATGGACTCTGCCAACGAAGTGGGGGGAGACTATTACGATGTGGTCCACCATGAAGATGGGACGGTATACATAGGGATCGGAGACGTGACAGACCATGGACTGGCATCAGGTGTTGTGATGCTCATGACCCAATCTGCTTTCATCACAACCTTACGATCGAAGGTGATCTCTTTACGAGAATCGCTACGTTCCATCAACTCCATTTTATTTTCCAATATTCATGTCAGAATGAATGACATTCGAAACCTAACACTCTCTCTCTTTTCCTATAAAAATGGAGTGTTTACAACTGCTGGCCAACACGAAACGATAATGGTTTATCGCCATGCAAACAAAAAAACAGAAATCATTGATACGGTCGACAATGGTATGTTAGTTGGTCTAACAGAATCAATTGATGAATTCATTCATGAAAAACCCATTCCATTGCAACCAAAAGACATCATCTTACTTTATACAGATGGTGCCACTGAAGCTGAGAATCCGAAACGAGAGCAGTTTGGTTCTCATAGACTGATTGAATCATTGGAACGACATGCAGACCTTCCCACTACTGATGAAATTTTAGCTGCCATTTTCCAAGACATCTATGTTTTTATCGATGGCATGGATGTCTATGATGACATTACCATTATGATCATGAGGAAACGAGGTTAGAGGACAATTATGGACAATGACAAAGTTTTGGAAGAGGAAAGAGCCAAATACGCAGAATTGGAAGTCCTTTACCAAAACATCATTGACCACTCAACCGAAATCGAAAACGAACTCTTAGAAAATAACAAAAAAATCCAAATGTATTTGGATCGGATGCGTCGTTACCTCTCCCCTCAATTGTATGAAATGATCACCGGTGCGGAAGTGGAAACCTCGATCTCCCACCAAAGGCGTAAACTCACAATATTTTTCTCTGACATTGTTGGTTTCACAACAATCACCGATTCCATCGAACCTGAAATCCTATCCGATTGTCTCAACCAATATCTGGATGTGATGTCAAGTATCGCGATCAAATACGGAGGTACCATCGACAAATTCATTGGTGATGCCATTATGATTTTTTTTGGTGCACCTAGTTTTGAAAACGACAAAGCACATGCCCTAAACTGTGTGAAAATGGCCATTGAGATGCGAGACAGTTTGCCTGCGTTAGATGAATACTGGAGAAAATCGGGAATCAACCACAACCTAACATGCAGGATTGGAATCAACACCGGTTATGTGACGGTTGGAAACTTTGGAACCAACGAAAGGATGGATTACACCATCATTGGTGGCCCGGTGAATGTTGCGTCCCGTTTGGAAAGTGTATCAAGTGCAGGGGAAATTTTGATTTCAAACGCAACCAAATCCTTGGTAGACGAATATGTAAATACGATTCCCAAAGGAGAAATCTTGGTCAAAGGGGTTCACACTCCCATCGAAACCTTCCAAGTGATTGGTTTAAAAAATGACCAAGAAAAAAAGGAAAATCCTTTTGTGAAATTTGATGGTGATGGTTTCCTCTTAAAACCCCTACACTTCGATAAACTCAGCACAAACCCCGAAGAACGCCGATTAATGCAAAATGCATTAGAAAAAGCGCTTGCGGCATTAAAGTAGTTTCGCTACTTTCTTTAGTTGAACTACGAATATGCGAAAATACGGCAATCTCACACACACGGCTTTCTCAGAACAAAAGCCTGAATCCATCATCGAAATCCATTTAAAACCTTTGGATTTGATGCGTTACTGGCGCCGTATTGGAATTTTATCTGATTTTATTGGTTATTTTTATGGGTTTTCGTTTTTACCCGATGTTCCAAGTGATTCGATGGACATGAAAAATTCAGAGATCGTCAATTCGATCTCCACAGTCTTCAATGAACTTTTAGAAAACGCTGCCAAGTATTCTTACGATAAAAAAGCCGATATCGAAATTTCACTCATCCACCGTGGCCAATCATTTGAAATGTTGGTCAGAAACAAAACAAACGAATCCAATGTTTCCGCATATGAAGCGAGCTTAAAAGAAATCTTTTCTGCAAAAGATTTGGAAAAACTTTACTTTGATAAAATTGAATCCAATGACCCAAACTCAAATCGATCAGGAATTGGTTTGATTATGGTATTAAAGGATTACCCTGTGGAGATGGAAGTGACACTCGAAACAGAAGGTGAACACACCATCATCACAAGTCGCATCATCTACTTTACAGACGTGTCCCTTCGATCATAATCTCTAATATTTGTAATACCTCTTTCTGAAAGGATTGTTTTTCTCCTTCGGAGGATTGTATTGCTTTCCATTTGCGTTCATTCAGTACGGCAAAACCATGGACCCCACTCCAAAAACTCATCATAAGAGTTGCAGTAGGCACTGATTTTTTTAAAACCAATTGGTTTTGTCCGTACTCGACAATCCGAAACATTCCCATATAGGCATCGTTTCCGCACTCTCTTAACTCATCTGAGATGGGATCCCCGGAAACATAAATTTCACCACCAAACATAAGTTCCGTTCTTCTTGGATTTTTGAGTAATAAGTAAATGTATTCTTCACCGGCTTTTCTGATTTTTGCCAAAGGATCTTCGGAATGTTCGTAAGCCCGTTTCATCGCAGCGGCTAATTCTCGAAACCCTTCGGTCACAAGGGCTTGGAGTAGGTCCATTTTCTTTGGGAAATGCCTGTAGGGGGCAGTGTGGCTCACCCCGAGGTCTTTTGCGATGTCTCTTAGGCTAAGAGAAGAAACCCCTGTTTTCTCTAGGACCTGACGGGAGTGTTCTAATACCACCTCTCGCAAATTCCCATGGTGGTAACTGGAAACTTCCTGGCTGTCTTTGGATTTGCCCAAATTGGATTTTAACGATGGGACAGAAGGTTTTTTGGTGGGAGCCTGGATTTTGGGGGCAGTTTGTTTTTTGGATGGTTTCATAAAATGTTTACAATGTATACTTTTTATGTTGACAGAGTATACATATTTGTTTACGCTGTCAACATTATGAAATACGCCGACTTCAAAAGACAACCACTTTTTTGGAATGGAATCGCGATGGCAGTACTCACGATATCCATGATTCCCTTAGTTTTTCTAGACACAAGAACCCTTTTGGGTGTGAATCTCTGGATCAAACCGATTAAGTTCACCGTTTCCCTGGGAGTGTATTCCCTATCCACTGTATGGATTTTGGAACGGTTTTTGAAAGATTGGCGTTTCAATCGGAAAACACAAATTGTCCTAACCATCACCTCGGTGATTGAAATTGTTCTCATCACACTCCAAGCGGCAAGGGGTGAATCAAGCCATTTCAATGTCTCAAACACTTGGAACCAAATTGTATTTTCCATTATGGGAACAAGTATCTCTATTTTTTGGTTATTCCATTTAGGTATGATTCTCCCTATTTTAAAGGAGAAAAGAATTTCAAAATCCGTTCGAGAAAGTTTACTTTGGGGGCTAACAATCGCTGGGTTTGGAATGATCATTGGATTTTTTATGACCCAACCTCGTCCCGAACAATTGGAACTGATGAAACAAGGGATTTTCCAAACAAGTGGGTCTCATAGCTTTGGAACGGGAGAACCGGGACAAGGCCTAACTTTTTTTGGATGGAGCACTGTGATTGGTGATATGCGTGTTCCCCATTTTTTTGGAATGCATGTGATGCAGATCTTCTTTGTAATCGCTGCATCCCTCCTCCATAAAAAAGAAACATCAGACCAAGTATTCATGGTTCGTTTTATGGGTGGTCTATTCCTTTCGATGAACATTTTGATGGTGGTCCAAACTCTTTTAGGACAATCAATTTTTTCATTCCAACCTTTGTTTACAGTGGTGTATGGAATTCATCTCCTCTTCATCGTATCTTTAGGTTTACGCCTATTTTCGTTTCCAAAATTTTTAGAACCAAAGGTGTTTATATGAACCCATCTCTCGTTTTCACAATTGCCAATTCACTCACTCTAGTGGCTTGGTTAGTTTTACTACTATCACCAAACCAAACAAAGGTGATTCCATATCTAAGGATCTTGGTTTCAGGTTTATTTCTCGGTGGTTTGTACATCCTTTCTTTATCCATTGGATTTGGAAATGCGGAAGGAAATTTTTCAAGTTTGCAATCAGTTCGGTCTTTGTTTCAGAATGATGAATTTCTGTTAGCAGGTTGGGTGCATTACCTTTCTTTTGATTTGTTTTTGGGAACATGGGAAGCAGAAGATGGAAAGGCAAACAACATCCACAGATTGGTTTTGGTACCCATCCATGGACTTACATTTTACTATGGCCCCGTTGGACTTGTATTGTATTTTATTGTTCGAAGTTTGAAAACAAAACGATTGGGATTTTAACCACCATATACATCTAAGAGAGAAAGGACCCTTTGGTAACGGTTCTTTTTCTCTTCGTCTGCTTCCAAATCTGCAATTTCTAAATTTTCAAATGCCAAGTCGCGACCAGTTTTATCATCCAAAGTTTTCGCATTTGCCTTTGCACCCGATTCCAATAACAAAGCAAGCACAGAAGAATTTCCAAATTTACAAGCTTCATGTAAAGCAGTGCTTCCATTTTGGTCACCGATATGGATATCCACACCCGCTTGGATGAGTCGTTTTGCCAAACTCGGTTCCCCAAATACGGAACACCAATGGAGGGGTGACATACCATTGACTGACTGTAAGTTTACCTTCGCACCACGTCTGATCAACTCATCCATCAAATTGGTTTTTTCTTGCAAACGAAGGGTATTGTCTTGGCATAATTTAAAAATTGCTGTTTCGCCATTTGCATCGACTATATTGGGATTCGCACCTCTTTCCAATAACCGCATACATGATTTGTATTTGGAGCGAACAAAAGCTTCTTGTAACAAAGTAAAACCAAGTGGGTTTCGGATCGAATCTTTGATGATAAAGTCCAATGATCCAACTGAACGAACAAAGGAATCCAAAAGATAGACATCATCTTCCTCTAACCAGTCTAAGGTTTTATCTTCGTTTTTAGTTTCTAATTGACTGCCTAAATGTTTATGGTATTCGTCTGGGAATTTTGTTTTGAGAAGAGGAATGAAGATGGGTTCCTTTTCAGAGTGGCATACAACATCATGGATGATGTGCCAATGTTCAGAGTTTGGTGTTAATTGATTTGAAATTAGAAAAATAAAACTCTCATTGAGTTTTCGTTGAGTGAGTTGGAAGATTGCCTGGATATTCCCTTCTTTAAAATGGACTTCGGAAACAGTGGTTTGGCTTTCAGGCCAATGGTACATGACAAGAGACAAAAGTTCTGCTTTTTCTTTTTCATTTAGAGCAGGAAAATGTTTTTGTAAGGATAAAATATTTCCTGACAAAACGTAAATTTTTGCCGCCAAAAAACTGGTGATGAAATCAGGTAATTCTTTGTTTGCCACACCATATTCATCAAATTGAATTTTGTAAATATGAGTCGCAGTAAAACTTCCATGTAAAAATGTATTCCACTCGTCTGAAATTGCGAGATACAATTTTCCATTCACTAAAACATGATCATAGTCCGTAACTGTTAACGATAACCGAACTGGTGCTTTGTTCACATTGTGATTGATGATGATACTTAAATTTTTGGAAGGTTGATCAGAAGTGACATCATAATCAAAATTCTTTAGTCTTACAATTTCTGGCAGCCCTGAAATGGAAATACGAACATCGTGATCGTTTCCCTCCTCGTCCTTCAAAAAAACGAGTTCTTCATTCGACCATTCTGAAACAAAATTAGAAGTATAACGGCCAAAAATTTGGCCTTGTAAGTTATGGTTGGGTATTTGGCCTAAAAAATTTAGGTCAAATAACACGAGTGAGTCGGACCTTTCCCCCGTTTCGATCTTTCGAAAATCAAAATGGTTCCAAATGGAACATTTTTTACATCGGTACTTTCCTTTTTTGCCCTCCAGTTTGGATGAAGAGAT
Organism: Leptospira jelokensis; assembly: GCF_004769635.1. Classification (GTDB taxonomy): domain Bacteria; phylum Spirochaetota; class Leptospiria; order Leptospirales; family Leptospiraceae; genus Leptospira_A; species Leptospira_A jelokensis. The sequence continues at coordinate 75,272 of NZ_RQGH01000039.1, forward strand.
GGAATGACCACTGAGACAGTTGGAGCAGGATAAAATCGTTTTCATATTTCGCTTGTTCCGATATAGAATCCAAGAGACTTTACCGTGATCAATCGAAAATTAAATGCTTTAGGTAGGGATTCATGGGACAAAATCAATATTTAATCATTGGAGGTTCGGGGGAAGCAGGCCAAAGTGCCATCTCTGCCATAAGGTCCGTCGACCCTAGTGCCTATCTTATCTCTACCACGACGACAAAAGAACCTGTGTCCAATTCTGACCTAACGTTATTTGGGAAACGTGCCGAACCAGGTTTAACCGAAGCCGTCATTGATGACATAAACAAAGCAGGTAAGCCCCTAGAGTTCCAAGCCCTAATCTATACGCCAGCGCTCGGTGAAGTGGGATTTCCCATTGAAGAAAGTACCCAGGCACAAATCAAAGAAACACTTGGAATTTGTTTGGATCCGATGCTCAGTTTGGAAGAAAGGTTACAACCAAAACTAACAGTCGCCTATTCAGCGTTTTATTGGTTAAGCCATACTTTGGCATTTTATGGATCGATGGGTATCGCAAAATACAAAGCAGACAAATGGGTTTTGGAAAATCCGAAAAACCGTCGTTTGGTTAGAGCTGGTACTTTTTTTTCAAAGAGTGTTCGTGGGATCTCCATTGTTTTGCAAAGGACAATGAAAAAAACAAACCATCCTGATTTATTAAAACTAAAAAACAAATTTGAATCCTCTAACCAAAAGTTTATCGATTTTTTCCTTTCTTATGCGTGGGAACATGAAAAAGAAACGTTTCAAAACCAATTTGAGACTCCTTACCGACCAACCGTTCGAGATGATTTAACACGGGGACTTGCGAAAGCTTTGCAAAACGACTCTCCCATCACCACCGTTCTTGGGGATTGGACATGGGAAGAAACGAAATTGCCCCAATTGCCAACTTGGTTCCAACAATTTTAGTTGCACAAAAAAGAAAACAACCAAAACGTAGACCGATCGGTATACGGAGGGACAAATGCAAAGACTTGTGTTTCGTAAAAAAGGAATCTTGGAATGGGAAGAGATTGATACACCCACCATCAGTGGTGGAAACCAAGCGTTAGTGGAACCAATCGCGATCGCTCGTTGTGATTTGGATTTACCCATTGTACGCGGAGAAACTCTTTTCCGTGCACCCTTTCCCGTAGGACACGAGTTTGTGGGCCGTATCAAAAAAGTATCGGAAGATTTAGAAGAAAAATTCAAAATCGGAACCATGGTTGCCATTCCCTTCCAAATTTCTTGTGGCACTTGCCCTACCTGTTTGTCCCTCCATACCAATTCTTGTGAAACAGTCCCTTATACATCGGCTTATGGAATGCCACCTGGTGCCCAAACATTCGGTGGTGCCATTTCAGAATTGTTACTCGTTCCATACGCCGAACAAATGTTATTTGAACTGGATTCAAATATCAATCCAATTGGGATTGCAAGTTTTAGTGATAACATTGCGGAAGTCTGGAAACTCGCTGGTAGGTTTTTAACTAAAAAAAAAGATCCAAAAACAATTGTGGTGGGTGGGAATGCAGGGAGCATTGGACTGTATACAGCACTTTACCTCCACCAAACAAAAAAAGCCGAAGTTATGTATGTCGATACAAACAGGGAAAGGATAGATTTAGCATCTTCTCTTGGTATCCCCGTCACTCATTTCACAACCTTTCCCAAACCAAACGAAAGGTATGATTTGGTATGTGACGCCTCTGCCACAAAAGAAGGTTGGGACTTTGCCACAAGGTCACTCGGAAAAAATGCCATCCTTAGCTCTGCTTCCATTTTTTGGACCAATCGTTTGGAAATTCCTTATTTGGAAATGTACAACCAAGGTGCAGAGATCCATATCGGCCGAGTGGAATCCCTGGATTCGATGCAAGCACTTTACCCCGAAATCCAATCGGGTGCCTTTCAACCAGAATCCATTGTCACCAAAACTGTTTCTTTTGCCGGAGCCAAAGAGGCATGGTTGGAAGAGTCTATCAAACTTGTGGTGACACGCTCATCATTGGATTGAGATTTCTAACAATTGAAAAGCTCTTCCTTAGAATAAAGGAACATCCCCATCTTAGAATGCGAAATATGATTTGCATCCCAAATAAACTTTGATTAGAATTTATATCGAAAATATGATTTTGATTTCGGTCAAAATTTGATTCCATGGGATTAGGATGGGGACCAATTTTTTTAGTAGACCAACGGATCGAAACCAAAGAGTAAAACTTTCTTCTATCCGGATATGGATTTTCCTTTTCCTATTTGGAATCAGTTTTTTGTCTTTTGCCACCCTTCTCATTTTCCCACTTCATGCAGATTCCATCCAGAAAAGGATTACACCACCTAACGGATATTTGAGAGTGGATTACCCAAAAGCAAGTTTTTCTCATTACTTACAAAACTTCCCCTTAAAACCGGATGGTAGCCCCGTACTTTTGTATAACGGAAAGCAGAAACAAAACCAAGTCCATGTAGCCGTTCTCAATTTTCCCTTACTGAAACGGGACTTAATCCAATGTGCAGATGCAGTTATGAAACTCCGCGCAGAATATTTTTATGCCAACAAAAAGTTTGATGCGATCCATTTTAAAATCAGCAATGGAATGGATGTTCCTTTCCTGCGATTTGCCAATGGGGAACGAGTGGTTGTGAAAGGAAACAAAACCAGTTGGATACAAACCAAAGCCAAACAAGGAACAAACCGTGATGTCTTTGAAGAATACTTACAATTTATTTATAGTTATGCGGGAACGATTTCACTCAAATCAGAATTAATCAAAAAACCTTTATCCCAATTGGAACCAGGTGATGTTTGGATTGAAGCGGGATCCCCAGGCCATGTGGTGATGGTGGTAGACAAAGCAATGGGAAAAGATGGACAGATGGTATTCCTTTTGGCACAAAGTTATATGCCGTCCCAGGAAATGCACATTCTAAATTCAGAGGGTGAATTTTCTCCTTGGTTCACACTCCCCAAAGGAAACAATTTCCAAACCCCCGAATGGGAATTCCCGGCAAAAGAACTATATGGATTTTTAAAATGAAATATTGGTTATCCTTACTCCTTTTTTTCACGAGTCGTTTGTTTGCGATACCCTATGAAACAAAGCTCACTCGTGCCACCAATACCAAAAAGAAATGTTTTCTAAGACCAAACCAACATGGAATGGAGGACATTGGTCTCTATCACTGCATTCCCAATACCATTTCTTCCCAAGAAGCAAAAGCATATGGCACCATTTAAAAAAATAGCAATCTACTGTGGTTCTTCTTCTGGGAAAGATCCTTCGATTGAAAAGGAAGCCTACCGTCTGGGCGAAACACTTGCGACCCATTCGATTGGGATTGTCTATGGGGGTGCCAGTGTGGGCCTTATGGGAGCAGTTGCAAACGGTTGTTTGGCGAAAAAAGGCAATGTGATTGGAGTTTTACCAAGCTTTCTCAAACGACGGGAAATCGAACACATTGGTCTCACAGAACTCATCCAAGTAGAATCCATGCACGAAAGAAAACGAATCATGTTTGATCTTTCCGATGCATTTTTGGTTTTGCCTGGAGGTTTTGGAACCATGGAAGAGTTTTTTGAAGTGGTAACTTGGTCCCAATTGGGATTACACAACAAACCAATTGTGATTTTGAATTGGAATGGATTCTATGACCCCCTTGTCAAAATGTTCCAAACCATGGTGGACCAAGGCTTCTTAAAAAAAGAAAATTTGGATCTGGTGATCGTACTAAATAAATCAGAAGACCTGCTCACACATTTGCAAAACTATTCTCCGTCTAAGACCGAGAAATGGTTGTCGAATGACGCCATCTAATCAAGATTCACTGGTCAGGAAGGAACAATTCAGTTTATGCTCCGTGGGTTTCGAACATTTCCGTTTTTTACAGCAGTTTCATTTGCCATGGGGTTTTACCTCACGGTTCCATTCTTCCCAATGTTAGTCGCAAACCCAGACCTTTTAGAAAGCGATATTTACTATTACGACACCGTTGGCCAAAATCGAAACAAAACTCCAAGAAAACCTAACCCAGACTTACATGTCCCTTCTGTTCCCGTAAAACACGGAGTCACAGTTTTTTCCAATATTCCTAATGATAAAACTGCTTACCCATTCCTCCAAACAACGATTAACTTTGTAGAGGCACATTTTGCCTTCAAAGCCTTTTTATCGGATGGAACGGAAGTCTCCTACTCCACAAGGGGAGAACATGTCCGTTACTCCAAATGTTATGGTGAAATATGTATCATCGTATCCCAAAAAAACGTGTTAGGTGTAAGTAATTCAAGTACGGAATGGGAAAAAGGCCATATCTTTGGTGAGGAACGTTACGAAGTAGCTATGGGACACAGAGCGGCCCTTGTTGCCAGTGATCGCAAACTTTACTTATACAATAGTTATACAAACCACTGGGAAACCATCAGCCTCGAACAAGAAACCCTTCGTGGTTTTGCCAACCTCTATGATAAAGTGGCCATCATCACCTCCCGCCGTATCCTAGTGGTAGACCTTCCTTCCGAAGCCCAATTCGAACAAAATTTACTCCTCCGCGGTATCTACCAATTTGAAATGCGAGATGGGTTCATCAATTTTTACTCCGGTGATAAACTTTGGATGTTCCGCCACCAAACAGAGGCATTCGAAGAAGTGGATTTAACAGACTGACACTCCAACAAGCGAAAGGGTAAGCCTTTCCTTTGACAGGATTGGGGATGTTTTGGTATGCGCTAGGCTGGTTGATTCGATAAAATTAAATCAGATATGATAAAAATCAAATAGGATTATTACCGTATGCGGTATCGGAACTTTTTGGTGAGTCCTGAATTCCTTTGTTTCGGCAGAACTAATTTCCGTTGAAACAAGAATTAAAAATTAGTATTCCTTTCTACGGGTACAAGTGAGAGAAGACAAAAAGAAATCTTCAGGTTATCATTCTCATTGATTCTAGAAGAATATTCTTCTTGAGTAATGCGCCCTTCTTCAAATGCATTACGATGCCTAAGATTGAAATTTTCTATCACTGCTGCCATTTCAATGCATGCTTTTGGATTTCTTTCTCTTTCGGGGGCACATGCGATCAAAAGCAATGTGAAAGACACGGCAATTTTCATTTTTACCATTTAAATTTCTACCTACTACCTGTTACAAAGAAACCTGTTTTGAATATTTTTACAAGTAATCCTTAAGAGTTATGTCGGGCATCGTGTGACTCACCAAAAAAAATCGAAAATTATAGATTCACTTCTACATTTTTATCTAGCAAAGAATACGATAAGGAGACTTGTATAGCAATAGGAAATGCAATTCCCTTTGGTGAAATTTCCAAAATTGTAATACTCAAATATCAATTTCAAAAGGTAAAACTCAATGTTTGATCTCTCTTTTTTAGAACCAGAAAGGAAAACTTTAAAAATCAAACGATCAGGCGATACCATATTGGAAACCGCCATCGCTCATAATTTTCCACTTTATCATTTATGTGGCGGAAATGCTCGGTGTACGACCTGTCGCGTCTTTGTTTCTGATGGATTGGATTCTCTCAGTGAAAGGAATGATAGGGAAAAAACAATTGCCGATCGGAAAGGTTGGCCTAAAGAAATTCGATTGTCATGCCAAACAGAAATTTTTGGTAATGTCGAAGTCCAAAGGATCATTCGAGATGAAGAAGATCTTAAAAACATAACTTCCGAAAGAAAAAATTCGAAAACTGGCGAGGAGTGTTATGCGGCAATTTTATTTTTAGACATAAAAGGTTTCACTTCTTTTACAGAGTCAAGTTTAGCTTATGATGTTGTATTTGTTCTCAATCGATTTTTCCAAGAGATGAGTGATCCAATTCTTAACAATGGTGGATTTATCGATAAATTTATTGGGGATGGTATCCTTGCGTATTTCTTTTTAGACAAAACAAAATTACAAACATCACAACTTACTTTGGAAGATGCAAAAAAACAAATGTTTATCCAGGCATTACGAGCTTGTTTTCGTATTTTTGACCAACTAAAAAAATTCAATGTTTATGTTAAGGAACGTTTCCACCATGAATTTGACATTCGGTTGGGATTACATGCAGGTCAAGTGATCTACGGTGATATCGGTCATTCCGATCATAAATCACAAACAGTTCTCGGAGATACAGTAAACGTGGCCTCGCGATTAGAAGTTCTGAATAAAAAAACTGGGACAAGATTTTTAATCTCTGACGAGATTTACCAATACGTCTCTGACATAATTCAAATTCAAAAAAAGATTCTTACAAAACTCAGAGGAAAAACGGAAAGGATGGCCGCCTACTCCGTGTTAGGCTTTAAGGAGAAAGATCAAATTTTAGAATTACAACGATCACTAGAACTGGCATTACAACTGAATCCGAATTTAGCTCGGGATTTTTACATTCACTTTCTCGAAACCAAACCAGAGTTCCAAAAATTTTTCCAAAATACAGATATGGAAACACAAGCCAAAAAGTTACTGGCTATGTTTGGAAAAACGATTGAGAGATTAGGAAATTTGAACCAGATCCAAATTGAACTCCAAAATTTAGGAAAAATGCATGAAGAGATGGGCATTCCAGTGACTGATTTTGGAACAATTGCACCAAGCCTACTCTATGCGTTAGAAAAAAGTTTAGGGGATCAATGGAATGAAGAATGGAAGTCGATTTGGGAGACGGCTCTTGGATCGTTAGTTCGGTTGATGGGAATGAAATAAAAGGAAAAATAAATAGCATTCAAAATTAGTTTATTATTCTAGAATCTATAATATTACTGCTTAAAAATAATAAAATTTATCACTTCAACGAAAGATTCAGACAATAAAATCTTGATTACAAAAAAAAATTACACCTGTTACCTTTTTTTTTAATTTTGATTTCACACAAGTAACACTGGTCAGCTTTTTGCACAAACACGCAAAATGGCATCTATCAGCTGCTAAAATTTCATTTATCCTTGTTGACGGAATCGATAGAGCATATAACTTCTGTAACTACGAGTACTCACGGTAACATTCGTTCTGTTATTCGATATTCCTCGTTTACTTTCTTTTGGAAATGGTAAAAAATTAATGAAATTTATATTCAAAATTATATATCCATTATTTGTTTATTTTTTTGTTCTTGGATGTTCGAACGGTTCTTTGTTTTCTGTCGCAGAGGGAGAAAATCAAACTGAATCTTTAATATTGTTAAGTTTTCTCTCCAGCAATTTAGCCAATTCAAATGCCGGAGAAGAAACTTGTGTAAATCCAGGGACTAATTGGATTTCAAGGACGGCCTCCGAACAAAATACATGGTTTTCCATTGCCTATGGCAATGGAATTTTCGCAGCAGTTTCTAAAGATGGTCTCAACAGAGTTATGACCTCAGTAGATGGGTTAACATGGACATCAAGATCGGCGGCTGAGCAAAATACATGGGAAGCAATTACTTTTGGTAATGGAATTTTCGTAGCTGTGTCAAGTACGGGAGCAAATCGAGTTATGACATCACCTGACGGTATTAACTGGACTTCTCGTTTGGCAGCGGAAGCGAACGAGTGGTCTGCTGTTTCTTATGGAAATGGAATTTTTGTGGCAGTTGCGAGGTCAGGAACAAACCGAGTGATGACCTCAACAGACGGATTTAATTGGACGTCTGCGTTGGCATCTCAACAAAACAATTGGTCAGGTATTACCTACGGAAATGGCATCTTTGTGGCTGTGTCGCAAAATGGTACAAATCGAGTGATGACATCAATTGACGCAACTACCTGGACATCTAGAACACTCCCAGAGTTAAATCTTTTAGTAACGATTACATATGGAGGTGGAATATTTATTACAATGGCACCCGTAACGGCTCCAGCAAAACATATTATGCGTTCTACGGATGGAATCAATTGGAACGCATATTCTGCTCCAACGAATTTCTTTGCTTCACAGACAGTCACTTATGGCAATTCACTTTTTGCAGCTGTTGCTTATGGTAGTTTCGGATCTGATCAAATTATGACTTCTCCTAATGGAATTGATTGGACGTTCCGAGCAGCTCCGCAGGCGAATTTATGGACATCAATAACATTTGGGAATGGCCGTTTTGTTGCTGTTTCAGGAGATGGCGCGAACAGAGTTATGACATCTTGCAATTAGAATCTAATTATCATTATTTTTTAAAATTTTGAAATTGATAAAGTGTTTAGATAGTGATATCTACTTTCTCATTCAAAGAATTTTGGCAAACTAACTTAAAATTGACCTTCGTATTTGGGAATTTCCAAACGAAGGTCATTCCAAACTAAAAAGATTCGTCACTTTCGACGACTGGATTCTAAACCTTCGGCAAGAATTGCCGTTGCCTTGTTCCAAAGGAGTAATATAAAATCTATATCTTGTCTTTCATTCGCGATAAATTGGCTTTGCTAATTTCAGAAAATGGATCCACTTACACACTAACCTCATCAGACTAGTGTGTGAAAACAAAAAGAATCAGTAGATTCTGTTCGTTTTTTTTGAAAATTCTTTCATACCATTCACTCGGTAACAATCGATCATTCAACTTGAATCGAAATCTTTGGTAAAAAGTATCCAAATACCTTTCCATTGGATGGATCAATTTGATTGGGGTCTGATGCGGTGGTAGGCCAAGCACTTCGGAAGATACCATTCGCTACAGACCAATTGTCATCGATTTCATACTCGGAAGATACCCCTGGACCTTTATAGTCGGCCGTTAACTTCGGCGATGTGATCGGAGTGTAAATGGAATTCCCATTGGATGAATGAAATAACAAGGAATTGTTTTTATCGACAACGATTTTCATTCGATTTCGTGTCGTATTCCCTGGAATCTTTAATACAAGGAGTCTCTCATTGTTCCATGAATTGGAACTGTATTCGGGCATTAAATTGCCATGGAGTACTGCTAAATTGCTTCCTGGAGGAACGGCATCACCAGGAAGTCCACTTAACTCATTGAAATTTGTATCCCATGTTCCTTGCGGAACACCAAGTGCCAAGTCACCATTTTGGATCCTAACATAGGAAGATGAAATTTTGTATGCGCTAGGTATTGCAGAACCCGTGTCTGCATTAACATTTAACAATGGTTGTAGACTCATCCCACAGAACACTGCTTGGTGGATGCTGATGATCCTTGGCTCATCAGGATAGAGAGTTTGGCAAGGAGTTTTCATACTTAAAATGGTTTCGTTACTACCTAAATAGGGCATATCGAAATTTGTAACAGTTGCATTCCGATAGTAATCCTCAGAAGTATTGATGTTCCCACCATTATTTGAACTCAATGCCCTTACCCTCATCTCAACCAAACGTTGCATAGGTGAACTGATATAATTACTATCATACTCAATTTTGAAATCAAAGATAATGAGACCCAATCGATCATAACTTCCGTCTTTCCAAGTTGGATCAATTGAGAAAGTTTTTAATGGTTGGCCTAATCTTTGGACTCCATATAGGGATTGGAAGATATCCCACTGTCCAAATTGGAAGGGAACTTTAAATTTTGCATCTCTTCCATAGGCTTCGGCACCAAAATCCAAAAGGACTTTATCTGCATTGGAAACTGTTTCCTGACCATAAGGAACACCACCAAACTCAGGTGATTTCCATACTAAAAATCCCGCAATATTCATTGAAAAATCGGCAATCGGGACTGACTTGAGTTCGAAGTTGGGGTTATTGAATTCTGCAGGCAAAACAATAACAGAGTTTGCATTCCTTACGAGAGAATTGGAATTTAAATTCTCACCTAACTGAAATTCTATTTTGGATTGAAACAATTGTGAAAGTAAAAACAGATTGAGGACATCATCATTTTTTGACTTAGGTGTGAATAAATTGCAATGCAATAGGGAAATGATGAGAAATCCTTTTGCAAGTTTTGTCAATAGCCGAATCCCTGTTTTTTGATAGAATCCCCTCATTTTAAAATCTCCATTTTCAAATCTTTTTTCATTCTGTTGCAGATCGTATGGCAATATAAGGTGATTCAATGGAAAAAAGGAGGGCTTGGAAAAAAAATTTTAAAATACCGCTAAAACCGTTCAGAATTTCCCCAAAAAACAGTTTGGCCGGTTGAAAGTTTTTGAACTTAGTTCAATGAATCTTGTTCGTTAATCCAAACAATTCGGTATTTTTTCATTTCGATGTTCACCTGATATTTGTTATATGGATTGCCAACCAATCCCATCATGACCGTGTTATCCGATTGGGTGGTGCAAATCGTTCGGAGTTAAATGTTTTTGATCACTTCCCCTATGCTTTCTAAATCTGCTTTATTAAATGGTTTGAAAAATACCTTCGTAAAATGATACTCCTCTAATTTTTTTAAATGTTCTTCATCCGTATGCCCAGTGATTGCAATGACTGGGATATTGGGATTGAATTGGAAGATTTTTTTCCTTAGTTCATAACCATCCATTACGGGCATTGAAATATCAGTGATGACAAAATCGATTTGAACCCCTTTCTCAAGCAAATTGAGAGCTTCCTTTCCATTCGATGCCACATAACAGCCGGAGAACTTTCTTTTTAATAAATGCTCCATCATTTTGAGTACGGTTGCCTCATCATCAACAGCAAGGATTACCTTTTCAAATTTAGCGTTCGCCATTTTTTATCCTCAAAATGAATTTTGCACCATTCTTTTCATTACTCGCGCGGATTGAACCTTCGAAGGTTTTTTCGATGATCAGTTTAGAGATGTACAATCCCATCCCCGTACCAGATGTGGGCCCTTTGGTGGTGAAATAAGGTTCAAAAATTTTATGAACTAACTCTTGTGGGATACCACCTGCATTATCGGAAACTTCTATTTCGATGAACTCCGAATCGAAATGGGTCACAGAAAAAGAAATTGTTTTATCTTCGATCTCTTTATTCTTAAATGAATCTATAGAATTATCGATCAATATTAAAAATACTTGTCTTAATTGATTTGGATTTCCATAAGCAGTGATGGTAGAATCTATTGGTAAATTAATTTCTTTTCGGATGTTATTGATTTTGATTTCATGATCAAGAAAATGAAAGGATGAGTGAATGACATCAGTTACACTAAAGTTTTCATTTTTTGAATTCGGAGAATAAAATTTCCGGAAATCTTCAATTGTTTGCGTTAAAAATTCAATTTCTTTTTCTATTTGAGTATAAACTTCTTCATATTCTACTTTTTCTGATTCTTCCACATGGAAAGGTAGATTTGTAAAAATTTCATTTAAAGTCATTATTCCATAACTGATGGAAGTCAATGGTTGTCTCCATTGGTGAGCGATTGCAGAAATCATATCTCCCATCGCAGCAAGTTTCGATTGTTGTATCAATGCTTCTTCTTTTATATGTTGTTCACGAATGGCATTCCTTACTTTTTCTTCCAAATTTTTATTAATTTCTTCTAGTTGACTTGTTTTATTCACTAACTCGGTGACTACAGAAAACGTGACAACAAATCCATCCTCTAATTTAACCGAATTATTGGAAAACCAAGCATCGATTCCATCAGAAGTAAACTTGAATAATAAACTTTTATTTTGACCAGATTCTACAACTTCTGCATACAATTCAAAAAGTGATTTTCCATAACCTTCAAGGATATCTTTATGGCCGGGTAAAACCTCTAACAACCGTTTGCCAATCACATCTTTTTCTTCGATCTGAATGATTTCACTTGCAACTTTATTCGAAAACACATATTCGAAATCTATAATTTCGTGATTGGAATTTCGAATGGACCTAAAGTACTGAACTCCATTTAAAGAGGAATCTAACACTTTCCTTAATAAATTTTGTAATTTTTTCGTGTTATCTTTTAATACAACATTTTCATTTTTTAAAAAAACATCATATTCTTTCGTAGCTGAAATATCAGTTGATAAGATAAGGACACCTTCCTCAACTCTTTCCAAATCCAATTTGTAAACTTTACGGGAGCCGTCTGGATATTCGAATTCATTGATTACAAATTGGTTTTCTGATGTTGCAAAACATGTTTGGATGGATTTAAAAATTTCGGTATTCTCGATGCCAGGAAACACATCAACCATTGCTTTACCAATGATTTGCTCCCTTTCCATTTGGATTTGTTTTAACAAACTATCATTCAGAAAATAATAACGCATCTCTTCATCCACGATTTGCATACCGATGGATAAATTGTTAAATCCGTTGTACCTGGAAGGCATAAAAAATCCTAATTAAATCTGACGAAAAAAACGAAACCAGAATACGACTGAAATCAATAAATTGATGGGTTTATTTACCGAAAAGATGATGGTAAAGGAAGGTTTGTTTCCTTCCAAAAGAGCGATTTAGATGTTCATTCGAGACATTTTTGGAAAGTAGAGATGGAAACTTGTGCCTTTGTCAACTTGGCTCTCCACTTCAATTTTTCCACCCAAGGATTCAATTTGGTATTTTGTTAGAAAAAGGCCCATGCCCTTTCCTTCTATATTAGGATGGAACCTGGAATTCATTTTAAACATTTTACTTCTGTATTTTTCCAAATCAATTCCAACTCCATTATCGGAGATCGAAAGAATGACAAACTCTTCGGATTCATTTATTTCGATTTGGATATGCCCAATCGTTTTGTGAGAACAATACTTAAATGCATTGGATAAAACATTGTTAATGATACTTTCAAAATATACTGGTATTGTGTATAGGACTACGTCGTCTGGAATGGATACATTCACTTTAGTATGCTCGGATTTGTCAGAAACGAATAACAAAAGTTGGTTTTGAATTTCTTTTTGGACATTGATTTCTTTTTTTACAAGCGAAAGTGAGTCTTTTTCTATGGTAAGCAACTCATTTAAATTTCGCATCATATGATCCAATTGTACGGCAGAGGATTCAATCATTTGGACCAAACTCTGGTCACTTGGATCATCTTTTAATAAATTACATAAACTGAGTATATTGGCAATGGGTGCTCTCAGATTATGTGAAGTAATGTAGGTATACTCTCTAAGCCTTTCATTTTGTCTATTTGTGACTTGGACAAGGGTTTCAAGTTCTTTATTTTTTGCGACCCAATCGGAAATGTTACGATTGTAGATGACAACCCCGTCTGTTGTTGGCAAAACGATGTGATGAAAATAGCCAGGTGTGTAATAACCATCTGGAATTGTATAATCCTGTTCGAGTGGTTCTTTTGTTAAAAAAACTTGTTTGTACTGCTCAAAAAATCCATTTTCTAAATTGATTGGATACAATTCACAAATTCGTTTTCCAATCAGTTCTTCTTTTGGAACTCCTAAGTTTTTTGAACCTTTCTCATTCATTTCAGTAAAAAGGAAATCGATGATTGTCCCTTCGTTGTCTTTCAAAATCGATAAAAAATATATGGATTCAAATGAAGCTTCCAACGAGGCTTTGAATCGTTCGTTACTTTCTTTCAGTTTGGTTTCCGCTTCTTTTTCAAGCGTAATGTTTTTCGAAGCGCCAATCAATTTGGATAATTTACCAAATTCATCTACCAATGGTTTGCTATAATCCCGAATCCAAATGTATTCACCATTTTTTGCCAAAACACGGTATTCCGATACACCAATCTTTCCTTGGAGAATTTCAGATACCCGATTCCCAACAAGACCTAAGTCATCTGGATGGATGATTTTGATCCATCCTCCTAATTTTCCAATATCTTCAACTGTATACCCTACAATTTTTGATAGATTCCCAGAACTCCAATCTGCAAATATTTCACCATCGATGATTTTTGCCGTATAGATATAATCAGATGTGATTTCTGTAATCAGTTTCAATTTTCCTAATATGTCTTCAGAATCGGTGATATCCCTTGCCACAGCGACGAGTTCTTTTATGTTTCCATATTGATCCCTGATCGGAGCTTTGACGGTATTAAAATAACGAATGAATCCATCTTTGCCTAAATGAGGTTCTTTTTCAATTTTGACTTGTTTGCCTTCTTTGAAGATAAGGGAATCGATTCTGTGGTATTCTTCGATAAACTCTTGTTTGTTTTCTGGAATATCATATGTTCCAATGATGTCTGATTTTTTTTGGCCAAAGTAATCTGCGCAGGCCTGGTTCACGTAGGTCATTTTAAAATCAGAATCTTTACAGAAAATAAAATCAGATATGGAATCGAGTATCTGTGAATAATAGTTTTCCGTTTCACGGATGGTATCGGTGATTGTATTCTGATTGGAACTTTCTAAGATGCTAAAAATAATGTATTGGATTTCATTTGAACTGGATTTGGAAATCGATACTTGCGCTAAACAATTAAATTTGGATTTGTTTTTTTTGACTGCTTCCAGTTCTCCCAAAAAAGAACCTGTCTTTGGTAGGGAATGAATCCCATTTGTCTGAGGATCAGAAGCTATCCAAAAATCATTTGTCAAACGTCCTACCACCTCGTCTTTCGAAGAGTAACCCCAAAAACGCAAAAAAGTATTGTTTACAAAAATGATTTTACCGAGTGGATCTGAAATCGCAATGGCACTTAATGAATCATCCACCGCTTTTTCAATGATCGATTTTGTATCCATCTATCAGTCCTTCTCTTTTCGTTGGCTTGAAAACTATACTCCACTTAGGCGTAAAGACAACCTAAGTTTTCTCGACGAGAATCCAAGTCCCAGTCCCAATGAAAATACGAGTGTGCCGGACCAAATGTTAGCATCGTACCAATACGAAGGTTACGTTTCGGATTGGGAAAGCAGGTAAGACATAAACACAAGTTGGTATTTTAAAAAAATACTTGGGTAATTTGATTCACCCAATAAATTCGATGAAAATCATTCAATTGTCAAATCCAAATGAATACTAAAATGCGAAATCTTATCAATTATTTCTTAATCTCTTGGGTTTATTTTGGTTCCTCTGCAAAACAACTACCTGCATGGGGATCTGCTCAGCGGACAAACCTCCATTTCGTCTAAAATAAAATAAAAATAGTGAATCAATTAGGAATCCATCCATGCAAACCATTCCCGAAAATGAAATCACTCGTTTACTCCAATTAGCAGAATTAAACTTAGATTATGTTTCTTTAAAAGAGGAATTTAATGGACTCGCGGAACTGGCTGCAAGGATCACAGGGACACCCATTTCGCATATCAATCTCATCGATGCCTTACACCAGTGGACGATTGGAGATTTTGGATTTCCTTCTACACTCACACCAAGAGAAGAAACGGTTTGCCAATTTACCATCTTAAGCAATACACATCTTGAAGTTAAGGATTTAAGGATTGATGATCGATTCAAAGAGAAGGGCTTTGTCACGGAGAGTCCCTTCTTAAAGTACTATTACGGAATCCCCATCAATATCAAGGGATCCAATGTCGGTTCTCTTTGTGTGATTGACACAGAAGAAAATTCGATTTCCCCAGAAAAAATCAAACTCTTAGAAATCATTGCCGAAGAGGTAAGTCGTCGTATCAAACTCAAACACACCGCTGACCAAACTACAAAAAGAAATCTGAAACTATGGAAGAATTATAAGATCTTAGCACATGATATTCGAGGACCTATCGGTGGAATTTCTAGTTTGGCTGAGATCATCCTCGAACAGGATGAGGAAATAGACATAGAGGAATGCCTTTCGGTCATGAAAATGATGAAAGATAGTAGTGATTCCGTTCTGAATTTGGTCAATGATCTTATGAATGAATTGACTGAAGAGAGTTCGATACAAAATGATATTTCGATCTCTGAATTTTCGGAACAAGTATTAAGTTTGTTCCAAGCTCAATCACAAGCGAAACAAATTAACATCATTGTAAATATCAATCCCAACTTAAACAAAACAAAAGTTCCAAAAAATAAATTCCTGCAGATTATAGGAAATCTAATTTCAAACGCAATTAAGTTTTCACCGATGGAACGTGAGATACAAATCCATTTTGATGTCTTAAATTCAGAAAACCAAACATTAGTCATACGGATCAAAGACTTTGGAATCGGAATGACAGCGGAACAAATCAATGAAGTATTAGCAGACAAAGCAAATTCTACCTTAGGGACAGCGGGCGAAGTCGGGAACGGATTTGGAATCCATTTTGTCAAACTACTTGTCGATGAATTGAAAGGATCGTTGTCAATCCATTCGGAAGTAGGAAAGGGATGTGAGTTTGTTATCCAGTTACCGGTTGTAATTCCGTAAACGATTAGCGCCTCGAATCTGTTAGGGGATGGTCATTTCTTGTAAGAACGACCGCGCTTTACGCTCCCATCTTTTCTATCGGAAAGGATTTCCGATAATTTTGACACTTCGATAAACTCATTGTCAATGGCTCGGGGTAGGACATCTTTCAAAATTTATTTATTTCAAAGATCGATCTCTGGCAAATAAGGATCATCTTCCGCTTGCAAATTAGGAACTGGACAGTGATCAAAGTATTTTTCCAAAAAGTATGTTTTTATAGAATCCTGGTTACTAAAAGATATACCCATTATTATTTTTTCCTTTTTCTGATCTAACTTTTCGATTGTGAACAGGTAATCTGGTCTATAAAATATATATTCTTTCTTATACTTTTCTGAATAGAATACATCCGGTTTACGAGTTCGATATGGGGAAATCTCAATCGATATAATTTTTCCTTTGAACAACTCGTCGAAATTGCAGAAAGGGTCTTTTTTTGATTGATTATATATTTTTAACCATCGTTCTTTGATTTCATCTGAATTCTCATATTTGTTAAGCCCTCCTAGTTTTGAACCGACGGAATTATATATAGGAAGTGAATCTTCGATCAATAGTGCGAAATTCTTTTCCTCGATGATATCCCTCAAATATTTTGCACCGAGAATTGCTTCTTTGCGAGCTATTTCTCTAGGGTCCATTCCTCTTCTGTTAAACGTATACTCACCCGATTGATCCCTAACGTAAATATACCCTGGCTCTATCTCTTCTCTTTCGGGTCCCGTGTGCCAATCATCCTGAATCAGATTGTCCTTTCTCTCCTGATCCATCGGTTTACAGACGAATAACAGAAATAAGGTCCCATATACTATCTTTTTTATCATTATTTTCTTACCTTGGGATTTCAGATTTTAACATTTCTCTCATAAAGTAATCTGAGTTGATTCGATACCCGGAGATTTCGCCTCTTGAGTTCATGATGGGGTCATAGTATAACGCAGGTATATCTGGTCTACTGACAGTTGTAACTTCTACATGAAGGTGATTTCCTGTTGATGATCCAGTTGTTCCAAGGAGGCCAATTTGTTGCCCTCGCTTAATCTCGCCATTTCCGGGGATGGTAGGAACTTCATTCAAATGAAGGTAAGATATTTTATAATCTATTCCGCTAACAGTGGATATCATAGATAGGGAGTTTCCGTTTGCACTGAGTAAGCTAGGATTATAAATGTTTTGTGCGCCTCGCATTTATTTGATTGCCATCACTTGAATGTATAACCGACCGTGTTTTATCCTCGGAACTTACTCAGAAAGGATCAACGATATTCTATGCCAAACTTCCAAGGTCTTGATAGGTTTTGTAGTCTCTGCCATAACAAATGATTTTGAATCCCCATACACCGGTGTGTTGTCAATTATGGAATGCCGTAAAACTTTTATCTCATTATTTGCAAATGTAAAATAAATAAAGCTACCTTGCCTTTCGACATTCGAATTATTGATCTCACAGTCAATACGTTTGATTATGAATTCTTCTGTTTTGGCATCCGATCGATTTACAGGATTCTCAATAAAATAATTACTGTCTTTACGATAGATTTTCCCTTTTTGCTTCCAGACAGTTATTGTACCATCGGGACCATGCTCGACAATTTTAATTTTACCCTTTTGATCTAGATGAAACTTCATTCCATAATCGCCGATATCCCATGTCTTTCCAAAAAAGTAAGCTTCAATTCCTTTTGCTTTAATCTCATCTATAGCTTTCACACAAGTGAGTGATTGTTTTTCTTTTACACAGGGCTTTCCCCAATAAAAATCACCTTGAACGATTTTAGGACATTCACTTTTGATCTTTTCTAATTTATCATTAGGCTGTGCTATATTTTCTATACAAGAAAAAGATAGTACGACAATTGTAATGAGAATTTTTAATAGTGGTTTTGAATCAATCTTCATGTTGAATATCTCCTATTGATCTTGTGGTTTTACTTTATAAAATTCACTACGTTTAAGATAGCTAAAGTCTGCATGACTGATCCAACGGGTTACTGGCCCATGAGGCTTATAACTCTTAGAAATCATATATTCTAAGTAACGAGTCTCTTCGTTAAACCTCTTATCTACAATCATATACACATGGTCCTATTTCATCGGACCGTTTTCTGATACTCGCTTTCTTGTTATTCCAATTTGACCAACTTCTAAATCAGGAACTTTAAAACCATCGTCTTTTTTTGCTATTCCAACATCCTTTTCGATGAGTGGACTTGTTCTTTCCAATAAATTTGATGCCTGTCTAAAATACTCCACTCCGTTTTCATGAGCTTTTTTATTAGCAATTAGTAGCCCGGTCCCAAATTCGGAAACAAGTGCACCAACAAACGAAAGCTACTTTGATTCAAAATACCTTAGGGGATTCGCCACAAAAGTATTCAAAAGTTTTCGTCTCAAAAGATAACTGCCGAATAAGAGATGTTTTGTGTTCAAAGGGAAATCGCAGGAAGAGAAAAGAACTGAGAACATATGTGAAATTCATTCTGATTTTTTCCCCCACTCCCTTTCGTCTAACCAACAATGTTCCCAGAAAAACCAATCTGGATCTGGAAGGGAAATCCTGAATTTGTCCTCTTACAACTGGTAGGCCTAATCCTATTTTTTTATTATGCCTTTCGGATCAGCGCCTACTTCACCCACCGATTTGAACTCATCCAAATGCATAAGAAACGACTCGACCGCTTGGCATTCAAGGCAGGTTGCAACCAAGGAGAACGATCCCTCCTCCAATCCTTCTACAACCAACTGGACAGACGCCACCGTGTTCTACTCGCCCACAACCACGCCAAAGAATACTTACGAGCCCACCTCTTACAATTTGTTTCCCATTTGGACAAAGAGGAAGAACGAACCTTTCTCTCCCTCGTAGCCAAGTTTTTGGGAACCGCGAAAGACAAATCACCCGCATTCGGCATTCGCGAGTTTGTACTTGTGCATTGGGGAAGGGAATCCTACCTGGCACAGGTCGTCGACCCGGGAACCGCCGAGGTAAGAATCAGGTTCAGTCCAACCAAACGAAACGGTGGGGCTCCGAGCCAAACAAAAGTCACAGTGTTTCGGGAACCAAAAGGGTTTCGGTCCATCCAAGGCAGTGTGGAAATGGAGACCTCCTCCACTTTTTATTTCCGCCCCCACGAGACAAGAGAGCCCCCCGAATGAAAATTGGGCCAAAATCGATTCGCGCTTGAAAGATTCTTTCCACGAAAATTAATGTGACATAAGTCCATGAAGTGGAATCGTATCAACCAAAATGACGAATTGTTTTCCCTACTTTTCGTATTCCTGTTTTCCTTTACTTCCCTAATTTGGAACGGCAACTTCATGGTAAGAGGGATTGCCAGCTTTCAGGGTGTAGGCGACTTTTTTTCTGGGTCCTTTGATTCCTTTGGATCCCTGATCAAAAGTAGTTATAACAAACTTGAATCCTTTGAACGGGTGAGAGAAGAACGTGACTCCTGTTTGAACGTGATGGAAGAATACCGCCAACTCTCAAAAGATGTGGAACGCCTCAAAGCAGAAAACGCCATCCTCCGCCAAGAGTTAAACTTCCCACTCCGCACCGAATACCCATCGGTTCGCGCGGAAGTTCTCAGTGTTCGTTTGAATGCCATTTACCGAACCATCATCATCAACAAAGGATCTGAATCGGGTATTAAACCTTATATGCCAGTCGTAGCACGCGCGTTAGACGAAAAAGGCAAATTCACAGAGGCACTTGTCGGAAAAATCATCGCTGTCTCCAAAGGTTCAGCTGTCATCCAACCCATCATCAATTCCAACTTTTCCATGGGAGTCTCCATCCCTGGCACCAATTTATGGGCATCTCTCAATGGGAACAGTGGCCGCGGAACCGATGTTTTACTCGACTACATTGATTCTGGGATCGTGATTGATCCAAAAGCGATCGGAAATTTTCCAATGGGACCAAACCCACCTCCTACTTCAGCGAACACAATGTTCACAGAAGGGTTTAGTAAAATTGGGAAAGCAGTGTTTAGTTCTGGTGGATCGGGTGTTTTCCCTCCAGGCATCCCAGTTGGAACGATCATTGAAGAAGGCCCAAGGAATGGTTCCTTTAAAACAGCCATCTTACGTCCGTTTGTTGAATTTGATAACCTCTTACATGTGATTGTCTTAAAAAAACTTCCAGAGAAATGGCGTGAAGAGTGGCCTGCAGAAAAAACAATCCAAATCGAAGGCCCATACTTTGGAGAAATTGATTTCCCTAAAGAAAAAGATTATAACAAAAAAGAAAAAGAGAAAAAACAAGGAACACAGGGATTTGGTGGGCCAAGTACGTTTGGTACGCCTAATACAGGACGAACCAATCCAACCACAAATCCTAGTTCTCCATCGGAGCCGTCTCCTTCCCCATCTCCTCAGACCATGGAAAGTCCAAAAGAGGTGAACCCATGATTTTAGATAAGGTATTCATCATCATAGGCCTGTTACTTGCTCATTTTCTAAATGGATCCAATGTCTTTGAACTTGGAAATGCCGTAAGACCAGACTTTATGGTGATCTTTGTTGTGTTTTTTGCACTCCGTAAAGGACCTATGTATGGACTTTGGTTGGGATTTTTTGGAGGCCTTCTCACTGACACTGCACTCGGTGGTGAAATTGGTGGGGACAATCTTGTGTATTACAAAATTGGCCTACATTCCTTTTCCTATGCCATTGTGGGTTACATCGTTGGGAAGGGGTTACGAAGTTCGTATACAGAAAACTATATTTCCATCACAATTTATATTTTGGGTCTTACGTTTGTTTCAAGGCTCATCACATATTTGTTGTTTCTTATGTTCTTTCATTCTAACCATAGTTATTCGTTTTTGTATGTTTCACTTTACAATGCTTTCCTCGGGCCCGCACTTTTCTTTTTGTTTTCGTGGGCATATCGATTGGATGGAGATGAGGTGCGGCAATGAGCCAGTCGGCATCTGAGTTTCGTTTAGAAGCAAGTTTCCGGAAACGATTGTACTTCTTTACTGGAATGATTGTTTTTACGTTAACTGCGTATATTTTACAATTATTCAACTTACAAATTGTGCAAGGGAGCGAAAACTCTCTCAAAGCCGAACGATTTGTCCGCCGTAGTGAATCCATTCCTGCTGATCGAGGCAATATCTTTGATCGTAATTTTTTAACTCCTGAAACAAGCCAACCCCTTGTATCGAACTCTGCATCCCTTGATGTGATCCTCAATACAAGTTTGCTAAAAAACGATGCAAAAAAAGTAAAAGAATTCATTTATAAATTCTGTGAAGCACTTTCCATTCCCATTGTTTATTATGAAAAAGAATTACAAGAATCCCGCCTCATCAAAAAAATCCGCTCAAGAGAACCTTTTGTTTTACTGGAAGGGATTTCACGGGAACAACAAGAACGAATTTTAGTATTGGATAATATCAATCGTTATGTGTATCTTGTGTCATCCCCTGCTCGCGTTTACCATATGGGACCGGCACTCTCGCATGTGACAGGTTATGTGGGAAAACCAACCACCAGTGACTTACAAGAAAAAGAAATCAAAACCTACCAATTGATTGGAAAAGGTGGAATTGAATCCTTATATGACACTACCCTTCGTGGACAAGACGGCTTTCGCATCCAAAAACGAAACACAGAAGGAAACATCGAAGAAGAACGTGTCATTGAACATGCTGTCCCTGGGAATAATTTAATCCTCACCATTGACAGAGAC
Organism: Leptospira jelokensis; assembly: GCF_004769635.1. Classification (GTDB taxonomy): domain Bacteria; phylum Spirochaetota; class Leptospiria; order Leptospirales; family Leptospiraceae; genus Leptospira_A; species Leptospira_A jelokensis. Next base: position 97,175 of record NZ_RQGH01000039.1, read on the forward strand.
ATGCAAATCGCAGCATACAAAGCCCTAAAGGGTGTTAGGGGAACTGTGCTTGCCATCAAAGCAACCACCGGGGAAGTGTTGGCCATGGCATCAAACCCTGCCTATGATCCTAATATTTTGTCTGGAAAAAATAAACTCGAAAGATCAAATCACTTCACTCGAGTCACAAACAACGGTGGGTTTTTAAACTTAGCAATCCAATCTAGGTTCCCACCGGCATCCACATTCAAAACCTTGGTGGGTCTTGCTGCCATGGAAAGTGAACACAAAATCAATTATGATCCCAAACAAACTTTTTCATGCCCAGCCAGTTTTACTTTAAAATCAACATTTAAAGGTGTGCCAGACCAAGTTTTTTATAACTGGGACAAAAAGAACCACGGCGAATTAAACTTAGCACAAGCCTTGGAAAAATCCAACTCAGTTTATTTTTACCAATTGGGATACAAACTGGGTGCAGAACCTATCCTCGCCTATTCTAGGTTATTCGGTTTGGATAAAAAAACAGGAATCGATTTACCAGGAGAAGCCACTGGATTTATCCCAAGTTCCGATTGGAAAAAGAGAACTTATGGAAACAAGTGGTTTGATGGGGATACGGTAAATTTATCCATCGGACAAGGATTTATTTCAGTTACACCAATCGAGATGGCTTTGTTTTATATGGCAGTTGTGAATAATGGAAAAATTTACAAACCGTACGTTGTGTCCGAAATTAGAAGCCCACTGGACAACTCCCTCATACAAAAAACAGAACCTACCATTTTACGTGATATCCCTCTCAAAAAATCCACGGTGGAAGCTTTAAAAGAAGGATTGTATTTGGTTGGGTATTCTGGAACGGCATCTGGAGTTTTGAATTCTCCAAACTTACCAGAAATCGCTGGAAAAACAGGAACTGCACAAACAAGGCGTAGAGGTGCATCTTCTTCCAATCACGCCTGGTTTATTGGGTATGCTCCAGTCAATGCGCCTGTCGAAAAACAGATATTAGTTGCCGCTTTCGTAGAATATGGAGTTGGTGGTGCGGCTTCTGCGGCTCCTGCAGCAAGGGAAGTTTTTAAAGCTGCATTCCCTCCAGGTTCTTTCCCAAGAACTGATAGATCCCGTGCCAAAACCATGGAAGAAGAAGCACCAGTCGAACAAGAGGCATTTTAATGGCTGATCGTAATACAGAAAAACTCGATTATTTTTTAATTTTCTCCGTTGTTCTCGTGGCAATGGCTGGTGTCCTCACTCTTTATACACAAGAGGCAAACACGGCAGATGCATTGGGACGATGGTACAAACAATTTTCATTTGTATTTGTTGGTCTCATTGCAATGTGGTTTATGTCGAGGATCAACTACCAATTGATTGGTTCGTATGCACTATTCATTTATCTATTTTCCATTTTCCTCCTTGTGATCACCCTTATCCCAGGCATCGGATACCTTCCTTCGGGTCGTGGGGCAAGGTCTTGGTTAAAACTTGGTCCCATCACCCTACAAGCCTCAGAGTTTTCTAAACTTGCGACAGTGATTTTACTTGGCCAGTATCTTGTGATGAAAGAAAAGGAAATGCACAAAATTACAGTGCTGATCATTCCATTTATCATCTGTTTGGTGCCGATGCTTTTTATCATCTTACAACCAGATTTTGGAACTGCGGTTTCTTTTTTACCAATGTTATTCACCATGTTGTACTTAGGTGGGGCCGATATTTTACATGTTGGCTCGCTTCTCACTTTTGGTGGGATCTCCCTTATGGTACCAATGTACCTTGCTTATTCACAACTCACGCTCATCCAACCACTCATCGATTTGCTACGTAAAGATAACAAAACAGAACTTGTATCGCTTGTGAACCAACTCCAAGGGAAAATTTGGCTTATCTTAGATGGGAAAAAAGTATCGGGTCTCACACTGCCTGGGATCGAAAATCCCAAAAACTTACAGATGATCCGTGAGGCCGCAGAAATTGTAAAAGATGAATATGCAAGCATAGGATATAAAATTTTATCGAACGAAGCCTTTATGTTTGGCCTTGGTGGCACACTAACACTCATTAGTTTGGTGATGATTTTCATTCGGATCGCACGTGGTTCAAGGCATCTAAGAAATTATTACATCACCATTGGGATTTTGGGACTTTCTGTTCTTTCTGCCATTGCAGTTCACAAATCCATCCCTTTCCGTGAAAACCAAGTGATCCGACTCACTGCCTTTTTAAACCCTGACCAATTCAAACAAGGGGCCGGTTACCAACTCCGGGCATCCAAACCTGCGGTTGGATCTGGAAAGGTTTTTGGAAAAGGACTTTTTCATGGAGAGATGACAGAAGGCAGGATCCCACATGTTCCCGAATCGGGAACAGACTTTATCTTTGCATCATGGGCAGAACAAACTGGATTCTTTGGAAGTGTATTGTTATTATTCTTTTTGATGTCCATCCCACTGCGCGGATTACAAATCAGTTTTGAAAGTAAGGACAGATTTGGTTCATTACTCGCGGCAGGAATTGTTGCCATGATTTTTTTCCATATTGCCATCAATGTGGGAATTGTGATTGGACTTCTTCCTGTAACAGGTGTTCCACTCACCTTTATGAGTTATGGTGGATCTCACTTGGTGATGGCGATGACAGCCGTTGGTATCATTTTATCGATCAAAAAACGTAAGTTTGCCAACTAACAAAGACCATGAAGCCCACCAAAAAAATTCTGGATGCAGATGAGTTTTTCGAAACGAAGGTAAAATTAGAAGAAGAACTCATCCGTTTAGAAGGATTAGAGCGGGAAGTGAATGAACAAATTTTGAAGTTAGTTGGCCTTTCAGAAAAACTCATCAAAACTTCAGAAACAAACGAATCCCCTTATTTTTTACAAAGAAGCAAACGATTAAATGCCGAAATCATAAAATTTAAAATCAGAAACGAATACAAACAAAAGGAATTTGATTCCATTTACCACATCTTAAACAAAATCAAATCTGAAGATAAAATAGAATTTTTAGATTCGGCTCTCAAAAATCGAATCACAAAAATTGCCAAACGATTGGTAAACAAAAAACAAAGTGAAGGGATTACAAATTCAAAAAACACGAACCCTTCTTTCACCGAAAGGGTGCTGAACGCATCCCATTTGGCAAAAACAAATCCAACCAAACCACTAGCAGGCAAACTCGTTTTTATTTGTTATGTGTTAGAGGGCGTAAATTTCCTATTACCAAAAAAATCATACCGTATCCTTCGGAATATCCCTGCCTTCAAAAAACAGATCAGAATCAAAGACAAATTGATTTCCATGTTCCCTGGCCCTGGTTTTGTCCTAATGGAAGAAGGTGAATCAAAAAACAAACATGTGATCCTTATGAAAAATGCAGAGAAAAAAGAATGTGGTTTTTATTTTGATGAATTAAAAGAAGATTGGGCCATTTCCAAATCCTCTCTCGATGCCATCTTAGAAAAAGAATCCAACCACAATTCCATCCTCGGCAAAATCAAACGCAAAGGAAAACTCTACCACATCATCAAACTATAACAATCGTCTCACCACACCTAACTCTCATTTATCGTCGCGTGCCTCAAATCTAGCTCTTATTCGCGCACCTAACTTTCGTTCATCTCCGTGCGCCTCAACCCTAGTTCATATTCGTGCGCCTCAACTCTCGTTCATCTCCGTGCGCCTCAACCCTAGTTCATATTCGTGCGCCGCACTGAGTTCATCGAAGTGCGATCCGCGCCAGCGATTGGAGCGGAAATCCTTTCCATGGTTTACAAACAATTTGAGACAAAAATTAAATCAGGAAAGATTGGAGCGAAAAGCGCGGTCATTTTATAAAAAAAATAAAGATCTAAAAGGAATTTGAGGCGCCCACATAACAGCAACCACACCACTGCCACCAGATCACAGATGCTATATCACCGATTCTATATTACAGATGATAGATCACAATTGATAGGTCACTGAGTTCATCGAAGTGACGAGTTTCCATTAAAACTGCAAAATTTGTAAACTTGTTTCTTTGTCTTTTGTGAGTTGGGCTTTTAATGCTTCGATGCCTTGGAATTTTTGTTCCTCTCGGATTTTTTTGACCATCTCCAATTCGATTTCTTTGCCGTATAAATTGTCATCAAAATCAAAGATGTTTACTTCCACATGCAAACCTAACCCATCAAAGGTGGGATTAAAACCTATGTTGACCATTCCCTTATGGTCTTTGCCATCAAATTTGACAAAACAAGCATACACACCAACAGAAGGGAGGAGTTTGTCACTCGGAACGTGAAGATTGGCGGTTGGGAATCCTATCGTGCGGCCTCGTTTGGCACCTTCCACAACAGTCCCAGTAATGTGGTAGTTACGACCGAGTAGGTTTTTTGCTTCTTCCATTTCTCCTTTGTCAAGGAATCCACGGATGAGGGAGGAGGAAATTTTACTGTCTTTCTTTAAAACTGCTTCTCGTAGTTCCACCGCATAACCATACTTAGTTTTATTGGAATTGAGTAATTCAAAATCTCCGCGGCGTTCTGCTCCAAAAAAATGATTGTATCCGATGACGATGTGTTTGGCGTGCAAAGTTTTGATCATGATGTTTTCCAAAAAGTCTTCTGCAGACATTTTGGAAAGCTCTAAGGTAAACTCTAAAACAAGAAGATAATCTATCCCAAACCCGCGGATGAGTTCTTCCTTTTCCTTTTCGGAGGAAAGGTATTTGAAATTTGGTTTTTTACCTAGTACGACGGAAGGATTTGGATAGTAGGTGACAACAACCGAAGGAATTCCAAGTTCTTTTGCTTTTTCGACCGTGCGTAACAAGAGTGTTTGGTGGCCAACGTGGATTCCATCAAAATTCCCGAGTGTGAGCGATGAACCACTTCGGAATTCATTTTGGATCGATTCTAAAGAACGAATAATTTTCAAAGGGGGACTTGTCTCGTAATCCGATACTTGGAATAGGTGTTACCATTGAAACTACGAACCCTACTCCTTACGGCAATCTTTTTATCAACCCTTGGTGCACTCTCCTCAGATGATTCCAAAATTCCCAAACAAGAATTTGGACTGGAGGAAGGTTTACTCCCAGAAGACATTTCCACTTTTCCTGAACTCAAAACCTGGGCCATTTACCAATCCTATGAACTAGAGCCCGATTCCCCGCACCTTGGTTTAGCAGATTCCATCTGTCGAATGGTGCCAGAATCTGGACTTCGGTTTTTACTCGAAAAACCAAGTAATACAAAATCCACAGTGTATCTCTACTTAGATTTGACCAAGTACAGACCACTCAAAGGTTCCAAGTTCAAACCGAGAAAATTACAAATCCTTGTGAATGGAAAACCCAAACGTTCCCTCCTCACCGAAAAAAACCATGGATTCCAAAACCCAGTGGAAATCCCGCTCGAACCTTCCGAATACCCAGATGGAAAGATTTATGTGGAGTTAGTGCCGAGCCAAAACTCAGTGGGACGTTTTTGGGGGATATGGGATGCGTTTGTTGTGGAAAACCGTTTGGAGGAAAAAGAGTGATTAGACCGCGTATTTTTCGCGGTATTCGTCTTCCCCAATGGTTTGGAAGTAACTGGTAAGCCCTGCTACTTTGAAAACCTTCTCAATGGCTGGTTTCATATTGGCAATCGAGAACTTCCCTTGCAATTCTTGGACATAATTCAGCTGTTTGATGAGCATTCCAATCCCAGAAGAGTCAATGTAGTTGAGTTTCTCCAAATTGATGATGACATGGAGGTTTGGTGCAGGTTGGCTTGGGATATTGGTTTCGAGGAAGTTTTTAAAATCTAAGGAAGTGTAGATGTCCAAACTTCCAGAAATGCTGATCACAAAGGCGTCTGCATTCTTTTTCAGATTTATTTCCATGGGAGACCTACCGCAAGCCTCCTGTTTTTACGTTTTTTATTCAACCTTATTTTTAACAAATTAATGATTTCATTTCAAAAGTCGAAAATAGATATAGAGTCTACTATCTGGGAGTTCGTATGCGTACCTCGTTTGTCTTAATTTTTACCTTCTTCTTCACCGTTGGTCTTTTTGCCGCGGATGAAAAAAATGAACCTGTGAGCCAAGCAGATGCCCACAAACTGAATCCAGATGGAAGCATTGCACTCATTCCCTATAATGCAAAACAACAGCAGAAAATCGAACGGATTGGCAAGGAAGTGGATGATTACCATGCCATGATCAACGAAAAGGTGAAATTCCTTAGTTTTGAGAAAAAAATCAAAGACAGTCGTTATGGCCAAGTATCCAGCGCACGGGAAATCCACCTCCCTTATGAGCCGAGTTATGTGATGCACAGTCGTTTTGTGATGAAACTAAAAGGTGGTGGCGGTGCTGAAGGTGGTGGGTTTTCCCTTGATGAACTTTCTTTCTGGTCTCGTAAATCTCTCACCGAAAAAGGAAAAGACCCTGTTACCACTTACCGTGAATTAAAAAATAGTACGGCTGGTGGAGTGAAGGGCCTTGTACTTTCTGTTCGTACTGTGACCAATGCTGATGACAATACCCTCACCTATGAATTGGAAAAAATCCAAAGTCCATGGGAAAGGATCCGATTGGCAACAGCTTACCGTGATAGACTCCGCGAAGTGGCAAGAACCATTGACCGATACATCCAAGCAAAAGGAAAATTAGAAGCAAAAATGGTTTCTGAATCCGTTATGGAAGTCTCTGTGAGTGGTGATTTCGAAGAACCATAACATGTATTAGGTGGGATTTGAAAAGAGAATGCCACCACAAAACACAAACCTATACGAAGTACTAGAAATTCCCTTTGGTGCAACGACGGAAGAAATCAAAACTTCATTCCGTCGTCTAGCCAAACTCTACCACCCTGATATCCCGAACACCGGATCCTATTCCAAATTCCAAAGTTTACATTTTGCCTACCAAACTCTGACAGGCCTTGCCAGAAAGCAGTATGATGAAGAGTTTAAAAAAAATTATGCCAAAGAGTTCCTAAAACGAAAACTAGAAGAACACCCCATCGTTTTACCTGTATCCCGAGTTCGGTTTACGACAGGGATCATGGACCTTGCCAAAAGGGGCCTGATGCGAAAAGGATTTCGAAACAAGGATCGAAGGAAAGTGACTGGGATTGATTATGATCTGGTGATCGATCTAAAAGAATCAGAAATCATCCGGCCCGTGATTGCCGTGATCCCACTCACGGTTCGCATCGTATGTAGGGACTGTATGGGTAGTGACCCTCACTGCCCTGCCTGCAATGGCCGAGGGAGTTATAAAGGGTATCGCAAGTTAAATGTAGAATTCCCAGTATCTTCCCTTGTCCCATCCAAGGTGTTTGAGTTTGATCTCTCTAAATTCCGACCAGATTCTTTCACCCATTTTAAGAAAAAATTCCTTCGGGTCAAACTCCTTGTGCATAAAAATATCCCTTTACGGACAAAGACCGCCGTCTAAAACGGAAACGGATGGAGAGGATTCCAAAAGTCTTATTTGTTACCCCAATTTACAAAGAAAAGATATGGGGTGGCAGAAAATTGGAATCCCAATTGGGACGAAAGATCCCTGAAGGCCTCATTGGTGAATCCTGGGAAGTCTCCGTCTACGATTCCGATATTTCACTCATTGAAAATCCTGAGTTCCAGAACCTTCCCTTAACAACACTCATCCAAAAAGCACCCAATGAAGTGCTTGGAAAACCGTTTGCAAATGCTAGTTTGCCCCTGCTTGTCAAAGTCATCGATGCCAAAGAAAAACTTTCGGTGCAAGTCCACCCCGATGATGCCTATGCCCTGAAGTATGATCCCAAATCCAAAGGGAAAAAAGAATGTTGGTACGTTTTGTCCGCAGACCCTGGTGCGGAACTCGTAGTTGGTTTTGGAACCCAAACAAACCGTGAAGACTATGAATCTCTCGTAAAACAAAATTTAGGTGAATCTGTCTTAAAAAAATGGCCAGTGAAACCGGGGGATGTATTCCTTCTGAATCCTGGCACCATCCATGCCATTGGTGGTGGTGTGGTACTTCTCGAAGTGCAACAATCCTCTGATTCTACCTATCGTGTGTATGATTATGGTAGGATTGGTGATGATGGAAAACCAAGAGAACTGCATTTAGAAAAGGCATTGTCTGTTTTGAATTTTGAAGCATCCAAGGGTGAGGAAAAATTACAAAAAACTCTGCTTGGCCACCATCCCTTTTCCCGGTATCTTTTCACATCCAATGACAAATTTAGGTTAGAGTCTTGGGAATTCAACCAAGCACAAAACTTCACCTTTGCACCGTTAAATGAACCTTCTTGTTTTGGGATCTTTTTTACTGTATCCGGTTCGGTTTATTTTCCTGAACTGAGGCGTATGGTGGGTCCAAATGAAACATTTTTTGTCACAGCATCTGGATTTGTCGAAACCATTTCTGCATCAGCTTCTCCAGGCACAAAATTAGCGTATATGTCAGCAGGAACTGATCTGGTAAAATACCAGTCGTAAAAAAGATTTTTTTGATTTATGACGAACCTGGTAAAGGAATCCGATCGGTTTCACCAGGCACTTTTGGAAATTCATCCTTTGCCCATCTTACCTTTGCTTCATCAATCAAAGTTTGGTCAGTAGAAACAAAGTTCCAATACAAATGTCTTTTTTCTTTGAGTGGTTCTCCACCTAACAACATCAATCGGCTGTTTTGTTTGGCTTTAAAGGTTACTTTAGTTCCTTTTTCAAACAACACCATTGATCCCATGGCATAGGACTCCCCCTCTGATTCGATGGCTCCGCGGGTTACATAGAGTCCTGCTTCTTCCTCCGAACCGAGTTTCCATTCAATCAAATCGGATTCCATTTTTAAATCAATGTCTGCATAAAACAAAGGAGAGTGTACGATTGCTTTCGATTCTAATCCTAAAAACTTACCACCTAACAAGCGAAATGTAACACCGTTCCCATTCCAAACTGGGATTTCAGTTTCGGAAAGGTGTTGGAAACTTGGTTCCATCTGTTCTTTCTCTTTTGGTAACGCAATCCAGGTTTGGATGCCTTCTAACACTTCATATTTAGGATCAAACTTAGACCGTTCACTGTGTACAATACCATTCCCCGCTACCATCCAATTGGTTTCACCAGGACGAATGTCCATCTCCACTCTTAGGCTATCTCGGTGGGTGATCACCCCATCATATAAAAATGTGATGGTCGCAAGCCCAATGTGCGGGTGGGCACGAACCACAAGTTCTTCGCCAGTGACAACAGGTACAGGTCCAAAATGATCAAAAAAAACAAAGGGTCCCACCGATCGTTTTTCTAACGCCGGTAATACGCGACGGATGATAAAATTGTCTCCTAAGTCTTTGGAATGTCCGACGAGCGATTTTGTCATTTGGATTTAGACTTCTTTGGTTTTGGTTTTGTTGGTTTCTTTTTTGCCGAAACTTTCGAATTCGTTTTGGCCTTACCATTGGATTTGGTTTTGGACTTTTGTTTTGAACCCGATTTGGAATTCCCTTTTGATTCTTCTACCTTTCCGACAAACAGTCCAATCGCCTCTTTCCCTTTTGTCCAATGGGCTTTGTCCCTTGCATTGAAATAGAGGATAAAGATATTTTCAGCTTCCGAATACTTAACATCGCAGGCATAAACATGGCTTGCTTTCCATCCTCTTCCCGTTGGCCCAAGGATAGGAGTTTGGTTGATCCGTTCAAAATGGATCCCATCTTCACTTTGTAAAAAAAGGATCGCAGAACAGGATTCCTTTCGAACCGGGTTCCAAAAAATTCCATTTTGAAATCCTAAGTACCTTCCTTTCCAAGGGATGACCTTGATGGAACCTGCACCTAAATTACAAAAAGGATCCATTCCATTGGGTGAAATGATAGGTTCTGAAAAATAGGAAAACGGACCCAGGGGAGAACTTGATTCTGCCACCGTAATGTATTTGGGTTCACAAAAACCACAATCAGGGACCATCACAAGGGAAGAAGAAAAGTACATTCTGTACTTATTTCCAAACTTTACAAGGCAAGGATTACTGACAGATTCACCATAGTTTGGATCTTTGTGAAAGGGAAATTTAGGAATGATGACCGTTTTTGGTTTTGACCAATGTTTTAGGTCTTTACTTGTTTTTACTTCAATCCTTGATTTCCATTTGCGGTAGGGAAACCAAGACATAAGCACATGGAAAAATTTATATTTTTCATAATACAAATAATAGGTTCCCTCTTCAAAGTAGATAAAGGGACGCATTGCATTCCATACAATGGATTTCTTTTTTTTCCAAGTGATTCCATCTTCCGATACATACTCTAACACACCAAAGATGTTATGCGCAAATAAATGCCAGAGTCCATCGGGACATACCTCTGGGAATAAAAAACTGGGATCGGCCAAGATGGGAGATGGGAATCCAGGTTTGAGAATGGGGTCGTCTTGGTAGAGTTGCCAATAGATATTTTGTATGTTCAAATGAAATGAATTTCCTTATTTTTCCAAAACAGTTTTTAGATTCGAAAGTCCTTCTTCAAAATCGTTCCCAATCATTTCTTCAAAGTCCATAAAAAGTAACATCAAATTAAATGGATAAGGCATCGATCCATCAAATCCCCAAATGACTTTGGATTTTTTGGGATCAAGAGAAGATACCTTCATATAACTTCTTTCGGTGCCCTCAAATGGTTCAAAAAATCTAAGTTCGGTTTGCATCTCCATTGCATCAGCATTGATCATTTTGATTTCTTGTTCGCCAATACCAACATCTTTCACTTGGCTTTCCCATCGTGAAACAAACCCAACAGTTCCGTCTTCACCAGTGAAGATCTTTTTCATATCGGGATCACGTTTGGCCCATACACTGTACTGGTCTTGGTTTTTTAAAAGGCGTATGAAGGTAAAAACCTCTGATGCCGATTTTCCAATATCAATGGACCTTTCCACTTGGTAACTAGAAGGTAAAAAAATTGCCAACACAAGTGGGATGGCAATGATACCGATGATTCCGATTGCGATCTTTTTGCCTAGATTCATAACTCGTAAATTTGGATCAAAATTTGATCTCCGTCAATTGATTTACCCTCTTGGCCTTAAATTCCAACTAAAAATCAGAAGGAAAATCGCGATGAGTGTGGAAACCAAAATGGCACCAATTGCGACATCCCATGAATAATGTGTGGATAAAAGAGCAAGGCCCTTACCTTGCGTTGTGCGACCAAGAGAACCAAAAAGACCAATGAATCCGGCCGCAGTCCCCACGGCTTTTTTGGAAGTAAAATCCATGCCAGCTACACCTAACAACATAACAGGCGGATAAATGAAAAGTCCAATCATTCCAAACAAAACATAATCGATCCAAATATTCCCGGGAGGATTTACCATGATTCCCACAAAAGCAAAAAAGATAGGAATGATACAAAGTAAACTTACCATCCCGCGACGGCCTCCCAACCGATCAGAAACCCATCCCATAAGTAATGTGGAACCAATCCCACCAAATTCCAAAATCAAAGTGGAATAACCTCCACCTAATATATCAGCACCTTTCGTTTCTTTTAAGTAAGTTGGGCCCCAATCGATCAAACTGTAACGTATGATGTATACAAAAAAATTGATAATCGCAAATAACCAAATGTATTTGTTTAATAATACTTGTTCCACAATCAGTTGTTTGGTGGTAAGTTCCTTTTCGTGATCTTCTTTTTCTTCTGGTGGGTAATCATTCCGATACACTTCGATCGGTGGAAGGCCAACGGATTGTGGTGTGTCCACAAGTCGTTTATAAACTAAATATGCTTCAATCAGGGCAATGAAACCTGGAATAAAAAATGCGTATTGCCATCCATACTTGGCTGCAGAGTGAGATGCGACAACACCAACAAGTCCTCCTCCAATATTATGTGCAATATTCCAAAATGCAAACGTAGTACCCCTTTCTCCAACGGAATACCAATGCCCAAGAGAACGACCACTAGGTGGCCAACCCATTCCTTGCACTAAACCATTGGCTCCCCATAAAAACAGATGTACCCAATAATGATTCGCAAATCCAAATGAAAAATTCAAAATGGCAGTGAGAAAGAGTCCAACTGCCATAAATTTTTTGGGATTGGATCGGTCCGACAAAGCACCCATAAAAAATTTTCCAATCCCATAGGTGATAGCGGTCACTGCCAAGATATCACCTATCTCTGATTTGGAATATGACAATGCTTCTCCAATTTCTTTTGAAACAGGAGAAAAGTTATTACGAGTGAGGTAGTAGACCGTATAACCGATGAAAGTTGATTCGAGTACTCGGAACCTATATTTGGGGTAAAGAGTTTGAATTTCTGTTTCGGATTTTTGTGGGATGGCAGGCGCTGGGGAAAACCACTGCCGAATGGACTTGTACATAAACTTGGAAATTGGTATCTAATAGAAAGGAGTCAAGTGTATTCTTATGGAAACAACAATTCGAAATGGATTTACCGATACAATTGGAAACACCCCACTGATCCGTATTCGTTCATTAAGTGAAGAGACAGGTTGTGAAATTTTAGGAAAAGCTGAATTTTTAAACCCTGGTGGGTCGGTGAAAGATCGTGCAGCACTTTACATCATCGAAGATGCAGAAAAAAAAGGCCTCTTAAAAAAAGGGGGGACCGTCGTTGAAGGTACTGCCGGGAATACTGGCATTGGACTCACCCATATTTGCAATGCAAAAGGATACAAAACCATCATTGTCATCCCAGAGACTCAATCCAAAGAAAAAATTGAAATGTTACGCACATTAGGTGCAGAAGTCATCTTAGTTCCGGCAGTTCCCTATTCTGATCCAGGAAATTATGTAAGGGTCTCTGAAAAAATTGCCAAGGAAACTCCCAACTCCCTTTGGGCCAATCAGTTTGATAACCTTGCCAATCGGAATGCTCATTTTGAATCCACTGGCCCAGAAATTTGGAACCAGACCCAAGGAAAAATCGATGTTTGGACCACATCCATTGGAACAGGTGGGACCTATGCTGGCACAGCTCTTTATCTCAAATCAAAAAATCCGAACATCAAATGCATTGTCGCGGATCCGTATGGATCGGGAGTGTATTCATTAGTCAAAACAGGGAAAATTACCATTGAAGGTTCGTCCATCACAGAAGGGATCGGGCAAGGTCGCATCACTAAAAATATGGAAGGTATGCCCGCCGATGACGCCATTCGCATCCACGACAAAGATGCCCTTACCATTTTACAAAAAGTATTAAAGGAAGATGGACTCTTTATGGGAGGCAGTGTGGGGATCAATTTAGCAGCCGCCACCCAAATCGCCAAACAAATGGGACCAGGTCATACCATCGTTACCGTGTTATGCGACACAGGAACCAAGTACCAATCTAAAGTTTACAATCCTGAATTTTTACAATCCAAAGGACTGATGTAAATTCTAATGAGACAAAATCTTGACCACTCACCAACTAGCCAGTTCCATACGGTGGGTGCTGGACTTCGTTCTGAAAGTAGTTATTTTACCTTTTGAGTTGAGCGGATTGTTTGCAATTTCTTTCCCATTTCCATTTTAGATTGAATCTCAATTGGAGTGGTAGTACTTACAGTGAACTGGGATTTCTCACAGAATGTCTTTCCTAGATTCTCTTAAAAAAATATAGATTTTCTCTGGACGAAATCGATTCTCAACTGTTATCATTCGATAGATATGATGATGACGGGAAAATATTTTTTTGGATCCAAGGGGGGTATTTCCTTCCTTCAAAAACTTTTCCTTTCCTTATTCCTCCTCCCGATCTTTGGGTGTTCGTTTCCAAACATCAATCGGTCCTTTTTAGAGACTTTCACTACATTTCGTTTTTTGCAGGCGAACACCCTGGCTTATACTGTGAGCTTTCGTGTTTCAGGACTTCTCGGAACTGGACTCCAAATGGAAAACAATGGCGAAGTCCTGGAAGTGACTAACGACGGCACTTATACGTTCACAAAAAAAATCAACTCAGGTGCCACTTATAATGTAACTGTCAAAACTCCACCTTCTTCCCCGATCCAAAACTGTATCGTATCCTCTGGCCAAGGGACAGTCCTCAGTGGGAACATTGAAGGCATCCAGGTGGTTTGCGGAGACGCCTTGTATCTGATCAGTGGAACAGCCACTGGGCTTTCTGGCAATGGACTCCAGTTGCAAAATATAACTGGGTCCGGGACTGACACCATCAACGTCAATAGCGCAAGTTTTTCTTTCCCACCACTGCCTGCCGGTGAAACTTATAACTTTAGCATCGTAAGCCAACCCACAAACCCTAGCCAAACTTGTTCCATCACCTCACCTGGTGTTACATCAGGAACCATGACCACCACACCGATTCCTGTGACCATCAATTGTAGTACCAATTCCTACGCGGTGAATGCACAAGTGATCGGAATTTTAGGAACACTGAGTGTTGGAAACGAACTCAAACTTACGTTAGATGGTGCAAACACGATCGACGTCACAACGGACGGAACTTTTGCATTTCCAGGAACCTACTTGAGTGGTGGGACTTTTTCTGTTTCCATTGATAACCCAGGTGGTGTGATCACAACAGGAGTGTGTACCCTAGTATCTAGTTCAGTTACTGTGGGCAATGGTACAACGACTTTCGCTGTGAATTGTTCCAATGCATTTCTAGTGGGAGGCTCCGTATCGAGCCCTGGTGGAACCACAACAAGTGTGTTAGGCGGGGCAGTGACCTTGGATTTGGTTCACACAGGAGGAACACCTGCATTTGTCACACAATCTGTTTCGGTAAACCCTGGTGTTGGCACATTTACCTTTGGTTCCACCATTCCCGGCGGAGTGGACTATGAAATTGTAGTATCCGCCAATCCACCAAACCAAGTCTGTACGATTACCGCAGGAGCAACACATTCAGGTATCGTTTCTAATATGTCGAATGCAGTTCTCAATTGTAGTTTGACCTTACCTAGTTTTTCACCCGTATCAGGTTCTGTATTCAATGATGACGGAACGGTTACCCTCTCTAGTTTGATCCCTGGTTCCGAATACCGCTACACATTGGGAAATGGTGCACAAGCAGACCCCACTTGTGCGACAGGAACCGTGACAACAAGTACGGTATCCCTTACAGACAATTCCCAAGCCGTCATCAAAGCCATTCATTGTAAAGTAGGATGGGATCCCTCACAAGTGGTCACATCTTCTTATGCTCTAAAGGTTGCGACACCAACTCCTAGTTTGGCGACCGGTGCATTTTTAGATTCAGGGCAAACAGTAAGTTTTAGTACGACCACAACCGGAAGCACCTGGGTTTGCCATACGAATGCCGTTGCAGTACCTGCCGATCCCGATTGTGGAATGGCAGCAAACACGTGCAATACGGGAGCACTTGGGAATTACGTATTTCCAACTCCAGGTGTTTCTGAGAACGTAAAAGTGAGGATGTGTAAAGTAGGTTTTGCACAAAGTGACATACTCAGTGTCAATTACCAACCCAATGTTTACACTGTGGGTGGAACCATCAGTTCACTCACAACTCCCTTTGGAGCCGGAACTTTTGTTTTACAAAATAATGGTGGTGATGATTTAACAATTGCAAGTAACGGAACCTTTACCTTTAACACGGCACTACCTACAGGAACGAACTATTCAGTCACCGTTTTCTCTGCCCCACAAAACCCTTGGCAAAATTGTAGTATAACAAGTGCAAGCGGAACAGTCACCAATGGAGCCGTTACCAATGTTGGCATCATTTGTTCCGTAAACCTATACAATATGAGTGGAAATGTGACTAGTACTGTTAATTTGCCTACTGGTTTAACCATTACCAACGGCATCGATTCGATTAACGTTCCCGCCGGTGCCACTTCCACTCCCATTACTTTTGCGACACCACTTGCCAGTGGGACTGGTTATGAAATCCAAATCACCCAAGAGCCACCTGGATTTGTATGTGCGGTCCAATCCGATGTGACTGGTACAATGCTTGGTGCCAATATCACGAACATTGCTGTCAATTGTGTTGCTGGTTATCGGTATGGGAATGCCATTGGGGCACAAAAACTTGCACCAGTACAAATCCATTACTTTCAAGGTGAAATCGCAACGGCGGCAGGACAAGTCACAAGTGGAGCAAGTGATGGCCTTGCTGCCACAGCATCCTTCAATGATATCAATGGGATCACATTCGATGGAGCAAAGGGTTACATTGTCGATTCAGGAAATCATAAAATCCGTGTTTTCAATCCAATGACCAATTCAGTTTCTTCTCTTGTGGGATCGGGATCAGCTGGTAATACGGCTGGCTCAGGTGTCAGCGGTAGTTTCAATTTACCCAAAGGCATCACAACGGATGGAACCTATTTATATGTCACAGAAACTTTAGGAAACAGGATCAAACGTGTTCTCATTAGCACAGGTTATGCGGAAACATTTGCTGGAGACGATTCTGTCGTTTCACCTGCAAATGCTTTGGCTGATTCTTCTGATCCCCTTGCTGCTAGGTTTGCTTCTCCTGCAGGGATCGTACTCGATGATGGCAAACTCTATATTGCTGATCGGAATAACTCTGCCATCCGTGTGTTGAAGATTAGTTCAAGGGAAGTCACAACCCTTGTGAGTGGTGGGGATATTAATTTCCCGGAAGGGATCACGGTAATCGGTGATTACCTCTACACCACAAACTTAGGAACCCATAACATTACAAAAACACACAAAGTCACGGGTGCCACATCAATCCTTTGTGGAAGTTCCCTCGATGGTTACATGGATGCTTCTGGTTCATCAGCTGCTTTTAATTCACCGTATGGAATCACTTCAGATGGTATCTTTTTGTATGTAGCTGATTTTGGAAACAACCGGATAAGAAGGGTGCATAGTGAATCAGGAGAAGTGATCACAGTAGCAGGATCAGGAAACTTAGGCCTTACCAATTCGATCGGTGTCGATGCCAATATCCAATCTCCAAAGTACATCACAAATGTGGGTGACGTCATTGTGTTTGGAACTATGCACACATTGCGGTCATTAAAATCAAATAAATTCACAGCCTTCTATCCGTTAAACGGTTCCACTTCCAATTTTTTAGGAAATCAGACTATCACTGCGATTGGAAGTCCTACGTTTGGGAGTGGTAGGTTTGGAGAAACGAGCGGTGCTGCCACAACATCGATTGGAAATGCTGGTACCGCTCCCTCTCCAGGCCCTTCTGTGAATAAGGTCACTTTATCGAGTTGGTTCCTTTGGGATGGTACGAATCCTGGATCCGCAAAAGTAATCTTTTACCATGGGGATTTTACAAGTAATGGTTATGGTTTATTCATTGATGCGAGTGACCAATTGTCAGTTTACCGCGGTGGTTTTACACCTGTCTCCACTCATACAACCATCATCCCAAACCAATGGACCCATGTTGCCCTAACCATTGATAGTAATGATGGGTACAAAGTGTACATGAATGGGAATTTGGTTTTAAAGAGAACCATGCCTACGATCGCCATATCAGGTGATTTGACCGTAGGTGTTTCTTCCTCTGGGACTTTGTTTTTCCCAGGAAAAATAGCCGACTTACGATTCTACGAACGCGAGTTAAACGAAGCCGAAGTGAATGATTTAGCGAAAAATGCGGATAGCGCACTCGTCGGCAATTCCTATGCATCAAGGCCAATCCAGCTCATGGTGCAATATTCTTTTACGGGAGATACAACATCCACTGGTGCCATTAGCGGAAACCTGACATCATATGGATCGAATGTTTTCACCACAGGTATCGGAAGGCAGGCGAATACAGGAAGGCGTATGCGACTTGGGGGGTATTTGCAGGACCCAACTCTCAACGCATTGCCTCTTGGAAACCATCCAAGGAGCATCTGTGTTTGGGTGAACCCAGAACGTTACCCAGTCAACATCAATGAAAATGCAGCGATTTTGTCCTATGGAAATCCAGCTTCAAATGAAGCCTTCATCCTCGGAATGTTCAAAGATGCCGGTGGCAACCAAAGACTTCGGTTTGGTGGCCTAAATGGTTCTGAAATTTATATCTTTTATACACTCCCCCTCAATCGTTGGACTCACCTCTGTGGAACCTTTGATGGAAACAATGGTTGGTTGTATGCAGATGGAGTTGAGATTGCAAGCCAGACTATAAATGCGGTGAATACAACTCTTGGTTCTGGTTTATTCGTAGGAAGGCTCGACTCAAGTCCCTCTCAAACTTTCAATGGCAAACTCGATGAAATCAAAATTTATTCCAAGGCACTTACCGCAAAAGAAGTGAGAATCCTCTCTGCGCAAATCCCTGATGGTCTTGTGGCTCGTTTTGATTTTAATAAGGACTTCCAAGATGTGAGTGGGTTTGGCAATCCGACAAGTAATATGGGTGCCACACTCGTGGTTGATAAATATGGCCAATCCATCTCGGCCTTAAATACAAATGGTTCCACTTACTTAAATGTCATCACGACCACATCCTCCTTACCTAAAAAATTCCAACCGCGAACCGTATGTGTCCAATACAAATCAGGTGCCATCAATCCTGGAACCATGCTGAGCATAGGTCCAAACTCAGCCGACCGCATGATCGCGTTAGGTGCAGGGCTTACCAATTCAAAATACTTTTTTTCAGGTTATTTGAACGAAGTAGAGGAATTTTATTATAACCAACAGAACATTTGGCATTACCTTTGTGGTGTCTATGAAGGGCCAGCTGGTGGTTATGGAGCTTCCATCTACCACAATGGTGTGAAACTCATCACACAAGCCAAAAGCACTTGGGATGCCGATCCAAGTGTGTTCACAATTGGCATTCGCTCCGATTTGACAAGTGGATTCAATGGCCAACTGGATGAAGTCCTAGTATACAACAGAGCACTTACCATGGATGAAATCCAAGCCATCTCAGGATATGATCCAAGACAAGTGGCTTCCTGGAATTCCAATCCAGTCACAAGTTCTTTGAAACTCCACCTAAGTGCTGATAGTTTTTCCAATCTCACAAATTACTCACCAGTTACAAATTGGCAAGACCGCAGTGGGAATGGTGCTTCCTTTGTAGCAGGCAATCCTCCTTTATACCTGAGTGGTGGGATTGGTGGAAAACCAGCTGTTAACTTTGATGCTGGTAGTTCCCAGTATCTATACCGACTGAGTGCCACGGGTATCCCTGCCAATAGTTCAACCATGTTCTTTGTTCTAACAAGAAGTATCTTAGCCAACGGACCCATCTTCGAATCCAATGGTGGTGTCACTTATTACTTTGATTCTAATATCTTTCGGATGGGAAAAATATCGGAAGGGATCATTGGCTCTAGCTCCATTAACTTTAACCTCACTTACTTTCCCTACCTGGTAACGTTTGAACAATTGAATGGAGTGAATTTTTCATTTTTCTCAAGTGGTTTGAACCAAACCATTTCTACAGATCCAAATAAAACCTTCACACCAAGTGATCTTTATTTAGGATCAGATGCAGGTGCGTCTAATTTCTTTTCAGGAAATATTGGAGAAGTCATTTATTATAATAACACACTCGCAATCACGGGTCGTACGATTGTCTTATGTTATCTCTCTCAAAAGTACAATCTTGACTTAACCGGAGTACCCATCTATTGCGATTAACAGTAACTAGTTTGGATCGGGTGTTTTCGGTTTCTTTCCAAACCTCTGTTAAACAATGTTTTTTTGTTTTCACCTTGTGTTTTCTCTATTTCCAATGTAATGCGGAAAATGAGTCCACAAAAAAAGAACCTCCCCCACCGAAAGCCACCACCGTTCCTTTCCCAGAAGCCATGTACATCCAAAATGGTTGTATCTCTTGCCATGGACCAGAAGGCAATGGCCGAGGCACAAGGACTCATTTGTTAAAGGATGCAAGGATTCCGAATTTCCAAGATAAAACGACTTATGTGAATGGATCATCAAAAGAAGCCATAGCCAAAAGTATCAAAAACGGAATTCCAGGCAGTTACATGAAAGCATATTCGCATATGCGTAAAAACGAAATTGATGCCTTAGCCGAATACATTCAAAAAATGCAGCGAAACAATCGATAATCACAAACTAGATTCATAGATAAACATTGGTCATTTCAAAGATCTCAATCAAACATCAATCAGATGCGAGACTAACGCCCGAGATTCATTAAATTGGAATACATCTCACAGGAACTCAAAACCCCCAATTCACAGGCATCATCCAATTCCTCTAAAGCTATGGAGATCTGATCAACTTGTTTTGTTTTCAATCGAGATTGGGCACTCATTTCTAACTCTTTTGCCTTTTTCATTTGCTCACCAATAGAACTAAACTTCCATGGCAAAATTCTTTTTTCATACTTTAATGAACTTAAAAACAGCCTGATGTCCCTTTCGATTTGAGGATAAACTGATTCCAAACAAGTTACAATGATTGTGATTCCAAATGTTTCATTCGTTGTTGTGATATAATGTTGGATGACCGTGTCTTCTTTATCCTTAAAACTGCCAACCATTCCCAAAAATTGAAATACTTCCTGTTCGGGTTCCGAGTTTAATTTTTGAAGATTGTAATACTCTTTAATGTTTGTGACTAAAATGTATTTTTTTGATTCTGCATGAAAGAGAATCGGATTTACGATTTGTTTGGTGTCCGATTCTTTGAAAAGCACCACCAAGGCCGGGATGATCTCACGCCCAAGTCCATCTTTTAAAACCTGAGTGCGGAAGTGGTCAAATTTTGTGGTCTGACCATTGGACCGTCTATTCGTTAGATACCACAAGGAAGGTAACCGAAAAGAAAGACAATGGGTTTGCAAACATGTTTTCCAAGTTTCCTCTTCAGCTACCAAATGAGTCAAAGAAAAAGAAATATAGAAAAACGTAATGAGTGCAAACTTAGAATATTTCATTCCATTAATTCTTTTCTATTTTTAAAAAAATCAAGTGCATTTGGATTGGCGAGGGCATTTTTATTTTTTACCTCTAAACCAGCTACGGTTTGTTTTACGGCGATTTCTACTTTTTTTCCGTTCACTGTATATGGAATTTCCGGCACTGAAAGTACAATCGATGGCACATGCCGTGGAGATGTTTCTTTTTTGATTTGTTCTTTGATTTTTTTGATTAACACTTCATCCAAACTGATCCCGTCGGCTAATACCACAAAAAGAACGACTCGTACATCATCTTTATACTCTTGCCCGATGATGACGGAGTCTTTGATTTCAGGAATTTTGGCTACAACAGAATAAATGTCGGCCGTTCCAATCCGAACACCACCAGGATTCAATGTGGCATCTGACCTTCCATAAATGATCACACCATTTTCATTTGTTATGGAAGCAAAATCACCATGGCACCAAATATTATCATAGGTTTCAAAATAGGCAGATTTGTATTTAGAACCAGTTTCATCATTCCAAAAAAATAACGGCATCGAAGGAAATGGAGTGGGACAAACCAATTCTCCTTTTTCACCAACCACTGATTTACCCATGTCGTCAAATACTTGGACATCCATTCCAAGTCCCTTACATTGGATTTGACCAGCAAACACCGGTAAGCCTGGATTTCCTAAAGCAAAACATCCATTTAGGTCGGTACCACCCGAAATGGAAGATAGTTGTACATCTTCTTTGATGTTTTGATAAACATATTCAAATCCAGAAACTGGCAATGGAGATCCCGTAGAAAGGATGACTTTTAGATCGGGAAGTGGGTATTTTTCTTTGATCGAAATTTTTTCTTCTTCTAAGACAGATAAGTATTTGGCACTTGTTCCAAATACTTGTATGGATTCCCTTTCCACCATTTCCCAAAGAGTCTCATGGCTCGGATAAAATGGATTCCCATCAAATTGGTATAAGGTGGCTCCTAAAGCCAAAACGGATTGTGACCAGTTCCACATCATCCAACCACAGGTTGTATAATAAAAGAGTTTTTCCCCTTTTGAAAGATTGCAATGTAACGATAACTCTTTTGTGTGATTGAGTAATACCCCACCCCCTTGTACAATGCATTTAGGCAATCCCGTTGTCCCAGATGAAAACATGATGTAAACAGGATCTGAAAAAGAAATGGATGTGTAGGATATTTCCTCACCTTCTCTTACAACAGGCAAAGATTGGTAACGAAATGGAAATTTGATCGTTCCAAACTCTGTTATCGTTTGGGTAAAATCATACAAAATCGTTTCTTTGAATTGAGAGTTTTCACTTGAGGCCAGAGCCAATGTCACTTCTTCTAATTTATCGATGATCGAGATTTTTTTCCCTTTAAAATAATAAGCATCCACTGAAATCAAAACTTTTGGATACACTTGTTCAAACCGATCTAAGATCCCCTTAACACCAAAATCTGGTGAGGCACTTGCCCAAATGGCTCCAAGTGATGTGGTTGCTAACATTCCTATGGTGGAAATAGGAGCATTGGGGACCAAACCTACCACTCTGTCTCCTTTCGTCACGCCTAACGAAAGCAGGTGGTTTCGTAATTTGATCACCTCTCTTTTCAGTTCTCGGTATGTATACCTCTCAATCTTACCATCTTCTCCATAAAAGACAATGGCTTCCTGCTCTGGATTTCCCTTCTCTAATAGATTTTCTGCGAAGTTATAAAGGGCACCGGGAAACCATTTCGTTTTCGAAAACTGAGGATTGCTTTCCAAGGTTTTTGTAGGATTTTGGTGTAATAGGAAACCAGAATACGTTAACCATTCCATCCAAAACGTTTCAAACTCGGAAACAGAAACAGAATGGAAAGAAGTGTAATCAGAAAACGTTTTCCCAATTTTTGTTTCCAAATGGGTTTGGAATCGGCTGAGATTTGTAGGTTGTTTTGATGGAGTCCAAAGGGGATTTTGTTTCGCCATGAGAACTGATCTTCATTCCTTCAAATTCCAAGGCAAGAAAGTTACCATCCTCCTACAAACTAACGAAACACAAAACAAATCCAAAGATACTGAGTCTCAACCATTCAATCCGAAGTGACATCAAGTCAGATGTGCAAAAGCAAACGGACTGTTCGTTAAAGGAGGATCCATAGATTATAAACGAGGTATCCTGATTATTGATTGCAAATGGCAAAGGCAACCACATAGTTTCCATTAGGATATGAATGCAAAAGGGAAACAAAATCAATTTGTAAAACAATTCTTGTTGTATTCCTTTGTCCTTGTATTCGCATCCCATTTTATCTACCAACGTTTGGTGGACAATGAAATCAATTGTGGTGCAATTGGTGCTCCTGAAAGTGGATGCCCGTATTCTTTTTTAGACCATACGTTCGGTTTGGATACAGACCATGATTTAGGAGAGGAAGGCGAACATTCTGAACATGTTTGTATCTCATGCCCTTGTAATCTGATTGTTTCCATCACTTGGGATTTATACCTATCTCACGTGCTCATCCAACTTCATAAATTTTATTATGAAGCAAACGAAATTCAAATTCCAAAGCAATTAGGCATCAAATTTCACTTTAGACCACCCAAAGCCATTCTCTCTTAGTTTATCCGCACAGTTTTATTTTTGCGATTCACTCATGGGAGGGTTCCATGTATTTACCGAAGTATTTTTACAAACTAAAATGGTTTGTGTTTTTGGTATGTTTCATTTTTGTATTTTCGACAAAAACAAACTCGAATGATACAAATTTAAAATGCCAAAATTCAAACTCGATCTTTGAATTGAGTTTATGTATTGTTAAACGCCATCCAGATTATCGATTAGAGGAAATCAAACTCAAAGAAATTTCTGGAAGGAAAAAAATAGCATCCTACTATTTTCCTTCAAATCCCACATTCTCTGGTTATTTGGCAAATAGAAGTGTAGAATCATCGAATCAATTTTTGGGTTCCAGTGTTAGTTCGGCCAACAATTTCCAAGTAATGGTAAACCAAGAGATTTTTACCAATGGAAAACGAGAAATTGCCATTCAAATTGCTGATGAAGAGTTTAGGTCTCAAGTTTTTCGTTTAGAATCCATCAAACGAATTTTAGAATTTGAAGCGCTCAAAAAACTAACTAGGTACCGTTATCTGTATTTAGAAAAAGAAAATAGTAACAATAGTTTACAGTTAGTAAAAGAATTAAAAAAAATTTCCAAAGCACGTATCAATGAAGGATTATCCCCTGGGATCGATGAATCCCTTTCTGAATCAGAGGAAATTCGAATTTTTAAGTTATGGAACCAAACACACAGGTCATTCGAAAATGCAAAATCTGAATTAGAAGTTTTACTGGGAGAGACAATCGAATTTAACGAGGATACTGCAATCCATTGGAAAATCCCCACAGACCTACCGAAAGAAAAATCAGATTTGGTAAAAATCGCATTCCAATCTAGACCAGAAATTTTTTTAACAGAAAAAGAAATCGAACTAGCTTTGTTAAGGCATAATGAAGTTCGGAAACAAAAGATTCCTAATGTTAGTTTAGGTGCTTTTGCACAAAATGATGGATTCAACGAACGTGTGGTAGGTGGAATGTTAACCCTGCCACTTGTAATTTGGCGGGATTATGAAGGAGAATCGATGGTCTCTGCATCCAAAATTGAATCATCGAAGGAACTTAAAGAATCAGTTTCAAGAAATGTCAAACAAGAGGTTTTGTTTGCCCTCACAAATTATCTTACTCTCTCGGAAGAAATTCAATTGTATGATGAAAAAAAAATGCAAAGAGCAGAGTTTGATTTAAAAAACCTTCAAGAAGCCATTCAATTTGGAAAAATCAAAATCATCGATGCCATTAACCACCAAAGAATTCTGCTTCAAACAAAATTAAACTATCTCAATACAAAATCAGAATATGAAATTTCACAAATCGAACTCATTCGCGTACTCGGTTTGCCAACCCATTCAATGGAAATCCAAAAATGAATCGTAACACAAAACTTTTATTCGCATCCATCATCCTTATCCTATTTGCATTCTATTTTTGGTACTCACAAAAACCAAATACAACTGGATCAGAAAACCAAACCGCCAAGGACTTACTTGAAATTAGTACCGAACAAAGGAATGAAATCAAAATTGAAACACAAGTTATGGAACTTAGTCCCATCCATACGCAAATAGAACTCTTAGGTGAAACAGAAGCTGTCCCTGACCAAATCATGGATGTACCTGCAAGAATTTCAGGCAGAGTGACGTCGGTTCATTTTGTGGAAGGAGATACCATCACAAAAGGACAAAAATTAGCCACCATTGACTCTCCAGAACTCGCAAAACTTCGATCCAATTATCTTGTTGCAAATTCAAAATTCCATGCCGCTGAACAAAATTTAACACGAATTAGTTCTCTCGTAAAAATAAATTTGGCAGCAAAACAAGAACAAATTGATGCTGAAGCAAATTTACGTGTCATTGAATCAGAAAAAAATTCTGCGGAAGAATCCTTACGTGCAAACGGATTACCGATAAACAATATATCGTCAGGACAATACATTGTTTATGCACCTAAATCAGGTTTGGCGCTCTCTCGGAATGCAATTCCAGGGTCCATCATCAATGGAAATCAAATTTTGACAACCATTGCAAATCTAAATGATTTATGGTTCCAAGCAAAAATTTATGAAAATGATTTACAGTATTTATCAGAGGGACTCACTGCAAATGTCTTACTGAACGCATACCCTGAACTCAGCTTCCCAGGAAAATTGGAACATATCGGAGAAAAAGTAGACCCAGAATCACGTACAGTTCATGCGCGAGTTGTTTTCAAAAATCAAAATCGAAAAGCAAAGATTGGATTATTTGGCAAAGCAATTTTAAAGGTCAATGAACGAAAGAGTTTCCAATTGCCAGAACATAGCATCCAATCCTACCAAAACCGAAAGTTTATCTTTCTCGAAGGTAAAAAAAACGAATTCCATTGGGTAGAAGTGGTAACGGGCATTACATCCAATCAAAAAACAGAAATATTACAAGGGGTTAAGGAAGGTGATCGAGTTGTCACAAAAGGTGCTTTTGAATTAAAGGCAATTTTATTCAAAGATACGTTTGGAGGAGAATGATATGGAATTTTTAACTAAAATTGTTTATTTTTCTCTTCATAACAGACTTCTCATTGTATTACTTACTACATTACTTGCATTAGGTGGATTTTATTCTTTAAAAAATTTGAAGGTTGATGCAGTACCTGATATCACGAATGTCCAAGTCCAAGTCATCACAACTTCCCCATCACTTTCGACATTGGAAATTGAGCAATACATCACACTTCCAGTAGAACGAGCACTCACTGGGATACCCAATTTAGTGGAAATTCGGTCCGTTTCAAGGTATGGGTTTTCTCTTGTGACTGCCGTTTTTTCCGATGGAACTGATTTATTACAATGTAGACAACTTGTTAGCGAAAAATTGAATGAAGCATCGGAAAACATACCATCCATCTATGGAAAACCAGTCATTGGGCCCATCACAACGGGATTAGGTGAAGTGTTTCAGTTTACATTGGAAAGTGACTTCCATAACCAAATGGAACTCACTACCTATTTGAATTGGGTCATAAATCCGATTTTAAAAACAGTTCCTGGGATTGTAGAAGTTAACAGTTTTGGAGGGAAAACCAAACAATACCAAGTGATCGTAGATTCATATAAAGCAGCATCACTTGGGATTTCTTTGGACCAAATTGTATCATCTGTTCAATCGAATAATTTATCGACTGGCAGTGGTTATATTGAGAGATCAAATGAACAATTGATCATTGGAAGTGATGGACTGTTAAAAACTCTACCGGACTTTGAAAAAATCCAGGTTGGAAAATCAAAAGATGGATATCCTATTTATTTGAGTACTGTAGCAAAGATTGTAGAAGGGCCAAAACTCAGAAAAGGTGCCGCAACTTCCTCAGGAAACTCAGAAGTAGTTGGTGCCGTTACATTGATGTTACTCGGTGAGAATTCACTCACGGTTACAAAGTCTGTGAAAGAAAAAATTTCAATGATCGAAAAAACATTACCAGCAGGAATCAAAATCAAACCTTACTACGACAGGTCCATTATGGTTTCAAATACGTTAAAAACCATTGTTTGGAATTTATCAGAAGGTGCCTTCCTTGTCATCATCATCTTATTTCTTATGATCGGTGACTTCAGGTCGGGTTTGGTCATAGCCTCTGTCATTCCTTTAGCAATGCTTTTTGCGATTTCACTTATGTTTTTACGCGATTTGCCAGCCAACTTGATGTCCATGGGAGCGATTGACTTTGGATTAATTGTCGATGGAGCCGTAATCCTCATCGAAAATTCTCATCGAAGGATTGGTTTAAAAGTAAAAGAACTCAAACGCAAACTAAATCCAGATGAAAAAATTGATACTATCTTAAATGCGACAATTGAAGTCAGAAAGGCAACAATATTTGGAGAAATCATCATTGCCATCGTTTACATTCCAATCCTTACTTTGAGTGGGACAGAAGGTAAAATGTTTATTCCAATGGCAACCACTGTATTATTTGCTTTGATTGGCTCGTTTCTTTTGACATTAACCATTATACCGGTATTAGCGTCCTTTTTCTTACATGCAGATGTAAAAGAAGATCATAAAACAGTTTTATTCCAAAAGATAGAAGATTGGTACATTCCAAAACTAAAGTTTTGTATGGATCATGGTTCTAATATTATAAAAGGTACGATGATTACTTTTATAATTTCAATCATACTCTTCTTTCAATTAGGTGGTGAGTTTTTACCAAAATTAGATGAAGGAAATTTATTAATTGAAATCAGTCGTTACCCTTCAACCACACTAACTGAATCGTTGGCCTCATCCAATAAAATTGAAAAGGCAATTTTACAATCCATTCCAGAAATCACTGAAGTAGTATCAAGAACCGGTTCACCAGAACTTGCTATTGAACCTATGGGAGTCGAAAAAACAGATATGTATTTAATGATGAAACCAAGGTCTGAATGGGAACAGTCAAAATCAGAGATCGAAGAAAAATTGGAAAAAATCATCCAACGAGTGGCTCCACAAGTGGCCTTTGGTTTATCACAACCCATTGAAATGAGAAATAACGAAATTATGGCAGGAATTCGTGCTGACGTTGGGATTAAAATTTTTGGTGATGATTTGGTCCAACTGAAAGCCATAGCAGAAGAAATTTCCTCTAAAATTAAAACCATTGAAGGAGTGGCGGATCTGAGAATTGAGCAGTTGTATGGTTTGGAATATTTGCGAATCAAACCTAATCGGGAAAAGTTAGCAAGGTATGATTTGACCATTGAAAAAATCAATCGGATCATTGAATCTCTTTCTTCCGGTGTGCCTGCAGGTATTGTTTATGAAGGGATGAAACGATTTGAGATTGTCGTAAAAACGGACATTCAATCCAACTCTGAAAAAATCCCAAATGTTCCCGTTCATGTAGGAGTGAATCAATTTGCACCACTACATGAATTGGCGGAAATCAAAACTGAAGATGGCCCTGTTCAAATTTACCATCAAAATCAAAATCGTTATGCACTGGTTCAATTTAATATTCGTGGAAGTGATATGGTAAGCACTGTGAACGATGTCAAAAAGATATTAAATGAAAAAATCAAATACCCAGATGGATACAACTATGAACTCGGTGGTGAATTTCAAAAATTTGAATCCGCCACAAATACACTGTTAGTTGTTGTACCCATCACACTTCTGATCATATTTTTGCTTTTATACTTTGCATTTCAGGAAATGTTTCCAGCTTTTATAATTTTTTTAAATGTTCCTTTTGCAATTACGGGAGGAATTTTTGCATTATACCTGAGGAATTTACCATTTAGCATTTCCGCCGGTGTAGGATTCATTGCATTGTTTGGAATTGCTGTCTTAAATGGACTTGTATTGATCAGCTTTATCAAGTCAATGGAAGGTAAAGGAAAAGTTCTTATGGAAGCGATACGAGATGCCGCTGTTTCACGATTAAGACCTGTTCTGACAACTGCACTACTAGCTTCTATTGGTTTTATTCCTATGGCGATTAGCACTTCCCCAGGTGCAGAAGTCCAACGACCACTCGCAACAGTTGTGATCGGAGGGTTAATCACTGCGAGTGCATTAACCCTCTTTGTTTTACCAATTGTCTATTTAAAGTTTTTTGCGAAAAAGTCCTTCATGCTTTCAAAAGAAGCATAATCTGCCTTTTCATTGTATGCAAGACCAGGTAATCCATGTTTGTCGGCACCTGGTCTAGTAAATCCATGTACGGCACCTGGATGAGAAACAAATGTGACAGGAGCCTTTGCATCTGCGATTGTTTTCACAAATGTTTCAACAACATTTTTTGGAATAAAAGGATCATCTGCTCCATGGTGAACCAATACATTCGTTTTGATTTTTTTAACACCTGTGACCAAATTTTTACTTCCTAACATCCCATGGAAGGAAACCACTCCACCCTTCAAATCAGCTCCATCTAATGCGAGTTCAATGACTCCTCCACCACCAAAACAATAACCGATAGCACCGATTTTGTTTGGATCGACATTTGGATTGGATTTAAGAATTTCAAGAGCTTTGTATATTTTTTTTAATAAGATTTTTGGATCCCCATTGGCACTAGACAATTTTCCAGCTTCGACATGGTCTTTGGCTAAAATGCCTTTTCCATAAACATCCATCACGAATGCCACATAACCTAAATCAGCCAATTGTTTTGCCCGTTGTTTGGGATAATCATTCACACCCCACCATTCGTGGATCACAAGCACACCTGGACGTTTTCCAGTAATACTAGAATCCATTGCCAAAAAACCTTCGTATGTTTTGCCATCCAGTTTGTACTCTAAGGCATTCCCAGTTACCGTTGGTTTGACAGGTTGTTCTGCCGTTGGCAACGAACTACACTGCAACAAAAGAAACGATGTGACGACTACGAACAAATGTTTCATATCTCTCCTTTTGGAAGTTTTGAAACTCTCCTGAAGTTTTCAAAGATCCCAATCAAAACTTAGAATTAAAAAAACAGTTAGAAAATACAAAAAAACTCTCGTTCACGATATTTTTTCTATGCTTTGGCATTTGAATTGAAATGAATCTTTCCATTCCCTTGGCCCATGTCGTTTCGTTCTCCAATGGAATGTTCTAATACCGAATGGATTTTTTTCCTTTGCAAGGAATGAAAATCCAATTGGTTTTACCGTTTGTAACAACAAGTTGATGGTTTTTAAAACAGTGGACTTTTTTACAAATAGACCGAACAGTCTTCATTCTAAAACCAAAAGTATACCGATCGTTTCACTTTTCCCAAAAATTTAATAATTTATAAACTGAATTTTTTTTTGATCGCAAGAGAATGTTGAATATTATCTTTTTATCCTAGGGAACGAACATGATCCAAAACAATTACTTTCTTACAAACGAAGACTTAAGAGAACATTTTTATGAATTAATCGATTGGAATGAGATCGTTCCTATATACGAAAACAATTTTTCAGACTCAAAATTATACGAATCTACACAAAATCCCAAATTAGAAATGGCGCCAACTAACCCAGATGAGGCTATTTCTTATTATGAAGAAATATTAAAATCCTGTGGTGAAATCAGTGGGATGTATGTTTCGCAAGTTGCTTCTGTAGTGGATACCAAAGGATTAAAATTTGAAAATGGAGATGTTGTCCATCCACAAGAAATGGTTGATGTCATCCAAATGTACCATGATGCCGGGCTTGGACCTGCTGCGTTTAAAAGAAAGTATGGTGGACTTGGTGTGCCAAGTATCATCAAAGCGATGATTGCAGAACTTATGTATCGATCAGATAGTTCCATTACCATCGCTGTAGGCAGCATGGGACTTGCGGCTATTTTAGAAGTTTGTGCTTCTGAAGAGATGAAAAACGAATGGATACCAAAATTGATATCAGGAAATTATACGGTCACCATGGGACTGTCAGAACCAGATTTTGGATCCGACTTACCGAATATCACAACAAAAGCCATTCAAAAAGATGATGGCTGGTATTTAACAGGTACCAAACGGTTTCAAACTGTTGCATGTGGGGTGAATGGAGGCCCAGGAATCACTCTTACATTAGCAAGGACTGGATCTTTGGAAAGTGGAGCCAGAGGATTATCTTTTTTTATCGTTGAGAACAAAAACTATGTGATCCAAGGGATTGAAAAAAAACTTGGCATCAAAGCTTCTGCAACATGTGAAACAGTTTTTGAAAATAGCAAAGGTTATCTGGTTGGCAAAGAAGGTTTTGGACTTGTTAAGTATGTCATGGGAATGTTAAACGGTGCAAGGTTAAGTGTTTCCTCCCAAGGAACAGGTATTGTGACCGCAGCATACGAAGAGGCCTTAAAGTATGCAAAAGAAAGGTTCCAATTCGGAAAACCTATTTATGAAATCCCTGCTGTCAAAAAATTATTAGATCGTATGGAAAGGGAATTGGCTGGTATGCGTTGCCTAATGGTAGAAGCAGCATACTCCGTTGATAAATACTATTGGTATGAAGATGGAAGAGAAGTTACGGCAGAAGAAAACAAAACAGCAAAGTTTTGGGAAAAAGTAGCAAATACCCTAACCCCGATTTCAAAATATTACAATTCAGAAATGTGTAATGATTTAGTGTATGATGGTTTACAGGTATTAGGTGGTGCAGGTTATACAGAGGATTATGATTTGTCTAGGTTGTATCGAGATGCAAGGATCACGAATATCTATGATGGGACCACACAAATTCAGGTCAATGCCGCCATTGGAGGAATTACTTCTGGTATGACCCAAACTGGTACTTTTCGCGCTTATTTAGATCATTTGGCAAAAGGTTCAGAATCAAATCAATGTTTAACAGAAATTCGATCTGTATTCGAATCGATTGTGGAAACATACAAATCAATTCCAGACCAAAATACAAAAGAATCATTTAGTTTTGAAGTTGTGGAATCTGCTGCAAGGTTAGTGGTAGGACTTTTACTGGAAAGGAGCAAAAACAAATCCAAATCAAGGAAAGAACTTAGGACAAAGTGGTGTAAAGAATTTCACGTTGATAGTTTGGGAATTCTAACGGCAAATCATATCAAACTAAAGTCAGCATAAAAAAAAAGGGTCTCTGGTATGAGACCCTCGAAGGAAAGGAAAGGGATAAATCTCTTCTATTGCGAGTAGAGGAGATTTCAGTTAGTTCAGGTTATGTGATTGATACTGTTTTTTCTTCCGGTGATAAACTTACTTGGAAACTCGGTTGCGTTAATACAACGGTAGGTTCTAAAAACTTTTTTCTTTTTCCCATAAATTTACTAGCAATATGATCTGGGAAGGAATACGCGATGATACGTTTCCAAACTGATCCAAATTGTTTCACAAAACTTCCCGTGTTGTAATGTTGGCCATACTTTGCACAAATTTCTTTTAAACGAGGTGCCACTTCACGGTAACGTTTTGCAGGCATGTCTGGGAACATATGGTGTTCAATTTGATGGCTTAAATGACCTGTCATTGTGTAAAACAAATTGTTTCCATCAAGGTTAGAGGAACCTTTGAGTTGTCTCAAGTACCACTGAGCTTTTGTTTCCCCAACGATTTCATCCGTTGTAAATGATTCTGCATTCTCTGTGAAATGACCACAAAAGATCACCGCATAAGTCCAAAGATTACGAATCAAATTTGCCAACATGTTTCCCAAAATGACTTTAGGGAAATTGAGACCAGCAAGTGCTGGGAACAAAATATAATCTTTTAACATCTGCATCTCAATTTTTTTAAAGAAAAGAGCTTTATAATCTTTTAAAGTTTTTTTCTTTCTGAGTTTCTTTGGTGTTTCCAAGTATTCTACTCGGTAACCATGTGCGCCAATCCCCCACTGAAAGTTGATCGCTAAAAACAAATTCGTAAACGGTTGTGTTAAGTGTACTGGTTTCCATTTTTGAGCTTCGGTCAAACGTGTGAAATTGTAACCATAATCATGGTCTTTGTTTAAAACATTTGTATAAGTATGGTGCATGTAATTGTGATAAAATTTCCATTGGTGAGCATTACATACAATGTCCCACTCAAAGGTTCTAGAATTAAATCTTGGATCATTCATCCAATCATATTGGCCATGCAAAACATTATGCCCAAGTTCCATATTGTTGATGATTTTAGAAATCGATAATAATAAAGTTCCTGCTGCAAAAGTAATTGGTTCAAAACTGAAATGAATCAATCCTCGACCTAATACCTCTGTGTACCGATACATTTTGTAGATAAATCGAATATGGTCTGCGTCTTCTTTTCCAACTTTGGCCATAACTTCTTCACGAAGTGCATCCACTTCTTTGCCAAATGATTCGATTTCTTCTTTGTTTAATTTTTTGCTAATTGTTCTCATTTTCTTATCCTATGATAATTCCTTTTTTTTCAATCAACTGGTTTGCCTTGCCACCAATCTAAAGTTCTAACTCCAAATTTGACTCTGCCCTTGCTACACAGATTTGGATATTCTCCTCACCTAACTCAGATACTTCTCCATTTGATAAATCAGTGACTGATCCAGTTTGTTTTTTACAAACACAAGTATGGCAAATTCCCATACGGCATCCACTTTGTGGGTAAATTCCTTGTTCTTCGAGTTCCTCTAAAAGTGATTTTTCCCCTTTTACTTGGATCGTTTTGTGACTAAGTGTTAAGAAGACATCTACAGTTCCCTCTTTTTTTACTTGATTCACATTTTGATTTGGTAACAAAAAGAGTTCTGATTTAACGTCCACACCATCTAACAAACTTAATGCTTTGGTTTGCATCGGTGATGGACCACAAACATAAACAGATGTAGATTTTAGATCCTTGTTGTATTTTTCCAAAATTTCTTTGGTTAAAAATCCTGATTCGTATCCTTCTTGTGGAACATCAGAAAATACATAAACAATTTCTAACCATTTCACATTGGATTTTATTTTCTCAAGTGAAGATTTCAGAATGATATCTTCGTAAGAACGAACAAAGTAAAGTAAAGTCACTTTGCCATCATACTTCGATTTTTCTAAATCTTTGAGAAGTGAGTGAATGGGTGTGATCCCACTTCCTCCCGCAAGGAATAAAAGCTGTTTTGGAACATCCTTTGGAAAAACAAAGTCACCACTCGCATCCCCAAGTTCTAAAATATCACCTTTTTTGATATTTTGATTGATGAAGTTAGAAACAAGACCACCTTTCTGGCGTTTCACGGTGATTTGTAAGTATTTGTCAGATGGATGGGAAGATAATGAATAAAATCTCGTAATCCTTCGGCCTGCGATTTCCACAGTAACTGGTAGATGTTGGCCAGATTGGAACCCTTTCCACAACCAATTCGGTTTCAAAACAATTGATTTGGTATCATTTGTTTCTTCGATCACATCCATCACTTTTGCTTTGGTAGCAGTGACAGAAAATCGTGGGTTGATTTCTCCGAGGAAAAAATTGGCCCAATCTTTGGGTTGGAGGAATTTTAGGAATTCCTTTGGTTCGTTGTAGATAAAAGGAAATGTTTTCATTTTCGCCTCTTTTCGCATTTAAGTGAACAAGTGTTCACGGATTTATCTAATAGTGTTAACTTACGCTGTTCACTATGTCAACCCAAAACTTGGGATTTTTTCCTTGCTTTCCAAAAAAAAGTGAACAATCGTTTACTCAATTCATCCCATGAAACCAGGCAAACGAGACAGCCAGAAACAAAAAACCCACGCAAACCTGCTTGAAAGCGCTCTGAAACTGATGGGTGAGGAAAAAGGATTGGGTGATCTCAGCTTACGAGAAGTGACAGGAAAGGCAGGGATAGTCCCTGCGGCATTTTACCGGCACTTTAAGTCGATGGAGGAATTAGGACTCAATTTGGTAGAAGAATGCAGCAATCGGATCCAAATGATTGTGGGAGATGCCAGGGTCAAAGGTGCTTACCGGTCGGCCTTACAGCTCACGATTGGCTTTTTTTTCGACTACGTCACAAATAACCGTTCCCTATTCCGATTCATTGCCAGAGAACGAACGGGAGGCAACCGGAAGATCCGCGAAGGGATCCGAGAAGCCATGCATATGATTGCCGTGGAACTTGCTAAGGATATGCGAATGCCAAAATCCATCTCAAAGGTGGATACTTTGTTTGCTTCTGAACTCATCGTCAGCATCTGCTTCCAAATGGCTTCGGATTATTTAGATTTAGAAGAAGATGCCCATTTGGAAATGCGAAAGTTAAAAGTGAAAACCATGAAACAGGTTCGATTGGTTTTTATCGGAACCATTCGAGGGAGAAAACATAAACATCGTTAGTGGCTTTTGTTTAGTCTTTCCCATGGATCGGGAAGGAGATGATGATGTTCAAACCTTCCCCTTTTTTCGAAACCGATGAAAACACCCCTTTCAATTGAGAGGTTAAACTTCGGATCAGCTCATATCCAAAATGATTGCCTTTTTCAATGTTCACCGATTCTGGTAAACCCACCCCATCATCTCCAACTGTCAATTGGATGTGATCATTTGACTTAATGAGTTGGATACGAATGTCACCACTTGCATCATTTGGATACGCATACTTAAGTGCATTGGTGAGCAATTCATTGACAATCAAACCCAATGGCAAAGTTCGTTTGAGATCCAATCGAATGTCTTCTAGTTTTACATCAAATTTAATTTTGGTTGGATTTAACACAAAGATATCATGTAAACTGAAAACCAAGTCTTCAATGTACTTTCGTAAATCAACCGATTCCAAATCTTCTGATTGGTATAGGTTTTCATACACCTTGGACATTGACATGATCCGCGACTGTGCATTTAAAAAGGATTGTTTTGCCAGTTCGTTTTCAACCTTAAAGGATTCTAGATTGAGAAGTCCTGATATGATAGCTAATGTATTTTTAACCCGGTGTTGTAACTCTTTTAAAAGTACATCTTTTTCTTCTAATGATTTGGCAAGTCGTCCTTCGATGTCCAAAATTTTTGTTACATCTAAATTGATCCAGAGGACAAATCGTTCGCCAGAGATATCCATCGCTTGGCTAAACACCAATACCTCATACTGTTTTCCATCAGCATGCCTGACAGACATCCTTTCGCCAGACAACCTTCCATTTTGTTCGTAAATGGCATTGAGTCTTTGGATTTGTTCTGGATCACTCCAAGCTTTAAACTCTTCTGTATTTCGTCCGATTACCTTTTCTTTTTCAAATTGGAAAATGGTTTCCATGGCTGGATTGATATCCAAATACGTTCCATCTTTGATCGTAGAAATGGCCATTGCAATCGGGCTAAGTTGGAAAACCTTTGCATACAAACTTTCACTGTCTTTTGGAGGAACCAAAACAGGGGTTTCGGGATTTTCTCGAAATACAATGACGATCCCACTTAAATTCTTGTTTGCATCTAATATTGGTGAGACGGTCTCAGTTACATTGATCTCGCGGCCGTTTCTTGAAATGATCATTAGATCGTTTCGACGTTTTGTTTCCATTAACCCTTCTGAATGATTAAGGAATGAATAAGTGATTCGCATTCGCGACTCAGCTTGTATGAGATACAAAAAGGAAGAAATTTCTTTGCCAATGACTTCTAATTTTTGATAACCTAACAAATTCAACGCATTCTGATTGATATCTCGGATTTGACCTTCGGGTGTTAATACAATGACAGCATCACCCATTGCTTCAAAAGTGATTCTGAGTTCTTTTTCACGAAACGCTAAACTCTGTTCCACTTGGTGGAGTTTGAGTGCAGATTTAATCATACACTCAACAATATCAGGACTTGAAATTTTAGGAACGAAACCGTAGTGTTTTAAATCGGCCACTCGATTCAAAATTTTTTGATCGGAATAACCACTCACAAACAAAATTGGTATTTCTTTGATTTCTAATATCTTTTTTGCGAGTTGGATCCCATCTAATTCATCAGATAAATTGATATCCATTAAAATTAAATCGGCTCTTTCTCCTGATGTGACAAAATCAATTGCATCATAAGAATTAGAAACATGTTGTACAGAGTATCCTTTGAGTTTTAGAAACTCTGCTTGGGAGACTGCCAATATAGCTTCATCCTCTACAAGTAGGATATGACCTAAACTATGTTTGATTTCTGCTATTGGCATAACGACTTTCACCAAAATTTAAGAATAGGGATCGAAATGGCAATCTATTCTGTAATTCATTTTTTTTGAAAAAAATAATTATCAATGCAATAAAATAAAATCAATGCAAAATTACAGCAGAACCTTTCGTTAGGTGGCAGTTACAATCAAAATTGAAACGGATTCTAAAGCCTAACACGGAGAATTTTTTTACAATTGGATGACAAATGGTGATTCTTACTACGAAACTACCCTAGTCAAAGAGAATAACTGCTGTGATATGGGACTAAACCAACTCTTAGCCTTGTTGCCATATTTTCTAACAGATGTTCTATATCGATTTACGATGAAATGTGTTCAGTTTTGAATCACGAACATGTAGAGTGTCACTGGCAATGAAATTGATCGTTCCGAACGAATGATGGAGATGGCAAATGCATCCCATTCGGTCCCTGACTTGGACTGGATTGGATTGTGTCTTTAAAAGTCCTCTGGTTCAAAAAATGCAAGGTTTTCTGGACCTTCATGGATGACGATCCGCTTGATCTTTCCTTCGGAAGCCTTCACTTCGTCTTTCAATCCAAAATAGAACCATCTGGCAATATTTTCAGAAGTGGGGTTCGTGCCTTTGAAATCGGGGTGGTCGTTGATGAGGATGTGGTCAATGGAATGCACAAGTTCCAAAAGTTTGTTCCTAGCTGTCAAAAAGTCATAGGAGATTCCATCTGGGCGAATGTTCGTTTTTCCTTCTAAAAACACTTCCACTTTCCACGAATGGCCGTGGATGGGCTCGTCTGTGCCATCGGCAAAGTACTGGTAGAGGAAATGAGCGGACTCAAACCTGCCTTCGATGCGGACATAAAATTTCCCGTTTTCTTGGGTAAACATTCCATTGACGAATAGAGCATCGTCCAATATTTGTATAGTAATTTCCTCTTAGGGGGCTCAAAGAAGATGACTGAATCAACAAAACCACGCTTTTTTAAAGAAATGACCGTAGGCGAAGCAATTGCCATCCATCCGGAAGCGGGGCTTGTATTCTCAAGTTACCACTTAGGTGGCTGTTCCCACTGCTCGATCAATGAAGTGGAAACCATTGAACAAGTATGTATGGGGTATGGAGTGGAAGTTGACACTCTTATCGATTCATTAAATAATTTATTCGCCGAAGAATAAGACCTACAGTCATCATTGGGTCGGCCCCTCGGCCCAGCGCATTCCCATTTGCAGGAATCGGGAATGCATTGTCATATTGGACCATTTAACATATAACATTCCCGGTTTATTATTCCCAGCAATCTCACTTTTGATGTTGGGTTTTACCAATCGATTTTTTGGTTTGGCAAGTCTTTCGAGGCAACTCCTTGCGGAATATGAAACTTCCAAATCTGAAGTTCTCGCAAAACAGATTCATAATTTACGATTTCGGATCTCCCTTATTTTATACTCACAAAGTGCTGGGATCCTAAGTTTAATCCTCTGCACTTGTTCTTTAGGAATGATTCCCTTTTATAATTTGGTAGCTTGGATATTTTTTTCGATCTCGTTATTGTTTATGGTGGTCTCTCTCATTTTGGCACTGATTGAAATCCATTTGTCAGTCAATGCATTGGACATTGAAAGAGAATCCATTTTGGATCCCACTACCAAAATCAAATCGTAATGACTATTTTCCCAAAATGAGAGCCGGAACGTAAGTATTGGATGGCTTCCACTGTGTTTTCTAATGGAAAAACTTTATCAACAATTGGTTTTAATCCAGCTTGTTCAATGGCTTGGTTCATTTCGATAAATGCTTTTCTTCCACCCACAACAAGGCCTTGGATTTTTAAATTGTTCATGACTGCAGGTAATAAATTGAGTTCTCCTGATCGACCTGCCAATATTCCAATCAAATGGATTACACCAAACGGACGACAGGCGGCAATGGATTGTTCCAAAGTCCCTGCTCCACCCACTTCAATGATATGATCCGCACCCACCTTATTTGTGATACGCCGAACTTCTTTTCCCCAATCTTTGATTTCTTTATAATTGATTAGATAATTAGCGCCTAACTCTTTTCCTCTTTCTAACTTTTCATCACTCGAAGAAGTAAGGATTACTTTTGCACCCATCAGTTTGGCAAATTGTAAGGCAAAAATGGACACGCCACCTGTTCCCTGTACGACGACGAATTCACCCGGTTTCAATTGGCTATACTGGAATAATCCCGACCAGGCAGTGAGAGCAGCACAAGGTAAGGTTGCGGCTTCTTCATAACTTAAATGTTTTGGCATTTTGACTAGCCCTGTCTCAGGAACGATTGCCAATTCGCGAAGGGTTCCTGGAAGTGGGCCGCCAATGGTGTGACGAATTTCCGAATGAGTTGCTTCTTTTGCGATCCATTTCGGTGCAAAGGTGAGGAGTACCTTATCGCCCACTTGCCATTCTGTCACTTGCGAACCAATTTGGATCACTTCCCCCGCACCGTCACTACATGGAACGAGTGGTAAAGGAAACTTAGGATTGTATTTACCTTCTACAACAAGTGAATCTCGATAATTCAACGAGGCCGCACGCAAACGGACAAGAACTTCTGTTGGTCCTATTTCGTTTGGTTCTGGTACATTTATTACATTTAAATTTTCAAGTCCAAATTGTTTTATCTCAGCTTGTCTCATTGCTCAAAAAGATCCTTATCAGATGTTCGTTATCAAATATAAATTCAAAATCGAAAAAATTAGAAACTATGTATGGAACTAATAAAATTCGGCAATTATATAGTTAAACTTACCAAATTCTGCCAAAACGATTCACATCCACCAAAACCAACTAACAAACGCTACTTACTTAATTCGATTTCACCTTTCTCGTTTAGGGGGAAAAATGGATTGTATGCAATTTCAAATATGTGACCATCCAAGTCTTTGAAGTAAGCGCTATACCCACCCCAAAACACTTTTTGTGGCTCTTTTAATACCTCGGCACCTAACGCGCGCACTCCATTGATAATCTGATCTACTTCCGATTCACTTCCTACATTCTGAGCCAATGTGATCCCTGAATACTCTTGTCTTTTTTGAAAAGGAATTCCGATATCATCTGCCAAATCATTTTCTCCAAATAATGCGAATACCAAAGCTCCAATTTGGAAGAAGGCGACTTTGTCGTTACTCTCTAACGATTTTTTCCAACCTAACCCAGTTTCATAAAAATGAACTGCTTTTTGTAAATCGGAAACTCCGAGGGTGATCAAATTGATTCTGGGAAACATGATTTGCCTTCCTATGCGAAAATATGAACTTTTGTGATCGAATTTTTTAGAGATTTAGGATTTGGATTCACAAAACGAGGGTTGTGTGGTAGATGGAGCCATTGGGTGGCGGGTGGTTAACCCCACCCAGTTCGATATGGGCGGGGACATGTACTCTAAATACAGGCTAAACGAAAAAATTACTTCTTTCCCAATCCTGTTGTTTTTGCACCAACGAGGATTGACATGTTTCCTGATGGGTGTTTGTTTTCGCGCATCAATTGGTGGCACTCACCAGTTTGTTCGAAACGATATGTTTCTGCCAAAACTGGATCCACTTTTTTATCAATCACCAATTGGTTGAGATCACGGCAATTGTCGTCGTTAGCGAAGTGTGAACCTTGCAAACGTTTTTGTCTCATCCAAAGGTAACGTAAATCACCTGTTGCATTGAAACCAGTTGTTCCTGCACAGATCACAACCATACCACCAGTTTCACATACAAAAACAGAAGTTGGAAGTGTTGTTTCACCCGGGTGCTCAAAAACGATTTGTGGGTTTTTGCCTTTGCCTGCGATGTCCCAAATTGCTTTTCCGAACTCACGTGCTTGTTTTGTCCACTCAACGAATGCTTCTGGTTTGTTGATGTCAGAAGTGAGTGCACCCCAGTGTTTGAACTTGTTACGGTTGATCACACCAGCAGCACCTAAGTTTTTGCAGAATTCGATTTTATCATCAGATGATACAACTGCGATTGGAATTCCACCGGCTGCTTTCACAATTTGGATTGCCATAGCACCAAGTCCACCAGCTCCACCCCAAATGAGGACAACATCACCAGGTTTTACATCATTTGGTTTCCAGTGGTGTAACATTCTGTAAGCGGTTGCCGCAACTAACATGTAGGCTGCGGATGCTTCCCATGTTAGGTGTTGAGGGCGAGGCAAACATTGGTGGTCCTGCACTTTGCAAAATTGTGCAAAGGATCCCCAGTTGGATTCATATCCCCAAATGATTTGAGAAGGTGCATACATTGGATCTTTTCCTGAAAGAACCCATGGATCTTTTGGATCCCACATTGCACAATGGACAACGACTTCATCACCCACTTTTACATTCTTAACTTCGGAACCAACTTTGTACACAATACCAGAAGCATCAGAGCCACCGATGTGAAACTTTTCAGGTTCGCCTTTTTTATTCCGTGCAGCAATAACATCAACAGGGTAACCTAAGGCTGCCCAAACGTTGTTATAGTTGACTCCAGCAGCCATAGTGGCCACGAGAACTTCGTTCGGACCGATCTCCGGAACATCAATGACTTCTGATTGGAAAGAAGTTTTCGGTTCGCCGTAACGTTCCGGGCGAATGACCTGTGCGTGCATTTTTTTGGGCACGACGCCAATAGGAGGAAGTTCCCCTACTGGTACGATTTCTACGTTGCTCATAGATTACCTTTTACGATTAAGATTTATACAGTTTCTTAGAACGTTTTAAAAAAGGCGGGAAATGTCAATCGCTTCCCCACTCCATTGAGAAGGCAAAGGTCCATGCCGACTGGTACAATCTATACTCACGATCGCGCTGTAACGGATAACGGTAG
This sequence comes from Leptospira jelokensis, assembly GCF_004769635.1. Lineage (GTDB taxonomy): Bacteria > Spirochaetota > Leptospiria > Leptospirales > Leptospiraceae > Leptospira_A > Leptospira_A jelokensis. The sequence continues at coordinate 138,925 of NZ_RQGH01000039.1, forward strand.
GCGACACTCAGATTGTATTTCTCAGAAAAATTCCATGAAAACCCTGCACTCGCTTCCGTAAAATACGATGGATTCGCTTTGTCTTTTTCTTTGGAATAATCCACACCATTATAAGGATTTCGATACAAAATACCAGTGAAAAGGGAAATCTCAGGCATGAAATAATACGTCACATACGCAGAGATGAGAGTTGTTTTTTTGAATTCATACTCTGGTTCTGGTGCTGTGGCAGAGGGTTTACGGAGATAATAGGGTATCCCGTCGTTATCTTGTAAATTATTTGGTTGCGGCCGAGAAAGTGGATTCAGTCCACCAATCTTTGTCACAAACGACCACTTCTCATATAAGTATCCCAGTTTGATAAAACCAGAACCCGTATAATAATTCCCTCCTGTGAACCGGTCCGTATCAGGACCACTTGGGAAACCAACTGCTCCTTCAATCACAAAAAAGTAAGGTTTGTCCAAATCAAAAAACGGTTGGTATTTAAAACCAAGATAGGTTTTTCCAATTCGGGCCGCATCCTCTCTACCTCGCTGTTGGTAATAATTCCATGGTACAGATGCATTGAGTGCAAACCTACCTTCAAAAAAATTCAACTCCGCAAAGGCAGTGGTAGTGAAAAGATGGCTGTTTTCTCTTGTGGATTGGTAATAGTCTTGGGTCATGACCAAATAATTGGCCGGTTTTTCCCGTTTGCCTGTAAATGGATCCACAAATCTTGCCGTTGCATTGGGGCTGTCCGACGAACCAGTGTGATGCGAATACAATGAATTGTTAGGAATGGTAACAAACAGAAAAAGAATGAACAAAAAGATCCTTTCCAAAACTTTTTCGCAAAATAAGTGTTTCATCGTTCGACTCCTGGAAAACAACCAGGGAAACTGAAGGTAATATCTTCTGCTTGCAAGTTCTGTTGGAGGATATTGTATAAATTCACGTTAGAAACTTTCGAGATAACAACCGTTGTATCTCCTAAAAGGAACAAATCGTTTAAAAATCGAATCGGCGTTCCAGATACTGTCCTATCTTGGAAGAGAGCCGACAATGAAACCAAAATCTCAATGTTTCCACTCCTTCCATTTTTGATCGGAATTTTACATTTGGGAGTGATTTGTTTATTTCCTTGTGGGATTAAAATTGTAACTGTTTTTGTATCAGGTGCTCGATTCACCGTCATTTGAATGTAAATCTCTTCCCAACTCACATTGGCAATGGCAACAACACCTAACGGCAAATTAGCCGACCGCGTATTGGGATACAAAAAACTAGCGCCCGTCTCCATCGTAATATTGAATTGTGTGATGTTGGAAACAACAGACGTCGCTAGAAAAGGATAGAACTTTCCATACAAATCATCTGCAGGCAAATCCAATGGAACTGTATAGGGAGTGTGGGTCTTTGCGACTCCATGACTCCTTTCCGATCCAGTCGTTGACACACCCAAAGTTTGGTTGGGAGGGTTGATCCGATAGGTTCCTGTTTCCCAATGGATGTAAGAGCTTGTCTGAACCGTTATGTTAAACGTATTCCCATTACTTATCAAACTAAATTGGTTTAAGAAGTCATCTGCTTGGTCATCATAACTCCGCAGATTGGTTCCGACGGAAATCGTTTGGTTATTATTAAAAAAAATCAAATTCTGGAGGATCACCAGTTTTTCCTCTTCACTATTCCCAACCGATCCAAAGGTACACTGTGAAAACATTCCCAAACAAGCTGTTAGAAAGGCAATATAAGAGATGTTAGCTGACTTCAAAATGGGCTCGCAAATTTAGGGTTCGTGAGGAATTCCTCATCGGTCAGGGATAGGAGGAAGTTTACCATGTCGTCACGTTGTGAATTTGTAATTGTAAACGCACGGATCAAAGTGGAATCTTTTCCGCTATGGTTTTGCCCCCCCGATCGATAGTGATCAACTACCTTTGTTAACGCATCCCTTGCACAATCGGTTTTTGTTTTTCCTGATCCTGCAGGTTTTTCAGGATTATTCGCATCATCACACATAAAACTTCCATCATGCATGTAAGGATAGGTAACCCCAATATTTCGTAGTGAGGGAGCTCTAAATTTTCCGGTATCAGAAGCGATTCCAGTTAAATCATATAACCCTCGCTTGTTACTCGGGACACCAGCATAATACGTATCATCATGGATCCCATTGCTGTGGTAAAAGAATTCTTCTTGGGTACCACTGTGTAATGATGTGTCAGTAAAATTAAATCCACCGTGGCAATGGAAACACTCGGCCACTTCTCCATTGAATAGATTCAGTCCTCGAATTTCCGAAGCCGTGAGGGCTGATTTATTATTTCGAAAGGTATACTGGTCAAATCTAGAATTACCAGAAATCATAGATCTTTGGAAGCTTGCTAATGCAAATCGAATGTTTTGTTCGTTCACCGCTGAATCAGCATTACCGTAAGCATTTGTGAAAAGTGTTTGGTAGATGGTTTTTGATTTTATTTTATCGATAAAAGAATTAGAAGATAATCCTAGTTCTATGGGATTTTCTCCAAACATAGGAACTCTCGCTTGGACTTCCAAACTTGTCATTCTAGGATTATTCCAAGTGAGCCTTGGCAAATATGCTACATTCGATAAATGTTGTGAGTTTCGAGGATGGACTTCACTTGTAATTCCAGAGGGAAAATCCTTTCCATCGGAAAATGCAAGAGATTGGATATGGCAACTTCCGCATGACATAGTCTCATTTCCAGAAAGAGCTTTTTCATTGAATAAATGCCTTCCAAGTTCTACTTTCGCTATGCTCATTGGATTCTCCGATGGAACAAAAGGAACTGGAAATCCAGGAGGTAAGTCCCAAACCCAATCAGACCTTGATGCTAATAATCCAAGCGCTGCAAAAAGCAAATTGTCATTTGATTCTTCTTTTTGAATTGGAAAAAGAATACAATTTGAGAAACTGCTTATTGCAAAAACTATAATATAAAATTTTGAATTCATCATAAAATTCCTAAACATTTAAAGTTGGCATCTCAACAATACCAACTCTCGTGATCACATTTACTTTAAGCTAAAGACTCTTTGTGAGATGGAACTATCAACAGAACCTGAACTGATATTCAATCCAAATGCTTGGACTAATGTATCACAAGGAGCGCCAGTTCCTGGCATACATGAAACGGCACCAACAGAACTGTAACCAACCAAAAGTTTATCGACATCAAATGCAATTTTTTGATCAGAAGGATTGATTTGACCTGACAATTGAATGGAAGCTCTAAATTTTTTCGTACATCCATAATTTGGTGCAGCATTGCAAGTGGTTGAACCCAAATGCAGTTGTGTGTATCCAGCGTCATTATTGATACTAAACTCAATGTTTGCATGTTTGTAACCAAGTGTCCAAGACCAAGTCATTGAACCGATATTCAATGGCGCGCTTGCAGTAGTTCGGTCCAAATGATTTAGAGCGTCCGGGACACCTACCGTAAATTGAATTCCGCTATAATTTCCCAACAAAACAGATCCTGTTACTTTGCTTCGAGTATCACTTGTTTTAAATGTTTCAAAGTCTACAAGTGCTACACCATTATTTTGCCAGTTATTTTCGTTATCCAAAATCACATCTGCTGTTGAACCATCCGCTCGTATCAATTTTACTTCGGAAATGTAATAACGAAAGTCCTTAAATTTCACCGTTTTTCCATCAACAGTTTGATTCGTGTCATTAAAAGTTACGGATTGCCCACCAACTAATGTTTCAAAATTTAAATTCACAGATTGGCGAGCTGCCAAAGCCAAAAGTGCTAAAGTTTGATTATCATCAGAGTCAGATTTAGTATCACAAGAGACAAACCCCAAAAGGAAAACCGAAACAATGGAAACTTTAATTAAATGTAATAATTTCATAAATACCTAATATTCTAATATAACTTTTATTTTTTTCGAAAAACCTATACCAACTCCAGATTCGCTAGAGTTGGTTGTTGGAAATTGAATTCCTAGGTAAAACGCGGTGGTCTAAGTAAGGTAGGTAAATTTCCATCCTCGAGAGTGGAAGGAGACTCATAAATTGTATATGAATACAAAACAGGTAGCGTAAAACCAAATCTTACATTTGGTTGGTCCATGGTTTGGTGGTGGGTCCGGAGGGACATCGCATCCTTTTTTTTCTTTTTGCAAGAACAGAGGTGTGCTTCCCCATCCTTTGCATCGTGGCAACTTGGTTTTAGTGCCAATTCTTTTGGATAAGAGTGGTCTTTCCCATCCGATGTGGTGATTTTTGTATTTTGGTTTTCCGAAAACAATTGGTCTTCAGAATTTGTGTGTTTTTCTTTTTTGGATCCGTGGTTACACTTACAAATTTTGGAATTGGATTCCAGGCAATACCCAAGTAACCCACTCCCCAAAAAGAAGAATTGGGTCGTTAGCACTAAGGTTAAAAGTCCGGCTATCCACCGAAAGGAGACCATCTACCCCAATCTTTTGCCCTCTGACCAAAAATCGAGACAATTTTTGGACAATTTGAGTGTTCCCCCTCCCGCCCTTTGAAAAGATGGTCTTGGAACCAAATGCTTCCAAGCTAGAGGCCCTAACGATGAAACGTACAGAACTGGAACGCAGAGAACGAGAGCTGCGAAAGGCAGAAAAGAAGAAAATCCAAACTGGTGAAAAGGAATCCATGAGTGTGGGTGATTACATTGATGCCCTTTTTGGAATGTTTCGCTACGATACTGATGAAATCTTCAATGCATCCGATGACGAAAACATTTTGGAACTGCTGGAAAACATGAAGATGGAACACCCTGAGAAACAATGGGATGTGATCATCCGCAAAGCAGTGAACAAAACCAAAGTGGAACAAAAAGAAAAAGCATACGACGCACTTCGCAATTTAGCGGGAATCACAGTCGCCGCCACATAATTCCTTTTTTTTCCCATACAAACAGATTTACAAAGGAAGGTTCACGTCTTATACTAGTGGCCTTCCTGTATGAAACAGACCCTTACAATCATTCTGTTATGTCTCTTTCATACCATGTTAGGAGCGGAAGAGAAACTCTGCCCCAAAGTCGATACATTTCCGATTTCAACCAACCAAGGAAAACCCTTTGACGTATCTCCTAGGCTTGCTTTCCTTTCCGTTGACGAACCGATAAACACATTTCCAGAAATTCTCAACCAATTCAAAACCAACCAAGTTGCTTTAGCAAACGGTGTGATCCCAAATTTTGGAAATACGGCAAAACAGTTTTGGTTTTGTTTTGTCCTGCATAATGATGTAAATCACAACAAACGGACAATCAGCTTTATCAAATACCCTCTTTTAGATGAGGTGCAATTTTACGCATTACGCGAGTCAGGTGAAATCAAACAAAACATCCAAGGGAGACGTTTCCCGTTTCAAAATCGTGACAAGGATTATCGAGGATTTAGTTTTGCAACAGAACTTTTACCAAGTGAAACAGTAACGTATTTTGTCGGAATCAAAACGGATAGTTCTGTATCTGTTCCACTTATGGTAGCGGAGGAAAAACATTTTGATTCCTATGAATCTTTGGATACTCTTATGCAAGGGATGTTTTTTGGCATTGTCTGTGTAATGAGTTTATACAATTTATTTGTTTATTTTATGGTAAAAGACAAAGCGTATCTCTATTATGTAAATTACCTCATTCTTGCTGCAATTCTATTCCAACTTTCACTCCAAGGCCTTTTACCAGTTTTATTTTTTCCCGACTCACCTGAGTTAGTTTACAATGCCCATAATTTTCTGTACTTTTTATTTTTACTTTCTTGTTTTCCGATGAGCATCACCTTTATGAATTTAAAGGAAAATGCTCCTTTTTTGTACAAAGGATTTATGGGCCTTTCCGTCATTCCGATGGTTTGTTTGGCCCTATTGCCATTTCTACCTTACCGACCGTTAAACCAATTCGGAGATTCACTTTCTTCTTTTCTGGCATTTTATGCCCTTTTCGTCTCCTATTATGTTTCCTTTGTCAAAAAATTCCCACCGGCAAGGTTTTATTTTTTTGGGTATTTTATGCTCATCGTCGGTGGCCTCACAACCGTACTCAAGTACATGGGATTTTTCCCCGTGAATGTTTTTACGGAAAATGCCTTCCAAGCTGCAATGGCATTGGAAGTGTTACTGATGGCGTTTGGACTTGGTGACCGAATTTCTGTTGTCCAAAAAGAAAAAGAAAGGATCCAACTCAAAGCCGAAATCAACAAACAAAAGTTAATTGCCTATGGCAAAGAACTTAAACTCGCACAAAAACTCCAAGAATCAACCTTACCCCAAATCCTTCCCAAATTCCCTGGCCTATCGATCAAAACTGGTTATTTTCCGGCCTCTCTGGTTGGAGGTGATTTTTATGATTTAACCGTTTATGGAAAACAACAAATCTGTGGCCTCATCGCTGATGTTACAGGGCATGGAGTCCCCGCAGCAATCGAAGCAGCGATGTTAAAAATTGCCTATATGCAAACCTTGGCTTTTGCAAATAAACCAGGTAAAGTTTTAGAAAGCATCAACCAAGCTCTCGCAGGCAATTATAAAAATCAGTTTTTAACAGCCAGCGCTATCTTTATTGATTTAGAACAAAAAGTATTAAAAGTGGCCAATGCAGGCCACCCCGCCTTATACAAATTCAACGATGAGTCAAAATCAATTGATGTGATCCGACCAAAGGGAAAATTGATTGGTTATTCCAAAGAAGGATTGTATTCGGAAGAGGTTCATTCCATTCGGAAAGGTGATAAATTATTATTATTTACCGATGGGATTTGGGACCTCTGGGAAAATGGGGACTCAGGGGAAGAAGCACTGCTCGCGTGGTTACTCCAACGTAAAGGAGAATCCGTTGAATCTTTGTATGGTGGGATCGACGAACACATCCGCCTGCGTAACAAAGAAGGTCCCGCAGACGATGATATTACTTTTATTCTATTTGAAATAACCTAAATGATTCTCCAAAGATGCGGACTATACGTCCGCATAAATGGCTGCATTGAGTAACCTAGAAATATTATCTAAGTTTCTGGAAATATCACGGTATAAAAGAGCAGGCAACAGATTCTCTTTTTTCTGGTACTTTTTCTTCTTCACCTTTGATTCATTCTTTTTGATGGAACGAATCATTTGGAAACGATACTCACGACTTTGGTTACGAACTTGTGGGTTTCCGAGGATATCAAAGGTTTCACTTTGTTCCAAGTTCACAAGTAGGATATCGTAGTGGTGTTTGAGTAAATCCATTTGGTCTTTCACAGAATTTGAAAAGTTTTTATCAAAGGAAATTTTTTGTCTGTGAGACTTACGAATTTTTCTCGCAATGGATGCAAAATTGTCACCCATCTCTTCCACAGCTTTCACCCTTTCCATAATCCCTAACACATCTTTTGCGTAGTTACCAGTAATTCCTGATTCCTGGACTTGGTTGAGGTAGGTCAATACTTCTGTTCGAACCTGGTCAAGTTCCTCTTCTTTTTTCAGGACTTGGCCTATCCTTGCTGCATCATAAGGTTGGAGTAAAATTTGTTCTGTGAGTCTTAAAAAATCATATGTATCTCGAATGATTTTTTTGGTAAACTCAACAAGTTCTACCATTGCAAGTTCTGTGGTTTTCACAGTTCCTGCTTGCAACAAACGAATGCTATCTTTGTCTTTTCCAGTTTTGGAAGCAAGACCGTCTACGATTGTACTCACCACTTTGGAGATTGTATTCACAAACCAAATGAGGATGAGTGTGTTTGCCACATTGAACATAGTGTGGAACAATGAAATATGAAACCTTGTGGATTCTTTATCTGTGAGTGGATCACCAGGTATTAAATCATCTACAATCCCAGTAAAAACTTTAAAAAAGAGAAGGGCCCAAATCACACCAAACACGTTGAACAAGGTGTGCGCAAGTGCCGCTTTCTTGGCGTTTCGATTCCCGGGGATCGCAGCTAAATTTGCTGTGATTGTCGTTCCAATGTTTTCACCAAGGATCATACCATAAGCCGCATCAATCGGGATGTAACCAGAAAAAGCGAGTGTGATGGTAATCGTCGTCGATGCTGACGATGATTGAACGATGATGGTGAGTAAAGCTCCAATCAATACAAACAACAAAACCGAATTAAAACCCATGTTTGTGTATTGTTGTAAAAAGAGAAAACTCTCTGGGTCTTTCGCACTATCAGGTACGGATGTTTTAAGATAATCCAAACCCAAAAACAAAAATCCAAATCCGATGAGGAAACTGCCCCAACCAGAACGACTTTCTTTTCTTGAGAAATGAAGGATGACCCCACAAGCAATCGCAGGTAAGGCAAACGAAGCAATGTTGAATTTGAAACCTAAAAAGGACACAATCCATGCTGTGATTGTGGTTCCAATGTTGGCTCCCATGATCACACCGATGGCCTGTGCAAGAGAGATAAGTCCCGCATTGACAAACCCGACAACAAGGACGGTGGTTGCCGAACTGGATTGGATGGTAGAAGTAATGAACAATCCGCTGAACACAGCAGACACACGATTTCGTGTCATGGACGAAAGAAAGGAACGAAGCCTATCTCCTGCGACACGTTGTAAGGACTCACTGAGTAATTTCATCCCATAGATGAAAACCCCGAGCCCACCTAAAACTTGAATGAGTAACGGCCAATTCATAGATATTGATATTTCCAGGGTTCAATTTCTTTGATTACAATTTGGTACCAACCTTTTATTCGGTTGCAGTATTTTTTTCCGTATGTAGAGTGTAATGAATATGTCAAAAACCATCAGCAAAGGAATGGTTGTAGGATTTTCCTATCACCTAAAGAACGCCCAGGGAGAGACTCTGGACCAATCAGACGAACCGCTATTATACCTCCACGGCTGGCAAAATATCATCCCTGGATTGGAAAAAGAACTGGAAGGTCTTGTGAATGGGGACTCCAAAAATGTCACTGTACCACCTGAAGAAGGTTATGGGACATATAACGAAGCTCTTATTTTCCAAGTTCCCAAAACAGAACTCCCTGCCGAAGCAGAACTCGAAGTGGGAATGGAATTCCAAACCGACACACCAGAAGGTAGAATGATTCTATACCTCCAAGAAGTTCGTGACGCGGATGTCATTTTGAACGGCAATCACCCGTTAGCTGGAGAAACCCTTCATTTTGATGTCACCATCAAATCCATTCGTGAAGCCACAGAAGAAGAAAAACAACACGGACACGTACATGGACCTGGTGGACACCACCACCACTAAAAACGAAATCCTTCGTTATTTTCCCTCTGGGTCTTCTTTCAGATTGCTTTTTTTAGAAAGGGTAATTACACTGACAGAAGATTCAGAGTATTGTTGATTTTCACCGCCGAAGTAGTCCTTTCAAGCTTGCACGCTGGTAGCTTTCCCAAGTTTTTCCCTGCATTTTTCTGGAGTTCTTACCCAAAATCCCTTTTAGGGTCCCGACGATTGTAAATCTAGAATTCCCGAGTCAACTTTAACAAACAGGACAAAAACTATGTCAGTAAACATTTACGTTGGCAACCTCTCTTACGATATGACTGAAGGTAAACTCAGTGAGCTTTTCGGAGCACACGGAGCAGTGACTTCTGCAAAAATCATCACTGACCAGTACTCTGGTCGTTCTAAAGGTTTCGGATTCATCGAAATGAAAGATGGAAAAGAAGCTGATAACGCGATCAAAGATCTTAACGGAAAAAACGTACTCAACCGTGAGATGAAAGTAAACATCGCAAAACCTAAGACAAACAACTGGAGATAATCCAAGTTTGTTGAAAGACCGTCGCTTGACTTTATGTTAGGTGGCGGTTTTTTTTTGCCTTCCAGAATTTTTATTTCGATTTTTGATTCAACTCTCTTCAACTTCTCTAAACCAAATCGGTGTGAAAGTAGGTATGAAACTCGAAATCATCACTTTTGGCAATCGAATCGTGATCATTCCGATTGAACCAATCAAATGTTCCACAATCATCATCTCTTTATAAACATCCTAGCCTAATTCATTACAAAACCACTTTAAACTTTGCCTTCATCTTCTCTATATGTTCCTCTGGAATTTGATGAACGTTTTTTCCTCCATGCCTATTTTCCACAGTGACAACGAAACATAGATACCCAAAGGTTTTCGCCAAATCTTCGTAAGGTTTCATTTCCCATTCTATTGTAAACGTGTTATCAACGATGACAAAGGGAATCCCTTTTTCTAAAGCATCTTTTGTTTTGGATTCACATTCTTTGTAAGCCAAATGGTTTTTCGTGTAATCAAAATGATACTCTCCCTTTTCATTTTCAAAATAGGAATCGATAGATAAAATAGGGGCCCCATTGGATTTTGAAATTTCTTTGGCAAGTGTGGTTTTACCAGAGCCAGGAATCCCTCGTAAAAGGAGTAGTGTTTTTTGTTTCGGTAAAGTATTCGAAGCGGCTATCTGATCTGTCTCCATAACTTCCAAAGAATTTTCTTCCCACAGGGAATTCCCAGTTTTTTTTCTTGGGAAAAAACTGAGAAAACTCTCGCAAGGAAAACGAAGATTTGAAAGAATTGTGAGAGTTAAAAGGAGTCATTTGTGTCATACGAAGCGTATAAATTAATCCATATATTCGGAATGTATCTTTTATTTTTTTCATTGGGTGGAGTAACCCTTTATTCAATCAATGGGGGAAAAAAGTCAGAGAACAAATTCAAAGCCTTTGTTGCCATCTTTCATGGTGTTGGGTTGGTTTTGTTATTTGTTGCAGGTTTTGGACTCATGAAGTTCCGCGACATCTCTCACTCTGCACTCCCAGTTTGGATCATCGCAAAGATTCTCATCTGGCTTGCGTTTGGTGGACTTCTCACTTTGGCTTATAAAAATCAGAAAGCAGCAAAAGTCCTATGGTTTGTATTCCCTCTTTTGGGACTACTTGCAGCTTACTTAGCGTTTTACCAACCAAGTTAATTTTTTTTAAAACTTCTCAGTGGGAAACCACTGGGAAGTTGTCCATCGGCATCCAAATTTTCCTTTCATTGAAACCATCAATTTTTACCTGATCAGAGTCCAACCATAGGAAACAAAATATGGAAATCAAAAAAACTCGTTTGGAAACCGACTCCATGGGAGAAATCGAAGTTGGATCTTCTCGTTATTGGGGAGCACAAACCGAGCGTTCCTTACATTACTTTCAAATCGGAAAAGACCAATTTCCAAGAGAAATGATTCGTGCTTTAGGCATCGTCAAAAAATCGTCTGCGATCACCAATGCAGAGCTTGGCCTACTTGAAGAATCCAAAAAAAACCTAATCCTAAAGGCAGCAGATGAAGTCATTGGTGGCTTGTTAGATGACCATTTCCCGTTATCAGTTTGGCAAACTGGATCGGGTACTCAAACCAATATGAATGCCAATGAAGTGATTGCCAACCGAGCAAACGAATTAGCTGGAAGTGCACTTGGATCCAAATTCCCTATACATCCCAATGATGATGTCAACAAAGGACAAAGTTCCAATGATGTATTCCCAACCGCAATGCACATCGCTACTGCAGAATCGATTCAGAAAAACCTCATCCCAAATCTCAAACTCCTTCATTCAATCCTAACGAATAAGGCAAACCAATTCAAAGGCATTATCAAAATTGGAAGGACTCATTTACAAGATGCCACTCCTTTGACATTAGGCCAGGAATTTTCTGGGTATGCCGAGCAGTTGTCCTATAGCCTTGATCGAATCAGTCAAGTCCTACCATCCGTTTACAGACTGGCATTAGGTGGGACTGCAGTGGGAACAGGACTCAACACTCATTCAAATTTTCCTGTCAAAGTCGCCTATGCCATAGCACAGGAAACAGGAATTCCTTTTATCACTGCTCCAAATAAATTTGAAGCTCTTGCCGCCAATGATTCGTTAGTGGAAGTGAGTGGCGCTCTAAAAACCATCGCCAGTTCTCTCTTGAAGATCGCAAATGATATCCGTTGGTTGTCTTCTGGTCCGAGGTCAGGGATCGGTGAGATTCGCATTCCAGAGAATGAACCTGGGTCATCCATCATGCCTGGAAAAGTGAATCCGACCCAGTCGGAAGCACTCACCATGGTCTGCGCACAAGTGATTGGCAATGATGTAGCGGTCACGATTGGTGGAGCTTCGGGAAATTTTGAATTGAATGTATTCAAACCACTCATCATTTTCAATGTTCTCAATTCGATAAGACTATTAGCCGATGCAAGTCGTTCCTTTGCGATCCATTGTGTCGAAGGAATAGAACCAAATTTGGAAAAAATCAAAACCAATTTGGAAAACTCACTGATGCTTGTGACTGCCCTTAACCCACACATTGGATATGACAAGGCGGCAAAGATCGCAAAGCTGGCTTATGCTGAAAACTTAACATTAAAAGAAGCAGGGATCAAACTTGGTTTATTAACAGCAGAAGAATTTGACAAATGGGTCAACCCAAAAGATATGATATAAGCTAATATATCGTCAATCTGATTCACTTTCAATGAAAAGTATCTTCATTCTTAAAAAGAATTTATTATATATGAATCGTTCAATACGTTTTACTTGGAGAAATGTTCTACTGATCCTTGTCTTTGTCTTTCAAATCCAATTATTAAGTCAGACAAACGATAATAAACTTGAATCGGAAACAACGATTCCTAAGGAAATACAAAATAAAAATGTAGAGCAAAACGAAGATTCACATCAACGTTATGGTTTTTTATACTCAAGGCGAAAAGGGGGACCGAATTTTTTTGCTTTGTATCCTTCTTTGACATTTCAAAGTCAAAGCTTACAAATCAGGTCTCCTATTGGATCTGCATCAATGGATCATAAAAATCCTCTCCCGGTCATTCCAAGTATCGAAATAAAATCCAAATCCTACCATATGGGATCCCATTGGGGTTTCATCTTTCATGCTAGGTCATATGAATTTGAATACAATGCCCAGATAGTCGAAACTCAAAGTATTGTGAGTGATTCAAATGAAAGTGGAAGTAACTCCAAGAACAGCGCAAGTTTTTCAACGAAAGATTTAGGAAGTAGAATTCGGGGTCGATACCAACATGCTTTTCCGGCAATTTACATTGGAGCCAAAGGGGAGGACAGGGCAAAACTTGGATTTGGTGTAGGACCTTCCGAAGCAGTTATATCAGGAACTGCAAATTTTTATAACTCAGTCAATCCTGTAATATTTCAGGCACAGTCGCTCGATCGAAGTACATTTCTCAATCGAGTGGCTTTATCACAAATGATTTTAGGCGCTGATCCGAGTTTAGATCCATTGCGAACATATTTTTTAGCGAATATAAACGAAGGTAAAAATTTAGAACATCTAGGTGTGTACATGGCCGCAAAAGGAGAAATAGGCACCCCAAATTTCAATGTGGTCACAATAGCTCAAATTCAGTATTTAAACAACACGGGAAATTTTACACCATTAGAAATTTTAACTCTTTTGAGTCTAAATAATGGCGCCTATTCGAATCGTTTGAGATCAAATGCTACCTGGGTAGTATTTTACGAATATCCTGGAGAATACTTTACATTCCAATTGCAAGTGACCTCTCCTTTATATTACTCTGGATTCAATCGTTTTAGATTTAGTTTTATTGATTTTTCAATTCAAGTACCCATTGAATTTTGAATCGAATCACTCTGTTTTAATAACAAGTTATTTTGTCAAATTTAGTTTTGCCTGATTTAACTTTATATTTCTTTGGTTCGATTCTTAGAGCAGAACGAACCAAACTCCAAATTTCTTAAACTAATCATTACGAGTCGTAACCCTGAAAAAATGAAATCAAAAACTTCAAACAATGATACGATTCAGAAACTAAAAAAATCCAGAAGGTTTATTGAAGACCATTATTCTGAATCGATTGGATTAGAAGAAATATCCAATTCTGCCCACTTATCCTTGTTTCATTTCCATCGAATGTTCAAGTCATATTTTGAAATGACTTGCATTGACTATTTAATACAAGTTCGATTGGAAAAAAGCCTTCAACTTTTGGTATATTCCAAAAAATCAATTTCCGAAATTAGTTTTGAAGTTGGATTTCCAAATACAGAAACATACATCCGTAATTTTAAAAAATTATATAAAACAACACCGGGTATGTATCGAAAAAATACAACCGATCACTTTGAGAATCTAAAACCATTGGAATTACAAAGAGAAAAGGCAGTCTTTCAAAATCCATTTCAAATGATCAAAAATATGGATTCTTTTCCGATCGCAATCATGCGGACTGATGCAAAGGATAAAATATTTGCAAAAACCCTTCATAGGCTATTAGATAAAACAATTTCTCTAGGCGTGTACAACCATGAAATTTGTTTTTATGGCCGAAGTTTGGACCCACCAAAATTACCACATTCCAAATTGGAACGATGGGAGTTAGGTGTCAAAGTTCCCAAAGAAAAACGAAACAAACTTCCTTTCCCTTTGGAAGTTGTCACTTGGAAAAAAGGAAGATACCTTGTAATCAATCATCGTGGCACTGCAAAAGAATTGGAGGCAACGTATATGAAAGCCTATCAATACATCATTCATTCACCATTCCCGATCGCAAATGATCCATGTTGGGAAGTGTACAAAAAAATTCCACCTTTCCACCAAAACACAGAAATTGATATTTTTTTCCGATTGGAAGAATAGCAAGAATCGTCAATTGGTTCTTTGTTTTCTCCTGTAAACTAATACTGTGGAGGCAAAAATGAAACCTATGTTTTGGATTTTCATTGTATTCGTTTTAATTTCGATTCTGTGGGGTTTCAATCAAATCCCCAAAAAGAGAGTCTTGAAAAAGGAATACCATTTCGAGAAGGCACCGAGTATGGTCTGGAAACAAATTCGTGATATTGTTGGGCAAAAAAAATGGCGATCAGATATCACAGAAATAGCAATACTTTCCGTAGAACCTGAAATTTGGAAGGAAACAAATAGCAATGGTTACGAAACAGTCTTCCAAACGATTGAAATTTCTGAACCAGTCAAATGGGTGATCCAAGTGAAAGAACCGAGTTACATCCAAGCAACCTGGAAAGGAATCTTAATTCCAAAAGACAGGGGAACAACCGTAATCTTTGAAGAATCAATTGAAATCAATTCATTTCCTTATCGAATTTTATCGTATCTATTTTTCGATTTGGAGAAACTAATGTTTACGTATTTAAAAGATCTTAGTAATGCTTTGGAGGAACCTTGGGATGAAAGAAAAGTCAAAACAACCATGGAATGATAAACTTACGAAAAAAGCAGTTCCGAAAGTAAAACATATTGAGAAACAATTTTCGGACATTGAGGCAGACTCAGATATGTTAGTTGCAACTCCTAAAATCTTTGAAGAATATCTGAACCGAATTCCAAAAGGTAAGTTCATTGATACGAAACAAATTCGCAAAGACCTGGCAAAGAAATTTAAGGCAGATGCAACTTGCCCGGTGACAACGGGCCTATTCCTTCGAATTGTTGCCGAATCAGCTTATGAAAAATTTCAAAATGGAACCAAACCTTCTCAGTTAACACCTTTTTGGCGAGCCATTTCACCAAATTCAACCCTTGCCAAAAAACTAAGTTTTGGAAAAGAGTTTTTGGTTGAGATGCAAAAAAAAGAAGGAATTGAATTTTGAATCAGGAAATATTTTGGCAGTTCCATATTAACTTGGGACTGCTAAATTACTTAGTTGCGATAATAAAATTCATTCTCTGGAAAACTTCTGATACAATTATAAGAAATCCAATTTCTTTTAAATAATTCTGAATGATGGGTAAAGTAGTTCGAACTTTTCGATAAGAACTAACACTCATTTGCCATTCCCCTTTTATTTTTTCATACAATAAATCAGTGACCAAAATATTTTTGTCTGAAAAATCAAGTATACAAGTATGAATCCGATTTTCATCAGATTTTACTGGGATAAATCGTTCATTATCTTGGAGAGTTTTAGAATAATCTCGAAAGGATAAAATAATTTTACCTCCAGGTAATAAACTTGAATAACATTGTTTCATCCATTCTTTGATTTCTTCAAACGATTCCAAATGTGATATTGTGTCACCACAACAAAGGATTAATTCCGGATTGATGTCTTTCCATAATGCGAAATTTGTGATCTCACCATCAATGATTTGAATTGGCAAATCACTTTTCTTTATATTTTGATTTAATTCATTCAGCAATTGAGGATTGAAATCAATAGCTGTTACATGATAACCCAATTCTGCAAGAGGGATTGATTGGATTCCATTCCCCGCTCCCATATCAATAGCCTTTTGATTCAATTTTGGAGTTACACTTTGCCTGATTAAAAACGACTTAAATTCTTCTGATTTTTTCTCCCAGTCACCTAACATCCAAGTATAAAAATTACCTAAATGTGATTCGTAATGTTTTTTAACTGTCATACCAATTACCAATAATGTTTCATGAGGTCTGTTGCCCATCTAGGCTGCCGAATGGGAGACTGAGGTTCGAAGTCTCGGAATACTGGTTTTATGTCTAAAACGGGTGTACCTTCTATGGCGTCCAAATATTTTACAATCAATCGTTTTCCGACTACTTTTAATAATTCTACTGTGCAAATTCCTAATTGATTGGGACGATCCTTTTTTCTCTGAGCAAATATGCCTACTTTTGGATAATTTGGGTTTCCTCGTGGATGATTTTCATAAACAATTTCAGAGGGTTTTACCTTATCAAAATAATATAAAATTTCTAAATGAGAAAAGGAATCGATCCCTTGTAACGAGTGAATAGGAACTTCTTCCGTCAATACAATTTCGCTAATGACATCAGACCAATTGTCATCAATTGGTTCTGTCCTAGAATTCTTTACAAAAGCAATGGGTTTTAATTCAATCTTCATAAATTTCAAAGTCCCTAAAACCAAATAGTATTTTTGAATGGAATTTTACAGCAAAAAAATAGTAAACGAGTATAACATCCGCTAGATTGAAT
>NZ_RQGH01000008.1 GCF_004769635.1 Leptospira jelokensis
TTAAAACATTCACTATTTTAACTTATCAATGAGAACTCTAGATAAATTTTTAATGCTATCAAAATTCAAGATGAAAAAAATATAACCTTTAATTTCTTTTCCTTTTAATTGGTAATCGATAAATACTAATAAAATTGAATTATCCTCATTCTGATCTTGATTTAAAAGTAAATCTTCATATTTTCCAGAGAAAAATTCAGGAACATTTGTTTCGATATGGTAATTTGACATTTTTGCTAAATTCGATAAAATTGCATTGAGAATGATATTGCCAATTTCAACAAGAGCATCCTTTTCAAATTGTGATACTTCATTTAGTGCCACGTAGTCTTTCATCATCATCTTAACAATTTCTAAACTTGAACTTTTATGAAATAAAAGAAACGCTGATCCATTTCCAATATCACCAACAAACTTTTGTTCTACAGTGCAAACTTCGTGTTGTGATAGGTTTTCAAAATTTCTAGCTTCAGCTCTTGTAATGAGTTTTAATGTTGGTACTGTTAATAAAATTTCATCTGCAATCATATCACTCATCAATTTGGCGGCCCCACCTAAACTGATATTAAACAACTCACATAAAGAATCTCGTTCTAATTCTGTAAGGTGGTTCATATGTTTTCCAAAACAGGAATGATTTTATCGGCAGTGATTGGTTTCTCAATGAAATCGATACCTAGATTTTTGGCCTTATTTTTGATCGAATCCTGGATATTGGCAGTGATCAGAACTATTTTGGCATTTTGGTAGGATGATTTTAAATTTTCAGCTAGATCAAGGCCTGAAATTGTGCCAGGCATATTTTGATCCAAACTAAAGAAATCGATGTCTGGATGATCAGGGAGGATGAGGTTAGCCTTGTCCGCAGAATCGGCTTCCAAGATTTCCCAATTCGGGTGTTTTTCAGAGATAATTTTCCGAATCATCAATCTGGTGACGGTGCTGTCATCGACAACAAGGGCTTTTTTTTGTGACATATAGATTGCCTTATTTCCAAACTTGAATTATACCAGTATGCATACACAGTTGACGAAAAAATAATTAGAAATCATCTATGCGTTCTCAATACCTGATCATTTTATGTTTATCTCTCTTTGTTTTTTGTCAGTCGAATCAAAAAATTTGTGAAGGCGAAAATTGCCGGAATGGAAAACACCTGGTCCATTATGATAACGGTGATCAGTTTGAGGGTGAATTTCTAGAGGATTCAAAACATGGCAATGGAATTTACCGTTATGCAAATGGAGACATATTTGAAGGTGAATACAAATTTGGATCCAAAGATGGCCCAGGTATTTACCGTTATGCGAATGGCGATCAATTCATTGGCAATTATGTTAAAGGGAAACGTGAAGGATATGGCAAATATCGTTTTGCCGATGGATTCCTTTTAGAAGGATATTGGGACCAAAATGGATTGGTGGGCAAAGCGAAAATCACCAATGCAAAAGGAAGTTTGGTTTTGGAGGGTTATTGGAACCAAAACCAATTTTTAGGAATCAAACCAAAAGAAGGATCAAACAATCGTATCGAAATTTCGAATCCCGAGTGATTCATAAATTTTGCGAGTAGCTTTTGATTTGTTCAAGGTATACATATGGATTCCTGCAATTTTATGATCCAACAAATCACGAACTTGTTCCGTAGCCCAGTGGATTCCTACATTTTCTGCATAAGAATCATCTTCGGCACGTGATAAAGATTTCAAAAGTTTTGCGGGGAAGTTGGTTCCTAAAGAAAGTTCTGCCATACGTGCCATTCCCTTTCTGGAAGTGATGGGCATGATCCCTGCGATGATCGGCACTTTAATCCCGGCAATTTCACAGCGTTCAACATAATCATAAAATGAATTGTTATCAAAAAACATTTGGGTACAAATATAATCTGCACCTTGGTCAACCTTCCATTTTAAAAATTCGATTTCTTTCAAACGATTGGGTGTGGATGGATGTCCTTCAGGGAACCCTGCAACACCAATTCCCATATTTGGAAATTCCTTTTTGATAAATCCTACTAGTTCCCCTGCAAACCCAAATCCATTTTCTGTTTTTTGAAACTCGGTTTGCCCTTTGGGAGGATCCCCTCGGAGTGCCATGATATTATGAATTCCACTTTTTTCGTATCGTTTTAAAATCTCACGGATTTCCTCTTTTGTAGAACCGACACAGGTTAAATGACTAACAATTGTTAGTCCAGTTTGTTCCTGTAACTTCACAACCAAGTCATGAGTCAGATCCCTTGTGGAGCCCCCAGCGCCATACGTAACACTGACGTAGGCTGGATTCATTTGAGATAATTCTTGGATGTTGCGGAATAAATCCTCAGATGCTTCCTCGTTTTTGGGAGGAAAAAATTCGAAGCTGATCGTAGTCTGTTTTTTCTGGAGGACCTGAGAAATGTGCATAAAACCTATCCTCTAAACAGGAATATTTTTCTCAAGTCCCTTGTTTGCTAATAACCAACCTTTTGATGCTTTTGTTTTCACGGCAAGCCATAGGGAAAATTTAGGGAATAACGCTGGCATGATCACAATGGTAGACCGTAAATAAGACGGGACTAGGACCTCACCAGGATTCTTTTGGATGGCCTTACAAATTGCATCTGCGACTTGGATAGGCTCGATGACCGGGGTAAAAAAGGAAGGTTTGACCCCGTCTATCATCCTTGTTTTTGCCATGGAAGGGCAAATCCAACTAACTCCGATTTGGGTATCGTAGAGTTCCATTTTCAAAGCTTGTGAAAATCCCACCATTGCATGTTTGGTGGCAGAGTATGTTACCGTTCCTTCTGTTCCAAATTTGCCGGCAATACTTGCCAAATTGATAATGCTTGCTTCTTTTTGTTCTCTTAATATCGGTAAGGATTCATATATAAGTTGCATTGGTCCATGTACATTGATTTGAAGTGCCTTTTCCCAAACCGAAAAGTTTTTTCCTTCATAGGGGCCACTAGGAGCGATGCCTGCGTTATTAATTAATACTTGAAATTGGAGTTTGTTTTTTTTGATTTTTTTAATGAGGGAAGTAATTTGTTCTGCTTGGGAGAGGTCACAGGCAAATCCGTAAAACTTTTTTCCAAGTGATTCCACTTTGTTTTGAATCTCTTTTAAATGTGAAAGGTTTATATCAACACCGATAATATCATTTCCTTCCTTTGCCAAACGTTCTGCGGTTAAGGCACCAATACCCATTCCACATCCAGTGATTAAAACCGTATTTCCAGATAATTTCATACAAATACATTATTGAATTTTTTTAGTTTCGTCAATCCGAATCATATAGGAAATAGACTGAAATGCAATACCGACTCTTAAAACCAGAATTAGGGCATAGACTTCCCACGGTGAACTCAACGAACGATTGGATACGCAATCCAGAGATTCCTTTTGGTTCATGGGTGATCGCAGAGGAACAAACTGCAGGTAAAGGACGAGGTTCAAATGTATG
This sequence comes from Leptospira jelokensis, assembly GCF_004769635.1. GTDB lineage: Bacteria > Spirochaetota > Leptospiria > Leptospirales > Leptospiraceae > Leptospira_A > Leptospira_A jelokensis. Next base: position 3,447 of record NZ_RQGH01000008.1, read on the forward strand.
GCAATCGTTAGGTGAAGACCCATTGATTTTTTCTGGAAAAATTCGATTATCAGCGGCTGAAATTTCACTCCCGCTGGTATCTATTTTTATTTCATCAGCACTACTCAAAACAATCTTTCGTTTTTTTCCAGAAAGAGTTGATGACACGACCATCAAATGGCCAAACGATATTTACAAAAATGAGAAAAAGGTAGCAGGGATTCTTGTCCAATCGGAATTCATCAATGGTGTGTATGATGTTGTCATTGGCATTGGTTTGAATTTTTTTGGAAAACAGATTCCTGATCCATTACAAGACAAAGCAAGTTTTTTATCTGATACTTCTCTTTCTGAGGGTGAGTTGGAACGATTTGCCAATCAATTGGTAGTAGAAATCAACCAAGCGATCATCACCCTACTTGATCCAGGCCAAGTACTAAAAGATTTGGTATGGATTGAAGAACATTCTTTATTAAAGAACAAAGTCATCGAAACAGAATGGGAAGAAAGAATGGTGAGAGGAAGAGTTTTGGGAATTGATGAATTAGGATTCCTTCTCATAATGACGGAAACTGGCCAAAAAATTGAACTCATGGATACTTCGCCAAAATTTCGGATAATATAAATGTCAGAATCACCACTATTACTTGTCATCGATGTTGGAAATACAAACACAGTGTTTGGAGTTTTTCGTGAAGGCGAAGAAACTCCTGATTTTCATAAAAGAACTGTTACTCGAAGGGATCGTACTTCTGACGAACTTGGCCTTTTTTTAAAAGGATTTTTAACACAAGAAAATGTAAAAGCTGATCGTGTTAAAAAAGCTATTTATTCAAGTGTTGTTCCTTCACTTAATCCCATCGTAGAAAGGATGTTGGAAGATTGGTTTGATGTAAACCCGTTGAGGGTCCATTACCAAATGAATTTAAACTTTGGAATCAGTTACCCGCGACCATTTGAAATAGGTGCCGATCGTTTGGTGAATGCGGCATACTGTGCCAAAACATACCCAGGTAAAAAAGCCATTTTAGTGGATTTGGGAACTGCAACTACCTTTTGTGTGATAAGCGAAAAACCAGAATACATTGGTGGTGTGATCGCACCTGGACTAAAAATTTCGATGGATGCCCTTACAAGGAACACAGCACAACTTCCACCAATCGTTTTTGGTTCCCCATCACGTGTATTAGGGGAATCGACAGTTGAGTCAATCCAAGCTGGTTTTTTCTTTGGTTGGATTGGGTTGCTAAAAGAAATCGTAAGGGCTATCAAAGAAGAACACCCTGGTGATTATGTTGTTGTTGGGACTGGTGGACTTGTTACAACCATTCATGCTTCGCATAACCAAGTGTTTGATGAAATTGATCCAATGATGACATTAAAAGGGCTAAAAATCTTAGCTGATCTAAATTCCTAAAATTTTTTTTCGATACGTTTCCCCCATAAGATCATATCCAATTTGATTGGGGTGGATCGGGTCAGAAATAGGGTATAAGGGAATCTCGCCTTGGTAGGACTCAAAAATCGATTCGATATCAACAATATCTACTTTTTCTTTTTGTAATTTTATTTTTCGAAGTGTCTCATTGTTTTCGCGTATGGTTTCTTTGATAGAAGTCATATTAGTTCTTGGAATGAGAGTTAGGTATACAATGGAAATTTGATTGGATTGCAAAAAGTTGATCAAGTCAAGGGTTCTTGATTCATATCCATTTGTCCCATATGCCATTGCATCATTGGTTCCAAGTTCTAATATCCAAAGGTCTGTAGGGATTCGATTCAATTGATCTTTGTTTTGTAACCAGTCTTCCGTTGTATAACCTGCAACGGAAACATCTGTTACGCTAAATTCAGCTGGCAATCGACTTCTTAATCCAAATCCATCAGACCACTGTGCAAGTGAATCACCAACAATTGTAATTTTGCGAGTCATAACATTTGCTCCTAAAATCGACAAATACTGGCCCGAAGGTTTGTCAGAATGATAACAGTTTGGGAAACTTAAAAAAATGACAACAATACAAGCTAAGAATAGGTTTTGTTTCATTTTTTTGTATAAACAATGGTTTTGTAGTGTAACCAATGGTTGGAGGGAACAGGGATTTCCCATTCGATCCGATTCCAATTTCCTGACTTTAGATAATCTTTGATTGCTTCATTGATGAGAGTTTCATCGTAAAAAACAAAACTATCTCGAGAATGGATTGTTTTTAAAAAAGTTTCTGAAGGGATTTCCAACTCACCAGGTATGAATTCCAAAATATCTAAGTCAGGACGTTTTGATTTCAGATAAAAATAGGGATCAGGTAAACTTTGTAAGTACACAGCTTTGGAATGAACTAGACTGGCTGATATATTTTGAAAATGTGCATTTTGGATTTCATCCGAATCCGTTTTTGACCAATGATTATGGGATATGTAGAGTATTGCAGAAAAGGAAAGTATGATTCCAAAGATCGGAATTCGGTTTAGCATTGACTTCTCTTCTGCTAACAAAGCCATACCAAAGGACAAAGGAAACATAATATGGAAAACATACCAACCTTCCGAAGAAGAATATAAAGCAAATATAACAGATCCAATCCATAACCAAAAAAGAATCCATGTTTTGGAAAGGCTTTGATTTCGTTTGTAAAGTTGATAAGAAATATATCCTAAAGACAATAACTCAATCAAAATCAGAACCAAACGGAATTTAGAAAAACCAAATCCAAACGAAAATATTTTGATTTTATCTACCCAAGTAAATGTTTTCAGCAGGTTTTGTTTTCGCGTGAGTTGTGCTCCGAATTGGATTTGGAACCATTCCCAATTTGGATGGATGTAATAAATCCAACCTAAAACTGGTAATACGCCACCTAACACAAAAAAAACAATTCCACGACTACCAAAATTTTGGTACACAAGAAACAAACTTACCAAACCAAAAAAAGCACCAAATGGATGAGAGAGAGCGGCGAAAGATAAAAGTAACCCAGAGAAAAAGGGGTTCCATGTGTTTCTTTTTGAATTGGTGGCAAAAATTAAACTTAGAATAAAACAAAATGTTGTAAGCGCTTCCATTCTAGCAACAGTACCAAAGCGGAATACAAGAGGTTCCCAAAGTATACTTACAAAAGCAATTTGTGCAGCTACTTCTGAAATTGAAAATCGTTTCAGAAGTCGATAAAATGCAAACGATGTGATGTAAACTAAGCAAACATTTGCTAGGCGAGGGGTAATGAATGTATCTGGAAAAACGGATAAAGAAAATCCAGAAAATAACAAATACACTGGAGGCATCCAAAGGGTTTTGGATTCCATCCCGGGGATGAGCCCTTTTAAAACTTCGGTTTTGAATTCTCCCGATTGGGAAAACGAATGGGCGGGGGAAAAAAAGAGAACTTCATCAGGCCAAATGACGGGAAAAACACCTAAGTTAATCCCAACATGGAAAAAATAGACGAGGGAAATGATGCAAAACGAGGCATACGCCACGTTTGTCTTACTTAGAAAGGGAATTAACGGCTTCTTGTTCCGTTTCGAAAACTTCAAACAAATCCAAAAGTTCTACCACATCAAAAACCTTTTTTACGGGAGGAGTGATGCAGCAGAGTTTGAGCTTTCTTCCTTGTTTGTCGAGCTCTCGCACCATACCAACAAAGATACGAATTCCAGAAGATGAGATATAGGATATGAGCTCTAAATTGATGATGATGTCACCATCTCCGTTTTGCACATCATCAGCTAATTTTGCTTCTACCTCATCTGAATGAGTGATATCCAAACGACCGTTTAAGTGAACGAGTGTGTGCTTTCCGATTTTTTTGGTTTTTATTTCCAAAGCGAGCCTACTTGGTGACTAGAATCTTTGAAAACACCAAAGGTTCAAGAAATTTTTACGCTGCTTGGTTTCTGTTTCTCGTAAAAAGTCGTGGATCCCCATGGTCTCTCTCTGTCATATGCAACATAATCCGATGGCGGGTGGAACGTTGGGTGCGGTGGCCCAAAAATTCTTGGATTTCCCCGAGTGGGAATCCTTTTTGGAATAAATCAAGTGCAATCACATCTCGTAAAAAGGGGATGTGTATTTCGCGAGAGATGATTCGGCTTGCGGTCTTCAGAATCTTTTGGATGGTTCGGGTTCGTAACTCCCCATCTCTGCCAGGGAATAGATAATCACCAGGTGAAAACTCACAGGCATAACGAAACAATTCCACCGCAAATTTTGGATCCAAAAAGATATGTCGTTTTCTCAAACGACCAACGTTCGTTATATAAAATCGATCCATTTCTTTATTAAAATCAGCGATTTTTAAATGGATGAGCTCGGGTAAGGACAAACCAGTGCAAACTAAGAATTTAATGATTAAATAGTGAAAGTGATTTTTGTTCCTAAGTCTCTCTAGTAGATTCCGGATTTCGGTTTGGGCGAGTAACCGGTTACCTAAATTCAATACGTCTACGGTGAGAATCGGAGGGAGGAAGGTTGGTAAATTCAAATTCGTATTTAGCATATTTTTCTCGGGGAATGTATCAAAGTATAACAATCCTTACAAAGAAATTGTCACCAAACCGTAGTTTTGGATCGGATTTTTGGAGAAATAAATTTCCAAGTTCGTGTTTCTGCACAAAGTATTTTTCTGCTTGATTCATATTCTAAAAACGATTCTATCTTTGGGAGAAACAATAAAGGATCAAAACGCATGGACTCTCTGGAACTAAAATCAAATGACCCGGAACTACAACTGACAAAGGAAGACATTCAAAAAGTTGAGGAATTGACCGGACAAATTAAACTCAATAATCCCAACGACATCGTTTCCTATGGATCTTCTGCCCAAGCAAAAGTTTCCGATTTTGCGGACAAAGTTTTATCCGAAATCAAAACAAAAGATTCAGGATACGCAGGTGAATTGTTAAACCAACTGCTATTCAAAATTAAAGACTTAGATATGGATAGTTTCGCTGGAGAAGGGAACACACTTTCTAAAATTCCATTGATTGGTGGGTTATTTGATGCATCTCGAAAGTTTTTAGCCAAGTTCGAAGACTTGGAATCACAAATTGGAAAAATTGTTGATGAACTTCATTCAGCCAGAACCAACTTGACGAAGGATATCACATTATTGCAGGCGTTATACGAGAAAAATTTAGAATATTTCAAAGAAATTCAAATTTTCATTGCAGCCGGTGACAAAAAGATCCAGGAACTTCGGGATAAAATTTTACCGGAGATGTTGGAAAAGGCAAAAGCGCAAGGTGATACTCTTGCATCCCAACAATACCAAGACATGGTGCAAATGGTAGATCGTTTTGAGAAAAAAATCCATGACCTAAAACTCACACGTATTTTGTCCTTACAAACTGGTCCACAAATCCGTTTGATCCAAAGTGGAAACCAAGTTTTGGTTGAAAAAATCCAAAGTTCGATTTTGAATACGATCCCACTTTGGAAAAATCAAATTGTCATCGCCCTTGGATTGATGCGCCAAAGGAAAGCACTGGAAGCACAAAAACAAGTTTCTAAAACCACGAACGACCTCATCCAGAAAAATGCAGAGATGTTAAAATCAGGAACGGTTGAAATCGCAAAAGAATCCGAAAAAGGGATCATCGAAATTGAAACCTTAAAAAATGTGAACCAACAATTGATCGAAACAATCACAGAAACCTTGAAAATCCAAGAAGATGGCCGTCAAAAACGTAAGTTGGCTGAACAAGAGATGATTAAAATCGAATCGGATATCAAACAAAAACTATTGGAATCCAAATAGAATGACAGAAATTCAATCAGAACAAAATCAAGAAGAGAAAAAATGGGCGAGGCGCGCCCATATTTCCACCTTACTCACATACCCTATGGCACTATTGCCTTTTCCGTTTTATATTTCATCACTTGGAGCCATGATTTATCCTTTTGTGATGTGGTTATCACGGACAAAATCATCTTACTCCGCCAAACAGTCATTAGAAGCAATGTACTTACAAGCTTTATTGTCTCTGGGGTATTTTGGATTTGGAACGAAGTTTGGGGACGATCGGGTATTACTTGTATTTTCCTATGTGTTTATGGCATTTTTACATGTGATTTTTTTAGGAATCGCCATTTACCGCACAACCATTGGAAAACCACACCATTATCCATTTAGTTTTTTTCCACTCCTCTTTTCTAACAGCAAAACAAAAGAAAATTGGAATGAGTTAAAAAAGAAATTTGAAGACAAAGTAGAATTTTCCGAATACAAAACCCAAATGGAAAAACTGGATGAGTTTCGGTTGTCCACTGAAAAAGATGCAAAATTGTTAACGGATGTTACCTTGCAAGGATTGTGTAACGAATACCTTCATTCTTTATCAGATTTACGTGTTAAACTTGCTGAGGATCCACTCTCATATCGAAAAGCAAAACAGTTTCTCAATTACTTTCCAGAAACCGTTTCTAAAATTCTCAGCCAATACATTCGCGTAAGCCAAACCGTAAGTTCACCTGATTCTGAAAAAAGAAAAACGGAACTCAATTCTTTGTTAAGCGAAGTCATCAAAACAACAGAACAAGTCAGAAATAAACTCAAAGCAGACGAAACCCTAAATTTAGATGTTGAGATCACCGCGATGAAAAAAAACATCGAATTTGGTGGGTATTGATGCTTTCTGAATTACATGATAGATCTTATCATTTTTTAAATTTTTTACCGAATGTTGCGAACTTCCTTGTGGAAAAACACAAGGAATCCAACTTAAAAGTTGATGAAAAAAGTTTATACAACTTAGTCACAGAAGCAGATTTAAAAGCGGAATCAATGATTCTAGAGGAAATCCAAAAAAACTTTCCTTTGGATGGAATTCTTTCAGAAGAACGTGATCCCATTGAAGGATCATCTGGATATACCTGGGTGATCGACCCATTAGATGGTACAACTAACTATACTCATGGATTGCCTTTGTACGGGATCTCTGTCGGTGTTGTGGAGACTGAGACGATGTCTCCTGTCATCGGAATGGTTTTTTTTCCAGAACTTAATACGTATTACCATGCGGTCAAAGGCCAAGGTGCCTTCCGTGAAAAAAAACAAATCCAAGTTTCGCAAACAAAGTCGATGAAAGATTCATTGTTTGTCACAGGATTTCCTTACGATCGGAATTTGTCTTTGGATACATTGATGCAATATTATAAATCAATTTTGCAAAAATCAAGAGGCATTCGTCGTACGGGAGCAGCTACTCTCGACTTATGTTGGTTAGCTGAAGGAAAATTCGAAGGATACTATGAATTAGGATTAAAACCATGGGACATGGCGGCTGCTGGACTCATCGTTATGGAAGCAAACGGTAAGTTGACTTCCATGGATGGAAATGATTTTTCAATTATGATTCCGAGTTTACTGGCAAGTAATGGTCATGTTCATGAATACCTATTAGCGGAATTTGAAGGCCAAATCAACCGAGTAGTGTATTAACCATCTGATTGAGTTTGGATTTAATGATATCCTTAGAAAAGTTGGAAAGAACATACTTCCTTCCATTTTTTCCCATTCTTTTGGCGATGGTTTTGTTTTCCAAAAGATACTCTAACATCCTCTGAAAAGAGATCGAATCCGAATAATACAAACCACCTTGGCTGCGAATGCAATGTCCTTTCATCACGGAAGACATTCCGTTCACAAGCACAGGTTTTTCTTGTAGCCAAGACTCCATGATAGAAATGGAAAAACTTTCATAAGCAGATGGATTCAATAATAAGTATGAGTTTTGGATTTCCAAAACTTTTTTTTCTTCCGAAACAAACCCTGAAAAAAGAATCTCTTTTTCTTTTGAGATGTCCATTGAAAATACAGAGCCCAAACATTTTAAGGTAACATCTGTTCGATGATTTAATTGTTTCCATTGTTGGAAATATTCGAATAAAGTTGGATATCCTTTCGCTGGTTCTATTCTACCGATGGTAAGTAGTTGGAAGGACATTTCGGATTCGTCGCTTTCAAAGTTAGAAGTATCCAATTTTGAATTTGGATCATCCAAATATGTTCCAATTAAAAAATACCGGTTCACTTTTTGGCGGTGAATGGATTCATAAACTTCTAACTCTTCAGGTGCATTAAAACTATAAAAATAATGGCTGAGATACGTTTGTCGATAAATCGGCAACCGAAAAGGTGGTTCATCGTGAAAGGTAGGAACGATCACAAAAGGAACTTTTAATAATGGAATGCTTAAGACCACTGGATAATACAAATAACCAATAAGGACAATCAAATCATAGTCAAACTGATGTTTGGATACAAATTCAACTAACTTAGGACAAAAAGGGCCTTGTTCGATGAGAAAAGACATTTGGTCCTTCATTGAAACCGAATCACCTGCCTTTAAACAACGATCCAAAATTGAATTCATCTTATTGATGTTACGCGACTGTTCAACAGGAAATCGTATGATTTTAAAATTATTTTCTTCTATTTGCCCTGGTTTGAATTCATTTTTCCAACTTACATAGTTTTTGGCAGTACTCGTGCAAACTGTTACATCATGGGTTTCCTTTAAAATATTTACATAATCAGTGGCTAATTTTTCTGCACCTCCCGATGCATTTTGCAAAAATCTAGGAGTGATGAATAAAATTTTTGCCATATCTTAACTTTTGATCACCTCTAACAAAGGTAATATGCTCGTTGATTTTAAATAAGAGTTCAATCTTTGATTTTGTTGGAAAAGAACTTTATTCCTATATTCATTTTTTTGAAAGATTTTGTCTATTTCCTTAGCCAATTGATCAAAATCTTTTGATTGGAATAGTATTCCCGCCTCTCCCAATGTTTCTGGTACGGCTCCCGCAGCATAAGCGACTACCGGCAATTGAAAATGCATCGCCTCCATGAGTGGTACACAAAATCCCTCGTGTTCGCTCATGGATAAAAACAAATTACTTTCCGAATAAATCTTTTTTAACATAGACTCATCTACATAAGGAATGATTTTCACTTCCTCTTGCAAATCGAGTTGGGTGATCATAAAATTGAGTTCATCTAAATAAGATTGTTGGTCAGGATTACAGAAACCTAACATTCTTAATGAAAAATTTTTACCGTAGTTTGATTTCCAGGTTCTAGCAAAACGAATGAGATCGTCTTGGCATTTATTCGGTGCGATCCTGCCAACAAACAAAAACGATGGAGTTTGATTAGAATGTGTTTTGGATTTAATATCTTCCGAATTCAAATTCCATTTTTGAAAATTTAAGTGTAATGGGAATACCCTAGATTGTTTGAATCCTAAGTGAATGAGTTCATTCAAATTAAATTGAGAAACTGCAAACGAATGTTGGAAATGATTTTTGATCACAGTCAAATCTTCTCTACCTTTTCTGAGTAGGTAACTAAACCTTAGATCATAGTCTTCAAAAAAAGATTCTGGAGTTACATTGTGATAAATCAGGATTTTTTTGTTTGGAAATTGTAAGAGGAAATCCAAAACTTTTGAATGGATTGAATGGTGGTAAACAATGACATCTTCTGGTTTGATGTTTGCTTTTGTTAACTTTTCTGCAAATTTGCGATCACTTGATAATACGTTTTCCGCAAAAATTTTCCCTTCATAATTTTCTTTGGCAAGCAATCGTTTGATTTCCAACATTTCCTGTGAAATGGCGTCACCTAATTGAAAACCAGCTGAAAATTGGTGAATGTTCATTTGATACCACTTTGTAAGATGCCAGAGATCACCTTATTGAAAGGAAAATCATTATAATCATCCAATACTTTGTATTGGGACCCTATCATTTGATCACGATGATGTTTTTCACTCAAATTGTTTTTGATCATTTGAACCAGTGAGGAGTAGTTTTTTGAATGAAACAATTTTCCACCTTCTTTCATGGTCCCAGGGATGGCACCCGCAGCAAATGCAAAAACTGGGATCCCACAACCAAAAGCTTCCAGAATGGGAAGGCAAAATCCTTCGTGTTCGCTCATCGAAACAAAAGCAGATGAGTTTTGAATGATTGTTAAAACTTCTGAATCCGATTTACCCATCAAAAATTGAACTTTGTTTTCTAATTGGAGTTTTCGCACAATATCTGTTAGTCGCTCAAAGTAACCATCAAATGCACCGATGATGGATCCAATACAATAACATTTGGCATCTGGGTATTCCTTTTCCCAAAAGGAAAAAAAAGTAATTAAGTCCTCCCATTTTTTTTGAGGAGAATATCGTCCAACGAATGCTAAGGAATGGTTGTTATGCGAATCAGTTTCTTTTTTAGGAAATTTTTGATAGGACTTACAAATTGGAATCACATAAGGATTGCGAAAGTCATATCCACTGAGCGTTTCGTAATTGAATTGGGAATCACACCAAACTGAATCACAAAAAATTGACAAACTAGCCAATTCCAAATAAGATAGTGATTCAAATTTTTCCATCGCATGGAAAATATCTTCCGTTGTCGTATCTTTGTAAAATTTTGCAGGTGTGATATTATGGAATCTTAAAATTTTGATTCCAGGTAAGTTTTGGAAAAGGGTATAAGGGTATCCAGCTCCACCATAATGTAAAATGTGGATATCATTTGCATTTGTTTTTTCATGAAAATTTCCAACTAAATGGAATGTACTTTGTAATGGTTTTCCTTTTCTTGGAATCCTTGTGATGAAATGTGTTTTATAACCTAACGACCGAAAAACGTCAGCGAGTCCAATCGCATCATTGCCGACACCATCAGAATCTTTTAATTCATCTAGATGTTGAAAGACATTCATTTTAGAGTTTTGTATAACGGAAAACTTTGGTTTCTTCTGAAATAGATAAGTCTCTTGGTGAGGAAAAACCCAATGTTTCTAAATAACTAGGTAGTAAATTTAAATTAATTTCCGTTACTTGGAGATCGCGGAAAGGTCGATTTGATTTCTCAGGTACGATGGAAATCGAAAAATATAGATGACTTCCTTTATGTAATAGAGAAGAAATTTCTGCAAACAACCGTTCCAAAGCATAAGACGGAAATTTATTGAGAGCTAAGTAAACAAGAACATCTCCACTGTCGAGGTTCTGATTTGAAATAGGGAATTGGGATTCAGTATATGTGATATTTTGTGTGATATTACTTTTGATAAAATTATATTGGAGGTTGTTTGTTGTCACTGAACGAAATGGGATTTTTGAAATGGTAAATTCTTTTAAAATTTCTCCCCATTCCGGGAACAAAACAAAAACTTGTTTTCTATTTTTTAAATCCTCAATTGCCAAATTCCAAATGGGATTCATTCCTGCATCTACAAAGTATGATGAAGTCGCCCAACTAAAATTAGGCGAATGATTCCCGTCAGAATGTAACAAATGATCTCTGTAAAAACCATCAAACCTTCTTTCCATCTGTTCCATTCTCTTTCCAAGACGCACAAGTTCGTGTAATACGGAGAAAAAGGCTCGGATGCGGTTTTCAGAAAGTTTTTTGTCGATTTGTCCATAGAGAGAAACCAATCGATTGATGATGTACTTCAGTGGCCCTCTGATGTACCAAAATTTGGGATTCGAAAATTTAGGACTAGCAATCCCTTTTTCAAACAGATGGGCTGTGCCTGCAGGATCAAATTTACGAAATCCCAAAGGGGATTCAGGTTTATAACTGATTTTGGTCAGGTCGGACCATTCCCGTTGTTTGTTGGGATCAAGGGGAATCTTGGATTCCAAATTTTGGACAATTTCTTGTACATTGATCTGTGGGTCACGGATTGCGACAAAGGGGGAGGGATTGAAATTCTTTTTGTCTTCCACAGTTTTCTTTCTTTTGTTGAGAGGATTTGAAAAATTGGGAGAATGGCAACTAAATCTTAGGGTCAGATCAGAAATTTCCCTTTTCTATGAAAAAAAAACAAACTTTAGTCACCGGAGCCAGCGGATTTGTGGGAAGTTATCTCCTCCCCGCACTCGAATCCCAAGGGAATCACGAAATCCATAGTTTCCAAGGTGACATTCGCGACCTAGAAACCGTTTCCAAGCAATTAAAAGAAGTCCAACCTGATATTTTGATCCATTTGGCTGCGCAGGCCTTTGTTCCGAGTGCCATTGAAAATCCATGGGAAACCGAAGGCATTAATGTTGGTGGAACCTTAAATCTTTTAGAAACCTTACATCGATTGCAAAAACCTTGTAAGATGTTGTACGTATCTTCTGCAGATGTTTATGGAAAACAAAACATGGATGTACTCCCTCTAGAAGAAACATTATTACCAAATCCAGTCAATCCATATGCAGGTAGTAAATTGGCAGCGGAATCCTATTGCCGTCAGTATGCAAAATACAGTTCATATGTATCAGTTGTGATCGCGCGACCTTTCAATCACATTGGCATTGGACAAAGAAAAGAATTTGTGATCCCCAATTTTTGTACACAGATCATCGAAGCGAAGTATGCTGGAAAAAAAGAAATTTCAGTGGGAGATTTACAACCAACCCGAGATTTTTCACATGTCAAAGACATCGTAGATGGATATCTCACTTTAATTGAAAAAGGTGAGTCTGGTGAAATTTATAATATTTGTTCGGGTGAAGAACGAAGTATCCGTTCCATGGTCGAAACACTTGTAAACTTTTCAGGTGAAGACATCCGTTTTGTTGTCGATGAAAGTCGTGTTCGAGTTTCCGAAACTTCTAGAGTGTACGGAAACAATACGAAACTGAAATCTTTAGGTTGGAAAAACAAACACAGCTTAAGCGAAACATTAAAAGAAATTTATGATCATTTAGAGTCGGATTTTTTGAGATCCAAACAAGTTGATTGAACTTCTTTCCAAGTTGTATCAGAGACAATTTTTTTGATGGTTCCTTTTTTCCCTTTTTGAATCAAAGATTCTAAAGTTTTCATCCTTTCTTTTGTGGCAGGGTGGGTATTCAAAAAATCAGTGATTTTTCTCGCGGTTGACGATTCATCCTTTGCACTGACAACATCTTCAGTGCCTTCTGATTCGTTTTCTCCATTTTCCATTTCTTCCATACGTTTGAAAAAGCTGAGTAAACCATCCGTGGAAATATTTTTTGATTTTAGGTAGTCAAGTGAAGTGATGTCCGCTTCCGTCTCAAAGTCTCTTGAAAATTTTAAAACCAAAATTGTAGAACCAATTTCGGTGAATGTTTCCAAAAACTCCATATTGCCAAGACCAGGTCCTATCACCAAACTGATCGCAAGTGATGTACCCCCTGCTTTGACAAGATTACGCATATGATGTCTTTTTTCGATATGGGCAATTTCGTGCGCCAAAACTCCCAAAACTTCCTCTTGTGATTTTGCTTCGTTTAGCAATCCAGAGAAAAAATAAATTTTGCCATTGGATAAAGCAAAGGCATTTGGAACAGCAGAACCTATGACAGAAACATTGAATTGGTGTTTGCTATCTTTGGGTACAATTTGTTTTAATGCTTCTGAAAAAAAACGATCAGTGGCTTTGGAATCACAGGCATCAAACCCTGTTTCCATCTTAACTTGGACAGAATCACCCAAGGATTTGTCCATTGAGAGAGGAATGAAATTCGTAACAACTTCCAATCCTTTGAAGTAAAAAAATCCAATGATAGAAACAACGATTAGGGATAAAAGTCCAAGGACGATGGGATTCATTTCCCGGATGGAATAAAAAAAAGCACTCGAATGGCTTTGCGACTTTTTGTTTTGGATCCAGATTTTTTCTAATAATTTTGATTCATCTTTTGTACAAAAGATTTCTAAAATCGGGCTTTCTTTGATCTCGTCAGGTAGTAAGACCAATTTACATCCGTTATGCGTCCTAATGAATTCGGTAAATTGGGATAAACTGATTTTGTGATTGGTATCGGCCGACGAAAATTGAATGGTTTGTCCGTGGACAAGAACGGTCCCGTCTTCAGGGACCGCCGATACACCATTGAAATACCGTGATGTAAATGTTTGGTTTTGGAACAATGTTTACGATAGGAAGGCTTCTAAAGTTTCTGCAAGTGCTTCCAGTCCTTCCGCTGTTGCATTTGCTTTGGTATCCGGTTGGGCAGAAATCGTTGAAAAATCAACTTCTGCTTCTAAACTCACAGATTCGATGAAAAGTTTTGTCAATCGAACTACGGCCCAAGCAAATCCAATACCCAAAGTGAAGAGAATGATCAAATAAGCGATCAGAAAATTCACAAAAATTTTGCCACCAGTAATGTCAGATCGGAATTTTTTCCCTTGGAAACTAGTCCGATTCCAGATGTAGTTTTGCACGTCTGCAAGGAACCAAGGATAATAAATTCCCAAAGTTACAATGCTAAGAAGGAATCCTTTTAAGTATAAAAAGAAAATTTCCTTACCTTCTGCTGAAAATCCAAAGTTTGTATTTCCATAACGAGTTTTGCTTTGTAAGTAAGCTTCTTTTTCAGCGAAAAACCATGGGTAATAAATCCCTAAGGTAACGATGGTAAGAAGGATTCCTTTTCCATAGATTTTTGCTACTTCAATGATTTTACCATCAAAACCAAAACGTAAGTTTCGGTAGCCAGTGCGTGAAGTTAAGTACTTTCGTCCACCAACGATGATGATCGGCACTAAAGCCAAAATCACTGCGATATAGAGTAAGAGGCCCACAATCTGTGAGAGATAGGGAATCGGAATGAAACTTAAGATCCATTGGACAATGATCATACCGATGAAGAGTACGATGAAAATTCCAACTGCTTTCAAAAACCCGATGAATCTTTCTTTTCCTGTTCCATGAAACGAAAAACGTTCTCCAGCCCATTCTAAATTTTCTGCCATAAACTTTTGAATGTTGGTTCTTGCCCAAAAGCTGTAGATCCCTAGTGTCACTACTGTAAGAAACATATTCTTCAAAAAGAGGATGAAGAGTTGTCCGCCCGTGGCGTGGTATTGTAGTCTTGTGTTGCTCATTGATTTCCCCAAAGGATGATTAGTGTGCAGATTATATAGTATGATAGAAAAGGGTAAAGAAAAATATTTCCTATCCATTAGAAATACACTTTATACGGTTGAACACAATTCACTTTTTTTTGGGAGCCACCGAACTTGTCCTTCTTTCGTAGCGTCTACATGTACAGTATGCGAACACTCATAATGATTCTCCTAAGTTTCGTAACAGTAACAGGAGTTTTTTCTGACCCTCGCCAAGAATTGCCACCTACACTCGGTGATTTGAAAGGACAAGATAAGTCAGTTCGGCAACCGCCAGACCGGAAGGACAAAAAAGGTTGTTGTAAAATCAAATACCCTGCGGGAGGGTATGACTTCTTTCTGGCTACGGAAGAAGATTGTCGTGCGAGTTTGTATTTTGACAGATTTCTGGGAGAAAACAATACACTATGCTTTCGTTGGGAAGGGGATTAGAATTTGCCGATTTTATGGGCGTCCGTGAACAAGTATTACAAACACTAGTAAAGATATTTCCTTCCTATGATGCATCACTTGCCATTGCAGGTGGAGGGTGTAAGGCGTTTTATGCTTTGGGTGTAGGGAAAACCTTACGTGAGTGGGGAGTTCGTTTTACAGAATTGTCAGGTGTCTCTGCAGGGGCTGCCATGGCACTTTGTATCCTTTCCCAAACGGAAGAAGAATCTGTTGAATACTTTGAAGAAATCACCAAACGGAATTCACGTAACTTTCATTTTTCCAATTTACTAAGGGGGGAATCAACCTTTCCTCACGAAGACATGTACAGGCGTACCATTCGGTTTGGAATGCGTTTCGATCGTGTTTTAGAATCTGGAGCAAAAATTTGGATCCATTCTGTGAAAGCCCACCCGAAAGAGGACTCT
Source organism: Leptospira jelokensis (assembly GCF_004769635.1). GTDB lineage: Bacteria > Spirochaetota > Leptospiria > Leptospirales > Leptospiraceae > Leptospira_A > Leptospira_A jelokensis. The sequence goes on from NZ_RQGH01000008.1 coordinate 19,176, forward strand.
TTAAAAAACAAATTTCGATTGGCTCGGTTGATTTCGGAAACAGGTAGGGCATTTTTATTAGATGATAGGGATAGGTCAGAAGGAATCCCTGCCAATCGTACGGCGGAGATCATCAAAAAATGGAATATGGAGGATGTGGATTTTACAGAAAAAGATTTTGCGAATCCAGAAACCATCGAGCAGTTCATCATGAATTCTTCTTCCATTCCTCCCATCGTTGACTTCCAGTCCGTTGGAAACGAATACTATTTAGATGGTGGACTTACCAATAATATGATGATTGAAACTTTTTCTCCTCATGCAAAAATCATAGGCATCCATTACGAACCCAATACCATCGTAGGAAAAGACCCAGATTTACTGGCACGAACGTTTCTCATCACACCTTCCAAACCTCTTCCCATCACTTCCTTTGATTATACAAATCCGAAAGGGGTGAGAGATACCTATGAAATGGGAAAAGCTGACGCCTTAGCAAAAAAAACAGAAATCATCAATTATTTGAGAAAGGTTTGAAGTAAATTTAATCCTTTCTCTAGTGTTTCTTCTTCTGTGATCAAACTAATCACCAGGATGCACTTGTTATGCGAAAATCCATACCAAGATCCTGGTTGGACAAAAACACCAGTTGACGTGAGAATGTCTAAAACAATGGATTCATCTTTTTGTTCGGTTTCCAATTCCAAGAGATAATACCAACCCGCTTCCGTTTCTGGAATCTTTTTAACAGCAGTTGATTGGGTAACAAATTCAAAACAAAGTGCCCTGTTTCGCATAACTCTTGTTCGGATTCGATTTTGGATCATCGTTTTCCAGGGTAAAAGTTCTTTTGCCGCCAATTGGATGAAAGAATTTACGGATAAATAGGTATCTGCTAGAAAACTTAAGTGTTTCTGCATTTGGGCAAAGTATGGTTCAGGGGAAAGGTTCAAAATCCAAGCCAATTTTGTTTGGGGCAAAGCCAGAAGTTTGGAAAATCCATTGCATACAAAAACAGGGTATTTGGGAAATTGAGGCAAGTGGTGTGGATTTCCAGAAAAATCATAGGGTTCAAAGACTTCATCAATGATGATTGGTAGGTTGATTCCAAAAGAATCCCACTCCTCCCAAAATGTTTCTGTGGTTTTGGAACCCGTAGGGTTTGCGGGACTGACAAGGATGATGGCCTTTGTTTTGGTACTGATGGAACTTGCGATTGTCTCTGCATCATAGACCCATTGGCCAGTCAAAGGATCGGTTTTTAGGTCATAATGGACTTCTTTTAGATTTTCGAATCCTAAAAGAAAATGGAAAAGTGGGTAACCAGGGTTCGGTGTTAATACCTCATCTCCTGGATTGGTTAGAAGTTTGAATAAATAGGAATAGGCTTCAGATGTGCTAGCTGTTAGGTGGAGTTGGTTCGTTTCTGCAATGATCCCACGTTTTCTATATTCAGAGGCAATTTCTCCGCGCGTTAGCTCCAATCCCTCAGGGATGGGATCATAAACACTAACATTCAGATTGGATAAAATATGAGATAAAACAGAAGTAGGGAACTCCAAACCCACTTGTGTGGGATTGGAGTTTGTTAGATCCAGAATTTTTTGTCCTGATTGGATCAACCTTGTTTTGGTCAGTGATATTTCATTCTCAGATTCCAGATCACCTAACGATTGCAATCGGTTTGAAATAAAAGAACTGTTTTCTTTTGTCAAATCATCCAACTTTGTTAAGGAATTTTGCAATTTTACGAATCAGGAATCTTGGTGTGAAACGTACCGATTCGGCTAAAATAAAATTAATGAACCCTGGGATTTTCACAACACGTTTTGCAAAAAGCGCATTTAATCCAATGTCGACAACTTCTTGAGAGTCCATTGCCAAAAAGGATGATTTGACAAGTTTACTTCCTGACATCTTTGCTCTTTCAAAAAATTCCGTTTTGGTTGGACCTGGACAAAGGCAAGAGACGGTGATTCCATAATCTTTGACTTCTTCCGCTAATCCTTCGCTTAACGAAAGAACGTATGCTTTGGTTGCATAATAATTTGTCATGAATGGCCCAGGTTGAAATGCAGCAGTGGATGCAACATTTAAAATATAACCTTCTTTTCGCGACACCATGTCCTGCAAAAATAGATGGCATAACTCAGTTAAGGTGGTTACATTCACTTGGATCATTTTTGATTCTTCATCAAAAGAATTTTTATGAAACTCTCCATTCAATCCATACCCGGCATTGTTCACGAGTATGTTAATCGGAAGTTTTAATTTTTTAACAGCTTTGTATATTTTTTCTGCAGCACCTTGCTTTGATAAATCTTCCGCGATGACAAAGGAATCTAATCCGAATTTGAGTTTAATCTCGGAAGCCAAACTTTTGAGTCGGTCAATGTTTCTCGCCACAAGTACGGGAGAATAACCCATTTTTGCCAGAGAAATTGCAAAATCTTTTCCAAGTCCAGTTGATGCACCAGTAATTAATACGTATTTCATTAGGGAAATTTATTTCGATTTCGAAAACTTGGCAATTCTTAATTAAATTGTTTTGGCATTTTTGACCACCTGGTCAATGATCGTATTATGGACCAACCGCTTACACACCCACTCCATACCATTCAAAAAGAAAGAGCCATTATCTTCATCCTAGCAAGTCTCCAGTTTTTACATGTTTTGGATTTTGTTATCATGATGCCACTTGGGCCCGTTTTTATGGAAAGTTTCAAAATTGATGCGGCTGCCTTTGGTTTGTTGGTATCATCCTATTCGATCAGTGCGGGTGTCTTTGGACTTTTAGGAGCTCTGTTTTTAGATTCCTTCGATCGCAAGTTGAGTTTACTTGTTTTGTTTTTCGGATTTTCCTTTGGAACGTTTTTATGCGCCTTTGCAGACACTTATCTTTTTTTACTCATCGCTCGTATCATTGCAGGTGGATTTGGTGGGATGATTGGTGCTACTGTCCTTTCCATTATTGGTGACATCATCCCTGTTTTCCGAAGGGGAACGGCAACCGGTGTGGTCATGGGATCCTTTTCTGTCGCTTCGGTTGTGGGAGTTCCTTTTGGACTCGAGTTAGCTGATCGATTTGGATGGCATTTTCCTTTTTTGTCATTGGGAATTGCTGGTTTTTTAATTTTGCCTTTTGCGTATCATTTGTTGCCTTCCATAAGATACCATCTTGATTCAGATGTGAGGGTAAAGCAGTCACAACTGAAATCATTATTTGAAGTCCTATTCAAAAAATCTCATTTTGCTCCCTTTTTGTTTATGGTGTTTCTGATGTTTGGTGGATTTACAGTGATACCTTTTTTAAGTCCATTTTTAGTTTCTAACGTGGGTTTAACCATCAAACAAATTCCTTATATCTATTTTTTTGGTGGCCTTGCTACTTTTTTTACAAGTCGGTATATTGGAAAATTAGCAGATCGATTTGGAAAGTTTTTCATTTACCAAATCATTACCCTCATTGCTATATTACCGGTGATCATGGTCGTAACGATGACAAAAACATCCTTACCTGTGGTCTTAGCGATCACGACAGTGTTTATGATTTTTGTATCAGGTCGTATGGTGCCTGCCTTTGCCATGGTAACTTCTGCCGTGGAACCTCGGATTCGAGGGAGTTTTATGTCAGTCAATTCGGCAATCCAACAAATTGCTTCCGGGGCTGCATCCTATGTAGCAGGTTTGATTGTCGTCCAAAACTCAGAAAAAGTTTTTGAAAATTATGAATTGGTAGGAATGATTTCTGTTTTTAGTTTATTGTTTAGTATCTATTTAGCCAAAAAGATCAAAATAGCTGGTTGAACCAAGAACTAGCATAAGTTAGATTATACTATAATTCTAATTTTCCCGTTTCAAGAAAATCGATGATCATATGTTTTTGGGAATTTGTGATCATCTTTTTTTCTAGAAGTTGGTTCAAAATTTCTTCTGCAGTACCAATTTCGATTCCACTCAATTCAGAAAAAATAAATTGAAAGTATTTATCAATACGATGGCCAGAGATGTAGGATTGTAATTTGGCACTTGTTTCTAAAATTAAATTTTGACGGCGGACCAGTTCTTCCATCGTCGATAAAATGATCGATACTTCCGGATCTTCTGCGAATAATTGCATCATATGGTCGTAGATTTTGGGAGATTGCAAAGGAAGTTCATAAATGGAATCGCCAAGTGCAGTATAAAGGGATTTTTCTTCATCAAAATCAAGGCCAGTGTATTTGTTTAAATTGGAAACCACTTCCGATGGCAAAATGATTAAAAACTGACATGCATATTCTGGTTCTTTTAAATACCGCACAAAATATTGGATTAAGTCACAGATTCGTAAATAACTAACAAAGGTCCAATATTTGAAACTTCGAATATCAAACATGTGTTTGATTGATTTTTCGCGTTTGATGGAATCGCGAAGGTTCATATAGTTTTCGAAATCAACTTTGAATAAATAACTCAATGTATGATTGGAAAATGATTCTATTATTTCTCTAACAAGAGTTGGTTCACCAATGTACAAAAAGTAAGTGATGAGTTCTAAGTTGTCTTTTCCGTACCAAAGGAACTTTTCTAAATTTTTAGCAGGGATTTGTGAAAAAGCGGAGAATCCTATTTTAAATGTAACTTTGTCTTCTAAAAATGCTTCCAGTTTACTTTTCGCAATACAATCTTCGTCTACATCTTGTTTAGCGAATGAATGCCTGCAACTTGGAGGGCAGGCTTCATAAAGTGAAGTTCCTAAAAAACATTTTGGCATGAATTATTGCATCAACTCTCCACAATCTCTCATTTCGGGAGCGTATGGATTTTTTACTTCTTTTCCAGTCATTAACCATGATTTATCGACCATTGGACAGTAAAATCGGTTGTACTTCGATTGGTTTGGTACTTCGGCTTTTATTTGAATCAATATTTCTTGGATTTTGGAAATTTTTTCGTAACTTGTATCTAAATCCGTTTCAGAGGTTGGGATTTGAACATTGATCGCTTCCCCCCAGGATTTTAGTTTTGGGTGGTTACTTGTCATAAGTGATTGCACAGCGTTTGAAAAATCTTTCCAATCTGGTTTTGGGTTTTCGTTTAAAAAAACTTCCAAGATGGCTTGGTTCTTTATCAAGAGTGAATCCACCATTTTTTCATGATTTGCGTCAAACGGAACCACGACTTCCTTACAAGAAATGGCAAAAAAGGCGAAAACGAGGAGTGAAATCCGAAATACTTTCATAATTTGATTTTTTTTACCTTACTCGGAAATGGAATTCAAATTTTACAGCCGAGTTTGTTGGAAGGAAATTGCTTTTTTCTCGACAAAGCCGGTTTTTCAAGCATGATGACAGAAAAGTTCACGAAGGTGTAATTCCATTATGATCATTGTAGAAGGCATTGGCCACGTCAGTATCCCCGTCTCCCAACTCGACACCTCTATCGATTTTTACCGGGACATTTTTGACTTCGAATTGGAGACAAAGAAGGCTACTGAGGCAATTCTTTCTCTCGATGCATTCCGAATTCGATTGGTAAAGGCAGAGGTAGCAGATCGATCGCTTCCGATCTTAAGTTTTGTGATGGATGTGGATGATTTCACAGAAGCCATCAGCGAATTGGAAGAAAAAAACGTAAAAATCATCAAAGGACCAGAAGGAACTGATTCTGGGGAAATTCTTACCTTTGCTGACCCAAGTCAAAATCTTATCGAGATTTTTTACTCCAACTAAATCCTGTTGCTTTTTTAGTCTTTTATTCGTAACATCCTTTTGGTATGTCTTTAGAGATCCAAGAGGGTGGGCCCGAACTTCAATCCATTGCTGATTTCAAAAAAGGGTATGTTTACTTTCTCAATAATTTCCAAAACATCGTTGGGAGTTTTTTGCAATTCCTTAGTACGGGCCTAACGGAAGCAAACAAACGGGAAATCTTATCCTTTCGAAAATCTCTCGACCAAGAACTCGACAAATCACAAAAAAAAATCAAAGAAATCATCTTTAATTTAGATGAAAAACATTTATATGCCCAAGTGAGAAAGGACTACCCACGTTATTTCTCCAGGTTTATTGAAGATCAAAATCGTGATGATTTTATCCAATTCCATTTGATCTTTGAAATGTTACGGTATTTTTATATCGAAACCAAAGAAGGTTGGGAGAAATTAAAAACATCCGTTCTAAACAATCAATTCACTGATTTGGAATTCCAAAAGAATGGATTATTAAACTACCGCATATTACCTGCTTTAGAAAAGCTAAACTCATTGGAAATATTACTCAAACGAATGAGTTATATTTTGCAAATTGATAATCCCAATGCTCTAAATGAATTCAAACCCACCAAACCAAAGTATCGCGACAAAGGAACGTATCGATTATCCGCAGTATTTGAAGAATCTCTTTATGATAAACCAAAAGAATTGGAACCGGAAGACACTGGAATCGAATACCAAGCAGATGAGGTGATCAAAAATCATAAGGAAAAGTCCAAAGACAATTGGAAATCAATCAAAGAAAAAGTAAAATCAGGTGGAGAACCCAATTACATCCAAGCTTATGGAAAATACACTTGGAACTCAGACCAACATTATTTTTTCCGATATGAAATCGATAAATACCAAGCAGAAAAAGCCTTATTTAAAAATGCAATAAGTTTAGATAGCCACCTCGGTGCTGATGAACAAGTGTTACGCTCCGAATTAATCCGATCAATGACGAGTATCGAAAAAAAAAGTAAGTCTGGTGATGATTTTGAATTAGAATACCAAAATTTTTTAAAACAATTTTTTACGTTTTGCGAAAACATCATTTTAATGAATATGATGTTACCAAGCCAATTTAAATATGTGTTTTTATTTCATCTAGGACCTTCCCATTTTTATATGATTGCAAAAAAATTCCTGATGGAAGTAAACACGGGTTATGTGCATGCTCGCGGTAACGATGGAAAAAAAGTAATTCGTGTCATACCAGGTGAATATGTAAAAAAACACGTGATCGACTATTGGAATGAAGTGATTTTACCAAATGTTGGGGAAGAAAAAAACAATTTAGCACTTCTCAAAAAAATTACAGAGTTAATCGAAGAAAAATACAAAGAAATATCTAAGTTGGCAATTCAAAATTATGATGCACTTGATCCTGAAATCAAAGCATCGAAACCGAGAGAAACTATTTTTAGAGAAAACATGAACGAATGGATGGGAGCGGCCAATCTAATCGTCTTCAAACGTTTTGTGAAAAACAAATCGTTTTAAAGTACAAAACTACAAGTGACCGATTCGGCTGTGATGTAAAACTGTGTCGCAACTCCCGCTGGAAAAGGAATGATTGGATTGTTTTGCAAAACATAATCAGTAGCCTGGCAAGACCTATTAAAAACACGAACCGTCACAACGCTATCACAACCAACTGTTAAATTCCGTTCGCTTAATAATGTATCGGTTCTAAATGCTTTGGTTTCATTTCCACTATATTCAACTGAAATCCCTTGGCCTTGTTTTAATTCGATTTCAGGACCATATTGTTTATTTGTTACCGCATAACAGTCGACGAAAAATTCAGTTCCATCACAGTTCACACCTGTTTTCGAATTGGGCAAACAAGATCCACCCGATTTAGAAACGGTGATAAACCCCGAATAGGCTCCATCCGGGACTTTTGTATAAAGTTCTGTGCCTAGGTTCGCTGTGATTGTTGCGACAAGGTCATTGAACCTTACCACTGGATCCACACCAAAATTTTCCCCTTTGATGATCACTTCCGTTGCAGAATAGGTCGCATTGGAGTTGTTTTGGGCCGGTGTACCGATTTGAGGTGTCACTGAGGTGATGACCGGTGGAGAGGTGAGAAGGGCCGCAAGGGGATCTTCTGATGAAGACTTCACGCAGGAAAAACTGTTTCCAAACACTAGTGAGAATCCGATTGTGTATAAAATCCTTCTCATGGCTACCTTTTCCATTATCGGATATTTTTTCTTAGATTCATTTCTATTTTTTGTTCCCAAGGAAATTCTATGAACACTATCACACTCGAAACATTAGACAATTATGTAGCATTCATAGAGCTGAACCGACCTGAGGCTAAAAACGCCATTTCCATTCAATTTTTGCAGGAATTGACAGATTGCATTGCTAAAGTGCAAAGAGGGAACTTCCGAGCACTTGTCATCATGGGTGTGGGTGACGCATTTTGTTCTGGAGCGGATTTAAAGGAAAGAAAATCCATGTCCGAATCCCAAGTTAGGGAGTTTTTACGGAATATAAACAACTGTTTTACTCATTTGGCCGAGTTATCAATTCCTACTATCGCTTCAATCAATGGATATGCCTTTGGAGGTGGATTGGAATTGGCACTATCGTGTGATATTCGTTATGCGAGTGAATTGGCCATCATGGGTCTTACGGAAACAAAATTAGGCATCATTCCGGGAGCCGGGGGAACACAAAGACTTTCAAGAATTGTGGGAGAGGCCACCGCAATGGAATGGATCTTTTCGGGAAAAAAAATAAATGGTGAGGAGGCACTTCGCCGAGGACTTGTTTCCAAAGTAGTGGATCCTATGCAGTTAAAACAATCTTCTCTTGCCTTAGCAGGTGAGATATCGGAATCTGCACCTATAGCTGTTTCTGCTGCCAAAAAAGCAATCCGGCAAGGATTCCAATTGTCTATGGAATCGGCACTCAAGTGGGAACAATTGTGTTATTCTGAAACTCTGGCAACGAAAGATCGATTAGAAGCCTTACAAGCATTTGCTGAAAAAAGAAAACCACATTTTAAGGGAGAATGAACTTTGATTTTAACTGGTAAAGAAATTTTGAAACGATTGGGTTCTGATATAAAAATTGAACCCTATGATGAAACACTTTTAAATCCCAATTCTTATAACTTACGATTACACGAAGATCTTTTGGTTTATTCGGAATTTCCTTTGGATATGAAAAAACCAAATCCAGTGGAAACATTAAAAATTCCTGAAGAAGGTTTATTATTAGAACCTGGAAAGTTGTATCTCGGTAGAACGATTGAATTTACGGAAACTCATAATTTAGTACCAATGTTAGAAGGTCGTTCTTCCATTGGCAGACTCGGTATGTTTGTTCACATTACAGCTGGGTTTGGTGATGTTGGGTTTAAAGGATTTTGGACATTGGAAATCCAAGTGACTCATCCATTACGCGTGTATTCTGGAGTACAAATTTGCCAAATCTTTTACCATACGGTAGAAGGTGAGATTAGTGAATATAAATCTGGAAAGTACCAAGCGAACCAAGGAATCCAACCTTCCTTGTTGTACAAAGATTTTGAGAAAAAATAAGATTTAGTTCTACTAACAAACGTTACCTGCCAGCCAACTTGGTCGGCAGGTGTTTGATCAATTCAATTATTTTTTAGATTTAAATGTACAATCCCAACGAGGGTCATCTAAGTTCATAGAACCAAGTTTCACCCAATTATTGGTTTTTCCAATGAAGGTAATGGAACAGAGTGTTCCTTTTAGATCCAATCTGTTACCACCTTCTAAGGCAGTGAATTTTCCACAGTATGTTTTACCATCACGTGGGTTGTAAATTCGTCCGTTTTTATAAACACCTTCACCAACATAATCAAAACCAGTGATGAAAACCATTCCTAAATTAGGACGAGTTCTGAGTTTCGGATCTTCGTTATTGTGGTCCAAGTAAGGAGTACCAGGAACTCCCTTGTCTTTGTCTTTTTCTGGGTATGCGTTGTCTTTGATACAAACTGTTTTTCCGCAGTATTTATCTCCACACTTGAAGATTTCGATGACGGAATCTTTTTCTGGTGGAAGGTATCTTCCTAAAGCCACATCGGCATCTTGCGCGAGTAATGCAGTACTAGAGAGTAGTACGATTGCCCATACACTGAATACAATTCTTAAATTCATACAGATCCTTATTCTAAAAAATGGATTCGCTTATTTTGTCAGAATTTGAAATCTATGGCAAGCTGGATTTTTTAAAATAAAACAAGCCTCAATCAATTGAGGCTTGTTGCTTTTTCTAATAATTTTGAAAGTTTGACCACGTTTTTGTTTGTCGGATCAATGGATTGGGCTCTTGTCACATAAGTAAGAGCTCGGTCTACATTGCCTAACAACCGGCTTACATCGGCCAAATTGATCAAGTTTTGGAAATTTTCAGGTTCGTGTTTGAGGGCTTCTTGTGCGGCTTTTAACGCACGTTCATAATTCCCGAGTTTTTTCTCGGACATAGCGAGGTAATACCAATACTCACCCGAGCCTTCGTTCTCTTTTAAGAATTCAGTTAAAACTTTTGCAGCGATATCATACTCTTTGCCTTTGTAACTGACGAGTCCAAGGAACTTATTGAGTTTTTGGTTGTACGGATCGGCAAGGAATGCTTTTTTCATTACCGTAATGGCACGTTCGATTTCACCATTTTGGTAAAGGGCTTTTCCTTCTTCAAAGGCACCCGCTGTTGTGAGCGCTTCGTCCCAATCATCACCTGGGGTATCAAAAAAGTCATCAATTGGTTGTTGGGATAAATCATCTTTTGTTTGTGCGTGATGGATAGGTGTTTTTTCACTTTTGAAGACAACACTTAACATGGAGATATCATCTGTGATATCTCCTGCGTTTTTCACAAGCCTTTCCACTTCGTATATGTCTCCATCAGACTCTTCTACAAAACGTAAAACCAATGTTTCATCTTCGTTGATGGTTCGAACATCTTCGTCAGGAGTTAGGTCGATATCATCCCGACCATCCGAACCTAAGATGAGTTGGTCACCAGGAAGTAACTGGAAAGTTTGTACTTCAAATGGATACTCTGAATCAAGTCCTAGTTTTCTGAGTTTTAATTCGCTTTCGATAAAACTAGCTTTGCCGTCACGGTATAAAATGCTGTAAGGGTGTTCTGCATTAAAATACCAAACTTTACCTGTTTCATCATCAATGAGCATGACTGTGGCTGAGATCACCATGGTTCCACTAAAGGATTTGAATACGGCATTTACTTCTTCATAAACATCGGTTAGCCATTCTTCAGGTGTTCTGTTTAAAATTCGTTTGTTTCCCGCAGAACGAGCCATAATGGAGTTCATCACAACTCCCATAACGAGAGATCCACCGGCACCTTGCATGGATTTTCCCATCGCATCTCCGTTCATCACCATCGTGTAACGTCGGAAGTCGTCAGGTTTTCCTAATTTTAAGTTTCCTGTGATACAAATATCTCCACCGAGGTCTCCCGTTTTATTTCGGAATTCAAAGGTTTTCTTTTGGTGAACAAAAAAATCACATCGGATATTTTCCGATTTATTCGCGTTGAAGAACAAAGGTTTGGCGAGTAAGGATGTTAAGAAGTAATCACCATCTTGTTGTACTTTCAAACGGTGGATTTCATCCATTTTTTCTTGTAGTTCTTTGGTTCTTTCTTTTACCTTTTCTTCTAGGTTCTCTGCATAATCTTGTAGTTCTCGCCTTGCATCTCGGATAGAGGAAACCATGCCGTTAAAGGACTCTGCCAAATATCCAATTTCATCGTTTACCTTAATCGGAACTTCTACTTCTAAATTCCCTTGGTTTACTTTTTCAACCCCGGCAAGGAGTGCATACAGTGGATTGACAAGTGCTGATCGGAAGAATAGAGGGAATACAACCAATAGGACAATCATCACAATGGCAAGGATCACTAACTCTAGTTTTGCCGATTTGTGCATGTAGTTTCTATAATCGCGATAATTAAAACCTACTTCACGATTGATTTTCTTTTTTGCATCATACGTCATATAAGCTACGTAATGCGAAAGTCCGTCTAAATCTTTTCGATAATGGCGAGTTAAGTCAGGTTTGAAATAACGGAAATATTTTAACATTTCCACTTTTAAGTCCCGACCAGAAATTTCTTTTCCATCCCATTTACATTCGTTCACATGTTTCAAAATGGAGTCGCGGAAGGTATCCACATTTTTCACTTTTTCGATGTATTTGACACCTTCTTCGCAGAAATCTTCAGGATCAATGTCAGCCAATTTGTTGGTATTGATAAACGTTCTTTTGTTCAGTTTTTCAATGAGTTTGGATACTTCCGCTTTGAGTTCTTTGCCTTCTAAATCTCCATTTTCTTCTAGGAAATTCAAAATTGCATTTTTATAACCTTCAAAGTAATAAGGAGTTTTTCCAAGAATTACTTTTATTGAACTTCTGTAATCAGCTTCGTTAATCGTTAAAACTTCATCATACAATGCAGTATTGTATAAGTCAGCTTGGACAAGAGGTAAGTCCAAAGTTACATTTGTGGGAAGGTATGCCTTTTTTAAATTTTGTCCATTGGAATCATATTCGATCACAAAGACAATGTCCTTTGACCTTTCCCCACCCTCCGCAACCCGAAGTGCTTTTTGGATTGCCGTGTTGTCGTAAGAGAGTTCTTTTTCTTGGTCCACCAAATACGAAAAAGCTTGCATGATGAGTAGGATAGTCACAAACGAAATCCCGACAATTTTCACCATAAATGTGGTACGTTCTATACTATTGTTGATAAATGTAATGGTGATGATAAAAAATGAAAACGTGAAAGTTAATACAATGGCTGTTAAATATGTAGAACGTTCCATTGCACCATCACGGCTCATCACATTTGTCAAATTTGGAACAACAGCTGCAATTAACCCAGCAATCATAATGACAAAGAGTGTACTTCGTTTGTCTTTCTCAACATTGATCAGTCTGTAGGTAGGTAATGCGATAAAATTGATAAAAGAATACCCTGCGATGAATAAACTAAGGATCCGACTTGCTCCTTCTGAATTAAAATCCCAGTGGTGTGCAGTGAAGTGGTATTTTCGTTCACCTTGTGATACACTAACCAAAAACCAAAGGACAACAACTACAGCAACTGCGTAAGAAACTGCTTGGATGATGTTTGCTGCTTTTGCATTTCGGTTGTCAGGGAAACGAAAGAAGTATTGTCCAAAGTGGATGATACCAAAGATGATGATCCCACCTGTCATCCAGCGGTGGTAAGAGGCTATAGGATGATAATAAAAGGCTCCAAGCAGATAACCCAGTTGGAAAAGAGCTAAAAACAGACATGCTAAAGCAAGGTGTTTGGTGGCGACAGTTTTGTCTTTGAGAGAGAAGAAGAATGTCGACAAGACCGCAAGGAGGACAGTGACAATTAAACTACCGAATGTATAATAATTTGTTAGTATGTGGTCAACGGATAAGGTGCTTTCCATAGGGTCTTCTAGATGTGAATTTAATACGAAATCGTAACAGGGGAAAATGTGAAATCAATCCATTTTCCACTCACCCCGAGCAAATCAGAACTGTACTTTTTTGCTCGGAGGAAAGGGGAAATGGCTAACGGGTTGCGATAAAACAATCAATCCCGTCGTATTTTAACTTTGACTTGAGTGATTCAGCCTTGGCTCGGTCTGAAAAATCACCAACTTGAACGACGTATTTTCCATCTCTCGGAGTCACAAACACGTTTTGGTTGTATTCAGACTTGATGGTTTCTTGGTATTTGATTGCTCTTTCTTTTTCTTGGAAGACACCTACTTGGACCGTAAATCCTTTTCCTGCTGCAATTGGTTTTGCCACTCCAGGTTTTACGGGAGTCAATTTTTCAGGTTTTGCTGGAGTATCGTCCAAAAGGTCGGCATCATCTAAATCATCCGCCAGTTCTTCTTCCCCTTTTTTAAGGACTTTGATCCCAACTTTGGTGATCCCTTTGTCTTTGAATTCTAAGATTTCAGCGGTTTTTTCCGAGACATCCACAATCCTTTCATCCACAAAAGGCCCTCGATCGTTGATACGAACAACAGCTTCTTTTTGGTTTTCTAAGTTTTGGATTTTGACTACAGTTCCAATCGGTAAGGTTCTATGTGCACCTGTCATCTTCATCCGATCAAAAGGTTCCCCACTTGCTGTAGGACGGCCTTGGAATTTTTGTCCGTACCAAGAAGAAAGTCCCACTTCATCAAACTGAGTGGTTGGTTTTTTCGTAGGTAATTCCACGGGTGCCACTGCGACATTGGGTTTGGATTTTGCATCCAAATCGTCCATAATGGACCTTGCCACTGGGTCATTTGACCCGGATGATTTCGATTTTTGTGAACGTTCGAAGAAAATATCTTCTGGGTCACCAGAAGCACTATAATCCCTTCGCGTCGCATCTGCAGAAGTGCAGGACACGAACCACAATACAATGGTGATGAATATGAGCCTTTGCATATTTTTCCCCTTTCTCTGGACTCTTGTGTGTACCTTTCGGAAGGTTTTTCCAATCTCCTGATAAAAATTCTTTGGGGGAGAATCGATTCTGAAACGATAATCCCTCTGTATGGCACAGGAAATTTTGGCCCTTTTCAATGAAGCAGTGCGTTTGGAGCGGAATGGAGAGTGGGATCGTGCCGAGACCCAATACAAAGTTTTATTAGAAAAAAATCCTGATTACCACTTGGCATTACAGAACTTAGGTGTGATTTACGCCAAACAAGGAAAACATGCAGATGCCATTCCTCTGTTTTCCAAAGCATACAAGTTACATGCCAATGTAAAAAATTGTTATAATTTAGCAGTATCTCTCTATAAACACAACGAAACCGAAAAAGCGATTAGCTTCCTCAAACAAACGTTATCGTTTGAGAAAAAATTCATCTCTGCTCATTTGCTCTTAGCCCAGGCTTATCAAAAATTGGGAAATGATGAGAAAACTGAAGTGTATTTAAACAATGTCATCAAAATTGAACCGAACCATAAATCAGCTTTAGGAGGGCTTGCGATGTTTTATTACGAAAGGAATCGTTTTCCAGAAAGTTTAAAAATGATTGAGCGTTATTTGATTTTGTATCCAGGAAATGCTCAGTTAAAAATCATCCAATCTGAAATCTTAGCCAAACAAGGAAATTACAAAGCATCCGCCAATCTTTTAACAGCAATGGTGAAAGAAGATGTTGGTTTTACTCATTTTAATGAAACCTTACAATCTTCATGGCAAGAAGAGGATGCGATCGCAAAGGAAAGTTTGGAAAGGATCCAATCAAAAGCGAAAAAGAAATTAAAAGAATTCAAAACCAAGTTAGAACTTTCCAAGGAAAATCCTGATGAATTTTCTCCACCCGACCCCCAAGAGGCACTAGACCTAAGTTTGTTGTATCTTTTCAATGGAAACCCAGAAAAAGCGATGCAATATTTGGTATTTGCCCAAAAGATGAAGGAAAAATCAGATTCTGACGGAACTTCTTAACTTGAGACATCGTATCCCATACTTTCCATTTTTAGTCTTATTATTTCTTTTGGGTAGCTGCCGTTATCCAATTGCAAAACAAGATGCCATCGAGTCCGACACTTTATTTTTAGAAACCAGTCATCCAAATGCAAAGCAGTGCAACGACGATGCCATCCGATTGACAAAATCAATCCAATTGGATATTGCTTCTGCGACTTGGGAATCTTGTTTAGTATCGAATCCGAATGAAGTGGTAGTCCATCTGAATCGATTAAGGTTCTATTACCTTTTGGAAGAATATGAAACCTTTAAACAAAAGGTAGCAAAAGAATCACCTTCGCGAAGTTCGGTGACATACCAATCTATTTTAAAAGAATTAGACCAAAGGCTCCGTTATGAAGAAAAAGTGATATTACTTGATGCACTTTCCCGTGTGAAAGGTTGGGAATTGTATGCCTATGAAGAATTGGCTTATTATTACTTGCAAGCCGGGAATTTTGTTTATGCGGAAGGTTATTTCAATCAAATTTTAGAAGCCGTTCCGTTTCATGAAAATGCACTTTATGGGATGAGTGATATCCAAATCCACAAGGGGAATTGGTATAGTTTATTGGATTATGCAAAGTCATTAGAATTATCTGCCAAAAAGAATAAAGAATACCACTACTACTTTTTAAAAGGGAATTATGAATTGGGTCGGTATGACGTTGCACTTAAGTGGGCTGAATCTGCTTCCGCCAACGAAAAAACAGAAATCCATTTTTTAGAACTTTGGAGGGATACACTGCTTGTGTTAAAAGACCATCCAAAATGGGAAACCTTATTGCCTTATTATCGAAAGGCAAAAGAGAAAGGATATTCGGTCCCTGAATCTGTGTTTTTCCCTACCCTTTCAAAAGAAGGAAAAGATGTGAGAAAAGCAGTCCGTTCGGGCAGGAGTTAATATTTAAATCCAAGTTTTCTAAAAATAAGATCCAAATTCTTGAGATTCATTTTGTAATGAACCTCAAAAATTTCATTCATGTTCTTGGCATAAGTTCCAAATTTTTTCTGCTTGTCTCAGCTTAAGGACGTTATGCGTCCGAATGTAAGGGATTTTACTTTTTAATAAATGTAATTCGCAAGCCAATGTGGCAAACTCTCGCTCATCAATCGGTAAATTACCCAATACATTTCCTAAAAAGGATTTTCGAGAAACACTCACCATAAGCTGAGGGAATTCCAATTTTAGAATCTCTATGTCTTGCAAAACACGAAAAGAAACCATGGGATCTTCGCTCAAAAAAAATCCCATGCCTGGATCGTAACCAATTGCGGATTCTTCGATTCCTAAAGAACACAACTCATTTCGTCTATCCCGAAAAAACATTTGGATTTTTTTAATCACTTTTTCTGGTGATATGTTTGATTTGACTTTCGCAATATTTCTGTTATGCGAATGCATGATGATGAATTTCAGTTCTGGATATTTTTTTGCGTAGGATTTTAGAAATTCACGGTCCCCTTCGTATGTAAAACCCGTAATGTCATTCAAACACCGAACACCTGCCTCAATCGCTTTTTTTTGCACATTGGGACGGAAGCTATCCAAACTGATGCGAATGCCTTTTGGGACAAAGTACCGAATGACAGGTTCCACTCTGTTCCATTCTTCTTCTTCGGTGACAAGTTTTGCGTCGATGTTTGAGGATTGGCCGGAGACATCCAACCAATCAGCACCCTCTTGCAAAAGTTCGATTCCTTTGGAAATTGCATCGTCTGGGTTTAAATACTTACCTCCGTCACTAAATGAGTCGGTGGTTATGTTTAAGATTCCAAAGATTTCAGCCATGTTTTAGAGGATTCCTTGGGATGCTTCCTCTTAAAGCCAAATTTTCCCTTGGCAGAAAATTCCGTTCAGCCGATACATAGGAGAGACGGCAGATGAAAAAATTCCTGATTTCCCTACTCATTTCGGTGTTTCCACTCCTTGGCCAGCCACTTCCGAAGGTGAAGGATGTAAGGTTTTATCCACCGCTCAACACCCAAAATGTCGAATACAATCCCATCATTTCGCCTACAGGAAGGTATCTTGTTTTCCAATCAAATCGGCCAGGGGGAGAAGGGGGGATGGACATTTGGATTTCAGAAAACTTAAGTTTTCCAGACCGAATGAAATTGCCTGTTTGGTCAGCGCCTAAAAATTTTCGTGAACTCAACACTACCAATTTCGAAGGGATGTTTTCCATTCTTTTTGATGAAGAAGAAAAACCATACGAACTCTACTTTACATCTGTTCGAGATAAAACCCAAAAAGACATAAAGAAAAACCGAGAAGGGTATGACGGTTTAAACCTCTATTACACAAAAATCAACCAAAGGACAGGGCTTTGGGCAGTACCTATCCATTTAAACGAAATCAATTCTAACTTCGAAGACAAAATGCCTGCGGTTTCGCCTGATGGCTGTTCGGTTGTGTTTTCTTCTAATAGGCCAGGTGGACTCGGTGGATTCGATTTATGGATCTCCAAACGAGAACCAACAACAAAAGACACAGAAAAGAGCCCTGACAAACCAAAAATCAAATGCCGAGATGGAGTTTGGCAAAAACCAATTTCACTTGGACCCGTGATCAACACGGGGGAAGATGAAATTAGTCCGAATTTTCATTGGGATGGACTTCGGTTGTATTTTAGTTCTAACCGAGGGGACAAAAATAGAAAGTTTAGTTTTTATTACAGTGAATTGAACGAAGCAAGTGGTCAGTTTGAAACTCCGAAACTACTAGGAAATCCATTTAATACCAACCAACCACTGTCAGGCGAATCGACAGGATTTCCTTTTGATACTCCGTCAGATTATTCAACCTATAGTTTGTGGGAAGAAAGTGATAACGAGGGGATTTCGGTTACTTTTGACGACTTATGGTTTTACTTTGCATCAAATCGTCCAGGGGGAGAAGGGCAGTTTGATATCTACAGAACCATGGTTCCAGAAGACCTACGACGTACCTATGAATTTGTTTTCCGAGGTTTAGTGTTAGATGGATCGGAAGCCATCATGATTGGATTGGATTCCACATTGAAAATCTATGATGATACAAAGCCAATCCAAGTGATCACTTCTAAACGAATCGGTGCAGATCTCTCTACTGAAGACGCAGAAAATTTTCGTACCACAATTCGAACAGGCAAATTGTATCGGGTGGAAGTTTCGTCACCTGGGTTTCATCCAACAGAGTTACTCCTCGACCTTCGGGGCAATGTTGGTAAAGACAAAGAGCAGTACTCGCAGATCATTTTACAGCCGATCAGACCCATCAAAGAGAACCGTCCTGATAAAACCATCCAAGGTATTCGTTTTGTTGTGAAGGATAAAAAAACAGACCTTGTGATTCCGAATGCCATTAGCTTTTACTTTGACGATCTTACAAGGAAAGGGAAATCATTGGTGGCGAAAGATGGTCATTTTGATTTGGAAGCAACACCGACCATGGATTTTGAAATCCTGGCCCGGGCTAAAGGATACAAAGAAGAAACCTTTTTGTTTTCCAAGGAAAAAATTGCCGAGATGTCAGGGAAAGAAACGGTATTGTATCTCCGAAACATAAAAGACTTTGATGATTTGTACAATACAATTATTTATTTCCCGTTCAATGAACGAACATTGAGTGATGAAGATAAGAGAAAATTAGACCTTTTCGCGGACTTCCTCATCCAACATAAAAATGAAAAAGTTGAAATTGGTGGGCACACTGATAATATAGGGAATAAGGAATACAACATCAATCTAAGTGAAGATAGAGCACTTTCTGTTTACCAATACTTACGTCTCAAAGGAGTTCCTAAAGAACGAATGAAGGTGCAAGCCTATCATTATTCTCAACCCATCGCGGACAATGAAACGGAAGAAGGGCGATCTCGCAATAGACGTGTGAATTTTAAGAAGATAGACTAATATGATCAATCGAGTCAAAATCCATTTCGACCAAGAACGCGACTATCTTCCACTGGAAGCAGTTCGTGTTTTGCCAGAGTTTTTCAAACAAATGATGGCTGGGAATGGTTTGTACCTCAAAGGTTATGATTCACAAGTTAAGGTAAAGTTTAAGGGTGAACGCCCTGATGGAGCTCATATTTGGGAATTGGAAACAATGCCTGAAATGATCGAAACCATTTTTACAATCCAAGCCACTCCCAGTTTCCATGTTGAACTTGATTACGAACTACAAAACCAAAAAGATAATTTGTTACTTGGTAAAGTGATCGATCGTAGGCAAACCTACACCACTCGTCAAGATCCAAGAAATGAGAAAGTGAGAGGGAATGTAGTTGCTTCTAACTTTCTAATCGCAAAAACAAATATTGATTTTTCAAAACTAACTGGCGTTAGTTCTCAAGTGATATTGTCTGATATCCAAAGGACAGTTTTGAAAAATTACCCACAGTCAAAAGTAGTTTTTTTATCCTCTTCCATCCACAGTGATGAAATTGATTTGATGAAAGAGCATAAAAAACCAATTTTCATTTTGGATACAGAAACGTTTGAGTCACTTAATTCTGATGAAGTTTTTGACCCTAAAAAAACGTTTGAAGATGAATTTTTACTCGATGACAAAGTTTTAGAATACAAAAAGAAAAAAATTGGATCTTACATCTATTACCCACTTTTCATCCAGATGAAAGAAATGCATTTTTTCGCATACCTTTCATTGGAAACCGAACGAACCAGAATTCCTAGTGAAGTTTTGGATTTGTTTAAAGAGGTTGAACGTACATTTCAAGAAAGAATTATGGATTCTAATACCCATATTCTTGATATTAAACAAAACGTTTTAAACGTTTCCCGAGGTGGAGTCGCCTTGGAAGTGAACGATATGGAAATTATAAAAGCACTAAAAGTGAAACCAACTTTTACATTGGATATAAATTTTAAATTACAAGCTCCAATTCGGATGGCTGTTGAACTACGCCATTTGGAGGAAGTAAATGATTTTTATCGATTGGGAGGAAGGATTACTGGTGTGAGTGGTGATAAAAAAGCCAAAGAGATTTACCATAGTCTCATTGATTTTTTTAATTAATTCACTCGGTTCAATAGGAGCCATCATTGAAAGAACAAAAGTTAACCACAGAAAATTATAAAGGCACCAGGGATTTTTATCCTGAGGATATGCGCCTTCGGAATTATTTATTTTCCGTAATGAAAGATGTAGTTCGGTCCTATGGGTACGAAGAGTACGATGGTCCGATGGTAGAATCCCTTGATTTGTACCGCGCAAAAACTGGCGAAGAAATCGTTGGAAAACAAATTTACAACTTTATCGATAAAGGGGATCGCGAAGTGGCGATTCGCCCTGAGATGACACCTACGGTTGCGCGTATGGTGGCTAAAAAATTAAGAGAATTACCAAGACCCATTCGTTGGTTTTCGATTCCAAATTTATGGAGATATGAACAACCAGGCCACGGTCGATTGCGGGAACATTGGCAATTGAATGTCGATATGTTTGGTGTGGCAAGTAGCCGTGCCGAGTTAGAAATTTTATCTTTGGCCTGTGACATTTTATTTGCCTTTGGAGCCCCCAAAAGCAGTTTTAAGGTTACGATCTCACATAGGTCCCTTCTAGATGAATTTTTGTTAGATGGTCTAAAAGTAAGTCCGAACCAAGCGCATGAAGTTTCAAAAATTTTGGACAAAAAAAACAAAATCACCCAAGACGAATACGTTGCACTTGTCGGTAAAACGATACCAAAC
Organism: Leptospira jelokensis; assembly: GCF_004769635.1. GTDB lineage: Bacteria > Spirochaetota > Leptospiria > Leptospirales > Leptospiraceae > Leptospira_A > Leptospira_A jelokensis. The sequence goes on from NZ_RQGH01000008.1 coordinate 40,096, forward strand.
GATCCAACTGCAGTTTCTAAAATTGATTTATTTTTAAATTCGACTGTTGATTCACTCAAACAAATCCCGGGTATCAAAGAAGATACTTTAAAAGTTATTTCAGAGTTGTTTGAAGGAATCAAAACCATTGGACTTGCTGACATTGTTCATTTTGATCCTTCTGTAGTCAGAGGATTTGATTATTACACTGGTTTTATATTTGAAATCTTTGACACTTCTCCGCAAAACAAACGTTCGTTGTATGGTGGGGGAAGGTATGATAATTTGATTGGCCTTTTTTCCAATGAAGAATTGACAGGGATCGGATTTGGATTAGGGGATGTTACTTTACAAAACTTCTTAACTGCTCACAATTTGTTACCTAGTTTTGCCAATGATGCAACGGTTTATATCCCTCTACTCGATGATTCCTCTTTTGCAGAGAATCATAATTTTGCAAAAGAGTTACGCAAAGAGAAAATCAATGTCGAAGTTTCATTAGTTTCCCAAAAAATGGGAAAACAACTTTCTTATGCAGAAAAGAAAGGATACCGATGGATATTACTTCGAGGGGAAGACGAAATTAAATCGGGAACTGTTACGTTAAAGGATATGGCCTCAAGAAATCAGTTTACATTTAGTTTCTCGGAAGCACTTCAAAAGATTAAAGAAGAGCTTTTGAAATGAATTGGATTGGTTCCCTTGATTTAAAATTTTCCACTTGGATTCAAAAACATTTACATCATAAAAACTTGAGTTGGGTTTTATCTCGAGTGAATCGTGGAGAAATGTTTGCCTTGGTATTATTGCCATTGATGTTTATCAGTGATTTATACAAACCCGTTTACTTCAGTTTGCCATTTGTTTTGGTATTCACCTATATGACTGATCGTTTGGTTTTGGTTTTAAAAAAATATTTTGCTAGGAAACGTCCGCTCGTGAGTGTGATGGGCAAAGTGGATTCCAATCCCGATATGAAACATTCCTTCCCTTCTGCTCATAGTGCTAACTCAATTGTTGTTGCAACTATTCTTGTATTTGCCTTTGGAGAAACTCCATATTTCTTTTTCTTTAGTTTGTTTGCAGGTGTTGGGAGGTTAATTACCTTACATCACTTTGTTAGTGATATTGTCGGAGGATGGATGATTGGATTTAGTATTGGACTTGTGGCTGTTACAGTTCATTATTTTTTATGGCCAATCTTAGTAAGTTTATGAAATACATTGGTTATTTTTTTTCCTTTATCATAGTTTACCTTTTTTATTCTCCCTTTAAAATTTTACCATATAAGTGGTGTTTGTCTTACGGAATGTTTTTAACAAACTTAATCTACAAGTTTGATAAAAAACATAGAAAGGTTGCAGCAGAAAATATTTCATTTGCGTTTCCAAACTACTCTGAAAATCAAATTTTAGATTTGGTCAAAGCACATTACCAACATTTGGGAATTTTACTGGCTCACACCCTTTGGGCACCACGGATGACTCGTGCTTGGTTAGATGAATACTTAGAAGTTGATGAAAACAGCTTAAAAATTGAAGAAGAAACGAAAAAACAAGGTGTGGGTGTCATCCTCATCTCTGGTCATTTTGGAACTTGGGAGATTTTGGTACAATTCTTAGGGATTCGAATGAAGGGTGGTGGGATTTACAAAAAAGTGAGAAATCCTTTTGTAGATTCTCTTTTAAAACGAATGCGTTCCAAAAATGGAGTGGTTTTGGTTCCCGTACAAGAATCAACACAGGTGATCAAACTACTCAAACAAGGGTATTGGATTGGTTTTGGAGCTGACCAAAACGCTGGTAAGGCGGGCATTTTTGTTCCCTTTATGAACAGACAAGCTTCTACGTTCGTTGGACCAGCACTGATGGCATACCTTACTGGTGCCAAAATGCTTTATTATTCTGTGTTAGCTGGTAAAGAGGGAAAGGTCATTGTTCGAGTGAAGGATCTTGGATTTGTGGATAAAAAATTATATCCTACTAAAGATGAAGTCATCCGCCATTATACAGAACTTTGGACCAAAACATTAGAAGAAGAAGTGAAGTTATTCCCAGAACAATACTTTTGGGTGCACCGCCGTTGGCGGACTCAACCCGCTCCCGAGGTCGCAAGTAATACAACCAGTGCAATTTGAGTTTTTAAAATTTGTATACAACTCCATTTGGGGGATTACAAATTTTCTGATTCTTTGGATATAGCTAGGAAGCCGCTGGAACGAAACTAGATTGGAAGATTTGGATTAGTGGAAAGTAAGGCCAGAAGGATCTGGCCTTTGTGTTTAGATCACTCTCCTAAAAGAGCGAGTGTTGGTTTGTGGCGAATGGAACCATTTTCTGCGATCATACAAGCATTGATGATTTCATCTTCCAAATTGATGTTAAATTGTTTTTCTTTGTTCACAAACAACTTCAGAAAGTTAACAATGTTTTTTGCATACATTTTACTTGCATCCATTGGTTGGGTACTTTGTAGGTTTGAGTTTCCGATGATGGTGATCCCTTTGTAAACGATGGTTTTATCATTTTCTGTTAACTCACAATTTCCACCATTTACTGCAGCAAGGTCAACGATCACAGAACCTTGTCTCATTTTATCTACCATCTCTTTTGTGATGAGAACAGGGGCCTTCCTTCCTGGGATGAGGGCAGTTGTGATGATGATATCTGCTTTTTCAGCATACTTTGCAATTGCTTCTTTTTGGCGTCTTTGGTAATCTTCCGATTGTTCCACTGCATAACCACCTGTGTTGGATGCATCGGCGGCACCTTCTACTTCCACAAATTTTGCGCCTAGTGACATACACTGTTCTTTCACTTCAGGTCGAGTGTCAAATACGTCGACAACAGCACCTAACCTTCGCGAGGTTGCAATTGCTTGTAATCCTGCAACACCAGCACCTAAAATCAAAACTCTAGCAGGTGTTATCGTTCCAGCGGCGGTTGTCAACATTGGGAAAAATCGACTGTAATTAGAAGCGGCAAGTAATACTGCTTTGTATCCAGAAACTGTTGCTTGGCTACTAAGTACGTCCATGGATTGGGCACGTGTGATCCGTGGGATTGTATCCATTGAAAAGATTTTGAAGGAAGCAGTCGCAATTTCTTTTACTTTTTTTGGGAATGCCAAAGGAGAAAGAGTTGCAATGTAAAGTTTGTCTTTTCCAATTTTTTTGGCACTAGTTTCATCCAGTGCATGAATGGAAACAATGATGTCAGAACCAGATAAAATAGAATCTCTTGATTCTACAGATGCTCCAACGTCTTTATAATCTTGGTCAGAGAAAAATGCATTATCCCCAGCAGTGGATTCAATAGAAACACTGAATCCTAATTTTTTTAGAGGATCAATCACATCTGGAGTGATCGCAACACGATTTTCAAACGATGGTTCTTTGATTACACCTATTTTCATTTTATACTCTTTTGCTAAAATATTCGATTGTCTTTTTTACACCTTCCACAAGTGGAACAGTGGTTGCATAATTCAATTTTTCTTTCGCCAAACTAAGATTTGGTTTTCTTCTGGTTGGGTCATCTTGTGGAAGTGGAAGGTAAATGATTTTGGATTTACTTCCTGTTTCTTTGATCACAAGTTCAGCCAATTCTTTTACAGTAAATTCGCCTTCATTGCCTAAATTCACTGGTCCTACAAAGTTTTCGACATTCATCATATCGATGATACCTTTTACGAGATCATCCACAAAACAAAATGACCTTGTTTGGCTTCCATCACCATAAATCGTAATGTCTTCGCCACGTAAGGCTTGGACAATAAAATTGCTGACCACACGGCCATCATCAGGAATCATCCGTGGCCCATATGTGTTAAAAATTCTAATCACACGGATATCGACGCCATGTTGCCTATGGTAATCAAAACATAGAGTTTCGGCGACACGTTTCCCTTCATCATAACAACTGCGGATACCAATGGTATTCACGTTCCCCCAATATGATTCGTTTTGTGGGTGCTCCAAAGGGTTTCCATACACTTCTGATGTACTGGCTTGCAAAATCCGAGCCTTCACTCGTTTCGCAAGGCCAAGCATATTCATCATCCCTAATACATTCGTTTTGATCGTTTTGATAGGGTTACTTTGGTAATGAACAGGAGATGCTGGGCATGCCATATTGTAAATTTGATCCACTTCTAGTTTGATTGGATCGGTAATGTCATGACGGATGAGTTCAAAATTGGGATTCGAAAGTAAGTGGGTGAGATTTTCCTTTCGTCCCGTGTGGAAATTGTCTAAGACAATGATTTTGTTTCCCGCATTTAACAAACTTTCTGCCAAATGGGACCCGATGAAGCCGGCTCCACCGGTAATGAGAATTCTTTTTGCCATTGAGATTCTATATTTGTGAAGTCGGTGTCCTACGCAAATGAAAATTTGCGCGAAGGATTAGCCCTGGTTGTCTTTCGAGGGTGGTTCCAAAAAGAAATTGGGAGGCAAAACGATCCCACTTTCTGGGTCAACTCCTCGTTTTTCTAACCAAAGTTTGGCCTCTGGTGACAATTCACCTGGGAATCGTTCAAACTGTTCCAAGGATTCTTGCGGTTCGTGGTGTCCTTCATGGGAGAGTGAGGATCTGAGTGACATAAATATGATCCCGATGCTGAGTAGGGACCAAAGTGTTGCAATGAGGTAACCCAAAATGATGACCACAGTTGGAATTTCTTCGTTTTGTAAATCCTCTGGGCCAAGTCCAGCCATCCAAAATGCTAAGATCCCAGCATCCGTTTCTGTCAAACGGTCTGCAAAATCGGATAAATCATACAAGGAATACAAAGAGATACTCGTCCCCAAAAATACAAGGGATAGGATGGATGCAGTTTCACCTAACATTCCGACTACGAGGATTCCAACACCCCAAAAGATTCCTGTAAAATAGGCCAAATCTCCGAGTTTCGAATACAATACACTGACGGAGATTAAAAACAACCCAAACAAAATCATTGTTTGGCGAGCATGACGTCCTTGGAATCCTAATCGTAATAACATAGCCCCAACCAGGGAAGAACCGATATAACCTGCTGATACAACGAGGATAAAGGAACCTCGGAACGAAGCTGGGATTGCAATGGTTTCGCCACCTTCATTTCCGTGTAAGGTTATGCCCTTGACTACGCCACCGCTAAAGAGGGCGGCTGTGGCATGGCAGATCTCATGAATGAGAACCACAAATTCTTTTAGATAAGATGTGAATTGGTGATCCCAAAACGCCACTAAACTCAAAATGAGAGATAAAAAAATGACAAACTTAACTGGTTTCTCTGCCATCATCGATTTAAGTATCGGCTAGTTTGGGCTAAAAGAAAGACCAATAAATGTAATATCATCAGATTGTTCGCGGTTGCCACGAAACTGGGTCATTCTCTGGTCTAGGAGGGCGGGGAGTTCTTTTACCGATTTGTGAGCATTGTAATGCAAAAAGTCAATGAGGGTTTCTTCCCCAAAAATTTCATCGCGTTCACTAAAGGCTTCCGTGATCCCATCTGAATATAAATACAATTTGGTGCCGGGTAATAATTTAAGTTCTTGGACATGGTAATCGGTTTCCAAAATCCCAAGTACCCTTTGTGTTTTTGAATGCAATTTGATTTGGCCATCTGTGCGCATTTCGATGAGAGAAAGATGTCCTGCATTCACATATTTGAATACATTTTCTGTGGAATCAAAAATCCCTCCGAGTAAGGTCATAAATTCATTCCCCTTGTATCTCGCACGAAAGAAGCTATTGATTTCTCTGAACAATCCTTCGAGAGAAGTTCCATTACGGAGTTGTTCTCTTACAATTCCCTTAATTGCGCTCACTAAAAATCCAGTCCCTAATCCATGGCCGGCCACATCGCCTAACAGTACTATCATTTTTGTATTGGATATGGGAATGATATCCAAATAGTCACCAGAAATTCCAACGGCTGGTTTGGAGATATATCCGTAATCGATCCCTTTGATTTCACTTGGTAAAATTAAACGTAGAGTATTGTCGACTATAGAAGCTGTTTGGATATCCCTGACGATTTTTCGTTTTTGAATTTCATCTTCGAGTAAACTATAGTTTTCGAGTAACATACCTGAAATTTTCACAACTTCATTGATAAACTTTAATTCACCGATGGAAAAATATTTTTTATCCAATTTTTCCCCGATTAAGATCATTGCCTGAATATTCTTTTTGTTAGACGATGAGTCGTAGGCGGGGAAGGCCAATTGGATTTGTAATCCCTTTAGAAAATTATAAAGTGTTTCTCTTAAACCAATTCCATATTCTAAATGAGAGGTGACCGTCACTCGGTCCGTACTTTTGAAGTAGTTCCAAATTTCTGACTGAGGTGAGATTCTCATGAAATTGATATTCCTTAAGTCAGTATTGGCAAATTGGTCACCAGGGATCAGAATGATGATGTTGGATACATTTACAGTTTGTTTGACTGTATTATTGATCGTGAGAATGGTTTTTCTCATAGAAAGGGGGGACGACAATAAAGCTGTGATTTTGTTGATGCCAGCGCTAAGTTTTGGATTTTTTTCAAAGAACCAATAATCAAACAACTCCTTTACTTTAAGTTTGAGTGGGATCAAATACGCAGTGACTAAAAACAAAAAGATAAAATTAAACACCCATCGGTCTTTCAAGTAACGGATGGGAAATACATAATCTAATACAAAAATAAAACCAATGTATGTACCTAAAATGATACCAACTAATATTAATGTGACGAGACTAGGTGTGAAGATAACAAAAGAAGGAACAAAGGTGTAACGATAGGTTCCATAAAAAAAACTTAAAATAAAAAGTAAATAGGTTATGATAAAAAGTGAGCGATGGACATAAAACCAAGGATAACCATCAAAAAACAGAATACTTGTAGGAAGTGCCACATAAAGCCCTATTGATATCACGAGAACCAATCGTTTTAAAAGTGCTTCCTCTTGTGGTTTGGAACGAATGAGTTCAAAAACGTTTGCGATGATATTGATGGATCCAAACAGAACAGTGATTGCGTGTGCGACGATTGCAATACGTTCAATTAAGATCATGTCATATTTTTCTTGAGAAGCAATCATTGCCATAATGAACGAAATCAACACTTGTGGTAACAGCCACTTAGAATTGATTTCTTTTCCACGAAGGCGGTAAATCAAATGGTATTGGAGGAAACTTCCCAAATATAGAGTCAGGATGAATAAAAAAATAGAATTTTTAAATGCCAAAACAAAAACATTGGATAGGATGATGAGTCCAAAATTTAGAAAAAATCCAAAGATTAAGGCATCTCGAGTTGAGTAATAAAAATAAACTGCAATCGCTAAACTAAAAAAAGCTAAAAATAAATCAGAAAAAAATACTCCCAAAACATCCGTTTTACGAACATTTTTTAGTTTGAATTCTTCTTCATAGAAAGTCCCATCTGAATTTCGAATTTTTAAACGATACGTATCTATTTTGGATAAATCCTGGTTAGATTCAAAGTTTTCCAAATCGGAAGACTCGATGGCATTTCCCCAGTGGGTGCGATTTTCTTCACCAATATTAACGATAAGTCCTGATGGATAATAATAGAATGGAAGTCGTTTGGAACTGTTTTGCACTCCTAAAAAAGAAAAAAATAGGAGTAAAAAAAACAATAGTGATGAGAGGATTGTGATCGCAAGTTCTCTCATTTTAATTCTGACTCGATAAAATTAAATTTTAAAACAGGTTCACCGCGTTGTTGGATGATGATGGGTCCTTTGTCCATACTGATCATATTTTTCCAACCCATACTTGCGACGACTTCTTCAGAATTACGTAAGATTTTAAATTGTTTACCTTCTTGGATGATGTACAACTCAGAATAACCAATTTTTCCAATGATCATTTCATAGTTTTCTTTCCAGTCTAACTTTTGAAAGGTGGATTGAATTAAAGTTTTAATATCAGAAAATCCTTTTAATAATTTTAATCTGGATTGCGAGTACACAACTCCTAAAATATAAGAAAGTATGATTCCAATATGTTGGTAAGATTTTCCCGCATTCAGGATCACAAAAAACCAACTTCCGTCTTCCACTTGGAAAAATTCGATTAAATTCCGATTTGTGCGTTTGAAAGGTGTAATTTCCCATCCAATTAATTTTGGAATTGTACCGGTTTCTAGTAGGTTTTGCACTCGAACCGCATACTCTGCTTCTTTTTGGTATTTTTTGTTTTCTGAGATATGGTAAGAAAGAATATGATTATGAATCGTTAATGCCGATTGACCAGCTAACAAAGATAAACTGTGACTTGCATCAGAATTGGGAATATTGGATACAGCAATAAAACCAAACAATTTTTCGCGAAAGATAAATGGGTATATATAATTCGCGTGAAGTTCCATAAAGTCATTATTAATGTCTTCGTTTGAGAACGTATTCGCAACGGATGCCCCATTTCGATTTGCAAGTAAAAATGATTGGAAACTTGTTTTAACCAAAATGTCTTTGGTTGGGCTAAGTTTTTTTTGCCTCCCTCTAAAATAGGAGTGAAAGGCAAACGTTCCATTTTGTGTGAGGACGGCCATGGTCCCAGATTGGCTACCGGTAATTTTCACCATATCGGGGAATACATTTTTGATTAAGGCATCAAAGTTAAATCGTTTGATTGCCTGGCGATAGGATTCTGCATCTTCTGTCAGGTATTCCGACAAAAATTTTGTTCGAATCAAACGTGTGAGTCGTTCAATTAATGGAAGGTATAAAATCAAAGAAAAGGCACAGGTAAGTAAAAGTGCAAGTTCCAGGCGGTATGACATCGGTTCTGGAATCTGGGATAAGATAATAAAATAAGAAATATAAACGAATAAAATAAAAACAGTACGAGTGAATAAATTGGTTACAGAGAGTTTGAGTTGGTAACTCGACGGTAAAAAAAATTTAAACGTATTTTTTAATTTATGCGAAATCATGTTGTGTAGTAAGCATTTTCCTGAATGTAACCTTCAGTAAAATCACAACTCCAAAACGTTTTTTCGAACTTACCTGTATTTAATTTCACAAGAATATAAATTTCTTCATTGGATTTGAGATATTCGGCTAACTTTGATTTGGTTTCGTGATCTGCTCCTTTGACTGAAATTCCACCTAGTTGGATTTCTAAATTTTCATACGGTATTGGTTCATCAAAAACTTTCCCGATCGCCATAATGAATCGTCCCCAATTAGGATCCCCTCCGTAAATGGCAGTTTTTACTAGTGGTGAGTTGAGAATCGATTTTCCAATTTTTGTGACTTGGCTTTCGTCTCGACCGTGTTTCACGGTGAGTTCGATTAACTTACTTGCTCCTTCACCGTCTCTTGCAATTTTTTTGGAAAGTTCTGTTGCAATTTCTTTTAAATTGGATTCAAACAGTCCATCAGGGATCGTTCCTAGTTTTCCAGAACACATCAAAACAACAGTATCACTTGTCGATGTATCGGAATCAATTGTGATACAATTATAGGTTTGGTCTACCACTCGCTTGAGAATCCCTTTTAGGTCTTTTGATTCAGGTAGATAATCACATAGGATATACGACAACATGGTTGCCATGTTCGGTTCAATCATCCCCGCACCTTTCGCAATTCCAAACATCACTCCTTCGTTTCCGTTGTGATTGATTGTGCGGTAAGAAATTTTTTTCTTGGTGTCTGTGGTCATGATAGCCTCAGCCACTTCATCTAAATTTCCAGGTTTTAAATTTTCTTTGGCACTCGCACAAGCGTTTAAGATTTTTTCAATGGGAAGTGGAACTCCAATCACTCCGGTAGAAGATGGTAGGATATCTTCTTTTTTGATTTGTAATGATTTCGCCAATGATTCACAAATTTGGTAAGAATCTTGGATTCCCTTTTCTCCTGTTGCTACATTTGAGTTTTTGGAATTGATGACGATGGCTTGCAGAAAACCATCTTGGATGTGGTCTCGTCCGACATAGATAGGCGCCCCTGGGAAATTATTCCGTGTGAATACTGCTGCGGCATGGCAACGTACATCAGAATAAATCACTGCAAAATCCAAACTAGTATCTTTGATACCAATGTTTTTGCCAAAGGAGAAAAAACCCAAAGGATACTTCATAATTACCTACCGGATACCAATATTTTATCCGGGGACTTCTCTTACGAGAATCTATTTTTTAGGAAAAACAAAGGAGAAAATGGACCCACCCTTGGGGTTCGGAGATACAGAAACCTCACCGGAATGGAGCCTCGCAATGTGTTTCACAATGGAAAGCCCAAGTCCCGTGCCTCCTTCCTTTCGGGAACGATTTGTATCCACTCTAAAAAAACGTTCAAAGATCCTCTCTGCATCTTCCGCAGAAATTCCAATCCCTTGGTCAATCACTTGGATCAAATGATTTTCCTCTAAAGAACTCGCTTTTACAATCACACTAGAACCTTCCGGACTGTATGCGGATGCATTGGAAATCAAATTGACCAACAAATCTTCTAACAGCAATCGATCTGCCTTCACCTTTAAATCAATGGGTATGTCTAAGATCAAATTTTGTTTTTTCTGGGAATAAATCACTCCAAGGGATTCTGAAACATTTTTTACAAGTTCTGATAACGATACATCTGTCAGATTCAAAACGGTTTTGTGGCTTTCCAATCGAGAGACGGTCAACATATCTTCCACAATGCGAATGAGCCTTTCCGTATTCCTAAGGATGGCATCTAAAAACTTACGTTCATTGGAATCAGGATTTAGTTTTAATTTATATTCGAGTGTTTCCGCATAACCTTTAATAGATGTAATTGGGGTTTTCAATTCATGGGAAGCATTTTGAAAAAATTGTTCCCGAATCATTTGGTTTTGGCGGTCTTCTGTAATATCAGAAATCACACCAATATAAAGTTGGACCATTGCATCGGATTTAATTGGATAAATGCGTGCAGTGTAAAAATGGAGTCCATCTTGGAATTCGGTTTTACCTTCCTTTCCCGATTTAATTTTGTCGGTGATAAAATTTAATAATTCTTTGTTTTTGATGGAAGGGGCAAACTCTTTGAATTGGGAATTCTGTTCGATCAAAGTGTCAGCAATATTTCGATTTAAAAATAAAAACTTATGATTGCGATCGATTGCAAAAACACCTTCTTTTAAGTTTTGAAGTAAATAATTGAATTTTTCTTTTTCGACTGTTAAATCCAAAAATTGTACTTTTAGTCGTCTTGCCATTTCATTGATGGACGAAGCGAGTGTTGCCAACTCACGGATTTCAGGTGATGACAATTCTACACCAAAATCACCTGCATTAATTTCTTTGGTTTTTTTTTCGACAGTGGCGAGTGGATCTGTGATCCGCATGGCAATGTTTGTGGAAATATAGAAGGTACCAAAAATAGCAATGAGTACAAAGCTAAATAAAATGAGAGGGCGTACAGCAGGTACGACTAGGTCATAAATATAAAATACGCCGAGTGCAAGGGTGAGTAGTACCAGTAACAAACCCCAGTTGAGAAGGAGGAGAGTGGAAAAAAAACTACGCATCTCGGAATCGGTAACCGACTCCGCGAATGGTTTCGAGTCGTTCTTTTTCGGAGAGCAGTTTGTCTCTTAAGCGTTTGATATTGACATCCACAGTTCGATCGGTGACAAATACGTCTTTTCCCCAAATGCGGTCTAATAATTTGTCCCTAGAAAATGCAACACCAGGATTGCCAGCAAACAGTTGTAATAGTTTAAATTCAATTAAGGTTAAATCAATTTCTGTTCCTTCTACAAAAACTTTGTGCGCAGTTGGATTGATTTGGATTTTTCCCGTTGTGATTGTGCCTTGGACTTCTTGGTTTGGGTCAGTGGTCCTTCGAGTTACAGTTCTCACCCTTGCGACTAGTTCTCGAATGTTAAATGGTTTACGAATGTAATCATCGGCTCCGAGCTCAAGGCCTAAAACCACATCAGTTTCCCCAGTTTTTGCAGTCACCATAAGGATAGGGATTTGCGGGTATTTTTCTTTTATCCGTTTGCAAAGGTCCATACCACCGATGCCAGGCAACATTAAATCTAAGATAATTCCGTCAGGTAGGTTTTTTTCTAAACGAGGTAAAACTTCCATTCCATTATGGCAAACTTCGGTTTGGAAACCTTCCTCTTCCAAGTGGAATTGGATTAGGCCTGCAATGTCTTCTTCGTCATCTACAATCAATATTTTCATGAATATATTTCAAGTTAACATGGGTTCGTTACAAAAAGAATACAAAACCATGACAAAAAATCGATTCCTTTTTAATGACCAAGCATCTGGTTGATGTCTCGGATTGCTTTCCTTTGGCGGAGTAAAATCAAACCCAAAAATCCAGTGAACAATACAAATGCCAAGGTATACACCCAAAGTAATGATTTGAGTCGAGCTTGTTCTTTTTCGATGGCTTGGATTTCTTCCAGGTGGGAGATGAGGAAATAAAAATGATCTGCTTTCGGGTAAGATTTTTTCATTTCCATTCGGAGTTCTGATACCAATGTTTTGGAATCTTCTTTGGAAAGGGACTCTACCAATCGAATGGACTTGTCCAAATCCATATTCAAAAATTCTTCAGCGGAAGGTAAAACCTCAGCGGAAATGGAGGAAACAAAAAGGAAAACAAAAAAAACGAATATGACTTTCACGAATGATCAAACCTCTTCAAATCCAAGTTTCTCTTTCCATGCATTCAGAAAAGGAATTCTTGTATTGAGGAGTAAAAAGCCAAGTACGAGTGAATAAAAACAAAAGAATAAACTGGAACTGATGAGAAGTGGTAACAAATACAACGAGTCTGTGTCTTGTTTGATCGTAAAAAGCATGGTTCCAAACGGAATGAGTAAAAGCAAAAACGATACAAATAAGGAAGAAAATAAAAACTTTAAGGGTAAAATTTGCCCAAGGACACGGATCTTAATGATCGAAGGGGCCTCGGCATATTTGAGAAAGGGATCCACATCTCCAAATGAATCGGGAACCAATTTGTTTTTATCCTTCGATTTCATGTGACCACCATTTTCGTAAGAGTTCCTTGCCTCTTGAGATATGACTTTTGATGGTTCCCAGTTTGATATTGAGATCATTTGCTATTTCTTTTAAAGGTTTGTTTTCAAAATAATGCAATCGAATTGGTAACTGGTAGGACTTAGGAAGTTTACAGATGAGGGAATGTAAAATATGATGGGTTTCTTCTTTGTCTAACACTTCCACTGTGGAAGGTTTGGAATTGTCGGGAACAGTTGCGACATCTTCTGTCCAGTCAGCTTGGATATGGGATTTCTTTTTATTAACTTTTGTTATGTGAAATTTGGCAATTTGGAATAACCAAGTAGAAAATTGTGCCTCACCTCGGAATTGACTTAACGATTCATAGGCCTTTAGGAATACATCTTGTGTGAAATCCTCTGCCTCTTCTTTCGTTAAAAATGCCTTCCTTGCTTGAGAGTATACCATTCCTTCGTACCGTTTCATCAGTACTTCAAATTGAGACACATTGCCCCGTAAGACCAACTGGATGGAATTCCAGTCCTCATCGTTGCATTTCCGTTTGGTCTCTGTTACCTGTGTTGTTTGTAGAAGGTCAAGAGACCGAGTCCAATTGCGAATGGGATTAACCCTCCTAACATCGCCATAGAACGACCTAAGACGAGTATAAATACAAACGATAAGGCAAATCCAGTGAATGTCAACAAAAGACCAAGGAAAAATGAATACAATCTGATGTCAAAACTCCATGATTTGTACTGCCCGGATTGGATGAGGGCCATTTTTTGTTTATGCCACCACTGAAACAAAAAAAACAAAAATGTGGTACCAAAGATGATCCCAATATGGGGAACCAAATACAAAGCCAAACGATATGGATCTGAACCCCCTTGGTTTCGGATTTCTGTTAAAATTGTTAGGATCGTTTCATACTGCTCGGGTGTCATGAGACAGCTTCTCCAATTAAATTTGATGCGTAGGTGCTAAGGAGTGACATACCTTCTGTTTTATCACATTGGAAAATTTGTAAACCAATCTGTGTGGTATCATTCTCTCCTTTTTTTAGACTCCGCAAACTTCCAAAAAAAGTATATGGTGAAGAGTTGATTTTTAATTGGAACGATACAGGAGATCCAATGGGCCTTGCTTCTAAATTGGTGCCTTTGGGAAGGGTCATACCAATTCCTCGTCCATCCTGGCTAATGTCCCTAACGGGTGTTGTGCGAATCACAGTTTCCCAATCTTTAGCATAAGCAAATTCAAGTTGGAAAACAAATTCTTCTGCCTTTTGGTCCAAAAATGATAACAGTGGCCCTATGCCTTCTGGACCCTCAATATCAGATTGGAGGGAAACATTTCCTAAGTCGGGTAAATTGCTGATGATTTCAAAATAACCAAGTAATACTTTACCATTTGAAAAAAATGGAAAGATCAAAGTAGATTTTGTGTTACTTAGCAATAATGAATCTAAATAGGAGCGAACATATATCTCACTTAGTTTCTTAGGGCTATAAAACCCTCTGTCGGTATAAAAAATTCTGCGATTCGCATCACGTACGTAATACGGAGCTTTTGATGTAGCCAAAGCTTCCATGAGTTGGGTGTCTGCTGCATAATAAAACCCAATTTGAACTTTTTTGATAAAGTATCCGAAATTGGTTAAAACTTGTTCCAAGTGGACTTGCCATTGGTTCAAAGCCTGGTTGATGATTGATGTTTTCCCATAAATAGAAATGACGGTTCCCAAATCGGCTGTTTGTGCCATTTGCACTTCATAGGCGGCGATGTCTTCGATGGCAGCTCGTTTGGCAGATCGTTCCAGCGGTTCGATCAAAATTTCGTAAACTTGGAGTAAATCATCTTGGTAGGGGTTCACAGGTTTTACCCGGAGTTCCACTCGATTTTCTTTTAGAACACAGACCAGAGATTTGGGTTTGGAAACCAATGGTTCTGTGGTTTCAATTGTGATATGGACTGATTTTAAGATATCGTTGACGGCAACGGGATTGGTTAATGTGATCTTTTGTTTGGTGTCACGGTCCTGCAGAACAGTGGTGGTGAGTTTGGAAACGATCCCTAAAAGTGTCCGTTGGTCGGTCAGTCTGTATTTTTTCATGGTCTAAGCAATATGATACGTAAAATTCTAATTTTCGCCATAGTTTTTCCATCCTTTTTGCCACTTCTGGCAGAAAAACCAAAGTACCAGTATTTTGGTAAAGCCTATGACCTTTCCACTGGAAAGTACATGTATTCGGACAATCATAAAGAATATTATAATAATGGAAAGCACACTCACTCCGAAATCCAGTACAAGGATGCAAATGGGAAAGTGTTTGGTTCCAAACACATTGAGTTTGACCAAAACCCAGAAGTCCCCACTTTCAAAACTGTGGATGAGAGGGATGGGTATACGGAAGGTGCCGATGTAAAAGGGAAATCTGTCCGCCTTTTTTTCAAAAGGAAAAAAGAAGATCCACTTTCCGAAAAGACCTACACACCAAAATCTCCAGCCGTACTCGATGGTGGATTTGATTATTTTGTAAGGAACCACTGGGACGAATTGGCAAATGGGACGAGGCTCTCCTTTCATTTTATCGCACCAGTACAGTTAGATGATTATAAATTTGCGGTCTTAAAAATCAAAGATGGAGAATGGAAGGGAAGGCAAGCACTCTATTTACGTTTGGAAATTGATAACTTTGTTTTGAAACAAGTCGTAAAACCATTTTTACTGGTGTATGATGTGCAAACACGACGTATTTTGCAATTTGAAGGACTCTCCAATATCAATGATGAAAATGGAAAAAGTTTAAAAGTCAAAATTGTTTACGATTACCCAAAGGAAGTTTTGGAACCTTGACAAAAAGGAGTTTTGCACAATTTTTCAAAAACCCACGAGAGTGGAGGGAAGACTTAGTTGCCGTTGGTGGTGACTTTTCCGTTGAGCGTTTGTTATATGCATATACTCATGGAATTTTCCCTTGGTCAGAAGATCCAATCCGTTGGTATTGCCTTGACCCTCGTGCGATTTTTGATTTGAATCGAGTCCATTTTTCAAAAACCGTATTACGAAAGGTAAAACAAAATCGTTTTCGTGTCAGCTTCAATGAAGCCTTTCCCATTGTCATGCAAGCGTGTGCGTATCGTGAAAAAGATAATACTTGGATCACACCCGGTTTCATTGAAGGGTATAAGGAACTACACAAACAAGGTTGGGCCCACTCCATAGAAGTATGGAATTCGGAAAATGTTTTGGTGGGTGGGGTGTATGGAGTGGCGATTGGAAAGTTTTTTGCAGGGGAGAGTATGTTTTCCTTTGAGTCAGATGCGGGAAAAGTTGCCCTTTACCATCTATTTGCGAAACTAAGAGAATCTGATTTTGTCTTATTTGACACCCAACAACTCAATCATGTGACTTGGCAATTGGGTGCTTATGAAATTCCAAAAATATCTTATCTAAACCGATTGGAAAAAGCGGTGGCAGAACCAACCCCTTGGGTCATTCCACTTTCACACGACTGATTTCATCCAACTCCACCTTCCAAAGTTTTTGGACCTCTCCCGTAATGGATTCCCATTCTTTTTCTCCAATCATCGGTGCTTTGTAAGGATCATATTGGGGATGGTCTTCAAAAAATTTCTCTAACGCGAGCTTTTCCATCGTAGTTCTAAGAATTTCCGCTTCTTGGATTTCCGTCTCTGGATTCTTCTCCCCTTGGATGAAAAATGGCTTCGATAGACTGAGTGAAAGCCGATGGAAGTGGTGTAAACCGAGAGCATAACCAATTCGCAACATCACCAAACTTTGGTATTCTAAACTTACTTTCCTGTATTCCTTTGCATCGTTGAATGTAAGTGCCGAATTGCTTCCATAAGTGATGTGAACTTCGTTCTGATTGTCCTTGTCCAAACCGATTTCAAAACGTTTGTACTCACTCCCTAAAATTTTAGGTAGAACCATTTGTGAAAACTGTGAAATGTTAGCTTGGTTCTTATCGCGTAAGGAAGTGATCTCCTCTTTTGTGATCGTATTCGGTCTGCAATTCGAAACCAATACAAGAGTGATGATCAATTTGAGAACTAGATTCATCTTAATTTTGTTTTGACTTGATTTTGGCAAATTCAACATCAATTCTTCCCGTTAACATTTTAAAGTACATGATCCAATCGGAAATAAAGGAATAAAATGGATATGTAAAGGTTGCGGGGCGATTCTTTTCGATGAAAAAATGGCCTATCCATGCGAAAAAGTACCCACTAACAAGTGCCAAACCCAAAATATAAAATTTACCCGAAGCGATAAACCCCAAGATACAACCAAGGGCAAGGCTTGAGCCAATAAAATGTAAGGCACGATTGATTGGATGACTGTGTTCTTCTAAGTAAAATGGGAAAAAATCTTTGAGAGTTTTGTATTTCTTTTCCATGGTTTGGTTCCTTTCACTAAACGATAGTCGATCTTTTCAGTTTGCCAACTCAAAAATCATTCTAAATATTAGAGTTTGTCCCTAGATTTTGAATCTATATTCGAGAATTCAGATATGATTTTAAAATAGAGTTGCACGTTAGTGGGTAAAAACTAATGTGCATTAACATTTAGAATCTAACAGAGAGTTAAATTTAGCAGGAAAGCAGGAGATTGTATGAAACCTAAATCGATTAAACCGGATGAGCTGAACAAGATTTTTTCCGAATTAAAAAAAGGAGATGAGTCTGCTATCGGAAGTTATTTGGTAAAAGGAGTTCGACTTCAAATCAGTAAGTACAATTTATCAGGTGCCGAACGAGTCCAATTGTTATACAAACGAAGAAGGGCACAAGGAATGTGCATTGTATGCGGAAAAAAAGTCACAAAGAAAAATCCATCTACAGATCAACTTTACAGACTCTGTGAAGAACACCGTAATAAAATTGATAAAGGTTCTAAATAACCTAATCCTTGGTAGAGTTTCCCGCCTTTCGTAGCGGGAGCTCACTCCAAACCTTTTCTTTTTCCCCTTCGGTCATCCTAGACCAATTCCCGATCTCTTCCAAGGTACGGAAACACCCGGCACAAAGCCCTGATTCGGGGTCCATCATACAAATTTTGGTACACGGTGAGTTTCGAGACATAGACCTGAAAATAGTAAATTTTTATAAATTTTCCTAAGCAAGTTTGGGAATCCGTCGATCCTACCCATAAGGGAAAAGGAATTCGCATGTTGGATTGGGTTGAATCACTTAGAAGTTTATTTACTACAGAAATAGACTGTTACAAGCGCCTTTTGGAGTTGGAAGGCAAAAAAAGAGCGGCCATCCATGTTGCGGACGGCAAAACTCTCGAGTCCCTTGTGAAAGAAAGTTACCATATCATGGTGGAAGCATCGGAACTCGAAAGGATTCGGATGAAAACCATTGAAGATGTCTATGAAAAAGAAAAGTTCCAAAAAGATGAATCTTCCATCACACTCACTCATTTTTTAAACCATATGGACCGTGAGTCCAATTTTAAACTCAAAACCTTTGCTTTGGAACTCAAGAAGGTCGTTTCTGACTTAAAAGATGCCATCATCACAAACGAAAAACTTCTTAGGACGAGAAAGGAATTTTTGCAAGCAACTGTAGACTCACTACAAGAGTTATCTCGTGAGAAAGTGTATACATCACACAAACAACCAACAAGGCGTGGGCAGAGCCAAAAAGGCGCGATCATTTTGAACGCGACTGCCTAGGAGAATCGTATGGGATCAACATTCCAAGGTATAGAAATCGGAAAACGAGGACTTTCGGTCCACCAACAAGCGATCCAAACCACAGGTCATAATATTTCCAATGCGGATAACAAACATTATGCGCGTCAAAGAGTTGTCATGAATAGTATGGATCCCATTTATGATCCAGCATTTAATCGTGCAGAAGTGCCTGGCCAAATTGGTCAAGGTGTCAAAATTTCTGAAATCGAAAGGGTTCGTGACAACTTCATTGATGACCGTATCATTGATTCCTCATCTTTAAAAGAGTATTGGGGCAAAAAAAATGATTATTTGTACCAAGTAGAAACCGTTTTTAATGAACCCACTGGAACTACACTCCGTTCCATGATGGACCAGTTTTGGTCTTCTTGGGAAGACCTTTCTAATTACCCAGAAGAAACAGCCCACCGCGCTGTGGTGCAAGAAAAAGCAGAAGCGCTTGGATCACGGATGGAAGATGTTTATCGAAAACTTTCCCTTTTACGTGACCAATCCAACCGTGAGATTGAAGCTAAGGTCAATCACCTCAACACGGTTGCGGAGAACATCAAATCTCTGAATGAAAAAATAACCAAGTCACAAGCATTAGGTGACAATCCCAATGACCTTTTAGACCGAAGGGATGAACTGTTACAAGAACTTGCTGGCATGGCAGATATCACCATTGGTCGTAGTGATGATGATGAACTTATGGTTTTCATTGGCCAACAAATCCTCATCCAAGGACAAAAGGTTCACAAAATTGATTTGGTTGGAAATCCAAATAACGATGGTTTACTCGATCTAAAATGGTCAAATACTGGTGACACGGTTCTGCTTCGTCAGGGAAGTATCCAAGCTTTGTATGAAATCAGAGACCGTATCCTTGTTGAAAAAATCAATGCTGTGGATGCTCTCGCCATCAATGCGATGGATGTCATCAACGAAATCCACAAAGATGGATTTGGCCTCAATGGCAAAACCAATGTGAACTTCTTTGAAGCAAGGGCCCTTGCCACAAATACTTTCGGGGAAATTGATACCGACGGTGACGGATTAAATGATAAAACTGCAGTGTTCCGTGTGACAGGTCGCACCTCGCTCGATCCTGATCGTCCGATTGGAATTTCAGGGACCATGCGATTTTTAAAAGCAAGTCCTGGAGGGGAAACTGAAATTTTAGTTCCTTACTCCAAGGATGATACCTTAAATGCAGTCATCAAACGAATCAATCGTTCGGAAACAGGTGTTGTTGCTTACATGTCGCATGACAACCAGTTGGCGCTAAAAGCAACAACAAACCCTCACGATAAAAAAGAAAACTTTATGATCCGCCATCTAGAGGATTCTGGCGAACTCCTTGTTGGACTCACAGGGATTTTAACTGCTTCTGGTGTATCTGGATCATTTGATTATCGTAAGATTGGTGAGATCAATAAATTCCAATCCAATGCCCAAGACATCACTCTCACGCCGATGTACCATCCATCTTCTTTTTTTAAAATGTCGGAAGATGTAAGGAATAACCCAGCAAACATTGCAGCCGCTCGTGGTAAGGATGTGAATGGTTCGGGTGATTACAATTCACCTAACGGCCAAAAGGATGGGTCCAATGCCCTCCTCATCGCTGCTGCCCTTCGTGAAAAGCCAGTGATGTTTGATTATTCCAAAACAACGGATGATTTTTACAACTCACTCATCTCAAGGCTTGGAACTGAGGCACGGGAAGCGAAACAAGAATATACCACTCAGAATGAATTGATGGTTGAGTTGGAAAATATGCGCCAATCCGTAATGGGTGTAAACTTAGATGAGGAGATGGCCAATATGGTTCAGTTCCAACAATCTTATAATGCATCCGCTCGGATGATTTCAACACTCAATGAAATGTTAGATACCATCATCAATAGGTTAGGTGTATAATCATGATCAGAATCACTAACATGATGCAAAACAATTCCTTGGTGCGGAACTTAAACCGCCACCAAGTGGCAATGGATGAAACCCAAACCCAATTGGGAACTGGATTAAAAATCCGAAAACCTTCAGATGATCCGGGTGCGGCCACAAACCAAATGTACTTTCGGTCACGGCTGAACGAACTTTCTCAGTACGAAGAAAACATTGGGGACGGATACCAAAGGCTCCAACAGGTTGATGGTGTCCTTGATAAAATGGGTGAAATTTTCCAACGTGTACGTGTTTTGACAGTACAAGCAGGGAATGGAATTTACCAAGGGGACAAAGGTTTTGAACTTGAAGTAGCCATTGGAAAAGAAATTGACCAACATTTAAGAGCAATCGTAGACCTTGCAAACGCTCGTGATGCGACAGGGCAACCCTTGTTTGGTGGCCATGTGATTGAAAGGCCTCCGTTTGAACCAATTGAATCAAAAATCAAAGGACTACAAGGCCTCGAACTCAAAAACCAATATGTTGGTGTGGAATACCGTGGTGATATTGGGGAACAACTCCGTGAAATCGAAAAAGGTGAATACATCCCCATCACCATTCCAGGAAATAAAGTATTTTGGGGGACAAACGTCAGTGTGACTTCCAAAGTGGATAACTCTGCCTACCAAGCGACATCCGACCAAAAGTTCAAAATTGATGGAGTGGAAATCCATATCTCAGTCGGAGATACCATTGATGATGTGATCGATAAAATCAACAATGCTCCTTTGGAAGTGAAAGCAAGTAAACTTGCACAAGATAATATTTCAATCTCATCCACGGCCCCTCACCAAATTTGGTTGGAAGATGTGGATGGTGGGACTGTTTTGCGTGACATTGGACTCATTGAACCAAGTGCAAGCGAACCACCTAACAATTTTTCTAAATCAGCAACCGTCACTGGACTCTCCGTATTTGATGTCCTCATCCAACTCCGAAATGACCTCATCCAAAAAGACCAAGAACGAATTGGTGGAAGGGATTTGGGTGATTTGGATTTGGCATTGGAAAACATATTACGCCACCGATCTACGATTGGTGCTCGTATGAATCGTTTGGAACAACATGAAGAAAGAGTTTCTTATGATAAAATGTATATGACGGAACTTCTTGCGAAAAATGAAGGCATCGATTTTCCAGAAACGATCATGAACATGAAGTGGTTAGAAACTATCCATAGTTATGCGCTAAATGTTGGATCAAAAATCATCAAACCAACTTTGATGGATTTCCTTAGGTAATTAAGGCAGAATGACAGGCACATTAGAAAGATTAGAAACAACAGGAACTAGAATGTCGGTAACGATTCATACAAAACCTTTCGGAACCATCCAAGTGGATTCAAAACAAATTCTAAAATTCCCACAAGGGTTACTTGGATTTGAAGAATTTGATGAATATGCATTGATTGAAGAAAGTGCAGAAAGTCCATTTAAATGGTTGCAGTCTACAAAAGAATCAGGGCTTGCATTCATCGTGATCCAACCTGAACTCTTTATGAATCATTACAAACCAGCAATCAGTGATGAAGAGTTACATGATATCGGACTTACTAGTTGGAAGGATGGAATCATTTTTTTAATTGTAACAATTCCTCATGATAATCCAAAAGGGATGACGGCCAATTTACAAGGTCCAATCATACTCAATGGAAAAGAAGGAAAAGGAAAACAATGTATTTCCCGCGATGAAAATCATCCAATACGCAAAAATATCATTGAGTCTATGGAAGAAATGTCTTCCGAAAAGGTTTAACTCGTGTTAGTTTTAGCAAGGAGAAGTAACCAATCTATAATGATCGGTGATGATATTGAAATCGTCATTGTTGATATCAAAGGAGATCAAGTTAAGATTGGTGTTAAGGCTCCTAAAAATGTTTCTGTCCATCGAGCAGAAGTTTACAAAGAAATCCAAGAAGAGAACAAAAAAGCAGCTGGTGCAAATATCAAACCAGAAGATTTAGGTAAGTTGGGAGACTTATTCAAAAAGAAAACTTAACTTGATCTTTCTCTGAATCCAAAATTCTCTGGAGACAACCTCCAGGGAGTAAATCCATCTCTTGAAACGTAAAATATTAGTTTGGCTTTTGCCTTTAATCGTTGTTTGGTTCCAGCGATTGATTGGCCTCACATCTCGGTTTCGTATCCTTAAAAACGAACGATACGAAGAATTATTTCAAAACAAAAAACCATACATCTATTCCATTTGGCACACGAATGTATTGTATTCCCCTTATTTACATCGAAAGAAAAACGTCGCTGTTTTGATTTCTGAATCAAAAGACGGAGATTATATCAACGAAGTTGTACATCGATTTGGCAATACAAGTATACGGGGTAGTAGTTCCAAAGGTGGATCCAAGGCACTAAAAGCAGTCATCCAACATTTAAAAAAAGGTTTGCCCGCAGCCTTCACGCCTGATGGTCCCAGAGGGCCAGCTTTCATTGTACAACCTGGGATCATCGCAGCGGCCCAAGTGACACAAGTTCCCATTGTTCCCTTCCATTATGAATGTAGCAGGCAGTGGATTTTAGAAAGGGCCTGGGACAAACATAGAGTCCCCAAACCCTTTACAACTTTTGTTGTCTCTTATGGAGAGCCAATCTATGTCCCTCGTGAATTGAGTGATGTGGAATTTGAAAAAATGCGATTGAAAGTCGAAGAGGCTATGTTACAAAATCGGGACAGGGCGATTGGAGAAGCCAAACGAATTCATACAGGAGATTCCAAATGACAGCAGTATTTGAAGATAAAGTCATCGTCACAACAGAGAAAACAAAATACGAAACCAAAATTACGAAAGGCAAACACCAGTGGATTGCCGATGAACCAGCGGATAAAGAAGGAACGGATTTGGGTCCGATGCCAACGGAATTACTTGCTTCGTCCTTGGGTGCTTGTACTTCGATTACTGTGCGTATGTATGCCGACCGAAAAGGGTATGCTTTGGATTCCGTATCTGTAAAGGTAACAATCGATAAACGATCACCGGAAGATCATAAATTCATTCGCGAAGTGGAACTCAAAGGGAATTTAAAACCAGAAGAAAGAGAAAGATTGCATTCGGTCGCCAATGCCTGCCCCGTTCATAAACTCCTTTCTGGTAAAATTGAAATTGAAACTCTATTACTGCCATAAACAGAACTTCGAAACAGATCCACACTCATTCTACTAGGAATCAAATGCAATCTGTTTCAATGAATGTTTTTACACCCATAAAGGGATGACAGTAGCAGAGCCACCAGACCATTCGATTTTGGTGTGGAAATGTTTTCCTTCTCTGATCCTTGGGACCTTGGCTCCATTCACATAAAAAGTCCCACCAGTGTATTCATGGGTTTCTCGTTCTTTTGTTTTGCTGATGGAATGGTGCATATGACCCGAGAGAACAAGTGGAACTTTTTTCCCAATGGATTTGGCATAGGAAACCGCTTCCGTTAGATCGATGTCCCCCCAATCCCCACCATCTTTTTTAAACTCTGCACCATATATGGAATTTTTGGCACTACCGAGCCCAAAAGGTCCGTTATGCGATAAGAATATAATGTTTTTTTCTTTGGTTCCATCGATGAGTCTTTTGTATTTTTCAATTGATGTTTCCATATTGGAAACCATATACGTCTTTTTCATGTTAGGCGAAAAGCTAAGCCCTCCACCCATTGCATGAGGACGCCCAACAAGGAGAGATACATCAAACTCTTGTGACAAAACTACAGAACTGTAACCTAGGATGGTGATGGGTTTGACTCGTTCCGAAAGTTTGCGTAACCTTCTGCTTTGGCCCCATTGGCCAGATTGGATGAGAACTTTTGATTGGATGATCTCACCAATTACAGATGTAAGGCTTGTCCCATCCCAATTCCCTGGAATCATGTACGAACGTTTGGTGAGGCCTTGGAAGGAAACCTTACCCAATTTTGGATTTCCCCTTAGGTCACCAGTGAAAAATAAAAAATCATAATCGGAGTCATTAAAATACTCGATGTCTTTTTGGTTCCAATACCCGTGGATGTCTCCGATCAGAGCAAATTTCATTTTCTGAATCCTTAATTTTTGTTCCGAATGCTTTCCAAGGAAGAACGGATCAACATTTCTGATTTGCCACCAACGCGGATGAATGCAGGTGGTTTCCCAATTGGAGCTGGCACTTGGATCTTTCGGTTCCCTTCGTAAGTTGTACCGGTCCAAAAATGAGTCCATTTGCCACGAGGCAGGTACACCTCTTGGACGATTTCGTTGGACTCCACAACCGGTGCGACAAGTAAGTCATCACCAAGAAAAAATTGGTATTTGTAATTTAGGAGAGTTTTGTCCTCGGGTTCCACAATGGCATTGTGTCTCACAACAGGTAAACCTGTTTTTGATGCTTCTTCCACCAAACTTTGGATATATGGTTTGAGTGCGAAATGGATCCTTGCAATTTTTGCAAACAGTTGGACTGTATCTTCATCTCCCAGAGATTTTGTACCATCCGGTTTTGTGTACGTATACACTTGCCAGTTTTTTAATGGCCGGTTGCCTTCATGTGTTCGGAACACCGGAGTAAACGCAGAAGTTTCCGCCCATCTGAGTAAAAGTTCTTTGGTTCGATGGTAGTTTTTTAATGGATTGGAGATTGTTGTGTAACCACCAATATCGCTATGGTTTAACGCATAACCACTGATACCCGATGTTGTGAGCCCGACAATGGAAGAGGGAAGGCCATCATTGGTACCAAAACTTACCATTTGGTCCCCTTCCCAAAAGAGAGTGGAATGGGCATTGGAATAACTGTACCCAGCTCTCGTAAAAAATACAATTTTTCCTTCCATTCCTGCTTCTTTGATTGCTTCACGATTGATCCTTGCCCAATCCACAGGGTAACGGTTGTGGTAAACCTTTGCGTCCACACCAGAATGGAGTTTTGCATCATAAGGCAACCACTCACCGAAGTCAGCCATCCATCCGGAAAGACCCATTCCAATTAAATTCTTTTTGATAAGATCCTTTGTCCATTTCACCGCCGCAGGGTTTGTTAGGTCGATCAGGTAAGCTGGAAAACCAACGGTTTGGATGAGGTAGTCTTCTCCTTTTCCATTTTTGACAAGGTATCCTTTTGTTTTGGCTTCTGTAAGCAGTGGGTTTGTAAAATCATCACCAGGTTTTTTCGGATCTGTATCAGCCAAAAACGAATTGATATAACCTAATACTTGTACGTTCTGATCGTTCATTGATTTTACAAATTTTTTAAAATCAGGGTATAATGATTCATCTGCATACCAACGCCATTTGAGTTGGTCCCCGAAATTGGTAACACGTCTACCACACCAATCTTGGATCCAAAGGGCAGTGACTGGGTTACCTGCATCTTTTGCTTGTTTGACGATGGTTGTTACTTTTTCAGAACCACCTTGTACCCCGAGCCAAGTTCCATAAGCCCAATCTGGGAGTTTTGGAAATCTTCCTGTTTTTTTCGTATAGGTTTCAATGAGAGATTTTGCTGAACTTCCGATCCAAAGAGTACCTGTGATTGATTTTTCCGATTGGAAGTCCCAAAACTCTACCTTTGTTTTTTTAGCGTCACTGAAGTCAAACTTCGCATAACCGCTGTTTTCAAAAAAGACAGATCGGTTTTCAGATGTGATGTAGTGGGGGATAGGAGCATAAGTTGTGTAGGCATTTCCACCGGCACCTGCAAGCAAATTGGCACCAGCTGTGATGGGTTGGTCACCTCGTCCAATGCCTTGTTCTTCCGTGAAAAAAAATGGTTTTTTGCCTTTGAATTCATCATAGGTGAATTGTTCTCCAAGGCCAAAAATCTTTTCTTCAGGGTGGGAGCCATAGATGAATTGGATCCGGTTCAAAGTTTCATCTGCAATTGTGATTTTAAATTCAATTTCTGTATCAGATTTTGAGGAGAATGTTACTTGGTAATTGCTATCACAATTTTTACCAGATAGTTTGCCAAGAATTGTGATTTTCCCAATTTCTTTTTTGATCGAATCAATGGATTGATGGGAACAAGTGCGTTTGGTTGATTCTTCAAACTTAAATGAGGCCATTCTGTATTTGGAGACAGTTTCCACTTCGGAAACAGTGAGGAATGGTTCGCTTAACGAAAGTTCAATGAAATTTCGATCAAAGGATGTGTTTTTTAATTTTAACTCATTTGGTGTTTGGATCCATTGGATTTGTTTTGAGACGGAAAAAGTTTCTTCAGGAATGGGAACAGGGGATAGAACATGTGAGGCACATTCTAAAAATAAAAACAAAGAACAAAGGGATAAAAAACGAAAAACCATCGGATCCTCCAAGAGCGAGAGCTTAGTGAACCGATGGTCTTTGGATTCGTAAATCTTTTTTTAGACTTTCTTGCGATCGACTCCGCCCACTCGCGGAGCGCCTGCCGCTGCTCCTTGTTTGGCACCAAAGACAGCCACTGCTTGTTTTGGTAAGTTGGATTTCCTCCATTCAAACCAAGAACCTTGGTATGTGGTCACATCAATGTAACCAGCTTCTCGTAACATCAGAGCTAGTAAACAAGACCGGGCACCGTTGTAATCATAAATCACAGTAGGCCTTTCTGGCATAAATGGAAAACCGTTGAGGCGTTTTTTGAAAAGAGAACGTTCGATGAGATTGGCTTCGCCATCATACAAATTCCTCCAATCCCAAAGGAATGCTCCTGGCAAACGGCCACAGAGTGTCCCTTCTTCAGGTGCAGTCAGGCGAGGGAGTCGGCCTTCGTATTCGTCCATGGTCCTTGCATCAAAGATTTGGAGTTTGGTAAGGTTCCGTTCCATAAAGGCTTTGTCGACAACACCTTCAATTGGTTTTGCCTTGTCTGCAATGGGAGGTTCGATTTTGAGTTCCCCTTTTGCTTTTTTCCCTTCCACAGGCCATTTTTTACCTAGTACGTATGCGTCTTTGATCCCCATCCCTCGGAGTAAATAGACCATCCGTGTGGAAAACATCCCCATCCCTTCATCAAAAACGATGATCCGTGTTTTTTTGGATTTTTGAAACTCTTGTATCACTGCCGCCATAGGGCCGTACAATTTTTTTTGGGATTCTGGGTCAGAGCCGAATGCTTTTTTGATGAATGGATAGTAATAAGCACCTTCTAATGTTTCTTCTTCATATGCTGATTGGGAACGACAATCGATGAGGAAGTCACCAGGTTCTATTTCGGTTTTAAGAAAGTTCCAGTTCAAAAAAGTATTCTCCTATTTCTTACATTACTTTTCCCCCCCTCGAATTTTTGAAAGTCTGAAAACCAAAAAAAAAATTCAAAGCTGGGTCGGGACATAATGAGAAGAGAAATCAATGGATCGAGAGTTGATTCTATGGGGTAGGGAAGCCGATACTTAAGACAGTCGGTAATCCATGAATTGGCAACTTTCTATCATCTCAACTGTGATTTTCATTCTATTTTCGTTGGCCAATCTATTCGCTGACAAAATTCCATTGGAACAGTCTTTGCCTTCATTGAAGGAAGATGTTTCTCAATGGAAACAGGGTAAGATTTCTCGTGAATTCCAACGGAAGATTCGAAATGGATCCCGGTATCTGGTCAATGATGGCAATTGTGAACTCGAACTTGCTTCTAAAATATCCACAGTCACATACTACCGGCTCAGTTGCCAAGAAACGAATGAACCAAGTTTCATCGAATTTTTATCCCAAAAAAAGAATCAAATCAACCAAAATGAATTTCGTTTAAAGTCTGTTCAGCGAATCGGAAAAAAACAATTCATCGAGATCCAAACTGGTAATTTGTTTTCTAATGCAAAAGAAACAAACGAGGGAAAACAAAATACAGATGATACTGATTTGGATTACCCACAAAAAAAAGTAAACCAAACAGGATTTCAGAATCGAAAACCATCCATCCAAACAAAACCAATTCAGAATCCAAATTTGTTTTATTTCCAATCCATAGCTGAAAATCCCAAAAGGCGAAAAGAAGTACCTTCCAATTTAGAAGTTTTTTTTGATCCGTCTTGTCCTCTAGAATTTATCGAAAAGGACCAAAGTTTTTATTGGGACCAAACAGTTTCTTATGTTTTTCGCATCACATGCGTTAAGGATTCTGTGTATCGATTGATCCGTGTCCCATCAACCAATTCCGGAGAACTTATGGTTTCCAATACAATTTGGAAAAACCCAGGGCCGGGTGAAAGAGTGTTAGGTAAAGCAGTGTTGAAAAAAATTTCAGAAACTCAAATCATTTGGGAGAAAGTCATTCTATATTATGAATAAATTCATATTTACTTTATTAATTGTACTCTTTTGGAGTGATTCCATTTTTTCGCAAGGGGAAGTAGAACCAGCTGTGGATTCTATTTTTCGATCTGTGGTTCTCATACGAAACGAAGGATTTAACACAGAAAATAAAACCCAACCATGGATGAAAAAAAACCTTTATACTGGTTTTGGTTCAGGTCTTGTTTTACCCAACCAAACTATATTGACTAACGCCCATGTGGTTCGGGATGCAAAACGAATTTTGGTAAAGAGTAGTTTTACCAAAAAAGAATACTTAGCAGATGTTAAATTTATAGGTTATGATTGTGATTTGGCTTTATTACAAGTCAATGATCCAGATTTTTCGGAGCAAACCACTTCGTTATCCTTTTTAGAAGGGATTCCCAATTTAGGATCGGATGTATTGTTACTTGGATTTCCTAATGGGAATGATAGTTTATCTGTAGAAAAAGGATCAATTTTACGTTTTGAAAAAAATAGATACACCTATTCTGGGTTAGATTATCGAAATGTATTAAAAATCTCTGCCAATATCCAACCAGGAAATTCAGGTGGTCCCGCAGTTCAAAATGGTAAAGTAGTGGGGCTTGTGTTTCAAATTAGCACATTGGAACAAGGAATCGCTTATCTAATCTCTAATGATATCATTCGGCATTTTTTAGAAGATATCAATGATGGAAAGTATGATGGATTTCCAAACATAGGTTTCACATTCCAAAACGGAAATCCCAAAAGTTTAAAACAAGCAATGAAGGTTCCTTCTGGTGAAACTGGAATTTTTGTGAATCGGATTTACCCTTCCTCTACGTTTTCTAAGGTTTTAAAGGAAAAAGATTTTGTAACCGCATTCGATGGGATACGAATTTCGAATGATGGCGAATTGACTTTGTCGAATAAAAAAGAATTTATCATCGATTGGATTGAAGACAAACAATTGAATTCAAAAGTTACAATCACCTACTTCCGCGCTGGGAAGGAAAACCAAGCCGAAGTTAACTTACAAAAAAATTATGCTTTGGAACTCTATCGCGATGGATCCGATGATTATTTCCTACAAGCTGGATTTGTGTTCCAACCAATTACCAGGTCTTTTTTCCATTCAGAGGATGGCGATTTGGACAGCTCTTTACAATACCATTACAGTTATTTTATCCAAGACCTTCTCTATCGTTACACAACAAGAGATATTGTACTCAGTTATACCTTTAATGATCCAGAAACTTCAAAGTACAAAAAATACAAATACAAAGTTGTTGAATCCATTAACAGTCGTGTTCCAAAAGATTTAAATGAGTTTAAGTCAATTTGGAAGGAAAACAAACGTGGAATGATTGTCATCAAATTTCGGGGAATGGATTTGCCAATTGTCCTTCGACCAGAATCCACATACCAAATGAACCAAAGAGTGAAAAAAAGATATGGTGCCAATTATGAAGAACTTTAAAACAATTATTTTTGTTACTTTTTTCCTATGCACATATACTTTTTTGAATGCAGAAGAGTTTGAAGACAAACGTGTCATAGAATCGAGAGTTACATTTCAAAAGATTAGCCACCAAAACCCTTGGTTAGTTGGTGAACCTTTTACCCGAAAACTCAATATCATCCATTTGGGTAAGGGACTCTTTTTTGGTGTTACACTCTCGAAACAAAATCCAGTGTATGCAGAATTTGAATCCTTTGATTATTCTGTCCCAAAACTTTCGATTAAGGCATATGATGGGGAAACAGGTTTTTTGTTATTAGAATCAACAGGTATGAATAAATTACCAAAACCTGTTGGATTGGATTTAAAACAGACCGCCAAACATTGCCCAAGTGGAAAATCTAAATATGTTTATTTACCTTTTTCCAAAACTCCAATCAAAGTATTCCTTTTGGATCAGAAAAAAACAGAGGAATCCGATTTTTTCTTCAAAAATCAATTGTTATGCGGAATCACAATCTCTGATTTTTTAATTCCAACAGACTATGTAGAATTGTTTTTGCGATCTGGTGGGAAGTCCTTTCCACATCCTGGTTTTCTATTTGATGTCAATTTAACACCTTCGGAAAAAGAGTATTATTCTAAATCCTTTCCAAATCCACTCCTCGTGACGGAAGTGGTTCCCGGTGTTGGACCCGCTTACAATTTGTTCCCTGGAGATTTGGTCACAATGATCAATTCTTTTTCACTTACCAAAGTGGATGATTGGGATCGAGCAGATAAAATTTTTGATTTGGTGTTAAGAAAGTCAGACGGTCGTTTGCGTGAATTAGGTGAAACTGTCCAACTAAAACTCTATCGAAATTTTCAAAATCTTTCCGTTTCTTACGATTTACGTGCGTATGATTCGAATGATTTTTTAATTCCAGAAGAAGCCAAAAACCGAAGGCCATTGTATTTGATTGTAGGTGGGTTTTTCTTTACCGAACTATCCAATGCCTACCTCAAAGAATTTGGGTCTGAGTATAGAGTGAAATCAGAAAAAAAATTGGTTTATCTCTCGGATTATTACCAGAAAAAAGTCCATCCTGTGCGGGAAAAAATTGTGATCCTCAGCCGTGTTTTCCCCCTAGAAGGTAACCTAGGATACCAAGACTTTCAGGATTTGGTTTTAGAGAAGGTCAACGGAACTCGAATCAGTTCGCTTAGCCAATTAAAAACTCTTTTGCAATCCGAACAAAACAGTTATTTTGCATTTGAGATGTCAGGCGGCAAAATTGCCTTTTTTACCAAAAGGGAAATTTTAGATCTCCAACAAGAATTACAATCCACATACAAATTAGGTCGTTCTTACAACCTAGAAGAGTAATTTTTAAAAAGAGATTTACAATTGTTAACGCTTAGGGATAGTACTTCTCTAAGTATTGTATGAAAATCCTTTTTGTAGACGACGAAGAAACAATCCGCGAATTGTTTTGGGAATACTTCAAAGACGAATTTAATGTCACACTTGCCTCCGATGGGATGGAGGCACTTGCCATTTCCAACCAAAATACTTTTGATTTAATCATTTCTGACATCAGCTTACCAAAATTAAATGGTATCCAATTCATCCAAAAATTAAGGGCAGATGGAAACCAAACTCCGTTCCTTGTGATCACAGGTGATAGCGATATCCAAATCGCGATCGATGTGTTTCGTATGGGTGCAGTTGACTTTTTTTTGAAACCTTTCCGAATGGAAGCACTCCGATCACGGATCAAAAAATTTGAAAATGCTGACATTGATCTCACTTTACTCTACAATAGCGGAGAAATCACACAATTCAGTGGTGATTGCAAAATCAAATTAAAACCACAAATTAAAAAACTAACTTCCTACATTGCATTTTTAACCAAACAAATTTTAAATTCTCCTCATGCCACTCCCGAAGATTTAATTTCTATCAAAATTGTATTGTATGAACTTTTAGCGAATGCCATCGAACATGGAGTTGCTGGCGTGAGTTATGCGGAAAAACAAGAATGTTTGGAAGCCAATCAGGACTACTTTAAGTTTGTGGATGAGAGGTGCGCTGATACCAATTCATCTGTATTTGTTGAATTGCTAATGGATGATGTGGGAGTGACTGTTGTCATCTGTGATGAAGGGAATGGATTTGCTGTAAGCCAAATCCCCAACCCAATTGAAAATCCAAGTGCCAATTTGGTCAGTGGACGAGGTATATTTTTAGCAAAAATGAATATCGATTCGATTGTGTATAATGAGAAGGGGAACGAAGTTCGATTTTTTAAAACATGGAATCGGATTGCTGGCCAAAACTATCAAAACTGAATTCCTAAAGAAATATAAAACCTCAGATATTCTTTGTTAGGTTCTCTTTCCGTAAAAGGTTCGGTCACAAGAACCCTTTGTTTTCGGGGATCCATCTCGGTATAGGATACACTGAATTGAGAAACCAAATTTCCAAAATCTTTTGCTGCGACACTGAGTTTGAGAATGGCTTCCGTGCCTTTACCTAAAATGGAATCTGCACGATTTAAAAACAAATCACTACGTAAAAATGAGTTCCAATCCCAACCCAATTGGATACCAAACATTTGGATTCCTTTGTTTTCAAAATTGGGATTTTGTGAAAGGGCACGTTCCCGAAATAGTGGTGGGTGTACAAAGTCCAAAGACTGGTACAATAAAAAGGAAGAATATCCCCCTAAAACTCTAGGTTCTGCAAAACAAGACGCATAACCATTGCTATTTGAATCCAACCGATCTTTTTCATCTTTTTTGGCCACAAGCCCTGCCAAGGCAAAACTTAATTTTTCATTTTGTGAGTGAATGGAGAAAAATCCCAAATGGGAATTTGTTGCGATTTTGGATTCCGACCACGGCGAACTGGAAGTTTTTGATTCACCCAAAAGTCTGATGAGGGCGAAATCAAATCCCCAAGTTTCAAAAAAAGGTTTGGATGAAAATTCGATCCCACTATAAGAATACCGTCCCGATACCCTTTGCCCTGAGCCAATTCCAAAGTTGGTATTGTGATTTGGGTCCTCATAAACAAAATGAAAAAGTCGAAATTCTTGCCAAAAAAGAATATTTTCGGAAGAAATCCTTCCTCCATACAATTCTCGTAAGTATCCGGTCCAAGGAGGAGCAAACCAGTTTTCCAATTCAGGTTTTGCATTTAAACGAATTCCTGTTATGCGAAAGCCAGAATTTGTGAAGAGAGACATGGATACAAAATTTGACATACCCACAAAGATAAATCCATAACGATCCAGCCGATTGTAACCTCGGCCTATCTCCATCGCAAATTGGAGTTTGGCAATTTCCTGGTTTAGAAGGAAGGTACCTTCTGTATCATAAATTGTTCGCACTTCTTTGTTCGTCACACGACTTTCGGACAAAACAACACGTGGAGCCAAAAAGAGTCCCACACTTCCACTCGAGGTTTGGTAAGAAAAAAGAGTAGGTGTTGTGATCATTCCTTCTGAATGGTAACGGTTGGCTTTTTCCGAGTCGATCTCACCTTTTTGGGATTGGAATCGACCACCGGTAATGAGGGAAGTTTCACTCCCAAATCCATTGAGAGGATTGTCGTTTTGCAAACGAGCGTTTCGTTCTTTGGCAATCACTCTTCCGAAATTGCGGTTGGCTCTGTCGTCGTCACGAACTGCATCAGAATACGTTTGGGCGAAATGGATCGGAAAAAAAGACAGAAAGTGGAGCGAAACTATCCCGATACTTAAAGGGATGAAGAAAATACTTTTGAAATATCGACACGGATTTCTTCTCATTTTCCCTCTTCTACTTGTTATTTTTTCTTACAGGGAAGCTGACACTCGTTTTTCCTATGACCTGAGTCGATTTTTTGAAAAAACAGACCATAGCAAAGAAGAAGAGGTCATTGTTTCGTATTTACTCCAGATGGAATCTTCCAACTTATCCCTTAGAAGGAAAAAAGAATTTGCGAGAGTGATCGTACGAAACTCTCAAAAATTACAATTTCCAGATAAATCAATGTTAGGTGAATATCCACCTATTCCTTCACTCTTTTTCCTAGCATGGGCAAAAACAAGAACGAACTTACAACCTGAAACTCCGAAGGGTTATGGCATATTAGCTTTATCTGAAATTTTTATCAGAGAATTTGAATTATCATCCGGCGTAAAAATCAATCGTGATTATGATGTTAAAAATGACTCAATCCAATTCAAAATGGTGTTATTGAAATTTAAAGAATATTTGGCAGAAGGGAAATCAGCCAAAGAAGCGTATGAAAAAATTTATGGGTCTAACCCGAATGCAAATGAATGGGAAACGCTCATTCAAAATTATAAAAAAGTATATGAATATGTTATTTCCGAAAATAAGCCATAAAGTATCCGATGAGTAATAACCAAGATACAATTTGACCTAAAAATAAAGACACTGCTGCACCGTTTGCACCAAAGTCAG
This sequence comes from Leptospira jelokensis, assembly GCF_004769635.1. Taxonomy (GTDB): domain Bacteria; phylum Spirochaetota; class Leptospiria; order Leptospirales; family Leptospiraceae; genus Leptospira_A; species Leptospira_A jelokensis. The sequence continues at coordinate 74,833 of NZ_RQGH01000008.1, forward strand.
GAATGATCCAATAATCAAAAATAGCTCCGAAGATCAAACGTAATAAGGCAAGTCCTGCCAGTAACCTTGGTAAACCCAAAGCAAATAAAGCTGTTCCTAAAGGCGCAAATACTAACTGTAACAAAAAGTTAGGATACAGAATTTTAAACACAGAAATAGAGTTTGTGTATTTCATTCCGAATAACAAGGTTAAGATGGGTTCTGCTAATAAAATTCCAGGTGATAATGCAATCGCAATCATACCACCGAGAAAAACGGATTTTTTGAGAACGGTTGGGAATTCTTCTGTTTCTGCAAGACGTGCCAATTTTGGATATATGATGGAATTAAATGTAGCCAGGATGATGATAAATCCACTAAACAATTGCAAGGCGGTGCCGTAATCTGCAACAATTTCTGGTGGATGGAATTGGTTTAGAAAAAATATCTCGAGTCGATCTGATAAAATGGCACAGATCGAAGCTGCAAATGCCCATAAATTGAAGAGTAATAATTTTTTTTCATTGGAACGGATTTCGGAAGGTGCTGCGGAAAACGAAATCTCTTCCTTTCCAAAAAAAAGGAAAAAGAGGAACAAAACAAAAATCGGCGTTATACAAAAAATAGCCAAAATATCCATATAGGTTAATGGATGCGCATTAGTTTCGGAAAAATAAATAAGTAATGCTAAACGGACTATGTTTGGAAGTGGATTCCATAATGATAAGGATTTGTACTTTCGATAGGATACAAATAGGCTTTCGAAATAGGAAATAAAGGAAATGATGATCCCACCGAATAACAATAATAAAAGGACCAAATAGTTTTCATCACTTGTGAAATAGGCGATGATGGTGATAAACGATAAAAATAAAAAAGAATAAAACTTAATCCGAAGTGATGCGTTTAAAATTGCGCCAGGATTTTCTTTTTTTTCCGCTAAAGGTGAGATGTACTTAATGAGGGCGTTTGGTAATCCAAATTCTGCGACCGCAAGCACAACTGGTAAAAATCCCAAAAAATATTGGAGTTTTCCGTTTTCTGCTTTGCTAAGCAAGTTTACGGAATAAATCATAAACACTAAATTGGTAACGGCAGAAACCGCTTTGGAACTGCTTACAAAGAAAGAGTTTTTTAAAACTCCTTCTTTCATGAGTTCCACTTTTAGAATTTGAAAGATTTTTTTGATTTTTTGCATGTATTAGTTTTGCAAAAACTTTCCTTTTTGTACCTTTTGTAAGACAAGAGGAACAATACAAACCAAGGCAAATCCCACCACTAAATAACGAATGTATCGTAAAAATAAATCATCTTTCCAAATGGATTTTTTAATCAAAATTCCAGGGACAACATAAAGCAAAAAAATGACAGTTCCCAAAATCAAAAGTCTTACCAAAAAGGTTTTCCAAAATATCGAAAATGAATCAGAACCAAATTGAAAACTAAACTTTGGCATACTCCAGTTTAAAAATTCTTTTTTACTAAGTCTTGGGTAAAATAAAACTCCAAGCCAAAATCCGCCGAGTGCACCACTTGCCATTAATACTCCTGATAAACTATGGTGGTGTTCTTCCGATAAAAATGGTGAATCTAAGGTGATAGGAAAAAGAGTCACAACAATTCCTAATAAACCTAAAGTACGATATTGATTGGTCTGGAAAAATGGTTCATTTTTTTTCGGTTCATAAAATTTATTTAATAAAAGTAGAACAATGATTAGATGCAAAATTCCTAATCCAAATCCAAAAGTGACATCTCCTAAGTAATGTACTTTAAGATACATTCTCGAAAATGGCATAAAGGCGATGATGAGGATGGATACAATGCGAAACCAAAGTTTTGGAATTCGATAAGCTAACAGACCCCAAACGACGACAGCAGAATACACATGCCCAGAAGGCAATCCAAAGGCTTTTTCATCGAAAGCTTCTGGATACGGAAATGGCCTTGGACTTTCGAAGTAAAATTTGAATAAGGAAACGGCGATCCCGGAAGTGAGTAAGCCCAAAGAAAGTTCAAATGCTAGTTTGGGTCGGTAATAAATGTAAACAAAGGAGATGAGACCGAGGAAAAAACTACTCCCTCCCAAATAATGGCAGATGACTGAAATCACATAAAAAATTCCCCCGAGGGAAGGATCTAAGCCATGTAAGGATTCGAGAGGGATTTGGGAGAACCAAAGGGAAGTCTCTGCTAAAATGAGTTCTTTCATAGGATTTTCCATCTAAGTTGAAAATCGAACTTGATTTCATAAAGTTTTATTTTGAAATATGTGATGTTTCTATGGAACCTAACCAAAATCCAGCTGATATTCTTGAAAGTTTGTTCGTAATCCCTCGTGAAGTACCAAAAACCATCCTGCGTAACCTTTTGGAGCTGATTTACGATGTCAAAGTGGCTGGTTCTGAGAATATCCCAGAATCGGGTGGGGCTCTCATCATATCGAATCATACGGATTATTTGGACATTCCAGTCCAAGGGGCTTTTGCGGATCGGAAAATTGTCTATTTGGGCAAATACGAACTCTTTCACCCCCAAGAAGAGATCATGGCCATCTTAAACCACAAAAATTCCCCATTCCAATACCCACCTTTGAGCCTAACAAAACCGGTCATTGAGATCTTGTTAAACTCTCTTGGCAGTGTGGTGAAAAAGAACCTGATCAATTGGGGGAGTATGCCCATCATCCGCAATGCCGCCAAGGAGTCCGAGATGGACAAACGCGCGGCCATGGAATACTACGAAAAATTGGAAACCTATATGGTCGACCTCATGAAAGAAGGGGAACTTCTTTCCATTTATCCAGAAGGATCTCGTTCCGAAACTGGGGAGTTACAACCCTTCCGTGCGATGGCGGCAAAACTAGCGATCCGTGCAGGGGTTCCGATCATCCCGTCTGGGATCGTTGGGGCGACCAATATGTCCAAACCCAAAGCCTTTCTCACGGGTGATGCTTTCAAAACCAAAATCCGATACCAAATTGGAAAGCCGATCCAACCTTCGGAATTTCCAACGGGCCCTGAGAAAAAAGCTGCCAAAGAACTGACAGAAATGTTGGAAAATCGTGTCCGAGAGTTGATGAAAGAGGCAGAATCCATCCTTTAGGCTAGACCTTTTTTTGAATCTATGGCATGATTTGAGAAGTTATGTCATTCTCGTCACATTTTCCAATTGAATCTCAAACCGTGATTATAGAACGTTGTTCTCTATGAGCACCGAAATTTCGACATATACCCCGCAAAACAAAATCCGCTTTGTCACGGCGGCTTCCCTTTTTGACGGACACGATGCTTCCATCAATATCATGCGAAGGATCTTACAACAAAGTGGGGTAGAAGTGATCCATTTGGGCCACAATCGTAGTGTCCAAGAGATCGTCCAATGTGCCATCCAAGAAGACGTACAAGGGATCGCCATTACCAGTTACCAAGGTGGTCACGTCGAATACTTCCAATACATGATTGATTTATTAAAAAAAGAAGGTGCTGGCCATATACGTGTGTTTGGTGGAGGTGGTGGGACGATTTTACCTTCTGAAATCCAAGTATTACACAAATATGGTGTGACTCATATTTATTCTCCAGATGAAGGTCGAACCTTAGGTTTACAAGGGATGATCAACGATGTTGTCAAACAATCTGATTTCCCTACCCCATCGTCATTTAACGGAGATTTGGCGTCTCATATCCAAAAGAAAAACTATTTAGCATTGGGACAAGCCATCACACAGATGGAATTTTCGCTTTTACAGGAAAAAACTAATTATACAATTAATTTTGATTTTCCCACTCCTAAAAAAACTATCCCAGTTCTTGGAATTACAGGTACAGGTGGTGCCGGCAAATCTTCGTTAACCGATGAACTTGTCCGTAGGTATTTGGATGATTTCCCAAACCAAACCATTGCAATTTTATCTGTGGATCCCTCCAAACGGAAAACAGGTGGGGCACTTCTCGGTGACCGCATTCGCATGAATTCCATTTTTAACGATAGGGTGTACATGCGTTCCTTTGCCACGAGAGAAGCAAATATCGCGCTCAATCGTAGTGTAAAAGGTGCCATTCAAATTTTAAAATCAGCTGGGTATGATCTTATCATAGTTGAAACAGCAGGGATTGGACAAAGTGATTCCGAAATCACAGAAGTGGCCGATGTATCATTGTATGTGATGACACCTGAATATGGTGCAGCCACTCAGTTAGAAAAAATTGATATGATCGATTACGCAGATGTGATTGCGATCAATAAATTTGATAAACGAGGGGCACTGGATGCGTTACGTGATGTCAAAAAACAATACCAAAGGTCCCGAAATTTATTCAATGATCCGATTGATGCCATGCCAGTGTTTGGCACCATTGCATCTCAATTCCAAGATGCAGGTACTGACGAATTGTATGCACACCTCATTGGTGTTGTGATCCATAAGGCAAAACTGGAATGGAAATCAAAATACCAAAAAAATCAAAATGGTAGAGAGGCATCAGTTGTCCTTCCACCTGACCGAGTTCGTTACCTAACAGAAATCAAAGAAGAAATCAATCGAAATGCAGATTGGATCAAACAGGAAGCAGAACTTGCTAGGTCCGCCTACCAACTGAAAGGTGCCATTTCGCAACTTTCTAAAAAAGGGAAAAATGTCACCGAATTGGAAACGGAATACCAATTGGTATGGAATACTTTGTCCGTTGATTCGAGAAAGATCATTGAAAATTGGTCCGATACCATCGCATCATTTCGGAAAGACCAGTATTCTTATTTTGTTCGTGGAAAAGAGATCAAGGTAGATAATTATACTGTATCCCTTAGCCATCTTAAAATTCCAAAAATTGCGACCCCACGATTTGTTGATTGGGGAGATATTTTGGAATGGTCTTACCAAGAAAATTTCCCAGGATTTTTCCCATATACGGCAGGAGTATACCCATACAAACGAAGTGGAGAAGACCCAACTCGGATGTTTGCAGGGGAAGGCGGACCCGAAAGGACCAATCGTAGGTTTCATTACTTAAGTTTGGGAATGCCCGCCAAACGTCTGTCAACTGCCTTTGATTCAGTAACTTTGTATGGGGAAGACCCTGACATCCGGCCAGACATTTATGGAAAAATTGGAAATTCAGGTGTCAACGTAGCAACGTTAGATGATGCAAAAAAACTATATTCGGGGTTTGATCTTTGTGATCCAACAACTTCCGTTTCGATGACAATCAATGGGCCGGCACCTATGGTGCTTGCTTTTTTTCTCAATGCTGCCATCGACCAAACTTGCGAAAAATACATTCGTGCAGAAGGGAAAACCGAAGAGATAAAGTCAAAAATCAAAAAGATTTATGAATCAAAAGGTGTCGCCTTACCAAGATTTGATGGCCCGCTACCAGAATCAAATGATGGTTTGGGTTTATTGTTACTTGGTGTGACAGGGGACGAGGTCCTTCCTAAAGACACGTATGAAAAATTAAAAAAAGAAGCACTTTCCCAAGTGAGGGGTACAGTGCAGGCAGACATTTTAAAGGAAGACCAAGCACAAAATACTTGTATCTTCTCCACCGAATTTGCGTTAAAGATGATGGGTGATATCCAACACCATTTCATCCAAAACCAAGTTCGTAATTTTTATTCTGTATCGATCAGTGGTTACCACATAGCAGAAGCAGGTGCAAACCCGATCACACAAGTGGCATTTACCTTAGCAAATGGATTCACTTATGTTGAGTATTATCTCAGCCGAGGGATGGATATCAATGAGTTTGCTCCCAATTTATCCTTTTTCTTTTCCAATGGAATTGATCCAGAGTATTCGGTGATTGGGCGCGTGGCTCGTCGGATTTGGGCAAAAGCGATGAAGTTCAAATACCGTGCCAATGAACGTTCTCAAATGTTAAAATACCACATCCAAACTTCGGGAAGATCCCTTCACTCCCAAGAGATTGATTTTAATGACATTAGAACCACATTGCAGGCATTATACGCAATTTATGACAACTGTAACTCTCTTCATACAAACGCCTATGATGAAGCGATCACAACTCCAACAGAAGAATCGGTACGTCGTGCTGTCGCCATCCAACTCATCATCAATCGGGAATTGGGTCTTGCTAAAAATGAAAACCCACTCCAAGGGGCTTTCATCATCGAAGAACTCACCAATTTAGTAGAAGAGGCAATCCTTACGGAGTTCAATCGATTGACAGAACGAGGTGGAGTGCTCGGTGCCATGGAACGGATGTACCAAAGGAATAAAATCCAAGAAGAATCTCTCCACTATGAAACCTTAAAACATACGGGAGAGTATCCGATCATTGGTGTGAATACTTTTCTCAATCGAAATGGATCGCCAACAGTCATTCCTTCGGAAGTGATTCGCTCTACAGATGAGGAAAAAAGGCAACAAATTGGGAATCTAAAGGCATTCCAAAACGCAAATATTTCCAAAACCGAAGCGGCGATCACAAAATTAAAACAAGTGGCTCGTGCCAAAGAAAATATCTTTCAAGAGTTACTAGAAACAGTGAAAGTGGCGTCTTTAGGGCAGATCTCCCATGCCTTGTATGAAGTGGGAGGCCAGTACCGCCGCAATATGTAAAAAGGATAGGGTAGGGAAAGTCTACCCTTGGTCACATTATGATTTCTTGGGATTTGATCAAAAAACACAAATTGGGAATTCCTCTTTTATGGGACATCACCATGGTGTTTGTTGTCCTAGGAAACTTAGCTCTTATCATATTTGATTTGAGTTACTTAAGTTTGAGGCCCTTTTATTTCCACAAATTTCCAGAAATCCTCTCTTTATATGACAAACCCATATTGGGAATCGAACCTCACCGTACAACGACAGCTTACACTGATTTGGTGGATGACCTAAAATACCTCACACAGTTACGTGACGATGAGTTTCGTGAATCCCAAAGAAAACATACAAGAGAAGAAATTTATAAAGTGTTAACTTCTCTAAAATCCCAAGTGGCAAATGAAAAATTTGATGCCCTATATGTTAATTTTGAATTGGCACTTCAAATTGAAGATGTACAAACCAGAAGGAAAAAAGTAGAAGAGATCCTTAGCCAATTGAATGATTTTTTCAGTGTGATGGAAGAAACGGATGAAATCACAACACTTGGTGAACTTTCTGAAAAGTATGCTTTTATCAATCGATTGAGCATTGAAACAAACGAAGCAAAAGAAATTTTATCCATCATCCAAAAAATGGACAAACGAATGTTAGAGATTGTTGAAACCAATCCATTTGCAATGTCTGGCCAAACACAATTCCTATTGGAAATCCAATCAGGAATCAAAAACGAATACCAAACTCATAAAACAAAGGCAAGAGATTTAAAAATTAGACAGGAGTTAGATCCAATCCTAGGTCGTGATCGAATTCCTTCAACAGTAGTCGCCTTTGCATGGTTTTGGAGAGACCAAAACAGATCGTTAGAACAAAAAATTGATTTTTTTAATCAAAATTTTAGAGAGTATTTTTCTCTCAATTATTATCGCTCCATCGCTTCTGATGGAAGTCCAGTAAACAACTATTTGTTGTTAGATGCACCATTTCTCTTTTTCTTTTTGGCTGAATTTGTTCTCAGTTGGTTACTCGCGATCAAAAATAAAACCTACATTGCATGGTTTTTATATCCCATCTACCATTGGTACGATGTATTAGGTCTTATCCCTGTAGTTGAGTTTCGATTCTTTCGTTTGGTGCGTGTTTATAAAATTTATTTAATGTTACAAACCAATCAATTCACCAAAATTTTAGGGAATGATTTGATCAGTAAAACATTACGTTATTATTCCAACATCATCAAAGAAGAAATTTCCGATATTGTTACCATCCAAATTTTAACGGAGATGCAGAATGAAGTTCGTTCTGGGAATTCACTCGACCAATTGGTAAATGCCATTGACCAAAACCGTTCCGAGTTAAAAAAGGTAGCGATCAAAAATATAGCAAAGTCTGCACAAAATCCAAACTTACAAGCGCTGATCCAAAATTTGGTAACTGAAGTTTCGGAACGAGTGTCGGCAAATATGAAACCCATTTCATTGCTTCCAAAAGAAATGCAGGCAAATCTTACCAAACAAATTAGTTTAACGATTTATACAGCTGTGTCACAAGCAACAGTTGCGATGGCAACAGACCCTTCTGGAATGAAATCGATAGAGAACTTAATTGATTATCTCATTGATGAAATGATCCTTGTGGCAGAAGACCCAGATATGGTGAAACTCAATACCAATATTTCTGTGGCTCTCATTGAAAATATGAAGAAGTCCATTGGTGAGAAAAAATGGTTAAAATCGGAAATTGGAAGTAGTTAAATCCATTCCAATTTCCTTTTTGCAAACAAGTAGCATTCAGTAACCTCGAACACCGTTTTTCATTGAAAAAATGTCTTGTTTTCTTTCCAAAACAATGTGAAATCGATCCACTTTGGTATTCTTAGTAAAGATATTTCTATCATTGTCCTTTTGGTTTTCATTCGGAGGAGGGGTGGTGGCTAATCCAAATTCGTTAGAATCTAAAAACCATTCTACCTCCAAACAATCTAAGAAAAAGACGCATTCAAATCAGTTTTCCATCCAAAAGATCAATTATAAAAACCATAAAGGGAATTGGAAACCAATGGATCTAACCTGGGAAGAAAGTTCTGGAGCGGTGGCACCAGAATTCCGTTATGCAAAAACGTTTCATCTCTTCACCGATGTCAAAAAAATTTTTCTATCTCGAAAGATTATCAAAAATGGAAAATTGGTTTTAGAAGAAACAAAAGAAATCCAACCAAAACTTTACCAAAAATGGATGAATGAGCTTTTCAAAAAGGGAATCCATCAAATGTCGAATGAAAAAATCCCGGAAGAACAAATCACAGGTATTAGTTATAATTTTGTTAAATTTCGGTATAGTTCCACCAAATCAATGTTTTATTATACTTTAGAAGAAATCAACCAACCTGAATGGGAAGAAAAAAAAGCAATCATTGAATCGATAGAAAGGATGAAACCATGAATCTCAAACTCAAAACAATTTTACTCGGATTTGTATTGATCTCGTTCAATACAATTGTCGCAGAAGAATTTGATCCAAATAGCGTACGGTCGCCGGGTTGTAAACCAGGTACTTTTTCTTGTGGGTATATCCCCAGTCCAAAAGAAGTCCAAGATTCAATCCCTCTCAAACGAGATTTTAATTCATTTGAGGACTTACCATCTTCCATTGATTTATCTTCACAAATGCCTCCCGTTGGGAACCAAGGAAGGCAAAATAGTTGTGTGGCATGGGCAACCGGTTATGCGATCAAATCCTACCTTTTGAAAAACAACGGCCAAAGTACATCCTATGATCCTCCCTTTGCCGGTGGGAAAGGGAATTATGTGTTTTCCCCAGCTTTTATCTACAACCAACAGAATGGTGGTGAAGACAAAGGATTGTATTATTATAAAACGATGGAATTTTTGAAGTCAAACGGAGTGGCACCTTGGAGTTCCATGCCTTACACAGATAAAGATTATTTGTCGCAACCTTCAGCCGATTCAAAAAGAGAAGCTCTTAAGTATAAAATTAAATCCTTTTCTCGATTGAATTTTAAAAATCCAGATGAAATTAAACGCGTATTAGCTGGTAAAAATGTTGTGATGGTAGGGATGATCATCGATGACGCGTTTTACAAGTTGAAAGGGGATGCTGTTTACGATGCCAATGGAGGGCAAAGTTATGGTGGGCATGCCATGACAATTGTTGGGTATGATGACAACAAAAAATCCAAGTCTGGCAAAAAAGGTGCATTTAAATTACAAAATTCTTGGGGAACCAATTGGGGTGACAAAGGATTTGGTTGGGTTTCGTATTCCATCCTTGCAAAAGTAGGACAAGAAACCTATGCCATCATTGATGAACCAGCACCACAAAACACTCAAACACCCACGGTCAATGTAAGTCCGACAAAAAAACCACTTTTACCACCAACTGAAATCAAAGTATCCAAAGGAGATTTTGATAACAAAATTTTACTCACCTGGAATCACCAAGATTCTGTTGTTGCCTATTTAATCCAAAGGAAGGAAGAGTCTGATTTTTTTGACTTGGCATATTCTGATAAACCAAGTTTTACTGATGTGTCAGTTTCACCTAATTCGTCTTATGCGTACCGAATTTTGGCCATTGGAGCTGAAGAAGTATCGGTTGCTTCTTTGGAAGTTGAAGGTTTTACCTCATCTGAGCCATCAAACGATGGGAATGTCACCCAAGTGGCAGGATTATCGGGAATTGTTTTCTCTACAGGCAATACGACCAGTGTACAATTGACATGGTCTGAGGTGGATGGTGCGTTAAACTATTCTGTTGCAAAAGCTGACTCATCATTTAAATGGAAAACCATTGGAAATACGAAATCTACTGATTTTGTGGATGGTTCACCAAAATCGGGTGAAGTGAATTATTACAAAGTAAGTGCAGTGCTCAGTTCGAAACTTTCTACTGAATGGAGTGATTCCATTGCGGTTGAAGTTGCCAACCAAAATTTGTTACCCAACCAAGTGAGTCAGCTATCGGCAACGAATGGAGATTATGCGAATAAAATTCAATTGAATTGGAAAGCAGCACCTGGTGCTAAAAATTATTTCCTGTTTCGTTTTGATGAAAATGCCGAACCATCTGGCCAATTTGAAGTTTCGGGAACTTCGTATACAGATACAGATACAACCATTCAAAATGGAAAATCATTTATTTATACTGTGATTGCGGCAAATGATATGGGTTATGCGGAACCAAGTGAAGTTGCGTTTGGAAAAACAGATCCTGGTCTCACAAAACGGGCTGGTGGAGTCACGCTGGCAGCTCCGAAACAATTAGTTTCAAATCCAGTAGGAAAGGACAAACAAGTGTCTTTAAAATGGGATGCGGTGAAGGATAGTTTTGAATATTACATATACCGAAAACCAATCCAAAATGGGAAACCTGGTAAGTTGGAATTTGTGTCGAATGTAGATGGTAAAAAAACAAATTATACAGAACCTTTCCCTGGTAAATCGGGAGATTTATTCTTATATTCCGTTCGTTCCAAATCAGAATTTGGATCTGAGTCTAAGGACTCTAATTTTGTTTCTGTTTTTTGGAATGAACCGAAACAAATGGTAAAAAAAAGAGCAATGTCTTTAGAAGAATTGCCCACTCAATTTACAGGAAAGTGGTCTTCTATGTATTGGAATCCAAAACTTGGTCCACAAAATTTACTAATGGAAATTTCCGGAAATGGGCAAGACTTTGTCGCAAAACTAAAGTTAAATGATAAAGAAGTAAAACAATTCACAGGTTCTTGGACACCTGGTAGTAAAATGATTAAAACAAAAGGTTTTAGTTTGGAACTTTCAAATTCCTTGGAAGGGAATTCAATAGTACAGTTCCAATCCATCAAAGAAATTGAAAATGGAGTGGAACTGAGTTTCGAAAAAGAAAATTAGGTTCTCTTGTGCTTAAGTGGTAGATTACAATCCATTTCTTTAAATGGATTGTAAGTACATCCAAACTGCTTTGAGTTCTGTGTCAGTTAGTTTTGACAAACTTTGCCAAGGCATGGGAAATTTCATTTCGGAGCCATCGGGACGTTTGCCTGTTCGGATGGCTTGGATAAAACTGTTTTCGGAATAATGGGTTAGTCCCACCTTTGTAATGTTTTGTGCATGGGGCCATTCAGGAGGAGCACCTTGGATGGGTCCACCGACCAATTTCATGCCATGGCATCCCGTGCAAGTGGCTGCCACATACTTTCCATATTCTAAGGAGACTGTTGGTTTCAGATTCTCTAAATGTTTTACATCATGGTCTATCTGTTCTGCTGAAACGAGAATTGGAATTTCACCGATTAAGTATAAAAATCTACCCAATGGTCCTGGTTTGATTTCCCCTTGTTCTTTGTTCACAGCAGGTGTTGAACGAAGGTAAGCGATCAGTTTACCCACATCTTCGTTTGTCATCCCTTGGAAATCAGTGGATGGCATAAAGATAAGCGCTCGTCCATTTTTGCCAACACCATGGCGTATCGCAATTGCCAATTCTTCATCACTCCGATCTTTGAGTATCCCTCCGATACCAGCTGTTAGGTTCGCACCTGAGATTGTCCCGATGGCTGGGTCATTGATGAAAGTTTTACCACTTCCATCAACATCGTGGCAATCACCGCAACCGCGAGATTGGTAAAGGCGTTTCCCTTCCAAAAGGTCTTGAGGGGAATTGAATTTTGGGATTCGGGTTTCGTTCACAGTGAAAGTTTTTCCCATGCGGTTGCCACTGATTAGGTATACCGCAGAGACAACTGCTGTGAGGAGGAGGAATAGGGTTACGAAAAAGATAAAGAGGATTCGGGAAATTTTTTTCATAGGTGGAGGAATTGGAGTGGAGTAGGGGATTTGGTCAAGTGGGATTTGTGGGGGAATTTGCGGAAATTATCTCCCCGCCCTGACAATGGGTGGGGTTATCCACCCGCCACCCATTGACGCCAACCTACCACAAATCTGCTCGATCGACGAACCTTAATTCAAAACCCCAAAAAAATTCCTAACAAAAGTTCATGTTAAGCGTGCATTGTGTTCGTGTTATGGGTTCACTCTGTCATCTGAAACAATCAGATGTTGGTACTTTTGAGGTTGGTTCGTCTTTAAATAGAATTCTAAAATGGTATCGACATCAGCTTCAGTTTTCATGGCAAACCATTTCCCTTCAGGATAGGAAACTTGGATGGGCCCAAGTTCGCAACGATCCAAACAACCTGATTTTTGGACTCGGTATTTGTATTCGATTCCAGCCTTCGCTGCTTTTTGTTTTAATAGTTTAAGAAGTTCAATGGAACCTTGGTTTCCACAAGACACCCGTTCGCCGGGTGCCCTTTGGTTTTCGCAAACGAAGATATGTTTTTCGTAAAACATAAGTTAATTCGTCTTTATGAAACGACGTAGTTTTCCATCGGGATGCAGGAACAAACCAAGTTTCGATCGCCGTACACATTGTCGACGCGACCCACACTTGGCCAAAATTTGCGAGTTCGTAACCAAGGAAGTGGGTATGCTGCACGTTCTCTTGGATAGGAATGGTTCCATGCATCGCTAATCACCATATCAGCTGTGTGAGGTGAGTTCTTCAGAGGGTTATCCTCTTTAGAAAGGACACCGGACTCAATGTCCTTGATTTCCCCTGCAATGGACAACATCGAATCGATAAAACGATCCAATTCATCTTTTGATTCAGATTCAGTTGGTTCTACCATAAGAGTTCCAGGAACCGGAAAAGACATAGTAGGTGAATGGAACCCGTAGTCGATGAGTCGTTTGGCGATATCTTCCACTTCGATTCCACTTGTTTTTTTGAATCCACGCATATCAAGGATACATTCGTGAGCAACGAGACCTTTGTTTCCTTTGTATAACACAGGGAAGGCGGGCTCTAATTTTTTTGCAATGTAGTTGGCATTTAGGATGGCAATCTTTGTTGCGTAACGAAGTCCATCAAATCCGAGCATGGCAATGTATGCCCAAGAAATCACAATGATTGATGCAGATCCCCAAGGAGCCGCAGACACAGCCCACTGGCTATTATTGGATCCATTTTCCACAAGGCTATGCCCTGGTAGGAAAGGAGCTAAGTGTTCGGCCACTCCAATGGGACCAACACCTGGTCCACCACCACCATGAGGGATACAAAATGTTTTGTGTAAGTTCAAATGGCATACATCAGCCCCAATATCACCAGGTCGTGTTAAACCCACCTGTGCATTCATATTGGCACCATCCATATACACTTGCCCACCATTGTCATGAATGGTTTGGCAAATCTCTTTGATAGATGCTTCAAAAACACCATGCGTAGAAGGATAGGTGACCATTAGAGCACCTAACTTGTCTTTATGCTCGCTGGCTTTTTGTTTTAAGTCGTCAACATCAATGTTTCCATTGATATCACAATTGACCGGAACCACTTTGAAACCTGCCATCACAGCTGAGGCTGGGTTGGTTCCATGCGCAGAGATAGGGATAAGGCAAATGTCTCTGTGCATGTCATTACGGCTTTGGTGGTAATTTCGTATCGCAAGTAACCCTGCATATTCACCTTGCGAACCTGCGTTAGGTTGTAGAGATACCTCAGCAAATCCAGTGATTTCACATAACCATTTTTCCAATTGGCTAAATAGAGTTCGGTATCCTTCTGTTTGGTTTTCTGGCACAAAAGGATGGATATTGGAAAGTTCTGGCCAGGTAACCGGATACATCTCTGTGGAAGCATTGAGTTTCATCGTACAGGATCCAAGTGCGATCATGGATGTGGTTAACGATAAATCTTTTGCTTCGAGTCTTCGAATGTAACGCAACATTTCTGTTTCAGTATGAAAACTGTTAAAGACTGGGTGAGTGAGATAAGTAGATTTTCTCTCTAGAAGTTCTGGAATTTTCCATTCTTCTTTTGATGTTAGATCTTCTAAAGGGAAGTGGAGTGATTTGTTTTCGTTAAATACTTCTAGTAAATCTTTGATGTCTTTTAAATTGGTTGTTTCATCCAAAGAGATACTGATCACATGACCAGAAACTTGTCTTATATTGATTTCTCTTTCTTCTGCATAATGTATGATTTCGGCAGAGGATATTTTAGACAATTCAACACGAATCGTATCGAAGTATGGATTGGAAATGATTTTGTATCCTAACTTTTCAAGTCCTGTCGCAAGAATGGTTGTTATTCTGTGGACACGAGAGGCAATTTGTTTGAGTCCTTTGGGACCATGATACACAGCATACATCGAGGATAAAACTGCGAGTAATACTTGCGCTGTACAAATGTTAGATGTCGCTTTATCCCTACGAATGTGTTGTTCGCGAGTTTGCAAACTGAGTCTGTATCCGGGTTTTCCTTGTGAATCTTTGGAAACGCCAATGAGACGGCCTGGCATGTTTCGTTTGTATTCTTCTTTCGTTGCAAAGTAACCAGCGTGTGGTCCGCCAAAACCAAGTGGCAATCCAAATCGTTGTGTGGTACCTACTACCACGTCTGCATTCATTTCACCTGGAGATTTTAAAATGGTAAGTGCTAGTAAATCAGCAGCGACAACTGTTTTGGCACCAACTTTATGCAGGCTTTCAATGAATTCACTAAAATCATAAATGGTTCCATCAGTAGAAGGGTATTGGACAATCGCGCCGAAAAAATCATTGGATGGAACCATCTTTTTGAAAGATCCCACAACAATATTGATGCCAAGAGGAATTGCACGTGTGCGGATCACATCTAAGGTTTGTGGGTGAACGGATTGGGAAACAAAAAATGATTTTCCTTGAGTATCATCTTTCAATGAAAACAACATATTCATTGCTTCTGCAGCAGCAGTTCCTTCATCAAGAAGGGATGCATTGGCAATTTCCATCCCAGTGAGGTCTGTGATCATGGTTTGGAAGTTGATGAGTGCTTCCATACGTCCTTGTGCGATTTCTGCTTGGTAAGGAGTGTAAGCAGTATACCAACCTGGATTTTCTAAAATGTTCCTTTGGATCACAGGTGGGGTGATACAAGAATAATAACCAAGACCTAAGTAGGATCTGTAGATTTTGTTTTTAGAAACAATTTTTTTAAGCTCTTTTTGCAATGCATATTCACCAATTGGTTTTGGTAAATTGAGTTCCTTTCGTAACCGAATGTTTTCGGGTACTGCATCATTGATGAGATCATCCAACTCCTTATACCCAATCGTAGATAGCATTTCAGAAACAGTTGTTTCTGTCACACCAACATGACGGCGAAGGAAGGTATCACTTGGTTCAAGTGTTTCTTCGTAGGGGGAATGGATGGGTGATGAAGGTTGTACGGAACTCACTTGCAAATAACTCCTATTAGTCTAATTTCGAAACGTATTCTTTGTATTGTGCTGCAGATAATAATCCACTTAACTCAGATGTTTGGATGTTTTTTAATTTAACCATCCAAGTATCAAATGGTTCTGCATTCACAGACTGTGGGTTGGAACCGAGAGAACCGTTGGTTTCTACGACTTCTCCTGAAATAGGAGAGTATAAGTCCTCTGCAGCTTTTACAGATTCAATGGTTCCAAGGCTATCTTTTGCTTTGATTTGTTTTCCAGGTTTTGGAAGGTCGATGAAAACAATGTCACCTAATGCGTTTTGAGCGAAGTCAGTGATTCCGATGAGTGCAACATCACCTTCTACCTTCACCCACTCATGTTTTTCTGTATAAAAATATCCGTCTTTAGCTTGTGTGTCTGCCATGGTTTTTTCCTTACATCAACGATTGTTTCGGACACTGCCTTGGATGAAGGCACCAGTCTCTACTTTAGCCAATTTCTTCTGGCCACGAATCTCCACAAATACTTCCGTTTGGTTTTTTGCGAATTCAGTCTCTAGGATGGCAAGTCCAAGGGATTCTTTACGGCTAGGGGAGTGGGTTCCTGACGTTGATTTGCCAATTTCTTTCCCATCTGGGGAAAAAATGGGAAAATTTTCTCGTAAAACCCCTGGTTCCATGAGGCGGATCCCAACGATTTTCTGTTTGGGGCCATTTTTTTTATCAGCGATGATGCGGTCATACCCAAGATATGGTTTTGGTTTTTCCTTTACGATAAAATTGATTCCCGATTCTACTGGAGTCCATTCGGCATTCAATTCATGTCCATAGAGTGGGTATTTTGCTTCCAAACGAAGTGTGTCACGTGCCCCGAGCCCAACTGGAACAAGTCCGAAATCCTTTCCGATTTCCAGTAACTCTTTCCAGAGAGTGACACCTAAATTGTTGGAAGTATAAATTTCAAAACCATCTTCTCCCGTATAACCGGTGCGAGACACGATGATGTTTTCTCCTCTCCAATTCATTTCAGTGAAATGGTAATACAGTATGTTTGATAAATCTTTTCCTAAGTATTTTGCGAAGATTGCATCCGCTTTTGGACCTTGTAAGGCAATTTGGTGCCAATTTTTACTATCATCAACTACAGTAACGTTACCTTTTACATATTTTAGTAAATGTTTGGTTACGGCTTCGTAGTTGGAAGCATTAGAACAAATCATATACTTTGTATCATTGAATTTATAAACAGTGATATCGTCGACTAGGCCACCTAAGTCGTTCACAACAGCATTGTACTGCACTTGGCCATCTTTCATGGATGAAATGGTATTACATGTGACCGATTCTAAAAAATCTAAAACTTCTTTGGCATCACCAGTGACAAAAATTTCACCCATATGCGATACATCGAAGAGACCTGCGTTCGATCGTGTTGCCAAATGTTCTTGGATGATACCAGTATACTGGACAGGCATGTCCCATCCGCCAAAAGGAACCATCTTGGCTCCCATTTCTTTATGAATTGAGTGTAGGGGTGTTTGTTTTAGTTCCACGGTGTTCTCTTATGTAGACTCTTCTACCATAGAAAAATGGTTTCATGGTACTGGAATTGAATTTTTTTTAACCCAATATGCAAAGAGACGTCTACCGAATCGACAAAACGGGATCCATCGATCATTTACACCGAAAAAAAGAAATGTTACCACCTCCAGAGAATGATGAGGTCACGATCGAAGTAAAAGCCATAGGACTTAACTTTGCAGATGTATTTTCAGTTTATGGTTTGTACTCAGCAACTCCTAAGGGAAGTTTCATCCCAGGTTTAGAATTTTCAGGGAAAATCGTAAAAATAGGCCCAAAAGTGAAGGATTTTAAGGTTGGTGACAATGTTTTTGGTGTCACGAGATTCGGAGCGTATGCAACTCATCTCAACATTTCAGAAAAAACAATCTTCCCATTACCGAAGGATTGGACGATGCAAGATGGTGCATCCTTTGCTGTCCAAGCACTCACTGCATACTATGCACTCATTCCACTTGGACAAGTGAAAGCAGGGGATCATGTCTTGGTTCATAGTGCTGCCGGTGGTGTTGGCATCATGGCAGGTCATATCATTCAGAAAAAAAAAGCAATCGCCATCGGTCTTGTAGGTGATTCTCGTAAATTTTCGATCTTAAAAGAGGTTGGTTATGATTTTTTTCTCACACGATCACCAAATTTTAAAGAAGAGATGCGTAAAATTTTGTTAGGAGCCCCATTAAAAATCGTTTTAGAATGTTTAGGTGGTCGTTATTTTCACGACAGTTATGAACTATTAGCACCGATGGGAAGGCTTGTTACCTATGGAAGTGCTAACTTCACACCATCTCATTCATTCCGAAATTGGTTTTCCATTGCCTATTCATACCTCACGAGACCAAAAATTGATCCTTTATCGATGATTTCAGACAATAAATCAGTGTTGGGCTTCAATTTAATATGGTTGTGGAATGAAATTGATGAACTTAGAAAACATTTTTCGGAATTAATGAAGTTATCTTTACCAAAACAAACGATTGGACATGAATTTTCATTCGATTCAATGCATGATGCACTCCGTACAATGCAAAGTGGACAATCAATCGGTAAGATTGTTATCAATGTTCCGTAGAATGAGTATTAGCCTGTTTTTTTATTTTGAATAAAAATTCATGCAAAAAATAAAATTTCTTTACATTTAAAATGATATGATTTAATTATGTCGTATCAATTCACTCTCTGTTTGCCAAGGACAGCCGTGTTTTGAAATCAAAAGATAAGGACGATCACAATGGTTGCTAAAAAGAAAGCCGCAAAAAAGAAAGCCGCTAAGAAAAAAGCTGCAAAGAAAAAATCTAAGAAATAACTTAGATTCGATTCTTCCTTCGAAACTATCGAAGTAAGATTGTGTGAACCCGCAAAACCTGCGGGTTTTTTCATTTATAGGGCTTACAATCGGAAAAAATTACGCGATTGCCCTTGTAAAACCCCTTCTCGTCATTAAAAATCCTGATTTTCTCTCCGAATTTGCTCTCTCAACACCAATAAATTGGAAATGATCCTTCTTATTGATGGAATCAAAGAGTGCTTTCATGAGTGATTCGATGTTAGGATGGATCACATTCTTATAACTTTTCCGTGAATGATCCTTTCCCCAAATTTCTAAATGGTCATTCTCCGGCATTTTTAAAATCAGCGAAGGCAAATCATATCGTTTGATGAGAACATTGCACACTTCTTCGAATCCATACTCTGTGATGGAATTAAAATCAAAAAAAACGAGTAAGTAGAGGATGTTGGTTGGTTCGAGTCTTCCATTTTCATCTGAAATTTTTTGGATACCATCGAGGACTACGTAGCGAAGGTTCTTCGATTGGATCCATAATTTCTGGTCTTCATGTCGTTTTAGATTCACTTCTTCTGAAAACCGCTTCTGGAATACGGTAGAGAGGAAAAATCCTGTGGAATCTTGTCTTTCTTCGAGGATTCTTTCTAAAGAAAAGGGTTCAAACTCTAAATTGAAATACTTTGTATACGTCTCTGCCATATCATATTGAGTAACGGACAGATTTTAGAGTTTGAATCGGATTTTTTTTGTGATTTGGAACTAGAATTCTAACATTCTGCGTTCGGAATCATGAAAAAAACTATATCCTTCTTGTTTCCAAGTCTCCCAAAACTTTTGTGAGCCTTCTCTCATAAAACAAATTCGTTCTTCCGTTGAGATCGGTGTTAAAAAAAGAAAGTTGGCTCGTTTTCCATTCTCAGTGATGAGTCCGTTTAGTTCCGGTACTCCATCGACAATCCCTTTGTCGAGTTCGTCAGTGAGGTTACGAAGGACAAACCAATTGAAATCCAAATACAATTGGTCTGGGTCTTTGCGTGGATTTTGGATCGTATGCGAATGACCAAACCAGATTCCAGTGTTCCAAGGGAATTTTACCATCTCACCTAAAACATGTTGGATCCATGATTCTGATTTATCGGGAGCATCTTTTAATAATTGGATCGCAAACACGAGTTCGATACGGGAAAAGTTTTCATATTCTTTATGGTAAAGTTCAATGCTCGGTTGGTTTTGTACGCTCATCCCAATGGTAGAAAAAATTTTGATCTCTGGGAATTCTTTTGGAAGGAATGATGCGATCCCAAGTGATGGATACTTTCCTCCATCCGCTGACCAATAGGTTTGGTGTTTGCCAAGTTTGGATTCTAAAAATTCCAATCGAAGTGATTGTGCGTTTTTCCAATGGTTTTTTTCAGCGACTGATTCCCAAAACTTACGATTGCCTTTCACTCTCTCTGCAATCACACCATGATCGGGATCACCGAGAGGGGATGCAGTGGGCGCTTCTTCTTTTGCAAACTTTGAATACCCGTGAATGCCTTTGATACCTGACCATGAAGGAAGGTAGGCCTGCAGTTCTTCGTCTACAAATAATGCAACTGCATCACCTTCTTCAGACCAAATGAAATGAATTTGGTCTTCTGTGAGAGTGCTTTGTGCTTTTGGATCGGTGACTTCAGATTTGGTGAGAATGGGAGCAAGACCCAAATCAAAGTCTTCTTCGGTTCTTTGATCAGGTGCATCGATGGTATTACGAACCCAAAGTGTTTTCATTGGCCACTCAGGATTGTTATGTGATTGAAGGTATAAATAAATGGTCCTTCCATCGTCTTCTAAAAAGGCTGTGAAGGAGCCGTAAGGATTTGCTTCTTGGTATAAAACTTTGGGAGTGATGGGATTCATTAAAATTTATGTGGTACCACTTTCTCTTTAAACTTCGCAAGCAGTTTGGAAATGGTTTCATCCATACCAGGCTCAAAATAAATTTCTGGATAAAACCCAGAAGCGTTTCTAAGTCCAATGAGTTCTGGTTCGTTCCATTGGCGGTATCCTTTTAAAGCGTTCCAAACTTCTTCAGAAGGTGTGGAGTTCTCTTTTTTGGCATCGATGAAAGCTTGTATCGTTCGCGTAGGGGTCATACTATCGTATAGATTCTTTGGGATCGGAGGGAATCCAACCAAAATTTTAGACAAAAAAGGATGAAATTCCTGAGTTTTCTGATGACAGTAGCCACAATTACGAGGAAGGTTGAATGGTTGCATTTTGGAAACTTCCTCAGGTAATTTTGAAACGATGCAATTATTCCACCAAGTCACAAATTCCAATCGATTACCATTTGATGGGAGACTTACTTACCTACCTCATTTTTTGAATTTAGAAAAGAGTGAGTACTATTTTGATACCTTTCTCCATACAATTGAATGGAAACAAGATGAAGCCATCCTTTACGGGAAACACATCACAACCAAACGAAGTGTGGCTTGGTATGCAGACAAAGGATTTTCATATCGTTATTCTGGTACTACGAAAACTGCATTACCCTGGTCCAAAGGACTCCTAGAGTTAAAAGAGGCAGTGGAAAGAGAAACCAAGGAATCCTTTAATTCCTGTTTATTAAACTTATACCATGATGGTTCAGAAGGGATGGCATGGCATAGCGATGACGAAACCTCTCTCAAACCAAACTCATGCATCGCATCGGTGAGTTTAGGTGCGGAAAGGATCTTTCGATTCAAACACAAAAAGAAGGACTCAAAAGTAGAGTTGCATTTAGAGCCAGGCAGTCTTCTGTTGATGCAAGGTGAAATCCAACACCATTGGCTACATTCCTTACCCAAAGCACTCAAAGTCAAAAGACCCCGTATCAATTTAACCTTTCGACAATTTGGTACGATATAAAAGGCCTTTAGAAATATAACGGATCAAAAAAGTCATTCCGATCCATTCGCACGCCAAAGGATGGAAACGATTTTGGACTTCCTTCCATCCATACAATCCAGCCTCAGACTAAATCATGATCGAAAACCTTGTTTCAATAATAAGTCTTTGTATTCATCCTCCGATTTTTGATTCCATAACAATAGAGTTTTGAAGGGATCCCCTTTGAGTGCAAGGGTTTGGCAAAAAGCGTGTTCGGTTTTCAAACCACTTCGTTTTAATTCCCTGATGGTCTCGCGAAAATGATTGTTTGCTAGAGTTAAAAACCGATTTTCTACCATCATATGGATCCAAGCGTATTGTTCGGTTGGCTCCAAAGACTGTCCAAATATTTCATATTTGAATTTGGGAGTTGAAAATCGGCAAATCAAAGTTACGCGAAGTGAAATCGTTTTTTCAGAGAAAGAATAGTTTGCAAAATTTCGAAACTTTGCATAACAAATTTTTTGTAAATGAGAAGGGACATTGTATTTCACCAAAATATCCACATCACTTGTTTCTGTATCAATATCGATCGGAATTGTGCCAGCGAGAGTTGGTTTGAACCCAATTAAGTTTTTTAGAATTTTCCATTTTTCTAAATCTTCCCACAACTCCTGTTGTTTTGGATTTCCTAACCGCAAGTAATCAGGTTCTAAAAACGGATTCGATTCCAGCGATTGCATATTATGTCTCATGTGGTTTGTACCGGCCCCCACCCTCATTGGGTGGTGGAGGCGGGCTTGTGGGAGAAAATTCCCGCCCGAACTCCTACCATAAAACCGGACGCATGTCTTTTGGAAATTCAATCTTGGCGAAAATTTTTAAAAAAACTTCGCAGTTTCACTAAAAAAGTTTAAAAGTTTAAACGAATCCTGAACTTTCCATTTGATTCACATGATCGATAATCGTTTCTTTTAACGGACGATAGGTGAGACCTAAATCCTTTTTGCTATACTCATTGTTTAAGTTCAAAGGTTGGCCAATATTATTTTTTGTATAACCCCAAGATAATCCAAAAAATGGACCGATCAAATACACAAGGGGTTTGGGCAGAACGCCAGTAGGCACAGCATATTTTTTTCCAAATTTTTCTTTAATGATTTTGGCAATGCCTAACATCGGTAATACTTCTGCCGATGTGATATGCCGTCCTTTTGCATTGGGTGTAAATCCTGCTAAGATATGTGCCTTCGCAACATCTCTAACATCAACAAATCCCATCTTTGTATCAGGAACTCCTGTGCGAAAAATTCCTTTCAACATATTTTTCATAAATTCCACACTGGTTCCATCCAATCGATTGGATACTGATGGACCCATCACGAAAGAAGGATTGATCGTAATTAAATCCCAACGAGTTTGTTTTTTCTGAATTTCCCATGCTTCTTTTTCAGCCAATGTTTTGGAATAAGCATACGGTTGGTGTTTCAGACTACTCGTGGTATTCCAATGTTCTTCTGTAAATGTTTGGTTTGGAACTTGTAAGGAATCAATATTGTCACCATGAATGGCCGCAACACTAGAAGTTAACACAACACGTTTCACTGATGGAATACGATTACAGGATTCTAAAACGTTTTTTGTTCCTTGTAAAGCTGGATCAATCAATTGTTTTTGTGCATCTTTGATACCTGCCACAAAAAAAGGAGACGCAGTATGGATGACAAGCTCCGTTCCTTCTATACTTTTATCAAAACTTCCATCAACCATAAGGTCAGCTTCAAAAATCGTCAAATTATCTTTGAACTTTTCTTTTAAATCCAATAGATGTTGGATTTTGGAGGTATCTTTTAGGCTTCTAACAGTTGTCCTAACTTTTTTTCCATCTTCTAACAGGTATTTTACGATCCAGGATGCAATGTATCCGGAACCTCCAGTGACAACAACGGGCAAATTTTCATTGATCGATTTCATTTTCAATTTAGACTCAATTGCAAACTATAAATTCTACATTTCCATTCGCATAAAAAAACAAAATTACAGTTTGTATTCTTTTCCTCGGCGAGTCCCTACGGGTCGGGCTTTTCCGGAGTCCGCGTTCGCTCCCGTCCCTCTTTTCCACAATGTGGCAAAGAGGGACCAAGTCCTACAAATCCCTCTCGCGTGAAGACAATGATCCATCGAAAGCATACAAATCACAGTTAAACGAACAAACTACGCCCCGGATCGCAGCGGAAATCCTTTGCGAAGCAAAGATTGCAGCGTAGAGCCGGATAAGGCGCCATAAAAAAATAGTTAGACATGAAATAAATTTCGATTAGAGTTTAATGCATTCCAATCCTCTGGGGTTTTATGAGAATCATAATCAATGTTAGCCAGTTTACATTCATTTTATTTCTTTTGATTCATTGTTTAGGAAGTCGAAGGCCAATCGTAACAGGATATGTTGATCCACAAGGTAGTTTACGAGATGTAAGTGTTGGAAACAAGTTTATGGTAGCGACAGGAAATCCACTCGCAACGAAGGCCGCAATCAAAGTATTGGAAGAGGGAGGCAATGCAGTTGATGCGGCCATAGCCGCCTTACTTGTATTAAATGTAACAAATGGAGAGGCTGCAAGTTTTCCTTCCGTTGCCCCAACTTTGATTTATGAAAATAAAACTGGCCAGGTCAAAAGTTACATCGGTGCGGGAACAGCACCAAAAAAAGCAACAATCGAGTGGTTCAAAGAAAAAGGTTATGATGTGATGCCAAAAAATTCGATTTTGTCTCAATTGTTACCTGCTTCTCCCGATGTCATTGTACGCCTGTTACAGGATCATGGCACCAAATCATTTTCTGAATTAGTGGAACCGGCGATTCGCACAGCTGAAGAGGGGTTCCCCGCTAATCGTATTTTGGTAAAAAACTTAGATTTACCTTTGTACAAAAGATTAGGTTTCACAATCCTGATGCCTTATAATTCGGAAGTGTATTTAGAAAAAAAATGGTGGTACAGTATCCGAGAAGCTGAGTTGACCAAACGATTGGATTTGGCAAAAACATGGAAGATGATGGCAAATGAAGAAAAGTTAGCCTTAAAAAGAGGGAATACCAGAAAACAGGCGTTAGAAGCTGTAAGGAATTATTTTTATAAAGGACCTGTGTCCGATGCCATTGTCAAACTTCATGAGGAAAAAGGTGGTCTCTTCACAAAAGAAGATTTGAGCGAATACACTGGTGGTTGGGAAAAACCAGTGGTAGGCGAATTCCAAGACTATCAAATTTTATCAAACCAAACTTGGACACAAGGACCTGTAGTTCCAATAGTCTTGCAATTGTTAGATGGAATAAATTTAAAATCGATGGGTCATAACTCCCCCGAATACATTCATACAGTTGCACAAGCGATTGAATTGGTGATTGCCGACCGAGAGACCTATTTTGGTGATCCTAAGTTTGTTGCTGTCCCTTTGGATGGTTTATTATCCAAAAAATATGCGGAATTGAGGCGGAAACTTTTGCAAAAGGAAGCCTTTGGGAAAACACCACCAAGTGGAAATCCTTGGGCCTTTTCCAAACAAAAACCAAAACTGATACAAGTATCCACTCACAATCATAAGGACCAATCGGCAAACGAAATCAAGTATGGAAAAGACACTACCTATGTGAGCATCGTAGATGCTTCAGGGAATGCGGTGTCCCTTACACCAAGTGATTTTCCACAATCGCCAATGGTTCCAGGAACTGGGCTTACACTCGGGATTCGTATGACTCAGTTTCGATTGGATCCAAACCATCCCTCTTCCTTACACCCAGGCAAACGTCCTCGGATTACACCTAACCCTGGTATGGTTTTGAAAAACGGAAAGTTATGGATGAGTTTTGGTACTCCTGGTGGAGATGTCCAAAGCCAAGCGATGATCCAGTTCTTTCTGAATGTGATTGTGTTTGGCATGGACCCACAAAAAGCAGTGGAAGCCCCAAGGTTTCGGTCGGTGAACTGGCCTGATAGTTTTTCTCCACATGCCTATCGTCCAGGAGGCATTGAATTGGAAGAATCCCTTTACCAAACCGTCTCAAATTCACTAAAAGAAAAAGGATACAAAGTGTACGAAAAAGGAAATTTGGATAATGACTTTGGTGCCGTATGTGCAGTGATCAATGATGTTCAGAAGAAACGACTCCTAGGGGTTGCCGATCCGAGGGAAGTGTCATTTGCCGAAGGACGTTGATTTGGAGCTATTGTACATTTCGTTAAAATGATTCGAAAACAAATTGGAGGAACAATGAATTTAGATATAAAAAATAGATACAAACAAACTTTACTTCGCTGTATTTTATTTGGAATTCTGATTTTTGCAAACTTACAATGTGTCCTACGCCCTTCTGGTGATCTCAAAGGATACGAATCACATTTTCCTCATGAGAATCCAAGTAATCCCATTCAAAAAGGAAAAGTAAGAGTCACTTTTTTAGGAACCACCTCCATTTTGTTAGATGATGGAGAAACACAGATTTTAACCGATGGATTTTTTACAAGGCCATCCCTTTGGAAAACTGCATTTTCTAAAATAGAATCTGATCCTGCCATCCTATCTTCTGTTATCGAGAAGGCAAAGATCAATCGATTAAAAGGAATTTTTGTTTGCCACTCACACTATGACCATGTTATGGACGCACCCTTTGTTGCGAAACTCACGAATGCGAAGTTATATGGTTCATCCTCGACAATCAATGTGGGACTTGGTGCAGGTTTAAACAAAGAAAATATGGAAGTGTTTCCAATAGGAAAGCCACTCAAACTTGGAAAATTTTTTGTCACTGTTTTAGAGTCCAAACACACACCTCCCTTTCGTATCTTAGGAAAAACAAATGCGACAGATCCCAATTTTCCTAACATCACAGTACCACTAGTCCAACCGGTAAAAGCGTTAGAATACATAGAAGGGGGAAGTTTTGATTTTTATATCCAACATGGGAAACATAAAATTGTGATCAAAAGTAGTACAAATTTTGTGAAGGGTGCATACGATCAAATCAAAGCCGATGTTTTGTTTTTGGGGATTGCCCAATTGTCCTTACAACCTAAACCGTTCCAGGAAGAATACTTCGAAGAAACCATTCAAAAATTGAATCCAAAACTCATCATTCCCATCCATTGGGATAATTTTTTCAAACCACTTAGCAAACCTTTGGAACCAAATTTAAAACTGGGGGATGATTTTGAAGGGAATATGAATCAATTGTTAACTAGGACATCGAAAGGCCAAATCAAAGTGCAGTTGTTACAAGGTTTTGAAACGATGGATTTATTTTAACATTTTAACCTAGGTTAAAAGGAATCCGAATCATTCCACAATCTATTCTGTAAGCGAGTTTCCTTATGGGTTCGCTTGCCGAGAGATGAAAAGGAGTGAACATGAAACACCAATTAAAGATCACCAATGGAGAATTCCATTCGCAAACGAGAATAGTAGCAGGGAAACTTTCCATTCCTCAAAAAAACAAAACAGGCAAACAAACTGAATTTCGAGGTTTGGGTAAACTTAAATTCTATTTGTTAACACTCTGTTTGGCAACTGTCTTAACATCTGGACTTATCGCAAATCCGAAAGGAAAACCAAAGGTACTTGTGGTGATGAGTGCCGCCGATACGATCTTGTTAGATGGTGTCAAAAAACATCCAACAGGTGTTTTTTTAAATGAACTCTATTTCCCTGTCAAAATGTTAAACGAAAAAGGATTCGAGATTGTGTTTGCCACACCATCGGGTAGGAAGGCGACCATTGATCCAGAGAGTACTAAGGATAAGTATTGGCAATCGGAGAGTGAAAAAGAAGAAGCAATTCGATTGTTATCTAACTTTCCTACCTACGAAAAACCTATTTCCTTAGAACAAGCAATGAAAGACAACCATACCTTTGTGGGAATTCTTGTACCTGGTGGGCAAGGTCTTATGACGGATCTGCTGTATGATGGAAAGGTCCCACAATTACTCAGATCCTTTCACGAAAAAAGGAAACCGATCGGACTTGTTTGCCATGCACCTGCTTTGTTAACCAGCTTACGCTCAGAAGGGGAAAAAGAAAATTTTTTATTCAAAGGTTACAAAGTGAATTCGGTAACTAAAATTGAAGAATGGTTCATTGAAACCATTGTTATGAAAGGGAAACCAAAACTGAGAAACATTTCTGGAGCCTTACAAGATTTAGGTATGGAATACCAGTCTTCCTTTTTACCTGGTCGAAGTTATGCGATCCGAGACAGAAATTTAATCACGTCTCAAAATCCATTTTCTGGAAATGAATTTAGCGAACTGTATTGGGAAGCGATAGAGGATTATTTGCAAAAGAACGTTTCATTAGCCGACTAAGTGCCACATTTGTGATTCCCAAATAGGCAGCTTGGTCTATTTGGGAAATTCGTGAAACATGAGGATAATATTCTTTTATAAATTCTTGGTAACGTTTACTGGCATCCAAAAGCAAAAAATCTGAAACACGTTTTTCTTTTTTTAAGTACAAGGTTGTTAAAAATTGAATGAGAAATTTTTGGTAAGAAGATTCCTCTTCAAATATTTGGTTCCAAACTTTGATTGGTAATACAAATACTTCAGAGATTTCCATAGAGATAATGGAATAGGTACTCGGTTGTTTTTGGAATGTACTTGGGATACTTCCTAGAAATGCACCTTCAAAGAGAAAGGATTTGATCCATTCTTTTTTCTCATTATGGTACACTAGTTTAAAAGCTCCTTTTTTCACATAACCAATGCTATCGAATGCTTCATTTTGTTTTGCATAAAATTCTTTTTTCCTAAATTTTACAAGTTTGCCTTTGGATTGGAAAATTTTGATGATTCGTGCCCAATCATCTGTTTGCATTTGATTCATAGGATTCCCATTACATTTACCAAATTGATGTTTTTTTCAGTGAATCAAAAGTCTTTAAATTTCATTTTTTGCTGATATTTTTTACTTTTTCTTACATACCCTGTAGGGTATATGGTCTAAGGGATAGGAGGCCGGATATGTCTGACGTGTACCCAAAAAGTTTTGAAACCTTACTCGAGACTCATGATAAACCAATTTTGGTGGATTTTTGGGCTCCTTGGTGTGGTCCCTGCAAGATGGTAGCACCTGAACTCGAAAAACTTGCCAAAGATTGGAAGGGAAAGGTTTCCATCATCAAAGTGAATACGGATGAAAAACAAGCAATTGCTGGAAAATACGGAATTTCAGGAATCCCAACGTTTATCTTATTCAAAAATGGGAAAGAGGTTCATCGTATTTCTGGTGCTATGCGAAGTGAAGAGTTTAAAAAAGTTTTTGGAAGTTTCATTTAACCCTTCATTTTTTACTTGAACCGCCCAAAAGAGTATTAGATTCTTTGTTTCTCTGAGGTGAACCTTCTTGAAAAAAACAATCTTTACTCTTTTGTCATTTTTTTTACTATTCTCCAACCAAAGTTCGATTGAAACATCCATTGTCATAGAAAGGATCCAAGCTGCTTCTTCTACAGATGGAACGATGCCAATCAATGTATTTATCCCAGGTAAACATTGGAAACCAGAAACAAGTTTAGATGGAATCACCATTTTCTTTTCTAATGGAGCCAAGTGGAACCAAATGGGTAAAACAGATGGCCGTGCTTACTTCAATGAAATCTCCATCGAATGCCAAGAGAAAAAAGGTTATGTAGCTTTCTATAAAGATGGAAGTTATGCAACGAATTTTGACTGCTCAAAAGAAACACCTCTCAAAATCAAATCCAATGGAGTCCATGTGATCTATCTTTTGCCAGACGCTGCCAATGGAATCAAAACCGTTTCCTTTTTCAAAAATGGGAAAAAACTAGATGTTGTTTATCCAGAACCAGTGGAAGGACAGGTGACTGCTAGTAGTACACTTCCCAACTATCCCGCCTATGGACTGTTTGATGGAAGTATTGATTTTGCTTGGGTAGAAGGTGTCAAAACCGATGGAGTAGGTGAATCCTTTCAAGTCCAATTGGAAGACAAAATTGATTTAGCAGGCATCGAAATTTTTAATGGTTACCAAAGGTTAGATGCACTATTTCATAAAAATGGTTCGGTTACCGAATTACTTGTTTCGAATGGATCTGAATCTTTTACGATCCCTGTAGCAGACAAACAAGGTGGACAGAGGATTGTGTTTCCAAAAATTCTTTCTGGCAAGACGTTCACATTCACGATCCAAAAAGTAAGACCTGGGAAAACTTGGAAAGATACTGTGATCGCCGAAATCATTTTCCTAGGAGAAAAAGGGAAACGGTACACTGTGATCGACCAAAATGCCAAAGAATTCAAAGATGAAATTTTGAAAAAAACCAAAAACACAATTTTATCTGGAGTTGTGAACAAAGCTTACTTTGCAGATATCCCTGAAGGACGAATGGACTATGTATTTCGTTCCAATGGATCTTTTGTGATTTGGTTAGATGATCTGAAGGAAAAACGAGTGTTAGATGGAAACTGGGTTTTTTTAGAAGCGAATGCCACAGAAGCAAAAATTAAAATTTTTGGCCGAGATCACAAAGTTGTGACTCAAAGTTTAGATTCAAGTAGCCCTTATTCCGAAAAAACAGAAGAAAAATCAACTGTGATATTTGGTGATACGTTAACTGTGAAAAAAGTAGGAAATGGAATTCAGATGGTGGGCAAAAAAGTCCAAATCTCCAATTAATTCGATTGTTTGATTCCCTATTTGGTAAGGACATCTATTGGTATGGTGTCCAAGCAATTTCAATTTTAGAAACGGGAGAATTGCATTCTCCCGATCGTTCCCCTGTTTTTCACATTGTGGCATTCGTCTTTCGGTTATTCGGTGCGAGTGACCAAAGTTTATTTGTATTCCAACTTTTAACGGTTGTTTGGTTATCATTTTGTCTCTATTTTGCTAGGTACATTCTCAAATCGAAGAATGAATTTTGGAATGGATTGCCCAGTGTTATGGTCTTTGTTTTGGGATTTCTTTATCCAAAACAAGCCTGGGCGATTGGATTCCTGCTTTTAACATATGGATTCTTATTCTCTGATCGAATCACCTGGAAATTTGGCAAATGGACTCTCGTTGGTATCCTTTTTGTATCCACCACTTGGTTTCATACCATGGTCGGCGTTTTGGGATTGGGCCTTTGGTGTATTGACAAAATTCCAAGAAAGTTTGATTTGATTCTCTTTTTACTATTAGGTTTTTGTCCTTTTCTCATCCCAACAAATGATAACGACCGTTTTGTGATCGATGGTAAATCCTTCCCCATTTTTGAGGCGTATGGAATGATGGGCATCGGGATCTTGTGGGATTGGGGTATTTTGATTTTTGGAAAGAATGTATCGGATCGTTACCTTCCCATTCGTCGTAGCCTTGCTTTTGTTGGAATGGTACTTGTATTACCCATTTTTCATTTTGCAGATATCCAATTTCGAATTTTAATTTCGTTCCTACTCCTCTTTGAAATTTTTTCTCGATGCAATGCCAAACAAACATTCAAAACGGCTGTTAGTTTTGCTTTATGGGTATTTGTCTTCATACAGTCACCGAATTTATTTCGTTACCCCTATGAAGGAATGTGGAATCCTGGGGAAAAAGCAGCATCCGTTTCTGACAATGGTTTACTGGTTGCCCACCATGGATTTTGCGAATACTATCATTTTCAATTTAGAAAGGATTGTATGTCTTGGGAGCCAGATGAGAAAGCCATATCGGAACTTCCCAAAGGGACAAAAGTGTACCGGCTTGTTTATGGCATCCGAATGGAAAACCTCCGTGCCAGTAAGGAGAATGGAAATCCAATTTTCTCCAAAATCGAACCCATGGGAGAATACCAACTCGTTTTAGAGGGTGATTGGCAACATTACCTTCAGTGGCTCGAAACAAAGAACTCAAAACTTTTATCGATTGCCAAGTCTTGGAAAAATCCGTATCGTAAACGGCCAGGATTCATCCAGAGAAAACAAAAATATGGGATTTAGGTTTCGAAAACACATTCCAGTTCTTTTCCCAAAAAGAGTGCATCGGAGTGAACTCCGCCTATTTTTTGGGAAATTGTATTTCATTTGGAAAAGAAGATTTGTTTGGTTATGCGAACAAAAACACTTCGCTAAAAAAATTGTGGAAGCAAAACTTTTAGAAAGAGAATTTCCCATTTCCATTTTTTCTCACCAGTCTCCCATCTATCGAAAACTAAAAGATGTTCCCATGTACCTCCAAGAAAATAAAAAAGTTAATTTATCAATCGCCTTACAAAAGATAAATGGAATTCTTTTGGAACCAAACCAAGTTTTTTCTTTTTGGTATTTGGTGGGAAAACCAACGAAACGGAAAGGGTATTTACCAGGGATGCAGCTAAAGAACGGGGGGTTTGTGGAAAGCACAGGTGGAGGTCTTTGCCAAATGGCAAATTTGATTTATTGGATGACACTCCACACACCCCTTACCGTAAAAGAAAGGTGGCGCCATAGTTTTGATATCTTTCCTGATTCAAATCGTACACTTCCCTTTGGATCGGGAGCAACCTTGTCTTATAACTACATAGACCTACAAATCCAAAATACAACCAAACAACCGTTTGTTTTACATATCTGGATTGATAACGAAAATTTAAGGGGAGAATGGAGGACGGACAGAGACATTCCCTATTCTTATACCGTTTACGAATCCTACCATGCCTTTCACGCAGAGCCTTATGGTGGTTATACGCGACGGAATACCATTCGTAGGAAGGTGGCCTTAAAATCCACAAACGAGGTTGTAGAAGACCAATTGGTCACTGAAAATATTGCTTGGATGATGTATGAACCATTACTCGAATCAGATCGAAATTAACATGAAACATTTCCAAATCATATTCCGATCCCAAGGGAAAGTAGTGCTGAAACGATTGGCATATCTTTTTTTCTCTTTCACAATCTTCAGTTTACCGATCCAAAGTGAAGGGTCCAAACTCATCGTTTTTGACAAAAAAATGTACTTAGAGTCGATTGCCAAAGATCCAAACCGTGTTTTGGTAAACTTAGAAACCATTTCAAACATTGTTTTGGATATTCGTTATGCTACAACGAACAACTTCACAGGTCGGAAGATGTACAACCAACCCAAAGCATTTGCTAGAAAACGAGTTGCGGAAGCCCTCCGAAATGCCCAAATGGAATTTTTAAAACATGGGTATTCCATTCAGATTTATGATGCATACAGGCCTTACCAAGCAACAGTTGCATTTTATGAATTGATCAAAGACACTCGTTATGTTGCTTCTCCCAAAACAGGATCAAGGCATAACAAGGGTTGTGCGATTGATTTAACCTTGGTAGATGCAAATACAAAACAAGAATTACAAATGCCTACCGAATACGATTCTTTTGAAAAGGCTGCTTGGGCAGACGCTCCCGTTTTTTCTCCCGTTGCCAAAGAAAACAGAGATAAACTCATCACTGTGCTTGGTCAATTTGGATTTCGGGTCAATAAAACAGAATGGTGGCATTTTGATTTTTTAGAATGTGGAGGGTATGAAGTATTGGACATACCCTTTGAAGGATTAGTAGATTAGGATTTCAGGAGAGCGTTATGTTACCAAAAAAATTTACCATATTGGTTTTGGTTTTGATCCATTTTGGAACTCTATTGGCACAAGGAAAGGGATACATCTCCTTTGAAGAAAATGGGTTATATGGATTTAAAGACAAAAAAGGAAAGGTGATCATAAAACCACAATACGAACAATCAATGGAATTTACGAAGTTTGGTGTGGCATTCGTAGTTTCGAAAAACAAATGGGTTTGTATCGATCAAAAGAACAAAGTCTTACTTGAAAGTTTTCTGTATGACAATGGACCTGATTACCTTTCCGAGAAACTTGCCAGATTTGTCGAAAATGGCAAAATGGGATTTCATAACGAACGTTGCCAAAAGGTAATCAAAGCGGAATATGATTTTGTTTACCCTTTCGAAAATGGATATGCAATTGTATGTAACGGGTGTCAGTTGAAACCAGAAGGGGAACACAGTCGGATTGTTGGTGGATTGTATGGTCTCATGAATCGAAAAGGGAAAATGGTTGTGCCAGTCCAATATGATTCGATCCTTTCCGTTGATGCCAAAAAAAGATGGGTAGAAGTAAAGGAAGGTGAGAAGACAATCAAGTTGAAGATGGAATAGGCATCCAAGACGATGTCGAATCATGCCAAGTCTAGATTCATGTTTCAATCTCTCATTCATTTACACTTGCGCCTGTCGCAGTGTGGATTGCGCGCCTGGCAAAACCATTTATGAATTTTTACTTTTTGTATTACAGTTAAACATTACACATATTATGCGAATCATTCACTTATTTCAAAAACGATTGTAAACTTGGTAAAAAGAATTGGTAATCTTTTTTTCCAATTTGGATCAATCGAAACGTCTCTCCTTCTGTTTCCATTTGGATTTGTCCAAAAAACCAACCGAGTTTCGTGGATATTTTTTTTAAATCGGCAAAGTTGATCGCGATATGGGTTGGATTACCTAACATCGGATTACGGAGCAAATGGAAATGTTTGTCTGTGAGAACCAGTAACCATTTCCCTGCTGTGTGTTTTTGTTGTTTTGTTTCCAAAAGTCCAATGGTATAACCTTGGATGGTTTCATCCTCGTTTAGGAACTGGTGCAGGATTTTAAATTCAGGCACATATAAAAATAGAACGTCGACACTGATTTCTGGGTGTTTGGAAAGTAAAGTTTGGATTTGTGATTTGATTTGGTCCGAAGTTTGCATTATTATCCTTTCCCCTCAACATTGAAAGTGCCAATTGTGTAAGTTTGTTCCAAATTTGGCAATAAAAAAGGCACCCAACTTTCGTCAGATGCCTTTGGTGATGGAAATTAAAATTTCTGAACCTTATTTTAGATTCAAAATTTTTACACTGCGTTGACGACTAAATCGCCGCCAGCTTTCACTTCGCCAGCTTCGTTTTTAGCTTCCACGAGAACCGTTACAGTTTTTTTACCATCTTTTTCAAATTTCTTTTTGATGGTTCCAACAACTGTTAGTTTTTCGCCAAGTTTTGTCATTGCTTTGAATGTTACACCAAAGTACGCGATGTCTTTTTGGTCGGCCCAAGAAGTACAAAGCCTTCCTACTTGTGCCATCACATACATACCGTGTGAGATGGTTCCATCAAGTCCTGCTTTCCTTGCGAAATCAGGATCATTGTGAATTGGGTTAAAATCCCCAGATGCTCCCGCATAACGCACTAAATTTGCATGTTCGATCACTGGAACGTCTAGCGGAGGAAGAGTTTGACCAACTTCTACTTTATCAAATTGAATTTTTGCCATTGTTTGCCTCCTTGGAATTAATCCTTACGAATGAAAATCGCCATCTCTGCAGAGAGGATTGGATCATCTTTTTCATCATAGATAGTTGTTTTGAAAGTTACGATTTCTGCTCTTCCTACTTTAACGTCTGAAATTTCAGATTGTGCGTACACTTTGCCCGGATAAAGGATTTTGTGGTACGTGTATTCTTCTTTCAAGTGAAGGATTTTGGAAAGGTCGATCCCAAGTTCGGCCATATCATTCCAAATCTTTGGGTATCCCCAAAACATAATGACTGTAGGGAAAGTTGGTGGAGCAGGAACATCTGAGTATCCGGCTTTTTTTGCTTCTTCTACGTCAAAATAGATTGGGTTTTTTTCGTTGATGGCGAGGCAAAATTCTTTGATTTTTCCTCGTTCCACTGTGAAATCAAAACGATCTAGTTTTTTTCCAACTATATCTTTTGTTATTGCCATTGGCATTTTCTCCTTAGTGTTTGTCGATCCAAGCAACTAACTCTTTTAAGACGATTGCTCTGTCTTTAGGAAGTTCGTTCATGGTTTCATGGTATAAATCATCAAAAAGTCTTTTGGTTTTGTCTTTGGACGCTACGCGTTCAAAAGCTTCGTTTGTCCCTTCTGGAAGTGCAATTTGGTCTTCTTTTCCGTGAAACATATAAATTGGAACTTTGATTTTTTCGGCAGATTCCAATGCAAGCGTATGACAGTTAAGAAGGTAATCGCCTAGGTAGGCACATACATTTCCATGAACAAGTGGGTCTTTTACGTAAGCATCAACCACTGATTTGTCACGAGAAATGAGATTCACATTAAGACCAGTTGGGATTGTGAGAGTGGGGAGCGCTTTTGCTAAAAAACCACCCGCAGCTTTTTTAATGTCCATCACGATATCAGTTTTCACTTTGATTGGAAGGGCACTACAGATATACGCATCCAAATCATTTTGGTAGTTGTCAGTGGCAGTGTATAAGAACGTGATGGCAGCCCCCATAGAATGACCCAGTAAAGTGACTTTGCTAACACCTTCATTTTGTTTGGCGATGTCGATCAGTTGTTTTAAGTCGGCAAAAAAATCAGAAAAATGTGTGATGACCCCACGGCGTCCATCCGACTTACCATGGCCACGGCAGTCGATGAGGTAAATCGCATAGTTTCGTTCCGCCATCGCTTCCAATAAAAAATTGTAACGACCACCGTGTTCCCCAATCCCATGGTGGACAACGAGCACTCGTTTGACACCTGACTTGGGTCGGTAGATTTGGTAATAAATTTTACCACCATCTTTGTTTTGAAAGGTAGACTCCACTCGGGAGTAGGCTTGTTCCCAATTACTCATAGATGTCAAGGATGGACGATGGAAACCTAAAAAGAAACAACTTTTCCTATTCTTAGGAAACCTGTTTTGCAAACTGGTTCCAAATGCGAAAGATCCTTCCCTTCGCCCTAGTCCTTTGTTTTTGTCTCATTCACTGTTTGAACAAATCGGAATTCCGTTTTCCAGTGGATTTGGTTTTGGAATTAAAACACGCTCGTTCCAAAATCAAAATTGCTAAGGACCCATTGCCTTACCATTGGAAAAAAAATCCAGGAAGGCAAAGTGGTCTGCCCCTGTCCCGTAAATGGGAAAACACCCAGATCACCTTTAACACAAACAAAGATATTTTTTTAAACCATTCTTTGGATGCTCTCTTTTTTCCACCAGGACAGGAATACCAATTTTCCATTCCCAAAGGTAAATACCATTTTTCTTCGCTAATGGGTCTGTTAGGCGAAAAAGAATTCCAGTCTTCTGTTTCTGGGAAACTAAAATTGTATTCCGGGTCGGATCCAATTTTGGAGTGGGACTTCACTGGCCTACCGAAGGAGCAGTGGCAAAAAAAAGGGGAAACCATCACAATTGACGGGGAATTACGCCTGGTTTGGGATAGTAAGGATAGTTATCTATTTATCGGCGAACCATTGTTATATCCAGGCGAATGGTCGGAATCATTTTCCGATGTGAAAAAACCCAAATCTGTTGTCCTCATTGTCATTGATTCCGCAAGGAAGGATTTTTTTGGTGCGTATGGATTTAGGCATTCTGTCACTCCTGTGATGGATGAAATTGCGAAGGAATCCGTTTTTTTTGAGAATCCATTTGCAAATGGGAATTGGACAAAACCATCCATGATGTCTTTTTTCCATTCGGAGTACTCATCTAACCTCGGTTTGGGGAATTCATGGTTTTCAACAAAACCCTACCAACGTAAAGTGTATTACGGAAAAAAACGTGATAATTTAGCGAAAACATTCCGGGAAGCAGGGTACTTTACCCAAACCATCATGAATAATGTTTTCTTTTTGGATTACACAACGGTGGGTTTGGATTTGGGATTTCATAATTCTTTCCAAGTAGGGATGGACATTGTGGATACCGAAGTTTTGACAAACGAGGCCATTTCGTTTGTGTCCGAAAAAAAAGACATTCCATATTTTTTGCATTTTAATTTGAACACACCCCATGCTTCCTATTCTCCACCACAAGAAGATATGTTGGCAGTCCGTAAAATTGTGCCAGACTCCGAATTTTATCGGTTTGAATCTCCCGTACAACGTTACTTAGGTGAAATGCATTATACAGATCGCGAAATTGGTCGATTGGTTAGGAAATTAAAAGAACTCGGCACCTATGATGAAACCATGATCATTGTAACAGGAGACCACGGTGAGCTCTTTAGCCCTGAACACGATTATAGTTATCACTTTATCATGCAAACAAGGTTTGGGCATGGGGAAACCCATTACGATGAAGAAATCAATGTTCCCTATTTCATCAAACTACCCAAATCTATGGCAAAAAATTTGGTAAATACGAAGACCAAATCCTTGTTTAGCGAAGAAAAAAATACACCTCAAATCCGAATTTCTGGTCAGTCTTCTTTAATGTCTTTGGCACCTACCATTTTGGGACTTTTGGATTTGAAACCTAAAAATTCGACTTACCAAGGCGTAGATTATGCAACCTGCATTTTACAATCCAATCCATGCCCAAAGGAAACCTATATTTATACAGAAGGTCGTATGTCCGAATCGGTTCGAACAGAATCCTACAAGTACATCCGTCGTTATCCTGGATTTACTACTGTTAGGCGAACATCTTCTGGTGAACCTCATACCATGGCGGAAGAATTGTATGACCTGAAAAAAGATCCAAAAGAATTAAAAAACCTAAGTTTAGAAACGGAAGGGGAAACTCTTTTGCAGACGGCGAGGGCTGATTTTCGAAGGGAAAATTTTTTGAAACGAAATGGAATTCGCATTTGGATCCCACCTTGTGAGGAAGCCATCTGCCGTGATTTTCTATCGATGAATGTGCAAGGTTCCCTTTATGATTGGGAAGCGCCTGAAACAGTGCAAATCAATTCGGGTTCTGCCAAGACGGTCTTGGTTGTGAAGGAATCTAAACAAGTGAAAGAGCCCAAAGGATCGAAAAAAGAATACGATCCCAAATTCCAAACAGGGTACCAGCCTGAAGAAATCATTTTGAAAACAGTCAATCCGGAACTTGGTGCTTACTTCCAATTCACTCGGAATGGAAAAACGATCCCTGTTCGTTTTGGAAAGTATGGGTTGGAATACCAAAGGTCGATGACAAATCTCGATGACTTGATTGTATCCGAAAGGCAACCTGATGGTCTCTTCCAATCGCCTTTGCCTTGGGTGTACAATGATGGTGCCTTTAGTGGGTCCGGAGAAACGGAAGTGCAAAAAGAGATGGGCAAAGAGGTAAAAAAAATATTGGAAACATGGGGTTACATCCATGAATGATTGCTCGTAGTGATTGAGGTTATTTTCTTAGTCTAATTACACAGTTCTATGAAAGATACGTTTATCGCTCCTCGTTTTGATTTTCCGGTAGCCTTGGGATTGGACTTGGGATTTCCCATCCTCACAAAACTTCTGTTTAACTTAGATGGAGTGGTCATCTCAAAAGAAGATGAACAACGATTGAAGGATACAAAGGACAAACGAGTTGTGTATCTATTCAACCAACCAACTGAAATGGAATCAATCGTTGCCTACCAAGTTGCCAATACCATTGGAACTCGCTTTCATTTTATGGCATCACGAAGTGTCTTCAATTGGGGATTTGGCATTGTGGGTGAACTCATCAAACGTGTTGGGGCATTTTCCGTATTACATGGAAGTTCCAATCGTAAGATGATACGAACCACCAAACGGATATTATCCGAACGGGATGGAAAACTCGTTATGTACCCCGAAGGGATCAAGTCTGGAGAAAATGATAACTTGGTTTCCTTTTTACCCAGTACGGCGCAACTGATTTATTGGGGTTTGGAAGAAGCCAAAAAGAAGGATCCGAGTGCAGAACTGTTTTTGCAACCTACCTTCGTAAAATATAAAATCTCAGGAACTCGGGATTCGATTTTAAAGGACATAGAATCTTCCCTATCTCGGATAGAACGTAAGTTAAAGTTATACCCAGGTGGAAGGACAATCCTTCGTCGTTTTTTAACTGTTGGTCGTGTGATGTTGGAAGAAACTGAGTTTGAACTTGGAATTCCAAAATCGGAAATCAACGGTAAGGATTTTGATTACCGATTGGGACGCGCAAGGCATACCGCACTCAATCTTGCCGGCCAAATCTTACAAATTAAATTCCAGGATTCTGATAATGCCATCCAAAAGATCCGAATTTTGTTCCATACATTGGACCGAATTGAGGCAGGGATTCCCTTGGAATCTACCCCCAAACACCTAACAGACCAAAATATCCGCAGGGCCAAACAATTGGTGGAGACTGCGTACGCTTTTTTGATTACCCAACCAAAAAACCTCATCCAGTGGCCTTCTGCAGAGCGACTCATGGAATGGATTTGTAGTTTCGAAAGGCATATCTATGGGAAATCGGAGATGCGAGCCAAAAAAGCCTATGTATATGCTTCGCGTTCCATCCCTCTCAGTCCTTATTTTGAAAAGTACAAAACAAGTAAAAAAGAAAGTTATCACTTGTTACTCGGTGACATTCGAAAAGAGATGGAAAAGTTATTGGAGCGAGGGAAAAAGGAAAGTGAACCTTTGGTACCTCCTTACTCTGTAGGCCTTGATTTACAAATTGGTTAATCCAAAACGAGTGTGATTTCCACCCTTCGGTTTTTGTGTCGATTTGATTCGTTATCGTTTGGTGCTACAGGAAATTCATCCGCATACCCACGAAAGGAAATATGTTTTTCATCCATTTTATGATTGTCAACTAATGATTGTAAAACGGACTTAGCACGATCTTCTGATAATTTTTGGTTGTATTCTTTTTTTCCAATATTGTCTGTATGACCTGACACACGAATCTCACGATCAGGGTATCTTTTTAAGATCTCTGCAATTTTGGCAACTGCGGATTCAGCATCAGGTTTCAATTTGCTATCATTAAAATCGAACAAAATCGAATCCAAGGAAAACACAATTCCATCCTCAGTACTACGAACTTTCACTGGCAATTGATCCGCAATTCTATCCTTTTCCTCAGTGTCTCCCATGGGCATCGCGTTGGGATCTGGATTTTCATTGGTAATAAAAGTTCCTGTAGGATTGGTGTTGGGATTTTGATTCCCAACATTCACGGCTTGTGGATTCCCTGAGTTTGGACGATGTTGGTTTTGGATCCGTTTTCCATTTGGCAATCCGTCTCTCGTATAGCCCACAATCAAATCATTTAGGATGTCTTCACGGATGGTTTCTTTGTCTTTCGCATTGACTTGGTTCCGTAAAAAATACACTCCTTTGATATGGAAGTTTGCTTCTTGGACTGTGCCATTTGGATAAATAAACGTATACGAAAGTTTTACTTCTTTATATTCAGGGACTCCTCGTTCCGCATTAAAAAAAACTGTGCCCGTTGCAAATCCAAATATCTTATAAGGTACGTTAGGTGCCATTTTTTCAGAATCAGATTTAGAATAAAAAATAGGATAGGTGTAAGTGATTTTTTCGCAATTGCCAGAATAGTTTCCTTCTCTCCAAGGATAAATCCCTTGGTATGTGTATTCTGGTGTGACTTTCACTCGAATGCGTTCGGATGAAAAATCAAAAGACTCTTCGGCAGGTAATTTCCACACATCATTGACAGAGACTGGAGTTTCGGGAAAAGAAGGAAAACTCCGAAGATTCGGCATAGAAAATTCGTTTGGTACTTCGTAACGGCCATTTCGAAAAAGTGTAAAATCAGACAAAAATTCTTTGTCCTTCCAAAATGGTCCCGATGTTTTGCCATACCGCATATAGGTATCAAACCAAGCATTCACCAAACAGGAATCAGTCGAACATTGTTTGGTTTTCATCACCACTCGGTTTTTATCTTCCCGTTCCACTGTTTTTGTCCCCACTCGAAAAAAAACATCATGGTATTCGTTTAATTCCAACACTTGGTTCTCATTCCACTTCCATCGGAATTGGGTTTTCAAATCGGGACCTGCAACCAAATCCAATATAGGAACCATTGTTACAAAACAAAAGAGGAGCAAACGGGTTTGGGACATCACGTTGCAAAGATCGGGGTTTTTTCGGAAAAACTGAGGTCTGATTTGGAAAAAACAACGGGTTTTTGCGATTGACGAAGGACGGAATTTGGGCTTTACCTGATTTACGATGAAAAACCTTTCTCTGCTTTTTTACATTTTGATTACAATTCAATTTGTCGCCTGTAAAGACAAACAAACTCTAAAAGTTGCTGGTTCCGAGACCATGAACAGCATGATGCGATTTTTAGGAACAGAATACGAAAAGGTAAATTCAGATGTTCGTGTAACAGTAGAAGGCGGTGGATCCGAATCGGGAATCGACCGACTTAGAAAAGGAGAGATTGACATGGCAGTTTCTTCTCGTGACCTAAACCAGGCTGA
This sequence comes from Leptospira jelokensis, assembly GCF_004769635.1. Lineage (GTDB taxonomy): Bacteria > Spirochaetota > Leptospiria > Leptospirales > Leptospiraceae > Leptospira_A > Leptospira_A jelokensis. The sequence continues at coordinate 116,587 of NZ_RQGH01000008.1, forward strand.
ATTTGATGACCTAAGAAAAACAGGTAACCTCGAAAAAGTTCGTTTGGCTTATGATGGTGTCGCCCTTGTGGTCAATCCAAGCAATCCAGTTTCCAAATTGCATTTGGTCCAAACATCAGATATTTTTTCGGGTAAAATCAAAAACTGGAAGGAGGTTGGAGGACAAGATGCACCCATCTCCATTGTGATTCGCAACGACAAATCCGGAACACAAGACTACTTCCAAAATCATATTTTAAAACGTAGGGATTTGGGAGAAAAGGAATACACAACCTACAAATCCAATGTGTTTTCTCCAAACGCCAAAATTGTGAAAGACAATGCAGAAATGGCAAAATACATCCAAGAAAATCCAAATAGCATTGGTTATATGGGCATGGGTTCTGCACTTGTGGACCATAAAGACAAATTAAAAGCGCTAGAGTATGCAAAAAACGCAAAGGATCCTTTTGTGACTCCTTCCATTCGCAATGTGTACGATAGAAAGTACAAACTAGCACGTGAATTGTTTATTATCTATAAAACAGACCAGGGTGATAAAATTGATGCCTTTGTGACTTACCTCACAAGCGAACAAGGGCAGGTGGCAGTGTTACAGTCTGGGTATTTGCGATCCTCGCTTCCAGAAGTAGAAGTTTCTGCAGAACCTGTGAAGTAGGGGGGGAATTCTCACTTTATCTAAATAGATTAATCGGTCACCCTACCCAAAAACCCTCCCAATTCACTTACAATCGCACCCGGTCGGAATTCCGACCGGTGTGATGCGTAGCATCCCCCTCAATACACCAAAATCCTATGGTTGTTTTGGTCGTTAATGTACAATTGTCCCTGTCGATTGAACGTGATGCTTGAAGGCGCATACAAACTGGCAGGATTTACAGAACCACCAGTACAAGCCCCGACATTGTTTGACACGGCACAAGTAAGGTTATTGTATTGACCAAATACGGCCACTGCTGTATGACCAGTGGTTTGTGTCGATTTAGGAAAGACCACCACACGGTTGTTACCAGTATCGGAGACATATAAGTTTTCACTTTGGTCGAGGGCAATCCATGTAGGATTGTTCAAAGCTGTGGCTGATGCGATCGATAATGTATTGTTTGTAAAATTCGATTGGCCATAGACCCGCGTTGCGGTTGTGGATCCAACTGGGAAGTACAATACTCGGTGGTTCGGAGAATCGGCAACATACAAGCCACCTTTGGAATCGACAGCCATTCCAAATGGTCCGGTAAATCTCGTTTCCGAGGTACCGTTAGTACTACTTGAAAAATCCACTTGTCCATACACCCTTGTTGCCGTTGTGGATCCAGGTGGGAAGTAAACGATACGAATGTTGAAAGCTTCAGCAACATACAGTCCACCTTCAGGTGATAAGGCAACGGCGCGAGGAGCATTGAATGCCGTATCTGATAAACCAGTAATTGCAGTTGTGTAACTCGTTTGACCGTAAATTCTAGCCGGTACATTGGATGAATTAGGAAAGTACAAGATTCTATGGTTGCCAAGATCAGTGGCATATAAGCCATTCTCTCGGTCGAGTATGATCCCTCGGACTGAACTCATATTTCCCGCTGATGCGGTTCCACCTCCACAAGATTGATTGTTATTGGCGATATCACAATTGAAGTTTCCAAATTGACCATATACAAATGTCGATTGATTGGTATTAGGTGGAAAGTATTGGATCCGATTCACCCCTGCAATGTAGACCCCACCATCGGAATCAGTCACCACACCTGTTGGCGAGCTTAAGTTTTGGTTATTGGGATTGGGACTATCCAAACAACTTCCATTATTATAAGCGGACCTACAAGTAAGCGAACCATACTGGCCGTAAACAAAAGTCGCGGAGGGTTCTGCCACTTGTAAGGTAAGATTCACGGTGGCAAAACCAGGGCTATTCCGAGTGACTCGGACGGTGGTTGGTGCCGTGACGGAAAGAGTAGTGCCTTTGATTTCTCCCGTTGCCGGATCAAAACTAAGACCAGATGGTAAATTCCCTTCGATCGCATAACTTGAATTTGTCTCAAATTCAGGTAAGATGGAAACTGGAAAATTTAAATAAAAACGAAATTGGGTATAACGGTAACCAAAAGGGGGAACATCCACCAGTTTGTAACCGCAATGGTAAGAACCAGAGGCGGTACTTGCTTGTAAAATAACAGTGGGAATAAAGTCATCGGACTTTAGATCACAAAGGTTGTTTAGGCCCTCTGGTTTGCAAGCATTGGCCACAATTGGAAGAGAGAAGAGGAATATGATCTTGTAAAAAAATTTCCATTTTAGCTTTTGGTGAACAATGATTTCCACTTGGAAGGTTCCTTCAGTTTTTTTCGACTCAATTGAAAGACTGGTACGGGAGTGCCCACTCCCTTCAAGGTTGCTTTTTGTTTGCGATAAAAGTAACCATGCTCTTTGACCAGAGATTCGGATCCTGTTGCATTCCAAACGGTTTCACTGAGCCAGACCTCTCCCGATTTGGCAAGGCCTTGCACCCGTGCGGCAATGTTCACAGATTGTCCAAAATAATCGAGGCGTTCATCATTGACAACCGCTAATGCGGACCCTTCGTTCAGTCCCACCTTCAATCCAATTTCGTAACCTTCTTCTTTCCACTGTGTGTTCATGGATTCAATTCGTTCCATCATTTCTAAAGCTGCGAGTAACCCTTCGGTTGGAGTGGAAAAGGTAGCCATGATGGCATCTCCCATGGTTTTGACAATGGCACCTTTGAACTTTCGCACAATCTCTGTTAGGATCCGAAAGTGTTCTTGTACCAATTTGTACGCGAAAATATCCCCAGCTGTATCATACATTTCTGTAGAACCCTTTAGGTCAGTGAACATGATTGTAAGTGATTTCACATTTAAATTTAAATCGGGAGATAGTTTTTGGATGCGGAATAGATCACGGAACGATTGGTTGTTTAACAACATCTTCGCTGTTAAAAAGGAATGGCGTATCGTCGGATATTCTTTTGCAATCCGACCTATTTCATTTGGGTTTGGTGTTAGGACATTCAGACCCACTTGGAAGCGAGTACGGTTGTGAATCGTAAACTTGTGTGTTCCCAACGGAATGGAGATTGTATCTGGTTTCATCCCACTTTCCATCAAATCCACTAAATACGATTGGTTGGAAGGTGGCAAACTTGGATCTACCGAAAATAGGCACATGGCATTTCGGTCGATACTCACAAATTGTACGAGATGGCCTTGTAATCCGCCGAAACTTGTCTCATAAGTAAAATGATAGGCATCATCTGGTTTTATCTTCGCATAATCTTTGATTGTCGACTGGATCCAATCCCTTAGTTCGGTTGACTTATCAAAGTTTTCGGAGAAAAAATAGCGAAAGTAGTTTTGTACATCCACAAAGGGATCAATTTCGTTTTTTTGAAGAGAAGGGTGGATTTGGAAGGCAACTTCCACCTGGTCGTCTAGTAATGTTGGAACTACAATATTACAAGATACACAATGGAATTCTTTTCCTTCGATTTCATCCAATTTATGATGGCTATGGACAATTCCACCGCACATCGGACAAATCAAATTATAAGCAAAATCAAAAAGTCCAACTTTTGCCGCGTGCACAAAAAAATCCACAGAGTCATTTTCGCTTACATTATGTTCTGCGGCAAATTTCAGTGGATTGACACGGAGCAGTTTCCAATCATCGGAATGGTTTACGTAATTCTCGGCGACCTTTAAGATTTCTGGTTTTAAAACGGGGAAAGTTGTCAGTGTGTCAAATTTTTGTTTGATGATAGAATGATTCAATCCGTGCCCTCTAACTTAGCAACATACGGTAAATTACGAAATTTTCCTTTATAATCGAGTCCATATCCCACAAGAAAATCATCTTCGATGATAAATCCAGGATAATCCACAAGGATATGTGGGTTTGCCTTTTGCTGTTTCCAAAAAAGAGCTGCCACTTTTAAATCCTTTGGATTTTGTTTTTGGACTTCGGTCAGGAGGTATTCCAAAGTTTTCCCCGTATCCACTATGTCTTCGACAAGCAAAACAGACTTGTTTTGCACAGATTTTTTTAATTCTTTCGTAATTTTGAATTCTCCAGAAGTGGTCCCGTCACCATAAGAAGAAGCTGCCATAAAATCGACTTCATGAGGGATGGCAATACTCCTGCAAAGATCCGCCGTAAAGATAAACCCGCCATTGAGAATCCCAATGACAACTAAATCTTTACTTAAAAAATCTCGAGAGATTTCGCGTGCTAATTCTTCGACACGGTGGTGGATGCGCTCTTCTGAATACAGTGGTTTCATTCTTTCCCTATTTGCCCAGGGATCCAGAATACTACTAATTGGCAACTTCCCCAACTAAGATTTTTCCAAGAATCCTCAGAAAAACTAAGCCCGAGAAAGGAAGCAGTTGGGAATTTTTGGAAGAGGGATTTTTCTTTCTCCCCCAAAACAAGGGAAGAGCCCAATTCTTCGAGTCCTGGATTGTGACCGACCAAGCAAACGGAACGAGTGCTAGACGGAAGGCCATGCAAAACAAATAATAAATCTTCTTTGTCTGCGTCGTATAAGTTTTCGCGGATTTCAGGTTTTGGAAACCGGAGGATTTCCTTACGAAGTGAGGAATAGGTTTTTAAGGTTCGTTCGGAAGGGGAAACCAAACATTGGTCAAATTCAAACCGGCTTTCTTTGAGATACTCTCGTAAAGCTTTGGATTGTTCTTTTCCCCTGCGGGACAAAGTCCTTTCCAAATCGGTTTCGTACGGTAAGTCCCATTCAGACTTCCCGTGCCGTAAAAGATAAATATGTTTCATACGAATAGTTTAGTCGAAACATTCGCTTTAGAAATCACGAAATCGCTATTTTTGTATTTCTTTTTCGTATTTCGAAATGAGTTCGTTATTGTTTTTACAGGAAAATTTTGTCCGCATTTGGTTTAGGTGGTATTCCACCGTTTTACGGGATTTTTGGATGCGGTCTGCCACTTCATTTTGGGAAAGGCCTTGCACGAGTAGGTTCAAAATTTCCATTTGGAATGCAGAGAATGGAAGTTGGACTTTACTCACCCCGTCAGATACAAATGATCCACCCTTCATCACAAGTTGGATGACTTCCGGAAGTTTGGAGATAGGGTCAGATTTTAGCATATACCCATCAGCTTTTGATTTGAGAGCGTCTTCTACATACACTCGGCTTCCATGTAACGAGAAGATAATGACCTTTGTGGGTTGGTGTTTTTCTTTGATTTCGCGTAATACATCAATTCCATTCCGATCCGGTAAATCAATGTCAAGGACTAGGACATCGATCGGATTGGATTCGAGGAAGGAAAACAAATCGGCAGCAGTTCGAAATTCTCCGGCAAGAGAAAAGAAAGGATTGGATTTCAGAATAGATATGATTCCTTCAGTGACAACGGAATGGTCTTCTAAGATAGCAATTTTAACAGATTCCACAACCTTATGATTTTCAGAGTCTCCTTCTCATCTATCCAAAAATCTTTTTGTAACTCAGTAAAATTTTGTCGTTATCCCTTAATTTTTCTTTTGGTCTTAGGTGGAACCCTTTCCTGTCGGTTTGACTCCTATCCCACTTTGCTTGCCGACGAAGGTGTTTTGGATACGGAATTCGTTGATTTCACGAAGGAAACCATTCCTCTGATCGGCCAATGGGAATTCTATTGGAATGAATTTTTAAACCCAAACCAGAAGTCCCCACCAAACAAAACGTATCTCAAAGTGGGTGTACCTTGGTTTTCGCAGGCCAATCAGGCAGGTGAAGATTATCCCAGTTATGGTTATGCGACCTACCGTCTCCGTGTTAAATTACCCAAACCAACAAAGAATACGAAAGCCTATGCGTTGTTTGTGCCAGTCCTCCATAGTGCTTACAAAATGTACGCAAACGGGAAGTTGATTGCTGAAAATGGAAATTTGGGAATCAACGTTGCAACCCACCAACCTTCCTTTCATACAAAAATCCTTCCACTAGCGGTTGTGAGCGGGGAATTGGACTTGGTCATCCATATCTCCAATTTTTCGCATAAGTATGCCGGGATTCATGGACTCATTCGGTTAGGACATTTGGATCGAATCATTCCCCTTTGGAATGTGAACTATACCGTCTCCTGGATGATCTTGTTGTTTATGGGAATTTTGTCCCTCTATCATATGTTAGTGTATTTTATCAATCGGTCTGAAAAAAACGCATTACGAATGTCATACGTCTATTTAGGCATTTTGATTTTAAGCTCTACTCTGATCGAATCAAGGATATTGTTTAATCTACTTCCCGATGTGTTTTGTATGCCACTCTTTCGATTTTCAAGGATTGGAATTGTGATCGTTTTGTATTTTGGAGCATCCATCCTTTTAAACTTAGCACAAATGCGTGTGTTTAAAAAAGTAATTTCATTTTTAAAATTGTATTGTTTAACCTTTTTAATGGTATCGGTTCTCACTCCAGTCCGACATTTATCAGAAATTACTTTTTATTTTGAAACTCTTTCCGGATTTTTTATTCTGGTGAGTTTGGTTTCCGTTTCCCTTGCCCTATACTTACAAAGAAAGGATAGCAAATTGTATTTTTACAGTTTAGTCCTTGCTGTTTTTGGTGGCATTATCGATGTGTATCTGATTTCAAATCCTAACTTCGGTTATAGGCCGATGGGCCTTGTTTCCCTTTATTTGTTTATTTTACCTCAGACTTTAGGTGTTACGTTTGGTTTGGTGCGTGTTTACAAACGTTCCGAATCCATCTCAAAAGAACTCTACAAACGAAAAGAGGCATTGGAGAAAAAAGTAAAGGCTCGTACGGCCGAGTTGGAAAAAGCCAATCGATGGAAGGCGAATTTCGTTTCCCTCATTTCGCATGACCTCCGTTCGCCGCTCAATAGTGTCAATCAGATCCTAGATGTGATCGAATTTAGTTTTGATGAAACATCGGTAGAGGAAAAAAAGAAATTTTTAGGCATTTGTAAATCGGGAGTGAGCCAATCCCTTCGGATGTTGGAACAACTTTTAGATGTCAGTCGATTTGATGCCTTTGGAACCAAACTCATCCAAACCAAATTTTCGGTGAACGAACTCTTAAACGAAATCATTGAATCCATCGAACCTCTTGCGACACTCAAAGGAATCCGAATCCAAAAAGACACACCGATCGAAGCAGAAATCATCGCTGACCGTACTTTGATTGGAGAGGTTTTCAAAAATATCCTTACCAATTCGATCAAATACTCGTATTTGAATTCAGAAGTTTGGGTTGGAGTTTCGTATAAAGGAAAATGGTTGTCTGTAGAAATCCGAGACCGCGGCCTTGGTATGAGTGAAGAACAAATCCACAAATTAACCGGCGATGAAAATATCAAAAGTACACCAGGAACGGCTGGCGAACGTGGGACAGGTCTTGGATTACAACTTTGTATGAATATCCTAGAAGTTCATTTCGGGAAACTCAGAATTAAGTCAGTTCTCGGTGTTGGTTCTTCCTTTGAAATTTCTTTGTCGAAAAGCACCAAATCTGTATTACTTGTAGATGATTCTGGAAACTTTCGATCGGAATTAGCAGAAGTTATGCGAAGGAATCAGTGGATTGTAATTGAGGCAGGCAATGGTGAAGAGGCACTTTCCCATTTGGCAAGGATCACACCTTCTCTCATCATCACTGATTTGCATATGCCAGGAATGAATGGAATCTCTCTCATCCACGAATGGGAAGGAAGGCGAAACCAAAACCAAAAAATCCCCATCATCCTTATCAGTTCCGATGCCCCACTGAATGGAGGGGAAACCTTCCTGGAAGAGGAAGGTTTGGAAACCGTAGTCTCTGCTTATTTTTCAAAAATGTACAAAGCAGAGGACCTTTGCCAACAAATTGAATTCAGTTTAGAAGAGTAGTCGTTCCATATGATTTTTGATATGGAGGGTATGTGCCAAGTCATACTCTTCTTTTGTTAATTCGCCGTATGCAAAGTGGGGCCGTAAACTTGATTCCGCCGTTTTGGAAAAACGGTCGATGGCTAACAAAAGGCGTTTTGCTCCGAGTTTCACTTCCGTGTTGTTTGGAATCTCTTCTGCGCTCGGGATTGGTTCTTCCAAACCATGATTCATTTTGTTTTTGAAGGCAAAAACAGAAAACGCGATTTTCCCTACCGAACCTCGAAAGAGAGAAGACTTCATTTCAGGATACCCACTCAAAGAATACTCAATGCTTTGGGCACAATGGGATAAAATTTTTCCGAGGGTCCAATTTCCCTCTACTTGGTACGCTTCTGGTTTGGAAAGGAGTTGGGTTACTAAGGTTTTGTAGTCACCTAAATCTTCTGCATCCATCCATGGGGAAGTTTTTTCCGAAGGATCTGGAGGATTTTGATCTTCGTTTGTCTCACCGAGTAATGGAAGTTGTGCGACTGAAAAAGTAAAAGCGGAACGTTTGATGAATTCTTTACGTTTCATATTATTTTCCCCTAAGAGCAATTGGTTTTTCAGATTTGGTTCGGAGTTTCATATTGAGAAATTCTACGATCACAGAAAAACACATCGCAAAGTAGATGTAACCTTTTGGAATATGAAGTTCTAATCCTTCGCCTAACAAAGCAACACCAATCAAAATCAAAAAACTGAGAGCAAGGATTTTAATGGTTGGGTGGCGGTCCACAAAATCAGAAATGCTTCCACTTGAGAGCAACATAAAACCAACGGACAAAACAACGGCCGTGATCATAACACCCAATTTGTCTGTCATTCCCACAGCGGTTATGACGGAATCCAATGAAAAGACAACATCTAAAATCAAAATTTGAACGATCACTTGGGTAAAGGAAATTTGTTTTTTGGAGTCTTCGCTTAACGAAGATTCTCCTTCCAATTTGTGATGGATTTCGGTGGTGGACTTAGCGATGAGAAAAAGTCCTCCCGAAATTAAGATGAGGTCCCTTCCACTGATTGCATGTTCCATTACCGTAAACAGTGGAGTGGTGAGTTTCATGATAAACGATAAGGAAAAAAGTAATAAAATGCGAGTTCCCATCGCCAAAAACAAACCGATTTGTCTCGCTTGTTTTTGTTTGGTTTTGGGCAATCGGGATGAGAGGATGGAGATAAAGATGATATTGTCAATGCCAAGGACAATTTCCAAAGCAGTTAAGGTGAGAAGGGCAAGCCAAAGTGATGGATCGGAAAGGAGTTCTATCATAACCTGTCCCAAACTGTTTGAAGGAAAACAAGAATCAATTCAATTCTTGGGTTTAGGATTTCCAAGAGTCAATTTCTTTGAAAAAAATACCAACCTTCACATTCCTTTACCAAACTCACACCCTTCCAAAACGCCAAATTTTCTTTGGATTCGGTAATCCCCCATCCGAAGGAACCAAAGGGTTTCTCTTTGAAATTTTGATCCCATGAGGTGTTGGCAATCCAAGGGTAATACACACCGTCTTTGGTGAAGGGAACTAGATTCCAATTTTGGTCGGAAAATGTATAACTGTATTTGATTGGCCAGTACGTGGCTGCACCTGGGAGGTTTGGGTCAAACTGCGAGAGGCATTCCATTCGATGGTTTCGTTTTGTTTCTCCAGCTTTCACTAAGGAAACGAGTTCCGTATGTTTGCCTAAATAATACCAAAAACATCCAATCACCAAAACAATGGGAAAAATCCATCGAAGGAAAGGGATTCGTTCCAGGATCCGAAACGAAAAATATAAAATACCAAAAGGCAAAAAATACAAATAACGAATGTTTGGTTCTACTTGGATGGCATACAAAAATAACACTGTGATGAAGGGAGATAGGTATAAAATAAATGCTAAGAAAAAATCCTTTCGGGAGTGAAGGAAGAAGGATAAAATTCCATACACAACTCCTATGACCAAGTACCAGTAAAACCACTGAGAAAGCAATTCTTGGTTCCTAAGTGATTGCAGGTATCCTTGCCAAAGCGAATTTGGATCGGAAACAAGTAAAATTCCAAAACGTTTCAGTTGGGTGAAAAGTAGGACATTGTCTGTCCCAATGGTCCCAATTCCCATGAAGCGTAAGCCTTTTGTGATGGCCTTTGCCAAATGGAATCCAACCAAACAAATGAAAGTTGGTCCAAGGGAGCTCCATCCTAACCTTAGGATCGCAAAGAGAAATAAAAACGGGACAAATTGTACAAAAAACCAATATTCGGAAACCCAAACGAGTGTCATTAGGATGAGAAACCGAAACCAAACTTTGACTTTTTTTGGATTCCAATGTTCCAATTCGTACAGAGTCCCTATCGCAAAGAAAAAGACCATCGCATGGAACCCAGGCAAATAAAATTGCCCTAGAGAATTGGGATAGAAACCAGCTAAAAACAAAAATCCTAGAGCAACTAAATAGGAGTAACGTTTTGGCATTCCCAATTGTCTGGCAAAAAAAAACGGCAATACAAAGGAGAAAAACCCAAATACCAAATGGAACCCATATACAGATGGAATGACTGGAAATAGTAGGATCGCGATTACGATTTCAGGAAAGAGATAGGTGCAAGGTGGTAAGTTCCAACCACGAATGCCATTGAAACCACCAGCCCAAAAATCCCGCGCGAACAAATAGGGATACAGCACATCACTATCCGTAACTTCTCCTAAATGATTTTCGTAGATCACATCATATAACAGATGGAAGCTGGCAAAAATCCCGAAAAGGAAAAGAAAGGGTTTGAAACATCGGAATTGTTTCACTGATTCAAACAACCTTTGGGAATCCATTTTCTTTGGACGTCTCTTGCGGTTCTTTTCCTATGTGGCACTTACTCACGATTCTTTTTATACTCAAAGATCTGTTAGTAACTAGGGCATTTTCGTTCAAAGACCTTAAATCGTTCTGGAAACTCAAGTTCCACAACAATGCGTTTGTCTGGTACAAAAGGATGGGGGAAATCTAGTTTTTTGGCAAAAAGTAAAAGCCCATACTGCGTGTAATCTTTTGCGGACCTTGAGTACAAACTGTCCCCAACCACAGGACATCCCACTTTTGCCATATGAACACGGATTTGGTGGGTACGACCTGTTTCCAGGCCGAGCTTCATCAAACTAAACTTACGTCCTGTTTGCGTTTGGACAATTTTTTCGGTTTTGTAATGGGTGATGGCCATTCGTCCATCTTCTCTGACACACATTTTGACTCGTTCTACGGGGTGGCGGCCTATGGGAAGACTGATCGTTCCTTCTGCTTCCACGGGTGCTTGCAAAACCCAAGCGTAGTAGGTTTTGTCCACAAGTCTGTCTTGGAAAAGTTTGGATAACGCGGCATGGGCTCTGTCCGTTTTCGCAATGATGAGAACCCCTTCTGTGGGTTTGTCCAATCGGTGCACAATACCTGGACGGCGTTCACCACCTGTGCCTGATAGGTTTTTGAATTGGTGGAGGAGTCCATTCACAAGGGAAGGCGAATCATCCCCAGGTCCACTGTGGCAAGCGATCCCTGCTTTTTTATGGATGACCATAAATTCATCTTCATCGTACAAAACAGGGATATCCATTGGGATCGGCTCCAAACGAGAAGGGGGTCTTGCGATGACATCCACCACATACTCTTCTCCCAAGGCCACCTTATAGCCGTTTTTATGTACGACTTGGTCCTTTGTTTTGTTTGTCACAAAGCCAGAATCGATCCATTTTTGGACAGTAGAACGGCTAAGGTCGTCGCCAGCGTTGTCTTTTAGGAAAACGTCTAAGCGACTTTGGTCATAATCTTCGGAAACGGTTACAAATATTTGCATTTTCGGTTGTTATCTAATGAAAAGAACTAAACTATGGAAACATTAAGGTAGGTCAACTGATGAAAAAAGGATTTTTTTTAAGCCTCATCCTCCTCGTAGGTCTTTCTATTTCATTCACGAATTGTTCGTCTTCTGAAGAAAAAGAAACTCCAAAAGAAACGTCCACAACTACGGACAACACAACTGCAGTTTCTTCCAGAGATCTCAACGGAGCTCTTTTGGACGAAATCAACGTAGCACTCAAAGACTACCGTTACCCAGATGGCGTTCGTCGCAGAGGATTTAGCTACAAACAAGCAGACATCCAAGCAGAAGATTTCAAAACTTGGGCAAAAGACAATGTTGCTTACATCAAAGACGCTCTTGCAAAACTCCCTGAAGGTTATGCATTAGAAATCACAGGACATGCAGATGCATCTGGTCCAGAAGAAGCAGAAGGTGCGAAAAAAGGAAACGGATACTACTCACAAATTCGTTCTGACGCCATGAAAGACGCTCTTGTCAAACAAGGGATCCCTGCAGAAAGAATTGTAACAAAAGCTGCTGGTTCTTCTAAACCAATCTCTGGTTTTGATGAAAAAGACGCGATCAACCGTCGTGTGACTTTCCAAGTTGTTTCTAAATAAGAAATTCGATTTTCTTACCTAGAGACCTTTCTCTAATAAAGGCCCACCACTTGGTGGGTTTTTTTATGCCATTTTAGTAGTTGCGCCTTCCAAATATTCACTTAACGTGAAGCCACTTTAAGGAATTCATTTAACATTCACTTTCATGCCAGCATCAAGAAACATTTGGATCGTTAAAGGTTACGAAATGGTAGCCATCGATGGATTTGACAATTTGAAAATCGAAAGGTTAGCCAAAGCTGTTGGAAAACCGAAATCTTCTTTTTATTTTTTGTTCATTGATTTGGAAAATTTCACAAAACAAATGATTGAATTCCATTTGAACCAAATTTTTGTCTGCGTTAACAGGTGGATTTTTATTAGGTTGGGGGGTGACAGTATGGATGTTGGCAGTATTGGTTTATGATAAGGCGCCTGAGGAAATTAGAAAAGCAGTTTTATTTGGTTTGCTTTCTTGGTTTGTTTTGGATAGTGCGGGTTCTATCGCTTCTGGGAATCCATCAAACGCATTGTTTAATATATTAGTTTTACTGATTGGAGTAGGTCCTTTGTGGATTCCTGCTAAAAAATAATCCTAAATTCCTTCCTTACCATTGAATGCTAGGGAAGGATACAACCTCACAAATAAGAATGTATCAATTCTCAATCGGATCATTTTTCTAATGCATCGAATGAAAATTTCTTTCCGAAACTTTGTCATTTTGTTTATCATTCTCGCATGGCATCATCGATTGAAGAATATATTGAATCCCTTTCAGAAGAAAGAAAAACTGTTTTTTCTAAACTTCGTAAGGTCGTAAAAACCAATCTCCCCAAAGGTTTTGAAGAAACATTTCAGTACAATATGATCGGTTATGTGGTGCCAAAAAAAATGTACCCGGCTGGATACCATGTAACACCAGAGCTTGCACTCCCTTTCCTCCATATCGCTTCCCAAAAGAATGGACTTGCCCTTTACCATATGGGAATCTATGCCGATCCAAAATTACTCAAATGGTTTCAGACAGAATACCCAAAACATTGTAAAACAAAATTGGATATGGGGAAAAGTTGCATTCGATTCAAAAAAATAGAAGGAATTCCATGGAAACTGATCGAGGAACTTGTTTCCAAAATGGGTCCAAAAGAGTGGATCGATCTCTATGAAAAGAATTTGAAGAAGACAAAAGAAAAAAGTAAAAATGGAGAATAGAATTCTATCAAAATTTAAAAGATGACACCTTGCAGATGTATGATGTTCAAAAATTGACATCGTTTTCGTCAAAGAATAAAAAGGATGATACTCTTAATTTTGTTTTTGGCTTCCAACATCTAAAAATGATGGTAAACCTTGAGTTGATAATTTTGTAAAAAAATCGGAGACCAATTCTGAATCAAAGTCGGTCCCAGATAAAACTAAGTTACGAATTAAGTTCCAAAAGGCTCCTGCTAAGCATTGATTCACAAATTGGTAAGGTGGGAATTTCTCTTTATAAAGTTTTCTTAATGGTTCGTGTGTTCGATACGATTCTTCTGTGATAAAATCTATAATTCGATAGGTAACGGATGCCGGAATTGAATTTTGAAATAACATTTTGTAAAATTGAATATTGGCTTTCGTGTTTTCTAATGCATAGTAAGTCAATGAACGTCCATTGGCTAGTAAAGTTTTTGGATCTACCGTAGGTGATTCTGATTCCATTTTTCTATAGAAATCAATATAAGTTCGATATAGAATATCCTCTTTATCAACAAAATAATGATAGAAATTGACGCGAGTCATACCTGCTCGTTTTGCAATGTTTTCTATACTGATTTTTTCGTATGGAGTGACTAAGAAAATTTCGTGGAAGGTGCGAATTAATTTTTCGTAGGATTCCGAAATTTTATCTTTTTTATTATACATCTGTAAAATATTATCTCCTTGAAATGGTGAATAAAGTTTCGACATTCACAGATACATATTTCAGTTTAAGTCTATGAAATTCATCAACCTTTTAAAAGTATTTGGACTTGGATTTACTTTGATCACCTGTTCCTCTTCCTTGGAAAAACCTAAAAGTTATGCGGAGATCTCCTATTGGCATAGATACCAACATTTCCTACCAGATGACTTAAGGTTTAGAAAATACAATTTACCAACTGAAGAATATTTTGAGTCGCAAGGATATCAGGTTCATTTGGATCGGTATCCGAAAAAAGATGCTAAGTGTAAAATTTTATTAATTCATGGAGGAGGAGGGAACGGTCGTATCCTAGGTACTTTGGCTATCGGTTTGGAACATTTAGGATGTGAATGGTTGGCACCTGACCTCCCTGGATTTGGCCTCACGAAAATTCCATCAGACAAAGCTTTTGTTTCTTATCAGGATTGGGTTTTAGTATTAAACGATTTGATTCAAAAAGAAAAAAATCCAAATCAAAAAATCATTCTATTTGGACTTAGTATAGGAGGAATGCTTGCCTATCATACAGCTTCCGAAAACGGAGAAGTGGATGGCCTTTTAGCGACCACGTTAGTTGATCCGAGAGAATCAGATGTACGAGATGCAATTTCATCCAATTGGTTTTTTAGTCGCATTGGAATGCCACTAAATTCTTTTTTTTCCTTTGCCACAAATAGGATGTATTTCCCAATCAAGTGGTTTAGCAAAATGGAATTCATTACAAATGATCCGAACTTTTCGAAAGTATTTTCTAATGATCCATATGCAGGCGGTTCTAAGGTTAGTCTTGGTTTTTTAAATACATTCCTCAATTACAAACCTAAAATCGAACCAGAAACTTTTCGAGTCTGTCCTGTGTTACTTGCTCATCCAAGTATCGATCCATGGACACCAACTCATTTGAGTAAACGATTTTTTGACAAAATTCCAACAACAAAAGAATTTGTCTTACTTGTCGGAGCAGGTCACTTTCCTTACGAGGAGCCTGGTGTCAGTTTGCTGAAAGAATCTGTTACAAAATTCGTCTCAGATTTAAAAATAAAATAAAGAGATCTGATTTTGTGTATGAAATCTTTTTGTGATTTTAAAATGGATGATAAATTTGAAAATGAATCCCTTGGTATATTTGTTTTTTAAATATCTAATTACAGCGGCTCTTGTTGTGCTGGTATCGGAAGTGGCAAAACGGAATGACCGATTGGGAAGTCTTATCGCTTCCCTTCCATTGATCACTATCCTAACACTGATTTGGTTAAAATTAGAGAATGCATCAGTCGCAAAAATTTCAAACCATGCGTACTATACGTTTTGGTTTGTTTTGCCAACATTGCCGATGTTTTTGTTTTTTCCAAAACTGAATCCACTGATTGGTTTTTGGTTGGCACTTTTTGTCAGTATCATTCTTACATTTGTTTTGTTTTATTTATTCCAATTGGTCCTCGGTCGATTGGGGATTCATTTATTTTCATCATGAGGCAATCTGAAAATACTAAGTTTGATTTGGAATCTGTCCCAAATGAGTCTAAGTCATATGCAAGTTGAATTTTATACAAAATGGGAAAAGGACTCAAATTTAATCACCACAAGGTTATCAGGCGCCATTACAGAAGCAGATGCAATCGAATGGGAAAAGGATCTGACCCAAGTGTTACAAGCGCTTCCGGAGGGGACCAAATTCAAAATATTTGTCAACTTTTTTGAATTGAATCCAAGTTCTGTCAGTGCGCACAAAGCATACCGAAATGTGATGCCACTTCTTTTGAGTGAATATGGTTGGAGGATCGGTTATTTGGATTTATTTGAGGAGGCCAATGGTTTAAAAATTACTTCCAATAAAGATATTCAATGTTATGCGGCAGTTCATTGTCATCATGATAGCTACAAAATACAAGAATATGAAAAACGATTCGGAAAAGACAATGAACATTTTTATGATGATCCAATTGTATCAGAAGAATGGATTCGAAATTTTCAAATGTTAGATCCCGTTAGGTGAAACATACTTCGGAATTTCTTATTTAAAACTTTGAAAAATTGCTAGAATATTCATGATGATCCGTCTACAATAATTTGAATTTTGAAATATTAGGAATCCAAGAAACGAGATAGGAACCATCATGAAACTAAATTTAAAAATGCCAAATGATCTAAAGTTTGCTTATCAAAATGAACTAAAAAAATACAAAGAAGCTTTAGCACATAAGAACGATTCGTTGGCATGGCTTCATTTGGAGCGAGCCCATATCATTGGACAATACCATCCAGTTTCACATACGGGTGTCCATTTCAGGATGTTTGTTTTTGGAATCAGAAAGTTCGATTTCAATGAAATTTTAGGACAATTTGTGCGAATGAGTTTTGGTTGGATTGGGAGTCTATTCAATCGGATCCCAATGGGAAATACTGGCAGTGCAACTGTACCTATTTTTGCTCCCATGCCGATTCCAGAAGATCTAAAATCTTTACTTTGGAATGCAGATACTGAAGCAAAAGGATTGTCTGGCTTTAAACAGTAAACGGTTCGACGTTTACGTCAATCATACTGATGACAAATAAATTCGCCTCACATGCGCTAGGTATGTTTTTGATACTTATCTTATTTTTCGGCTACCAAAAGAAATAGAGATGCGTCCTCATTCATAAATACTTTTTTTTCTTCCAAAATAGTAGATGAAGAAACGTTGCGAAATCCAATTTTCAGGAATAATTCCCTTAAAGTTTTTTGATCAAAACCATTATGCACTTTTGGATGGGAAACTTTCTCGTTTTTGTCAAAGTCCACGAGAAACAGTTTTCCACCCGGTCTTATCAAACGATAAAGGAATTGGATGGCCGATTCTGTTTCGGGAATGTGTAAGAGTACAAGTGACAATAGGATCTCATCTACTGGCAAAACATTGGAACCAGCCAAATCACCCACTGCCATTGTTTTTGTATTTTCTATCCCATTTGCTTTGATTTTGGACTGTAACACTTCTAACATGACAGCTGAGTCATCGACAAAGACCACTTCCTTGTACTGTGCTGTGAGAGGGATTCCGAGTAGGCCTGTCCCACATCCAAAATCGAGTAGGGTTTTCTTTGTTCCAAGTGAGAGAGTTGGATTTAATTTTTCTAAAATGCGTCTGGCAAGTTGGATTCTCTCTTCTGTATCATATTGATTTGCAATTTGATTGAAAACGTTTGGTTCCATTTGGAATCAGCAAAACACAATCCCGTCCCATTGTCGTGAAAAATTCATTTACGAAAGAAGGATTCCCAAGAGATTAGAAGTACACATTAGAGGTTTCTATGCCAGAATTCTTTTACGCCGATCCCTTCCCACTCACACAAGACACTACCGAATACAAACTTTTGACAAAAGATTATGTCAGCACAGTCCCCTTTGGCGATAAAGAAATATTGAAAGTGGAACCAGAAGGCCTCACCTTCCTTGCAGAAAAAGCGATGGAGGATGTTTCCTTTTACCTACGAACGGCTCACTTGGAAAAGGTACGAAAAATTTTAGACGATCCTGAATCAACACCAAATGATCGTTTTGTGGCAATGGCATTACTAAAAAATGCAGTGATCGCTGCTGACAAACAATTGCCATCCTGCCAAGACACAGGAACAGGCATTGTCATGGCAAAAAAAGGTGAGTATGTCATTACAGGTGGAGATGACGCCGAAGCACTTTCCAAAGGAATTTATAATACCTATGTGAACCGAAATTTACGTTATTCACAAGTGGTTCCGTTAACAATGTATGAAGAGGTAAACTCTGGTTCTAACTTACCTGCTCAAATTGATATTTATGCAACACCAGGTGACAAATATAGTTTCCTCTTTTTGGCAAAAGGTGGTGGGTCGGCGAACAAAACATATCTTTTCCAAGAAACCAAAGCACTGCTCAACCCAACCTCTCTTGAAAAATTTATCGCAGACAAAGTCTCCAATTTGGGAACAGCTGCATGTCCTCCGTATCATATCGCTGTTGTGATTGGAGGAACTTCCGCTGAAGCCAACCTAAAGACCGTAAAACTTGCGTCAGCTGGTTATTTAGACCATTTACCAACAAAGGGAGATAAATTTGGCTCTGCATTTAGAGACATTGAATTGGAAGAAAAGATGCTTGCAGCAGCTCAAAAATCGGGTATTGGTGCACAGTTTGGTGGAAAGTATTTAGCACATGATTTTAAAGTGATTCGCCTTCCGCGCCATGGAGCTTCCTGTCCCGTTGGTCTAGGTGTGAGTTGCAGTGCCGATCGTAACATCAAAGCAAAGATTACAAAAGATGGAATCTTTTTAGAAAAACTCGAATACGATCCAGCCAAATTTTTGCCAACCATTGATGAAGTGGATTCCAATACGGAATCGGTACACATTGATCTTAACCAACCAATGCCAGAGATCTTAAAAGTTCTGACCAAATACCCTGTGAAGACTCGAGTGATGCTTAGCGGGCGTTTGGTGGTTGCCCGTGATATTGCCCATGCCAAACTCAAAGAAAAATTGGACAAAGGGGAACCACTCCCTGAGTATTTTAAAAACCACCCAGTGTATTATGCGGGCCCTGCAAAAACACCGGAAGGTATGCCATCTGGTTCTTTTGGTCCAACCACAGCTGGTCGTATGGATAGTTATGTGCCTGTTTTCCAAGAAAAAGGTTTTTCCATGATCACACTTGCAAAAGGCAATCGTTCTAAAGTAGTGACCGACAGTTGCAAAAAAAATGGTGGGTTTTATCTTGGATCCATTGGGGGACCTGCGGCATTACTTGCAAAGGAGAACATCAAAAAGGTGGAAGTATTGGATTTTCCTGAACTCGGAATGGAGGCGGTGTGGTCCATCGATGTGGAAAATTTCCCTGCCTTTATCGTAGTTGATGATAAAGGGAATGACTTTTTCCAAATGTTGAATTAAAAATCGCTCCAAACAATTGATAGGTGTAACGATCGAATCAAAACTCAATCGTTACACCAGGATTTAAAAATATTAGATTGCATTGGTAAATCAAATCCTGAGATGAAAGTATCATATTGATTGATTTGAAACATTTTTTCCAATCAGATACTGAATCAATTTCTTGAAACTACGAGGTTCTTGTAAGATGGAAATTTGCAAAGAAAGAATATGTTTTCTAAAAATAGGTATCATCTTATTTTCCCTTTCCCTCTTCAATCGAACCGTTTTATCCGAATCGGTAGATATGGGATCTGTTCGATGCCCTAAAAATTACAAGTGTTTGCAGACATTTTATTCCCCAGGTTCGTTTTTAAGTGTCCGTAAATTAGATTTATCTTTTCTCGGAACTCCTCACCCAGAGGCATTTGATCCAATTACATTGCTCGCTGATCGGAACGGGAAGCTAAAAGAAGTTAAAATCGCTGAAAATGTTTATTATTACCAAGCGCTATGGAAAGGTAATGAAATTTTAGTCAGTAGATTTGATTTAGATATTGGTAAGAGTCTTCGCACTTTGAATGTGGGAACAGTATTGCTTTTGAACGATCCAAATCCAAATGCTAAAGTTTTAACGACAATCCCGATGAATATTGTTTTGGATGTTGAAGAAAATACAAATCCACTAATGAAAAGATTAGGATATGTTAAAGTGACTTATCATGATAAGGTTGGTTGGGTAAGGCGAGATTTACTGAGTGATGATGAATTTGACATTCAATTTTACCAAATGAACTTAATTAATCTTGTGAAAGCACATACATTCACTGCGAAAGAAGATAATTTTAAAACAGAATTAACGATCACAGGGGAAGGATTTATTGTTTCTACTTGTAAGGTTGGGGAACTAGATTGTTCAGCAACATACCGAATGGGTGAGTCTAGTTTTGGAATGCCAGAAGAAGCAGTTTACTTTGATCTCACAGTAAGTGATGGAAAGCAGTATTTTTGTGAAATGAGAAGAGTCGACTTCGTTGGAGAATTGCAGCGAGTGATTGATGGATACATCACAGAGGATGAATTGGATCCTTTTATCAATTGTAGTCTCAGTGAGAGTGAAACAATAGAAGAGGAAACTGCAGAAGAATCTTCGGATGAAAAGGAATGAGTTTGCTCTCGTTGGACAATATGGGATTAAGTAATTTCGGAATCGATCATATAAAAATTCAATCATCCAAAAAAATAATGTTGATGATAGCATTACTCTTTCTAATTACAAATTGCTGTTTGGTTCCAAAACACAAAGTTAGTGCACGTTTTTCCGAATATCAAATTGAAACTACGGTTGATTCAGAGTTAGCAAAATATTATTTAGAATCATTTAATCAAAGTAAAATTAATCATCCAGAATTTGACAAAGTCATAAGAGGTATATCTGCTGAATTCAATGATCAAAAACCGAATCGAGATATTTTAAAACAAATTTCTGATAAAACTTCTATTGACTTTGCTGCATTGTATTTCGCAAGACAAATGTTAAATGATAAATCAAATTTAATCTTACAGAAGCAGTTTCTATTGAATTTAGAGTATGTCAAAAATCAGAAAATACAATACAACGATTCAAAATTACTCATTTTGTTAGTTCCTGGATTCGATTATGTAGAAAATGGTAAAGTGACTGGTGCAGATTTTGCGAAACCCAAAGAATTGCTTTCGCAAACAGGGATTCAAGTTCAGCTAGTGGGAATTGATCCAATTGGGAGTGTTGAAGAAAATGCTGCATTTATCTCAAAGACAATCTCTTCGTTCCCGAATAGAAATATATTAATTGCAGGAGCGAGTTCGGCTGGCCCGGCCATCCATTTGGCATTGGGTGAATCATTAACATTGGATCAAACAAAACAAGTAAAAGCATGGCTTAACTTAGGAGGAGTTTTGCAAGGAGTTCCAGTTTTAGATCAGTTTTCGATAGGGATCAAAGGATTTTTATTCAAAACGATTGTTTGGTTTAAGGATTGGCGAATCAAAAGTTTTCAAAGTATGCAAACTGCAGTCAGCAGAGAGAGGTTTAACAGAATCAAATTGCCTGGGCACATCTATACGTTAAATTACATTGGTATGTCTCTCTCTGGTGATATTTCCAGATTTGCATATGATAAATATTGTTTGATGCGAGAAGATGGACCAAATGATGGATTATCACTGCTACCAGATTTAGTTGCGCCAAATAGTCATACGATACTCGCTCCAAAATCAGACCATTTTTTTGCAGAAGATCCGGAAATTGATATCAAAACTTTAGCATTATTAAAAACAATTTTAGATCACTTAGGTTATTAAATAATAGTTTAAATTGAAAGAAATCGCATAATACAATTTATGCGAATAATTGAAATTCATTTTAATTTTAGCATCAGTTCATTAGATTTAGGCCTATTCTCAAAATACTTTTCAATTCGTTAGTTGAAACTTTCTGTGAGGTTTGAATCGATTCTTACACAATTGGATTCGAATTCTTCAATGATCTAAATAGGTAGAACCAAATTCTTCCCTCCAATACGCAACACCTGCATATCCTCCTTGGATACATTTTTGTTCCCATGTTCTTAAAAAATTTAAGGTAGGTAAATAGTGAACCTCACCCAAATGATTGAATTTGACGTAGTCGGTTTTTGCATTTTGAAATTCAGGTAAGTGCATCCAATGTTGAATGGGAACTACCTTGCCAAATTTTCCCGATTTTAATTTTGCATAACCATACAATGGTAGGCCTAGATAGATTTTCTTTCGTATGGCTTCAATTGAAAACGGATGGGAAGGGTTTAGTTTCTCATCTTTGGCTTTTGGTTTTTGTTGATCTGGAATCGATTGGGTATGGATCGTTTTGTTTGGTTCAAATTGCATTAATTGCGTTTCGATCGATTTTAAATTTGTATGGATCCAATTGGAAGAAGAAACTGGCCCTTCTGCCGTTCTTGGACTATGTTCATCGTAGAACATAATAATCCAATTATCTGAACAAACAAATAATTTTTGTAAGTCGTAATAACCATTTTGGTCAGGGTGATCCGGAGGGAAAATAGCGATTGAAAACATCCAAAGCGAATTAAAATTTTTTATCTCGGTGAATAGTGAACAAATAAATTTAGAATATTCTTTTTTTGTTTGGATCGGACTCATTTCCGCATCGAGGATCAATCCAGATAGATTTTTATAATTTGAAGATAAGTTTTCTAAAGAATTTCGGAATTGATGTAAAAATGATTCAGTATTTGTTTCTTTCCAAACTCTGAACTCGGGTGTAACCATCAGATAATAAGAGTGAGTTGGAAATGAAGTTGGTTTCCAATAAATTTGTCCATTTTTTTTGAGCATTGCTTTAACGAAAATGGTTTTGTAATTGTATCGATTTGATTTCCGGATGTGGTTTGTAAAAACAAGTTTTTTATCTAAAGATAAGGTATTATCTAAAATTGATTCACATAAAATGTTGTCGAAATGTAAAAGTAATAGGATCAATACTGCAAAAACATGTTTCATTACTTTGAACTTACTTATTTCCCTTAAAAAGATGATAGGAAATTTTAATTCGGAAGTTTTTCCATAATCTGATTTAAATAATGAACCAATTCTCGGATTTCTTTTTCTTCAAAAACGGAAGAAAATAAATGAATCGCCGGTTTAAAAATTACGTCCGAATCGAAAGTCACTTCTTTTTCTGCTCGTTCTGTAAGTTTGATACGAGTTGCCCTTCTGTCAGTCTCATCCGATTGTCTTTCTACAAATCCATCTTTTTCCAATCCATCGACGAGAAGTGTAATATTGGTCGGGCTAACAGTCAATAAGCGACCCAATTCACTCATCTTGAGAGGGCCTTCTTTCCTTAAGATACATAACAAATTATGCCTAGCGGAAGATACACCACTTTCACGGACCATTTTATCTATCCATTTCGTGTATTTGGGGCCAAACTCTCCGAATGTTTTCAATAAAAGTAGAACACTATCCTCTTTTGCTTTTCTTTTCATATGAGTCCTCAAATCAAACGGTGCATTTTCATAAAAAACAGAATTCCTCATCTCGCCAACTAGAAATGTACTTGCTTTTTTCATATACTAAATATATTGAATATATAGGTATTTAATATGAAGGTATTTGTTGTCACGGGTGCAACCGATGGAATCGGAAAAGCCTTTATTGAAACATGTCTCGAGAAAACTGAGATTGGGAAATTACGTATTATCGCCATTGGCAGATCGAAAACGAAAATGGATGCCCTATTAGCAAGGGAATTACCCGAAAATGTAGAATTAGAAGGGCATTGCGGAGACTTCTCAGTGCTTGCCAATATTAAGAAATTAGTTAAAAGTTTAAAAATAGATCCTTTTCAAATCAATTTGATCTTTCATTCAATGGGCATTCTCAACCCTAAGAAGTCGAAAACAAACGAAGGGATTGAAATCAATTTTGCTACTAGTTTCCTCTCTCGATTTTACTTAACAAAACTTCTTTTTGAGAATCAAATGATTGGAGGAGATTCAGTTTTGGTGAACATTGCAGCTTCCTCAGAAAAAATACCAAATTATTTGAAGGTTAACTTTGCGAACCATGAAGAAAATGATGTACGAATGGGAATGGCTGGTCATGGGCAGGCTCAACTAGCCAATGATTTATGGGTAGTGGAAGTTGCGAAACGTTACCATCTTTCAACCATTGGAATAGGACCAGGCATTGTAAAAACGAATATCCGAAGAGAAATTCCAAACTTTTTTGAATATTTAATTGCACCTTTTTTTATTTTTAAAACCAAAACTGCCAATGAAGTTTCGAATGAATTGTGGAATGTCATTCAAAATGAATCTCCAAAAAAAGGGAATCATCGATTTTATAAAGATCAGAAATTTTTTGATGGTGATCCATGGATTTTATCTGAAAAAAATCGTAAAAATTTATGGAATCATACAGAAAATAAAATCAAATCTATATGAGGATATACAGATGAGAAACATATTGATTTATATCATTCTTTTTTTTGGAATTATCAATACGGTTTTAGGTGAAGAAATTTCTTTTCCGAAAGGACAAAGTTGTGTCGCTTGGAAAACAGACAAAACTCTAATTGTTGTGAACAAACAATCACCGGTTGGTTTGAATTGCAAAATTGAATTAAAAATTGATCAAAGTAAATTAGGATATAAATTTGAAGGAAAGTTTCCTATTTCCAATTTTAATAGCAATCAAGAAATGAGGGATAATGAAGTAAGAAAGTTATTAGAAGAAGAGATTCAACCCAATTTAATTTTTATTTCGAATCTGATATCATTTAGTGAGTGGACTCAGAAAAAGAATACTAACTTTGAATTAAAAGGGATCTTCAGAAAAGGGAATCGTGATTTTAATTTGACCTTTCAGGTTACTAGAGAAATTCAAAATGGAACTGGGGTTTGGAAGGGAATGACCAAAACCAAATTTTCTGAATTGGGAATGGTCCCTCCCAAAGTCGCATTTGGTATTGTCACAAGTGTAAATGATGATTTAGAACTACATTTTCAATTTATAGAATCAGAAATACCAATACTTTCCGTAGAACCTGAAATTTGGAAGGAAACAAATAGCAATGGTTACGAAACAGTCTTCC
>NZ_RQGH01000024.1 GCF_004769635.1 Leptospira jelokensis
CACCTTAATATTTGAATAAGCCGGAATTATTAATTTATAAATTAATTTGAATCCATTCAAGAAAGAACAGCTGTTATAAATAGTTTCTTTAATTAAATCAGATGGTTTTATTTACTTAAATTTTTTCTATGGGAGCAATACTACGATACATCAATTCGAGTTAGCGAATCAATGACTTAATCGAATCTACAATTCGAAGAAATTTTTCTTCCTCTCCATCATGAGAATTAGCAATTTCAACGATTACATATTGTAATTTATCCATACTCCCTCTTAAAAGCCTATATAATCTTTTTTTCAAATATCATTGTTAAATTTCTTCCGATACCGGTTGTTGCCATTGAACGAAGTAAACTTAAATAATTATCAAATCCAGTTTCAGATAAAAATAAATCGATCTCAACCCGAGCTTTATGTGCGTGTTTCCCGAGATTCTTGTACTTTATGTAGTTCGAAGATTCATTTAATAAAAACAAATCTATAGGGAAGTCGGAATAACAATCCTTCACCTCGAAACCATAAGAACTTGCTAAATTTTCCATTGATTTTGAAGTAAAGTAGTGAAAATGAGCGTGTGGCACATACCAGAATTCGGATTTAATATAACCTTTATCTAAGAGTAACTTTTGGTAAGCAGAATAGTTATTTGGAAAAGAAAGACATAAAAGTCCGTTTGTATCCAATAGGTCGAGAGCCAACTCAAAGAATGCTTCTGGATCGAGCAAATGTTCAATGACACTATCAGCTAGGATTAATTCAAATTTTCTTCCGTAACTTAAAAACTCTCTCATTGCTACATAGACATCATTTTTAATAAGGAACTTGGAAAGTTCTGGGTGAAACTTTATGATTCCGAAGTCAGAGAAATCTACACCAACAATATCTATGCCTTTTTTGTTTGCGACGTCTAAAAAGAAACCTTCTCCAGGACCGAGTTCCAATAGTTTGCCATTGTTATATCCGCTTTTTGTCAACGAATAGAATAACAATTCACTTTTCATTTTCTTATGCTTTATTTCCAACGGTGTGTAAGAAATTTGGTAGCATTTGGTATCAGGAGCTTGGAAATATTTCTCTGAAAAATATTTTTCCATCTCTTCGGAACTTGGAAGAGGATACACTGAATAAAAACCGTGCTTAGTTAACTTTTTTTCAAATTTCATTTCGAAAGATTTTTATTATAGCTCCGATCTTATTAATTTAAGTAAAGGTCTTATGAGGGAATGATTAACAAATCTAAATCAGGTAATCAAAGACCAGGTTAGATAAGATTGGCTTCTGAATATATTACTAAGTCACTCCATTCTAATCTTAGAAATTACAGATCAAAAGATTACCTGATGCCCAATAGGTTTCACAATTGCTTCTTTGATTCTATCCTGATCCTCGAGAGTCAACTCTGGATAAATGGGAAGGCTAATCACATGACTATAATATTTTTCTGCTTCTGGAAAATCGGAGTATCGGTAGTTGTATTTTTTCTGATAATAAGGCTGATGGTAAATCGGAATATAATGTACGTTTACCAAAATCCCGGATTGTCTGAGTCGCTCAAAAACCTCTTTTCTACCAGCCTTCATCTCTTTTGGTTTAATTTGAACTAGATATAAATGCAAAGACGACCTAGCATAATCCATCTCTAAAGGCAAAATGAGTGGAAGGCCTGCTAAAATCTTATTATAATTATTTTTTATTTTATGTCTTTTTTGAACAATTTGATCCAAACGCTTAAGTTGCGAAAGACCGAGGGCCGCCTGTATGTCATTCATCCGGTAATTGTATCCTAACTCTATTTGTTGATAATACCAAGAACCATCAGGAGCTTCTGTCATTTCCTTTGGATTTCTAGTGATACCATGACTTCTTAACCGATAGATAGAATTTGCAATTTCTAGATTATTCGTTGTACACATCCCACCTTCACCCGTTGTAATGATCTTCACAGGATGAAAACTAAAGACTGTAATATCGCTATATTGACAAGAGCCAACCTTTTGATCTAAATAATCCCCTCCGATCGCATGCGATGCATCTTCAATGATGTGGAACCCAAATGTTTTTCTAAGTTCGAAAATTGCCTTCATATCACAGCTTTGTCCCGCTAAATGAACTGGAATTATAACTTTAGGTAACTTGTTTTCTTTTTTTGCTTTTTCTAATTTTTCACTCAATCGATCAACTGACATGTTATAGGAAAGTGGATCAATATCAACAAAATCGACATCCGCTCCACAATAAATAGCACAATTCGCACTTGCCACAAAAGAAATAGGACTTGTCCAAACAATATCTCCCGAACCTACTCCTAAAGACAAACAGGCCAAGTGTAAAGCTGAAGTCGCACTATTAACTGCAATTGCATATTCACAAGACACATATTCAGAAATTGCCTTTTCAAACGCTGGTACTTGAGGTCCTTGAGTAAGGAAATCGGAATTTAAAACTTCTAAAACAGAATCAATATCAGATTGTTCAATGGAATGACGTCCATAGGGAATTTGTTTCATATATTTTTTTTCCTTAATCTCCCATCATTAATCTCATATACATGATTACAAATTTCCAAAGTTGATAATCTATGAGCAACAATGAATATAGTGATATTTCTATCCAAATCCTTAATTGAATCAATTATAGTCTTCTCAGTTTCCATATCTAAAGCACTCGTTGCTTCATCTAAAAATATGATAGATGAATCTCGATAAAGTGCTCTCGCGATTCCTACCCTTTGTCTTTGGCCACCGGAAAACTTCACACCTCGTTCACCTAGTCGCGTATCATATCCAAGAGGAAGTGAATCAATATCATCAGCGATTTTTGCTTTTTTTGCTGCCTCCTTTACTTTAAATACATCAATCATATTCTTATCGATTCCAAAGGCAATATTTTCAGCAATGCTGGAATCTGAGATATAAATATTCTGAGGTACATGCGCGATAGAATTTTGCCATTCACGAATGTTTAATTTGTTAATTTCAATGCCATCGATCAAAATAGATCCATTTGTAGGCGGTAATAAGCCCATTAACAGATCCATTAAAGTACTTTTCCCATTACCTGTTTTTCCAATAATTCCAACCCGAGCCCCTTTAGGAATAACTATGTTGATATCTTTTAAGACCCATGGCCCACTATCGTTGTATTGGAAATTTACTGCCTTAAGTTCAATTTGCTGATTGAAGGAAATCAATTTATCATTAAAACTTTCTTTTTCATTTAGAATTGGTTGTTCCAATAAATCTAATATGTTTCTCAAGTTTTCTTGCCCTGACTTAATATTTGTCCAACCTTGATACGACTGCTGTAAAAGAGGTAGTATCCTTTGACCTGCAATCGCCAAGGAACCCAAAATTGGCAATGAAGTATTTAATGACGAACTAGATCTCCCGATAGTGTAAGCAAATAATGCCAGTGCAACCATTCCAAAGGATTCCATGACATAACGCGGACTTGCACCAATGTAGTAATTTTCTGCAGAGTATAATCGAAATGCTGCATCTGAATTCCTGTAAATGGATAAAAAATATTTCTGAGAATTATTTAGAATAATATCTCTAATTCCTCCCAATCCTTCTTGGAGAGATTTTTGAACAATTGTTAGTTGACTTGCTAAAATTTTTCCATTCTTTAACAATCGAGTTCGATAGTATCTTGCTACAAATAGATAAAACAATAAAAACAAACCGAAAGTAGCAATTGTCAATTTAGGATCAACAACCAGCAAACTAATAAGTATCAATATCAAGATGATCAAAGATGATGAAATTGTAAGTATTGGAGTTATGATCTGAGTAACAACGCTACTCGCCTTAACAGTGATTCCGCTAATCACTTCCGCACTATTTCTATTGATATGCACGGAATATGGCTGATACAAAGTTCGTCGATATATTTCATAACTAATATCTGCACCTGTTCCAAAAGACAATCTAGTAGTTGCATATATTAACAATATCCTCATTGCACCAGAAAGCATCGATGCACACACAAATACAAGTGTAACAAAAAAGAAAATATCACTTGAATGATTGATTCGGAAAAATTTCCAAATAAAATCTAATTCTCGAATTTCAAAAACTTTATTTGGATTTGTAAGGACGGCTAGAAAAGGAAAGATAGCGCCAATGCTAAAAATTTCTGCAAAGGAAGCACCTAATGTTAAAAGTATAAGTAGGAAAAATTTATTCTTCCTGCTTCTGGAAATCGAATTCCATAATCTTCTATAAGGTAATGGAATTTGTTTAAACAAAATCTTGGCCAATTATCTAACCAACCATCCTAACCACCTCTTCCGCAATCGCAGGCGAAGAAGTTAGTCCAGGACTTTCAATTCCTAACAAATGAATCCAATTTGATTCTTTATGAATCAAAAAATCTTTCAATGCTTCACCGTTCTTAAATAAACGAGGCCGCAATCCAACATATCCTTCGCTTAAATCTTCTTCTTCGTAGAAGTCTAAAATTTTCTTCAATGATTCAAAATAAATACTTCTAGGAGTTTGCATTTTATAATCTTCTTTGGATTCAGCCCAATTCGAATTGGGACCAGCATATGCATCCCCACCAAGATGAAAAGTGTAATGTACCCCCAAAGCTGTCGAAGTTTTCATTGGTAAAGGGTATATTAGAGTTTCATAAGGCAGTTGTTTTTTAAGACGGTAATATTCACCTTTATTTGGGCGAATCTCATATTTGAATTGAATTGCATCAGATTGACATAGTTCATCAGAATACAACCCAGAGGAATTAATAAAAACATCAGCTTCAAGCTCTTCCCTTTCGTTTGATCGTAAATCCAAAGCGAAAACTTTGTCGTCTTCTCGAATTACCTTTCTATTCTTAAGTATTTTAACGCCGGATTCTTCTCCAAGTTGCCATAATACTTTGAGATAGATTGGAACATCTACAATTCCGGTCTTAGGAATCCATAATGCTGTGTTCCCTAAAACATGTCTCCAATGTTTCCCCGGATTCGATTTTAGTTCTAAATTTGGAATCCCTAACCGTTTTCCATTCTCAAAGAGTTTTTCAATTTCTTCTTGTTTTTCCTTTTCTTCGGTTAGTGTTTCTGATATTCCAGTTGTGATCACCTTTCCACAAATTGAAAACGGTATGTGATTTCTTTCAAAGAATGGGATTGCAAGTTCATACCCCCTAAAACACATTTTCGATTTTAATGAATTTGAATCATAGTAAATGCCTGAATGTAAAACTCCAGAATTACGTCCACTAATTCCATCGCCTGCATTTTCAGACTTTTCAATTACATACACCTCATGGCCAGTTTTTGCTAAAAGATATGCTATCCAGGATCCAATGATTCCAGAACCAACAACAACCACCATCCCCTAAACCACCCTCTCCCAACTCCCACCACCAAAAAATCCAACTACATTCTCTGCGGCTTCTCTTTCCATATCTTCTCTACAGTCATTGGAACAAGAACCCATATGTTGGGTAAGGATCACATTCTCTAACTCACATAACGGGCCATTATACGGTTCATCCAGAAAAACATCCATTGCAGCTGCTGCAATCTTTTGGTCTTTTAATATTTGGTATAAGTCATCTTCATTCACGATGCCACCTCTTGCCGTATTGATTAACACTGCTTCTGGTTTCATAGTGGACATTGCCTTCGCATCGAGTAAATTTTTCGTATTATCATTCAAAGGAATATGGATGGTAACAGCATCTGACCTTTTTAATAGTGTTTCCAGATCAACTTGAATCAACTTGGTTGGATTCCAATTTTTACCAATTGTTTGGTTCATTTCAAATATTTGATTGGAAAGTTTTTGCAACCGCTCCATCGATTGCTCTTGGTTTAGCAAATCACAGACAAGAATCTCTTTAGGCATGTACCCTAAAAGATGCGAAGCGACCCGTTTTCCGATCCTTCCAAATCCTAGAATGCCGATTGTCGACCCTCCGATCCGCGAGCCATATGGCCGTGTCCACTCACCATTCCGGATTTCCCGGTCCGCATAGGTAACCTTCCGCATTGCATCAATGATAAGGCTCACTGCGAGTTCTGAGACAGCAGGGGAAACGGCATCAGGGGTATAGGCTACCGAGATTCCCCTTTCTTTACAAAGGTCTAGTGGAACGCTGTCAAGCCCTACACCAACCCGAGAGATGAGTTTCAAATGGGTTGTCTCTTTGACGAGTGGAGTAAGATCTTCTGTTCCCGCAATGAGGGCATCAAAATCTTTGGCTGCTTCCATCACTTCCAGAGGTTTCATCTTCCTTCCCATTGGGTTGATTGTCACCTTATACCCGTTTGATGCCAAGAGCTCGAGAGCTTTCGGACTCGTACGACAAAAGGGAAATGTAGAAACAAAAACGGATTTCATGGATGTCTGGTTCCAATTCAAAAAAGAATTCTTAATAAATGCTCTGCATTAGGAGCCTTTTGAGTCATAGGTAAGGTATGACTCAAATTCCCAATGATTCTTGATCGATTCTACGGTGTATGAACACCCTTTTGTAAAAAATCTTCATATGCCAACCGAACCCCTTCTTTGAGTTCCACTTGGTGTTTCCATCCCATTTGATGGAGTTTGGATACATCCAGTAGCTTCCGGGGAGTTCCATCTGGTTTTGTAGGGTCCAAAACTAAATTTCCTTGGTAACCAACAACTTCTTTTACAGTTTCTGCAAGTTCTTTGATGCTGACTTCAATGCCGGAACCAACATTTACATGTTCGCCCCCTTTCGGGTCGCCAGAGACATCATAGTGTTGCATGAGAAATACACAGGCTCTTGCCATGTCTTCTGAATATAAAAACTCACGTAAAGGTTTACCAGTACCCCAAATCACTACTTCAGGAAGATTCTGTTTTTTTGCCTCATGGAACCTTCGAATGAGAGCTGGTAATACATGGGAATTCTCAGGGTGGTAATTGTCCCCAGGTCCGTAAAGATTGGTTGGCATGACTGAAATATAATTTGTACCATATTGTCTATTGTAAGATTGGCACATCACAATCCCTGCGATTTTTGCCACCGCATACGGTTCATTAGTTGGTTCCAATTTTCCATCTAATAATTGTCCTTCATCCATAGGTTGTTTGGCAAACTTGGGGTAAATGCAAGAAGAACCTAAAAAACAAAGTTTTTTGATCCCGTAACGGTAAGAAGCATCAATGATATTATTTTGGATTTGTAAGTTGGAAAAAATAAATTCAGCAGGATAGGTATTGTTGGCATGGATCCCACCTACTTTGGCAGCAGCAAGGAATACATACTCCGGTTTTTCTCTTTCAAAAAATTCCAATACTTGGGATTGGTTTTGTAAGTCCATTTCAGCATGCGATTTGCCGATCACATTGGTGAATCCGGATTGATTTAGTATCTTCACAATCGCTGATCCAACTAGACCTTTGTGACCAGCAACATAGATTTTGGATTTTTTTTGCATCATGATTGATTATCTATAAATAGGTAGAAAAAATATTTTAGAAAGATATTCGATTCTAAGAATAAAGTTCAAATCAAGATGATCTTAGCTTAAAGTTTCCAAACTCTCACCTAACTTCTCTACTTCGGCTCTCAAAGCTTCATATTCCTTTTTTTTCTTTTCATAAAAATGGAGGGTCATACGTGCTTTTTCTTCAATGCCTTGTGGGGTGAGTAAATAGGTATAAGAAAGTTTATTTTTATTATTACGAAAATTATTCATTTTGATTAGGCCTTTGTCGAGGAAGGCTTTTAAAATATAGTTCACCTTCCCTAAACTCAAACCCAATACATCCGATGCATCTCGTTGGGAAAGGTTTGGGTTTTCCTCAAGCAACTGGAGTAACTTGAGGTGATGGTCACTGTATTCGTAAGAATCTTTCATAATGAAACATTGCAGATGGGATGCAAACTGTTTGGATTTTGAATTGGCCTTCTCGGCCAAGGACCCTAGGCATAGCTTCGCCCCCTGAGTCCCATATTCTGTCAAAATGTGTTCAGTCGTTGAACAAAGTAAAGAAATTTTTTGTTCATTTTATGAACAAAAATGGATTGGTGGCAAAATAAAGGGATTCTGGTAAGCGAAATTTCACCGCCCAAGACGAAAATTCCCGAGTAGACCGCAAGATAGGAAAAAGAAAAAATCGATTGTCCTTTTTGTGAATTCCGAGTCCATCTAGGTACGAAAGGAAGAGATGTTCTTTTCTGCGAATCAATTTCCCTCCCTCCCCAAAAAAAATGGGAAGGAATTTCCTTGGTTTTCATAGGTGACCAACATCCGATATTCGAGTCAGACTTAGTATGCGTGTATCTCACAAAATGCAAGTTAGATGGCACATATTCCAAATGCGATAGACCAACTCTCTGATAGAAGCTTATTGTATTCCAAGCATTATGATCTGCTTCAAAACAAGATGCGGTGGCCCAACTTAGCAACCTCGCACCAAAGACAGGAAACAGAGGAGAAAAAGGAATGGTCCCCTCCCATTGCTTTCTAAAATCTCGTCATCGCAACCTTTTTAGAACACTCGTCGTTCGGATTTCTTTTTTGGAAACTGCCAATGCATAAGAATGTCTTTCCAGATTCCAATTGACTGTTTCTTCTTTTTTTTAGATACCTACCTCAATGAAACCAAAAAAGCATACCGTTCCCTATGACTTTCTCATCAAACTAGTCAGTTTTGCTAGGGGACTTGTTTTCCATTCCATCGAAGAAAATTTTCCAGAAAAAGAAGAATTAGAAGCACCTTATCCTTCTGCCCTCCTCTGCAATCATGTATCGGAAGCCGATGTCGTATCCCTTGCAATGGTTTACCCAAGACTCAATCCAAAAATCAAAATGATCATTCCAGCAAGGGAAGATATTTTGAAACGAGGGTTTTTGCAAAAAGAATTCCGTGCAAAAGGAATTCTCAAATGGATTTTCAAACTCATTGATGCCAGTAATATCATTCCCGTTTTATTACGTTATATAGGTGCCGTTCCCATTAAACGTCCGTTTCGTGACAATGCAAGAGAGCTACTAAAAAAAGGAGAACTCCGAGATAAGGTTGATAGCGAATGGACTGACTTAGTCGCCCATATCAGAAAGGGAAGGAATTTATTTATGTTTCCGGAAGGAACCTACAACCATGATGGTTTTTTAAATCAGGTAAAACGTGGTGCCTATTACATCAAATCGAAAATTGATAAATTACATTTTAATAGTTTTACCTTAACTTATGACCATCTCTCGTATCAAAAAACGAAACTTTATATTAAATATGGTAGGCCTTTTGAAATTCCAAGTGAGATGCCAGCTGACAAAGTGGTAAAACTAGTTGCGGACACACTAGGGAAACACTACACGGTCACCCTTGGAAATTTAACTTCCTATGTACTATTAAAATTAGAAAGGGAAACCCAAATTAGAAAACAACAATTGATGCAAATGTTGTTTCAGGTGAAATCCCAATTGGAAAAACACTTCCCGGAAATTACAATCGCCTCTGAATTACGAAAAGAAACGATCCAAACACAATTGGAACTGATTTTCCAAAAATTAAAAAAAGTAAATTTGATTGATTGGGAAGGTGAATTCATTAAAACAAAAGAAGTTTTGTATCACATTCCAAAATCGCTTCACAATTTAAAAAAATCGAATATTGTGTTGTATCACAAAAACCAACTGACTGCCCACCTATCCACATTGGATGGGATTTGGAATGAATTGTCAGTTCAAAAAGGAGTGAATGCCAAAATATGAAACTGAAACCCATTCGTCTGATTCTATTTTCAACTTTATTTTTATTGGGTTGTGGGACCATATCACGCGGATGTGCCAAATACTTTGGTTATGACGAAGTTTGTGTGGATGGAGTCAAATACATCCAATTCACATCTGGTGCAAGTGTAAAATACAATCCAGATGGAAGTATCGCCACCTGCCGCTGAAATTGGAATTACTGCTTTCTCAATTTTGTTAGTTCCCAAAGAAAAACAGACGCAGCACTTGCCACGTTAAGGGAGTTCACTACTCCCTTCATTGGAATTCGCACAATCAAATCACAAAGGGATTGTAAATTGACACTCATCCCTTTCCTTTCATTTCCCAATATAAGAAGTATTGGACATTGTATGTTTGTTTCTTGTAATTCTACCCTACCACTCGAATCAGACCCAATCACTGTTAACCCATTTCTTTGTTTCTCAGTATCAATAAAAGAAACCAAAGAAACAATTTCATTCACAAATACAAGTTTGGTGTGAAAGAGTGCCCCTAAACTGGAACGGATCACTTTTGGGTCATATACATCGATGGAGTGACCAATTAGAAAAATAAAATCCACATGGAAGGCATCGGCGGATCGTAAAATTGATCCAAAATTTCCTAAATCACTCGGGCGATCGAATAGTAAATACAAGGAATTTTTTTTAGTTTGTATTTTCGTTTCAAAATCACTTAGATCATAAACATTTTGTTTTTTAATGTTTGCTGTGATTAGAAGTTCAGAAGGGTTTTCTTTTTCGGAAAGTTCCAAAAACAAATCCTCTTTCACTTCAAATTGTTTTGCATGAGGGAAAGATTCTAACACAGCCTTTGCCCAAGAAGATAGAGATAGGTAATCTCTGTACAATATGCGAGTGACCTCCCACCTTGCAGCGATTAACTGCTTGATGGCTTCGGTTCCCTCAACAAAAACTTCTTTTTCCTTACTTCGTTTGGTACGGTTGGTCCGGAGTGCAGATATGATTTGGAATTCTGCATTCCGAACAGTCATCTTCAGTGGTTTCAAACCATTACCTATCTCGAAATTCCCCAATGGTGAACCTGAAACAAAACATCTGATTTTTCAAATGGTTGTGGCAAGCCTTGTCCCTTGGTCAATGGCCCGTTTGGCATCAAGTTCTGAAGCAAGGTCTGCCCCACCAATGAGATGGACTGGCAGCTTTGCATTTTGTAGCGGTGTGAGGAGGGAACGGTTCGGGTCTTGTCCTGCACAAACTACCACAGTGTCACAAAGGATTTTTTTTGTTTCCCCTTTCACTTCAATCACAACTCCATCTGGTTCAATGGCTTTGTAAGTCACACCCGAGATTTGGTTTACCTTTCGGTCTTCAAGGGAAGTTTTGTGGATCCAACCGGTTGTTTTTCCAAGGGTCGCTCCAAATTTGCTATTGGAACGTTTTAACATAGTCACTTCTCTCACACCAACGGGAGTTTCTTTGTTCCCAAGACCTCCATCCTTTCCGATGGCTGTTTGGATCCCCCATTCCTTTAGGTAATTTTCTGTTGTGAAGGCATGGCCCGGGTCTGTGAGAAGGATACTCACATCAAAACCAATCCCTCCTGCTCCCATAACGACTGCACGTTTTCCGACTGGTTTTCCTTTGAGAACTACGTCCACATAACTGAGAACATTCGGACCATCAATCCCTGGAAGTTCTGGCTTCCGAGGGATGACACCTGTAGCAAGCACCACTTCTTCAAATCCTTCTTTGATTAATTCTTCACTGGAGACAAAATGATTCAGTTTCACTTCCACATTGTATTTTTTTAACATCGTATCAAAATAACGGATGGTTTCTTTAAATTCTTCCTTTCCAGGGATCCGTCTTGCGATATTCAATTGACCACCTAACTCAGATTGCGCGTCAAAAAGTGTTACCTGATGCCCACGTTCCGCAAGTGTTTTCGCACAAGACATTCCACCAGGTCCAGCACCAACCACTGCAACCTTTTTCACTGTTTCTGTTTTTTGAATGATGAGTTCTGTTTCATGGCAAGCCCTTGGGTTTACCAAACAACTTGCCGTTTTTCCTTGGAAAATATGGTCAAGGCAAGCTTGGTTGCAAGCGATGCATGTATTGATTTCTTCTGGTTTCCCCTGTTTTGCCTTTTCAACAAAAAAAGAATCTGCAAGGAAAGGCCGTGCCATGGAAACAAGGTCGGCATCCCCTCGCGAAAGAACTGATTCTGCAATTTCAGGTGTGTTGATTCGATTGGAAGTTACCAGTGGAATGGAAACATGTCCTTTTACTTTCGCTGTGACCCAAGTGAAAGCGGCACGCGGAACCATCATGGCAATTGTTGGAATCCTAGCTTCATGCCAACCAATACCAGTATTGATGATGGTAGCTCCCGCTTTTTCTATTTCCTTGGCTAAGTGGAGGACTTCTTCGATATTCCCACCTTCTTCCACTAAGTCTAACATTGACAGACGGTAAATGATGATGAAGTCTGTTCCAACACGTTTTCTTACGGCTTTAATGATTTCAATCGGGAACTTAATTCGATTTTCGAAACTCCCTCCCCACTCATCAGTTCTATTATTGGTGCGTTTGGCAATGAATTGGTTGATGAGATACCCTTCACTTCCCATAATTTCCACGCCATCATAACCAGCTAACTTTGCTAATTCGGAACATCTTGCAAAATCATCGATGGTTTTCCAAATCTCTTCTTCCGTTAATGGATGTGGTTTGAACATATTGATGGGAGCACGAAGGTTAGAGGCACCAACTATTTTATCGTGGTATCCATACCTTCCTGTGTGCAGGATTTGCATGGCAATTTTTCCACCTTCTTTATGGACGGCATCGGTCACCACTCGGTGGTGATGGGCTTCTTCTTCTGTGTCCATCACACTCCCTCCCTTTGCCACACGCCCAGCTTCATTCGGTGCAATGCCACCTGTGACGATGAGTGCAACTCCTCCTTTTGCCCTTTCTCCATAAAAGGCTGCCATTCGTTCATAACCACCCGGCGCCTCTTCTAAGCCCGTGTGCATGGAACCCATAATGGTTCGATTCTTAAGTGTAGTGAATCCAAGTGATAATGGAGAAAGTAAATTAGGATATGCTGTCATAAAGACCCAAGTGTAGAAATTCTAAGAATTTGGCAAGATTTACTTGCCATTTAAAAGAGAACGGATATAACTTTCTTCTGTGGCTGTTCTTACCTCACAAAAAAAAGGGAAAAAGGCAATCCTTTTTGTAGATGATGAATCCATCATTTTACTCAGCATGAAATCCCAAGTGAAACACCACTTTGGAGAACAATTTAAGTACCTCACGGCAGAAAATGCCAAAGAAGCTTGGGACCTCATTGTAGAATTTGAGGAGGAAGGGAATTCCGTCGCCATCATCATTTCCGATTGGTCAATGCCAGGGATGAATGGGGATGAGTTTTTACGAAAGGTTCACAAACAATTTCCGTCTATTGAAAAAGTAATCATCACAGGATTTGCAGAAGAAACCTTGGTGGATGCTTTGCAAAAAGAAATTGGACTCATCACTTGTTTAAAAAAACCTTGGGACGAAAAAGAACTGATCGCTGCCATCTCTCAGGCTATCGAATCTTAGTTCCCTTTGGGTAGGTAAATCGAAAAAATCGTTTCTCCCGGTTTTGATGCAAGTTCGATCCTTCCACCATGGCGTTTCACAATTTTATTTACGATGTCAAGACCAAGCCCACTGCCTTCCCCTGGCGGTTTGGTCGTAAAAAATGGAGTAAAGATTTTTTCTTGTATGTCTGGACTAATGCCTGGCCCTGAGTCTTGTAAAGACACCATCACTTCTTCACCACAATCTTTGATCGTGATCACTAAATTCCCATTAAATGACATCGCTTGTAAGGAATTATAAATCAAATTGGTCCAAACATGTAAGAGGTCGTCCGGATAACAATGGATTGCTGGATCATCTTCATAATTTTTGGTTACGGTGATCCCCCTCTTCAATTGGTTTTGGTAAATCGTAAGTACGGTTTCAATGGTTTCCCGAACAGATGCCTTTATTTTTTTCCCTGTAGAATCAAAATGAGAAAAGTTCTTTAGAGCATACATGATTTTCGATACACGATCCACAGCCAATTGGATGGAACGAGTGTTCCTTCGGAATTGGATTTCCAAAGCCAAATAGTCGAAAAACACACGAAGGTAATGGGAATGAAACAGTGGAATGTATTTTTCTTCCAATTCCCCGATCCCTAATTCTACCCAGGCTTCCGCAAATTCATCCGCATCGTCGGCCTTAAAACCTTTTTGCATTAAAATTTCTTTGTTCTTTTTTTTGCGTAAACGTTCTTCTTTGCCTGTATAAAATTCGATGGGTTGGTCTAGGTTTGATAGAATCGTTTTGAGAATCACTTGTTCTTCTCTTGGCACACTTAGGATGGCTTCACGAAACAATTGTGAGGCGATTCCATAACGTTTTTGCCAATCCAACATATTTTGGTTGGAAGCCTTAACTGCACCAATGGGGTTATTGATTTCGTGTGCAATGCCTGCAATCAGTTGGCCGAGGGCCGCTAATTTTTCTGATTGTACCAATTGCTCTTGGGTTCGTTTTAAATTTTCGAAGGCCATCTCGAGTTCAATTTTTTGTTTTTCGATGAGTTTGTTTTTTTCACGAATTTCGTTATTGATTTGCCTAAGTTCTTCTACCTCTTTGATAGGACTCAAATCGAAAATACTATAAGCAATCGAATCTGATTGGTTGTACTTAAACCGTTTGATGGAAACAAGAGCGGGAAACACTTCTCCTGATTTTCGTTTGCAAACAATTTCAATGGAATCACTGGAATTGGTTTCAATTTTTTCACGAATTTTTTGCAAAGAATCCATCGTAAGTAAGGAACGAATCCTTAAATTTTTTGTATCTTCAGGAGTATAACCGAATAAAGTTTGGAAGGCAAAATTTGAATCTTTTGCGCGAAGTGAGTTTTCATCAAATATCAGAAATGCTTCGGTTGAAAATTGGTAAAATGCTCTGAACCTTTCATCGGAAGTTCGTAATGCTTCCTCAGCTAACTTGGCCTCGGTGACATCCAATATGGTTCCCATCAAACGAAACGGATTCCCTTCCACATCACGTAACAAATTTCCTCTAGACTCTACCCAATGAACTTTCCCATCTGCGTGGAAAATACGATGTTGGATGTTAAATCCAGAACGACTTGGATCATCTTTTAAACTTTGGATTTCTTGGGAAACTTTTTGAATGTCTTCTTCTGGGTGGAGTTTTATGTACTTGTCGATAGAGATTTCTGTCTCATCGGATGCAAATCCATAAATTGCAAATGTTTGCGGAGACCAATAGATCTCTCGTTTGTCGATATCCCAACTCCATATCCCCATTTTCACTGCGTCAAGAGACATGAGTAACCTTGACTCAGATTCTTTTAGTGCTAAATTTGCCTCAATTTGTTCCGTACGATTGATCATCGCACCAAACATTCGATAGGCTACGCCTTCTTTATCATATAAAAAGATTCCATTGTCTTCTATGAAAACATAGTTACCCGATTTCGTTTTGTAACGGTATTCACAAGAAAACTTAGTTTTTTTCTCCATTGCTTCATCAAACAACTGCAAGGTCTTATCTTTGTCCTCTGGATGGATGAGAAGCGACCATGCTTCATAACCAATGGCAACGTATTCTTCAGTGGTGTAACCTGTGATTTCTTGGATGGCACCAGCCCATTGGTTTTGGCCAGTACTGATATCGAGATCATATACCATACTGAGTGAAAGTTCAGTGATGGTTCTGTATTTTGACTCACTATCTTCCAATTCTTTTTGTTTGAGAACATTTTCTGTGATGTCTGTGATTAAAAAAACGAGAGAACGTAACTCCCCCTTCTCATCGAAAACGGGAGATCCATTGATGGAGAGGTATTTTTTGGTTCCATGTGCGTCTTCAATCGCATGCCGAATGTCGGCCACAGGTTTTTTTGTTTTTAATACGATATTGAATGGTTGGTCTTCATCCCGCCAAGGGCCTCCATCAAGGGAAGTGTTTTTCCATTGGGGTGCATCATAGGTTCGAGAGAGAATGTCCGTTAATTTGATTCCAAGGACATTTTCTGAAGCTGGATTTGCATACAGAATTTGTCCTTGTGGGTTTAACAAAACAATCGCAGTGGAACTTACCTCCATGATCGTTTTCAAAAGATCAGCTTCGACAATGGACTGATTCATAGTCGAAGTTGGTAAATCTGGTAAAGATTCTCCAGAAGAGGCCTGCATAGTGTCCACTATGCAGTAGACTTAAGTTTTATGCGATTTCAATTTTAGTGCTTCTAATTTTTGGTAAATTTTTAACGGGAAAAATAAAAACCTGTCCAAAAATTGAATGAAACGGAAGAGAAATGAGGGAAAAACTTCCTTCTTGTCTCCTAAAATTCCTTTTACAATTTGTTTTGCCACTGTCTCAGGCGTTTGGCTTGGAAATGGTACAGGAACTTCTTTCCCCGCTGAGTCAAAAAATTTTGTCCGAGTCGCGATGGGATACACGATCATGGTTCGGTTACCAGGTTTCAATTCACATTGGTAGGCATCAAGGAAGGACCTGACAGCCGCCTTTGTTGCCGAATACAAGGCATATCCTGGAAGTGGTAAGTGGCTCATGGCAGAGGCAGTGACAATGAACAAACAAGGCTCTTTCCTTTTTAAATTCAATGTGACTAAGGTATAAAATGGAGAATACACGTTGGTACGAAAGATTCTGTCGATCCTTTCCCAATTGGCTTCGGGGATCACTTCGTAATAGGCAAAACCTGCATTGGCATAAAAGATATCAATCCCACCCAATTTTTTATCGGCATCCTTAAGAAGTTTGTCTAAAGATTCTGGTTTTGATACGTCACATTTATAAGGAATGACATTCGGATGAGAGATTACATTTTTTTCATTTAAGTCACATGCTAAAATCTTAACGTTTTCGAAATTTAACAGCTGCAATACGGTCTCTTTTCCAATCCCAGAGGCAGCTCCAGTCACTACAATTCTTTTGTTTTTTAAATCCATTAGCGAAAACTAACGACTGTGATTTCGTTTGAAAGTTTTTTTTAATATGATATCTAACTTTTTTCAAACCAAGGCCTGAAAATCTCTTTACTCATCCATTCCCTTACTTTAGAATTTGGATTCCCTGGGGACGAGAATGAGTCAAATCTTTGATCAAATTTTCAAATTTTTACACAGAACCATTTCATATAGTTTTGCGATTGTTTTCTTTTCACTACAAGGGGCATTTTTTGGTGCTTTTTACGCATACTTTTTTGGTTCCGCCCTCATTCCCAATTTCACAATCGATAATCACCCGGAAGTGGTGAACGTTTTTGTTTTTGCTACGTTATTGGCAGCTGTTGGGCATAGCATTGAGTTTGGGATCTTAACTCCTCTGGGTTACGGTGGATTTCGTTCTGACGTAAGAAAGCTAAATCTTTTTCTTAAACGAAACGAAACCATTCGTCACAAAGACATCTTAGAACTCGAAAACAATTTAAACACACTCATCCACCTTCCCAAAGAAAACATGTATGCTGCAATTCGGTATGCCCTTATGATTTTCCTCTCCGTTTCCCTTACTTATATTGTGTTTTCATATCCTTTGTATGAGTTATTATTGATTTTTATTGGATGGTTGTCTGCCGTTTTTGTTTACGGAGGTTTTTCTTATATCATTTCCGATTATGCCACCGGTAGCAAACGAGTGGAAATCAAAAAGATTTTAGCTTACAGGGACGTCACCGTCCACAAAAACTTTGGGATTTTGAGTTTAAAAGGAAAGTTTATCTTTTTACTCATCCTCATTCTCCTTTCCCTTAGTGTCTTATCTGTTTTTATTTCCTTTGGCAATGCAAGTTTACTTAAAATTACAGCCTTTATCACGATGACGTTTATTGAAGCGGTCATTTTGATTTATATGTTTTTCCAATCCATTAACCGTACCTTAGAACAAATTAACGAATCGGCAAATAGTTTGGCTTCTGGTGGGAGTGGTGCGCTTCCCATATTATCCATCGATAAGGAATTCATTCTCTTTGCCAAAAACTTTGAAAAAGCTACGAGGGAAGTAGGAAAAATTAGAGAGAATTTACAGGAACTCGTAGAAGCAAAAACCTCAGAGCTCAGAAACAGTTTGGAAACAGTGGAAACGTTAAAAAAACAGCAAGATGGTGATTATTTTTTAACATCCCTTCTCATCAAACCATTAAGTTTGAATAAAACCATTGGTTCCCATGTGAAAACAGACTTTTTAATCAAACAGAAAAAAACCTTTTTATTCCATGGAAGGGAAAATGAAATAGGTGGTGATATTTGCATCACTCGCACCATCACCTTACGAGGGAAAGATTATACTTTTTTTCTAAATGCAGATGCAATGGGAAAATCCTTACAAGGTGCGGGTGGGGTATTAGTCCTCGGTGCGGCAGTCCAATCCATTTTAGAAAGGTCCAATGCCGTCGAGGCAGTAAAACTTTTGTATGCGGAACGTTGGATTAAAAATGCTTACCAAGAACTCCATCATATCTTTGAAAGTTTCGATTGTTCCATGTTAGTTTCCATGGTAATGGGTCTGATTGATGATGAAACTGGCTTAATGTATTATTTAAATGCAGAACACCCTTGGTCAGTTTTGTATCGAAAAGGTACTGCCGAATTTATCAAAAACAATTCAGAACTTAGAAAATTGGGGACTCCCTTTTCTGAAAAATCACTCGAAATATCCACCTTACAACTATTACCTGGAGATATCCTAATCCTTGGTTCAGACGGAAGGGATGATATCGAATTTGTCACAGAGACAACTGCTCGTAAAATCAATCACGATGAAGAATTATTTTTACGCCATGTCGAACGAGGGAATGGAGATCTAAAAAACATTTACCAATCCATTTTGACCATGGGAGAACTAACAGATGATTTAAGTCTTATGAGGATTGGTTTTAAAGAAAATAGCCACCAACCTCCTCGGGCCATTCGGAAAGAATCCTATGAACTGATGCGAAAGGCAAAAAATCAAATTAAAGCCGAATCCCTTGAAGAGGCAAAAACAAGTTTACTGGAAGCAAATCGCATCAATCCCGA
This sequence comes from Leptospira jelokensis, assembly GCF_004769635.1. GTDB lineage: Bacteria > Spirochaetota > Leptospiria > Leptospirales > Leptospiraceae > Leptospira_A > Leptospira_A jelokensis. The sequence goes on from NZ_RQGH01000024.1 coordinate 18,819, forward strand.
AAACAGAGAAATCAAAAGAGCCCTCATTCGTTTACTTGTACGTATGAAAGACTACCAATTGGCTGCCGAAAAACTAAACACTTATATTGAGGAATTTCCGGGAGATACGGATTTAATTTATTTAGCATCGTTCACTTACAAACAAACAAAAGAATACGGAAAGGCAATTGATATGGGAGAAAGGATCCGACTTCGTAACCCAGGCCACCTTTCCAATTTGATTCAACTTGTACAATTGTATCTGATAATAGGCAATTTGCCTAAAGCAGAGAAGACCTTACATCTAACATCGCTTATTCCTACTGATACAAAACGCATTGATAGCTTAAAATCACAAATTGCATCTTTTAAGGAGAAAATAGTTGCCGAAATTCCATCGTAGCAAGTTCTATTCATAATACCATTTAGCATCGATTTTATGGCACAGACAAAAAATTGTATCGTATTGATTTTTCTCTTTGCCACACAATTGATGGATTGCCAAAGGTCTAAATTGGATAATCTTTGTGATCCCAAAACAGAGTCTTATTTAGAAAGTTTACTCATCCGTTATATCAATTTTGACGAAACCCCACATTGTGGATTGGTTTTGGAAGTGATTCCTCCCAGTTTTTTAAATTGCCCTGCCCCGATTCCAAAACCCAATTCTATGTTTTTTGTGGAGTCGTTTGAAACCGATGGCAATCGATTGACGTTTTCCAGTGACCCTCCTCTTCCTCCTGGAATTTCCTTTTCGTTTTTTTTTAATTCCCTCCAAGGCAGTTATTCTGGTTGGTTTGCCAATCGAGTATCTTATACCATTACTGCCAGTAATCCCAAAGGAAGTGCCAGTTGCACTTACACGCCTCTATGGATGGGAAAACTTCCGTTCAAAACGAACCAAACCACTTGTTACGATGGTGCATATAATCCAGCCATTTGTTCGAGTGTTTCGGGTCAGGACGGAAACTTCCAAAAAGGAACCACTCCAAGTTTTATTGGTCCTAGTTTGGTGGCTGGTGTGGAAATCACAACGGAAGAAAATTCTGGACTGGTTTGGACGAGTTGCCAAAGGGGAATCACTGGGATTGGATGCACAACCTCGGGTACAACCAGCTTTACATATACACAAGCACAAACGGATTGTGCGAGTCTCAATGTTGGGTCAGGATTTGCCAATCGCACCGATTGGCGTGTTCCCGAAATGTATGAGTATATGAGTACATTCGACTATACTACAATCAATCCATCAATTAATCAAACCTACTTTCCGGCAACAGACAGCTGGAATTTCAAAACAAACACGGATTATGATCCAGGAGTGGGAGCCTATTATCCTACTTTTATTGAATCAGGTATTGGAGGTGGTGGATATGGGGACCTCCACCGATTGCGTTGTGTTGCAAATGGAACCCCCATCAAAAACAAACGCCTAATCAATAATAATGATGGAACCATCTTGGATTTAGACACTTCCCTTGTTTGGCAAAGGTGCCATGCAGGCCAAACCAACTTCGCAACGTGCACGGGTGGGACTGATCTCATCTCTGATTGGCAAACGGCAATCAATTATTGCCAAAACTTAAATTTGGCTGGTAAGGTTTGGAGGCTACCAAACGCTAATGAACTCAGGAGTCTGATCGATTTTTACAAAACGTACGGAAGGCCCGGTTATGATCCGGTTTTCTTTCCCAATACGGCAGAAATTGCATCGCCAGCTGTCGTGAATTATTGGACTTCAACTTCAGGAACTCAGTTCGGTTCGAATGCCTTTGTTGTCAATTTCCAATATTCAGGTGGTGGACCTGATACAAAATCAAATTCATCAGACAATTATACCCGCTGTGTTTCCGATTTTTAACGTTTGTCAGATGGAAACAAAAACATACCATTGAATCCTTTGAAAGCCATGTTCAAAATTTTTTATCTCACTTGTTTCCTTTTCCTAGCCGGTTGCACCACAATCGGTTTCCACCAAACTTCTCTTCGCAATTCGATGTCGTTTGGAGAGGAAGTTAACATTCGCGTTTGTGTCATCCGTGAACCTGGTATCGAACCAGAAGAAATCCAATCTTTATTCACAGCATGGAATGAGGAACTTTCCCTTTACCATCTCAAAGCTGAACCCATTCCCTTGGCTATCATGGAACGTCCCGGATTTTATGGCTCGGATATCATCGAGTATTTGGTTAACAAAAAGATGCCCGAATTTTGTGATCGTATGTTGTATTTGAAAGGCAGGACTTGGGGTGATATCGCCTACGAAGTGTTTACCTTAGGACTCTTTGTAGGAGTGGGAGTGAAGTTAGAAATCCAAGGTGCTGTCGAAACACGCACCAATACAAAAGGTTATATCAAAGCGAAATACATTTCCACCATCCAACTCTTATTCACAAGTCCAAAATCCACTCTTGTCCATGAAGGTTACCATCTCCTTGGGTGTGGGCACCAACTCCTTATGAAAGAGTGTTATGAAAGGATACGAGATGTGAAACTTTTACTCACCGATCCGAAGAGAGACCCTAATTTTTTTCCAAACATCAATGCGGAAGGAATCAAAATCGTAACACGTCCGATTTAATCCATCCAGAAGGATTCGATTGTAATGTATCAAGGAATTCACTACGGACGTTTCCGCAAATGAATTCTTAGGGATATTTCTAATCTTGATTGCGGTTGGAGTGCCTTCGCAAATAACATCCATTGTATCAGTTTTATGTTTCGTTCTATTCTTTTTTTCTCTTCCTTCTGTTTGTTATTTTCCTGTTCGAATGGAAATTTATCGAATGTATGCGATGTGAATTCCAATTCCTATTTAGAGGAATTACTCTTTCGCATCACAACCAAAGACAAAAGTTTTCATTGTGGTTACCAGATCCAAGAACCACGTGAACCCATTTGTTCCTTATCATATGAACAAGCCCACTTACCAGAAAATTGGGATTTAGTCAAAAAGGAAGTGGAGTTACAAGCATCTCTTGGTGTGAGTGGGCCTGAAGCTCTGGTCCAATATTCCCTTGTTTCAGTCCAATCCGCCATCGGTGTGGCCTATCCTGCATTCCAAAGTGCCCTCAGTGCCCCAAATGGAAAACTTTATTTACTCCCGTATAACTCACCTTATATCGTTTCAATTGATCCTAACAATCGTTCGTTTGCTCTTTCTACCTCTGTAGCTGGTGTAGTTGATTTTATGGGTGGGGCACTTGGACCAAATGGAACAATTTACCTTGCTCCCCACCAAAACAATGACTTTTTTTCCTTCGATACTTCAAAGGAAACAATGTCGACCATTGGCAATATCACAATGGGTGGAGCCGCATACAATGGTGGAGTGTTTGCTCCGAATGGGAAGGTATACTTCACACCAGGCAATGAATCCACCATTCGTTATTATGACACAAAAACCAAAACCTTTGGTTCAGTAGCAACATCCCTCTCTGGAGGAATTTTTTCCAATGGAGTTCTCACACCTGAAGGAAAAATCTATTACATCCCCCATGATGCCACGAACATTTATATCTTAGACACTAACACAGATTCAGTTACGATGCATTCGTATTCCTTTGGTGGGAGTGGGAATTTTTTTTCAGGGATTTATGCCCCGAATGGAAAGATCTATATCATCCCATTTAACGCAAGTAACGTGTTCGCAGTGGATACAAAAAACAATGATACGGTAACAAACCTCGGAAACTTACCATCACCCGTCAGTGGGATGTTCAACGGAGTTGTACTTTCTCCTAATGGAAAAATTTATCCAATTCCTTATAATTATTCCAATTTCATTTCCATTGATCCAAGAACAGATTCCTATTCTGTTCTGATGGCAAACCCATCCACCACATCCTACAGAGGTGGAGCCATTGGATTAGGTGGCGAAATTTACCTTTCCCCGCATAATGCCGATCGATTTGACCTTTTGGATACAAAAGCAAATGGAAGTTTTTGTGATTCCATCCGGCTTTCTCCTTACTGGAACAAATTTTAATCAGAAAACTAGAATCCAAACGGATTCTTTCGTCGAATTGATTCAAGTTTTTCACCATACGTGTTTGGTATGGTTGATGCCTACCCATGAGTGGAACAAACAATTCAGACAGGAATCTCTTTTTCGGTTTTGCAAACCAATTGAATCATTCTGTTTTTTTGTTCGAAACCAAGGAAGGGAGTTTTGATGTTTCCGCAAAACTAGTATTTGCCAATGAAAAGGCAAAAGAAACTCACCCTAATTTAAAAACAGGCAATGATCCAATGACAATTGGTTTTTTGTTTCCATTTTTAATGGAACTAGGAAACCAAAACCAAATCCATTCTTGTTTCCAAAACAACACAAACTTTGAAGAAGTCATAACCATATCCGGTTTGCATTTTGAAAAAACAAACCATCAAAACTTCTTATTCACATTGAGTCGGATCAGTAGTACACATTGTACGGTTCTTATCGAAAGACTATCCGATGTGTTACTCGCAGAAAAAGCATTGAAACAAAAAGAAACCAAACTCAATCGATTTTTAAAAACAATGATCAATGGGGTTGTTGTCGTCAATACCGAAGGGCAAATACTCTATGCGAACGATAGCGCAGCCAATATATTAGAGTTGGAATTAGAAACCATTGAAAATCGGTATTTCAGTTCCAGAGAATGGAAACAAATAGATGCAAATGGTGATCCTTACCCAATCGAAAAACTTCCTTTGGCAATTGCTCTGGGGAAAGGAGAAACTGTCTACAATTGTGAACATGGAATCGTTTCAGAAGGTGGTAAACCAAAATGGTTGAATGTCAATGCAACACCAATCTATGATGAAGAAGGCAATTTGGAAGGTGCGACTGCGAGTTTTCTCGACGTCACTGAACTAAAAAATACACAAAACACCATCCAACTCCAAAATAAAAAATTAACCTCCATCTTAGATGCAATCGAAAGATCAGCCATTGTCAGTGTCACGGATGCAAATGGTAACATCACTAGGGTAAATTCCAAGTTTTTGAATCTTTGTGGTTATTCAGAATGCGAAATCATTGGTAAAAACCATAGAATTTTAAATGCTGCCTACCACCCAAAAGAATTTTGGAGTGCTTTATGGAAAGAAATCAAATCGGGTCATACTTGGGAAGGAATCATCAAAAACAAATCAAAAGATGGAAATTATTTTTGGTTACAAACCTTCATCCATCCTTTGTATGATGAAAAAAACCAAATAGAATCTTTTTTGTCCATTCGATTTGATATCACAGAAGAAATCGAAGCCCTAGAAAACACAAAACGGATGTTACATTTCACAGGCATCCAAAACAATCGATTACAAAACTTCGCCTACATAGTTTCCCATAATATCCGACAACACTCTTCCAATTTTACATCCCTTGTGCAGTTATTAGAAGATTCCAATCCAGAAGAAGACAAAACAAAGATCATACAAATGTTACATGCCTCTTCCGTACAATTAGAAGAAACCATTACTCACTTAAATGACATTATCTCCATCAACCAAATGTTAAACAAACCGATGGAAATTTGTTCACTGAGAAATGAAGTGGATAAAACACTAACGATTTTAAAAGGTTCGATCGAATCTAGGAACATCCAAGTTGAAGTCAGGATTCCAAACGAAATCGAATGTAAAACCATCCCCGCTTACTTAGAAAGTATCCTTCTCAATCTGATTTCAAATGCTGTGAAGTATGTTCGACTGAAAAAAGGTGCTTTCATTCGGATTGAAGCGACAGAGAAAAATGAACAAATTGTATTCACCGTCGAAGACAATGGCCTTGGAATCAATTTGCAAAAACATGGAAACAAAATTTTTGGTATGTTCAAAACCTTCCATCGGAATGAAGATGCCAGAGGCATTGGACTCTTTATCACCAAATCACAAGTTGAAGTGCTTGGTGGTTCCATCGCATTGACGAGCGAGGAAGGGAAAGGTTCAGTCTTTCGAGTGACCCTACCCAAACATCCGGAAAGAAGCCTTCGGGCATAAAACCTAACTCATTCCAGGCATTTTGTCCACAAACGGAAAAGTCCAATGGGCCGGCCTTTGCACACTTCTTTCCAATCCAACTTGACAATCTCCCCCAACCCATGAGGTTTAACCTAGTGATCCGTTGGCGGTTGCCTTCGGACGTACCAATGACATAAGGAAATCCATGAAAGTCCACGAATACCAGGCCAAAGAAATCCTACGTAGACACAATGCCAACGTTCCATTCGGAAAGGTCATCGACACTGTCGGTGATTTCGAAAAGGCATATAACGAAGTTGTCCAAAAATCACCCGTAGTGGTGGTCAAAGCCCAAATCCACGCAGGTGGACGAGGGAAAGGTGGCGGAGTCAAAGTCGCCAAAACAAAAGATGACGCAAAAGCGGCTGCAGAGAAAATCCTCGGGATGCAACTCATCACCCCACAAACTGGGCCTGAGGGAAAAAAAGTCCTAAAAGTTTATTTAGAGCAAGGTCTTGAGATTGCGAAGGAATACTACCTTTCCATTTTACTCGACCGTGCCATTCGCAAAACCATCATCATGGCTTCCACAGAAGGTGGGATGGAAATTGAAGAAGTGGCCGAAACCCACCCTGAAAAAATCATCAAAATCCAAATTGATCCAGGCATCGGAATCCAAGGATCCCAAGTAAGAGAACTTGCGTTTGCTCTTGGAATCCCGGCAGAAGCACAAAAATCCTTCACTGCCCTCGTGAATTCAGTTTACAATGCTTACATCAAAGAAGATGCAGCACTCCTCGAGATCAACCCTCTCATCCTAACAAAACAAAACGAAATCATTGCAGGGGACTGCAAGATGGACTTGGATGAAAACGCTCTTTACCGTCACCCTGACAACGAAGCCCTTCGAGATATTTCTGAAGAAGATCCTTACGAAGTAAAAGCAAAAGAATACAACCTCAACTACGTGAAGTTAGATGGAAATATTGGTTGTATGGTAAATGGTGCCGGTCTTGCGATGGCAACCATGGACATCGTGAAGTTAGCTGGTGCTGAACCTGCAAACTTTTTGGATGTTGGAGGTGGAGCAAACCCAACCACTGTAGAAAATGGGTTCAGGCTTATCCTTTCCGATCCAAACGTAAAAGGAATTTTTGTAAACGTTTTCGGTGGAATCGTACGTTGTGACCGAGTTGCAGTTGGAATTATCGAAGCAACAAAAAAGGTAAACGTATCCGTTCCAGTTGTGGTTCGTTTAAAAGGAACCAACGCAGAAGAAGGGAAAAAAATCCTAAACGAATCTGGGATGAACATTGTGGGAGTCGAGGGACTCCGTGACGCGGCAGACAAAATTGTCTCCCTAATCAAAAAATAGGAAACAGGAAACATGGCTGTATTAGTAGATGAAAATACAAGAGTAGTTGTACAAGGGATCACTGGAAAAGAAGGTTCCTTCCATGCGACTCAAATGTTGGAATATGGTACAAAGGTAGTAGCGGGTGTGACTCCTGGAAAAGGTGGCCAAACTTGGACATCTGAATTTGGAAAAACAGCTCCTGTTCGCAATACCATCAAAGACGCGATGAAAGAAGACGGAGCAAACGCAGCAGTGATTTTTGTTCCACCTCCATTTGCAGCGGACGCAATCCTCGAAGGGATTTTTGCAGAGATCCCTCTTGTGGTATGTATCACAGAAGGAATCCCTACACACGATATGTTAAAAGTGTACAGCGTGTTACGAAATTCCAAAACAAAACTCGTAGGACCAAACTGTCCAGGTGTGATCAACCCACGTTATAATGTAAAAATGGGAATCATGCCAGGTTTCATCCACACTCCAGGGAACATTGGAATTGTGTCTCGTTCAGGAACTCTAACCTACGAATCTGTGGCTTCCTTGACGGCGGCGGGCCTTGGCCAGTCGACTTGCATTGGAATCGGGGGAGACCCAGTTCCCGGGATGAACCACACGGAAGCAGTTCGCCTCCTTAATGAAGACCCAGACACAGAAGGCATTGTGATGATTGGTGAAATCGGTGGAACTTCTGAAGAAGAAGCAGCGGCTTACATCAAAGCTCATGTCAAAAAACCAGTGGTTGGGTTCATCGCAGGCCAAACGGCCCCTCCAGGGAAACGTATGGGGCACGCAGGTGCTATCATTTCTGGGGGAATGGGGACAGCGACTTCCAAAATTGCAGCCATGCAAGATGCTGGTGTGAGCATTTGCGCGCATATCGGGGAAGTTGGTGAAAAAATGAAAGCAGCCTTTAAAAAATAAGGGCAGCGATCAAAAAAATACAACTTTGCAGGGGAAATGAGGAGTCTGAGTTAAGAGTATGGAACAACGTTCATGGTTTTCTAGTGTCATCATCCTTCTCATTTCCGTAGGTTTACTGGCTGCTGAGTCGGGGGATAAGGGTTTTTCTCTTAGCCTCCAGGAGGCAGTACGGTATGCCATCGAAAACAACCGCGAAGTTTTGCAAGCTCGTTTGGAACTAGCAAAAGCAGATTCCAATTTGATGAAGTATGAAGCGAAGTATTCCTGGCGGGCTGTATCCAAAGCGGAAATCGACCAGAAAAAATTCCCTTTCAACCAAAACAATATCTTTACGGGAACAAAAACCCAAACCAATACTTACAGTGCTGGTTTAGAAAAACTTTTCACAACGGGAACCTATTTCAAATTAGAAGCGAAATCACAAAGGTTCGACTCCAACGCCTTTGAAAACCCAAACCAAACACCATCAGGTTTTTCCGCTTTAGGACTACCACCCCTTTATACGGACACTCTTTCTGTAACCATTGCCCAAGACCTTCTCAAAAATGCCTTTGGTGCCAATGAAAGGAATATGGAAAAGATCCTAGAGAACCAAACAGAGATCATGCGGGAGCAAATGGAAGACCAAGTGGCAACGAAGGTCGTCTCTACCCTTGTTGACTATTGGAACTACTCAGTCAAAGAATCCGGTTACCAAACCTTCGAACAATTATTAAAGAATACAAAAAACGTACGGGATCTGACCATCCGCAAACAAGGACTTGGCCTTTCAGAAAGTTTTGAAGTGAACCAGTGGAATGCCCTCCTCTCACAAGTAGAAGGCCAGATGGCACAGGCAAGTGCCGAAAAGGAAGAGGCAAGACGAAAACTGATTCGTTCTCTCAACCTTCCAGAAGACACTGTTTTCCAAAAGACAACTCCCCTTTCGGAAACCCTACCTGCCAAATTGGATTACCAAGCGGACATTGACTACGCATACAAACACCGAGCAGATTTCCGTGCCTTACAAAGGAAAAAAGAAAACGCGGAACTTGCGATGAAGATGGCAAAAAACGAAGCCCTTCCTACTCTAAAGGCTGCCGGAACTTACGGATACCAAGCACAAAATACCATAAGCCCACAAAACAATTACTCCGATGGACGAAATGGAGTTCTATCCTACCAATACCCTGTGATGCAAGGCTCACTCGACCTCAGTTACCCCATTATGGACAAAGGGGTGAAGGTGGGACTACGTGATGCGGAAATCCAAAAACGCCAAGTGGCCTTGGAAGAATCCGACTTAGTCAAATCTGTTTCCGATGATGTCAAAACAAGAATTGATATCCTCAAAGCTTCCTACCGTGTGATGGAAAATGCGAAACGAACCGAAGAAGAATCTAAGAAGTATTATAATGGAGTGTTACGTTCCTTCCAACAAGGAAGGTTCAATGCACTTGCCGTGAAAAATGCTTTGGACACATTGGTACAAGACCAACTTTCTCTTGTCAGAGCAAAAGTGGACTACAACATCAACCTACACCGATACTATGTGGCAAAAAATGCATTATTCGAAGAATACGGAGTGGACCGCGCCAAACTCCTTCCTGAAAATCTTTAATCAAACGAATCCGGGAGGTTCCTTTTGATACGCTCCCGAGTTTTTTTTGCTTTTGGGATAGTCTTTTCACTCGTCATTCTCTTTACCTATACCTTTGTTGATTTTCGAGACAGGGACGACAAAGCGTACGATTTGTACCAGTCAGAATCTTATCTAAAAGTCCTAAAACTTTACAAAGAGTCCGAGATTCCAACGAGTGAATTGGAACTCACCATCTTATCTCAATCCCTTTCCCAATTGGAAAAAAAATTGAATGGGAAAAATGGTGAAAAAGAACTATTGAGTTTCTTCCAAAAAAGAAAGGATATAAAAGTCATCGAATGGGAAACCACACGGGGACCCTATTACCACTTGGAAGACCCTTATTTTTCTCATCTTAAAAAACATGGGACCGGATACAAAAGGGCCCTCATCACAAAAATCAGTTCCCTTGCAAAACCAATCCCAAAATCCGAAGTCACAAGTTACCTACTCCTCTTGGTTTTGGAAGACCCAAGAGGGATGGAAGAAAGTTTTAGTGATGCCCTTTCCCATCTGTTAAAATTTCCTTTTGAGCCCATTGGAGAAATTGAAACAGGATTCCTTTTGCAAACCCTTCATTTTTTATCCCAAGTATCGGGAACCAATTTATACCACCAAACAGCCACCATACGAGGAAAAAATGTAAACCTTAGGAGTGGCCCTGGAAGGGAAAACAGTGAAGTAGGAAAGGTAAGTGAACCAGAACCTGCGATTTGTTTGGAAGAAGATAGTGCCGAAGAAACCATTGCTGGCAACGATGGGAACTGGAAACGATGTTACTTTCCAAACACACAAAAAACTGCCTGGATTTTCTCAGGGTTTTTAAAAGAAACTTTGGCCGACGAGGGACTCATCCGAGAATTTGAAAAACGATTTAAGGCAGTGGACAATGAAATCCGAATCGACTTTGAAGGTTGGGACGGGAAAAAAATCCCCCAAACCTTTTTTGGAAATTACATCCCACGTGATTCCATCCGGGTATTAGGAGAAACTGGATTTCCCATTTACGGATCTTCTGGAAAACAAACTCCATCAGAACGCATTTGCAAAAAACTTTCGGGAAACAAAAACTACTTTGAGTTTTCCTTTTTACCACCCGATTCAGAAACCCCCATCCCTTTTATTGAAATCCATTTGCAATACAATCATTTGGAACATTTGGCGTATTCGATTGCAGCAGACCAAAATTCGATTTGGGTCAATAAAAACCGATATGTCCTCGACGGCGAAAAAAGGCGAGAAAATCTGTCCTTACATATCGAGAATCGACTTGGGGACAAATGGAACGCAAGCCTTTGGAGGCGGAATACTGGCCTCGTCCAATCCATACGTTCGTTCCCACTCTCTGAGTCCATCTTGGAAGCGGGAAAGTATTCATGGGAGGTTTGCCTTCCTTTGGTGAACAAACCAAACCGAGATTATGTATTATTATTTGAAGTGAGAACAGGAATTCATTAAAGGAGAGGATATGGCAACTTACGATTACCATTGCAACACATGTGGAAAAGACTTTGAGCACGTTCAATCCATGAAGGACGATGCACTAACTGAATGCCTTTGTGGACAAAAAGGATCCGTGGAACGACGAATCTCTGCCAGTGCAGGAATCATCTTCAAAGGATCTGGATTTTATGTGACTGACTACAAAAAAGAGAGTGCCCCTTCCTCCACTGCAAGTAGCGATTCAGGAACTACGTAACAGGAAGTCCTTTGGTCACAAAAGGTAGATTGGCAATCATCGCTGGTGGTGGCGAGCTCCCCCACATTGGAATGCAGGAAGCTCTCGCGGCCGGCGAAGATCCAATTTTCCTTGGTTTGATTGAATCCGATTTTTCCCCCAGAGGGCATGAGTCACGGACCATTCCCGTCCACATCACCCAAGTGGGAAAAATCTTAAAGACGATCCAAAAAGAAAAAATCTCTCGTATCCTCATGCTTGGAAAAGTAAGAAAAGACCTACTCTTCCAAAAACTCAAATTTGATCTCAAAGCCCTTTCCATTTTAGCAAAAACCATCAACCGAAACGATTACCCCATCTTCCTTGCCATCGCAGAGGAATTTGAGGCAATGGGAGTAAAGGTCATCTCACAAAAAATTTATTTAAAATCCCTCCTACTCCCAGAGGGCCGATACACCCCAAAAAAATTTTCCTCCCAGGAATTAAAAGACATCGTCTTTGGAATGGATTATGCTGAAAAAATGGCTGATTTGGACATTGGCCAAATGGTGGTTGTGAATGATGAATCTGTCATCGCTGTGGAAGCTGTGGAAGGCACTGACGAAACCATTCGCCGTGGTGGACAGTATACAAAAAAAAAGGGAGATGCTGTGGTTTGCAAAAGCCCCAAAGCCAAACAAGACGAACGTTTTGACTTACCGACCATTGGCATCCACACATTCCAAGTGATGTTAGAAAGTGGTTGCAAAACATTATGCATCCGTGAAGGCGAAACACTTGTCGTAAATCCCAAAGAAGTGATTGAGTTTGCCACTAAACACAAGTTAAACTTCTGTGTCCTCGGTAAAAATGGAAGTAAGGTTCTGAATGGTAACCAAAAAAAAATCACATCGATCTAACTCTAAAAAAAACATCTTAGTCATTGCTGGCGAACATTCAGGGGATCTCATCGGTTCTGACCTGTTACAAGAACTAAGCACAATCGAACCCGATTACCATTTTTATGGAATTGGGGGGGAAGGAATGATTCAAAACGGTCTTGAATCTCTAGAAGAGATGGAACATTTGAGTGTCATTGGATTTTCCGAAGCGATCAAAAAGTACAGTTATCTAAAAAAAGTATTTTATCGAGTTTTAGAAGAAACCACACAGAGACCAACCCAACTTGCCATTTTAATTGATTACCCTGGTTTTAATTTACGATTGGCAAAAGAATTAAAGAAACGGGGGATCCCAACTGTATTTTATGTTTCCCCACAAATATGGGCCTGGAAATTCAAACGAATTTATTTTATCAAAGAACACATTGCACTCATGCTCACTTTGTTTCGTTTTGAAGAAGAGATCTACCATGAGTATGGAGTGAATGCCAAATTTGTGGGCCATCCCATCACGAAACGAATCCCCGAAAAATTAAAAAAGGAACCGGTAGTTCCAGAAAAACTTCCAGACTCTCACCACGGTTATACGGTAGGACTACTGCCAGGTTCTAGGAAAGGCGAGATTCGTAGGTTAATTGACCCGATCCTTGGAACTGCAGTTTTACTCCATGAACAATGTAAGTTAGAGAAGAAAAAAATAGTTTTTTTGTTACCAAACATCAACCAAAAGGAAGAATCATTTTTATTAGAAAAAATCCACGCAGTAAAACTGATCCACCCCGACATCCATATCCATTATTTGTGGAACTCATCTCTACGTGTGATGGAAGCAAGTGACCTCCTCCTCATTGCATCGGGGACAGCAACTCTTGAAGGATTGTATTTTGAAACACCAATGGTGATTTTGTACAAGGTGAGTTTATTTACCTATTTCCTTGGATCACTCCTCATCAAATCAAAGTTCATTGGCCTTGCCAATATCCTTTGTGGCACGGAAGTCTGCCGAGAGATCACTCAAAATGAGTGTAGGCCGGAATACATTTTTTCGGAAGCATGGAAAATCCTTTCGAATGTAAAGTTGCGAAACAAAATCAAAGGGATCTTACGTGAAGCAAAAGAACGGGAACTCGGAACAATAAATGCTTCGAAAAAGGCAGCAAAGGAAATCCAAACTCTATTGAAGCGCATCCCGGCGGAATAACCGGACCACTCGGTTTTCCCAAGTCCCAATCCAGGACTTAGGTTTGATATCGGAATAGAGAAAATAACCTTTTACTGATTCTTCATCATAAGCACGGATCCGAATTCCCACTGAGTCCATATCCAACTCCATTCCCTCTTTCCCATCAAACAAAACCTTGGGAGTTTCTGGATCGAAGGAAAGGGCATGGGTTCCATTTTCCCATTCCAATACCCATTCCCCTTTAAAACTCGGAATCGTATTTAGGTTCGGTGCCTTGTCAGCCGGGTTTACTGTTTCCTTACACTGGAAACAAAAAAGCGTCCAAACGAAAAACAATGTTATGAGGAGATTTTTATTTATTTGATTAGGCATTTGTTTTCCTCTTCCGATACCGCAAAACTCCCTCTCGTTTCTCCAATGAGACCGTAAAGGGTCATTTGATAGTTCCCATTTTTATTATTCCCGTAACCTTTCAAATCCAATTGTTCACTCGAGAGTACGACATCCGAAAGGTAGTCCATATCAGAATACCGGTTCAGGGTAAATTCAATATCAAAAGGCTTTTTAAATGCCAAAAGTTCCATATTGCCTTTGGAGATAAGATCTCCATCTTTCAAATTCACCCCAAATAATTTCAAAGAATAGGATGTCCTTGCATCCTTATGCAACATATAATAATCACTTCCAATGCTATTAAAACTATAATCCAAATTGACTTGGTTTGGTTTCCATTCGGTACCACAAACATTCATCCATGGGTCAGACCACGGGTATTCTTTTAAATTTAGGTTAAAACTAAAATTTGGAGTTTTACTCGCAAAATATGATACAACTGAAAGTTTGGAATCCACATTTCCCAGTCCCAAATTCAAACTAAACCTTCCATCTTTCACAACCAAATTCCCTTTTGATTCACCCAAGGATTTGGAACCTTGGTAAGCAAAAAAGTTTGTGATGTGAATGCTCAAATCAAAATTCATAGATTCCAAAAAGTATTTATACAGTTTTGTTTGGTAAAAATATTCTTCGGGGATGAGTTTCTCTTGGCGTTCCCGAATCTCTTCCATGGTATCTTTTTTCCAATCTTCATAAAGAGGTTTCCAATCATTGGCGGTGAGTTCAGTCGACTGGAACTTTAGTTTTGTTTTGGAAGACATCGGATAATAAAAAGTTCCATCTGTTTTTTTGGAACGACTAAAATCTGCAGAGCCGGCCCCTACAAGATGAGAGGGTTTCCCAAATGTTTCCGAATCGATACTGAGTTCCCATTCATTATTTGGTTTCCATTGCAGGTACAATTTTCCATTTTCCAAAGCAAATAAGGAAGATGCAAGTTTTAGCTCACTACCCTTCACTTCTCCAGTGATCGAAAACCATTTGTTTTTATCACCCGTTTCCTTGACTTCTAAATTTCCATGCAGTTCACCAAACAATGGAAAACGAAAAAGGCCTGAAATGTCCGTTATATGTTCAAAAATATCTTCTAATTCTGTAATTTGGAATTCTAGTTTCCTATGCAGTAAGGTCTCTTTTCCAAATACTGTGGCAACCTGGGATTTGATTTGGAATTCATTGCCAAAAAATTCCCTTTCTTCCAACTCTTTCGTGAAATGAAACTTCTCTCGAAACCGGAAACCTTCTAATAAATAATTTTCAAAAAATGGCAAAATAATAAAGGAATTTTCAAATTCCAAGTCCCCATCAATCACAAAACCTGTATTTGGCGATGAAGATATTTTTCCTTCTCCTGTGAGTACAGCCGACTGCACCTGTGATCCAAAAAGAAAATTAGTGAGAAGGATGGCTTCTTCCGAAGGGAAGTTTTTCCAAAAAAATTCAAATTGAAAATCATCTAAATTGGATTCTGAAAAATAACCTTCTCCTTTCACCCGAGTTGTATTGGGAACCCAAAACCAACCATTATTGTATTTCAAAAATAATCGTTTGTTTTTTCGAACCAAATCAATGTCCCAACCTTCTTTCCAATCAACCAAGGTGGTATCGGCTTGTTTCACTGTGAGTTTCGCATCATGAAAACGAATGTCTTTCAATTTACTAGTTTGGGCATAAGAAATGAGTCGATCACGTAACCCTCGATCATCATTTAACACAAGTTGTGGGCTATAAAAATCGATTCGTTCCACTGTGGGAGAGTCTTTGAAATAACTGGACAATCGGAAGGTTACTTTTTTTACCTTCAACATATGGTCGTTAAACGAAAAATCCTCTTCGTTCGAGACAACCAAATCTTCTATAATCAGGCCTTCTCTCAGCGAAAAATCCAAAACCCCAATATCAACTGCCTTACCTAATTCTTGGTTGATGGTGCTTGCGACAACTTTCCGAAGTTTCACGAGAGGGATACGGTAATTGCGGAGGTAAAATTCCAATCCATAGTAGCAGAGAACAAATAGGAAAAAAACAAAACCAAGGGCTAAAAATGAAAATAGAACCCGTTTGTTTTCACGGATTCTATTGAGTAAAATTCTTAAGTTTTGTTTCCACTGAAGGAAACGCTGTGTAGAAAGAATACGTTCCAAAAAGGCTTAGAGTTTGCCCTCCGGCTGTAACACTTCCAAACATTCCTTTTGGATGGACTTTAATGTTTCGTTATTCGGAAACTCTTCGAGTCCAAGGTTTGCCACTTGTAACCCTTTTTGGTAAAAACCAGTGTTTTTGTACTCAAATCCCATTTTGAGATAGGTCTTTGCCGCGGTCTCGTAGTAGAATTCGTCTTTTTTCTGGTTCCCTTTTGTGTAGGTCTTTGTAAGGGTCGCCAGTGCTGGGTAGTATTCCCTTTCTGCAACGAGGGATTGGACTACGAGTTTTTTACGTTCCATGAGGTTCGTATTTTTATCGAGTTTTTCGGATTGGTTTAGGAACTGAATCGCTTTGCTGTATTCGTTTTTCCCAATGTATGCCTTTCCCATTGCCAAATTCCATTCAGACAATTGCACTGGGTTTGCCTTCGCTTGGTTCACTTGGTTCAGAGTTGAGATCGTCTCTTCATAACGACCTAAATCGAGTAATAATTTTCCCTTTTTGATGATGAGTTTGTCGCGAGACTCGTCTGATAGTGTAGAGGATTTGAGATCAGCATCGATTGCTTCGATTTGGGCCAAATGAGACCCTGTATTGATTTTGGAAACTCCTGGGCGGATGGTTTCCTTGTTTGATGCGCAATTTTCAAATGCCACTACCAACAATAAGAGGGTGAGTGGGAGAATCGATTTCATTAGCCTACCTTTAGTTTGTCTAATTCCTCTAAGAAATTCTTAGTTTCCGTGTCTCTATCCTTTGTTTCCATTGGGAAAAAAAGAACAGCTTCCTGAGACAACTCGTTTAAAAACCGAGAGGGGGCACTCTCGATTTGCTCCCCAAATTTGCGTCTTGTACGAGCCGAAGTCAAGTACAATTTTCGCCTTGGGCGAGTCATACCCACGTAGAGAAGGCGTCGTTCTTCATCGACCACTTCCCCTTCCTCTTCTATAACACGTGAGTTCGGTAAAATTCCCTCTTCTAGTCCCACTAAAAAGACTAAATCGTATTCGAGACCCTTGGACTGGTGCATGGTGAGGAGTTGCACCCGTCTGTCTTCCTCATCTTCCTTTGGTTCGTCTTCCATCAGGAGGACAAGCCTTTGCAAAAAGTCAAAAATGGTGGCTTTGCCTTCTCTGCCCTCCTCTTCTTCAAAAAAGGACAACATATTCACAAGTTCACTCAAATTGTAAATTCGGGCCTTCACCACCTTTTCTTCGGTTTCTTCCATCGAAATTTCCCGTTCGAACCCAATTTGGGTGATCATTTCCCGAAGGACCAGTGCCAATTTCGGGGACATAGCAAACTTCTTTTTAAAGGCATCTACCATTTCCACAAATTGGTAAATTTCTTGCCTTACCTTAGCTTTTACTTCGGGCAAATAGTCCGGACTCTCAATCATTTTATGGAAGATTTCATATAAGGAAAGTTTGTGGGTAAATGCCTCTTCTTGGAGTTTTTGCATGGTACCGGGACCAATCCCACGTTTTGGGTAATTGATGATGCGAAGGAGTGAGTAATCATCCTTTGGGTTTGCCACGTACCGAAGGTAGGAGATACAATCACGGATTTCCTTTCGGTCAAAGAAATTATAACCACCGACTACCTTATAGGGAATGCTCCGGTTACGGAGTTCTTCTTCAAATGGACGGGATTGGAAATTGGTGCGAAAGAGGATGGCAATTTCTTTTCCCTTAAATTCATTTTTGATGAGAAGTGATTGGATGCGACCTGCGACAAAAATAGCTTCTTCCCTTTCATCCGCTGTTTCATAGTATTCCACTCGTTCGGCAGAAGGGATCCGGCTGTACAAGGTTTTTTCCTTACGGCCTTTGTTGTTTTGGATGAGGGAGTTTGCCGCTTGGATGATGAGTGAAGTAGACCTATAGTTTTCAAGGAGCCTCACCACTTTTGCATGAGGGAATTCCCTTTCAAAATTTAAGATGAGTTGGACATTTGATCCCCGAAAGGCATAGATACTTTGGTCATCATCTCCGACCACACAAAGGTTATCACTTTTCCCACGAAAGAGGGACAAAAACTCATATTGGAGTTGGTTTGTGTCTTGGAACTCATCCACAAGGAAGTATTCGTGTTTCCTTTGGTAGTAGGCCGCAATCTCTGGGAACTCACCTAATAGGCGTTTGGG
Organism: Leptospira jelokensis; assembly: GCF_004769635.1. GTDB lineage: Bacteria > Spirochaetota > Leptospiria > Leptospirales > Leptospiraceae > Leptospira_A > Leptospira_A jelokensis. Next base: position 37,072 of record NZ_RQGH01000024.1, read on the forward strand.
GAGAAGAATCAAATCATCAAAATCGATGGCATTTTTTTCCTTGAGGCCATCTTCATACATCGAAAAAAGTTCTGCGGCAACGAGATCAAATTCACCTGTTAGGCCATTCTCCGCTGGATGGACTTGTGTGTTTTTGGCATAAGAGATCCTACGAAGGATTTCTTTTGGTGGGACTTTTTTTGGATCAAGGCGTTTGGATTTTAAAAGGTCGGACACAAAGGCTTCTTGGTCTGTGCCATTAAAGAGCAAAAACGTTTCGTTGTAACCAAGTTTGGTAATGTGTTCTTTGAGGATTTTTAAACCTAAGGAATGAAAGGTGGAAAGAGTGATGCCTTTGAGTTTTTCCCGAGGCACCATCTTCCGGAGGCGTTCCGCCATCTCTTTGGCACTTTTATTGGTAAAGGAAAGGGCAACAATTTTCCCTGCAGGGATTTTCACCCCTTCGACCATATGGGCAATCCGATTGGTGATCACCCTTGTTTTCCCAGAACCTGCCCCTGCAAAGACCAGAAGGGGTCCTTGGATGGTGGAAACTGCTTCCATTTGTGCCGCATTCAATTTCATAGGGGGTCCGGTAAGGGACATAATCCAGCGAAATCAAATGGGGTCGAGTGAAAAAAGACGGGACTTCTTACTTCGGCGCGGTTTCCATCCAAGATTTGTTTGGACCATGGAAATTGAGAAAATTCACAAAAATCTCTTCTTCCAAAATTGGTAACACAGACCGAAAACGGATCCAATCGAGTGTGCTATAGAGTGCAATCTCTGATAATCCTACTTTCCCATCGGGAAAGAAAAAATTCCCATTTAACTCTCGTTTGATGTAATCCAAAATGGAACTGATCCGAAGGGCATTTTTGGTTAAGTAAGGGGCAGCATCGGGTTTAATCCCTTCTTTGTTTAGATAAAACAAAAGGATGGCATTGTCTAGTGCTTGGTCGATGGCCGTGAGAAGGTTTGCTTCACGGAAAAAATGCTCTCCTTCTTTGGGTCGGAAGTTTCCACTCCCCTTTATGGAAAGGATGTAGTCTGTGATGGTATGGCTATCCCAAATTTTTACATCCCCAGACTCTAAGTAAGGAACTTTCCAAAGAGGATTTTTTTCTCTCAGTTCTTTTTGGCTGACTTCCGTCATTGTGTCGACCAACTGGAAGGGAATTCCTAATTCCAAACAAAGGAAACGGATCCGTCTGACATAAGGGGAAGTGATGCTACCGTATAATTTCATAAGGAAAGGATTCCAAACAATGCGTTTGGAAGCAAGGAGTTAGAGTTTTCCTTTTAAAAAAAGGGTGGCAATCCGAATCTCAAATCGACAACCTGAAGGGAAAACAAATCCCAGAGGAATGCATCCGCTTTGAAAGAACGAAAAAACTGGAAAGACTTATTCCCTACTCCCATTTACACGTTGGCATCATTTGATATCAAACTCCCCCGTGTGGATCTCGAAAAAACCTATTATGTGTTAAAATCGAAAAACTGGGTAAATGTTGTACCCATTACAAAGTCTGGAGAGATTTTACTCATCAAACAATACCGGCATGGAATCGGCGAAGAGAGTTTAGAAATTCCAGGGGGGATCGTTGATGATGATGGACCAGATGCTGAATTTGAATCTGTGGTACGAGAACTCCGAGAAGAAACGGGTTATGCAACAGATCCATCAAAGATTCGTTTGTTATCGAAGTTTTCTGGTAACCCAGCGATGTTTACCAATTGGTCTTACTCGTTTGTGGCCTATGATGTAGAACCCATCCATGATGTGGAATTTGATGAAGGGGAAGACATTGAAATTGTATTAAAGACACCTGCCGAGGTCAAACAATTGTTACGTGAAGGTGCCATCCACCACCCTCATATGGCAGCAGCTCTTGGATTTTATTTTTTGTTTGAGACCTGAAAGTTTTACTTCGATTAGGGTCGGTGTCAGTAAAATAGGTATCTTCCATTGTGGGAAATACAAAGAGTTCGGTTTTCATCCATCCAAACTTTAGATGATTCGAATGGATGGATGGATTTCCTCGTTTAGAAAAATCCCCAAGATTTTACGAAATCGCTGGAAATTTAAACAGAAGTTTGAGACAGTATGAATATGAGAAAGTCCATACAAACGATCCTAGTACTTATCATAATGATCTGCCAATTTCCTCTTATGGCAGAACCAGATGCGGGATTGGAACCCATCACCATCACCGTACAAAAGGGAGAAACCCTTTCTCTCATTTCGGAACGACACCTCTCTGATCCGAAACGTTGGCCAGAACTATTGAAATACAATAAAATCCCAAATCCTGATTTGATCAAACCAGGATTGTCTCTTGTGGTTCCTGTTTTCCTCCGCAAAGCCGTTGTGGGTGTGACCGAATTTGTGATGGGATCTGTGGAATGGAATGGGACTGGTGGCAAAGGCCCTTGGGTTCCTCTCAAACTAGGCCAAGAACTCCATCCCAATGACCAAATCAAAACGAGTGGGAAAGGAAAAACAGACATCCACATCAACCAAGTGGGTTTGGTCCGTATCTTAAACAATAGCCATTTTGAAGTGAAAGGGGAAGATAAAAAAGGTGGCCCTGTGACGGTGGCGCTTTTCAAAGGGAGCCTTGATGCGAAGGTAACAAAATCTGACCCGCCATCTGCCAACCATAAATTCAATATTGTCAGCCCATCTTCCACTGCGGGTGTTCGAGGAACAGAATTCCGTGTGGAACTCGATGAAAAATTGAGTTCTACGATTTCCTGTTTTGAAGGTGTTGTGGATGTGAATGCACAAGGGAAAACAGTAGAGCTCACACAAGGGATGGCAACGTTTGTTGAAAAAGGAAAATCCCCTGTACAACCTTATAAAATTCCAGAAGCACCACGAATCAAAGAAGAATAAAAGGGACATGAAACAAAAACTACTTTTCATTTTTACTGTTTGTACCTTAATCCTCAGTTCCTTGGATTCCAAACCAAAACGGGAACTGAGGATCCTCATTGATGCCGAAGCTGATGCCAATTTTGAATTAGAACTTTGGCAAGAAAAACCAAGTGAGACGGAAGCTTCGATTGCACCAAAACCACCTGAAGTGATCCAGTTCAAAGGCAACAGAATCACTGTCACTCCCAAAGATGATTTTGAATACTTTCGTGTGCGAAGGTTAGGTGAATATGGTGCCAAGGGATTTTGGACACAAGTGTTTTCAACCAATGTCGACCCAGGATCTCCCCTTTCGGTTCCGAAAGAGTTTGTGACCAAAAAGGCCATTGAACCAAAACCCATTCCAAAAAAAGTAGCCACCGTTATCTCTAACGATAGTTTTGTGATTGTAAAAGAAAAAGAAGATATCCGTTACCTAACAAAAGACACCATTACGGTTTCACCGATTGACGATGCCTCAGGGATTTCTGAGGTTCGATACCGAATCAATGATGGGCAATGGAATTCTGCCAAATCACTCACTTCGATTCCATTTACAGAGGAAGGTGATTACAAACTTTTGTATTTCTCTGTAGACAAAGCAGGGAACAAAGAAGCGGTGCAAATTTTGGATTTTATCCGTGATACAAAACCACCGACTTCCAAAGTGGAATGGGTTGGGCCGATTGCCAAAGGAAAAGGGAACGTAAATTTTTTATCTCCAGAATCAAAAATCCGGTTGGTAGGGAGTGACAACAGAAGTGGACTAAAGGACATTTTTTATTCCACGACATGCCAATCAGGAAAACAGTCTGAATTTAAACCTTTTTCCACGGACCTTTCCATTCTGGATTTTAAAGCAGAATGCAAAGGTTCTTTCCAAATTTTCTACTATGCCGTTGACCAAGTGGGAAACGAAGAACCTGTGAAATCCTTACTTTTCCAACTAGGTAGTGAATCGAATTAATCGAACTTTGCAATTTGTGAATTGCCCCTAGTTTTTTTAAGGAAACCCTGGCCAAATAGAGATGAAAAAAAATCTTTCTTTGGCCATTTTCGAACACAGAGACTTTCGATTCTTTATTGTTGCCCGTTTTTTTATGGTCCTTGCGATCAATATCCAAGCCACCATCGTTGGTTGGCAAGTGTATGAACTGACTGGCAGTGTTCTCGACTTAGGCCTCGTTGGATTATTTGAGGCAATTCCATCCATCATTGTTGCACTTTATGCAGGCCACCTAGCAGATCTTAGAGACCGTCGCAATATCATTGTGATCTGTTTATTTTTTTTACTACTTTGTTCTTTGGCATTATTTGCCTTCACAGGCCCCCTACACTTCCTATTAGATACTTACAAAGCCTATCCCATCTTCCTTGTGATTTTAGTTTCTGGAATTGCGCGAGGGTTTATTTCCCCTGCCATATTTAGTTTTGTGACTCAACTTGTTCCACGAGAACATTACCCACATTCGGCGGCCTGGATGGGTACTTCTTTCCAAGCAGGGGCTGTCATTGGACCTGCATTAGGGGGAATCGTGTATGGAAGCCTTGGCATTGATTGGGCCTACGGACTGGATTGCCTTTGTATCGGACTTCCTTTTTTCTTATTTTTTTGGATCCGAAAACGTAGTTTGCCAGAACGCAAAGAAAAGGAAGCTTTAAAAGATAGTTTGCTGAAAGGTCTCCGTTTTGTTTTAAAAAACGAAATCATGTTAGGCGCCATGGCATTGGATATGTTTGCTGTTTTGTTTGGAGGAGCAGTTGCCCTTCTCCCAGTTTTTGCCAAAGATATTTTGTTTGTGGGTTCAGAAGGACTTGGTCTCTTACGAGCTGCCCCTTCTTTTGGCGCCCTCATCATGGCATACTACCTCACGTACAAACCTCCACTTGAAAAATCAGGAAGGGTCCTTTTGTCCTGCGTATTTGGTTTTGGAATTTGTATGTTGGTCTTTGGGCTTTCGACATCCTTTTATTTGTCTCTCTTTGCCCTTTTTCTCTCAGGTGTGTTTGACAGTGTTTCCGTTGTCGTACGCTCAACGATCATGCAAACCATGACACCCGAAGAGATGCGGGGTCGAGTGAGTGCCATCAACAAAGTATTCATTGGTTCTTCCAATGAAATTGGTGCTTTTGAATCAGGGGTTTCCGCAAAACTTTTGGGAACAGTTGGGTCGGTTGTGTTTGGAGCGACGATGACAGTTCTCATTGTGATCTTTACGTACAGGATGGCACCCAAACTAAAAGATCTTGAACTAAAAAACTGGGTTTAAAAGTGCTTGGAAATTCTCATTTCGATCGCAAACTGGACAAGCCATGTCCGATTTGATCCACGATTCCAAACTACCCGAAGACAAAAAACACACCCTCATCCTTCTCATACAAGCGATGTTAAACGATGTGAACAAACAAATCACCCATCTTGGTATCAACAATTATATGAAACTCCAAGAAGAAATCGCAAAGATATTGGTTCCAGTCATTGAAGACAAAATGGAATGATCAGTCAAAAGAACAGAGTAATTCTTTGTTTTGTTTGGTCACCAAACGGTTGATTAAAAATACCATCCACCCTGGCATTTTATCTTTTTGTTTGGTATGACAAAAACTTAACCTTCGATTTGAAAGTTCTACCCAAATCCAAATATCCTTTCCCAAACGAAAGTCTCCCACCCCAATCGCCACTGACATAGAATCCAATCGGATCGTTTTTATGGGACTTTTTCCATCCCAAATGATCACCGAATGGATCACCTCTCCACTCGAAATGGAAACTTTTGTGCCATAAAATAAATTTTGTAGGTGGAGAGTGAGAGAACTGACTTCTGAATCCACCCAAATGGAATCAGGCTCTACCCCACTCGAAACAAATCGAGTGTTCTCAAAGAATGTTTGCAATGGCAACGTACTATCCTTAAGGTCTAAACTCTCACGGTATTGTCCCGCCAATCCAGAAGAATTCTGATCAAGGCCACCGTTTTGATTGAAAAACAGATTGGTTTCAAAGAATGTGTTCCGATAACTTTTGATGAAAAATTGTTTCCATACTGCTTCCTCGTGGTTAAGGTCATTTGTCGTTGTGGCAACGAGTGGTTGGGCTTCTGCCACAATCCGATTCCATTCTTCCAAAAATTCTTCCGCAATTTTTGGGTGTGACATTTTAACAAAAATTTCTTTATTTTGGTCACGGGCCGAAACCGAATAATTATACGATCCAACATAGACATCCTTCCCATCCACTAACATTGTTTTGTGGTGGAGTAAACCTCCCAAGTAGGAATCATTTTTATAAACAAAATCAACATTGCCATCTTCCCAAATTTGGGAGGGAGATGATAAACTGGAACTCAGGTATTTGCCTTCTGGATTTGTACTCATGGGTGCATTGTAAATCCCTTCCACCCGAACACCCCTTTCGCTCGCCTGTTCCAATTTGAAACTCAACACAGGATCATAATGTGAAAAAATCAAATACCGAATGGAATGGTTTGCCGAATCAATGGCATCTAAGATTTGGGTTTGGATTTCCTTTCCCGCTTCCGGAGACACTAAGTATTCAAGTGCACCGATACGGACTCTCCCCAATCTAGAATTTCCTTCAAGGGTATGGATGAGGGATGTCGATTCCTCTGGTGTGATGTTTTGGATCCAATACACATTATGGTCGGTTTCCAATCCATGAGAGGTAAAATTTCCAGTACCCAAAAACATTCGTTTATTGTCGAATAACATAACTTTGGTGTGATGGATACCAGAGCTTTGCCAACGTTTGGCATTGAAACCAAATGATTCTAATTCTTTATAATCTTCTTCTTTATCTCCAAATATTGTGACCTTCACTCCCTTACGTTTTTGCAGATACAGTTCTCCAATGATATCCCAGTCATCTATGGAATATACATACAAACGAATGGAATCCTTTGCCTTACGAATTTCCTGCAGTACCACTTCCCTTACGATTTGTTTTTTTGAGAATGAGACATGCCTTCCAGGATAAGAAAAATAAAGTTCACTGATAGGGGGATGAGAGAATAACAAGGCGGAGAGATCTAGTTTATCTCTTGTCGGATGGCAAAAATTAAAACAAAATAAAAGGCATAGGCCATACCGTTTGATCCAGCGAAAAGATAGGATTCGTTTCATATTTGTAACCTTCCAAACACATATCCAAAATTAGAACGAATGCCGATTGATTCTGGCAAAAACAGTTGGGAAACCCCAATTCCAAGTTCAAATCCAATCTCTTCACGGATGGATACTTCCAACATCCCTTCTGCAATAAAAAACCGTTCAAATTCCCTTTTTTGAAATGCAATCCTTCCATTCGTCGGACCAGTATGCGTGTAAGGGATAAAATAATTCCCAATCAGTTTGCATACGAACTGATTGTATGTATAACTCACTGCTAATTCTGTTAAATAGCCAAATGATCGACCTTCGAGTATGGCAAAGTTTTTCTCATAACCTAACTCCGTAACGGCGGAAGAGGGAAAAATTCTAAAGATTTGAGAAAGATAAGGAGTTTGGCTTGGGTGGGTTCCTAAGGAAATAAAACCTTCTTTTACAATTTGTTGTTTTTCATTTTTCTCTTCTCGGTCAGAGATAAAATGAGAAGATCGTAATCGAAAGCCACCAAACCGAAGTTCAAGTCCAAATTGGAATGCCTCTCCAGCGATTGGGATCGAACCTGGGGTGGCAGCAAGTCGTGAGCGAGTTCTATCATTCCCACGGCACCATAATAAATCAAAATCAAAGGACAGTATGTCCGTGTGTAAGGAGAATCCTCCATTCCCATGGAATAACGAATCTCCATCGGCTAAATACCGTTTGGTTTCATTGGGGTGGTCTTTTGTATAAGGCCCAAGGCTACCAAGTTCCAAGTACTGAAACCCAAATCGTAAACTGACACTATCACCATACACCAAACCAAACGATTGCCTCCTTCGGTGGTTACGGCTTTGTTTTGTTTCTTTTTTATCGATTGGCAATCCATTTGCCTCTTCCTCCTCCAAGGTCCTTTCCCGACTGAGAAGGGAACGAAATTGGTCTTTGGAAAGGAGAAGGGAACCCGAATGAAGGTCCCAAACAAAAAATTGGAGAGTTAAACCTTGTTTTGGTTTCAACTCAACGAAAAGTCCATCCCCCGCATCAAACTGCGTGGAAAAACTTTTTGGGGAAAAGAGATGTTCCCTTCTGCCGACACCCAAAAGGAAATTTTGCATTTGGGTACCAAAGTAACTATTTTTGCCTAAATAATATTGGCGTAATCCCGTATCGGGTCCAGAAGTCAATTGTAAATGTAAGTCCCATACAATTTGATTTTTGGAATCTTTCTCTTTAAGACCAACAAACATAAATTCACCGGATGTACGATGTAGGTATGGTTCCGCTTGGAACGAATTTTTCCACCGATTGTAGTGAAAGTCCCAACCAGGAACTTCGAGTCGCTTTCCTTGCATGTTTTCTTTCAAAAATAATTCATAACCAGTCACACCGACTTCCAATCCAACCGCTCTTATCGTACCCAAAGGAATCATGAAAATGATTGGTATGAAAAACCTTAGTAAGGAAAAAAATTTGGATTTCAATTTTCTTCTCGAAAGGTTTCAAAATCATCCGCAGAGGTTCCATTTGTATTTTGTTTTAACCAGAGGTATTCTCCAGTAAGGACCGTTTTACGAAATGGTTTTACTGATTCTCTGTGACCAAACGAGGAGACCAAATAGAAAATCCCATTTTTTTCTTTCCTAAGTTGGATGGATTCCCCACTTGAAATTCCATTGCCAATGGTTTGTGTGGTTTTTACTGTTAACAGTAAGTCTCTATCTCTATGAAAAATAGGAAGGTACCAATCCTTCCCATCGGGGTCCACAATCCATGCGCAGTGTTCTGGAAGTAATAAGGAATGATTTGTTACAAATCCATTCCCCTGTTTCCCTTTTGGCAATTGATCTGGAAACCGAGTTTGGTATGGCACTAGTGGATCAGAAGATGTTTCATCTTCGATGGAATAGAAAAGTAAATCTTCTGCTTGGTTTGATCGGTTACAAACATACACCCATTCATTTTGGCTGTCATACGGATTGGGATAAATTGCCTCAATTTGTACAGGGCCTTTTCGTTCCAAAAATCCTGTGGGACGAATGAGTTTTGGATTCTCAATAAAAGAATATATTTGTTCACTTGGTTCTACAGTTACAAAAGAACCAAAATCGATTTGGAAAAATTTTGGATTCACATTTGTGACTCTAAGATTGGATACTCCCCGACCATTCCCCCAGTTTACATTTGTGTTTTGGTCGATGGCAAAATTAGTATCATACTTTCCTTCCTGTTCTGATTTTCGAATCTCTAAACTACGATGTTTGTCTTTCCCTGGAGTTCTATAAAACCCAGAGCAGGTATTTGATGGAGCATACGAGGAAGAAAAGAAAATGGGACTGTCTTCCGGATGGAGAGAATGGATTCCAAAATTCGAAATCAAATTGAGAGAATTTTCCTCCCAATGCAAAAGAACCGTTTCGACCTTGTCTTTATCCTTGTACTGTAATGACTGGAAACTGCTAGAAAAAAATCCATCGGGCAAATGGGTAATTTTCTCTCCAAAACAAAGGTTTGGTGAAACGGCAAAACTTACGATTTCAGTGTCTTTTGGTTTCCAAAACAACAATTGATCGTTTGCATTTGTTTGGAATGAAAAAATCCCTTCCTCATGGGAATGGAAACCAAAATCGAAAAATGGATACTGGTTTATCGCTAATTCTAATAATTGTCCCCCAACTTTTGGGACCACCACGTCTTCATGAGTGCCTGGGCTCATATAGAAACCTAACGAGTGTAAAGTTTGATTTGATCCTTGTTTAGGATGGGGAAATTCAAATTGATTTCGGTAAATGGAATGGAGATTTTTTTCTCCGCTTCGGATGAGATGAAACTCCTTAGTTGGGAATTCAAACAATTTTGTTTCTTTTGTGATCCTTGATTCAAGTTGGAAGGATGGGATTTGCAAAATAACCATTGGTAGGAAAAATGGTTTTTCCCGTTCTAAGTTCCCCCAACCTGTCCAAGGTTTGCGAACAAATAAAAACAAAGCATCTTTTTCAAGTATGGTTTCCTTTGCCACAAATGGATAAAGAGAACCATTCAACCTCCAATTGAGAGAAGAAAGATCACAACGAGGCCCACGATTTTGAAATTCAAAAAAAGCAGGGAATGGGTATTGTGAATCAGCTTGGTTCCCTGGATAAAACTCAGTGAAATGAATCCCTTCTAACGAACAACTTGGTGTGGAAAACATTGATTCATCATACGATTGTTCATTCGGTATTCCTGGATTCCCACAAAAATCTTCCTTTGTTTTCCAATACTTCCATTGGTCGCGGCAGGATGTAAATCGTGTTTGGTGGGAAAAAAATTCGTCTCCCTGGCGAAAGGAAAAAGGAGAATCATGGAAACTAGAATCACCAAACAGAATCGAAGAATTTGTTCCGAGAGAAAGAAGAAAGGATTTGGGAATGGGTATCCCCTGCAATTTCCCTTCATCAGATAAAAGTAAAATCCCATGTGGCAAAACCAAACGACTTCGTTTCAAAAATTCATCGGATTGGAATCTTGAAAGTTCCCCTGCTTCTTCCCATTCGATGGATTCCGCCTTCGGACACAATATTGAATCAGATGGATTTTCCCATTCCAAATAACGCAAGTAAGATGATTCCGAATGGCGAAATACTTCGGAAACAATGGGTGAATTCGGAGTACATTCTGATAACCAAATTTCATTTTGATTTTGGATGGATTCTAATATAGAATCTGTATCTGGGCAAGGAAGGGTTAAAACGATGGCAGGTGATTTGTTTTCAGAAAGAGACAAAAGGTTGGAACGAAACACAACCTCACATTCCGTTTTAGATTTTTGCAAAAAAATGGGATGAGGAACGGCAAATACTTGGTAGCTAACCATTCCATTCGACCAAATTTGTTGTTTCCATTCTAAAGAAGGATTTGTTTTGGAAGCTTCCGCTTTCCACTTACCAAATTCTGTAAGACGGACTTTCCAATCCTTACCCGATTCAAAAAAATGTGGGTATTCACCCTCAAGTTTTTCTAAATAGGAAAAACCTTCTTTCCAACGAAAAAAAGATTTTTCATCCATTCGCAAACAAATTTGAAATTTACTACCTAACTCAAGTTTGTAGAGTTTCAATGGAAGGGAAAAAAGGCAAAGCACCCCTGATTCATATGATAAAATAGATTGGGAGTTCTTTACTTCATGAGGAAAGCCTAATGATCCGTAAAAAAATTGGATTTGTGGAGATTCTCCTACATCCTCAGAGGGAAAATAAAAAGGAGATTTTCCATCTGAATGACAAGAAAAAAAGAGAAAAACGAAAATCCATACAATACGTTTCACTGAGAGTCACCCACAGAAATGAGTGGTGAAGGATCAGTCTTTAGGTTCTATTTTTTTTAAACTTTGGATGTTATTGTAAATTTTTTCAGCAAGCACTGGGCCAATCCCTTGAACGCCTTCTAATTCCTCTCGCGTAGCATCTGTTACCTTTTTCTTTGTATGGAAATAACTAAGGATACTTTTTCTACGACTGGCCCCAATATCTGGGATGTCATCCAAAATTGATTTCAGTGCTTTTTTCTTACGTTGTAACCTTTGGAAAGTGACACCAAAACGATGGGCTTCATCTCTTAAATTCCGAAGCAGACGCATCATTGGTGAGTGGATGTCAAAACTATAGGGGTGTTTTTCCCCTGGAAAATAAATCTCTTCTCTTTTTTTGGCAAGGCCCACCATGGGGATATGACCTAAATCCAAGGCATTGGCAGCCTCGGCCGCTCGTGAAAGCTGTGTTAGGCCCCCGTCAATTACGATGAGATCAGGTAGAGCTTCTCCTTCGTTCACAAGGTGGCTTAACCTCCGTGCTATCACTTCATGGATCATACCTGGGTCATTGATTCCCTCATACCCACGCATTTTGTAATGCCTGTAACCTGGTTTATACGGTTTTCCCTCCACAAACATCACTCCACTGGCGACAGGCAAACTGCCTTGGAAATGAGATATATCATAACACTCTATGGTACGAGGTAAGGTAGGAAGGTTTAACTTTTCTTGTAATTCTTTCATGGCGACGGTTTGGTCGCGGAGTTTGGTTGCAAGGATTCTTTCTGTTAAACTTAAGTCTGCATTTTTTTCCGCTAGGCGGAGTAAGGATTTTTTTGGACCCATCTCTGGAAATTTGAGTTTGATGGAAGTGCCAAATTTTTCTAAGATGGCTTCTAAAAAAACATCATAATTGCCTTTTGCGGAAGTTGGAAGATACACAACACTCGGCAAAACGGTGGCATTTAAATAATAATCCCGTAAAAAGGATGTAAACGCTTCTTCATCGTCTGAAAAAGAAAGTCCAGAAAGAGGAAAGGATTTTTTTCCTTCAAGCCTTCCCCCTCTTACTTCTAGGATCACAATTTGACCTTCATCATCCCTTTTACTAATCCCAAGAATGTCTTCGTCTCCGCCATCTAAACTAACAACAGTTTGCTTCTCGCGAATTTGGTTTATTTTTTCAATTCTTTGTTTGAGAAAACCTGCTCGTTCGTATTCCATTTTGGCAGAGGCTGCAATCATTGCCGATTTTAAGTCAGCAACTAACCTTTCTTTTTTGCCTTCCAAAAATCGTAAAATCTCATCCACTAACTCTGCATAGGTTTCTTTTGTGACATTCCCTTGGCAGGGCCCCAAACAACGTCCCATATGAAAATTGAGGCAAGGCCTTTGAGGTTTCGCCAAAGGGAGTTTCAACTTTGTTTTCCGAATGGGAAAAATTCGGTGAATCAGCTCAAGAGTATCACGGGCAGCTTTCACATCTGTAAAGGGACCAAAAAATTTATCTCCGTTATCTTTAACTTTCCGAGTTAAAAATACCATTGGGTAGTCTTCACTCGTAGAAACACATAAAAAGGGATATTTTTTATCGTCTTTTAACCTAACATTAAACTTAGGATTGTATTTTTTGATGAGAGTTGCTTCAAGCAGCAGTGCTTCTTTTTCTGTCCTTGTGGCAATCCAATCTAAATCATATAACTCAACAAAAAGTGCCCGAGTTTTTCTGTCCTTTTGGTTTGGATTCAGATAAGACCTAACTCGTGATTGGAGTTTGAGTGCTTTTCCTACATAAATCACTTGCCCCAATTGGTTTTTCCAAAGGTAACACCCAGGCAAACTACCTAAATTTTTAATTTTTTCTTGGATGGTTTTGAGAACAAGTGTGTCTTTCATAAAGGGGTGGTTTTGGAATTTTACGTTTACAATTCTTAGACAATCTGTATCCCTACGGTATGGACATACGGAAAATGATCAAATTTATAATTTTTGGTCTGGAAGGATTTAATTATTTCATTGGTTTCCCATTATTACTCTCTTACATCTATTTTTTCACACAATGGACACAAGAAGAATTTGAAATCATTCTAATTTCCACTGCCCTTATCGTCGTTTTCCTACTTGTTTTTTGTATCTCATTTTATTACGTCCGTTTTTCCCCTGTCCTTCGCATTTACAATGGAACGGCAACAAGTAAAGACAACCACAAGGCATATTTCTGGTTGGACCACTTGGAAAAGGTTTCAATGATGGATGTTGCCATCAGGTATAGCATCGGGTATGTTTTTGTTTTGATCGCCTTACTCGTTTTCCAAAAAACGAGAAACTTTGTCCTCTTAAGTGAACTAGCGATTGGACTTGGGATGACTTTGGCATTTACCATTTTATTCCAATCCATTTTTATCGGGTTCGTTGAAACAAAGTTTAATGTAAAAGGGATTTTATTATCCATTCGCATGGACAAAAACTCACGGATCAATACAAGAAGGTTATCTCGCAATTTAGGATTCCAAACAGTCTTGTCCTTTCTTGCAGCCATATTACTTCTCTTTATTATCAATTACCGAATGAATTTCAAACAAGAGTTAGACCTTGTGAATACCAGTATGAAACAATCGGTTATGGATTCGGAATCACTCATGAGGCTCACTCTTGTTGATTTTCGAGACCGACTCACCATATCCATATTTGCAGATAACAAACTCAAAGACCAGATTGTGAAAAAGAATCTAAGCGGAGTTCGTGCTGTCTTAAATGAAATTCAATTACGAAGTACAAACCATGCCGTAGAAGCCTTGTTCTATTACAAACCAGAAGATGGGATATTCATCTCCACAAACGAATATGATAAATCCAAAACGGGTGGGGTATTTTATATAGAAGATGGTGATTTGGCAAGACAAGGGCCACTCCGCCACACAAGCATCCGTTCTCGTATTTCAGGGGATATTGTTTCCCCATACACCCTTCCCGTGTATGAAAATAACGAGTTCCAAGGGTATGTGGGAGGTTTCTTAAATATTGGAAAACTATCTAGTTTTATCTTAGGGAACTTAAAAATTGGAAGTTCAGGAAAAGTTGGATTTTTTGATGGGGATGGATCCATCGTTTATTACACCGACAAAAAAGAAATTGGAAATAACGCCAAAGCCAAGTTAGTATTTGATACACCCTTCCAAACAGATGAAGCACTAGGATTTATAGATTCAGCAGAAGATGGCACACAAAAACGAATTTTCTTTGTCAAAAACCCTGAATTCAATTACATCATCTTTTGTATTTTTGAAAATGCAGAACTCTATGAAAAAACATTGATGAGCCTTTTATTGACACTGGGGATATCCATCTTTATCGTCATCGTGATTGGTGTTGTTACCGTACTTGTCATTGAATCCAAACTGAAACCCCTGGAGCGTATCAAAGTCCGCATCAGTGAGATGGTCAAAGGGAATTTAAAATCCGATTTTTATGACCCAAGCCGGGATGAAATTGGAAGTATGGCCAACGCCATGTTTGATTTCCAAACAAAATTACGCCAAATTGTCAACCAAACCCAAACCGTATCAAATGAACTGACAAACACAAGTTCCGATATTTATGAATCCATGTTAACCCTTTCCGATGCAGCCCAAAACCAAGCGGCAAGCAGTGAAGAAATTTCAGCCTCTATTGAAGAAATTACAGCAGGCATTGAAAGTGTGGCCCAAAGGACGGAGACCCAATCCTTTACTTTGGCATCCCTCATGAAAAAGATGACAGAACTCAACCAAGCAGTAACAGAAATTGATAAAAAATTCCAAGTGGCTGACACTCGTGTGGGCGAGATCACAAAAGATGCCAAAAAAGGGGAAATTTCACTTGGTGAAATGAAACTTTCCATGGATAAAATTTACCAGTCTTCCTCTGAAATGACAAATGTAGTCGAAATCATTCATAATATTTCCGAACAGATCAACTTACTAGCGTTAAATGCTGCAATCGAGGCGGCAAGGGCTGGTGCCAGTGGCAGAGGTTTTGCTGTGGTTGCCGATGAAATTTCAAAACTTGCCGACAAAACAGCCAAATCCATCGAAGATATCGAAGAACTTATCAAACAAAACGAAGGGGAAATCAGCCAAGGCCAAGAAAAAATTGACCAATCCATTTCCATCTTAAGTGAAACCATTACCGGCGTGAATTCGATCAACCAAATGACAAAAGAGATTCGGTCTGTTGTGCAAAAACAAATTGAAACAAACGAAGAAGTGAACGAAGGTGTCACTCAGATCCGTGAACTTTCTGAGATGATCCGAGAAGCAACCGACGAACAAAAAACGGCGATGATGGAAATCTCACGTTCAATTGCCGAGATCAACCAACATGCCCAAACCACAGCCATTTCAAGTGATGGAACGAAGTCCAATTCACAAAACATGAACCAACTCACAGAAAGTTTACGAAAAGAGATCAACTATTTCCATGTCTAAACAAAAAATCCCTCTCAAAACAAAACTCATCGCAATCCTTTTGCCTATGGGCATCGGGCTCACATTTGCTCTCTTTGTGAAATACAAAGTATTGTTACCTGTCTCTATTTCCAATGGCTATATGGAACCTAGCTTCAAACAAGGGGAAACGAAATACTTTACGAGGTGGTTTCGAAAGGACAATTTGGGAATTGGGGATGTTGTGATTGCGGTCTCTCCGTCTGATCCAAATTCTTATGTGATGGCAAGGATCATTGGAAAACCGGGAGACTCCATCTCCATCCAAAAACGATTTGTCTTTCGTAATGGAACAATCCTTGACCCGGCTCTATTTCCTGAACCGAGTACCCAAACCATCCCCCTAATCCCACAAGGAAAAACAGAACACGATGACATGAAAGAAGTCACTGTGCCTGAAAAATCCTTTTTTTTACTCGCTGACAACAGAGAAATTGGTGTGGACTCGAGAACCCTTGGCCCCATCCAAGAATCACAAATTTTTGCGGTTTTATGGTAACTTAACAAACCTTAGTTTGTGATTCTAACTGGCAATCCAATTGTAAAAATGGTTTTGCCAGGTTTGGAAACAAATTGAATGGAACCTAAGTGCCGTTCTACGATCTTTCGCGATATATCCAAACCAAGACCACTCCCTTCCCCCAATGGCTTTGTGGTAAAAAATGGTTCGAAAATTCGATTTTGGATTTCCAAAGGAATTCCTGGCCCCGAATCCTCAACCGATACAAAAACTGTATCCCCTTCTAATTTCATTTGTATGATGAGTTTCCCTTGAAAGGACATCGCTTGTAAGGCATTGTAAATTAAATTTGTCCAAAGGTGTAATAATTCTTCTGGATAACCTTCGATAAAAGGAACATCCCCAAACTCTTTTACAAGTTTTACATTTTTTTTGAATTGGTTTTGGTAAAGGGTCAAAACCGTTTCGATATTTTCTTTTAAATTCACTTGGATGGGATTTTTGGAGATCTCAAACCTGGCAAAGTTTTTTAAGGCAAAGGTCATTTTACTTGCCCTCTCCACTGCAAGCAACATGATATGAAGGGATTGGTACACTGTGATTTCTTCAACAAGCAAGGTAAGGATCCTTTCCAATCGCTCTCCACAAAGTAAGTCTCGAAATGATTCGAGAACATCCAAATCAAATCCTGCATCAATCAAGTGGTAAGCAAAGGTATCAGGGATTCCATTGGTTTGTAACCAAACTTCCAATCGTTTCCTTCGGTTCATACGATCCCGTCCAGAAATGATTTCAATCCTTGTCCTTAATATTTGGATGAGTTCCAAAAACCGTTTTTGTAACGTTAGGTCAGGTAATAATTCTTTTAATTCTTTTTGGAAAATGGAAAGTTCCGATTCAAACAAAAACTCTTTTAGGTTTTCGGCAGAAGATTGGATGGCGGCAATGGGATTGTTGATCTCATGAGCGATCCCTGCCACAAGTTGGCCAAGGCTTGCCAGTTTTTCAGATAAAACCAATTGGTTTTGTGCTTTCTTTAAACTGGTTATTGTCATCTCCAATTCATCATTTGCCAACTTTAATTTTTTTGTACGTTCTTCGACCAATCGTTCCAAAGATTCATTCAGTTCTTTTAACTCATTTTCTCTGGCGATCAGTTCATCATTGATTTTGTTTTTTCGTTGGTTGCTGATGGTTAATGAAATTTGGTCACCTAACTGGCTACAAAAAATAATTTCATCTTCTAACCACATATGTTTTTTATTAACATGTTCAAAACATAATGTACCGATGAGTTCTTCCCCCATGCGGATCACACCATCTAACATGGCAGTGATGCCATTCGGGATTAGGTAGGTATCAATGAATCCTTTGGTTCGTGGGTCGGTGTAAGGATCATTTGCATCCACAAACTTTTCATTGACTAAGTAATGGAACTCCTCTCGAAATTCATTTTCTTTTAGGATGGCCCCAGAACTGTGAATCCCCGCACTCCTTATGTACGTGTCCACATTCACAAGTTCATTTTTGGAATCGTTAAAAAGCCAAACTCCGACCCGTTCGATTTCTAAGCCTTCCGCTACGGATTTCGTGATGAGTTGGGAGATGGTTTGGATGTCCCCTGACCGAGCGCTCGGATGGGAGGAGACCTTTGCCAAGATGGTTTGTTGGATTCTGGCTCGATTGAGTTCTAGTTTTAGGGAATCCATCGTGAAGTTAGACAGAGAAAAGCCCACCAACCATACACTGCCACTGGGAAGAAGTCACCCTAAAATTTGGGAATTTCTCTTTCCGTGAATGCTCCTTCTCCCTTTAAAATGAGTGACATAGACCCCGAACTCGAAATTCTGTTATTAAAAAATCGTTTTATCTCTAGATACGAGCCTTTTAGGAGAAACTCATGGTAAAAATCGCAATTAATGGTTTTGGTCGCATTGGACGACTTGTGCTTCGTTCCGGAATCAAAGATCCCAATTTAGAATTTGTAGCAATCAACGACCTCGTCACCCCAGACAACCTTTCTTATCTATTCAAATATGACTCCACCCACGGTCGATTCGACGGGGAAGTTTCTCATACAGACAATGAAATCATCATCGATGGCAAAAAAGTAAAAACCTTCTCCGAAAGAGACCCTGAAAAACTCCCATGGAAAGAACTCGGAGTGGACTTCGTGATTGAATCCACAGGTCTTTTCACTGACCGAGTCGGCGCAGAAAAGCACATCAAAGCGGGTGCAAAAAAAGTTGTGATTTCAGCTCCTGCCAAAGACAAAGACATCCCTACTTTTGTCATGGGTGTGAACCATGAAAAATACGATGCCGCAAAAGACAATGTTGTCTCCAACGCATCTTGTACAACAAACTGCCTTGCTCCGATCACAAAAGTGGTCCTTGACAATTTTGGAATCGTAGAAGGCCTTATGACAACCATCCACGCGATGACAGCAACCCAACCAACCGTTGACGGACCTTCTAAAAAAGACTTCCGAGGTGGACGTGGTGCTGCCCAAAACATCATCCCTGCTTCCACTGGAGCGGCAAAAGCAGTAGGACTTTGTATCCCAGAAGTGAATGGAAAGCTCACTGGTATGAGTTTTCGAGTTCCCACTCCAGACGTATCCGTTGTGGACTTAACCGTTCGAACAGAAAAACCAACATCACTCGCTGAAATCAAAAAGAAAATGAAAGAAGCAAGTGAAGGTTCTATGAAAGGAATCCTTGGTTACACGGAAGATATGGTGGTATCCAACGACTTCCTAGGTGACATTCGTTCCTCTATCTTTGATGCGGATGCTTGTATTGAACTAAGCCCAACGTTTTTCAAACTTGTATCTTGGTATGACAATGAAATGGGATATTCCAACCGAGTGTTAGATCTCGTACGTTACATGGCAAAAAAAGGCTAAGATGAAATTACCTCTTCTAGAAGAACAAAATCTAAAAGGAAAACGAGTTTTTGTTCGCGTGGATTTCAATGTCCCTGTGGAAAACGGAATTGCGACGGACAAAACTCGAATTGAAAAAACCCTCCCTACTTTGGAACTCCTCATTTCCAAAGGGGCCAAAATCATTTTGGGAAGCCACTTAGGCAGACCGAAGGGTGGACCGGAACCAAAGTATTCCATGAAACCTGTGTTTGATGTCCTTTCCACACTGGTAAAAACCAAAGTCAGTTTCTCAGAGGCTGTCATTGGAGCTACCGTCGTGAAGTTATCAAATGATCTCGGCGAAGGAGAGATTTTACTTTTAGAAAACCTTCGTTTCCATAAGGAAGAAGAGGCAAATGATGCTGGTTTCTGTAAGGAACTGGCAAAACTGGCTGATGTGTATGTGAACGATGCGTTTGGAACTGCACATAGAGCACACGCTTCCACAGAAGGTGTGGCCCACCTCCTGCCTGCGTTTGCAGGACTTCTGATGAGAAAAGAAATTGAAGTCTTAAGTGGTCTCCTCGCAAGACCAGAACGACCTTTTGTGGCGATCGTGGGTGGATCCAAAGTGAGTTCCAAATTTGCGATTTTAAAAAACCTTCTGGAGAAGGTAGACCACCTCCTCATCGGGGGTGGCATGGCCTATACATTTTTGAAATCCAGAGCGGTGCCTGTTGGGAAATCCCTTGTGGAACCAGAATTTGAATCCCAAGCCTTCCAACTCATTGACAGGGCTGGGATCCAAGGGGTAGACTTACAAATCCCAATTGACCATATCATTGCAGACAATTTTGATCCCAATGCAAAAACGAAGTCCGTGGACAAAATGGGAATCATCGATGGTTGGATGGGAATGGACATTGGTCCTAAGACGATCGACAATTATGTGAAAGCCATAAAAGAAGCAAAAACCATTTTATGGAACGGCCCGATGGGTGTTTTTGAAATGGATAAGTTCTCGAAAGGAACCATCGAAATTGCAAAGGCCATTAGCAAATCCAAGGCCAAAACAGTTGTGGGTGGCGGGGATTCCATCGCCGCAGTGAACAAAGCCGGTGTGGCAGACAAAATCACTCATATTTCCACTGGTGGTGGTGCTTCTTTAGAATTTTTAGAAGGACGAACCCTGCCTGGCGTACAATGTTTACTCCCAAAGGAAGAAAAATAAAATGAGAAAGAAGATCATCGCAGGAAACTGGAAAATGAACCTCAGTTTGGCAGAGGCAAAATCAATCGCAAAAGGATTGTTAAGTGCCAGTGACTCATCTTCTTTCGAAGTTATGGTATTTCCGAGTGCCCTTCATTTAGAATCGGTTTCCTCCATTGCAAGTGGATCCAAACTCATCGTAGGGGCGCAGAATGCTTACCAGTCTGGCCTCACAGCCATGACCGGTGAAATTTCCCCCGTGCAACTTGCAGAACTTGGAATCAAAACGGTGCTCGTTGGCCATTCGGAAAGGCGCCAATTCCTCGGTGAAACTTCCGAGTTTGACAATGCCAAAATCTCTTACTTCTTAAAAACAGGGCTTCGTGTTGTGTATTGTGTAGGAGAAACCTGGGCAGAACGGGAAAAAGGCCAAACGTTCTCTGTCCTCGAAGACCAAATCAAAAAAGGTCTAAAGGATATCACAAGTGACCTCTTTCAAAATCTTGTGATTGCTTACGAACCAGTATGGGCCATTGGCACAGGAAAAGTGGCAACACCCGTGGAAGCAGAAGAAGCCCATGCTTTCATTCGGAAAACCATTGGTTCACTTTTTGTGGGGGCAGAAGCCGTGGCAGAAAACATTCAAATTTTGTATGGTGGTTCGGTGAAACCGGACAATATCAAAGAACTTCTCGCCAAACCGAACATTGACGGTGGCCTTGTTGGTGGAGCCAGTCAAAAATTAGATTCATTTTTAGGACTTTTAAAATAAGGAAACTTTATGGGATTTTTTGCAGGAACCATTCTCACTCTATTTGTTCTACTCTCTCTTTTTCTCATCCTTCTTGTGATGATCCAAACGGGGAAAGGTGGTAGTGCAGGTATGCTCGGCGGATCTACCGCTAGCCAATCCGTGTTTGGTGCATCAACAGCAGATGTAATGACAAAAACAACTCGAGTCGCAGCGATACTATTCATTGTATTATCACTTGCTCTCTCCTTTGTTTTTGCTAAGAAAGATGAAGTATTAGTTCCAGATTTGGAACCAAGTTTGGAAGCTCCGGTAGAAACTGATGGAACCACTCCCGAAGTACCGGCACCTAGCGCTCCTTAGTCTTCTTTTATTCAGTGTTAGTCTCTATTCAGAGACTAACATTACCGAAAAAGAAAATCGATTAGACAAGGAAATCCTTAGCCTTTACCGAGATATCGCAAAGGCTAGGGAACTTTTGTCTTACGAGCAAGTTTCTTCCTTACCTGCAAATACGACCATCCAGTTCATTGGTGCGTATCCAAACCGAACGGGGTTACGGATTCGGAAATTCAAAGTGGATCCAGACCCACAAAACAAAAACCGAATCAAACATTCTGAAGAAAAATCAATTTTACTAGAATTTAATGGATCCGTATTGTCTAAGGTGGAAATTTTAATCACAACAGAAGATACTGAGATTGAACAAAAAACAAAAACCAAAATCACAGATACTACCCCACTCGATGATTCTGTTAATGATATGGTAATCCAATTTTCAGGGATTGATGGGACAGATAGTTTCCCACTTTCATCCCTTAGGAATGATTCCGTAAAACAAGAAAGGAATGATTTCAAAAAAGATTTTTATATCAAATTTTTATTAGACTTTCATAGCCAACTGACATCCATCTCTGCCCTTCAGAAAACAAATGGAAACAGTAACCAAAAGAAGATGTTCAAACAATTGAACCAATCATTAGGGTATTAAATTGTCTGATTTGGTAAACCAAGGTGATTCCCATTCGATAGACAATATCGAAAAAGTAGCCGAAAAAGCAAGGGAGTTAGAAGCCATTTATGATGTTGTACAAGACCCCCTTGTTCTCATTGATTCCGATTTTAATATCCAAAGGGCAAATTTAGCAACCATCCTATTCGCAAAAAACAATAAATACGATGAACTGCTTGATAGAAAGTGTTACGAAGTATTGTACCAACGAACAGACGTTTGTCCGTATTGTCCAAAAATCAATGTAAAATCAAAGGAAAAAAACCAAACTAATTCCACACCGATCACTCGGGAAATATTTTTTCGTTCTGAAGATAAAAAACAAACCCTACTCTTAGAATTTTACCCTTATCCAAAACAAGAAGATTTGTTTTGGATGGTAGAAAAAATTTCAGATGTAACCAAACAAAGAGAAAAAGAAGAAGAATCCTTTCGGATGCGTAACCTTGCCTCACTTGGAATTTTAATTTCAGGCATAGCCCATGAATTAAATAACCCACTAACGGGAATTAGCCTAACACTACAAAATTTAAAAGCTAACTGGCAAAACCAACCTCCAGAACAAATTGAAAAACGCCTGGACATGATAAGAAATGATATCTCTCGTGCGGCCATCATTGTTTCCGATATCATCTCTTTTGCCAAAACGGATAAAGTAAAAGTCACACTTGGTGATATCGTCGAAACTATCAATCGCGCGAAGGACACAGTGATTCGTTTGTATCCCCACTTAAGTAAAAACATCAATTGGCGGATCACTTGTGACCACGAATACCAATTCCCTTTCCATCCAGGGAAAATGGAACGTCTCTTTATGAATTTATTTCGTAACTCGTTACAGGCCTTCGACTATAGGCCGGGCGAAATCAATATTGAAATCCGCAAAACAAAGAATTGGCTTCATATCATCATAGAAGACAATGCGGGTGGAATCCCTGATGCCATCATCCAAAAGATATTTGATCCCTTTTTTACGAGTAACAAATCAGGAACTGGAACAGGTCTTGGTTTGTCCATATGCCATTCCATTGTAAAAGAACATGATGGAAATATTTCGGTAAAATCAGTAGAACAAAAAACCAGGTTCACGATTTCCTTTCCGCTCACAAACGATATCACGGAGCCAAACACATGAAACAATCCATACTGATTGTCGAAGACATTCATTCCATCCGCGAAGCCATTATGGATTTGTTAAGTTCCAAATACAATGTTTTTGGAGCGGAACATTTTGAAGAAGCCGTTTGGTATCTCACGAATGAAAAAATTGACCTAACCATCACAGACATTCGATTACCAGGAAAATCTGGGATCGATCTCGTAAAATTCATCCAAAAAGAATTCCCTCACGTATTGTATGCGCTTATGACTGCATACAATATCAATGAATATATAAAATTTGCAAAGGACCTTCAAATTTGGAACATCATTCCTAAGTATAGTTTTTTGGACATCCATCTCATCGAAGTGATGGTGGAAAAATTATTGTCCAATGATATATTCGGTATTGAAAAGTATTTCACAAAGGAATTCCAGGTATTTGATACAAACATCAACAGTGAATTCGAAGAAGCTCCAAGTAATGGGATTGTATACAAACAGATCAAATCTGACCAAGACAGATCTATTTTATGTGGAAAAATTTCAAAAAACCTGATCCAATTAGGTGCACCAAAAGCCATCCAACAAGTGTTAGAGGAACTAACCTCCAATGCCATGATCCGGGCACCCCGCACAAACGAAGGGGAATACAAATACCAATTTGAAATTCCAAGCCATGATATGGTAGTCCCATTGGATAATATCCAACTCATGCCAGAGGATTATTTTCTCATTGGGTATGGGTCTACTGAGAGCACAATTTTTATTGTTGTAAGAGACCAGTTTGGCTCACTCAAGAAAGAGGAAATATTACACCGATTGGATCGCCATATCAGCATTGATGAAACAACCGGGTTCCCAAAAGGATTAGAAGATAGCCATGGCCGAGGGCTCTACATTTGCCGTGAAATTTCGGACCAATTGATCTTTAATATCAAACCTGGAGTTTGCACAGAAACCATAGCGATGATCAATAGGGAAGGAAGGACCGGATTCAAATCCTTATCCATCTATGAAGTTGATTCCAAACCAAATTCAAACTAATTGTATCTTTCATTTTCGTTTGGAGCCATTCACTACTCTGGATGCAGTTGGTTCGTTTTAAAAATCCTACCAAATTGTCTTGATATCCTAATAGCATTGGGATTACAAAATACCTACACCAACTTCACAATTTCTGAAATTGGACCAAATCGGTTTTTGTTTCCATATAGAACACAGACTCTAACTTACCTGGAAAAAACCGAATGGGAAGTTCTGAAGGAGAGATTCGTTTCTTTCGGATCAGGTCTCCCTTTCCATTCAAAAATAGAAGTTCCGAATCCATAAGGGCCACAAAAAAACTATCTGTGGCGAATATGGATTGGTAAACTCCACCTTGTTTTGCCTTATTTTTTTCCCAAACCAATTTCCCTGATTCATAATATTCCAATGAATTTGGTGTTTGAATTAAAATTTGCCCCTCGTTTCCAGTGGCTATGTACAATTGGTGGGGGAAAAACTTGGCTAAAGCGAATTCCTCTATTGATTTACCCGATCCATCGAGTAGGAGGATCCAGTCTTTATTTTCTCTTGAAAAATGAACGGTTGTGAGTTTCCCATCGGGAGAAAGAGAAACGGATTTAAAAAATGAGTTTGGTTTGTCTTTTGATAAATCAAAACCAAAGATGACATTCCCCTTTTCATCCAATCGGTAAATCTCTCCTCCAGAGAAGAGCACCACAACTCCCTTGTTTTTCGTATCAAATTGGTAGTCAGTTAAAAACCTACCATTTAACTCTTGTTTTCCGACCTGGTTCCCACTTTCATCTAGTAAAAATACAGTGTTATTGTCTCCCGATAAATACAAAACAGGTGATGCAAAATAACCACTCCTAGGGTAAGAATTAATGGGTTTTTTCCAATACAATTCACTGCTGTCGGAATAAAAATTAACTTCGTCACCAATTTTTTCATACAAAAGGTAACCGTTCCCAAGTATTGGAAAATCGACCAAATACTTGGCATCGAATACTTGGAGAGAATTTGTTTTAAACGAATAAAACTGTTTATTGAATTTGTAACCATTGATGGTTTTTATAGGATCTTCTCCCACTTTTGGAGATGTTGTTCCAAACTTACCCTCTAAATTCCAAATCCATGTTTCTCGGATGTTCGGAACAAAATTGAATTCCACATCCCAACTCAAATAAAATAAAAGAAAAAAACCAAGTGAATACAGAATGTTTTGAAACATAGTTTATGTTGTCCTAAATTTTAAAGATTGGTATAATAAAAACAAAGCAGTGTTACTCGCATTTTCCCGGATTGCTTCTCGATTCCCAGGAAAGATGTAACGATGTACTGAGACCTTTCCATTTGGTTCTTTTAGACCAAAACAAACGGTTCCAACTGGTTTGCCCTCACTACCCCCTTCTGGGCCAGCAATCCCTGTTATGGAAATACCAAAGTCAGTTTTTGTTTTTTCGTAGAGGCCTTCCACCATGGCCTTTGCAACTTCGTCACTCACTGCACCATATGTCTCAATGGAATCCTTTGGAACTCCAAGCAAATTTGTTTTTAATTGATTTGAGTAAGTGAGAAAACCACCCATAAAGTAAACACTAGAACCTGCTTGTTCCGTTAGTTTTTTTCCAAGAAGTCCACCCGTACAACTTTCAGCAACCGAAACAGTAAGGCCTTCTTTTAATAATTGTTCGTGAACAAATTGAAATACATCATCGGATATGATTTTTGGATATTGTGTTTCAAGGCGGTTTATTATTTTTTCCAATAATCCTTCATTCGTAGATTGGAAAATACATTTGATATAACCTCTGTTTGCCGTAACACCCCACTCTGCCTCTTTAAAAAATTCCTCCCGATTTGGTTCAATGAATTCATTTTGGAATAACGACTCACCGATATTCCACAACCATTTGGTTTTATGGACTAAGTTCTCACGAGGGTAAAGTTTTTTTAACTCAGGGACCAAACGGCGTCTGAACATCTCTGTCATCTCGGAGGGAACTCCTGGCATACAAACCAAATAGGAATTCTCTCCCAATGATTCAATAAATCCAACAGCAATGCCAACTGAGTTATCTAAGGTTTTTGAACCTTCTGGAACATGGGTTTGGCGAAAAACACTCGGAAGGATGTCTTTGTATTCTTTTCCACGTGATTCATAAATTTTTGTTAAACGGAGTTTTGCCTTTTCAACAGAATAAGAGGTTTTCCCAGTGAATTGCAAAACCGTTTCTAAAGTATAATCATCTTCAGTGGGCCCAAGCCCACCTGTCATAATGGCAAGAACTTGTTTTTCCTTGGCAAGAGTTTGTAAGGCTTTTAATTCAGAAAGGATGAGACTTGGATCATCCGGTAATGTGATGAATTTTTTTACCTTCCAACCAAGCTCAAATAATTGATTTGCGATCCAACCAGAATTTGTGTCAACACTCCTACCTGCTGTAAGCTCCGATCCCGTTGACAATATAACAATGTGAGGAGTCATTTAGGATTACTCTCCTTCTTTTGACATCTTCTCTGGAAAAGTGATTCCCAGTAGTTCTAATCCAGAAGCGATCGAACATTTTGTTAAATAAATGAGAAGTAATAAGTGTTCCCTTTCTTCCCCTTGTTTTTCTTTAATACGATTGTTTTTATCAGAATAGAATTTTGTAAAAGCTTTACTAAGTGATTGTAAGTAATTGGTTAGGCGGTGTGGCTCTAAATTAGAAGCTGTATCATATACTTCTTCTTGGAAACGAGAGACCCAAAATAACAAACGAAGGCGTTCATCGGATTGGAAATGGTTGGCATTTAAATTGCTTGGCCCCACCCATCCCTCCATAGGAATTTGTAATTCACGAAAGATGGAACAAACCCTTGCATGCGCATATTGGATATAAAATACAGGATTTTTATCTGATTCATCCTTCGCTAAGTCCAAATCAAAATCGAGTGGTGCATCAGAACTTCTCATAAGGAAAAAGTAACGTCCAACATCTTTTCCATTTTTCCCAAGATAAGTTAATAAATCTCGCATTGTCTGGAAAATTCCCAAACGTTTACTCATTTTTACTTTTTCTTTGTTTTCGATCAAATTCACTTGTTGGGCAATGAGAACCAAAAAACTATCCCTTGGTTTTCCAAAAGATTCCACAGCTCCTTTCAAACGAGCAATGTATCCGTAATGATCGGGTCCCCAGATATCGATGAGTTTGTTAAAACCACGTTTGTATTTGTCATAGTGATAAGCAATGTCTGCCATTAGGTACGTTGGCCTTCCATCTTCCCTACGGATCACTCTGTCTTTGTCATCACCATACTGAGTGGATAAAAAATGAAGTTTCCCATCTATGGTAGTCACATCTTCCGATTTTAAAATAGAAGGAACTTTTTCAACTTCACCAGCTTCGTGTAAACTCCTTTCACTATAAAACAAGTCAAACTGCACTCCAAAAAGTTTTAGGTCTTCTTTTTGTCGGCTTAGATTGTAATCCACAGCATACTTTGACAAATATGGTACCAATTCTTCCCAGTTTTTCTTTAGAATCCAATCTTCTACTTGCTTTGATTTGGAATTGTCCTTTAGTAATTCTTTGGCAATATCTTTAATGTATTCACCACGGTAACTTTCTTTCGGCAAAATTCTTTTTTCTATCAGTGAAGTTACAGAATCCTCACTCTCCTCTTCTTGGAATGTGATGGTTTCTCCTTTTTCTTCAAAGATTCGAAGTAATACCGCAACTCCAAGTAAATACACTTGGTTGCCATAATCATTTACATAAAACTCTCGTTTGACGGTATGGCCAAGGCTTGTGAGTAAATTCCCAAGAGCATCCCCGTATGCCGCAGAACGAGCCGAAACAATATTCATGGGTCCAGTTGGATTTGCAGAAACAAACTCAAGTAATATGTTCTCAGTATTTTCCGAATGTGCAAAACTAACACTAGGAAACATCACTGCGTTAGTATACTGGAGTAGATAGGAAGCACGAATTCGAAAATTGATAAATCCTGGAGGAGAAAAAGTTACAAACTCAAAGAGATCTTCATTTTTGATCTCCGAAAGTATACCTTCCGCAATCTCTTTTGGATTTAATTTTAAAAGATTTTTATTCTCCAGAGCAAAGGGAGAAGAATAATCGCCAAATTTTTCATCCCTTGAGTATTCGATTCGGATTTTGAAATCAGAAAGAGGAAGGTCTACATTTATTTTTAACAGGTATGATTTGACTGCTTTCGTTAGTTCTGTAAGGACAAGATTTTTTAATAATTGGTTGGCTTTCATTTTTCTATTTTAAGTTCCATTTTTAATTGGTCTGCATTTTCCCATAGTTCAAAACTTTTGATTTTGAAACGTGTTACAAAATTGGGGATCGGTTCCTTCGTCTCACGGATGGTTGCTTGGAAAATTTCTTTTTGGTCTTTGGAGATTTTAGGCAACGAATTTGGTTTGAGGTTTTCCGATTTTAGGAGCAATTGGAAAAGAGCAAGGAACACCGAAAAGGTCATCACAAGTAAAATGGTTTTCGTGATAAAGTTCATAAATCCCCAATGGTTTTGTAAAATTCAAAATACGACTTCAATTCCCTTCCGAGTAGTGATCGCAAAAACTGATTGAGGATGAGATCCCCTTCGGTGTATTCCGTAACTTTTGGGAAGATGGATAAAACATTTGAAAATTTCTTAGATAACATTGTATGAAAAAGTTTTAAAACAGGCAAATGATCTTTGGAAATGGGATGGCAATCGGAACATAAAAATTCACGTGAGTCGACAGAAAAATACGCCTTAGGTTTTGTTAAAACCTCTTCTCCGCAGGTATGGCAGTAAAACTCAGTGGGAAAATGTCCCATATGGGTGAGGGCACGGAGTTTGAAAAAGGGAAGGATTTCCTTACGAAATCCATTGGCATTGGACGCCTCCAAACTGCCAGAAAGTAACTGGTATAAAAATGGATGGCTCTCTCCCTCAGGGTATAAATGGGAGGTGAGCTCTGTGATGTACAAAACAAAAAGAGTTCCTATGTAATCAGACTTTAATTCATCGTATCGTTTGATTAAGTGGATTTCCTTTGTGGACTTCCAATCCTTCTCTGCTTGGTCATAAAAATCCACTTCCACCAGACAACCAAGTTCCGTTGAAATGATCGCTCTCCGTTTGGATTTACGAATCCCTTTGCTGATAAAATTCATTCGCATATGGGATTCACCCGCTAAACTGATGAGCCTATCACTATCACCTATGTCCTTACTTTGGATAATGATCCCAGTTTCTTTTCGAATGGCCATTTATCTTAAAAAAACCAAATCCAAACATTCATCTTCCATCTTTCGCATGAGCTTCGCATCTTCTTCATTCGTTTCGTGATCGTATCCAAAAAGATGTAAAATCCCATGCACTAACAAACGATAAAACTCATCGATAAGACTATGCCCAATTTCCATCGCTTGTTTCCTGCAAGTGTCCACAGAAATCACAACTTCCCCTAAAATTTGAACCGGTACCTCGGGAAATTCGCAGTACAAAGGAAAAGACAAAACATCTGTCGTTTTATCTTTCCCTCGCCTTTCCGCATTGATTGTTTTCATTCCTGCATCATCTACAAGTAAAATCGATAACTCTAATGCTTTTAAGAAACCAGGGCTTAGGAATTGTAAAATTTTTTCACTATTTTTTAATACCAAGTCTGGAATGATTTCCGTTTGGTTCGTTTCATCATTCCAATGAGTGGAAACCGAAAGGGAAGGATTCATTGTTTTGACTTTTTTGAATTCGCCGATTCTAAGGCCTTGGTATCTTCGGGTTTTGGGTACTTGGGTCTTTGGTGTAGGCTTGAAAGTAAAACTTCTTTAAAACTGGATTTGATGATTTCTAAATCACCGATGGTTAATCCACTTTCATCCAATTGGTTTTCTGCAAGTTTGGAATTGATGATTTTACGGATCAAATCATCTAAACTCTCTGGGGAAACTTCATCTAACGAACGAGAGGCGGCTTCCAATGAATCGGCAATCATCACAATTGCTGTTTCTTTACTTTGAGGTTTAGGCCCAGGGTATTGGAAATCTTTTTTGTTTATATTTTTACGTGCAGAACTTGAAATTTCTTGTAAAGCTTTGTGGTAAAAGAATGCCATTGTGGAGGTTCCGTGGTGCTCCGGGATAAAACTGATGATTTCTCTCGGTAACCTGGCTTTTTTGGCCATTTCAATTCCATCTAACACATGATCAATGACCGTTTTGGCAGCAAGGGCTGGGTTATTTTTATCGATGTGTTCCGGTTTTGGAATTAAATGTTGGTTTTCTACGAAAAATCCCGCATTCGGTATTTTGCCTATGTCATGGAAATACACACCCACACGCACAAGAAGCCGGTCCAAGTTTAGATTCTGTGCTGCCCTTTCAGAGAGTGCTGCTACCATAAAGGTATGGGTATAGGTGGATGGTGCCTTTGTTAGGAGTTGTTGTAATAATGGATGGCCCGTATCGGCAAGCTCAATCAATTTGAATCGTGTTGGGATATTAAAGATGTATTCGTAGAGTGGGAGGAGGAACTGAACGGCAGTGGCACTCGCAAACCCATTCACAAAACACATTATGATAATCCGAAATAAATTGGAATTGGTAAAATCTTTAAAAAAACCAGCACCACTCGATACAAAAAACTCCCTGCCATCAAACAGATACCCAGCCGTTGTGATTAAGATTTGTACGAAGGTTAAGAGAAAACCAGCCTTAAGGAAATCAATTCGTTTCAGTAACCTGCGCCCATAGATGGAACTCATGACCGCAACCGTGAAAGCCAACATAAACGATGTCGGGTTGTAACGTGAGGCAAAAAAGACGGCAAAGGATAAAAAGAATCCAATGGCTATGGAAAGTTGCTCATCATACACAAAACCAAGTAACAAACAGAGCATACCCACAGGGACAAACATTCCAAAATAGTAAACTCCCGACAAATCACTGTCAGTTGCATAAAACACTTTAGACAATAAATAGATCGATGCGATTACGATCCATAATGTAAAAAAGATAATGAGGTTACTGGATAGGTCATTCAATCGGTTTGGCCGGTAACGGATCAAATAAAAACCTACAATGACAATGAGGACACATTGAGTGAGGAAAATGGAAACAATGGATGCGAGGTTTGCCCTTGTGGCATACAAATTCATCATATCCAATTTCAACTTTACCTCAGGTGTGATGACATCCCCTGCTCTCACGATGATTTCATTCGCTTGGATCCTACTTTTTTGCACTGAAACTGCAATTGCAGCTTTTACTCTAGAGTTTTCAGTTTCTTCAGGGTTGTAATTACAAGCGGGATAGGAATATACATAATACAAACCTATCCGAGAAACTGCTTTGAGTAATGAATCAGATACATTTGGCAATTTTTCAGAAGCTAACTTAGATAATACGGCAGTCACTGGCCCGTCTTTATAAATTTGAGACCTAGGGATGACTAAATTCCCATCGATGATCGTAGTGTGGTCTTGGGTTCCGATATTACGAATTTTTGCACCAGCTTTGTCCAATTCTTTGGCAAAAGGTAAGTCTTCCTTTACTATGCAATACTTGGAAAAAATAAGATTTGTGTATTGTTGGATGAAATTTTTTAATTTTTCTTTTTTAGGATAATCCAATATCGCTTGGATTTCTTCGTTTGTACGATTGCGCCACCTCGGGATCCGGTCCTTCACCGTTGTGGGATTTGATTTTCCTTCTTGGACCAAAATGCGTAATATCTCTAAGTCTTCCGATAAATTGGTATCAATCCCAGAAGCTAACACCCCAAAGTCTTTATCAAAGGCATAGGGAACATTTGATTTTGCTTTTTGTTTTTCTAAATTGGTTTTCTCACTATCTTCATAGGAAAATTCTTTTACCGATTGGATGGTTTCCGGTGCAATTTTTCCTTCCGAAAAAAGTCCGTCAGGGTCTGTATCCACTTTAGATTGCCCAAAAAAAGGAATCGAAAGTACGTATGTAACAAAAAGTAAGGTGAGAAATACCAAAATGATTTGGATATTCCGTACAACAGAGACCGGTCTAACTTTTGTTAAAAAGTCAGTCACACTTGTCATTGAAGAATCAAAGATTGCTTTCATGGTTTTTTGTTAAATAAACTTTCGTTTTCTTCGAAACGTCGGACAATTGATTCGACGATCGGGTGACGGGTTATGTCTTCCCTTCCGAAAAAAATTGTCTCTATTCCATTCAAATTTCGAAGTGTGTAAACTGTTTTTTCAAGGCCTGAGCGACCATGGGCAAGATCGATTTGGGTTGCATCCCCTGAAATTGCCATTTTGGAATTTTTCCCAAACCGTGTGAGGAACATTTTGAGTTGGGGGAGTGTGCAGTTTTGTGCTTCATCCAAGATGATAAAGGAATGGGAAAGGGTGCGGCCTCGCATAAAGGCAATAGGAGCAATTTCAATTTTTCCCACTTGTAGGTATTCACTTGTTTTTTCGAAACCAATACATTCGTGTAACGCATCATAGATGGGGCGAAGGTAAGGGTTTACTTTTTGTGTTAAGTCGCCAGGTAAAAAACCTAAGTTCTCCCCTGCTTCTACGGCAGGCCTTGTGAGGATGAGCCTGTCCACTTCTCCTGTTTGCATCATGCGGCAAGCAGTGGCGATGGATAAAAATGTTTTCCCTGTGCCGGCAGGACCCATGGCAATCGTGATGTAGTTTTTATGAAGGCTATCCACAAAACTTTCTTGGTTTTTCGTACGAGGGAAAATGGGTTTGCCCTTGAAGGTGACAAAAATTTTGTCTTTGGGAGTCCAAGTTTCTCCTTCCTTTTGGAAATCTGGGGATCCTGGCGTTGGCCACCCACCACTGGAGTCTTTCACTTTGTTCACCAAGTAATCGATATCAAAAAAAGAATACTCCGATTTGTCTGGTCTTCGTTTGAAATTTTCTTCTACTTTCTGGAAGGTATCGAGTGCCACTTGTACATGGTCACTACTCCCTTGGATGATAAGAGATTTTCCACGTGGGATCAGTTTTACATTCAGTCGGCTTTCCCATAACGGGAGTTTGCTGTCACCAATCCCACATACCGTTTGGTAGAGGGATTCTTCCTGGAATGTAAAACTTTCATCCATACTAAATTGTAACTACCCTAAGTTTGAGTTCTTCTAATTGTTTTCCTTCCACAGGACCTGGCGCTTCACTCATCATACAAGTACCTTTTTGTGTTTTGGGGAAGGCAATCACATCACGGATAGAAGTTCCACCCGTAAGTAACATCATAATCCGGTCCACACCAAACGCAATCCCACCATGAGGAGGGGCACCAAAGGAAAGTGCATCGAGTAAAAATCCAAACTTGGACTTAGCATCCTCTTCCCCGATCCCAATGGCTTCCAAAACAAGGCTTTGGATTTCTGGGTTATGGATCCTGATCGATCCACCACCAATCTCAGTTCCATTCAGAACGAGGTCATATGCCTTTGCACCAATGGAAGAAAGGTCAACTTCTTTCCCGTCCTTCCAATCCCTTAGTTTTTGAAAGTCTTCCTCTTTCGGTGAAGTGAAAGGATGGTGCAGGAAGGTCCAGGACTTGGTTGTTTCGTCCAACTCAAACATAGGAAAGTCAACCACCCAATGGAAACTATAAGGGACCTTAGGTGGATCATATTTTTCTGATAATTTCAAACGAAGCGCACCAAGAGAAGCATTTACAATCTTAGACGTATCTGCTCCGAAGAATACCATATCCCCTTCCTTGGAACCTACTGCTTTTGCAATGGCCTCCAATGCTTCTGGAGAGAAACGTTTTGTAATCGTAGATTCAAGACCGTTTGCTCCGTGTTTCATATAGGCAAGGCCTTTGGCACGGAAGTCACGGGAAAGCCAAGCCGTGAGGTCTTCGATTTCTTTTCGTGAAATCACAGAACCACCGGGGACACAAATCGCTTTCACCACACCACCACTGGCAATGGCACCAGTGAACACTTGGAAGTCACATGACTTCACATGTTCTGAAACATTCACAAGTTTCATCCCAAAACGGATGTCTGGTTTGTCGGAACCATACTCTTCCATCGCTACATGGTATGGCATCGTCATAAAGGGTGCCTTCACTTCCAATTGGAATACTTTCTTTAAGGCATATGCCCACATAGCTTCAATTTCACGGCGGATGTCTTCTTCCGTGACAAACGAAAACTCCATATCAAGTTGTGTGAATTCAGGTTGGCGGTCTGCACGTAAATCTTCATCTCGAAAACACTTTACAATTTGGAAGTAACGTTCCATTCCCCCAATCATAAGGATCTGTTTGAAAAGCTGAGGGGACTGGGGGAGTGCATAAAACTCACCTGCATTCAAACGAGATGGAACTAGAAAGTCCCTTGCACCTTCTGGTGTGGATTTATTTAAAATAGGAGTTTCAATTTCTAAAAAGGATTTACGATCCAAGTACTCTCGCAATGCAAATGTTAGTTTGTGACGTAAAACCAAACGGTCTCTAAGTTCTTCCCTACGCATATCGAGGTAACGATACTTCAAACGGATTTCTTCTCCAGAGGGATCAAATTCATCTAAAGTAAACGGTGGGGTTTTGGACGTGTTTAAGATTTCGACTGATTCAGCGATTAACTCGTATTTGCCGGTTTCCATCTTTGGATTGACAGAGTCTGCATCTCTTAGGGCTAGTTTTCCCTTCACTGCAATCACAAATTCGGATCGAATTTTTTCGACTTTGGAAAAATCATCACCAAGGATTTCTTTTCTGGCAACGATTTGTAAAATCCCAGAACGATCCCGAAGGTCGATAAAAATCACTCCCCCTTGGTCACGGTAACGGAAGGCCCAACCGGAAAGGAATAATGTTTTTCCAACAGACTCATCGGAGACATTTGTGGCGCTAATTCTATTTTTGTATTCTGATGTAACCCAGTGATTCAATTGAAAACCTCTTATAATGGAACGTTATCGAAACGGCTGATCTTCGGATTGAACATCAATGGAAAATCTGCCGTTGCTCCCGCTCTGTTTTTGGCGATGATGATCTCAGCCATTCCCCGTTTGTTCGGGTCTAGCTCTTCGGGAGGTTTCACCATTTCTTCCCGATAAATAAAACATACAATGTCCGCATCCTGCTCAATGGCACCTGACTCCCGTAAGTCGGAAAGCTGAGGCCTTTGGTCTTTGGAGCGGTTTTCAATGGAACGGTTCATCTGTGATAAGGCGATGATGGGACAACCCACTTCCCGTGCCATTTGTTTGAGTCCTCTGGAAATATTGGCAACCTCTTGTTGCCTTCCACCCATAGCTGCTTTTGGGTCACTCATAAGCTGTAAATAATCCACAATCACAAGCCCTACTTCTTCTGTGGTACGAAGTTGGCGGAGTCGTGCCGAAAACTCTTGGATGGTCAAATACCCCGAATCATCGATGTAAAGGCTTGCTGATGTGATATTGCCAATACTGTCTTTCAGTTGGGTCATCTGCGCGGATGTGAGAGTTCCCGCTTTTAACGCATACGAATCAATCCTTGCATCAGCACTGATGAGTTTGAGAAGGAGTTCAATCCGACTCATTTCAAGTGAAAAGATAACGACCGTTTTACGCTCTTTCAAAGCAGCATTGGCAGCAATGTTTAACGCAAAAGTAGTTTTACCATTACCTGGACGCGCTGCAAGGATCATTAGTTCGTGAGACTTAAGACCTGTGGTTGCCATATCAAGGCCCGTAAAATGGGTTTTTAAACCATTGATCCCACCGGTTCCATTTTGGCTTGCCGCCACCACATTTTTGATGTAATCAATCAGGGCATTGGCATCATCTTTGACTTTTCGTAAACCCTTGGACCTCTCCTGGCGAGAGATATCCATAAGAGACTGTTCCACAAGACTAAAAACAGAATCGTTTTCCCCAGGTTCAATTTTGACTTTGTCAATGGCTTGTGTGAGAGCTTCGACATACTTTCGTCTGTCGGAAACACGTTTCACACGACGAACATAATAGTCTAACGGTTGAAAGGGGACGGTATCTTTATAAAGAGATGTGATGTATTCCAAGTCGCGGGATTCATCTTTAAAAAGACGTTTTTCCCGCATTTGGTTTGTGACCGTTACTAGGTCAATGTTTGTCCCTTCATTGATTAGGTCTGTGACTGCCTCAAACACCCTTCTATGGGTATCCATATAAAAGTCATCTGGGCTTAGACCTAAGTCTTCCTGCCCGGCTACCCCTCTCATGAGTAGGTAACCGATTAAGTTCTTCTCAGACTCTATCTCCTGAAGGGGGTTAGAATTCATCGAAAAAGCGTTAGTGTAAGACTATGCTTGGCCGACGACTTTAACTACGATTTGAGGTACAACACCTTCAGCCAAACGAACTTTGATTTTAAATTCACCAACTGATTTAATTGGCTCACCTAAGTCTAGTTTACGTTTGTCGAGTTCTACTCCAGTGTTTTTAATTGCGAGAGCAATATCATTCGCTGTTACAGAACCAAAAAGTTTGTCGTTTTCACCCACTTTCACTTTCACTTCGTATGTTTTACCATCAATCGAAGAAGAAAGATCCTTCATCACTTTTACACGTTTTTCACGTTTGAGATCAGCAAGTCTTTTTTGGTGGATTGCAGCTTTGGTGTTACCATCGTTTGCACGTACAGCAAGTCTTCTTGGAATGAGGAAGTTACGTGCATAACCATCAGCAACTTCTTTTACATCCCCAGCATCACCAAGATTTAATACGTCTTTTTGTAATACAACTTTCATCCGTAACTCCTACAGAACTTTAAACGGCAATAAGCCGATGGATCTGGATTTTCTGATTTCACGAGCAAGAGCTCTTTGGTGTTTGCCACAAGTTCCTGTGATCCTTCTTGGAATGATTTTACCACGGTTGGTTACAAATCTTTCTAAGATATCCACTCGTTTGTAATCAAGTCCTGCAAGTAAGGCTTTGTCAGCACAGAACTTACATACTTTCTTTTTGTATTTTGCGTTTTTACGACCGAATTTACCTTCTCCGTCTTTACCACGGAATCCACCTTTTTCGTCGTCATCCATCCCGTCCATACTGTCACGGGAATCTATTCTTGTATCATCAATATTTGTCGTTTCACTCATTGTCATCACCTATCAAAAAGGAATGTCGTCATCACCGGCTGGATAATCATCATAACCACTACTTACGCCGGAATCATAAGAATTGGAACTGTCAGAACGGTCACCCGATCCACCACCTTGCCCTTGACCACCTAACAGTTGTGCGGTCTCGACATATACGCGGATTTTGGAGGCTTTTTTGCCTTCCGGGGTTTCCCATGACTGTTGTTGGAGTCTACCTTCGATTGCTACTTGTTTACCCTTGCCTGCATATTGTTTTAAAATGTCAGCAAGTCGGCCCCATGCAACGCAGTCGAAATAATGAGTTTCCTCTTTTTTTTCTCCGTTCGTCACATAAACTCTGTTATTCGCAATTGAAAAATTGACAACAGAACTTCCGTTCACCGATTTAAATTCCGGATCACGAGTCATACGACCGATGAGTAGTACTTTGTTTAGATCGTTAGCCATTTGCCCTAATTACGAGGGTTTTTAGGATGTTTGCATTGAGTTTGAACTCATGTTCAATCTTTGCAACTTCGGAAGGAGATCCAGAACACTTAATCAGTGTAAAATGGCCTTGTTCGTCTTGTCCAACGGGATGCCAGAGTCTTTTAGAACCCCAATCCTCTTCGCCTTGGATCGTGAAGTTGTATTTGGAGAGAAGTTCCTTAACGGCAGACTTCGTCTCTTCTACATTCCCTTCACGAAGAATATTCGTGATTTCGTAGTTTCTCATATTTCTCCTATGGGTATACCTACATAGAAACACTTGTAGGTAGAAGAATTTGTTAGTTTCCACTAGGGTTTTGCCATTGGGGCCTAGGGTCAATGGAATTTCTTCTTGGAGCCCTGAAACCTATCTAATTCTATGGAATTTCTAACATTTTTATGGGTGAAAAATCAAATTTTCCAGAAGTTTGGGGCCTGGGTCTTGGTCTATTTTTAGCGCTGTATGCTGGTTTTTTAAACCATATCACTCCCAAAGAACCCGCTCTCGACAACCACTCTGGGTTTGAATCCAGCCTGCTCGGCCTTGAGATGGCAGAAACTCCAAAACATGTCCAAGACCTGATTGGAATTCCCGATACCATCGATTTTTTCCATCTCTCCACCGAATACCGAAGGGTGCATTACTTTGATTTTGGATTTATCTTTTGTTATTTAGCGTTTTTAACCTACACAGGCCATTATGCAGGAAGGAAGGTTCGGCCGATTTTTCTAAAAATCTTTATGGGAATGATCTTACTCCTGGTGATTGCAGGATTTGCCGATCTCATCGAAAACATTCTCATCCTCAATATCCTCGATGCCAAAACAGCAGAAGAGATGACACCTTCATTGGAATACTTAAAACCCACATCCCAACTCAAATGGTTTTGTTTGTTTTCGTATGTAGCCATTGTTTCCGTATACTTTTGGTTATACGAAAAAGGTTGGATCCTAAGAACGGCAGCGATTCTTTTTTTCACTGGATTTTTTTTACAGATGTTTTCTATCATCCGCACCAATTTACTCGAACTCAGTTTCCCGTTTTTTCTAGTGGGACTTGTTTGCAGTTGGTTCCATTACGGCTTTAGTTTGGCTTTTAGTTCCTTATCAAAAAAAACATAACCCCTTCCCCCAGAAATCACAAGATCCGTTCCGAGTTGTTTACAAAGGATGGCATATTCTTTTAAAAAACTCTCTGCTTCTTTTGGGCCAAGTGGGAAAAAATAATGATCCCCTGGTAGGCTTTGGTGTTTTCCAAACACAGGGATCACCTCCACAAACAACAGTTTGTCGCCATCAAAATGTGTGACCACAGATACATTGTGTTTTAAGTATTGGTTTTTCGAACCAAAGAAAAAATTCCCAAGGGAATAGACAACGATCCCTTTGGGAAACACCTCAATCCCCTGTGGTACATGTGGGTGGTGCCCTATGATCACCTTATAACCTGCGTTAATTAAGTATTTTGCCGCATTTCGTTCTGTATCCATTGGAGTTGGATTGTATTCCACTCCCCAATGTACGGAAAGTACATTCACTTGGTTTGGTTTTGTTTTTTTAATCAGTTTTTCTGCCGTGGCGACTCGGAAATAAGCGGCCCCAGGCGAATTTGTTCCCGAAAAAAGCCTGGTCTCTCCCGTATCGGAAAACGAAAACAATCGAAATTCCGTATTTCCCTTTTTCACGATGATGGGTTGCAGGGCAAGGTCAGTGTTTTTTCCAGCACCTGTATGGAAAATTTGAAACTCATCTAACAGGCTTAAGGTTTCCAATAGTCCATTTTCCCCAAAGTCCATCGTGTGGTTATTCCCAAGAAAAACCCCATCAATTCCGAGTGATCGAAGCACTGTTAAATCCCGGCGTTCTCCATAAAATACATAGGATTTCCTTTGGTCTGCTGTAGGGGTTTTATGTAATACGGGAGTTTCTAAATTGATAAAACGAAAATCAAATTGGTCGAGGAAATAAAAAAAACTCCGAAAGGGAAAAAATACATCGTCTGAACGCATGGCATCCCGAACTCCCCAATTGAACATCACATCACCGCCAAACCAGAGTTTAGTGGAGCTAGGGTATTGAATGGATTCACCAGTTTCAGTTTGAAACTGGTACAAAAATGATTTTGGCAATCCAAGAGGTTCTTCTTGGGTTTCCGGTTGATCCAAAGCAAATACAAGGATCGGAAAAAGAAAAACCAAAAAGAAAAAACGAAGTTTCATCTCTTAAAATCGAAATACTTGGGGGGATACTTCTGTGATTTGTGATTTTTTCAGTTTGATTTGGATGAGGACATTTTCCTTTTCTGTGTCAAGGCTTACCACTTTGGTTGTGATTTCTTTTGGAGGGTGGACTTGGTTTGCCGAAGTTTTCACAATGGCGATGGCCTTCAGTCCTCGTTTCCCACTCGTTAATTCTAACCTGTCCAAACTCCCTTCTTTAAAAAAATATTCATATTCACCATCTGGTTTTGTGACATACACACGAGAATCATCTGTATTAAACCTTGCTTTTTGGTTTTGGATTTCGCTTATATAGTTTCCAGTAAGGTAAGAATAAATCACAGGGAAAGGGATTGTATATTTTTTTCCAGAATTCGGATCTTGGATGAGAATGTCACCCATCGGTAGGGTCT
Organism: Leptospira jelokensis; assembly: GCF_004769635.1. Taxonomy (GTDB): domain Bacteria; phylum Spirochaetota; class Leptospiria; order Leptospirales; family Leptospiraceae; genus Leptospira_A; species Leptospira_A jelokensis. Next base: position 77,447 of record NZ_RQGH01000024.1, read on the forward strand.
GGATTTCTTTTGTGCTTGTGGGTTTGATTTGGATTTGTTCCCCATTTGCAACAAGTTCCGTAAAAATCATACCAAAGAATTGGTCCATCAATTGGATTTTGACTTGTTTTGTGTCCTTTGAAACAAACACCTTCCCATCCAAATACACATTGTCTTTTTTGGGAACAAAGGTCTGGATTTGCATGGAAAAATCTGATTTAAAACTAGGAAAGTTTGGATTTTTATCCAATACTTCTTTCAAAAATGTTTTTGATGAGGTATCCTTTGCTGGTAAATACTTACCGTCTGCCTTTCCAATAAAATTCGGATCTTCCACTTCTGTGGATTGGCATGCGACAAATTGTAAAATCAAAATAAAAACAAATAACCGAATCATCATTGTGAAATTTCCTTTTCCACTCGTTTGATTTTGGACACCAACTCTTTGTTAGTGGATTGTTTGTCCTTTGCGAGTGAAAGTTTATAAAATTGTACTGCATTTACAGGGTCTTTTTTTGCCAAATACACATCCCCTAAATGTTCATAAATCACAGGGTCTTCAAATCCTCTCTCCAATGCGAGAGAGGCTGCAAAATTTAAGTGTAACAAAGCCAAATTGAATTCTTTTTTTCGGTAGTACACCCAACCCAAACTATCTTGGTAGGCCGGGTTGTCTGGTTCTAAAGAAATTGCCTTGTTTAAAAGTGTATTTGCTTCTTCCGGATGTTTGTCTTTTTCTGCGTATAGATAACCCAAATAATTCATGGCATTGGAAGCATTGGGATTTAAAGAGATGGTTTTTTTTAAATCCGATTCTGTTTCTTCAAATTGTTTTAATTTGTCATACGCACTGGCACGGTAAAAATAAAAATTTGCATTGTTTGGATCCATTTGGATGGCTTGTGAATAATCCTTCACACTTTCTTCGTATTTACCCAATTGAAAGTATGACAACCCTCGCAGGTAAAAATGAGTAGGATTTGGATTTTCTTGTAAGGTGTTTGACAAAATGCCAACAGAAGTTTCTTCCTTTTTTAAATTCCCTTGCAGGTAAAGGTAAGCCAAACGAAATCGTAATTTCAAATTTTTATCTAAATTTGTGGAAAGGGCAAGTGCTTCTTTCATTGAAAGGATGGAATGGTTCCACTGCCCTAACATTTCTTGGCAGGCTGAAATTTTTTCCAAGTAGGCAACTTTCAGTTCGGTTTGCCCTTCTGTTTCCGTTAATTTTTGGTATCCACGTTTGAGTATCGAAAGTGCGAGTACATACTGACGGTACTCATAAGCATACTGTGCGGTTTCAGCATTGAATTCATGGTAACTCGGAGAATTATTTTTTTCGGCCAATTCCAAAAGTGCAACTCTCGGTGTTAACCTCGCTGGATTTGCATTGATAAAGTTTTTTAGTTTCTCTTCCAAACCAATTGTAGATCCATTTACCAGTTGGTTTAAGAGTGTGATGAGACCTTCTTTTGGAATTTTCTTTTCTCCACGTAAGGTTTGGAAAAATTGGGGGGCAACATCACGTGCATTCAAAAAATAAATTTCTGCGAGCATATGGGAGGCATCGATGTCCCTTAAATTTTTTTCACGAATTTGTTCCAAATAGAATTTGGACTGTTTAAAATCACCTAACACAAAATAAATTTGTGCCAATCGAAATAAAACTTCCATATCGTTTTTATATACAGAATTGTATTCGTTAAAATGTTTGATGGAGATTTTTGGGTAATCCAGTTTATAATTCAGATCACCTAAAGCTTTGGCTGTGATGTATTTGTATTTGGAAGAGGTGTCCCTTCTTTCAATGACAAAAGAAAGTGCCGTGTAATACAAAAGAGACTGGTTCCACATCTTCCTTTCGAAGTACAAATTCCCGAGTAAGTATAAAAAATCTGGGTCATTCGGAAAAAGGACCAAATCCTTTTCTAAAACTTCTGTGGCTTTCACTAAGTTTTGTTCCCGAAGGCGCACTCGCATTTGCAGAATCACAATTTCTTTGGTGAGCTCTGGTGATTCATTTTTTGCAAGTTCTGACCATTCCCAAGCCTTTGTGGTATCACCTAACTCTAAATAATTTTGCGCTTGTAGTTCTGCTGAAAGGGAACTTGGCCTAATCCCTTTTTCTTTTTGGCAGAGGTGGTATTTGTCGAGGTAGGAAATTGAGCTTTCGAATGAAACTTTTGCCACTTCCGATTTTTTGGCATTATTGGCTTTGTAGGCGGTGATTTGCTCATTTATGGCCCGAGAGAGGAAAAACTCACTTGGAACCCCAGGTTCGAGAAGGGAACAATCTTTCTTTGGGATTGGATCTGCAAAGGCCTGCAAAACAGTAAGAAAACAAAAGAAAACAAAGAGGAATGGGTGGTTTAAAGTTTTAATTGCTTGAAACATCAGTAGATTCCGGCAAAGATCGGGTACAGGGACAATCCTTGAACCAAATCTTCCGAGAAAATTTAAAATACATTCTGGCTGTTCTCCTCGTATGGGCAATCACTTTCCCATGGATTCTGAGAAACAGGGACACCATCCTTGCCAAACTTACCCTCACCTACAATTCGTTTTTTGGTTACCCCAATCCGAGGATCGCACACCAACTCATAGCCAAAGGGGATGCAGTCCTCGAAAGCCGAAAGGAGGGAGGTTCTAATGTCTTCCAAAACATCTCTCAATTTTTTAGTGCGGAAGAAAACACAAAAGGGACCGTACTCCCCTTGGACCTTGCGCTTATGGAAAAGTCCTGTTTGTATTTCCGAAGCAAAGAACATGTGGAAGAACATTTTTTAGAACTGACTTGGAGGGAAAAAGCGAGTGAGTGGGGCTCTCCCCTCTTCCAAAGGATGGCACCCCAAGGAGAATTACTGCTTGGCCCAAATCCCAAAGACTATTGGAACTCACACATCGAAGCTGTTCTTACCGCACTTGATTATTACAAACGTGCCTTACGATTTTCTGGCCCTGAACTCCTTGCTCCCAAAAAAATTGAATCAGTCGCTTGGGCAAGTTGTAGGCCAAGTGAAATCTTACTCGCATACAAAACCCATATGTTGGAAACAGAATCCTATGTCTTACAAAAGTTAACTGACTTAGAAAAAGTTCCGAGTGGACTGAGCGCTGTACAAAAACGAAGTGTAGTACTATCGAGCATCAAACGAAGTGATTTCAGTGAAGTCTCGGCCAATGATTATTTAGAGTCTTTGCTTCGGCAAATCCTACTCACTGGTATGAAACAATTTTCTCCAAGGGAAATGGATGATATCTATGAAAGGATTTTGTATTTTGTTGGATCCGATGAAAGAGAATACTTAAAGTTTAAATTCAGAAGAGCAGAATTGTATTTCCAATTAGGAAAAGAAGAAAACTCATATTACCAAAAAGCAACAATAGAATTTAAAGAATCTTCCAATATCCAAATTGCATCTGAACTTGAAGACATTAACCTTCCTGCCCTGCTCGTCCATGAATTTGAAGCAAAACTGAGACAAGCAGAAAGCCTTCACAAACTAAAAGAAAACAATAAAAGTTTAGTGATCTTAGATTCATTAAAATCAAAACTTCGCAACGTTGATGAACGAAGTGTCGGTGGCAAAAAAGATCAAATTTTAAAAGCATACCATAATCTAAACCGATCCGTTCTACGTAAGCTCGGACGTTACGAAGAAGCAGATGAAATCCCATTTAACGAATGATATAAGGTATTTTGACTACAATGCAACCCATCCTCCCTACCCAGAGATTTTAGAATCTTGTTTGGAGGAATACTTACAAAATTATTATAATCCATCAGGAATCACTCGTTACTCACTGCAAAACCAGGGAAAAATAGAACAAACCCGAAAGTTTCTGGCAAAGATCACGGGAGGACAAGAAAAACAGTTTGTATTTTCTTCCACGGGTACGGAGGCAAATCACTTACTCATCCAAAGTTTGCGAGTAAAATACCCTAATCTAAGTTCGGTGATCGTTTCTCCATTTGAACATTCGAGTATGTATTCTGCTTTAGAAATGTTCGGATTCCATCCAGAACTTATAAAACCCAACCGTGGTGGGACTGTGAACCTAAATCATTTAGAATCTTTGTTAAAAATAGAGCCAAGGCCTGTTGTCTGTTTGTATGCAGGCAATGAAACGGGAGTCATCCAACCAGCAGAAGAGATCCAAAAACTCACCAAACTGTATGGACAGATGTTTTACAGTGACCTAATGCAAGCCTTCTGTAAAATTGAAGTTCCCTTTTCCCTTTTTGATGGGTATAGTTTTTCAGGCCATAAAATTGGGGCTGGTATGGGTGCTTGTGTCACGTATTTACCAGAAAGTAACCCTCATTTTCGGTTGTTTGGTGGTGGAAACCAGGAAAACGAACATAGAGCCGGCACAGAAAATACATTTGCCATCTCCTGTTTACAAAAAGTAACAGAAGTCCAATTGGAAGGGCTCATCACAAAAATCGAACGGTTAAAAAATTTCCAATCCCAACTCGAAAGTGAACTAGAATCCTTTGGATGTGAAATCATCGCAAAAAACGAAAAAAGGCTTCCGAATACAAGTTTTTTCCTATTACCCATCCAAACCGTTGACTTCTTTTTATTAGGTCTAGAAGAAAAAGGAATCATCGTATCCACTGGTAGTTCCTGCAAATCAAGGGCCAGGGAAGCTTCCAAATCCTTACTCCAAATGGGGTATTCAGAAGAAGAAGCCTTACGTGCGATCAGAATTTCCACGGGAAGTTTTACTACATTAGAAGATCTTGAAATTCTTATTTCAGAAATCAAAGAATTGATCCAAAAATTCCAGTGAAACCAAAATGAAAATCCGAATTTTATCAAAGTATTCGAACCAAGGGATTTCAGACGGCGAATGTTTTTGGGAAGAAAAACAAAACCAGTTTGGAAGTGTCGAAAGGACCACATCCTTTTCGGGAGAATTATTATTAGAATTCCAAAAAGATTGGTCCCTCTTTGTGGAACGAGTCCTTTCCCAAAATCCGAAACGGACAGAGTTTTTCGATAAATTAAGCAAAAAATCAGATAACTTAGAACAAATTGTATTTGCTAAAACCACTCCAGTTTGGAGGACACCTGGGTTTGTAGGAAACATTCAAATTTTAGTTGATCCTGAATTTTCTCCTATCCCTTGGGAGATTTTGAAAACACACCAAGGTTATTTATTCCAAAATGAAAAATTCAAAAGGGGGATTCGGATCGAACACAAAGAAAAAGAAATATCAAAAAAATCAAACATTGCACTGATCATTTGTAATCCAGTGAAATCAATTTTGTTAGATACGGTCAAAGAAGAATGTGCGACCCTATACCCTATTTTGGAAAAAAAATTTCCCTTACGAATTTTAAAACAAGACCACCTAACAAAAATTCGATTTATCGAAGAAATGAATTCAGTCAAATACCTTCATTACGCAGGACATACGGAAAAAAATGGAATCCCCATGGTGGAAAATCAATTTTTATCCATGAATGAAATCTCATCCAGATCTTTTTCCCATTTGGAATTGGTTTTCTTTAATAGCTGTTATTCGTCGTTTGATTCCAAAAGCCAATCGGGGCTTACCACTAGTTTTTTAAAAGCTGGTGCGAAAACGGTGATTGGATTTTTGTACCCAGTAGAAACTACCCTAGCCAAGGAAATTGGAATTTCCTTTTGGAAATATTTTTTAGAATCCAAAAATGCAGAAAAAAGTTTAAACAAAATCAGAAACCAACTTTTTAAGGGATCTGGAAGGGAAATCATCACGGCGATTAGTTTAGTTCAATTTTCCACATCGTCCAAAGTCCAGAGTTCAAAACGAATCCTTAGCCTTGTTTCTGGAATTTTGGCCGTTTTGTTTTTTTTAGTCCTTTCGAATGCAACCAAAGAACAATCGGAAATCCAAACGAGTGGAGGGGATTTACCCCAATCAAAATTGGAGGAAGTGACCCAAAAAAATGAAACGAAGGTATTGCCAAAGGAAACTTTTTCCAAAACCGACCCCCTACTTTTAAAAATCAAAAGTTTATCTCATTTAGAATTTAAAAAACAAGCCATTTTGTTTTTAGAAACCAAACATGCATTACTTGACGAATCACAGAAACGGGAAATCTTAGAATCCATTTTTTCAGAAGAATCTTCTGAAGAAAAAATGTTTTATGAGTTTAAAACAAGGAGTGGTTTCTGAAACAGAATTTTGTATTCATTGTCTGCTTTGTTCTCCTCAGCCGGCCGACCTTTTCCCAGTGGTTTGGAAAACAATCTTCCTTTGAAACCATTTGGAACGACTTCCAAAAAGAACCTAGTATACAATCCATTGCTTTCCAAAAAGAAACCTACCCAATCCTTCGGGAAGTAGAAACAAGAGAAGAAGACGAATTCCTCTATTACCAAAATCTTTGTAAATCAAATGAAATCCGTGACCTCTCGGAAATTTTAAAACAAATTTCTTTTTATGATTCCCTATTATTTCTCAGACGATGCCAAGAAGGAAAAAAAGAGGAACACCTCCTCATTGAAAAGGAAACGAAAAAAAGAATTTTTGACCTAATCCTATTTCCAAAACTAGAAATCCTTCCGAATGAAATCATAAATGACGAAATTGTTTCTTTGGTTGGCGAACTCTTAAAGGAATGGGAAAAAACTGTGTACGTCTTTTCCAACTTCTACAAACCACATGAAGTTTTGTTTTTAGGAAAAGAAAGGGAATATTCCTTAACGTTTAACCGAATTTTGTATTCGGAAATGCCAGAATCCAAACGAAAAACCTTATTACTTCGTTTATTACAAGATATCAAATCCCATCAAAAGTCCACCTACCAATTGTTTTACTATTCTAATCAAAATCCATGGAATCTCAAAACCTTAAAATTAGAAAATGAAAAATCCAAATCCTATTTTTTGCAAGTCCTTAAGGTATGGAAACTTGATCCCAATGTTTCCAACTCACAACTCTCCCAACTGAACGAATTACAAATTTGTTTAGAAAATATTCCATCTGACCAAACGAAAATTCGAATATTCGGTTTTTTTGGATTTTTTCATGATTACGGAAGGTTTGGGTATGAAAACCAAATTGCTTCTTTGGGTTCCAACCAATCAAGACTTCAGTATATTCACCAATCTTTATTCCAATCCCATCATTTCCAAAAAAGATTAGAAAATGTAATGATCTCTTGCAAAAATTCCGTCAGATCACAAAAAGAACTATGAGTGATGAGATAAGGACTTTGATCGATAATTGCCTACTTGGAAAAAGAGAAGCTTGGCAGTCCCTCATCCAAAAATTCCACAGGCTCATCATTGGAACCTGCGCACACTATGTGCCTAAAGAAGAAGTGGTAGACACATCCCAACTCGTTTACCTCAAACTCACAGAGAACGATTACCAATTGTTACGAAAGTTCAAAGGGGAAAGTTTACCCGCTTTTATCATCTATTTAAATGAAATCGCAAAAAACATCAGTATGTCCCACACTCGTAGCATCCGTAGGACAGAATACCGAGAAGGTTTGTCCCTCGACCTGAGCATCGATATCTTGGATGAAAGGCAAACGCAGGAAGATGTGTATTTTGAATGGGAAGAAAAAAAGGAGTTTTACGATCTCATTGAGGCTTTGGATGAACCACATAAAGAAATCCTCATCCTTCGTCTGAAAGGTTATAAATTCAAAGAAATTGCTAAAATACTAGAAGTTCCCATAGGGACAGTACTAGCAAGGGCCAATCGGGCCAAAGAAAAGATAAAAAAATTACAAACAAAGGAAATAAAGCCGTAACGGGGGGAAATTAATGTATGGAGACAAAAGATCCAAATCCATTTATGAACCGACTCAAACTCAAAGAAGCCCTCTACCTCATGTCCCAAGGGGAAGAAGTGGACCAGGTAACTCTCCAAAGGATCTTAGAATCCGTTGTTCCAGGTCCTGATTCGAAAATCCGCATTTACCTCCAATTCCTAAACGATAGCTTAAAGGTTTTGATGAGCGACTGGGAAAATACCACCTTACATACCGCACAACTTGCACTCCGGGGCCAAGGGAATGGAGGGGCATTCCGAGTGCACAGGCAAGTGGCGGGAAGGGATTTGGATTTTGTTTTCCAACCCAATGCTGATAAAAACCAAGTCTTTTTGTCTGTCGAGGCATCCAATGCAGACAAACTCTCCGCAAAACTGTTTTTAGATGGGACACCCGTGGAAACCCTACCTAAATTAGGAAGTCAGTCCATGTTTGACTCACCCATCACACTCGATTCAAGTCCAGAACTTGCCATTTTTGAATCTGGCCAAGAAATCGGGCGTTATCATTTTATGTTACAATCGTAATTTTTTTGGAACTTTTTGCAATAAAAGGAGTGGGATTCGGCATTGATTGAATGAGAAGAGGGCCCCTACCTGTAGGATCCTACTATCTTTTTCCAAACTAGTTCACTTGAGAATCATCCCGACGAAGAGTCGGGTTTTTTTTATGCGTTCACTCGGAAATAAATGACATCTCCGTCTTGGACGATGTACTCCTTACCTTCGACTCGTAGTTTCCCTTCTTCTTTGACTTTGGCTTGGTCACCAGTGCGGTCGAGGTCTTCATACCGCATGACTTCCGCTCGGATGTATCCTTTTTCAAAATCAGAATGGATGACACTCGCTGCCACGGGACCAGAACTCCCAAGTTTTGTGGTCCAAGCTCTCACTTCTTCCACACCAGCAGTGAAAAATGTAATGAGACCTAGGAGTTGGTAAGAGGCTCGGATCATCCGAGAAAGCCCTGATTCTTTTTCCCCAATCTCTTCTAAAAATGCCAATTGGTCTTCTTTTTCAAGTCCCGAAATTTCTTCTTCAAATCGACCACATAAAACGACAACAGGTGCAGATTCTTTTTCAGCAAAATCGGTGATCGATTTTACAAGCGGGTTCTCTGTAGATTTCACATCTGAATCCAGAATATTTGCAACATATAACACGGGCTTAATGGTAATTAAATTGAATTTTTTTGCAATTTTAACTTCTTCTTCAGTTAATGCAACAGTGGACGCTCTGTTTCCTTTTTTTAAGGCTTCCAAAATTTTATCCATCACAGACAAAATTTCTGCGGCTTCTTTGTTCCCTGTTTTAGCAGTTTTGGAAACTCTTTGTTGTTGTTTTTCCAAACTATCCAAATCAGCAAGAATCAATTCATAATTGATTACCGTGATATCCTCAATCGGATCTACCTTTCCATGAACATGTGTTATATTTTCATCTTGGAACGCGCGGACAACGTGGCAAATGGCATCCACTTCTCGGATATGAGATAAAAATTGGTTTCCTAAACCTTCCCCTTGGCTTGCCCCTTTCACAAGGCCTGCAATGTCGACAAACTCGATCATCGTAGGGACGGTTCGTTTCGGTTTGTAAATTTCAGATAGGCGTTGTAACCTTTCGTCAGGGACTTCGACAACTCCCGTATTGGGTTCAATGGTGCAAAACGGGTAATTTGCAGCTTGTGCACCTGCTTTTGTGAGAGCGTTAAAAATAGTCGACTTACCGACGTTTGGGAGACCTACAATGCCACAATTCAAAGCCATAGGGATAGGTTTTTCAAAGGAAGTGCGAGGACAAGGAAAATTGTTGTCTTAGTTTTGAAATCCGGTTTCTAAATACACAGATAAAAGAAAGGATACCGAAACCAAAATGACAAAAATGTAAAATCCCAAGTAGAGTTTTCCAATCCGTTTCCAAGGAAAACGATCCTTTAGTTGTAAGGTTTGGATGATCCACTCGGGATTTGGATCGGGGGGAAGTTCCTCTTCGCTACCAGACTTACTCCATACAAATTGTTTTTCTTCACGTTTCAAACTGTAAAATGGGGACCTATCTCCCTCTTCCAAGACATTGAGCAAAAGGGTTGGGATTTCAAAATACTTAAAACGAATCAGGCCAGAAAATCCTGTGAAAATTGCCAGATAATTGATCACAACAATTAAGGGACTTGCCGTATAACGAGAGCTAAAGAGTAAGTATAAATAAATCACTAAAAAACTAATCGAAATCAATTTCGAAATGGTTGTTAGTTTTTTATAAACTTTTTGTTCTTTTAAAAATTGGGAATACACTTCAGTTTTCATACCGAGTTTCAATTTGATTGGATTTTGGCATCCGTTATGGAAGGCATTCGATTCATCCAATCAGCCGGAACTTCTGTTTCTACCATATGTTTTTGGCCACTAAAGTCAGTAAAGGAAAATCGAAATGCATGTAGGTACATCCGCCTTTCCCTACTTTCTTTTTTCCCATACACTTGGTCACCTAAAATGGGAAAACCCAAATTCGAAAGCATAACACGTATTTGATGCCTTCTACCAGTGAGAATTTTTGCAAGTCCGAAGGAAATGTTATTTTTTTTATCAGATACGAGAATGTTAAATTCGGTTATCGCTTTATTACCACCACTTCGCACAATGTTTACCTGTTTATTTCCATCCTTAATAAAACATTCCATCCTTTGTTCTTTCCAAAGAGGAATCCCTTCACAAATGAAAATATATTTTTTTTCAGCTTCCTTTAATAAATTGTCCAAATCCAAATTTTTGGTTTTATTTTTCCCCAAAAGGACAAGGCCACTGGTTCCTAAATCCAGTCTATTGATTGTCCGAAGTTCTGGGAGATGCAAATGGTTTGCGAGCAGTCGGGTAAAGTCTAAACGATTTGGGTCCTTCGTTTCATGGACAGGAATCCCTTCTGGTTTGTCGGCTAACAAAAAATCATCATTCTCAAAATAGATCCGAGTGGTGAAGTTCCCTTTTAGTTGGATGGGTTTAGGCAGAGAACTCAATGTAGAGACCACCCAAACTTCGAATATTGATCACTCCATTTTCAAACAATAAATATTGCCCTTTGATCCCAACAAGAGTGTCAGAGATAGGAGTGTCCTTTGTGAGTTTTAATGATTTTACCTTGGAAGGATAAGACAAAATTGGGTATTGGATTTCTTGAATCTCTGGCGAAGGGATCCTCTTCCAAACTAACTTTTGCTTGGTGCCAATTGGTGAAACAAATTCATTTTTCTCCAAATGGTTTAAAAATTTTTCTGCTTCTTTTTTTAAATCTATGGTAGCGGGTTCCCCCGAAACCATTTTTTGCCAGGACGTTTTGTCCGGTAAAAATTGGCTTAAAAAATGTTCCAAAATCCCTGCATCCCTTCTCGAATCCACTTCCAAAAGTGGAATTCCAAACCTCGCCCCTTGGTCCACCCAACGATTGGAAATTGGGTTTTCTTTTGTGATTCCGACTTTGAGTCCACTGGAATTGGCAAAGTAAACGACATGTTTTTTAAAACAATTTGTATTCCCCCAATTTGCATCACGGCAAGTACCTTTGTGGTGGTGGCAAGTTTCAGGCCGCAAAATGCACAGATCATTTTCAGGCAAACTGGAAAAACAGGTAAAACAATACCCTTGGTTAAACGATTTTTTGGTTTTTTTACCACAATGCATGCAACGAATTTCATCATTTGTGGTTAGGGTAATTTTTTTTCCAATGAAGGTTTCTAGAGAAACATCTGATTCGTGTTCTGTGACAATGATCTCTTTTTGTTTTTTGTCTTCCGTATAGGTGGCAAAATCCCATAGATAAGAAACAGGGGCCGTTCCTCTATGGGACATCTTCCTCACATACCCTTGGAAATTTGGCATAGATTAAAAAGTATATTCCTTCACTTCTTCTGGAAAGTAATCAGCATTCACTTTCACAAAGTACAAATGAGTCAGTTGTGGATTCTCAAGGGATGGCTTCCATACAAAAATCACGATGGTATTTTGGTAGAGGTAATGAGATATCTGGCCTTTTGGGTGGTAAAACAAAGAAAGTTTTGAATCCCCTTCCCCAAGCTGTATCACGTTTCCATTTAGATTCCTAGATTTTTCTTTGGAAACTTTGATCCGAATTTTTCCACTTGGGTTCATGTCTTCGGGATCACGCCCTTCCGCAAACTCTCCATCACTGATTTCCGATTGGACATTCACTTGGTCCGTTGTCCCAGTGAAATCTAAAAAATTGCAAGGGAAATCACCTGGCATACTTGGAAATGCATCCGAACAGGTTTGGTAGGTAGTTTCTTTTTCTTCTATCCGGGAATAATTTCCCATCACAGTGCTACGAATGGTCGCATAAGCCACAGACTTTAATACCTTGGCAGTTTTTTGTTTGGGAATCAATTTGAGTTTTGAGTCAGAAGCAAAAAGACTTCCAATGAAGATCAGAATGGAACAAAAAGATAAAAATAAAAACTTCATTTTCTGTCCTTTAGTACAATAAGTACGGTTTGATCCGTTTCTTTTCATTTTCTTCCTCACTCAAATAGGAATTGTGAAATTCAGAATAGTTTTTTCCTTCATTGATAGAAGTGCGGAAGTGGTCATTGCCCCATAACTGGTCAACCCAATAGTTTGTAGACCCTTTACTCCATTTAAAATCATTAGGGTAAGTTTCTTTCATTTGGCGGATGAGTTCATAGGCTAATAACATTGGGTCATAGTCGGGACGAACCAAATTCATTCGAAGGCCAGAACAAATTTTACCTTTGTGTGGCCCAAAGGTTGGTTTGAAGTAAACGGTAGAAAAGTAATAGGATTTGTTACCAATGGCACTGAGTTTCCCTGCAAGTTCCTCAGGATTTGTCATCCAAGGAGCACCAAAGTAAACAAAGGGAGCTTGTGTCCCTCTGCCCACAGATACATTCACACCCTCAAGTAAAACAAGTGACAAATAATTCCTTGCGGAGTCCACCATGGGTAGGTTTGGTGATGGGGTGGTCCAAGGGATTCCCGTATCTTCAAAGTACATTCCCCTTTTGTATCCTTCTACTGGGACTACATTCAAATCCACAGATTCCTTTAGGTATTCCTTATTGTAAAATATGGCGGCTTCTCCCGTTGTCATTCCTGTGATGAGAAGGGAGGGAAATTCTCCTGCAAAATTCAGATGCCTTGGATTCATCTTTTCTCCCATCGGAGGAAGGTGCATCGCGACATGGATGTGATCAAGGACAATGAGTTTTGTTTTTGTATTCTTTAAAGCATCCATTAAACGTTTCAGAACACTTAAATACGTATAACAACGCATTCCTACATCTTGTACATCAAACAATACATAATCAACTTCTCTTACGAGTTCCTTTAGTTCACTATCTTTGATTCGGTAGATATGATACAAAGGACGATTGAATGTAGGATCCATCGTGACAGGAGTTTGGCTGAATTCTTCTTCTAAACCTAAGAAACCATGTTCGAGTCCAATCAGATGTTCTAATGTGATTTTATGTTTCTCCAAAGAGGAGATGATTTTTTTTGGATTCGTTCCGATCCCCGATGGATTGGTTGCAAGCATCAGTTTTTTTCCAGCCATCGAAGGAAGGATTTTTTCGTAAAAAATGTCCTGAGACAAACGAAGTTTGGAATCAGAAGGGTGGACACGAAATTGCGGAACCGTGTTCCCTTGGCAAGCAAGGACAAGAAAGCAGAGAGAAAACCGAAAAAAGTAATTGGTCATGTAAGTATATGTTTCTATAATATAGCAAATCTTCAAGGAGAAATGTCCTTCATGTTTCACCGACTTCGAATTGCTCCCTTTACCGGGATTTTAATCCTCTCTATTTTGGCGTGTGCTGGTTCCAATTCCGCGCAAAAAAACCCATCACTCCCTGACAATGTGGTCACAGCCATGGGAGAGGCCCCGATTTACCAAGGGGACTTGGCCCTTGCCCGTAATAAAGCACTCAAAGATGCAAAACTCAATGCCATCCGCAAATTGGTTGGAGAACAAATCACAGAAAAATCGGGAGTCTCTGATGGACAATCACTCGGGTCCAAACTCTATGGCAAAACCGATAGTTTCGTAAAAAAATACGACATCATCAGTGAAGAACAATGGAAACTCGACACACAAGACATGATCCGGTTGAATGTTCGCTGTGAAGTGGAAGCCACAAAACTTTCGACTGCCGTCGATGCTCTCTTAGATGATGTAGGAAATCCCCGAATTGCCGTCCTTGTGCAAACCGTTGTGAATGGAAAATCGTATCCCATTGGGTCGGCGACTAACATAGCAGAAGCGGAACTCATTGAAAAACTGCGTGCCAAAGGGAATAAGGTTGTGGATAGTTCCCAACTGACTGCACTACTCAAAAAAAATCCGAGCCTTGCCAAACTAGACCTCACTTCTGTGGAAGAAGGAAGCCCACTTCTCACACTCGCACAAGATTCAGGTGCAGAAGTTTTGATTGTGGCAAAGGTGAACACAACAGACCAAAAACCTGTGGTCTTACCTGGTGGGAAAAAAACTGATTTTTTAAGTTCTGCGGCAACTGGGCCTTACCGCATCATCCAGTTATGGGGTGATGGAAAAATTTTTGGATCAGGTAGTTTGGAAGGACGTGGTGCCGACATCACCCAAGAAGTATCCAGAGAACAAGCTGTCAAAGATTGGGCGAACTTAGTGTCTGTCAAAGTGGGAAAACAAATCAAAGATGAATGGTTCAAACTCACAGAACAAAACACAGTCATTTTAAAATTCAAAGGATTAGCTTTGGAAGACGCCATCAATTTCAAAAACGATTTGATGGAATATACATCCGTCAAACAAGTGAATGATCGCAAAACAGAATTGAACGGATCGGAATGGGAACTGACTTACCCAGGAAAAGAATCTATGTTTGCTGAAGAATTGATGTATAAAAAAGATTCGAGTTTTCGTTTCTTAAGTAGCAAAACATTAAATATCAATAGCTCAAAACGAGGAGTTGTGGAAATCGAATTTAAAAATAAATAGTTCGGAATTTACAAAGACGGGCCCGCAGAGAAAAACATCCGAATCTCTGTCGGGTCAAGTGGTTTTGCAAAATATCGCGCCACTTGTTTTTGATTGATTGCTTCTTCCATTTCATTGGTTAGGTCATAACCGGTTAACAAACAGTATACGATATTAGGTTTCTCAGTTTTTGCTTTGGAGATGAGTTCAAGACCATTCATACCCGGCATTCGCATATCACTGATGACATATTGGATCTCATCTGTTTCCAAAATTTCTTCTAAGGCTTCTTCTCCTGATTTTGCGACAAGCACATCAAAATCATTTCGGAACAAATCCCGAAAGAGATGTAAATTCATGATTTCATCATCGACATAAAGTAATTTCGGTTTTTTCACAAGGATTCCTCCTTCCATTTTGGTAAATGGATTGTGACGGTTGTCCCAACGCCCCACTCTGATTGGACATCTAAGGATCCGGAATGTTCCTTTAGTATTTTCGACGCAATGGAAAGCCCAAGGCCCACTCCCTTTCCTGGTTCCTTTGTCGTAAAAAAAGGTAACTCGATTTGGGGCAAATGTTCCTTTTGGATCCCTGTACCTGTATCCTGAATCTTGATGGATACAAGTCCATCTGCTGTCGAAGTGGTGATACTCAAACTCCCACCACTTTTTTCCATGGATTGGATGGCATTGTTTACAAGATTGAGAACGACTTGGTGGAGTTTTCCAGAATTCCCACGAATCGATAGGTCACCATTGGCAAAGGTTGTTTTTACATGGATTTTATCTCGTAGGGAATGGGAGAGGATGACCAAACAGTTTTCCACCATCTCCTGAACGGAAATGGTTTCATCCTGTGAATCACCACTCCTTGTGTATTGGTTTAGTCCTTTTACAATTTTTGTGGTCCGTTCGACACCTTCTCGTATGGCCTCTAAATACAATTTCATTTTTCCTTGGAGCACGTCGGAAGACTCGGAAACCTCAAGTAATCCATAATACCCTCCTGTGATAAAATTGAGAGGGTTGTTAATTTCATGTGCAATTCCAGCAGATAACAATCCAAGACTTGCCAGTTTTTCCGATTCAATCAATTGGTTTTGCCTTTCACTTAACTCACGTAAGGTTTTTTCTAATTTAGAAGTTCTTTCTTGGACTTGGATTTCCAGTTCCTGGTTATAAGTTTCCAGCCTACGCTCATAATCCAATCGCTCCAATTCCGCAGCGATCCTTCCTGAAAATATTTGAAATAAAGTTAAAATTTGATCTTTTTCCGTGATTTCTTTTTCATACAAACCTACTATTAAACCAATGTTTTCTTTTTTAGAATTGTACAAAGGAGTTCCAATGTAACCTTCTATATTCATTTCTGCCAATAAATGATCATTTGGAAATAATTTCTGAACTTGGTTTGGATAATAACAAATAGTTGTCTCGAGTACATTGGCACAAGGCGTACCCTCCAATGAATATTCGATATTGTTCACAATTTTACCATGTAAACATAAAGATACAGTTTTGGATTCATACTTACTTTTATCAAAAAGTGCGATAAAAACACTATCTGCACCAATGACGGAACTCAGTTTCTCAGTGAGACGATTTAAAAATTCATTTCCATAGGTATTGGAAACGGCTTCAATGATGTCAGATAATAATTCACCCTGTAACATATATTATAGTCAAATCACAAAAAGAAAATCCATTGTTTGAGGATACATCTTTTATTTGGAAGTCTGTTCGGTTTCTTTTGGTTCACTCACCAGTGGCAATTTAGTTTGGTTTACATCAAGGAGTGGCCCAAGTTCATAGATATTGTGATACCCATAGGCTTTCAGCGAATTATAGGTCGATAGGTTTAGGGATGCCGCAGGACTTTTAGCAGCAAATGCTTGTTCGTTTCCTTCAAAATTATTATTACAATAAATCAATATCTTTGATTTTGGTTCAGGGATCACAGACGCTAAACTATCTTTTGTGAATTCCGTAAAGGGAAGGTTCACTGCACCTTTGATATGCAACAAACGGTATCTATTTTCGCTACGTGCATCCAAAACCACTACCCCATCTTCCGCCATCATTTGTAAAAACTGATCTTCTGTTAAACGGTGGGTTTCCCGTTCTGATTCGGAACGGTTGACAATTTTTTTAAATTGTCCGTAATCAATGAGTCGGTTGGGAATGGGTTCCAGTTTTGGTTTTTTAGCTTGTTTTTGGTTTGGTTTTGCCACCAAAGAAAATACAAACAGAATGAGAACTAGTACGATAACTCGTTTCATGGTGATCCCCTTATCAGAAAAACAAACCCAAGTATACCAAGGAAAATGGCAGGAACTCAAATCTTTTTTCAGCTTGCCAGGGGATTTATCAGGAATTGAGTGAAAGGAATGAGTACATTACGCGCTGTTATCAAAACAAATAAAGGAGAAATCCGAATCGATCTCACTCCTGACAAAACTCCAAACACTGTTGCCAATTTTGTCAACTTAGCCCAAAGGAAATTTTACGATGGTTTGAAATTCCACCGGGTCATTGCTGATTTTATGATCCAAGGTGGTTGCCCCCTAGGAACGGGAACCGGCGGACCTGGTTATAAATTCCGAGATGAATTTGATTCTAGTTTGAAACACAACAAACCTGGGGTGCTTTCGATGGCAAATGCAGGGCCAGGGACCAATGGAAGTCAATTTTTTATCACCCATGTCCCTACCCCATGGCTCGATGGAAAACATTCGGTATTTGGTTCCGTGGTGGATGCTTCTGACCAAGAAGTGGTGGATGCCATCAGACAAGGTGATGTGATGGAATCGATCACAATTGAAGGCGATGTGACAGGTGTATTTGCCGTTGCAAAACCATACTTGGAAGAATGGAACGCGGTCTTAGATTCTAAAAAATAAAACTTGCTCTTTTTTGGCCAAAGAATCCTAGTCTAAAGGCTATGAAAGAGGCTAAAAAACCGAAACCAATCTCCCAAATCAAATTGGCTTCGAGGACCATTTTCTCCTTGAAACCAACAAAAGTCAAACCGTCCAAAAAAATCTATTCCCGAAAAGGCAAAAACGACCTTTCGGGAATTTTTTTTATTCTAAACGTTTAATCGTTTGTTTTCGTTAACGTTTTACCTCTTCCTTCCTTTCCCTCTTTCCCATTTCCCTTTTTCACCATGAAATTCACCTAAAGAGAGTTTACCTTTCCATCTCACTCCAGCTATCTTTCCCTAGTTCTTCTTCTTTTCCTAAATCAACAAACATCAATCGCTCTAATTCAGTATTCCTTTGTTTTGCCAAACTGATGTACTGGACACGATCTTTACGTAGGGCAAATAGTTCCTGGAAGGTTTCATCGTCATGAGCCAAAAAAATATTTTTAGCACGTTCTGCTGCATAGGAACGTGTGCCGAGTAGTTTTAAGACATCCGCACCGAGTTTGACAGCTGTTTCTCTTGTTTCCCTGTAGATGTAATCTAAACCCATTTCTTTTAAATCATACGCTTCTTCTCTATCGCCAGCTCTTGCCACAATTTGAATGTTTGGGTAATGGTGTTTCACATTCCGAATGAGTTCCTGTTGTTTTTCAGGATGGTCCAGTGCAGCAATTAGAACTTTAGCATGTTCTAAACCAGCATTTTCCAAAAGTTCAAGTCTTGTGGCATCACCAAAAAAAACTTTAAATCCAAAACGACCAAGCATTTCGACCCGGTCTGCATCATAGTCCAAAATTGTGATACCCACTCCATGGGATTTTAAAAAACGACCGACCATATTTCCAAATCGCCCAAACCCACAAATAATGATTGGATTTTCTTCCTTTTCAATTGAGTTACTTGATTCTTTTTTCGGTGCCTTAGATTGTAAGAACTCAAAAAATGTTTTTTCGTATAACAATAATAAAATTGGAGTACATGCCATGCTCAAGGCAACACAAGCAACAAGGATCACTGTTGTTTCTTTATTAAAAATCCCAAGACCTTCTGAATAACCAAACAATACAAAAGAAAATTCACCTACCTGTGATAAAGCAAGAGACATGTATAAATTTTGGTCTAAAGGAAGTTTAAATAAAAAACCAAGGATTAATAATACAAATGCTTTGGCGAAAATGATTCCAGATACAATTCCCAAAATGGTCATGGGGTGTTCCATTACGACTGGTAGGTCCATCGAAGCACCAACACTTAAAAAAAATAAACCAAGAAGTAAACCTTTAAAGGGTTCAATATTACTTTCTAATTCATGTCGAAATTCACTACTTGCGAGCACTACACCTGCAAGGAAGGTTCCAAGGGCCGCTGATACACCGACTGCACCCATAAGGACCGAAATCGCAATCACAAGTAATAAACTAGCTCCTGTAAAGATCTCTCGACTACCCGATTTTGCAATCAACCGAAAGAGTGGACTGAGTAAATACCGACCAACCAAAATTATACCCAATACAACAAAGAGGACAACAAGTGTTTTTTGGTAAGCTGGTAAATGATCCACCAAAGAATGGCTGTGTTCCGAAACCTCTGTCGACTGACCACTTAACATTGGGAAGATGGCTAGAATCGGAATGACTGCCATATCTTGGAATAACAAAATGGAAAAGGAAGCCTGACCAGAAACTGATTTCATCAATCCTTTTTCTTTTAAGGTCTGTAAAACAATGGCGGTAGAGGATAAAGACAAAATTAGTCCCAAAGCCAAAGAAGATTTCCATGAATATTGGAAATACACTCCGAGGACAAAAACAAAGACCGTTGTGAATACGAGTTGCAAACCACCTAGGCCGAGTAACCAAAATTTCAATCGCCAAAGTAAATTTAATTCTAACTCCAAACCAATGGCAAACAACATCATCACAACACCGAACTCGGCAAAGTGTAATAAGTCTTTTCCTTCCGTGCCCACAAACCCAAACACAAATGGCCCAATGACAATGCCTGCAACCAAATAACCGAGAACTGTCCCAAGTCCAAAACGATTGGCAATCGGAACCATAATGATGGCACTTGTTAAATAGATCATTGCTTGAATGAAAAAATTGACTTCACCCATTGTTGGCCTCTAAAGTTTCTAAAATAAAATTTTTATACCGAATGGATTCTTTTTGGAATTCATCTTCTTTTAGGTGAAAAGTCCCTTGCACTAAAAATGGTTTTTGGTATTCCATTTTGCAGAGTTCTGCCGTCCTTTGGAAAGGCAAAAGGAAATCCTCAATCAAATGACCGTGGAATCCTTCTTTAGAATAAGCAGATTTTGAACCACCAGTAGTGATCGCTTGGATCCATTTTTTTCCCTTTAAAAAATTTCCATTTTTACCATAAGCCCAACCATCTTCCAAAACGGAATCGATCCATTGTTTTAAAAGAGGTGGGCAACTGTACCAGTAAAACGGGTGTTGGAATAAAATGATATCATGACTGAGTAAATAGGTTTGTTCTTCTTTGACGTTGATCGTAAAATGTGGGTATAGTTCGTATAAATCTCGTAATGTGATCTGATCCGATTGAGGAATCGAATCCAATAACATTTGATTCGCTTTGGAACGCTCCAAATAAGGATGGGCCAACAAAATTAAAATCTTTGCCATAAAGGTTAAAGGAATAAGGCATTTCCAAGGAAGCAAACCTTAAATTCCCGATTTCTATTGACCGTTTCTAAAAAAATTCCAAATTCGACTTTTGTGGGAAATTTGTTTCTGATTTTGTTTTTTTCTAGTTTTGTTTCTGAAGACTTGACTTGCATCAGTGCAGGAATTCTCGCCAATGAAAACAAACTCTCCTTACTCTTTGCAATTCTTTTCACAGGGATTGGTATTTTCATAGGTGACTTAGGATTGTATGGAGTCGGGTATTACTTCAAATCTATTTTCCAAAAATGGAATCCAATCCAAAGGTATGAGAATTCGTTAACAAACCATTCTATTTTCAAAAAATGGCAAGATCATTTTGTTTGGTCCATATTTGTCTCAAGGTTCCTACCAGGGACACGTTTGCCATTGTACCTACTCAGTGGGTATTTCCGTATGCCTTTTCTCATTTTTACAAGTATCAGTTTTTTGGCAGTATCCCTCTGGACTTCCGCTTTTGTTTCCTTCGTTTTCCTTTATGGCAAATGGGTTTCAAAATATTTTACCCACCAATCATTTGTTTTGTGGGCAATACTAGTTGGACTTAGTTTTTATTTTTGTTACCAATCCATTTTGATTCTTATTTTTCCAGAGAAACGAAAAAAGTTACAACTTTTCCTTTTGAAATACTCAAAATTAGAATTTTGGCCGAGTGTCCTATTTTACCTTCCCCTTGTTCCTTATCTCATCTACTTAAGTTTAAGACACCGTGGCATTCGTTACCTAACAACGACAAACCCAGGCATATTCGCCTCAGGGATCGCTGGTGAATCCAAATCCGAAATCTTAGCTTTAATTCCAAAACCATTTGTTGCCAAATATTTGCTCCTAAAGAAACAAGAAGGATCAAAAGATAAAAAAGTTCAAATTTGGATGAAACAAAACCAATTGCGCTTCCCGATCATCGCAAAACCAGACATAGGGGAACGAGGCCTATTGGTTCATAAAATCCAAAACCAAAACGAATTATCAAATTTATTCCAATCCTATCCGATGGATTGGTTGTTACAAGAGTATGTGAAGGGCCCTTTTGAAGTAGGAGTATTTTACTTTCGCCGGCCCCAAGAGAAAAGTGGACAGTTATTTTCCATTACCGAGAAAGTGTTTCCAAAACTCACAGGAGATGGGATTGCAACCATCGAAACCTTACTCCGAAACCACCCTCGTTATCGTTTCCAATTTGAAACTCATAAAAAACACAACCATTTCCAATTACAAAGAATCATTCCCAATGGGGAAACCGTTTCCATTGGATCCATTGGGAACCATATCCAAGGTTGCCTCTTCCAGGATGGTGAATTCTATCGGACCAAAAACCTGGAACGAAAAATTGTAAAAATTGGAGATGCCACAAAAGGTTTTTATTTTGGAAGGTTTGACATTCGTTTTTCCAATCAAAAAGATTTTCTAAATGGAAACAATTTCAAAATCATCGAATTAAACGGAGTCACAAGTGAATCCACAAACCTTTATGATCCCAAATTTTCTATTTTGCAAAGTTATTCCATTTTATACAAACAATGGAAACTCATTTATGAAATCGGTGTTGCCAATTTTCGAAACGGACAGAATTTAACACCCTATCGTACCTTGTTCCAATTACTCAGTGACCATAAAAAGTACAGAAGGACATTTACTCTTACCGAAAAAAATCTTTGATATAGGGAATTTTCTTTCGTTCTGAATATGTAAGGTACAAAGAAAGCACAAAAACAAGGACTGCCAAACTAAACAAAAGTCCTCCATCTCCCATCACAACAATTCCCAAAAAAACAAAATGGGAAAGAATGGCACCTAACATTAAATTAAATGCTAACAATGCCCCAAGCCAAACCAACTGGGGAATCAGCAACAAAATCACACAAATCGTTTCCATAATGGCAAGTCCAATTCTACCCCAAGGTTCCATCGCAAGTGTGGTAAAAATGTACACTGACTCTTCTGAGCCTGTATATTTAAAATACAATGTTTGCCCAATGATGAGGATCACCAAAATTCGAATTAGGTGGAACAATGCAGGGTGGAATAAAATTGATTTCATAAACTTTCCTCATTTAAGATGATTGTTTTAATTTCTTTAAACCTAGTCCAAGGGATAAAATGGCTTCCATCGTTTATGGTATACGTTTTCAATTTTCCCTGGTAGGAAAGATCAGGTAAATAATTTTTATGTTCGATGGGGACAATGCCATCAGATTCCCCATGGATGATGATCACAGGGATATTTGCCACCTTTACATCATCCCTTAGAACCTCTAATTCCGATTGTAAAGGAAACATTTCTTCATTACTCCGAATCCAAGAATCTGGCAACATCCATTGTACAAAGGAATGATTCGCCAAGTGGTTATAAAATTTGAGTCTTTCCCATTTCGGATCCATGGGCGCAGAAAGTAAAACCACTTTTAGATTGGCTTTGGATTGCCCTTGCAATATAAGTCCAACTCCAAAAGCGACAGGACCACCATACGAATGTCCAAGGATCGTGATCTCTTGGAAATCCAAATCGTTCCTTTTGATAAATGTTTGGATCATTTCAGCCAAACTGGCTGATTGCAATTTTAGGTTCGCTTGGAATGGTTTTTGGAAGGACTTTCCAAATCCTAATCGGTCTGGTGAAACGATACAATTCCTCTTTTGTAAAGACTCATCTTCGAGATACAATGTAAAGTCCGAACCTTCTCCCGGTGATCCATGGATGAATACCAAAAGTTTTGATTTTTTCGTGCATCGATTGCTTAAGCTATACATGTTTCCAAACTTTGTTGGAACGAGATGTGATTGAATGCTTTCTTTTTTTCCATTGGGAAAACATACTATCGAAAAGAAGGTGGTGGAAAAAAGAAAACAGAAGAGTAAAAAAATCAAATACCAAGTTTTATTTCGATTCAAACTGAGTTTCCGAAACAAGATCAACACAGGGCATCCTAATAAAACAAAGCACCTGTTTTGTACATTCTTTGGAACAATTCATTTGGTTTTTTTGGATCCACTGCATGCATGTACTCAGGCAAAAATCCTTTTACTAAAAACATTTCAATATCGGCTTTATTTTTGATGGAAACAAATCCTCTTGGCTCACATTCAAAAACCTTTTTCACTTCCTCATATACATCCCGAGAAATGTTCACTTCACCAACAACGCCACTACTCTCCAAACGGCTGGCAGTGTTCACCGTATCCCCCCAAACGTCATAAGCAAACTTATCTGTTCCAACAACCCCCGCAACAAGTGGTCCGATATGGATACCCAAACGAATTTCCCAAAATTCTCTTCCTTGGATCGAATGGATTTCTTTTTGTTCTGCCATATAAGCCTGAAAGCCTAGGCCACATAACACAGAATCAATGGCATTTGATTCGTTTTCATTCGGAATGCCACCAACCGCCATATAAGCATCCCCTATGGTTTTGATTTTTTCCATTCGGTATTCTTTGCAAATGGAATCAAAAGCACGAAAGATTTGGTCTAACTCGTGCACTAAGTCTTCCGCATTCATTTTTTCTGCAATTTTGGTGAACCCAACCATATCACAAAACAGAACTGAGGCGGTTTCGTACCGCTTTGGGATCACCCGTGCTTCTTTTTTTAACTCATCAGCTATGGGTTCTGGTAAAATATTAAGCAGCAATGCTTCCGATTTTTTCCTTTCAATATTTAAATTTCGACTTAAGATAAAAATCAAAATTCCTGTAAGGATTTGCACAAATAAATAATTTCCACCAGCGTCCAAATAACGATCCATCTCGGTCGCATAACCTGTGACCCATTCCCTGTGGTAGTATTCCACAATGTACAACAAAGCCGACACGGTTATGTAAATTGAATAAACCAAAAAAATATTATGATTTCTGATGAGGATGAGTGCGATGACAAGGGAAGGAATCAGGTAATAATGATTCCCACCAATGGAACCTCCATTAAAAAACCACATAGATGCTAAATAAAACAAAATGGTTAAATTGAAAGGCCAGTACAAAATAAAATAAATACTTTTCACACGGCTAAGATAGTACATGGCAAGCATAAGGATTCCAGATCCAACATTCAAACTGACGAGTATGAGATAGTTTTCTAAATAAAATACCCCAAAAACGCCAAGTAGATTGAGGAGGCCATTGACAAGTGAGACAGTATTGAACAATCGATGTTCAAGAGAATGTTTTTTGGGATCACCTAAAAAGAAATAAATCCATTTCATTATAACCGAAGATTATCCTTCCCAAATCATGGAGGATTCAAGTATTTTTCCAGGTTTTCAAATGCCCTCAGGAATTGACATTTTGGAGGCATCGATTAGAATGAGGGACATGAAAGTGGATGGAAAAAAAGCCTTAGAGGTATTAGATAAGGCAAACAATGCAAAGGCGAATGGTTTGGATGAAACTGCCTTATCTTTATACAGCGAATACCTATCAATGGTTGATCCCTCCTTCACCCAGAGGGTTTGGCTATCCATGGCCGAAATATTTTTGAAATCCAACCGATTGCAGGAAGCATTGGTTCACACAAGCAAAGCACTGGAGGTGATGAAAGACTATCTTCCGGCCTTAGAACTCAAAAAAGAAATCTTAAAATTAATGGGACTTCAAAACGAAGCAAAAGAAATCGAAACATTGACCAAACGATTGGACCAAGAAGAACAAGCAAAATGGGATGATCCAAACCATTATTATCATTATAAATAAGGATAATGAGTGACTAAAAAGAATCGCATTCCCGAAACGTCGTGATCCATGGAGAGATGAGTGGGTGAATTGGGTCAAATCATCGAAAACAAACTGAATCCATTCTCCTCAATCGAGAGGATACACAAAATGTATCCTTAAAAACCAACTGCATTCACAGGCTCTAAATCACAGGCATCGGCTTGTAAAGAGGATGTAAGTGCTGGATTGAAACTCAATCCCTGTAATGCAGAATTGGGTTTGTTGCAATTCCCAACTTCGACCAATTGGCTTGAGAAAAAACTGGCGTATTGGATTTCGATTAAGGCAAAATTGGTAATTTCTTTTTTGCATCTGTCAAAAGACTCCATCGTATAATAAGCTCTGTCTCCTATCCGAGTGATGGCTTCAAAAATATAGGGGCCATTGATCAGTCCGGAAACTGAATCAAGAGTTGCCATACTTGCGGTTTCTGTGCTGTATTGCTTCAAACGAATGTATGCAGTTTCCGTACAACGAATTGCCAAACATTGACCAGAATCGACTGTCATAAACGATCCAATCGTAGAACTGATCCCCAAACCAGATAAATCAGTGGTTCCACATGCACCTGCACTTGCGGTATAATAACATATGGCGTTAGAAGAAGTATTCTGTGTTTTTAAGATTTTACCAGTGAACCTAAGGGAAGCACTTGTTTGGTTGGATCGGAAATATTGAGTCCCACCTGATATAACAGTTAAATCCACATACTCTGTAGCGGAAGGCAAATTGAAATTTGCACCAGTGGTAGGAGTTGAAAAAGCTGTGATGGCTGAAGATTCTCTTTGGCATGTGTAATTGGAATTGGAACTGTATGAAGTTGATGAAATCGATCCAGACAATATCCCTAGAAAACTTACAAAACCTAAATTATTACGATGTTCTTGGAGTTGTTTTTTTGCTTCTTCCCCTCTAATTCCAAAAGGCGAAAAAAAATTGGTGCAATTGGCAAAAAACAGAAAAACAAAAATAGAAAATACAATTTTTAACATAGACTATCTTCGTCTTTCGGGCGTTAATCTGTCAAACATTTCTCGTTAGGTGAACCAACCCAATTTCCATATTTATATAAAAATATTCGATCTATCTAAACTACTGGATTCAAATACTTTGCAATAAATAAAAAAGCCTCTCCCCAAAGTTTCCTTCGAGAAGAGGCAACCGTCTTAAGGCAACTCTTGCCTTTTACGACTTAAGTGTTATTCAAAAGTCGTAATACAGAATTTGGTCTGAGGCTGGCTTGCGCTAGCATTGCCGTACCGCTTTGCACGAGAATTTGTTTCGTCGTGAGCGCTACCATTTCCTCAGCCATATCTGCGTCCCTAATCCTTGATTCGGATGCTTGCATATTTTCGTATGCACCCATGAGGCCTTTTGCAGTACTTTCGAGCCTATTTTGATAAGCTCCCATATCTGCTCTCTGCTTCATGATCTTGTTCAAGGCGAAGTCCGCTTTGGCAATCGCTTCGTCTGCTTTTCCAGGTGTGGAAAGTGCAATTTTAATTGCCCCTTCTGACATCTTCAAAGCTTTCGAAGTCATCGTTCCAATGTAGAAACGCTCTCTTTGCTTTGCGTTTGCTCCCATGTGAAACCACATCGATGCTTTCGTTGACTTTCGAGCGAAGTCTCCTTCAAACAGTTTCATTTTATTGAACTCTGCTTGTGAAGCAATTCGATCGATCTCATCCACCAGCGCAGATACTTCTACCTGCACGAGTTGCCTGTCCTCAGGTGTGTAGATTCCGTTCGATGTCTGGATCGCTAAGGTCCGGATTCGTTGGATGATTTCAGCCGACTGGTCAAGGTAACCCTCTGCAGTCTGGATGAAACTGAGTCCATCTTCCGTATTCCTTTCCGCCTGACGTAAACCACGAATTTGTGTTCGTAGTTTTTCCGAAACAGCCAGACCAGAAGCATCATCACCGGCAAGGTTAATCCTTTGCCCAGTGGAGAGATTCCTCATGGTCTTATCTACATCCCATTGTGTAAACTTGAGAGCACGATGTGATTGGATCGCACTCATGTTGTGATTGATAATCATTGGCCTACACTCCTTTGTGTATTACCAAGAACGGTATGTATTTCGTTCTTAGCCGGACAATCCCTGTCCGGTGTCAAGGATGAGCTTTCATTTTGCCACCTGGCAGGGGAAAGCCGGCTGATTATCTAATTACAACTCTTCAGTTACACTAACCACTCACCTCATTAACTTTTGTTAACGAAGGAGAGAAAGAACTCCTTGTGGACGAACATTCGCCTGAGCTAACATAGCAGTTCCAGATTGAACTAAAATCTGGTTCTTTGTGAAAGCCACAGTTTCTTCTGCCATATCCGCATCACGGATCCTAGACTCGGAAGCTTGGGTATTCTCATAAGCGTTCATGAGCCCTTTTGCAGTATGCTCAAGACGGTTAAAGTAAGCACCTAAGTTTGCTCTTTGTTTGCTAATACGCGTTAACGCAGCATCCAAAGTTCCGATCGCATCATTTGACTTGTCAGCAGTTGATAAAGACAAGAGTTCTCCACTTTGACCTTTAAGATTAAGTGCACGTGCAGTCATTGTTGCAATGAACACTCTTTCTCTTTGGTGCATGTTTGGTCCCAAGTGAAACCACATAGAGGTTGCTCTTGATCCACGTGCAAAATCTCCTTGAAGCAAATTCATTTTATTGAATTCAGCTTGGGAAGCAATTCTGTCCACTTCATCGATAAGTTGTGATACTTCGACTTGGATCATTTGTCTGTCTTCTTCAGTATAAATACCGTTAGACGATTGGATTGCAAGAGTTCGAATTCTTTGAATGATATCATTCGATTCTTGCAAAAACCCTTCCGTTGTTTGGATAAGGCTCATACCGTCTTCGGTATTTCTTTCTGCTTGTCTAAGACCATTCACTTGCGTTCTCATTTTTTCCGAAACGGCAAGGCCAGATGCATCATCACCTGCTCGGTTGATGCGCATACCTGAGGAGAGTTTTTCCATATTTTTGGAGACTTCCTCGTTTTGGAACTTGAGTACGCGATGTGAGTTGATCGCGGCTAAATTGTGGTTTATGATCATGGGTTTCCTCCTTGAAACTTGATCTGGCAAACGAGAGAATCCCTTCCCTCGCTTTTTTTTGTGTCTGGCTTTCAGGCCCCATTGGTGCCTAAAATCTCTATTTATTCCCTTAGTATGTCGGTGATTGGAGATAGGAAATTAATTCGAAGAAATTGGGTATTATTTGTAAGAATTTGGTATTTTTTACCAAATTTTAGGGTTTTTTATCGACTTTAGCGTTTTATTTTTTTTAAAAAAAATTCTATTTTTCCCAATACGAACATCGGTATTTCTCCATTTTCCATAAGCAAAATTTGAAAAATGGAGAAAAATCGCGGGGAATCCCCTAAATTAGCGGGTAGTGAGTGGGGAGAGGGAATTCCATTGGTACACAGGATTTAGGTTCCCGGAAAATTTATGTTCAATGGTTTTGATGTCTTTAAAATTTTCAAAAATGCTTGCATTTAACGCCCGTAAGGTTTGATCCATTGCCTGGATGCGACGTTTGTTTAAAACCTCTTCCGATTCCTTAGGGCCCGTATCTGTTCCCCCAGTATAGTACGTGATGGTATCCACAGGGGCATTTGGATTCTCTTCTTCCGAATCAAGGGTTTCCCCTTCTTGTTTGGTGCGGGGAAGTCTGTATTTTTCCATAATGGATTCTAATTTACTTACATTCCAATCAAGCACGAGTTTTTGATTTTTGTCTATGAACCAGGACTGTACCAATGCAAAACGAATGTCCAAAAGTTTTTTCGGAGAAAAAAGTTTCCCGTCCTTTCCCAACGCTTCCACTGAATCAAAGTAAGGTGGTGCACCCACTTCACCTACAATTTGGTACACAAGGGCACCGTTTTCTTCCCTTTTTAAAACCTTCCGATGGATGGGAATTTGTTCCCCTTCTCCATTTGAAATATAAATCACAATGGGTTCTCTATGATCAAGAGAAGGATAGGAATACAACTGAAAGGGAACCAGTAAGCGGAATGGATTTTGTTCTGCTAAAATGAAAAAACTAAAAAAGAGAAGCAAACTAAACCATGAACCAAATAAAAAAATAAAATCACGAGTGAGTTTGGTTTCCCCTGTTCCAATTTTATAAAACCGAAGGGATATCGTTTTTAAAAATTGCCAATAGGTTTTGATTAATTCTTTAATCTTTTGCAGATGCGTATTCATGAATTCCTTTGATCACACTCCGAGCGATTTTCTTTTGGAAGGTTTTATCTCGGAGTTTTTTACTTTCTTCGGGGTTTGTCAGATACCCCATTTCCACAAGTACAGCAGGCATAAGGCTTCCTCGCAAGACGGAAAAATCTGCCTTTTTCACTCCTCGGGAAGGAATTTCAGGGCTTAAGGCCTTTTCGTATTGCTCAGCCACTGCATCGGCTAATTTTTTGGACCGCCTTTGGGTCACACTGGATAGCATTTGGGACTGGATTTCTGCGACCACTGGGTTTTTGTGTTTTCCAATGGTTCGGTTTTCTAAAAGGGCAGTTTCCCTCGCCGCTTCCGTGCTAGGACTTTGGGAAAGGTAGTACACTTCAAAACCAGCTGCTTTGTCAGAAAGCGAAGCATTGCAATGGAAGCTGATAAAAATCACATCCCTTGTATCAGCTAAGACGCGGTTGGCAAACTTAGAACGGTCTTCTAATTCCACAAACCTGTCATCCTTTCTTACCATCTCCACTCGGATCTCAGGGTAGTACTTTCGGAGGTACAAATAAGTATACCTTGCTACCCCAAGGCTTACCTCTTTTTCGTAATAACCTGTATGGTCGGCAGTCCCTGGGTCTTTGCCCCCATGCCCTGCGTCAATGACGATGGCCTTCACTCCCAAACTTCGTTTGGGAACGGTTTCTTTTGGAATGAGCACAAGGAGTTCCGATTCTTTGAATTGGTAACGAACATCGTAAGCAATCAAATTGAGTAAAACTGCCTCAACCATATCCAATGGAAGGTACACTTCGTCCTCTTTTTTTAAAATGGCTTTGGGGAGTTTGTAAATTTTCCCATCCAAGGTGTAAAAACTGCTCCCTATCCGAAATTGTAAGTTTCCTTGTGGGGTATAAATCCCACCGACACCTGTGTATTTTTTTAGTTTGGTGGAAAGTTCAGGTAAAATGGATTTGAGATCGGAAAAGGCAATGTAGTTCCCTTTCCCGTAGATCGGAAGTTTGGCGACTTCTCCTCTAACGAGACTAGGGATACAGAAAAGAAAAAGTAGGATTAATCTTTTTTGAAAATTGAAAGGATTCGTTTCCAAATCGATTGTTTCTGTTTTTTAGATTGTTTCACTTCGTTGATGTCGAAGAGATTCCGTCTTGGGTCATTCTTTTGGTACGACTTCCCTTGTTCTTTCTTTTTGTTTTGGTGTTTGCCTTTCCCATCTTTTGGTGGGTGGCCATGTTTGAATTCATGGTGGGTCATCTTGGCTGGGTGTTTGTGGCCTTCATTGGCAGGGCCATGGGAATGACCTCCGGGATGGCTCATCTTCGCAGGAGGGTGTCCTCCCGATTTCCCTTTGTGACGGTTCCTGTCACCTGACCTATGTTCGTTACGGTCACCACTGCGTTCCCCTCGGCCTTGGCGGTCTCCTTGCCTTGGTTTTCCACCCCGACCACCTCGTTCGCGGTCTTGGTATTTTTTTTCGCCAGGGATCACTTCATCGGCAAATACTGGAGTGAATTCACCGGTTGGGAATTCCAAATACTCTTCTCTGATTTCCCCCACAGGGATTTTGGAATTGAGGTATTTTTCGATGCGTTCCAGTTCCGTATAATCGGTTTCAGAACAAAGTCCAATCGACTGCCCCTTCCTTCCAGCACGAGCTGTACGACCAATGCGGTGTACGTAATTTTCAGCATCTTGCGGAAGGTCGTAGTTATACACCACATCAATGTTTTCTATGTCGATCCCACGAGAAGCAACATCAGTTGCGATGAGGTATTTGTATTTACCTGCTTTAAAATCACGAAGCAGTCGGATTCGTTTTTTTTGGTCGAGTTCCGAAGAAAGCCCCGTTGCGGTGATTCCGTATTTGCGGAGAACTGAAACAATCTTTGGGATGTTCATTTTATAGTTCGTAAAAATGATCCCAAGACCCTCAATTTGATCGTTTAATAACGAATTGACGAGGTAAGGGAGTTTTTCCTCTCTTCCCAAATGTAAGAGGGTTTGGTCAATCCTTTCCGTAATGACTTTTTCTGGATTGATATGCACCTCAATCGGTTCATTCAAATATCGGCTTGCCAGTCGCACCACTTCATAACTGAGAGTGGCACTAAAGAGGAGGGATTGTTTTCTGTTTTTGCATTTGTGGAAGATGTACTTGAGGTCTTGGACAAAACCCATATCGAACATTCTGTCCGCTTCATCGAGGATCACCACTTTGATATTTTCCAAAGAGAGACCGTGGTTTTTCACAAAGTCAATGAGCCGACCGGGTGTTGCCACAATGATACAGGCTTTGTTGCCAAGTGCTTGTTCTTGGGACTTGTAATCCGTTCCACCAATGATGGTTGCCACACCAAAGTCTGTGAACTCGAGGAGTTTTTTTGCTTCTTCTGCAATTTGGATCGTGAGTTCTCTTGTGGGTGCAAGGACAAGTGCATACGGAAGTGCTTCCTCTTCCTCTGCCGAGAGAAGTCTATGCAAAGTGGGAAGTAAAAATGCCATTGTTTTCCCCGTTCCCGTTTGGGCAAGACCTGTGAGGTCATTGCCTTCCATGGCGAAGGGAATGGATTTGGCTTGGATGGGAGTGAGCTCAGTATAACCGATTTTATCGAGGGCTTTTTTTAGAGACTCATGGAAAGGTAATTCGTTAAATTTCATATTGGATTTCAGTATTTTCTTTTTCTGGCAATCAGTTCGATGGTATCACCATAAGCAAATTGGTTTGCATACAGTCGATACAGCCATTCGGGGAGTTTGCCTCGTAGGCCTAAATCCCGGTAGGAGTGATACGACATAGGTCTAACATAGTTCACGTCAAAGCCAAGGATTGACAAGAGTTTTTTCAGAGAGTGGACAGAGTAGTCAAAAAAGTGGTCGGAGGGGTGGGTGCGAAACCATTCATTTGGATTTGTTTGGAAACTTGGCCCAAAACTAGAAGGAACCGCAAGGTACAAAAACCCACCAGGCTGTAACCAGTGGTTCAACCGTTTCCAAATACCGTCAATATCGGCAAGGTGTTCGATCACAAAAAAGGCAGCGATCACAGAGAAGGAATCTTTCCAATCCCCTTCCCCAAAAGAAAGCACAGAGCGCCTTTCCACATCAAGTCCAAGTTTGGTTTTTGCGTATTCCACTTCTTTTGGTGAGAGTTCGAGTCCCTTGGTTTTGAATCCGGCAATCCTTGCTTCATCTAAAAAAAAACCAGCAGCCGATCCAATTTCCAAAAGGGAATGGTTTTGAAACGTTTCCTTCATGGTGGGATGACCTTCTCTGAATGGAACCAAATTGGTCAAATTAGCGAGGCGACGTTTTGCCATCGCACGAAGGTTTATTTCATCTTCATAATAAGACTTTTTGTATTGGGACATGTATTCTTCCATGAAGTAACTGTCCCCATACTCCCTTTGTTTTGCGGGCAAATATCGCAAAACTCCGGTATGACGGCAAATTTCGTAAAATTCTGGGAATTTAGGATGTGGGATGAATTCAAACAAACTCAATAAAAGGTTCTCTTTTTGGTTTCCAAAGATTTTTCGTATTGGGCTCTTGCGGCACGTTTGTTTTCGTAGGCTTCCGACAAACTGGGATTTAAGTCGATGGCCGTTTGGAAACTAGAAAGTGCCCGTTTGAATTCCCCATTTTTAAAATAACAAACACCTAAATAGTTATGGGCTTTGGAAGAAATGGTAGGTGTAACATCAGAACGTGTGATGACTGTTAACTCTTCAATCGCTTTTTCGCGGTCCACAAGAGACCCGGAATCAATGAGAATTTTGGCAAGGACAAGCCTTGATTCCATATCTTCAGGGTCAATGTGTGTGGCACGAAATGCTTCTTCTTTTGCGCGTTTGGACAAACCAGTATTCCCACTACTTGCATAACTTAAGGCAAGTTTTCTGTGAGCGAGTTTGATTTCTTTTGGGTCTTTCGCGTTTTCCAAAACATACACTAACATCTTTTCTGCGGCTGGGTAATTTTTCGTTTGGATGTAAACATCTGCCAGTTTCAGCCTTGCTTCATAGAGTTCTGGTTTCCAAGCAATCGCCTCTTCATATTCCGAAATGGCTTCAGAAAAAAACCTGTTTTCTAAGTAATAATCCGCTATGGCAAGCCTC
This sequence comes from Leptospira jelokensis, assembly GCF_004769635.1. Lineage (GTDB taxonomy): Bacteria > Spirochaetota > Leptospiria > Leptospirales > Leptospiraceae > Leptospira_A > Leptospira_A jelokensis. The sequence goes on from NZ_RQGH01000024.1 coordinate 110,852, forward strand.
GAAGGAACATGATTGGGATCAAGGGCCTGCGATTTACGTAAGGATTCTATTGCCATGGTTGGTTTCCCTGCATGTAAATAGGAAAGGCCCAAATTATAATAAGCAGATTGGTTTTTGGGATTTAAGGACAAAGCCCCTTCGAAAGCGGCGATACTTTCCGAATACCGTTCCATTTCATCCAAAATGATCCCCAGGTTGACATAAGCGGTTTCCGAATACGTATCCCCAGGTGTTAGGCGGATGATCCGACGGAATAGGCTTTCTGCTTCTACAAGTTCCCCTTTTTTATAATAGAGTTCTGCGAGTGCAAAAAGAGAATCCACATCTGACGGTTTTAAGAGCAGTGCTTTTTTTAAGGCGGTGATTGCCATATTGGTTTGCCCCATGGACAAAAAGGCATCGGCAATGTAACGGTATACTTCAGGTTCATTCGCATTTGAATCGAGGGCCTTTTGGAAGTACTTAGCTGCTTCTTCCGGAACTTTTTTCTTTAAATACACCAAACCTAAGTTATAGTAAGACTTGGCATCCCCCGTTTTCAATCGGATCACTTCGCGGAAATAGTATTCCGCTCTATCATAATCTTCTCTTTGGTAGAAGATGGTTCCTAAGTGGCCATAGGACAAAACGGCTGTTTGGGAATTGGGTGCGGTTTGGACTACCTTTTGGAATTCAGCAATGGCTTCGGCAATGTTCCCTTGTTTTAAATAGCTGATCGCAAGGTTATAGGTGAGCGTGACATCAGTGGGCGCAAGGGCTTGCCCTTCTTTGTACGCTTCGATGGCACTTGTCGGATCTCCAATCTCTTGGAATAAATTCCCTTGTAAGAGGGCCACCCGGTAATCATTTGGTGCAATTTCTTTCGCACGCTGTGCGGCACGCCTTGCTTCTTCAAATTTCCCTGCGTGTTTGAAAGCAAGAGACAAATTATAAAATGCAAAATAGTTTTTGGAATCATATTGGATTGCTTTTTCCAATCGTTCTATGGCATTGATGTAACGGCCTGCTTCATCATACATCACCCCAAGCACAGTCAGGGCAATCGACTTGTCTTCGTCGCTACCTGGTGAATTTAAAAATTCCTCGCAAACAGTTCCCACACGGTTCACATAACGGTTGTGATAGGCATTGAGGCATGCCGCAAGTTTCGGATTCACCGAATCATCTGGGAGATACGGTTTATCGACAAGGAGGTTTAATGCTTTTTTGTCTGTGGGTAAGTCTTTAAGGACCCTGGCAATTTCTTCTGGATTTTGTTTTTTTTGTAAGTACCACCAGTAAGCGGCGGTCAAAAACCCAAGGATGAGGAGGACAAGGAACGACCAAAATAAAAACGATAAAACTGGGCGTCTAACCGTTGTTTCTGATTCATACGTCGTTTCTTTTTCTTTTCCCAGGTTCCTTAAGTATGGATCTTCCTGGTAATAACTTGGCTTGGAGGTTTGTTCCTCAATGCGAAAGCGGTTTTTTTGGATGGGATCCATTTTTTATTTTAGTGGGAATCTTTAGGTAAGATCTCCTTCTTATAGAAGGCATCGAGAAGTCCGTTGATGAATTGCGCTGATTCGTCCGTTTCGAATTCCTTAGTCAGTTCTACCGCTTCATTGATGACAACGGGTGCAGCAAGGAAAGGTTCCTTTTGCAAACTTAGGATCGACAAACGTAAGATACAACGATTGACCACGGAAATACGCGAAAGTTCCCAGTTCTCCGAATACTTCTTGATTAGAGTATCGATCGCTTTTCGATTTTCAACCACTCCTTTCACAAGAAAGACAGCATATTCCTTTTCTTCTCGGGTGATTTTTTTATCGTACCAATCAAATTTCATGGCCCGCTCTGGGTCTGTTCCTACCAAATCGATTTGGTAGAGGCACATCAGGGCAAGGCTACGCCCACGGTGTCTAGAACTCATCCGATCTCTTTGAAAAGATTTGCCATTTCGATGGCTGTGGTGGCTGCTTCGTAGCCTTTGTTTCCCGCTTTGGTTCCAGCCCGTTCGATTGCTTGTTCGATGGATTCTGTTGTGATCACACCAAAAATCACAGGCACCGTTCCATCGGCAACAGATCCTACTTTTGCGGCTTCACCGGAAACCAAATCATAATGGGATGTGGCCCCACGGATCACTGCCCCTAGGCAAACGATGGCAGAGAATTGGAATTTTTTCGATTGTAAAACACGTTTCACGGTCTGTGGGAGTTCAAATGCTCCCGGCACATAGATAACAGTGACATCAGAGTCCGCCACTCCATGTTGCCTGTATGCGTCTTTGGCCCCTTTCAATAGGGACTCTGTGATGAATTCATTGAACTTGGAAACGATGACACAATGTTTTTGTCCGTTTCCGATTCGTGTTCCTTCCAATAGTGCTGTCATGTATCCAAGTTCCTAAAGAGGGCTTATTTCGCAAGACGAATGACAAGGGTAATTTTCCCGTCTGGGTTTTCCACGACTTCAAAACCATCACGTTCCAAAGCCTTTTTGGCTCGGTAAATGGCCAAATTCACAACATTGGTTTTTTCTTCCGATTGTTTTTGTGGTTCCCGTTTCATAGGCCCCCCTATCCCTTTAAAGTTCGGAGTGGGACATGGTGAATCTTAAATGCCAATGGCTTTACAAGGGAGAATTGTTTTCCTCTTATGTCATATAGGTAGAAAATGAAGAAAAAGAAATCTGTAAAGAAGGCCAAAAAAAGAAAACCGGTAGTGTATACTGAGAAGGATTTTATCGTTAAACCATCTTCTGTTCCCAATATTGGTATGGGACTTTTCACCAAACAAACATTATACAAGGGTGATACTGTTGGTTATTACATGGGTAAAATCATTACCGATGAACAAGCAGAATCAAACAAATATGTGGATTCAAAATACCTGCTTTGGATCTGTAAAGATTGGTGGATTTACGGGGAAGGGAAAGAGTCAAATTACACCCGTTATATCAACCATTCTTCAAAACCCAATGCAGAACTCATCACTTCTGTCAGATGGAAAACTGCTCGTTTTAAGGTTTTAAAAACAATTAAAGAAGGCGAAGAGATCTTTTTTGATTATGGAAAGGACTATTGGGACAACGTAGACTTCAAACCGAAGTGAACCGGTTTCCTTCCTTTGCACCTTACCAAAACCCGCAAAAAACAATTTAATTTTGCGGGTAGAATTCCATTTGGGGTTTGGTTTATAAAATGCCCTGTCCAAAAGGAGATGGTTTTTTTGTGACCTGGCTTTTTTCTGCCCCTTCCAGGGTTTCCACATAACGAATGACGGAATCATCCATACGGAACACTCCTTCTTGGGAATCGCGGTGGTTCCATTGGCAAAACACAATGTTGCCCAATACGAAAAGCGCGGATAGAACTAAGGGAAAACGGTAAAAATTCGTCATAAACACCCTCCGATCTCCTCCAGTTTCCAAAACCTGCCCAATCGTGGCAAATTCTTTTAGAATGATTCTAACGAAAATCTTCGGGCCGGATGTCAGGGAAAACATTATTTTCTGCTTCCGCGGCCTCAAGAACTGCCAAATCCAAAGGCCCGTCAAGCATCGCTTCCAATGCCAAAAACAAATTGGTGTGCACATTGGTACGGCGGATGGCATAGTCCACCATGGTCCCTGTTTTCATGATAAAGGCCCAGTCGCTACTTTGCAATAATAAGAGTTCCCTTCCCATTTGTTTTAAGATCCGGATTTGGTTTTCGGTTCCATTGGCAAATTCGTGCACTCGTTTGTGCATCCGAATGCTTAAGTCATGGATGATAGGGTAAATCCAATCATTGCTTGCACCAAGCCATACTTCCCCATACCCATTTTCTCCCCAACTCGACATCTTCATTTCCACAGATTGGATCCTTGGGAGTGCACGAGCCGCTTCGAGGGGGTGAGAGAGTTTGATGGTATTTTGGTTGAAGTGGATTTTTTTGAATAAAAATTCGATGAACTGTGGCCCTTCATACCACCAGTGGCCGTATAACTCCGCATCATACGGAGAAACAACAACTGATGGTTGTTTGTTGGTAGCATAAAGGTGTTCCGCTTGTTTGATTCGGTTTTGTAAAAAATCTTCTGCATGGTTTCCCACAGCTTCCATTGCCCAGTCAGGGTGGTAATAATCTTTTTCCGAAGTTTTCCCTGTGATGCGGTAGTACTTGATGCTTGTATTGATGCGGATCCCATTGGAATGGAGGTAAGGTGCGATTTCTTCCCAAGGAAGGTCATGCCCGATGTCACGGTAGTACTCTCTGTAACGATAGTCCCCAGGATACCCGTCGATCGAACTCCATACTTGTTTGCTACTTTCAGGGTCTCGTCCAAAGGCAAAGACCCCACTCCCCACTTCCACGGGGGCATACACTCCAAATTTTGGCCTTGGACTTGCGTGTGTGATCCCATGTGTGTCCACAAAGAAATACCGAAACCCTTCTCGGTCGAGTTCTGTTTCGAGCGATTCCGTATACCCACATTCCGAAAGCCAAATCCCTTTTGGGTCCCTGCCCCAAATGCGCCGGAATGTTCGCCGGCCATTTTTCAATTGGGAACGAAACACTGACCTTTCCGATTCATAAAATGGCAAAAAGGCATGGGTGGCAGGGCTTGTCATCGCTTCCAATTCCCCTGATTCAATAAAGGGTAAAAATAACTTCGTCAAATCCCCGTTTGCTTCTTCAAATATGGATTCTGTATCCAAAAAATGTTCATGGTAACGTGTTGCCAGATACTGTAAGTGTGGATCGTGTTTCGTTCGTTTGGTTTCGTGTTCGGCAAGGGCAATTAAGTTTTTTATGTACTTTCGAAACTGGTTTTGTAAATAAACATCGGTCAACATCAAAGAAAGAGTTGGTGTGAAAGACATGGTGATCCGAAAGGGAACAGACTCTTTTTTTAAATTCCTAAATACTCTGATGAGAGGGATATAGGTTTCGAGGATGGCCTCATTCAACCAGTTTTCTTCGATAAAAGGAGTGTCGTAACCAGGGTGCCTAACAAAAGGCAGGTGGGCATGGAGGACAAAAACCAAATGCCCTTTGACAGTTTGGTCCATCAAAGGATTCCCTTACCCGATCCTGATCCATTGGCAAAGGATAAAATCTCATTCGGTTTCGGGTTTGGGATTTGGTCTCTGTTACCAGTTTGGTTTCTTGGGTTTACATAATAGGCACTTGCATTTTCATCCCGAAAGTAAAACTCTCCCCCAGGACTTTCTGTAACAAGTCCCTCTTGGATCCATTGGGGGTGGATCCACTCTTTGTCCAAACGGAATGATTCTGTCCCTTGGGGAAGGTCCTTTCCTGTGGCATGTAAGGAGGGAATCTCTTTCACACCATTGGAAACAAAAATCATACATTGCACGTTTCGAACAGGGAACATAAACTTTAAATAATACGATTCGGTAAAAGGAGGAAGGTCATACCATTCCACACGGTCACTTCCAAACACATTTTGGTATTCTACCTTCAATCGAAACGTAAGACTATTTGTACTCGGAACATCCAATTCGTTTCTGACCCGCTCTAAGGTCGCAGGCGAAAACTTCCAAAAAACAAAGGCTTCTTTTGGAGAACGAACAAGGACTTTGACTAAATCATCTGTGGGGTACGTCGGGTGTTTGGTGAATTTGGAATCATTGTAAATTTTAGGAAGTGGTTTGGAATCCAAAGTTTTTGTTTCCTTCGGGTTTTCCAGTTTGGATGCAGAGGGAGTTATGTTTGCATCCTGTTTTGATTGTTTTTGCAATGAGTGGACAGATTTTTTTTTGGCCGCCTGTTTTTTTGCAGCTTTCATTTTTTTTTCTTCCGGCGCCATGCATACAAGGAGTATGCCTCGAAACATCCACCTTCAATTCTTTTTTATTTGACGTTAGCTTTTTTTCTAAAATACAATCATTCCATACCAAATTGGGACAAATTATGAAAATCAATTATACTTGGAAACATTTAGACAGGTCCGAAGCAGCTGAGAAATACGCAGATGAAAAACTAGAACGAGTCACAAAATTCGTTCAAAAAATTGTATCCTGCGAAGTTTCCTTTGAAGCCATCCATGGAGAAATCCACGCTAACTTAAAGTTACACGCCGATGGAAACAACTTCAATGCACACAACCAAGACAAAGATATTTATGTTTGTATCGATGGTTTAGAAGATAAAATCATTTCCCAAACAAGTAAACACCACGACAAAAAAAGCCAACACTAATCTCTTATGATCCAGAAGTCGGAAGAAGCACTCACCTATCTCGGAAATGGTGAGTTTGAAACTGCAAAGTCGATCTATTCTGTACTTCTGGATCGAGATCCTGAGGACCTCGCTACCATCAGCGGTTTCTATATCGCAAGTTTTTGGGACCATCGACTTGATCTCATTTTAAAAACAAGAGAAGGAAAAGAGCGAGGGAAATTATTACTCCAACTCTTCTCCGATTTTGAAACTGAAGTTCGAAAACGTGGGTTCCAAAACACGGATAGTTTCTTTGTCGCTCAAGATTGTATCTTAAAAGAAGCACGCGACCATCTCAAACTCGCTTACCAATGGGAAGGTTCAAACGCCCTCGACAAAGAGCTATTAGGTGACCTTGCCCGTAGCCTTATCAAAATCCAAGACTATTCTATGGCAATTGAAGTTCTCTTGTATGGGGGGAACAAACAATCTCCTGCACTTTTGTATTTTCTTGCTGAATCCCAAGTGATGACGGGGAATGAAAGAGAAGGGATCGAAAACTACCGCACCGCATTCCTCAATGACCCCCAACTTTTCCCCCATACCCTTGTTCGTTGGCCACCAATGGTAGGTCTCATCCAAAAAGCCACAGAGTTGAGTGCGACAGACGAGGAAATGAAAGAACTCGTACCAGTGTTTGCCTGGAAATCTGGAATCTTCACGCCTCCCATCAAAAAAGACGAATCCACCATCCAAATTTGGTATGCTGAGTTGAAACGACTTGTGGATAGTAAGGAAAGGAGTGGTGGGAATTTCCGACTGGAGGCAAGGATCGAACAATTTGCCCTTGCGATCCTAAACTCAGCAGACGACATCCGCTCAAGGGATGCCGTTCTCTTTGCCAAAAACTTAGTGTAAGGGGTTTATCGTTCTACAGATTCAATGAGAAGGTGGAGTTCTTCTGCCGCAGCATCCCTTCCCGTTTTTTCATAATAGAGTTCGAGTTCCCGGAGTCCATACACAGAACCAGGAGCGGACCGTAAATGGTCGAGTAACACTCGTTTTTGGTAGGATTCACTTAAGTCAATGCTTGTTGGTTCATATTGGTAATTGTTTTGTTCAATCACCACACCAGCAGAATCATTTTTGGTGAAGCTTGTTTCCGATTGGCTACGGTTCATTAATACAAAAACCAAACTCACTGCCATAACAGCGGAAAAGGAATACTGCACCGTTCGGTTTTCGATTAGGTCCCGTAGAGAAAAGAAGGAGTTTTTTTCCGTAGGACGGTCAATGGAAACCGATTCTAAAAGATTCAGTAACCGAACATCAAAGTCTTTGGACATTCGAGGGAGGATGGTGTCTTCCTTTTCTTTCATGTGTTGGAAGAGAGAACAAATTTTATTCTCTAAAACCACGGAATCAGTGTCTTCTGGGAAGAGACCTGGGTATTGTGCACGAAACCAATCTTTTAAACTCATAAACCTATTTTTCAAAGAAACCTTCTCCCTTTTCGTCTTTCTGGATGAGGTGCTTCAAAAACTCCTTCGCCTTAAAGAGACGGCTCTTCACAGTCCCTACATTACATTCCATGATCTCAGCAATTTCGTTATAGGAAAGGTTTTCAAAATAACGAAGTTCGAGAACTTGTTTGTAGGAATCTTCTAGGAGAGCAATCTTACTCATTAGATAACTGGATTCTTCAGAAAGTTCCAATTTTTTTTCATATCCGACACGAGAATCCACAAATTGGTTATCCCCTGAGTCATCCATGGGTTTTTCACGGCCTCGTTTCTTTTTGGCAAGTAAGTCCTTGGACTTATTCACCACAATGCGGTAAAGCCAGGTATACACACCTGCTTCTGCACGGAAGTTTTGGATGGATTTGTAACCAGAAATGAGAGCGTCTTGGACAATGTCTTCGGCATCATCGCCGTCTTTGACCATAGATACTGCCTTTCGGAAGAGCCTCTCCCGAAACGGAGAGACAAGTGTCATGTAGGCAGTCGGATCCCCTGCTTTGATTTTTTGGAGTAGGATTTTTTCCTTCTCACGCAGGGTCATGTTTTTGCCTTCTAGGGGTCTTGGCATCAGAACCTAGAATTTCGAAACCGTTAAATCTATCAATGTTTTTCGGATTGGTTTGGCAGTTTAGATCCTGTGGAACATGGTCTCCAAGTCTTTTCGTGTGAGTTTGATGAGGGTAGGCCGGCCGTGGGGGCAAAGGGATGGGTTTTCGCAGTAGGAAAGCCTTTGCAACAATTCCCCAATGATGGGGTCAGAGACCTGGTCTCCTTTTTTAATGGCAGACCGGCAAGCCACACATTTTGCCATCTCATCATACAACTCTTTCTCTTCTGGGTCTTTGGATTTGAAACGTTCCCAAAGGTCGAGGATGGTTTCTGTTTCTTTCCCAGGATCAATGTATGACGGCACCTCGCGGATGAGGATCGTGCCTCCCGAAAAGGGTTCTAGTGTGATCCCAAGTGCAAAGAACCGATGTTTCTCAGAAATCATCTCTTCGGCTTCTTCTTTTGTCAGCTCCAATCGAATGGGAGTGAGTAAACTTTGGGATTTGTAGGCTTTGGATTTGAGGTCACGTAATACTTCTTCGTAACGGATCCGTTCGTGTGCCGTGTGTTGGTCGATGATGTAGAGCCCATCTTCCGCTTCCGCCAAAATAAAGGTTTCAAAGATCACACCGTAGTGTTTTTTCGGGACAAACAAATTGTGTTTTGTGAGATTGTCACCTAATAAATGTAAGTTTGTTCCTGCCCCAATCCCTTCCAAGGAAAAACCTGCACGGCCTTCGATAACACTCGGCCCAAGGAGAGGATTCCCTTCCACTTGTTTGTTTCCCCCTTCTCCATAATTCCCATAACCGAAACCCAACCCACCGCCAAACGAAGTTTCACTACCACCAAACTCTGATTTGTTTCCCGTGTTGTCATACGGTATGGGCATGGAAAGCCTTCGTCGCATTTCTAAAAATTCTACGGGAGTGGAAGTGCGTAATACCTCTGTGATCCCATGGAATAACATCCCTGTGATTGTTTCTTCCGATAAAAACCGAACTTCTTTTTTTTGAGGGTGGACATTTACATCCACAAACTCACGTGGGAGATCAAAAAATAAAAACGCATACGGAAAGGCACCGCTTGGTAATAATTCTCCGTAACATCGTTTTAAGATTTGGGCAGAAAATTTGAGTTCCACCGAACGGTTGTTCACGAAAAAAAACTGCCCAGTCCTCGAGGATTTATAAAAATCGGGATGAGAGATAAACCCACGTAATGTCATTCCATTTCGGCTGGAATGGATGGGAAGCAGGTGATCACGGAGGTTTTCACCGTAAATCGAAAGGACTCGTTCCAATGGTTCTTCCGCTTGGACATGGAACACTTCTTTTCCATTTTGTACATACCGAAACCCAATCGAAGGTTCGCCGAGTGCCATGGTTTGTACACGTGTTCTATTTTTTTTCTCTTCTCCCGATTCTGTTTTTAGGAATTTTCGCCTAACAGGAGTATTATAAAATAAATCCTTAATTTCAATTTTTGTCCCTTGGAAAAATGGAATCTCTTCTTCGGATACAATCCTTCCTTCTTCTACCACCACACGGTTTGCCATGCGGTTCCCTTCCGTCCCCGACTCAATCACAAGTTTTGATACAGAAGCAATGGAAGCAAGGGCTTCCCCCCGAAACCCAAAGGTAAAGAGGTGTTCTAAGTCATGGAAGTTTTGGATTTTACTTGTGGCATAACGCCTGATCGCCAGCGGCAAATCTTCCTTCTGGATTCCATGCCCATCATCAGAGACAAGGATCCGACCAAGGCCTGCGTTCTCTGTTGCAATTTCAATTTTTTTGGCACCTGCATCGATGGAATTTTCGATGAGTTCCTTTAGGATGGAGTGAGTGGATTCAATGACTTCTCCTGCCGCAATTTGGTTGATGAGGTCAGGAGAGAGGGAATGGATGATGCCCATAGGGCAAGCTTGGGAGAGGAAACCTCCCTATCCATTACAATTTAGTGGGATAGACAATTGGAACAAGTGCCACCCACCACGATGTCAATGTGGTCTGCCACAAATCCCATCGCCTTCCAATCGGTGGTTTCAGAAAGTTTGAGGGCCGGCACATCTAAAATGGTCCCACAGGATTGGCAAATCAAATGGGAATGGTCATCGAGAAAGGCATCATACCGAACCGATTCCGACTCAATATTGAGTTTGTTCACCATTTTGTGCTCTACCAGGTATTCCAATGAGTTGTATACAGTGGCAAAACTGATTTTGTCTGCTTTGTCCCTGACAGATTCAAACACCATTTTCGCAGTCGGATGGTCGTGCCTCTCTTTCAGGTCTTGTAAAATCAATTCTCTGTGTCTCGTCAATGCTTTCATAGGAGTGCCCTTTCCTAGAATGACTGCTTAAAATTATCAATGGGTCAAATGGAATTTCGATTTTAGAATCCTTCCAGAAATTGATATTTGTCAATACGGAGCCATTATGCCAGTTGCAATCGATCAGTTCAAAACCTCTCTTTCCCTTTGGGCATCGGGAGTTTCCGTCATCACCTACGAATCCTCGGAACAGAAAGGTGGAGTGACTGTTTCCAGTTTTTCCTCGGTTTCCCTTGAACCACCGTTAGTTTTATTCTGTTTGGCAAAACATTCCAAAGCAAAAACTGCCATCGAGTCGGCGGGAAAGTTTGCTGTGAATATTCTTTCTTCCGAACAAAAACAAATTTCCGCTGATTTTGCTTCTGGTTCCCTGGACAAAGCGGTTGTTTTGGAAGGCCTAAACCCAGGGAAACTTTCCACCGGAGCCCCCATTTTACAGGGATCTTTGGCTTCATTGGACTGCCTTGTGCACCAAATCATGGATGCAGGTGACCATTGGATCTTCATTGGACTTGTGGAAGCTGTGGCCACAAAAGAAGGATCCCCCCTTCTCTATTTCAATCGCAATTATAGGGAAATCGTTTAAGGAAACACACATGGAAAAAGAGAAAGTTAGTCTGGAAGAAGCAAAAGAACACGGACTTACCGAAACTGAATTTGTTGAAATTCAAAAAATCTTAGGAAGGATTCCCAATTCAACTGAACTTGGAATTTTTTCTGCCATGTGGTCGGAACACTGCTCTTATAAAAACTCCATTTTAAAATTAAAAACCCTTCCCACAAAATCAGACAAACTCCTTGCCCAGGCAGGAGAAGAAAATGCAGGGGCCATGGACATTGGTGATGGGCTTGCTGTTGTCTTTAAAATTGAAAGCCACAACCACCCAACTGCCGTTGAACCTTACCAAGGTGCTGCAACGGGTGTGGGTGGGATCATGCGTGATATCTTTACCATGGGTGCTCGTCCCATTACATCCCTCAACTCACTCCGGTTTGGTGATCCGAAAGAACCACGGAACAAATACCTACTCACACGTGCCGTAAAAGGGATTGGTGATTATGGGAACTCACTAGGGATTGCTGTTGGTGGTGGGGAGCTTTTCATCCACCCCACTTTCACAAAAAACCCACTTGTCAATGCCATGACGGTAGGGATCGCCAAACACAACGAAATGGCTTCTGCCTCTACCAAAGGAAAAGTGGGAAACAAGGTGTACATCGTAGGGGCCACCACTGGCCGAGACGGAATCCATGGAGCAAGTTTTGCTTCCAAAGACCTCACCAAAGAATCCGAAGAAAAACGTTCTGCAGTGCAAGTGGGAGATCCCTTTATGGAAAAACTCCTGATGGAAGCATCTCTAGAAGCCATCCAAAAGAACCTCCTTGTGGGAATCCAAGATATGGGTGCGGCAGGAATTTCTTGTGCTACCTCTGAGATGAGTGCGAAAGGGAAAACGGGGATGGATGTGGACCTCGACAAAGTGCCTCTCCGCGAAGCGGACATGAATGCCTATGAAATCATGTTATCCGAATCCCAAGAACGAATGTTAGTCATTCCTGAAGTGGGCAAAGAAGAGGAACTCGTTTCAATCTTCCACAAATGGGGGTTAAATGCTGTTGAAATTGGAACGGTTACTGCTGATGGAATCTTACGCATCCGAAAGAATGGATCCCTCAAAGCAGAAATCCCAGCAGAATCCCTCGTCCTTGGTGGTGGTGCCCCTCGGTATGTGAGAGAAGAAAAAAGACCGTCTTACTTGGATGAGGTGGTAAAATTTGATCCAAACACGATCCCTGACCTAAAACCAGACACCGTGCCACAAACATTAAATAGTTTACTTTCTTCTCTTAATATTAGTTCGAGAAGGCCTCTTTACGAACAATACGACACAGAAGTGGGTCTTGTGAAAGTGGTGGAACCTGGAGAAGACGGTGGCCTTGTGCGAATCCCAGGTACCAAAAAAGGGATTGCTGTTGCAACAGACTGTAACTCGCGTTATACGTTTCTCAACCCTTATGAAGGGGCTCAAATTGCTGTTTGCGAATCAGCAAGAAACGTGGCAGCAACGGGTGCCGAACCGTATGGAGTGACCAATAACCTCAACTTCGGAAACCCATACATCCCAGAAAATTATTATGTGTTCAGTGAATGTGTGAGAGGGCTTGGGGATGCTTGTCGTTACCTTGGCCTACCTGTCACAGGTGGAAACGTTTCCTTTTATAACGAATCCCCTGAAGGCCCAGTGTTTCCCACACCTACCATCGGTATGGTGGGAGTGATTGATGATGTGGCAAAGGGACTTCGTACATTTCCAAAAACAAATGAAACGGTGAAGTATGCACTCGTAGGTGATTTCCAACCCACAGTCTCTGCTTCTGAGTATTTGTACAGATCACAAGGCCTTGATACAGGTGCCATCCCGAAGATTTCCTTAGAAAAGGAAAAACAAACCATAGACAGTCTCATCGAATGCCGTAAAAAAGGACTCCTCACTTCCGCCAAAGACCTGTCACTCGGTGGTCTCCTTGTTGCCCTCGCCAAAATCGTCATATCGGGGAATAAAGGGATCGAGGTCAATTTGAGTGCCCTGCAATCCAAAGTGCAAAGGCTCGATGCTTTGTGTTTTGGTGAAACGGGCGCAAGTTTCATCGTGAGTTTTTTACCAAGTGATGAAGCAAAGGTAAGTGAATCCTTCACTGCGAAGGGTTTGTCTTTTTACCCCATCGGATCATCCAGTGCAAAGTCTTCCCTTTCTGTCAAAGGAGACGGTTTCCATTGGGAATGGACAACCAAGTCACTCGCAGTCGAATTTGAATCAGGTCTCAAATCCTATTTCGAATAGACAACTTTGAAAACAAGGAAAGGGTGTGTTTGATGCATATCTTTGTCCTTGTTGCAATTTCATTCAGTTTAACCATCCAATGTTCCAGTCTTTCGAAACGGCAGGACTATGAATCATCCCTTCGTATGTATGAAACAGGGGACCTTTCGAAAACCATTTCCCACTTACCATCGAAAGAGAAAAAAGGATTTATCTCTGTTTTAGAAAAAGCCCATCTCGGTTTTTTAAACGGAGGAACCGATTACAAAGACCTCGAATCCCTAGCGGAAGAAAGTAAGGAACGATTGCGCTTCAGTGCAACCCGTTCCTTAAAATCCTTTTTTTATATGGAATCAGAGGACGGGTACTATGCATCCGAGGCCGAAATCATTTACCTACATATTTTACTTGGGCTTTATTATGCACGTGCGGAAGAGTATGACAAAGCTAAAATCCAAGCAAGGTATGCCAGCAATTTACTCAGTGGAGAATGGAGTGCTGAAGGCCAGTTTGATGATCCCACCTTACGCCTATTACTTGCCTCTCTTTGGCTTTCTACAGGATCGAAAGAAGAAGCGATGGTGGATTTTCGTAAAGCTACGCAGCTAAAACCCCAATCCCATTCCATTCGTTCCCTAACTTCGGAGACATTTCCAGCAGATGGTGAGTTTATCTTTATCTTTGGTGGCCCAGGGGCAGAACCAACAATGGACCCTTCTGTGAATCTTAACTTTATCCGAGGGCTACGGAATCTCAAATTCCAAACTTCAGGAAAACAAAGTACCCTCCTCTTACTCGACAATAACAAAACATTGTCTCTTAGTTTGGAAAAAGGGACCCTCGGTTGGTATGAACGCCATCTCATCCGTGACAATGAAATCTCAGAACTCATCCAAGATTCCAAATACTTCCAATTGGTTTCGGCCACAGCTCTCAAAGAAGGAACCAAAGGAACCTTAAAAATCACTGGTTCCGTGTTAGTTGGTGCAACCATTGTCGCTCTAGGAGCAGGGATTGTTTATTTGGGAGCGGAAGCAAGTTCCGAAGAATTAGCAGCTGCTGGAATTACGATCATGATCTCTGGTTTCAAACTAGGAAGTGAATGGGTAGACCAATCGATTGAAGATGCTAAAACCAATATCAAAGAAGATTTGGATATTTCCACCGATTATCGATATGTCCGTTTTTTCCCAGAATATGTTTGGATAGGAAAATCAAAGTCTAAACTAACGAATCCCAAACTAACCTCTACACAAGGGCCAGTCACCTACCACCTGACTCCTGCTATTGGGAAGATTAAAGTTCGATTTGGATTTGTGCCAGACCTTCAAAAACCATAACCTTCTACCCTACTTTTTTTTAGAAAATTACTCTGTTCCGACCAAACAATTTGGTTCGTTTCCAAACTAACTAAAAAGAGAGTGACTGTAATGTATTGGATTTTATCCCCCGATTCATAATTCACTATTTCATTGATCTCACCTTTAATTTGATGAGATGGAGATTTAAACTTTCCAACCGACAAACGAGAATCAGATGACACCATTCCTGTTTTCCCAAAAGCCATTTCCTTTGTCGCATCCTCTCGTATGGAAGTATCAACAAAAGGCACCTTATCTTTTGTTAGTTGGTTTAAAATCTCATTGCTGATTAATTTGGTATCAATGTGTTCCGAAGTACTATTTTGAATGGCCTTCCATTCCAAAAATCCATTCTTCAATTCTGTTTTATAATATACTGATAAAGAATGGCTCATACTTTTTGCCGTTTCTTTCGCTTCCATTACCCCCCATCTTTTTGTTGGTTTAACATTTTCTATTTTTTGGTAACTTGCGGCACTAGAACAGGCGAAAAGCGGGAATACCAAAAACCAAACGAGGATTTTCTTTTGCATGGGAATAATTTGGTTTTGGATTGGGGTTTGGCAAGAAGATAGTGTACTCCCCACCCGATTTGGGAGGGGAACTGGACCCGCCACCCAATGAATCTCCTCTACCACAAGGTCCGTCTTTTGGCAATCCCTCTCCGAAAACCCCCCATTTTTTCCTTCCAAAAGTTCACATTTTTGCTCTTTCCCTTTTCGTTTCCACTGGGGCGCCCCCAGTTTTCCCAAGATATGAGTCCACCACTACACGGGGACGGGCTACTCCGGGGTCCGCTCACGCTCCCGTCCTCGGAGGTTTCACCTCCTCTGACCAAGCCCTACGTATCCCTGGCGCGGGGGCTCGTTTCGTATTGGAATCTCAAATCCTTTAGGCGATAATTCAGAAATTATTGTCTTGAAAGTTTCCGATCCCTAGGCAAACTTCATGATTACTATATGGGTAAATTCATCTTTCGTTTCAGTTTGTTCCTCATCCTTCTCGCAATCATCTTTGCGGGTTATACTTGGCTCACTCTCACTTGGAGTTATTCAGAAGGTGACCGTGCAGGTTACATCCAAAAACTTTCCAAAAAGGGTTGGGTTTGCAAAACTTGGGAAGGGGAAATGGCGCTTGTCACCATGCCAGGAACCATGACGGAAAAGTTCTATTTCAGTATCCGTGATGAAGCAATCGCCGAAGAACTCAATGGTTCGATTGGTAAACGTGTGGTATTAGAATATGAAGAACACATCGGTGTCCCTTTTAGTTGTTTTGCTGAAACTCGTTATTTCATCACGGGTGTAAAAACCGTAGGGGAAGTCCCTCCACTTTAGTTCTCCAAACACCCGAACGACCACCTAACTTTTTTTAAGTGTAAGTTGGTCGTTTATCTTTCTTTCCTTTTCTTTGGGGATTCAATCAGATACATTGTATTTCTTTTGTTTTTCAATGATCTTTGCTAAATCTTTTAGAAAATAAATCCTTTGTGTATCTTTCCATTTCCCATTCTCTTTTGTGATGTACTCATAATAGTTTTCGTTTACGGATACAATTCTGATTTCGGATTCTGAACCGATTTCATTTCCAAGGAAAGGATCATTTACTTCAGTTGTTTTTAAAATGTAAGCACACGGATCCAGCCAAGTGATGCTTTCTACCTTATAAAATGTTTCGTACAATCGATGTTGTCGTTGGAAGTTTCCATTCCTTTCGATGATGATGAAAAAATCGGGAGATGCTTCATAATAGAACATCCCTTTTTTAACCCGAGTACAATCGGGTGGGCTGTTCGCTGCATAGGCATTGGGGTGTAACACTGAGATCATTACCATTATGGAAACAAACAGTAACTTCATTTTGATGCACTTCCTATAGATTCCAATTCGTTTGACTCATTTCCAAAGGAATGTGGGAAAAAATCAAGAATTATGTCACATAAGTTTCTCACTTCTCCCCTTTTTACAGCCAATGAAAAAAGTAACTGCGAGTAAATTTCACTTTACATATTTTTACTAAACATATATTTAGTTACCATATGGAACTCGCAGAACAAAGCCATTCTTCCTCCAATCTCTACGAACCCATACAAAACTGGAACCAAAAGGACTTGGGTCTCCTCACGGGCGAAAGGGGGATGTACAAACTCGCCCACTACTGGCAATATGCACTTGTCTGCTCAGGCTTTCAGGTATTCAATTTGGACTGTGCCATCCGATTTAACCCCTTTACCATCACGGAAGAAACCAGAAAACAAAATCTTGCACCAGAACCTTTTTTAGAGCAAATCCAAATCCAAAGAGCCTTCACACCGTATCAAATCTTAGATGCCTTACAAAATATACTAAAAGAAAAAAGAGAAAATACCATTTACTTTTTGTTAGCTCCTTGCAAACAATTTTTAGATGGAGATGTGAAAGATGATGAGGGAATTTATTTATTACATCTGATGTTAAACTTTATAGAAAAATTTCCCACAGAAAACATACCACTACTCATCATTGAGTCGTGGACCTACTCACACCAAAACTTCAAACTTTTTTTCCCAAAACTCTTACGTGTTTCACAAACCCTTTGGGAACTCAAAACGGAAAAAGGACTCTCAAGGATCCGAACACGAAAAACATCCCTTACAGGAGCATAAAATGGGCAGAACCATTTCCCCCTATTCTCGTCAAATGTTACAAATCGAAGAAAACTTATCTGATTTTCGAAGAGCCCTTCGAAAGGCCGACCAAGAAATCTTCGATGATCTCATCCGAGTTTCCAAATTACAGGTGCAAGCTGGTGTAATGGCATCACTTCCCTATCCGATAGATTCCATGCTTTTATCGATGATGATCCAATTAAAGAAAGAACTAAACGAATTAACCGAAATCAAGAGAAAACTAACAGAGGAAACAAAGTTATAATGAAAAAAAACATCAAACCAATGTAAAACCCAATCAAACATGGAAATTTACAAAGGGTATCTATTTGATATCTACCATTCCGAACAAAAAATTTATCTTTGGATCAAATCAGATTCAGGCGAGTTAAAACTTTTTGTGGATGAATACTTCCCAATCATTTACGCCAATGCATCTCCAACGATTCTTAAAAAATTAGTAAAACGTTTTTACGAATTAGATGCATTAGCAGAAATCCCTACTTTTACAGAAAAACGATTATTCTATCAAAACAAAACCATCCCTGTTTTAAAACTTGTCATATCGAAACCACAACTCCTACCAAAAATAACAAACAAACTTTTTAATTTATATGGAAAATACGATATCTACCATTCTGATATCGAAATTACCACAGGGTATATGGTAGAAAAAAACATCTACCCACTTGCTTACATTAGAATCGAATATGAAGTTTCAAAAAATCAAATCAATCATATCAAAAACATAAAATCACTCACTGACATCAATGAATTGGACTATGACGTTCCAGAATTAAAAGCGATTTCCCTTTACTTAGAGAAAAGCCATAGACACCCATTCCAAGAAAATACACTTATCGCAGAAACTTCACAAAAAACTTATCGCATTCCAACCAAAAATGGAATCAATCTCATCCAAAACCTAAACGAAATTTTCAAAAATCACAATCCGGATATTGTATTGTCCTCCTTTGGAGACCAAGTGATATTCCCCTACCTATTCAAAACTGCACAAGAAAATCACCTAACAACAGAATTTGATAGAGACAAAACAAGTTTAATTAGACGATCCATTCAAACACAGGGAACCAGTTTTAATACATATGGAACCATTGTTTTCCGAGCCCCTTCTTATCCACTCTTTGGAAGGTGGCATATTGACTCCCGAAATAGTTTTGTCTATAAAGAAGCAGAACTTATCGGGATCATCGAACTCTCTCGCATATCCAGATTACCAATTCAAAAAATGGCAAGAGCATCCACAGGAAAAGCACTCACTTACATCGAAGTAGATGTGGCACTTCGCATGAACTACCTTGTGCCTTGGCAAAAAAGTGCATTAGAATCCGAAAAAACTGCCTTACAATTGTTAAATGCCGATAAAGGTGGACTTGTTTTCCAAGCCGACATACAAAATGGATTTGTATTAGAAAATGTAGCACAACTCGATTTTTCGCAAATGTATCCAAGCATTATGGTGACACATAATATCTCTCCAGAAACAATCAATTGTTTGTGTTGCGAAGGAGAACCTAACATCGAAAATGTTCCTTCATTGGGCTATAGAATTTGTGCCAAACGAAAAGGAATTGTTTCGGAAGCATTGGCACATATTGTCCAAAGACGTAACCACTACAAAGAACAAAAAAAAAACAATCATCCCAACTCAATGAATATCCAATCCAAACAATCTAGTTTAAAATGGATGTTAGTGACTTCATTTGGATATCTCGGTTACAGAAATGCAAAATTCGGAAAACTAGAAAGCCACGAAGCCGTTACCGCATTCGGAAGAGAAAAACTTATCACAGCAAAAGAAGTATCAGAAGAATACAATTATAATGTTGTACACGGAATCACAGACAGTATTTTCATCCAAAAAAAAGACAAAAGCCCTATTTCAAGAGAAGATCTAACAATGCTTTGCTTAGAAATTGAAAAACGCACAAAAATCAAAATGGAAATCGAAGGGATTTATTCTTGGTTGTGTTTTCCACCCTCAACACAAGATGAAAAACTTCCTGTTGCCAACCGGTACATGGGCTGTTTCATAAACGGTCAATTCAAAGGTCGAGGCATTATCACCAGAAGAAAAGATTTTCCAAAACTCATACGAGAAGCACAAAACCATATGATCCAATGGATGTGCCAATTCAAAACCATAAAAGAAATGCAGCTAAAAGAAAACGAAATCATCGATATCTTCTATTCGTATGATCAAAAACTTGTAACAGGAAACTTAAACTGGAAAGATCTAATCATCCAAAAATCCACATCAAAAGAACCAGAAGACTATACCGTTGACGCACCGAGTACAATCGCCGTCAAAGACTTAATGGACATGGGAGTGCGTGTCCAAGCTGGTGAAAAAATCAAATACATTGTTGTAAATCAAAAATCAGATAAAAAAGGAGAACGATACCTTACTGTCGAACGTATGGAAAAAAAAGATAATAAAACAAACAATACTAGTTTGCACGAAAGATCAAATTCCGCGTCAATCAATAACGAAATCAGTACAAAATCCAATCACAAAACACAAAAATACGACCGTCGGTATTACAGAAATCTGCTGGTAAAATCCTTCAAAGAGATTTGGATTGGTATCTCTAGTTTCAAAAATTTTGAAATACTAATAAGTGAAGAAAGATTTTTGCCCTTCTGCCTAGAAAAAAATCAAAACTACTGTAAAACAATCAATACAACCAACTCCATTTTTATTGCATAGAAAACGAAAAAATATCAAAAAAACCTAAAATACTATTCTTGTTATACGAGAAAAAAGAACACCAAACAAAAAAATATTTGAAGAAAGAACCTTCAAATCAAGAATCAGATTCACTTTTCATTCCATGGGAGTGAGGGGGCGAAGCTATGCCAAAACCCCGACTCTATCAAAAAAAATAACCATCTGCAATCTGGAATTATGTCTCTTAAGCCAAAAAACACCAATACCATGCAACCTGCAGGCAATAACACCAATCCATTTCCCCCCGCAGGAAAAGATATAAAAACTATGCGCATACCACACATAGAATGCCAATAACCAATATACAATTTACGCACGGCTTATAACCAATAAAATATATACAACGATCAATCGTTATGCGAAAGTCGTTAAAATCACATGAAAATTAATAAAATATATGGCATCATTAGAAGATTAGTTTCAAAACCAATTGCACATTTGGTACCTTTAAATAGAAAGGAAATAGAATTATTAGAATATAATTTTGAATTCTATAAAAATTTAAATCATACTGATCGAAAAAAATACAATTATTTAATCAAACACTTTAAACTCTCCAAATCAATCAAATCTTCACCAGATATTTTACTAACTAAGTATCATAAAACTTTTCTTGCTTGTGTTGCTGTCAGGTTAATTCGAAAAATTGGTCTTAAACATTATGATTATATTAACAATATTATCATTTTTCCTGACAAATTTGAAACTCATGAATTTTCTTTCAAACTAGATGGAGTAACTGGTGAAAATGGAAATCTTGGTTTATCATGGAGAACAATTATTCGTGGTATTTCCAATCCTGTTGATGGAGATTGCGTTATTACACATGAATTTGCACATGCTATTGATCTAAAATCTGGTGATTTCGATGGTATACCAAAATTAAATTCTGAAAAAGATGAAGATATCTGGGATAAAGTATTTATTAAAGATTTTCAGCAGTTGAAGTATGAACTTAAAAACTTAGTACCGAATATTTCTGATGAATCTGAATTATTTGCTTATTTAAGTGAATTTTTTTTTGAAAAACCACTATTCTTAAAAGAAAAATTTCCAAATATTTTTATTTTACTTAATAAATTCTACAAAGAATATGATATTGAGAAATAACGACCTTCGCATAACTGCGGCTTACCGCTTCGCTTCGGGACTTCGCCCTCGCTCGGGCTGCGCCAAATTCCCCTTCTGTCACTCGTTTGCATCCGCAAACTCCGTGCCAGTCCCTAACGTCCCGTTGGGACTCAGGGTCGGGGAACTTCGGTAAGTCTAGTTCGTTATGCGTAATTTGTTAAAACTAATTGAAAATTGAAAAAAATGTAACCTAGAACTGAACCCAATAAAAAAGAATATTGAAAATGAATAATCTGTTATAATTGCTTTGGGTATTATTATTTAAAAAAAATACCTTAAAATTAGTATTTACGAATTTTAACTAAAAGACAAAAAAAGAAATTTCAAAATTAGACCACCCTTAAAGTAAAAAATAAATGCGATTACATAGGTTTTCTAATAAACTCAAATTAGTAAAAATTGACATATGTTCTGGTTAAAAAGTTCTTTTGTTC
>NZ_RQGH01000040.1 GCF_004769635.1 Leptospira jelokensis
CGGGGATGGAATTCCCGATGCGGTTGACAGCAATGGAGATGGGATTGCCGACTACTACATCAGTCCCAATCCACCACCGGAGCCAGAACTACTTTTTTGTTTTTTGGGAATGGTTTCGTATTCCGTTACATGGTGTTTGCAATGGGCACAATTTCGTCTGACTTCTACCTTCCCCGAACTGCTGTAAGTTGCTTCTGATAAAACACGACTAGATTTGCAAACAAAGGTTTCAAATTTGCACTCTGGGCAAACTTTGATTTTGGGAAAAGAAGTCCCTTTATAGATGTATTCAGGACTGATGTTACGAAATTTAAATATGGAATGATTTTTACAACTTTGGCATACCCAAACATCATAATCCACTGAATTCACAATTTCTTCTGAGATTTGCCCTGCTGATAGGTGTTTGTTATCTGCTTCTTCCGAAAGTTTGGTCATCGTGCTCCCACAATGTTTGCAAGTCCTTGGGATATTGCGAATCGTCTGTAATCTTGCTTTCAGTTTTTGCATGCGATGGTCACCGAAAAAGAAAAAGTAAACCACGATGCTTGCAATGATCAGAAAAATCGATACAGGGAATAAGGCCTCTCCCAGGTAAACAGATAATAGGGTGATGGTAATCACAAGAGGACTGATCGCAAGTCCGTAATAGAGAATAAAATCTGTTTTGTGGACGATATGGTATTTGGCGGTGGGAGAAGGAGTAAGCCAAACAATGATTCGTTGGAAAAGATTCAAAAATAGAAAAATTCCAAGGTAACCTAAAATGAATGTGGTTTTGAATTGGAAGGATTCTTCTTTTTCTATTCTTTCTGATTCTGCAAATTTTTCATTTAAGAGCCGCGATTCTTCGTCATTTAAGAAAAAATTGGGAGTGGTGTTGTACAATTCGATCGTTTGGTCGAGGATTTGTTTCTCCTCTGGGCTGAGATCTACATAGGCTTTGCCTTGGTAATCGTAAACATTGGTTCGTTTGGCGGCTACATTTTCGTCAGAGTCGGTTGGTTCGGAGCCAACATCGGTTAGGTCAAAATTGGCGGTTGCATTTGTCAGCAGAGCTTCTACTGGGATTTCGGGATGATTGATTTTGTTGATGAGTGCCGCAACTGTATCAGCGTGGCCTTTTTGAAAATTGTCTGCTTTGAACGCAGGGATCGTGTAAGTATCGATGATCCGTTTTACAATGGCATCAGGAAGATCACCTTCTAAACCATACCCAATTTCGATTTCCACTCGCCTTTGGTCGATGATGTGTAAAACAAGGATTCCATTGTCTTTTTCCTTTTTCCCGATCTTCCAATAGTTGAATAGCGCGACCGCAAAATCTTTCGGCACATAACTTCCAATTGTCGGTAAAGTTACCACCGCAATTTCCAATCCGGAAGCAGATTCTTCCGCGTTGATCATTTGGTCTATCACCGAAGTGTCAGTTAAGACACCCGCGCTATCTTCTACCCAACTATTGCGGAGTGTTTTGGGATTGGGTACTTTGGTCACAAGGGCATCGAGAGAATCCTCATTGGTATCGGAACATTGTAAGTTGACGATTCCTGTGAAAACCAATGTAAGACCAATGAGGAATACTTGGGTAAACCATTTTTGGCTTTTGTTTGGCCTTGCTTTTCGGGAGGTAAGTCGGGATGGAAAGGGATTCAATGGATACACGATCTAAAGAACATAAGCAGAATCTGTAGGTTTGTCAAGTATGAGTTATAAACTACCGCATTGGGATACACAGCTGAAAGTGATGGTCCTTGGAGTGAGAGGGATCCCCGAACCAGAGGAACGCAAACTCGAATTCAAAGTGATTTGGTAAGTTGCTCCATTAGTCAAATTGGAAATTTCAACATAAAACGAACTGGTGCTATTTGTCACTGGACCAAATGTAATACTTGGAACAACTGTTAGGTTTTCAGAGAGCCACTGCGCTTCTTGGTTTGGTTCTGGTCCAAACACATCTTCAGTAAAGTAAAACTCAAATCCTTCTGGTGAGGTGACTCGAATTTCATTGTGATAAGGATTGGAAGTTACCATTTCAAAAAAACTAGGTTGGTTTCCTGGATCAAATGGAAAGAAACTTGAAACTTCCACTGGGAAGGAATTGTCTCTGATGTCCACGACTTGAATGTCAGTGGGGGAATTGACTCGGAGTGTAAACGTAAAATAGGGGGATTCATCTTGCGTCACGGCAAATGTTGTTGTGCCTGTGGCAAGACGTATGAAAAACCTACCTCCCGCATCCGTCGTAGCCGATGCATCCAATCCATCCAAATCGTTGGAACGACTGGTCACCGTTAGGAGCGCGTCGTTGACTGTTGCTCCATTTTCATTGCGAATTTGCCCAGTGAGGGAGATTGCGTATGGTGCGCCTGAAATTGACAAAAGTGAAAGGCCTGGTAGGAGTGAGTTCTCTTCGGTTTCAGCGGGATTTAAGAGAGAATTGACAAGTGGATTGAAGTAACAATTGGAAAGCGTGAGGGAGAAGAATAGGATGATGGGGGTATGTAAGATTTGTTTCATGGTTGATTCTACTCCATTTGTCTAAAAACAATTGGGGTAAAACTGAATATTTAAAATATAGAATATATTAATGTATGATGTCAAGTGAAAATGGGAAGTGTATCGGGGTCCTATGGAAAATCGTAAACGATTTTAATTTACCTTCTAAAAAATGCATGGAGTCGATGGTTCATAACAAAATCGAATTCTGCGAGGTGTTAAAGCAATGCCAGACTCAGATTTTATATGATTTGTGACATCAATCAAATATTCAGTGTTCATTGAAAATCCTTCTGCACCAATAAAGGTAATCCGATTCCCTGCAATCCCGAGTGCTTGGTATCCCACAGAGGGAGAAGGTGTGATGATGATTGCACTTTGGATCCAGGAAATATCATTAGTTTCAACAGAGGCTGGATTTGCATTAAATTTTAAAATGAGAGATCCAACGGTTGTATAGTGATTTGTTCTATCAATGACAACTTCATTCATTTCTCCATCTAGATAATATACTCCGACAAGTTCAAAAAAGTTTGAGGGAGAATTAGTAATTGTGGTTCCAAGTCCTGTGATCTCAAGAGTGGGTGCAGCTCCGTAAGTGGAAGTGGAAATTGAAGTCGGACTATCTACAATTAAAGAGAATTCAAAAAGATAAGACCCGTTTTTATAAACCGTAAAAGGAATGGATCCTGTTTGGTAAGGGATATAAAATCTACCACCTTCATCCGTTACATAACCTGTTGTTGATTTGGTCTGTGGCGCAAAGGATTTGCCAGGTTGCAATACTAGTCCCACTTCCGCCACACCATTGGCATAACGGATTTGCCCTGTGATCCATAGTGATGGTCCAGGTAAACCTAGGAGTGCTAGAGCGGAATTGTTTCCTTCGGTCTCAGGGGGATTTAAGAGGGAATTTACAATGGGATTGTAATAACAATTGGAAAAGCTGAAAAAGAAGAAATAAAGAAAGGTTTTTAACATTTGTGATTTCATATCCAACTTCCTTAAGTTACCGAGGGATCATCTCTTTCCTATCGATTGACTCATTCTCTATAATTTATTTCATTCTAATAGACTTGAAAAGAAAAAAATTGCTACTCAAGGAGCATTTTCCTGGGTGAAAAAACGGATCGTTGTTGGTGTAACCGGTGTTCCTTTGGAAGAATAAATGCCAGGTCCAATTTGCATGGTATACTCGATATCAAAGACAGTCACCGTTGCCATGATGGTCATACAATTGCCGTTAAATAAAGAAGTGGATCCAAACGAAATAGTAGAGGGAGACACAATGACATTGTTATTTATTATTGTCTCTAATTCAGAAAACTCCCAATTTGGCAATGTATCTGAGAAACAAAGCTGAAAGTTATGATTAGCAGTGTATATAGTTTCATTATTTTCTGGTGTTGATGAAATCAGATCAAAAAACACAGGTTTGTTGTTTGGATCGTAAGGTATAAGGCCCTCCACCACGTATTCTGAGGAATCGTTTGCAGTGACAGTGATTAAACCTTGGGCAGTCACATTCAAAGTAAACGTAAACACATCCTCGCCGAAATCGGTAATATGGATTGTCGTATTGCCTAAACCTAAATTTAGATAAAAGCGGCCCACACCATCAACACTACCCGTACTGTCTAATCCAGCCTCGGTACTATCAGAAGCAGTTACCGTAAGCTCTTTATTAGTTAGAACTGCCCCTGCACTATTTCTAATGATTCCTGAGATGCCAAAAGAACTGGGTTGCCTTCCTAATGCCAATAAAATACTGCCAGGAAAAAGCCCTGCTTTTTCTTCTCCCTCGATGACAGGATTCAAAAGATCATACACAAAAGGATTGTAATAACAGTTTTGAACCAATAGAAAAGGTAGGAATACAATACAGATCCCTCTGGCCATTTTAGAAATGGCCAAAATTTGGAAGATTGAAAATGGAGATTTCATTTGAAGTACTCTCTTGGATTCCTATCTCTTTTTCTTTAAAGCTTCTAAATCTTTTTCTAATTGCTCTAATTCGTATTTTTCTTCAGCTTCCTTTAACTCTTGTTCGGTTTTGATTTGTTCTACCGCTTCTTCTTTGATTCGTCTGATTTCGGTATCAGAAACCATACGGAAACCATTCCCTTCGCAAACATCTACAACTATGGTTTTACGTGTGATGGTGACGGCAAATCCACCAAACAAAGTGATGGCCATATCGGTCCAAGTAGAAGTTTGTTTGATGCGCACAGGGCGGTTGTCTTTGGGAAGTAATTCATCCCAATTTGGTTCATAAAATCGAAGGGCACCAAACAACCAAAAGTATTCTGGGTATTCTTTAAAGGTTTGGCATTTTGCTGATTCGGGAGCCAAGGTGATCATGTTTCCGTCAGCAACAGAAGTTAACACAAAGGAATCACGAAGGCTGTGGGTTGCTACATTCCCTTCTTGGATTTTCATACGATTATCTGTTTCTTGTTGGGCGATTGATTCTCTACGTTTGCGAATCTCTTCTTGTTTGGCTGCGATCGCTTTTTCTTTTTCTTGTTTTCTTTTTTCTTCTTCTTCTTTCCTAATTTTCTCTTCTTCTGCTTCGGCAACATCTTTGTAGATGATTTTCAAGACAGATTTTTTAGAAATGACCATATGTTTGCCGTTTTGGGTGTCGATTTCGACGGTATCTACGTTTTGGTTTGTGACGATCCCTTTGATGGACTTACCTTGTTTTAACAATATCGTTTGTACGGCTTGCAGAGGAAGGATGAAGAAGGAAACAAGGATAAGGAATGTTAGTTTGTGGTTTCGCATGGAGTCTGTTCCAAAAAAATCTAGGATTTGTCCTATACTAATTAGAATGTTTCTCAAATGCAATTAAGAAATCATAATAAAATGTGAAATAACATGACAAAATTGCACCATATTTCTGCCATAGAACGATTGTTCGATTGGTTTTGGCAACGGAGAGAGAGTGGGAAGATGTGGATGATTGATGCAAATTGGCAATCATGGCACATGAGTGAGGAGAAAGGAGAAAGGTAACGATGGAAGAAGGACAAAAACTACATAAGGCACTTCACTCAGTCCACCTTTGGGGGATGGCAGTTGGGCTTGTTATCTCTGGTGATTATTTTGGTTGGAACTTTGGATGGTCAAAAGCTAGTTTTTGGGAATTTGGAATCGCCATTCTATGGATTGCAATTTTTTATTTGATGTTTGCCTTGTGTTTTACGGAACTTGCTGCCAGTATCCCGCAAGCTGGTGGACCTTCTGCCTATGCAAAACGGGCATTAGGTGATTCCTTTGGGTTTTTTACAGGATATCTTGTGCTGGTTGAGTTTTTACTCGCACCCCCTGCCATTGCTTCGGCTCTTGGAGGATACATCCACTTTTTATTTCCCGTCATTCCTGCGTTTGGTGCTGGCATTGGAATGTTTTTACTCCTACTCCTAATCAATTTAACAGGGATCAAACAAACCGCAAGATTTGAATTATTAGTCACTATCATTGCTGTTCTTGGACTTTTCTTGTACTTGTCTTTACTTCTTCCCTTTTTGTCAAACAACCAAATCCCGAACCTGCCTGATTTGGGTTCGCTTTCACTCTCCTCAATTCTACTTTCCATTCCCTTTGCCATTTGGTTTTTTTTAGCAGTAGAAGGTGTGGCACTTGCGGCCGAAGAAGTGAAACATCCTGAAAAAGACATTCCCAAAGGATACATAGCTGGGATTTTTACCTTACTTGTGCTTGCAGGAATGATCTTTGTCTTCACGGCTTCCGTGACAAGTACAGAAGAAGTCTCAAAGTTAGAATACCCACTTTCTTTCGTATTGCATAAATTATATGGTGATGGTTCCATTTGGCCCATTTTGTTTACTTTCATTGGGTTATTTGGTTTGGTTGCATCCCTCTTTGGCATCATCCTTGGCAATTCACGTTTATTATACGCAATGAGTAAAAGTGGATATTTACCTCTCTATTTATCAAAATTAAGTCATAAAAGTTTTGTACCTCAAAATGCAGTCCTCACAGGAGGGGCTCTCGGAATTTTCTGTATGGTATTTTTAGATACCGCCGAACTCATCTCCATATCGGCGTTAGGTGCTTGTGGGATGTATGTTTTTAGTTTAATTTCTTATTTGGCCTTACATCATAAAGAACCAAATCTCAACCGGCCATACAAGGCACCTTTTTATCCCTATTTGCCTATCCTTGCGATTTTATTTGGATTGGTTGCATTTGGATCTGTTGCGTACGCTGAGCCAAACCTCACACTCGGAGTCGTAGTAGTGGGTGTGATTTTAGGAATTGGTTACCGGTGGCAAGTGAATCGAAATTGATTCTAACTATGACCAGATTCTAATTTTTGCCTTTCGAGGGCTTCTTTACAGCGGTCGCAAAACAACCGAGATACGGAATCATCAGGATTTTGATCCAACAGTGCTGAAAACGCATTCATTGCTTCTTCAAAATCTTCTCTTCTATACGCATCCAAAGCCAAAGTATAATCATCTTTTGATGCGATCAAACGAGAAGCCTTCTCTGGCTCATATCCATCTAACACTTCCACTACGAAGACAGATTCGGTTTTGCCTTTGATATTCACTCTGTCAAGCAAACGGTAGTGGAATCCCAATGATTCCGAAGCTTCGATAAAGGTTTCTGCACTGATTACGATGCGAGCAGAAAATAATTTTGTGATCCCTTCAATGCGTGATGCTAAATTCACAGCATCAGAAATCACAGTTCCCTCCATCCGTTTGTGTTCACCCAAGATTCCAAGGGTTAAATTGCCTGTATGGATTCCAATACCAACTTCAATGGGGATATACCCACATTTTGCACGGTGGATATTGTAGACGCGAATGGCTTCCTGCATTTCAACAGCCGCTTTGACCGCATCATTGATATTGTAAGGGAAAAGTGCCATAACCGCATCACCGATAAATTTATCAATAAAACCATGGTTATGTCTGATGATAGGACCAACCCTTTGTAAGTAACTATTGAGAAAGTCAAAGTTTTCTTTAGGTGTCAGTGTTTCTGAAAATTCAGTGAAGGAGCGAATGTCGGCAAAGAGTACGGTCATTCGTTTTTGGACTTGGTCCCCCAAGTCCACTTGGCGGATGTCATCTTTTCCTAAGTGGTATAAAAATTCAGTGGGAACAAATCTGCTAAAAGAAGAACTAAATTGTTTTTGTTCTTCTGCAAATTCTAAGGTTTTGATGATGTTTTGGCGGACAATCCTTCCAAAGGTAAATACTTGTAAAAATACAAAAATTACGACAGTTGATGGTGCAATGTAGGTTGTGTGGACGATGGCCTCGGCATGTAACACATCATTGGTGGCTCCAACTAAAATCAGTGATATTCCAAATAACAATGGTTTTGATTCCATCCGTTTGTTTTTGTAGGAACGAAACAAATAAAACAAAACAAATAATCCATTTAGGACAAAAGCAATTGGGTAAATGGAAGCTGTTTCTGTAAAATAAACGGGAGGTAGCAGGAGACCAAATGTCAGTATGAGAGAAAGTCCATAAAACAGATTGCCAACTTTTTTTGAAAAATCTCCAGGAAAGATCGTATAAAAATAATGGTAGAGGAGGGGTGCAGACCAATACCAAGAGAGATATTCCAGTCGTAGTAATAACCAATATGGCATTTCTACAAATTCAAGGATGATCCGCTCTCCAGTTGAAATGGTTCTTAGTAAAACAGCAAACGAAAACAAAAAGATTCCAAGAGTTTGTTTGCCATCTCGGTTATAAAAATACATGACCAAAAAGAATATGCCTACAAACGCAAAGATGGCTGAGAGGATGGTTTCGTTAATTTTATGTTTGGTGAGACGAGATTCTGCTTTCGTATAAGGTGATAAAACGATATCGTTCCAAATTCCACCTTTTCTGTGAACATAATTGGCAACATACAAATCGATGGTGATATTTGGTTTTTGTGGTAAAACAACAATGGTGGACCTTACCATTGGTACAAATTGTACAGTATTACTTGCAGGGGTACCAGATCCTCCATAATACTTGCCATCGATATAAATTGCGTACGATGTGTCCTGTTCATGGACAGTGAGAGCCAAAGTCTCTTGTAAATCGTCGGGCAATTGTACCTTCATCCGAAAGCTGGCATGTCCAAAACCAGGCAGTTTGCCGTAATCCATTGGGTATCCATTCCAATGGTTTGGCAACTGGATGTTTGTGTCCGTTTCACGTTCGACGATTTGAGTGGGGGCAGTGTTCCAATAAAATTTCCATTCGCCAAATAGAGCCACGAATGGTTCCGTTTGGAAAGAATGCTGTTTTAAGTTGATGAACCCATTTTTCCCTTCTTTGTTGACATTCCTTTCTTCAGACAAACAACTGATGAGGAATAATAAGGAAAGGAAAACGAGTTTTTTCATTTAAGCTTGTCGTTTGGGAAAAACAGTATAGTCCTGGAGTTTGGTAAATTTCACTTCATCCCGTTTGTAACCGAGTAATCCTTCTAAGGTTTGGTAGCGGTTCATCCCCATACTGATTTCGATGTCTTGTCCTGTGAATTGTCCTGGGTGTTCGTACCCACAAGAATGGGCCAAACTCAAAAGTTCCTTACGAAATCCTTGGATGTATTTGGCCGCACGTTTTCCTTTGAGTTCTGGATCCACACCACGTTGTAACCACCAGTTTTGTGTGGCGACACCTGCAGGACAATGGTCGGTGTGGCATTTTTGTGCTTGGATGCAACCGATGGATAACATTGCCTCTCTCGCAATGTTGATGAGGTCACATCCCATGGCAATGGCAACAACCGCTCGATCAGGGAATCCTAATTTTCCGGATCCAATCCAAACAATCCTTTCGGAGATCCCTTCTTTTTGGAACAGAGTGTACACCCTTTGGAATCCAATTTTGAAAGGTAAGGAAACATGGTCTGCATACGTGAGTGGTGCCGCTCCCGTGCCACCTTCACCACCATCGATGGTGATAAAATCTGGACCTTGGGAAGTTTGTTTCATCTCTTCTGCTAGTTCTTGCCAAAACTCAATTTCACCCACCGCACTTTTGATCCCAACAGGTAACCCCGTTCCATTTGCAATCCTTTCGATGAATTGTACGAGTTCTTTGACATTGGTAAATTCAGAATGTGAGTTAGGTGAGATACAATCTTTTCCTTCTTCCACGTGGCGGATTGCGGCAATTTCTGCGTTTACTTTTTTGGCAGGGAGGATTCCACCTTTCCCTGGTTTGGCGCCTTGAGACAATTTGATTTCAATCATCTTTACACAGGCATTTTTCCCCACTTTCTCTTTGAGAACATCCAAATTGAATTTTCCAGAATGGTCGCGAGCACCAAAGTAGCCTGTTCCAATTTGCCAAACAATGTCAGCACCTTCCATATGGTAATGGCTAAGTCCCCCCTCACCCGTGTTATGGTAGGCACCGGAATCTCTTGCTCCGCGGTTTAATGCAAGGACTGCATTTTTGCCTAAGGATCCAAAAGACATGGCAGATATGTTGACAATGGAATAAGGGCGATAGGGAAATTTTCGTTTGGGACCAATGATTTTGAGACAAGGGATACAACTGGGATCACCATTATGCACATATGCTTTCGATTCTGGATAAGGAAAGGCTCTGTGTTTGATGATAGGGTAACCAGGTTCGTATTGGATCTCAGTGGTTCCAAATCCAAAGTTGTTGTTTTGGCCTTTGGCTGTGGCGTAAATCCAACTTCTCTCGGTTCTGTCGAAAGGACGTTCCTCTTTGTCATTGGCAACCCAGTACTGCCTGAGTTCTGGGCCAATCATTTCCAAGAAATACCGAAGCCTTCCGACGATGGGAAAGTTTCTTTGAATGGTGTGTTTTTTTTGACTGATGTCACGCACAAAGACAGCCACAAAAAAAAGAAAGAGTCCAATCCAAGTGGCGGACAAGGGATTTGTTTCGATCCAATTCAGCATTTCATTCATCATTTGTGCGACCATTTCTAACTTCAAAGTGAGATGTTGACAAGCTAAGATTGCAAATGAGCCAAAGAATCCAAAAGTTTTTCTTTGGTAAAGGGTTTGAAAATATAACCTGCGACATAAGAAATGTTCGCAGCACGATCAGTGTCTGCATCATCGACAGACGAACTCACCAAATAAATTTGAACTTGTTTGGGAAACTGAGGTAATAAAGGTTCGATGGCTTCCAAAAATTGCCAACCGTCCATAAAGGGCATATTGATATCTAAATAAACGATGTCAGGTAAAGATTCCTTTGAATGGGATTCTGTTTGCAGGTATTCTAATGCGTGTTCCGCATCCGAAAAAATCAGTACTTCTCCTGTGATACCTGCATTGGAAATGATTTTCTTTGTTGTGAATTGGTAAATTTTATCATCATCAATGATACAAATTTTGGGGTTCATGTTTTGTTCCCCGCATTTGGAAAGTGGAGGAGAAAGGTCGCACCTTCATCAGGCCGCGAAGTGACCTCAACCCTGCCTCCCATTGATTCCATCATGTATTTCATTAAAAACAGACCAAGACCTTTCCCACTCATATGACGATGAAAAGTCTTTTTCATCTGAAAAATTTGGTCTCCGTATCGGGATAAATCGATGCCTGTTCCATTATCAGAAAAGGAAAGGGAGGTTTCCCTTCCCACGGAAAAGGACTCAATGACAATCCGAAGTTCCCTCGTTGGATCGGCAAATTGGAGGGAATTGCTGAAAAGTTGGATGAGGAGGGTTTCTAAGTAATCCTTTGAAGCAAAGATTCTGTCTTCGTTGGAAAGATTGGATTCAATTTGGACCTTCCTTTTGTAGAGTTCCCCTTCCATCAATTTGCATACCTTGGAAATGATCTCTGGTAAAGGAATCCATTCCGGATGGTAATTTTCTAAATTTTGAATTTTTAATGTGGTGATGAGTTCTGACAGAACCGTTTCTAAATTTTCTGTGACTTCTTCTAGGTGGTCTTGTAACTCCCGCCTTTCTTCCAAAGAGTCAGTGACTTTTAATAGATCTACCAAACTCCTTAGATTGCTAACAGGTGCACGCAGGTGGTGCGAGATGATTTGGTTATAAGATTGCAGTTGTTTGTTTTGGATGAGAAGTGAGTTTTTTGTCGCTTTTAAATGTTCGTTGTTTTCTAAAAGAAGGGTTTCTGTTTTTTTCCTTTCGTCAATATCAAGGATTTGCGCCAAATAGTAAATGGGTTGCCCATCATCATTTCGTAATACGGTGACAGTGATGTAAGCCCAAACCAAATGCCCTTGTTTGTGTAAGTATTGTTTTTCGATTGAATAGTGGTCAATCATTCCCTTCTGCACAGAATCACGGTAACGCAAATTTTCTTCGAGTTCTCCAATAGAACTGATCTCAGAAAAATGTTTTCCTAAAAGTTCAAAGGTTTCATACCCTAAAAATTTAGCAAAGGATTCGTTGACTTCATCGATGTAACCTTGTTTGCTAGAAAGAACAAGGCCAATCGGTGAGTCTTTAAAAAGTGTTTTAAACTTTCGTTCCGACAGGGCTAAGTTCGCATCGGACTCAATTTTTTCAGAGATATCTCTGGAAGAGGTGTGTAAATATTGTTGATTCGTGCTTGGATGGGTGATAAGACGATTGTCACTTTGTAACCAAATATAGTTTCCGTTTTTGTGTAAAAAACGAAAAGTGGGACTGATATTATTTGCACCACGCAGTAAGGGTTGGTGGGCCCTTTCAAAAATCAATCGTCTATCATCAGGATGGAAAAAATCATATGGGTTTTTGCCAAGAAGTTCTGTTGGATCATAACCGATGATTGATTTTGCATTTGGGCTGACATAAAGGTAAGTTCCATCGGTTTCATGTAAACAAACCAATTCTCGGCTAATCGTAGTTAATAGTTCTAAGATTTCTGAATCAGCAAGTCCCACACATAAATTCTTAATGCAAATAAATTGAATGTCTATCCTAAATATCAGATTTTTTTCTTTTTATGGACCTTCTGACTTCGCAAATTTTTTTAACCAATCCTAAAGTTTTGAACCTATGAATCTGTGGCCATAAAACTGTAATAAGGAACTTCAAATGAAAAATCTATCGTACATCATTCTGGATGGAAATTTAACTGCTGACCCAGAAGAAAAATCAATCTCAGGTGGAAAGTCACTGGCACATTTCACAGTGGCTGTGAACCATTCCCAATACTCACAAGATGCTAAGGACAAAGACGATGTTTCTTTTTTCGAAGTGGATGCCTGGGAAAAACTAGGGGAAAACTGCGTTGAATACCTAAAAAAGGGAAGTAAAGTCACTGTGATGGGCAATTTAAAACAAAATCGTTGGAAAACCCCTGATGGAGAAAACCGTTCCAAAGTCATCGTCACCGCAACGACAGTTCGGTTTGATGGGATGCGAGGGAAAAAGGAAGAGAAGGCAGCCTAACTCAGCTTTGGATTGGGTGAGGGAATTTTCCTTCACCCAATCAAGATCCTTTTAAGGGGTTTGGATCACTCTTTTTTTGTGTTTGGTATGAGTTGGTGAATCGAAGATAGAGTGTCCTTCTTCTTTATCGGAAGCGCCATTCTCTTTTGATTCATCGGTTCGTTTTTCTTCTTTTGTTTCATCTAACGAAGTTTGACGCCCGAGTTTTCCCACGGATAAAATTCGAAAGTATCTTGGTGAAGAAACCAAATTCCATTCTCTAAAAAAGAATTTTGTATACGCATGCCTTGGTCCAAAACTTCCGTTTGTAGAATCGATTTTTGATTTAATGTTGGCTTTGAAATCCGATTGTTCTTCTTTGGTAAGGTTTGGGAATTGTGCGATCTCACCATTTACATAACGATTTCTCAAGATATCCAATTCTCTTCGATTTCGAGTTGTTACATCTTCAAAAAACTTTTGTTTGGCGCCAAAACAATTCCCACCATAAGATTCACAATTGGGTTCAAGGTGTGGATTTACATATGTTAATTCTAAATAAATGCTAATGTATTCGCCAGGACTTGGCACTTTCCCATCAAAAATTTCCAAAACCTGAGGCACTGTGTCACGGTCGGTGTATTGCCTTTCAATGGCTTCTCTAGTGACTCTTGTTTCTGGTGTTGTGCTATTCACTTTCACCGGTTTTTTTGATTCACCTACAATCACTTTGTTTCGCATGACTTCTGTTTTGGTTTCCAAAATTTCATAGGCTTGGAAGTTTACAGGTTGTTTGGCGATAATTTCCCCTTTTTGGTTGAGTGCGACAATATGATGTTCGATGATGGTGCCAGCAATGATCTCTTCGATGATGCTAATGCCTGCATCTTCAAAAAACAAATCCAATTGGATAAACGGGATTTTGTTTTCGGAATATTCAATGTTGACTCCCGGTTCTTGGGTGAGTGGTTTTTTTGAATCTTTCGATTCTTGTAAGGGATTGGCCTCTTGTTTGGTGATCATTTTGATGCGATTCAAATTGATTTGTTCCGATTGCGTAGGGAAGTTCGGAACCATCACTTGTTTTGGTGTTTGGCACCTCCAAACGAAAAATACAAGGAATAGACCAAAAAGAGTTCGCTTCATACTGTTAGTATCGGCCAAAGATTGCCCCTAAAATTAGGGGCAATGACGAGATTAGATGTGTTTTGCGCCCATTGGAGGGAGGAGGGGACCACTCACTTGTTGGATTTCCACATACTTTCCATTGATGAGGCGGTAAGCTTTTTCTGGTTTTTCTTTTAAGAAGTAAACCGATTCCACACCATTTGGTGTTGGAGCATCCATACGAAGTACCTTTCCCCATTCAGAATAGGTGAGTGTGATGGTTTGTCCGTTTTCAGAGTATTCTTTTACGAGTTTTCCATCGAAGTCATATTCAGACATTGCAATTGGATTTCGGTCGGTCCAGAATTCGATTAAGTTAAAGATGAGGACATCTAATACACCACCCACATAGTAAGCGATGGAAAAAGGAAATATCATTAACAATGATCGAAAAAAACCAGCTACTTTTCCTGTCCCGATTTGTATGTTTCCATTGATTGAATAAATGGCTTTTGTAAGTCCAAATTTTCCAAAACAATTGGAAAGAAGTCCAAAGGACAATAAACCTACGAGAGCCGTTTTGAGAAATTTTTTCATTTCCTACCTCTTTTATTTTTAGCTGAAAACTAGTGACCAATCTTACGCGAGTCGAAAGGGTTCTGCAAGTCGAAATGATTGACATAGACAATTTTTCGATGATTCTGGTTTTTACGTAGAAGGCGAAACCATTGATCTTTTCTGATTTTGAATATTTTGCCTTCTTTCTCTTTGTTTTTTTTACTGTTTGGTACCTTTTCCCATCCATCTTCACAGACCAAACGAAAGAAACTCGGATCTTGCATACCTTCCTCCTCGTCAGTAGTTATTTTTTCTACATGTCATGGGATTACCGATTCGGAGCTTTGATTTTACTTTCCACGGCCATTGATTATTACGTAGGCATCAAACTTTCAAACGAAACAAGAGAACGAGTTCGGTACTACCTTTTACTTTTTAGTTTGATCACAAACTTAGTGTTTATCCTTGGATTCTTTAAGTATTATAATTTTGTTGTGACGCAGATCAATTCCGTCACGGGTTTTGCGTTTGGGAGTGAATTTTTACCTGTCTTAAAGATCATACTCCCTGCAGGGATATCATTTTTTACCTTTCAATCTTTGTCCTATACGATTGATGTGTATAGAAAGGAAATCCCAGCAGAAAAGGATTTCATTCGTTTTGCATTGTTTGTGAGTTTTTTCCCTCAACTTGTGGCAGGACCCATTGTCACTGCTCGCACATTTATGCCCCAACTCTATACTCCCAAAAAACTGGAGGACATTGAGTTTCGTGTGGCAATTCGTTTTTTTATGTTAGGTTATTTTAAAAAAGCTGTTTTATCAGATATGGTTGCTCCCACCATTGATACCATTTATGCAAATCCAGCGGGACACCACGCCTATGCTTTGTTAATTGCCGCTGCACTCGGTGGAATCCAAGTGTATCTCGATTTTAGTGGGTATTCGGATATGGCCATAGGAAGTGCCATGTTACTGGGATACAAACTACCAACCAATTTTAATTTGCCTTTTATTGCCACATCGGTATCGGGATTTTGGCGCAGGTGGCACATGACACTCAATTCTTGGTTACGCGATTATATTTATATCCCGATGGGTGGAAGTCGTGTAACTTCCGTTCGACGTAAATTCAATTTATGGTTTACGATGTTTGTGAGTGGGGTTTGGCACGGAGCCCAGTGGACCTTTGTATTTTGGGGTTCCCTCAATGGTTTTTTTTATGTGTTAGAAGAGATTTGGAAAGAGTGGTTTCCGGACAAAAAAGAAACTGGTGGAGTTTCAAACTTTCGTTTGCTTGCGGTTCCCATTTGGTTATTTCAAAATATTCTCAATAACTCGATTTTCTTTTTGGGTGCGGTTTTTTTTCGTTCCCTCAGTTGGGAAAACGCTTGGATCCATTTAAAAGGGATTTTCCTTTTCCAAACAGGGAATTTAAGGCCTTATATGTGGAAAGACTTTCTTTGGATCATTGGATTTCTCACCCTCGGACATTTTGTAGGGTATTTTATCTTCGAAAAAGGTAAGGGGAAACAAATTCCCGCCAGTTTGGAATTTGCCATGTATCCCATCCTCTTCCTTGTCTTAAATTTAGCTACACCAGAAAACTCAGTTCCTTTTATCTACTTTCAATTCTGATTTGCTTTTTTCGTTTCCAATTCTAGGATTCTATGTAGTTTGTTGCTATGGAAAGTGAGCGAAGGCTTCCCAGAATTTCCCCCGGTGATTTTTCCGAGTTCGAAGTCCATTTGGACCTCGAGGGAATTACCCTTTTTGGAAAATTAGGAAACATTTCAGAGGAAGGCCTTTGTTTTTTGGGTGAGGATGACTTACTCAGTGATGAAATTGAGTCCCAAGTTTTGGGAAGCATCGTTTGGTCAAAGGGCACAAAACGATTGTTTTTTGAGGGAACCATTATGTGGGCCCAAACTTCTAAAATCAAAAACGTAATTTATCACATTGCAGGGATCCAATTTTTAGAAAAAATCAATTTAACTGATTCAATGCTTGCAAGAAGTTTGGAGATCAAATGAAAATCTTATTACTTGGTGGGACGGGGCTTGTCGGCAAACAAGTGTTACTTTCTCTACTTTTCTACCCTCAAATCAAAAAAGTGATCGTTTGGGCAAGGAATTTTGAAACTTCTTCCAAACCCAATTTGCCTATTGAAGTAGTAAAAGCTTCTTGGGATGATTTCCAATCAGGAAAGGTAAGTATTCCTGAAGGGATTGATGCTGTGTTTTGTTGTTTGGGAACCACCATTGGTAAGGCGGGTGGTCCAGACCAATTCCGAGAGATTGATTTTGATTATCCATTACTTGCAGCAAGACAAACCAAAGAAAAAAAGATCCCTGGATTTTATATCATTACAGCCATGGGTTCCGATCCCAATTCTCTTATCTTTTACAACCGGGTCAAAGGAGAATTGGAATCTGAACTGAAAATCCTTAAGATCCCTTTTTTGGGAATTTTTAGGCCTTCGTTACTCATCGGGGAACGAAATGAATTTCGGATGGGAGAAAAAATAGGAGAAATGGTAGGATCCTTCATTCCTTTTGGGTTACTTGGTTTAAAAAAATTCAAACCAATCCCTGCCGAGTATGTGGCCAAATCAATGATTTATTCATTGTTACATGACAAACCTACAAATGAAACTCATCCAATTGTAAAAATTTATGAAAACGATACCCTATGGGAGATCGGTAAGGACCATTCTTTTTGATTCCAGACAACAAACAAAAACCCTATTCGAAAACCAAATACATCATTTTAAGTTACGTCGTTCACTTCATCGTGAGAGTTTGGTATCTATTCATTCGCAACCAGAAGTTCATCATTCCAGAGGAATCGGCTAAGGTAATCGAACAAGGAAGGGACTACATCATTGCCGTTTTCCATGAAACTACCCTTTCTTTATACCGCCATGCAACACAATATTTAAAACGAAAGAAAAAAGCGGATATGGTGGCACTTGTGTCTCAATCCAAAGATGGAGAGATCATCCACCAAACCTTTGCTCGCTCTGGCCTTCGTTCGGTTCGTGGTTCTTCGACAAGGGGTGGAACGGGTGCCTTTCGGAATATTTTAAAAGAAATGAAAAAAGGGGCAGTTCCCATTTTTACCGTGGATGGACCAAAGGGTCCGAGAAAGGAAGTGAAACCCGGTGTGATAGTGACTGCCTCTCTCACAGGGTTTCCCATTTTGTATCTGCATTCTTGTTATGACAGGGCTTATGTTTTCAAAAGTTGGGACCGCCATTTTTTCCCAAAATTTGGGGCACGGCTTTTCATCCAATATGGCAAACCATTCCATGTTCCCAAAGGCCTCTCTGAAAGCCAAATCGACGAATATGCAAAAAAATTAGAACAAGAAATGCAGGCCAATGCGGATTCCTTGGAATCCTATGTGCGTGGACTCTTTCCTGACAATTCTATTGACGTACCACCTAAAAACGAAAGTTTAACCAAGTAAGGTAAAAAATATGTCCTCTCTAAAAAACTATATCTTCACTTCCGAGTCCGTATCCGAAGGACACCCAGACAAAGTCTGTGACCAAATTTCTGATGCCATTCTCGATGCGTATTTAGCCCAAGATCCCAAATCTCGTGTAGCTTGCGAAACTCTTGTCACAACAAACCTAGTTGTCATCGCCGGAGAAATCACAAGTAAAGGAAAAGTTGACACCCAAGAAATCGCTCGTGATGTGATTCGTAAAATTGGTTACAACGACATCAATATGTACTTTGATGCAGACTTCGCTGTGGTTTCCTCACATGTACACGCACAATCTCCAGACATTGCCCAAGGGGTAAATGAAGGGGAAGGTTTACACACAGAACAAGGTGCTGGTGACCAAGGTTTGATGTTCGGTTTTGCAATCGCAGAAACACCTGAATTAATG
Organism: Leptospira jelokensis; assembly: GCF_004769635.1. Lineage (GTDB taxonomy): Bacteria > Spirochaetota > Leptospiria > Leptospirales > Leptospiraceae > Leptospira_A > Leptospira_A jelokensis. The sequence continues at coordinate 18,436 of NZ_RQGH01000040.1, forward strand.
CCTGCTCCTTTGTATTACTCTCACAAGTTGCTCGAACATTTATCTGAACTTCGCCACACAAACAAAATTGAATGGCTTCGTCCTGATGCAAAATCACAAGTCACCATCCAATACGAAGATGGAAAACCAAAACGTGTTGATACAGTGGTAATCTCCACACAACACAAACCTGGTGTGACTCATAAACAAATCGAAGAAGCAGTGATCGAAGAGTGTATCAAAAAAATGATACCTAAAGAACTTCTTGTTAACACTCGTTATTTCATCAATCCAACTGGTAAGTTTGAAATCGGTGGCCCTCATGGTGATACTGGTCTTACAGGTCGTAAGATCATCGTTGATACTTACGGTGGAATGGGTCGTCACGGTGGTGGTGCTTTCTCTGGAAAGGATCCATCTAAAGTGGACAGATCTGCTGCCTATATGGGTCGTTACATCGCGAAAAACGTTGTAGCAGCTGGTCTTGCTCATAAATGTGAAGTGCAACTTGCATATGCAATTGGTGTTGCTGAACCGGTATCGGTTCTTGTTGATACATTTGGTACGGGAACAATTTCTGATGAAGAAATTGCAAAACGAGTACTTGCAAATTTCAAACTCACTCCGAAAGGAATTGTGGATGGTTTGGATCTCCTTGGAAAAGGAAGAAAATACCAAGAAACTGCTGCTTACGGTCACTTCGGTAGAACAGGAAGTACATTCACTTGGGAAAAAACTGACAAAGCAGAAGCTTTAAAAAAAGGATAATCATGGGAGCACCTAGCCAATCAACAGCGGACAAAAAAGCAACAAGAGATGCATACGGCGAAGCCTTAGTTGAGTTAGGTGCATCCAGACAAGATGTGGTGGTTTTAGATGCGGATCTTTCCGGATCCACTAAAACTGCTGACTTCAAAAAGAAATACCCTGAACGATTTTTTAACGTTGGTGTCGCAGAACAAAACTTAGTTGGTCATGCGGCAGGGCTTGCCTTATCTGGTTTTGTGCCATTTGCCTCCAGTTTTGCCATGTTTTTATCCGGCCGAGCATGGGAAGTGGTGCGAAATAGTGTCGTATACCCAAAGTTAAACGTAAAACTTGTTGCCTCTCATGGTGGGATCACTGTGGGTGAAGATGGTGCTTCTCACCAATGTATCGAAGATTTTGCCATTATGCGTGTCATTCCCGAAATGACTGTCATTTGTCCTTCGGACTTTAATGAAACGAAACAAGTGATCCATGCAATTGCTGACTACAAAGGACCTGTTTATGTAAGAGTGGGCCGTCCTGCCATTCCTGTGATCGAAAGAGAAAACTACAAATTCCAAATTGGGAAAGCAGAAGTGATTTCGGAAGGAAAAGACGTTTGTATCATTGCAAACGGTGTGATGGTCAACGAGGCCATGACGGCAGTGACCCTTCTCAAAGAAAAAGGGATCAATGCCACCCTTCTCAATATGGCAACCATCAAACCTTTGGACAAAGAAACCATAGTCGCCAAAGCAAAAGAATGTGGTGCAGTCGTGACTTGTGAAGAACACAATGTCATTGGTGGACTTGGTTCTGCCGTCTCGGAACTTTTATCAGAAGAATTCCCCGTACCAGTGATCAAAGTTGGGATGAAGGATAGTTTTGGAAAATCAGGAACTTGGAGTGGTTTACTCGATTATTTTGGTCTCCGTGCCAAAGATGTAGTTTCCCACGCGGAACTTGCCATTTCCAAAAAGAAAAAATAGGTTTAGGGCTTCGGTGATGGCCAGTTCCGGAGCGTCTCAACCTACAATTTTAGAAGAAACTGAAATCAAACCCCACAAAGTAGGTGGCCCTTGGAAAGTCGTTTTGTGGGATGATGACCACCATACCTATGAGTATGTCATTGAGATGCTCATGGATGTTTGCCAAATGACTTGGGAAAAAGCCTTCCAACACGCCGTCGAAGTTGACACTCGTAAAAAAACCATCGTCTTTTCTGGAGAATTAGAACACGCTGAATTCATCCACGAACGAATCTTAGGTTATGGACCCGACCCTCGGATGAGTTCATCAAAAGGATCCATGACAGCAACTTTGGAACAATGAATCTTTTCTAACGTAATTGGTTTTATGTTTCTGCTTTGGTTTCCCTCAATTCGCAAACACCAAAAGTTTTACATCTTACGTTCTAGGGCATAATTCCTTTCTGGAACAAGAAGGGATGAAACCGATTCATTGGTATCAATTTTGATATTGGTGATTGGGTTGTAGGTATCTAACATGGTTTCCCCATCAACTATGAATTGGTAATGGTATTCACCAGGCAGGAGTTTTTTCTCTAATGTAAAAACTCCTTTCCTATCTTTTTTCAAAAAATCGTGTTCTGGGTTCCAATCGTTGAAATTCCCAACCACTCGAACCACTTCGGCATGGGGTAAATAAATTTGGAATTTTACAGTGCGTAAGTCTCTTTCTTCGTTTTCAGAATCTTCTAAAACCATCGTTTTGGTCTGTCTGTCTGTGTCTTTGGATTCCAATACAAATCTTGAATAATAAGAACCAGATCCATCTTCCACCTTATCGAAGTTTTCTGGGTCATATGTGAGAAGGCCATTCACCCTAAATTTATATTCATAAACAGGATCATCTTCATAATTCTCTTTGATTTGGTTAGGTTCGATGACGGTATAGTAAATCCCGTATTGGTTCCGTTTCATTTCGGCACATTCCCAATTGTTGAAACTACCACAAATTTCTACGGATTCATCTCTTAGGCCATTGTAGGTAAATAAAATTCCGCGGTGCATTAAATTCCCACTGGAAACATAAGATTCCACATCAAGATAACGGATGTAACGTGGAGCGATGTTTTTCTTTAAACTTTCCAGTTGCCAGAGGTAATACACTGTGTCCTGGTCTTCGGTTTCATCTGACATTTCCAGTTCACCTGAGGAAAAACTACCAATCCAATCCATCCCTTCGTCGGCAAAAATTCCAATACCGGTCAAAAAGAGTAAAATGAGGGCGATTCGGATGAATTTGGATTGCAACATGATTTGGTCGTCTCTAAAGTCCTTTGTCTTTATTTTCGGCAGGATTGAAAAAAGAGAGTGAAAGGTTTTTTTCTCTTAGAACGATCTGACATAATAAAAAAAATATTCTGTCATTTTCAGAAGGGGCCGATAATTCATTAGGAATAGACCTTCGCAATGGCTGAGCCACAAGATAAATTGAGTCCGGAAGAAATCACACAAATCGAGACGATGTTTTCGGCTCTCAATAAAAATCCTATGTCCTCGGAAGAACTCAATCCGATGGCGAAGGTCCTACGCGAGAAACTCGGTTATACAAATCCTTTTTCCGGATCCGAGGGACAAGAACCCTCTGATGAGGAAACAAACGATGCCCTCCCCGATGATTTCGGTGGGGATGACGAAGGCCAAACAGACAACGCGGATCCATTTGCCGGCTTAGACGATGATGATGATTTTGGCCCACCTAAACTTTCTAGTTCCCAACCAGAAGAAGATGATGGCATCGATTTAGATGAACTATTAGGGGAAGATACCCCAAAACCAAAAGAACCAACTTTAGAGGAACCTTCCGATTTTGATGATTTCGGAATGGATGCACCGGCCGAAGACCTCTCAAACGAGGAGGACCCGTTTGCACCGGCTAAGGAAGCAGAAGGAGCTGATCCTTTTGCAAATCTTGATTCTCCAAGTGACACAGGCACAGAAGCCAGTGATGATCCATTTGCCAATTTAGATGCCATAGATGAAGCTCCCATTGAGGAGACAAAGCCAACTGAGTTTGGTGATGATCCATTTGCGAATTTAGGAGGAGATGACGACTCTACTCCTAAAACTACCGACGAAGACTTGTTTGCTGGTTTTGATACTGGTGCAGATGAAACAGAGGCAACGTCTGATGATTTTGATTTTGGATCGGGAACGGAAACTCCGGCAGGAGATGATCCCTTTGCCGATATGGGATCCACTCCCACAGATTCTGATCCTGGTGCAGGATTTGGGGATGACCCATTTGCAAGTTTAGACACTCCTTCTTCTAGCGTCGGAGGTGGTGATGATCCATTTGGAGATCTTTCCACACCTTCCTCAACCGGTGAATCTTCGTTTGGTGATGATCCTTTTGCGGATATGGGATCAACTGCCCCAAGTTCAGGCTCTGATACTGGGTTTGGCGATGATCCATTCGGAAGTATGGATTCACCTGCCGAACCATCGAGGGAGCAAGAACCTGCTGACATCGGCGGTGGATTCGATGACCCGTTTGGCGACCTTGGTGTGGGCATGGAACCACCAAGCCTTGATGACGATCTTGCTGCACCTTCCTTTGATGACTTGGCACCTTCTATTGATGATATGCCAGTTTCTTCCATGGACGACTTCGGTGGAAATGATGAAGGACCTGGTGGGTTTGAAGAAGACCTCATGTCTCTTGGCAAAGAGGATGAACCAGATGAATCTCTCGAAGCAAATTTAACGGATGAAGAGCTCGCAGTCATCCAATCTGAATTACTTCGTTACCCTCCGAAATTACGAAGGACAATCATTGATACGATTGTTAACCAAAGGATTCCTGTTCGGAACCAAAAAGAAATCATCGAGCTCATCAAGGCCCAACAAAAACCTGAAGACATTGCGAGTTTCTTAAGTGGACTACTTGGTGAAAGAGTTGAACTCAGTGATTCCAGTGGAAAGTTTGCGGCAGATGGTGTTCCCATCATTGCGAGTAAAGATGCTTACACCAAAGAAGGAGCAGCTCGTAAACGTGAGTTAATCAGAAGGACCATTTTATCTTCTGCCGCCGCTATCTTTTTGGTATTTGGAATTGTGACTTTATGGAAGTATGTGATTGTTCCATACCGAGCCAAAGCCCAATACGCACTTGGCCTTGAAAAAATCGAAGAATATAGTTATGAAACTGATGCCTTAGAAAAGAAAAAATTACTTGCTGATGCAGAAAATTATTTCATCAAAGGGGAAGAAATATTCCCACATAACTTAGAGTTTCTCAATAAATATTGTACAGCATATACCAAAGCCGGACTTTACGAACGTGCCTTTGAAAAATGTTTTGGGAAAGTTGAACCTGATTTTGGTTACGAACCAGAAGACAAAGAACACAAACGAGCTTGGGAAAACCGAAAAGAAGTACCAAACATTAGTTTTGCGAAAAAAACAGAATGGAATGACGCTGGTGTAGAAACCGCAGGGCGTCGTCCACTTCCCGAACTTGCATTTTACCTAACGTCCCAAGACAAAGTACCAAGAAAGGTATTAAAAGCGGGAGCCTACATCGCATCTCGTCTCAAATACAATGTCCATGACATTGATACCTACATTGCACTTGGAACCTTCCATTCGTTCCATAGAAAAGATTTTATCGAAGTCCCTTCTGGTAGTAATCGCAAAAAATACAAAAACGATCACCTTGCCATTGAATACTTCAAACGTGTTTTTACGGATGGCGGAGACCCTGACAATGTAGATGCAATTGCCGGTATTGCAAAAATTTTCTACAACAAACAAGAGTTTGGAACAGCTGTTAAATACTATAATGATATCATTGAAAAGTATCCAAAAAATCCAATTGGCCACGGTGGGATTTTATCTACTTATATCGAAATGTGGAAACGTGATAAAAATCCACAGTATGTCTTAAACCACCATAGACAGGTACGAAATGCTTTAAACATTGAGGATGAACTTTCTCTTTTTGTATTGGCAAAACTTGCATCTTTCTATATTGATTTGGATTCGGAAGAAGTAAGAATCAAATACAACATCAACCCTGAAGACCAAGTCACAGGTATGGAAATTGATGATAACGTAGAATACCTTTTGAACATTGCCTATGGCAAAGATGGTGGATCAAAGTTTGCTGAAGGTTATTACCAAAGAGCTCGTTTTTATTTTAAAAAGGAAGAAGCAGCTCGTGCCTTAAAACAATTAGAACTTGCTTCCACGTACGATATTAGGCATTATTTGGCTGTTTTACTCATGGCGGAGTACTACATCCAAACAGAAAATTATGATGAAGCAGTGAAATTGTTACGTGAGTCTGATGATCGATACCAAAACTATAGAGATCGATTGGGAGAAAGAGATGAGGATGAAACCTTACTCGAAGGAAGCCCAGGTAGGATTTCTTTTAACCTTGGTAAAATCCAATTTTTGGAAGCAGCAGGAATCAACAAAACAGACAATATACGAGAGTTCCCTGGCAAAAAAATCTATCCAGAACGAAGCATTGGAACACTTTCTTATGAAGAAAAGGAAAGGAGAAATGGTCTCTTCATGGCACGCGAATCATTCCTTGCTGCCCTTGATCGTGATATCACAAAGGATCCAAAAATTGTAAGAGAATGTTATTATTACTTAGGTTGGATTGATTACAACCACGGAGATTTTGCACAAAGTTTGGATTTTTGGGCAGAGTTACCGGAAGAAGATATTTACAATAACCCTACCTTATTGTTTGGAAAGGGAAATGCATTTTATTATACAAGACAATACAATGCAGCACTCGGCAACTATCTCAAGTTAAAGGATGATTTTGAACTTAAAGAACAAAGTTTAGGTAGAATTGACACAGAAAACTCAGATCACAGAGAAGTTTATGAAACCTTAACTGCACTTTATAATAATATAGGTGCCGTTTACGAGAAAAAACAAGATACCATTAATGCTTTAAAATACTATTGGAAAGCAATGGAAACAGCACGAAAAATTGGATCAGTTAGTGAGATTGCAAACTCTAATAAAGACTTGGTGTTTGCACGTGCGAAATTAGATAGGGAACCACTGCTTGAGGATTGGCTTGCACCAACACTTGACAGGTTGGCACAAATCAAAAAGTAAAATCTAGTTATTTGCGAAATCTTTCGCGAATGCCAAGTAAAAAAAAGTAAAAAGTTTCCCACATACGTCGGATACGATACGGTCTTGCGATGATTCTCCATAACCAAATAAGACCACGTTCCTTAAACCATTCAGGGGCTTTTTTGTCAGCACCAGATAACATGTCTAAGGCGCCACCCACACCAATCACAACAGCTTTACCGAAGTAACCCGTATTGTTTTCGATCCAAATTTCTTGTTCTGGAAAGTCCATCGCAAGAAAGATAATGTCTGGTCCTGTTTTACGAATCGCTTCTTTCACTCGCATCTCACGTTGTCGGTCTAGATGGCCAGCGTGCCTACCAACGATTCGAACCTTTGGAAAGTGCCGTGTAAGATTAAAATAAATACGTTCTACGATTTCGTCTTTTGCACCAAAGATAAATGCTGTGAATTCTTTGAGTTCGGCAAGTCGAATGAGATCCATCATAACGGCAATAGGAGTTACACGTTCTTTCAAACGGCCTTTTGTCATCCAACCGATCCCCGCACCTTCTACCAAAATGGTGCCAGCTTTTTCTGCAATGCGGTGGAGCGTTTTTTTAGGACGCATCCTCATCAGTTTGATGGGATCCAAAAATAAAACATGGTGCATGCCTTCTTTTTTCTCAAGCACGCGAAAGAGTTTGGCAATCGCTTCGTCCGTTGTGACGTTATCGATCGGAATTCCCAATACATTTAAGGTCTCCAATTTGGAAACATCGATATTTTGGTACTCGAGTAGTATATCCCTTTCGTCTTTTGAGGAATTGTGAACGATTTCGCTCAATTGCTTCATGTAGCCAGGTTTTCCTTTCCTATCTAAAGCATTATGTCCAGTACCCTGTCTTGTCGCCTCTAAATTTTTAAAAACTTTCGTTTTTTCACTTGGATTGGAACGAAGAGAACGAGAAAAAGTATCAAAATGTTTTTACGATATCGTTTTCTCCTTTTGGCCCTCTTCCTTCTCTCAAGCGCAAGTTATGCGGAAAAAATTTCCATATTTGGAACCATTCAAAATGGTACGACAAAAGGATTGGGAAAGGCAGACTCCATCCGGATGTTGGCTTTACAAGGTGCGATGGTGCCTCTTTCTGAAATAGGCCCTCAAAACGGAAAATTTCGATTTCCCGAGATGGATTTGCCGGAAGGGGCACCGATACTTTTGCAAATCCAATACCAAGGCGTAAATTATAATAAAATGATCCCGCCAACCACACAGTTTCGTACTTCTCCTCAAGAGGTGACAGTGTATGATACTGGTGCAAATCGTAAACAAATCGCCATCAAAAGTTTAATGCAGGTTATGCGAGAGAAAAAAGGCCTTCGTGTTTTTAAATTATTCCTGATTGATAACGTAAGTAATCCTCCTAAATCTTATGATCCGAAGGCTGGAGCTTTGGAGTATTCTGTAGCAAAAGAGGCAACGGAAATCATGGCACAACTCCAACAACCTGGGAGTAAAATGGCGATACCATTGGGAGTCCCAGAAGGGCCAAATGGAGGAAGGATTCTTGACCGCGCCGTATTACCAGGAAGTTCCGAATTACAAGTTTCCTATTTGATTCCGAATTCTGAAGTAAGTTTCAGCGAACGAATGTTAATTGAGTCGGAAAATGGTAAATATCCAATTTTTGTGAAACCACAAGATATGGAAGTGATCACAAATGAAAAAACTCCTGTAGTGAAACTCGAAAAAGATGTTCCGAAAGGCCTTAGTGCCTATGTTCTAAACACTCTTGAATTTGGTACTTCGGTTGAGTTCCAATTTAAAGGAGGGAAGGCACTTCCTTCGATGGCCAATTCTCCGAATCCAGAAATTTGGAATGGATCCATATTAACAAGTTGGGACCTATCGGTTTTTGCTGTCATTGGATTTTTGGGACTTCTATTCACACTCTCATTTATTTTTGTCTATCGCAAACAAACAGAAAGGAAAAACAATTTATGAACCAAAAAAAATCAAAACAAGAAACCACCTACCTTCGGTTTTTTGGTCTTGCCGAACTTGTGAATCATGGTGCCAGAGGGATTTTGGCTTTCTGGATGATCATGGGTATGGCATTTTTCCTGTTTGGTGACCAAAACTTAATCGCACCCAATATGAAAAATATTGGAGCTTCTCTTGGAATAACGGATCCAAATGAAGTAGATTGGAAGTTTGGTGGAATCATTCCTGTTTTGTTTTTTATCCTTGGTGGACTTGTTTCGCTTTCTATGGGATACTTATCGCAAGCATTTTCTCGCAAACATTTGTTAGTTGCGACTGTACTTTTGGGTGAGATACCTTGTTTTTTAACAGCATACGCCGAAAACTATGATCAGTTTTTGATTTTAAGAACCTTATGTGGTTTTGGCCTTGGTGGGATATTCCCTTTACTTTTTAGTTTGATTGGAGATTATTTTTCGAGCCAATCAAGAGCGATTGCGACAGGTTATGTTTCTCTTGCGATGGGGTTAGGTGTTGGAGTAGGGCAGTTGTTAGGTGGTATTTTGGGTGGTGCAGATCCAATTAACGGATGGAGGACATCATTTATTTATATGTCTGTTCCTTCCTTTTTCTTTGTCGGTATCTATATGTTGTTTTGTAAAGAACCAAAACGTGGTGGGGCAGAAGAGGTAGGTGTCGACGAACTATCACACAAAATCACACTCAAAGACTTCAAACTTTTATTTGAAAACAAAACAAATTTAGGGGCATTTTTACAAGGTTTGCCAGGTTGTATTCCTTGGGGTGTTTTTTTTGTTTATTTGGCCGATTACTATGAACACACATACCACCTAACAAAAGAAGTATCTGCAGGTATGATTACCTTTGCCGCGATTGGAATCTTCATTGGAACTTTTTTTGGTGGGGTGCTCGGCCAATTTTTATATAATATTAAAAAAACTTACCAACCTCTACTTTGTATGGGCACAACCTTTTTTGGTGTTTTTCCCGCGATCCTTCTGTTGTATGCATTTGATATTGTTCCACACATGGGTCTCTTTATCGCTTTGAATATTGTAACTGGGATTCTGATTTCTGTAACTGGCCCAAATGTTCGAGCGGTTTTACTCAATGTAAATGAACCAAAGTCAAGAAGTGCTATCTTTTCTATTTACAACCTAACAGATGATTTAGGGAAAGGGCTTGGACCTGTGATGTCAGCTGTCATTCTCGGGCTCACTCCTGATCGTGGCCTTGCACTATCCATCTCCATCCTTTTTTGGATACCATGTGCTTTGGCATGGTTTTTGGTTTTCTTCAATTATGAAAAAGATGAAGCGAATATGCATTTGATGATGAAACAAAATGTTTCATAGCCATTGGCTATGGATTCACAGTTTCATTTGAAATTGAAATCGGATTAGAAATAGAAATATGCAGACCAAACACAATTTACTCGATATTGAAGGGACAACCGCACCAATTGCCTTTGTCCATGAAGTTCTTTTCCCTTATGCAAAAAAGCACATCCATTCCTTTTTGGGGAAGTACCAGTTTGCAGAAGTGAAATGGAAAGAGATTCAAATGGAATTCCAAAAAGATTTCTCTAGCCAAGACCCATCGTTACTTGAGAAATTTTCAGAAAAAAATTTGGATCCAAAGGATTTGTTAAGAGAATCTTCCATTGGACTAACAAACGGATTGGTTTCTACTTATTTCGAATATCTCATCGAAAAGGATCGCAAATTTGGCCCATTGAAAGAAGTCCAAGGAAAAATCTGGAAATTAGGGTATGAGTCGGGCGAAATCAAAAGTACTGTGTATGAAGATGTTCCAAAATTTTTAGAATCAGCGATCCAATCTGGAATGCAAAACCATGTGTATTCCTCTGGTTCTGTCGAAGCACAAATATTGATTTATCAGTACTCAGTGTTAGGTGATTTGAGAGAGTATTTCACTTCCTATTTTGATACAGCAGTGGGTGGGAAAAGAGAAAAAGAAAGTTATGAGAGGATTGCCTCAACACTTGGTGCATCACCTAGCGAAATTCGTTTTTTTACGGACATTGCCGAAGAAGCGGAAGCTGCAAATGCCACCGGAATGGATGTGGTAATTTTAAATCGGCCTGGAAACCTCAAACAAAAACCACACCCTTTCCCTGTTTGGGATCATTTTTAAGTCAAAAACCAAACCCCAAAGGATCCGATCCCTATACAAATGGTGATCACTTCTACAAATACGATCAACCAAATCAGGATTCCACCAGGTGGGTACCAAATCAATTCGTCTTCATTTGTTTTGTGTTCTATTGATACTCCTTTTTGATAACATTGAATTCATATAATTGAATATTCAATTCAATTTATGTAAGGAGACGAACAAGGATTCGCTATTTAGGAATACCGTTCAAAATGAACGGTATTTCGGATTTTGAACAACGATCTAATTTATAATTTAATGATTCTAAAATTCATTTATTCAGATCAATATCTCATTTGAGAACCATGATATACTAAAAATTTAATTAGGACTTGATTAGAATCAATGCAATTTGTACAATCTGCACTTACATTTGTAAAATGGAAAAAAGGAGGTAAGGATGCTTTCAAAATCGCAAGCAAGGGCATTCTTTCTGGGTGGAACGTTTTTGTTCAGTGCAATCTTTGTGTTCCTCACAATCGATTCCGTGCGACAAAACGATGCCCGTACCAATGCGCAAAACTTAACGGAAGATGTGCGGAAAGGGAAAGAGATTTGGGAAAAAAACAATTGTATGGGTTGCCATACCTTACTTGGAGAAGGTGCTTATTATGCTCCTGATTTGACTAAAGTAGTCGAACGAAGGGGTGTTAGTTGGATCGATGTGTTTTTAGATGATCCACAAGCAATGTTCCCTGGGGAACGAAAAATGGTGAAATACAATTTTACCAAAGAAGAAAAAGGTCAGGTCATCGCCTTTTTGGATTGGGTTGGAGAGATTGATGCAAATGGTTGGCCTCCAAAACCAAATATCCCAGTTGATTCGATAGCAACAGCCGTACCTCCTCAAACTACAACAAACAGTATCAAACTAACCCAACCAGAAAAGTTTTCACAGCTTTGTGTCGCCTGTCATGCTGTAGGTGGCAAGGGTGGGAATGTGGGACCGGCACTTGACCATGTAGGATCAAAGTTTGATGCCGATTATCTCAATCGATGGTTGATTGATCCACAAGTGCTCAAACCGGGAACAAATATGCCTAAGTTACCGTTAAGTGATACAGAAAGAAAGGACATCGTCACTTATCTTTCTGCATTAAAATAAGGAGAAACAATGAGATTCCAATCACAAAAGGTCGCATATTGGTTCTTTGCAACTTGTATGTTACTCTTATCATTACAAATCGTATATGGTTTTATCATGGGTTTTGCTCGTATTGGGATGGATGGATTACATGATTACATACCATTTAACACGGCACGTGCGACACATACCAATTTACTCGTCGTATGGTTGTTAACGGGATTTATGGGTGCTGCCTATTATATCATCCCGGAAGAATCCGATCGGGAATTGTATAGTGTAAAACTTGCATACATCCAACTCGTTTCTTGGGTAGTAGTCGGTGTGATTGCCATAGCTGGTTTTCATTTTAATTGGTGGGAAGGGAGAAAGTTTTTGGAAATTCCAAGGCCCCTTGATTACCTTGTGGTGGTCAATGTTCTAACTTTTCTTTTTAACATCGCCATGACCATTTGGGAAGCCAAAAAAAGAAGTACAACACAACTGGTTCTCTTCTTTGGTCTGTTATGTGCTGCTCTGTTATACCTTCCAGGTATGATTTACTTCGACAACCAAACTCTTGATTCCTACTTTCGTTGGTGGGTCGTTCACCTTTGGGTGGAAGGTGTTTGGGAACTCATCATGGGTGGTATCTTAGCATTTTTACTCATCAAACTCACGGGAGTGGACCGAGAAGTCATTGAAAAATGGTTGTATGTAGTTGTTGGTCTCACCTTCCTCTCTGGAATTTTGGGAACTGGCCACCACTACTATTGGATTGGAACACCTAAGTATTGGCTTATGGTTGGTGGTATTTTCTCAGCATTAGAACCTCTTGCATTCCTTGGGATGGCAATTTGGGCTCTCAATATGTATCGCAAAAAAGGGAAAGACCATCCGAATAAAATTGCTCTCTATTGGACACTTGGTAGTGCCATCATGTCATTTATAGGAGCAGGATTTCTGGGTTTTGCTCACACATGGCCTGCGGTCAACCAATGGACACATGGAACACTTGTTACTGCAATGCACGGACACCTTGCATTCTGGGGAGCATACGCCATGTTAGTGTTAGCTGTCATTTCTTACGCAATGCCAAACATGACAGGTAGAAAACTATTTACTGGAATGTCTGGGTATTTAGCGTTTTGGGCATCCAATATTGGTATGTTAGGAATGACGGGAGCACTTGCCGTTGCTGGGATCACACAAGTTTACTTGGAACGTAAATTGGGTATGGATTTTCTTGTCGTACAAAAAGAAATCGTTTTCCATTTTATTGGAATGTTACTTGCGGCAACTCTTTTCACCCTTGGAATCACTTACTTTATCGTTGATTTCATTCGTCATGGACTTCCATCGAATGAAGCCCTTGGAAAAAATGTTGGTGATTTAGATTAACATATGTTAACAACAAAAATTCCCTATTACGAACCAACTGGTAAGGAAGTGGAAATTTTTCAAATGGCGGCTGAGAATACTCTGCCGCTTTTGTTAAAAGGCCCCACAGGATCTGGAAAATCACGATTTTTAGAATTTATGGCACACCAAATGGGTCGTAAACTCATCACAATCTTATGCAACGACGAAACATCTGCAGTCGATCTTGTTGGACGATTTATCGTAAAAGGTGCTGATACTGTTTGGATGGATGGCCCACTTACCACAGGAGTGAAAGAAGGTGCGATTGTGTATTTGGATGAAATTGCTGAAGCAAGACCAGACACTCTTGTAACCATCCACTCACTCACTGACCATAGAAGGACATTATTCATCGAACGTAAAAATGAAGAGTTGGTTGCACACCCTAATTTTTTACTCGTGGCATCCTATAACCCAGGTTACCAAAAAGGATTTAAAGAATTAAAACCATCCACCAAACAACGATTTTTGGGATTGGATTTCCCTTATCCAAAAGCTTCAGTAGAAGAAAAAATCATTATAGGAGAAACTGGAATTTCAGAATCAATTTCTAAAAAATTGGTCCAATACGCAAATTTGGTTCGCCATAAACCTGAGTTAGGTTTGGCAGAAACTATATCCACAAGGTTACTTGTATCTTGTGCGAAATTGATTGCCAAAGGCCTTCCTTCTCGAATGGCAGGACGAACTGCGATTATCTTACCTCTCACTGATGATGATGATACAGTGACAGCCCTACAAGATAGTTTTGATTTAATCTTTTAGGATTTCAATTTGGAATGGGATCAGTTTGTTTTTTACCAAGGTCATAAACTTTGGAAAAAATTAAAAGCTAAGTTAACACCACCGAGTCCATACGAAGAATATCGAATGGAAACAGAGGAAATCAAAATCATTCGGTTTCTCCAAACCATACGGAAAGAAACCACCTCGCTTTTGTATGGTGGTGAGACCATTTCGTTAGGTCAAAATTATTTAAAATTTCCAGAAACACTTCATTGGTATTCTTCAGAAGCTGAAACCAAAATGCAAGTACGAATACTCCTTGCTTATTTATCTTATTTGTATGAGAGACAGTTTGGCTCCGAACATTCACCTAACAAGAGCCAAAGTAGGAATGAATTTAAGGTCATGAACCTTAAACATTCAATGGAGGAAAATCAAACCCAAAACGTTTTTTTAAAAGAATCTTTTTATCAATTGTTTCGTTCGTTTCTGAAACGTTACCCTGGTGCCTATATTGATTGGAAAAGGATCCGAAAGGATCGTTTGTTACTTCGAAAAATAGATTCTAAACAATACCAATATATCGTTTCCTTTTTTTACAAAGCAAACGTCTCACTTTCTAATACCAAGATCAATTTCCCTGTTGGAAAAGATTTTATATCCAATAAACAAAAACAAAAAATGGAATCCAAAGAATCGAAACAAAAATTAGATCCAAGTGATGCAGAACTTTTAGAGGTAGATGAGAAAAAAATCGAAGAATATACCTTAGGTCATAATTTTGAAAAAATTGAAACTGTTGAAGAGTTTGATGGCCAATGGAGGGATATTGATGGGGAGGAGGATATGGAAGAAGAGGAAGCTTTAGAAGAGCTAAATCTGAAACACATCATCCGCACAGAAGATCCCGTTCATACAACAAGGACGAGTGAATCGGGGGCTGGGACCTTACTAGAAATCTTAGAAGATTCAAAGAATGAAAAACCTTTTTTATACCCTGAGTGGGATTATAAACAAAAACAATACAAACCTAATTATTGTTCTGTGATAGAAGAATTTCCTAAGGCACTTGATTTTTCTTACACTTCAAAAGTATTAGAAAAACAAAATCGGACCCTACTATTATTAAAGAAAAAAATGACTGCCTTACTGAACCAAACGCGAATCAAAAAACGTTTGGTTTCAGGTGCTGATATTGATTTAGATGCACTGGTAGACCGGTATGCGGATTTGAAAGCCAAAAAAAGTCCATCTGAATCAATTTATATGAATCCGATTCGGGATGTTTCCGACATCGCTTTGTATTTTTTAGTGGATTTGAGTTTATCGACTGACTCGTGGATCCATGATAAACGTATTTTGGATGTGGAAAGAGAAAGTTTGTTATTGTTCTCTGAATGTTTAGATGATTTAAGGATCCCTTTTGGGATTGCTGGATTTTATTCACGAACAAGAAATCATAATCAATTCATTCATGTGAAACAAATGAATGAATCTTGGAAGGTTGTAAGAGATCGTTTGGGGACTTTATCACCCATTGGTTATACAAGGGTTGGTCCTTCTCTACGTCATTCCAATTCATTTTTTAAAGATTTAAGTTACAAACAAAAGTGGATTATTTTAATCACTGATGCAAGGCCCAATGACTATGACCAATATGAAGGAAAGTATGGAATTGAAGATGTGAATAAGGCAGTTGGCGAATGTTTGTTAAATGGTGTGCAAGTGTATACATTGGCAATTGGTACGGAAGAAAAACCAACCATCCCTGCCATGATGCGGAATGCAAGTTACCAAATGTTGTTCCAACCCGAAAGGTTACTCGATTCCTTACAGGAATTTTTTAGAAGGGCCATTCAAGTATAAATATTAATTCGACTACGATGGTTTTCCATCTGGACGTTTTGAAAAAAGGATCACCGTATACTGAATCAAAAATAAAATAAAACAAATCATCCATCCAATCCCGGACAAATCATATGCATATTTATATTGATGGAACAGTGGTAAAAATACCCGGATCAATACGGAAACATTGAGTAAAACATAGGCGAAAACCGTTAACGGTGAAGCCAGAATGGGCCTTCCCGTATGACCCAAACTCACTCTTGTGATCATCCCATAAATGAACACTCCAAGGCCACCCACCGTTAAACTATGTATGGCAGAAGAGACGGGGAATAAATTTAAATCGGAAATACTATACAATAAAAATCCGAAACATACCCAAAAGTATCCAAGATACAAAATCCAAAGAATAGGTTTTTGGTATGACTTCCAAGGTTTCCAAGAGAGATACCGAATGGTATTGGTAACAAATAATAATAAGGCAATTATCGATGATAACAAAACGAATCCTTGCATCAGTTTAGCGAGATAAAAGAAAAATGGTAAATACAAAAGTAGTGTTTCTAATTTTGGTATCCGTTTGAATGAATATCCTTGTATCACTACTCCTGAAAAAAAAGGAATCACTCGACCTCCAATGATTAGGATAAGAAACAAAACAACAAAAATACTTAAGTGGATATAGAGCAAAGTTCGTTCTGGATCTAAAATTGAATACGCACAAATCGCACTCAAAATATGGAAGACCGTGAAGAGGGCATAATGGTATAAGATTGGCCGATTGTGTTTTTGGGTTGGAACAATCAGTTTAGGAACGAGTAAATAAATGACAAAAATGTCAGAACAAATATCAAATCCAAACGAAATATAACCCCATATTCCAACTGAAAAAAATGCAAACCTTCCGAACAACCAAAACAAAAGTAGGTAAAAAAGATTCTCTCCTTTTAGAATTGTGCTATTTGTCCAATTCTGTACGGCAGTGAATAAAAATCCTAAAACAATTGCTTTGGTAAACCCAAAAACCATTTCATATGAATGCCAATGGATCGCATTCACTTGGATCGGGTTTATGATGACATTCGAAAGTACGAATAACCAAATGCCTATAACAATGATTCCATACAGAGAGCCAAACCAAAAAAAGGGGCGAAATGCGGTATTCCAAAAGCTAAGTTGAAAAAAGGAAACATTCATACTTCGATACTAATGAAAATCAATATATTTTCCTTGATGCAAATCAAGTATTAAGCTAAAATTTTTAAAAGGCCTTCTTTATTTAATACTGTGATTTCACCTTTTTGGGTGTCTACCAAACCTTGCTCTTTGAGTTGTTTTAGGATCCTTGAAAAGGTTTCTGGTCGAAGGTACAATAATGATGCCATTTGTGTTTGTTTTAGGGCTAGAGAATCGGGAGTTCCATAAAAAAGAAAATGAGCCACTCGTTGCATCGCATCCATGGTTAGCCCACGATTAATGGCTAAATTCAATGTATCAATTTTATTCATCAATGAATGCATTAAAATATGGTTCAGTTCAATATTCGAATGCAAACGATTTTGAACTTCGGAAAGCGGCATTCTTAGGATTGTACTTTTTTTTGTAAATCTCGCAGAGGCTGGGTAGGGGATTCCTTGGATGACAGCCCATTCTGCAACAATGCATACAGGACGAAAAAAATTGAGAGTCACTTCATTCATATTTCCATCATATTTAAATACTTGAAGTTCACCATTTATCAGTAAGTCCATCTGTGTGACTTCATCACCTGAATGAAATAAAAACTCATCCTTATCGTAATTTAATTCTTTGCAACCTACAAAGGCTTTCTGTAACGCTTCTGGGTTTGGTTTGGTGATGTATTTGACAATCATGGAAACAGGAGTATCAATTATTTTTTCTTTTTAGCGTTTGGAAATTTAATTTCCGTTTCCTTTAAGAATTTCCAAATGCGTTTTAAGGTTACACGCCAATCTTCCTTTTCTTTTTTTTGAACATCTTGGTTTGTTAGCCCCAATCCATTTGATTCTTTAATGGGCTGAAGTTCAGACACAGGAACAATGGCTGCGATTCCTAAATCAATTTTTAAATACTTTTTCTTAATGATTTTAAAGTCAATTTTTGCTCCTAATAATCTGACGATTTCTAGGATGATTGCCCACTTTACTTTAATAGGCGTCAGTTGGTTATAATTTTCTGTTAATTCGTTAAATAATTTTTGCGTTACTTTCGAATTATTATGGAATAACAAAAATCTGAAGTGTACATTGCCCTTTAAATCCTGAGTAATAATCAAATCATTATGATTGAATTCCTTGA
This sequence comes from Leptospira jelokensis, assembly GCF_004769635.1. Classification (GTDB taxonomy): domain Bacteria; phylum Spirochaetota; class Leptospiria; order Leptospirales; family Leptospiraceae; genus Leptospira_A; species Leptospira_A jelokensis. Next base: position 36,800 of record NZ_RQGH01000040.1, read on the forward strand.
AAGGTGGAAAGTCTACAAGTCTCACAACAACTGAATTGATAAGGTCTAAACTGTTATGGATTTCGGTTTCTGGATGTACTTTGATGGAATAAGTAATATCATCTTCAGGGATTACATCGTTAATAAAAGTAATAAAATTGACTTGGTCTTTGAAGGGGACTTCTTTTAAAACCTCTAGTCTGGATAACTCAATGATATCATCCATAACATTATCAATGGAAGATTGGACATCGATTACTTCTTTTACTAAATTTTTGTCTTTTGCTTTCTGATTAGACTCTCTATACGCTGAAAGTTTTTCTTTCATCGATTTCAGCGGTCCCGAAATCATTGCATCCATATAAAAGAAAATCTTTTCTCTGAGTGAATCTGCCTCCTTTAACCTTTCATATCGATTTTGAAGTTTTCGTTTCATCATCAAAAATTGGAAACGTAAGGCAAGTGTCATCAAAATCAAATACACTAAAAAACTGGTTTCAAGTGAGGAAGGTGAATTGAGATAACCACGTTCAATTAGAATTTCTTTGAGAATGGAATATAGTAAATAAACAAGTGCAAGTAAATGGATGGTGGATCCACGTTTTTGTTCGCGAAATTTAATTAGAGTTACATAGATGGCGTAGCCAATCACACCAATTAAATGAATATCCCAATAACCTATGAAGTTATACCAGAAAACAGGATTCTGAATGATAAGAAATGTAATGATAAAGAAAAACTGAAAGAATAAGTAAAACCTTTGGTACTTAAATGGTTTGAGTTCGAAAAAATCTTGCATGAATTTGATAAATCCATATGGAAGTATCATTAAAAAGGAATATTCAAGGAATTTTAAAACTGCGAAATGATTAAAAATTAGAAACCGAACTTCGTTTTTACATAACTCGTATCCTGAAAATATAAGAGCAAGTACACTGAAACTTAGGTATTCTTTGTTTTCTCTAAGATTAAAGAAGTTGATAAAGAAAAATAGGGCGATGAATAGATAAAATCCTACAAAGATTAACTCTACAAGAGAATCATATAAATTCCCATTGATGGCTTCTTCGTACGTCACAATTCGAATGGGACCCGTGATGATACCAGCAGAAGTGGACAATGAAGAATCTATTTTTATGATTAATACATTTTCCCCTTCTAGTAATAAATCATGTGGGATTGGATAAATCCTTGGCCTACCAAAAGCAAATTCCTCTGGTTCTTTTCCAAAAGCGGAATTATTTTTTCCAATGAGCACACCATTGATGAATACCTCATCAGATTGGTACACTTTCCCGAGTTGGAGTGCTAAGGATTTTTGGTGTTGTTCTGTTGTGATTTCAAAGCTTTTACGAACCCAAATGGATCCTCTATAAGATTTATTTAAGTTACGAAAATTATTCGGAACGGTAATGATATCTAAATTGTTTGGATTGAATTCTGGATTTAGTAAATCAGAGTTATCATTGAAATAAATTCCCCAATCTTCACCGTCTAATCGGAGTACAACGGTATTCTCATCTGCTTTACGGGAACATTGTAAAGAAATGAAGAAAAGCAAGAATATGAAAAGTCGAAAAATAGGTGAGGGTTTCATTTGATTTGTTTTTCAGGGATACGAATTGTAAATTTTGCTCCCATTCCTTCACTTGATTTTAAACTAACCGTACCAGATAAAAAGTTTGTAGAGGCTTCGACCAAAGTTAAACCAATTCCGGCACCAGGGATTTCATTTTTTTTGTCTCTGTAACCACGGACAAATTTTTGAAAAATGGTTTCCATTTCCAATTGGCTAAGTCCCATCCCTTCGTCCATTACAATCAATTGGTGAACTCCATCGCGATTCATAAACTCTATATGAATATCTGTTTTGGGATCGGTGTATTGGTACGCATTTTCTACTAAATTTCGCAAGATACAAAAAAACAATTCTTTTGGGAAATGAATTTCTAAATCATTTGGTCTTACATCAATATAAGTATTTTTTCGATGTTGGCCTAAATGATTTTCAACACTTGCTACACAGTTTTTGATAAATTCAGATACAGAAAAAGTTTCATAAAAAGGAACATATGTTCTTTCCTCCAACCTTTTAAGTAATATTGCTTCCTCAACCATATAACTCATGTAAGAGATATGGTCTTCTGCCTGTTTGATCGGATCTCCACTTTGTTTCGAATTTGTAACCTTGGATTTTTTTCTCGCAGCCTTTTTGGCAGATGGCTTTGTGATTTCTTTAGTGGCTGACTTTCCTTGGTTCGTTACAATATTATCAATCGCGGATTTGATTTTTTCCATTCCGGATTTGAATTCGGAAGATAAGTTGATCAAAAATCCAGTTTTTACCCGCTCCATTTGGATGAGTTCTTTTTCTTGTTCAATATAATTTTCAAGACCCAAAACGATATCGTTTGATAATTGGATGGAAATCATCACAAGGAATATCAAAAAACCCAAATACAATGTTCCAGGCATTGAAATGATGATTTCTAAAGCAGATAAACTATCAATGAGGATAGTAGGTAATAAACAAGCGATTCCAATTAAAATAAATTTTACTTTTTTAATATTGGTTTTTCCATTTTTAACAAACAGATAAATCACAAGACCCATCGCGATCGGTAGGGCATAATTAAAGAGTGCGATCACAAGGATCCATGTTTTGGGATTTCTAAAAAAAAGTGTGATTAAAAAAAGGACAGATAAAAATATTTCATAAACTAGTAGAACCATATTCCGTTTCAACTTTAAGTATTGGTGCATAAAGTTGATGAAAAACACGGGCAAACAAATGAGGACTAATAACTCGGAAACATATGACCACGTAAAACTTTCAAATAAAATGTCTCGGTGTTGGGTGCGTATGAGTACATAAATTCCCATAAAAATGGAAAATAAAGCAAAGAAAAAATTTTCGCCAGCTCTTCCGCGAACAATGGAACCAACCAAAAAGTAGATCCCCATAAATATAAAAACATATCCGCAAACCATTGCAAATAGTTCTTTTGAAAACACTGATTCACGTAACAAACGTTCTTTGGCGATTTTTGGTGCTTCTTTTAATCCATTTAGATTTGTAGCCGCATAAATGCGGATTGCCATTACATTTAATCCAGGTTTGAGAAGGTGAGTGGGTAGTGAATAAATTCTAATTTTTTGAAAATCAACTTCCAACCTAGGTAAAACAGTACCCGTTTTATCAATTAAGGTTCCATTCAAATAAAATTCATCAATGTCTCGAATGCGACCCAATTGAATGGCGATGGGTTCTACTGGAGTGGTGTAATTGTCAGGCAAATAAAAGGAACATCGATACCAATGGTATCCAGTTAAGTTTTCGGTTTTTGAGATTCCATAATCTGGAACTGATCGTTTGACCCAAAAACTTTCTTCTACAGATTCATCTCTCCAGTCCAGGTTGTCTCCTTTTCGAAACATCCAATCTGTTTTTAATATGACTGGTTTTTCAAATGAGGAGATCATGGTTCCACAAGGTTCTGCCACCAAACTTACGAAAGTCGGTGACAAAAACATCGTGAACCCGATTATCAATTGGGAAATTCGGGTTTTCGAAATCATATTGGCTCTACGTTTCGAATTGCCTCTTCAATTTCTTTTAGCTGAGTAGAAATTCTAGCGTCGATTGCTCCCACATCAGTTTCGATAATAACCCCACCACGATCCACACGAGAGTCTTCGTAGATATTAACTTTTCTGAGAGATTCCATTAGTTTGATTAGTTCATCTTTATGAGCGGTTGTGAGTTCTAGGTCAGCAAAGTTCACACGAATGTCGATACGGTCACGATCTTTGATTCGTTTCATCGCCTCACGAATGTTATTGAGAACAATTTCTTTACGTTCGATGATTTCATCTTTGATTACTTTTCTTGCGATTACAAGAATCATTTCCACCATTTGTTTTTCGGAAGCAGCAATCATTTCTTCGCGGATATCAATTGCTTTACCGATGATGGTTCCAAGTCTATCAATGAGTCGTCTAACTTCCCCTTGGCCTTTTTTAAATCCTACTTCACGACCCGCATCATATCCTTTTTGGTATGCTTCGTGTTCGATCTCAGCCTGTTTCATTTCGGCTTCTTTGATCATACGTTCGACTTCCATCTTCGCACGATCTAAGATTTGTTCCGCTTTGGCACGGCCTGAGTCTTCTTCTAGTTTGATTTTTTCTTTAGAGTCTTGGACCATTTGGAAAGCTTTTGTCTTCCCTTCATCTTCAATGGCCTTTGCTTGTTTTTTTGCGTCTTCTAATAATTGACGAACTTGTTCTTCGGTTTCTTGACGATACCTTTGGAGTTCTGCTTCGATTTCTTCAATCGATGGACCTTGGTATTGTTCGATGATATTTCCTTCTTGGTCTATCTCGAAGTCTTCTTGTTCATCGGTTTTATGAAATTTTTTGTACTTATCAGGAAGTTGGATTTCAACTTCTTCTTGTAAGTCGGCAATTTGAATGGGTTTAAAAACTAGTTTTGCCATGTCCTTACTTCAATCTCCAAAGTTTCACTTTGCCTTCATCCATTGCTTCTCGCAAACGATCTAAGATTCCCTTTTGGGCTTCTTCGATTTCTGCCAGTGAGACAGGACCTAATGAATCCCATTCGATTTTGATCTCTTTCACAAGCCAAGATTCCAAATTGGAATAAACTTGGTCACGAAATTCAGTTTCCACACCCTTCAGTGCACAAGCAATGACAAGAGGATGGATCTCAGAAAAAAACCGAGTGAGACTTGTCCTTCCCAAATGAAGCAGGTCTTCCAAACGAAAGTAGTGTTCTACTATAGTTTCGGCATATTCTGGGCTTTTTTTCTGAATTCGTTCAATTAAATTTTGAGATGGCAAAAAAGGGAGCCTGGTAAGGATTTCACCCGCGGTTTTGGCTTTGCGGCTTCGGATTTTGGAAACCGGCATCTTTTTTTCGATGAGTTCCATTTTAAAGCGTAAGAAGCGTTCCAATTGGTCTCGTTCCCGATCGGAATGGTAGTCAATTTCCGCCAATGCCAAAATGATTTCCTCCCTATGAGACTCAGGGTATTCGGCTAGCACTTCTGAAGCAGATTCAGGGTCTGAAAAACTGAGCACCCTTGCGACCACCTCCGGGGATTCTTCCCGAGTGAGATTGCGAAGTAATTCTGTGGGGAATTTTGGCAAATCTTGCCATAATGGCCCCGATCGTTTTGCGTCTTCTTCCTTTAGGATTTCCTCAATGAGAGAATACAATTCATTTGTTTCTGTGTGACCGTAGTTAGGACTTGTGCCGCTCCCCAAAGGATAGGAAACTGTGGGGCTACTTCCTAGCGTAAATCCTTCCAAAGGACCAATTCCTTTATGGGAAACCTCGGGTTGGCCTTTCGATTTTGGTGAATGGTTGGGATGTTCCGAGTCCCTAGGGTCATTTTTGGGACTGGGTGCTTTGCCATAACCGTTTGTTGCGAGGTTTTGCCGTTTCGGTTTTGGGATGACCCCTTTTTTTTGTAAAAAATTGGTAAAGGATACGAGGATGTCTTTTTCTTGGCCCTTCGTGGGAGAAGGGTTTGTTTCTACTTTTAAAAGTAGGGTTTCAATTTCGGCGTCGGTTAAATGGGCGAACACTTCATCCGGTAGGTATTGGCCTAAAATTTGGTATGCCAATGCGGCTTTATTGGGTCCTGGAGAAGCTGCCATTTAGGAGACATAATAGCCTGGCGAGTACTTCGTACAAACCAAAAAATATTATTTTTTTCATTTTGAAAACTTCCTTTCCAAATAAGGGAGAGAAATGTCTCTGAAGGATAGGGATGACCCTCTTCAAACGCATCACTCTTGGCCTCGTTTTCCTGACAATGGCCTGCCAACTTATGACTCCTTCCGAAGGAGTTACCTCTGGATCATTGGACCTTAGCTCCTTTCCTTGGAAAACGGGAAAGGCAATCAAACTCCATGGGGAATGGAAATTTTTTCCGCATACATTGGGGGAATTACCACCTGATGCAAGTTATGCCCTCATTCCTGTTCCTGCACTTTGGAATGAAGTCCCTCTACGATCTGGAATTGAAAATGGAAAGGGTTACGGAACGTACATCCTAGACATTCTCCTTCCCCATGAATCTCAAATTTATTCTTTGTACTTACCTGAAGTGCGGACAAGTTTTCGTGTAACCGTTGGGAATCGAGTTGTACTTTCGGGTTACCCCGGTCCAAACAAACAAACAACCAAACCCAGCGCCCAAGGACAAAGTTTTACCTTTGCAGCGAAAGATAAGATACAAATTAAAATTGAGGTGAGTAATTTCCATCACAAAGAAGGTGGATTGCCAAACGCACCTCTTTTTGGAACGGCGGAAGCCATTCAAAATTATATCCTTGCTGAGAGTACGATGGACATAGCGCTCACTGGTGCTTTGTTTATGTTTGGATTGTATCACTTCATTTTGTTTTTTTATCGTAACAAACAAAGAGAAGCATTTTATTTCGGATTTTTTTGTTTAGTTTTTGCATTACGTTTACCATTCGTAGGAAGTAAAACAATTTATGCAATGTTTCCCAACATTCCATGGGAACTTGTAATTTATGTAGAATATGCCTCAGTTTTTGTATTAGGGATTTTGTTTTTATGGTTTGTAGACGGTCTTTTCCCTCGTTTTATAGAAACCAAACTCATTCGATATTTTAGTGCCTTTGTGCAATTCATTTTAGTTTATGGACTCATCATCAAACCTGAGTTTTATACAGAATTTGAAGTAGTATTTCAGGTGTTAGGTGTTGTGTATGCTGTATTTTTAGGAATCCGATTGTACCAGATGGTTGTGAAAGGATTACCTGATTCACATATTTTCTTTTTGGGTTATTTGATTTTATTTTTTGGATTTGTTTATGATGTATTCCTGGCATACACAGGAGAAGGGGAATCTTCTTTATCGCAAATTGCAGTTTTTTTGTTTTTTGGAGTGCAGTCTACAATTGTAACACTTCGTACGGCACGAACCTTCCGAAAAAAAGTCCTTTTAAAAGAAGAATTTGAAACCATTAATGAACAATTCATTTTAACCAATCGCTTTTATGCAAAATTCATCCCACGAGATTTTTTAACCCACTTGGGAAAAGAAAGTATCGAGGAAGTGAAGTTAGGTGATAGTAGTGAACGAGAAATGACAGTATTGTTTGCTGATATCTGGGAATATTGGGATATTATTTATTCCATTCCTTTGGAAAACCGAATTTTGTTTACCAACTCGTATTTGGGACGCATTGGACCATGTGTTCGAAAAAACAATGGATTTATCGATAAATACATCGGTAGTGCTGTGATGGCACTCTTTGATGGAGGGATCCAAAATTCGATTAAAGCCGCAGAAGACATCCAGTGGGAACTGGAATCTTATAATGAAAGGCGCAGAGGGTTTGGTTACCTTCCCTTACACGCAGGCATTGGGATCCATTCAGGTGATACCATGTTAGGAATTTTAGGTGAAGAGGAAAGATTAGAATCTACGGTTATCTCTGATACAGTGAATTTAGCGAGCCGAATCCAAGGATTAACCAAAAAGTACAACGCAAGGATCCTTGTGAGTTTAACCTCACTCATGTTACACGAAGATTTGGATACAATTCCCTACAGAATTTTAGATTTTGTGCGAGTGAAAGGCAAACAAGAAACGGTGATGATCGCAGAGGTTTTGATTCCAGGGATCGATTCCATTTCTGATCAGAAAATTGCTTACAGGGAACAATTTGAAGCAGCCATTTTTGATTATGAAAGGGCTGACTTTGCTTCTGCGCTCAATGGATTTCGAGAAGTGCATAAAAATAACCCAGATGATATCGCGGCACAAATTTATATCGAAAGGTGTGAATACTACCAATCCGCTGGTGTTGGGGAAGATTGGGATGGGGTCTCTGCATGGGAAAAATAAATCCAATCTCAAATCTACTGCGATTATCATTTTATCTTTTTGCAGTTGTTTGTTTCGTTTCGTGTAACTTTGATTTAGCGAATGAAGCAAAAAATGGTTATTTAGAAATCCAAGAAGTCTCGATAGAAAATCATAAAAAAATTTCGTTAAATGGAGAATGGGAATTCTATTGGAACGAGCTTTATGGTGACTCCTTATTCCAAAAAATTGAAGGAAAACAACATAATATGATAAAAGTTCCCTCTTCCTGGAACTCCGCTCGGCCAGAGGGTACAGGTGGAGATGGGTATGCGAGTTATCGTTTAGTCGTAAAAGTTCCGGATCCTAACATTCGTTATTATTTGCGAGTACAACCTGCAACAAGTGCTTATGAGTTGTACATCAACCGCCAAAAAATTGCATACTCAGGAAATGTAGGAACAGATGTGTTGACTACAAAACCAAAATACCAAATCCAATATGTATCGTTTCAACCGGAATCTTATGAACAAGAAATCATTTATGTTGTGAGTAATTTTAACCATGCAAGAGGTGGTTTTCGAAAACCTATCGAAATTGGAACAAAAGAAGTCATTCAAAATGAATCATTAATGTACTCCGCAGGTGAAGTGTTTGTTTTTGGTGCAATGCTCACAATGGCTTTGTACCAACTGACTGTTTTTTTCTTTCGTCGCGAAGAAAAAAGTTCCTTATTCTTTGCTTTATTTTGTTTATTCACCGGACTACGTTTGGTAGTATTGGATAATTTTTATATTGTTTATGCATTCCCAGATTTTTCTTGGAATTGGATGCAAGTATTGGATTATACTTCTGCTCCACTTCTTGTTTGTTTTTTCTTAAGTTACCTTCGTAGTTTATTCCCTGGAAAATCAGAGGTTCCCAATTGGATGCTCACTTCTTGTTGGAGTTTGAGTCTTGTTTATGTTTTGTTTGTCTTACTTACCGATCCAAAATTATTCACGACTACCAATATCATTTCCCAAGTATTTATTTTATTTTTTAGTATTTGTTCGTTTTATGTTATCCTAAGAATCTATCGCCAAAGAAAACGAGATAGTAGTTTGGTGTTTTATGGATCCTTGATACTTATGTTAGGATCAACACATGATTTGATGGCCGGAAATTATTGGTTCCAAGCACAACCACTAATGCCTTTTTCACTTTTTGTTTTCTTTTTGTTCCAAAGTATTTTACTCGCAAGAAGGAATGCTCGTTTCTATTCCTCAATGGATACATTAACAACTGAGCTCATAGAAGTGAATAATCGGCTTGAGTCATCAAACAAAGTATATTCAAAATTTGTTCCACTACGACTCATCCAATTGTTTTCTAAAAAAGATGACTCAAAAGTGAAACGTGGTGACTTTATCGTAAAACAAATGTCAGTTTTGTCTTCTGACATACGTGATTTCACGGCGATCTCAGAAACATTAAGCCCCGAAGAAACTTTTTTGTTTTTGAATGATTACCTAAGGCAAGTTGGGCCTATCATTCGTTCCCATAATGGTTTTATAGAAAAGTATGTTGGAGATGCGATCTTTGCCTTGTTTGAAAAAGAACCAGAAGATGCACTTTCAGCTGCGATTCAAATGCACAAAACAATCGCAAGGTGGAATAAAGAAAGCCATAACCATCGTGTTGGAGAAATACAAATTGGAGTCGGAATCCATTTTGGTGAATTGATGTTAGGCATTGTGGGAGAAGAACAACGAATTGAATCAGCTGTTTTATCTGATTCAATGGGGGTTGCCAATTCTTTGGAGTCGATGACCAAAAAATATGGGGCAAAAATTATTTTGAGTTTGGATGCACTTTTGGAATTGAAGGAACCAGACTCTTATCCACATCGATTATTGGATTTTATTAAAATACCAGCCAAACAAAAGTTAATTGGTATTGCTCAGGTTTTGGTGGATGGAGTCGAAGATTCTTTTCATCTCAAAATCCAAACCAAAGAACAATTTGAGGAAAGTGTCAATTTGTTTTGGGATGGGGATTTCAAAGGAGCGGAACTTGGGTTTTTGTCTGTTTTGGAACAAGATCCATCTGACAAAGCGGCCCAATTGTATCTGGACCGAGCGAAACAATACATCCAAAACGGACCCCCTCCTGGGTTTGGAAAGGGATTTTTGGCATAAAAAAGACATAGAAACGACTCGAATTTCTGAAAAAGTTCTTGAACTCCCTCTCTAACTGAACGAGAGTCAGTAATACGGAGATTCCCATGACCCAAGCTACCCTTTCTGCAGCAAATGTGAGTAACACAGCTGCCATCCAAACCAAAAGTTTTACTCCCAAAGACATTGATCGAATTTTTAATGCCCAAAAGAAGAAGTCCCTCGAACTTCGTTTGACGAATTACAAAACACGAATTCAGAAACTGAAAAAACTGAAAGATGTTGTGTTGAAATACCAAACAGAAATCCAAAAGGCACTCCACGCTGATTTCAGAAAATCTGCGGGTGAGGTTGATATCACTGAAATTTTACCAACAATTGCTGAAATCAACGATGCCATCCGCCATATAAAACATTGGATGAGACCCAAAAATGTGATGACACCTCCCACTCTCCTAGGTGCCACAAGCCGTATCATTTATGAACCAAAAGGTGTTTGTTTGGTGATTGCTCCTTGGAATTACCCTTTCCATTTAGCGATTGCACCACTTGCGGCTGCCATTGCTGCTGGGAACACTGTGATGTTAAAACCGTCTGAGTTCACACCCAACACTGCCAATGTCATCAACCAAATGTTAGGTGAAATTTTCTCTGAAGATGAGGTTGCGGTGTTTGAGGGTGATGTAAGTGTTGCAACGGCATTACTTGACATTCCTTTTGATCATATCTTTTTCACTGGTTCCACTCCTGTTGGTAAAATTGTAATGGCTGCTGCAGCAAAAAATTTAACGACCGTGACTTTAGAGTTAGGTGGTAAGTCTCCATCCATCATCGCTGAAGATGCTGATTTGAAAGTGGCTGCTGAAAGGATTATGTGGGGTAAGTTTTTGAATGCCGGCCAAACTTGTGTGGCACCTGACTATTTACTCATTCCTGAATCTAAAGTAGAAGAATTTGTTAAACATGCAAAGGATACGACTGAAAGTTTTTTTAAATCGAAACCTGAAAATTTTACGGCTAGTGCTGATTTCTGTCGGATTGTAAATGCAAAAAACTTTTCTAGAGTTTCTTCTTACATTGATGATGCAGTCAAAAAAGGCGCAAAAATTGCTTACGGTGGTGAGGTGAGAAGTTCTGATAATTTCATTGCACCAACCATTTTAACGAACGTGTCTTTGGATGCCAAAATTATGGAAGATGAAATTTTTGGACCCCTCTTACCGATTGTAACTTATAAATCGTTAGATGATGCAATCCATATCATTAACGAGAGACCAAAACCATTGGCCTTGTACATCTTCACTAAAAAAAGAAGTACATCCAAATACGTGCTTCGTAGGACTAGTTCTGGTGGGGCAGTGATCAATGATGTGATCCTACACCTTGTGAATCCAAATTTACCGTTTGGTGGAGTGAACCATTCTGGTCATGGAAGTTACCATGGAGTATTTGGTTTTAAAACTTTTTCTCATGAAAGGTCAGTTTTACAAACACCAAAAGCATCTATCGCAAAATTGATGTATCCACCTTACTCTAGTTTTGTGAGATTAATCGTTAAGTTGACAACTAAGTTTTTTGTTTAAAAACTCTTAGGCCTCTCCAATGATCACTCCCGGGAATCTCTCGGGAGTGAATTCCTGAAAATCACTACAATTCATTAAAAATCCCTTTTTACCATTTCGGAATTTTGTTTGATTCTAATTCAATGATAAATATCAATTTGGGATTTTCCTCAATTGGTGTGACACTACCAGAGTGACTGATTTTGTGGAATCATGTTAAAGGATTCTTCCGCTCATTTAGATTCCCTTCGAATCACATGGTTAAGTGAACCATTTCACCTGGGAATTCCCATCATTGACCTACAACATGTTTGGCTTGTGCATATTATATTGGAACTAGAAGAAGAGATTGTTGAAGCGGAAAAAAATGATTCGGATATCGAAGTCCATATATCATTTCGTAAGGCACTCGATTATGTTGCCGAACACTTTGCCTTAGAAGAAGATCTATTGGAACATTTTAATTACCCGAATTTTAAAGAACATGTACAAGGTCACAGAAAATTCGTAGAAAAACTTACAGAAAGATACTATGAAGCCAAAAATAACCAAATGGCGGCTCTTGGGATTTTGCAAATCTTAAAAAAATGGTTATTCCAACATATCTTACATGATGATACGGATTATGCAGAATTTTTCAAAGCATCGAACGTAGATCTAAAATCCTATTGTAACCAAATGCTGAAATCAGGAAAATATCCGATTTCAAAAGAACAACTTTTGATTTATCAAAATATTGTTCAAATCGATACCACTACCATCTCTCTTCACGAACAATCCATCGATACGATCCAAGAAATTCGTAACATTTGGAAAACTTATAATCTATCAACTGGGATTCCCATCATTGATTTACAACATATATGGTTGTTAAAAATGATTGTAGAGCTTGACCATTCACTTAAGTTAGGTGATGGATCCAGTGAAACTTTTCATAAGGTAATTGCCGAAGCAATCGAATACACCAAAGACCATTTTGGAGTGGAAGATAAAATTATGAGGTACTTTCGGTACACTGATGTTGTCCAACACATGAACCAACACAAACGTTTTATAGAATTTATCAAAATGAGAAATGATGAATACAAATTAGGAAATCCACGGGTGGGTTTACATTTGGTGCAGGACCTCAGGAATTGGTTACTTTCTCACATTGCCTTGGAAGATAAAAAAATTGGGATAGCGTTTGAGTCGAGAGTTCGGGAACTTTCAGAGTTTACCAAAAAACTCCATCAAACCGGGGAAATTGGCATCTCACGAGAACAAAAAAATCTCTACAAATTGGTTTTACAATCGGTCCCAGACCCATTGGATTAAATTCTGACGGAATTTGAATTGCCAGGTTCATTTTCCGTGAAAATCCTGTTACCAAACCATGGAATACGAAGTCATCATCGGTCTGGAAGTCCACGTCCAACTCAATACCAATTCTAAAATTTTTTCCACTGCCACCAACGAATTTGGTGGTAGCCCCAATACTCATATTTCCCCTTTATGCGTTGCACTTCCTGGCACCTTGCCTGTGTTAAATGAAGTTGTGCTTGAAAAAGCAGTGAGAGCTGGAGTAGCTTTGGGCTGTGAAATCACACAATTTACAAAATTTGATCGTAAAAATTATTTTTATCCTGACCTACCAAAAGGGTATCAAATTTCTCAATTTGACAAACCATATGCAACCAAAGGTGGAATCCATATCCAATTGAAAGGGGAAAAAGAAGAGAAGTTCCTTCCTCTCACAAGGATTCATATGGAGGAGGATGCGGGTAAACTCATCCACTCCCATGATCCATCCATCAATCGTTCCTATGTGGATTACAACCGCGCCGGTACTCCCCTGATCGAAATTGTTTCGGAACCAGACCTTCGTTCTTCTGATGAAGCATATGCCTATCTCAATGAATTAAAAACCATCCTTCGTTACATCCAAGTTTCAGATTGTAATATGGAAGAAGGATCACTACGTTGTGATGCAAACGTATCCATTCGACCAAAAGGAGAAAAAGGATTCCGTACGCGAGTGGAGATCAAAAACCTAAACTCATTTAAAGCCGTTAAACAAGCGATTGATTATGAAGTGGAATGGCAAAAGGACGTATACTCACGTGGAGAGTCATTCAAACAGATGACAAAACTTTGGGATGCCACTCTTCTCAAAACATTACCAATGCGTTCGAAAGAGATGAGCCATGACTATCGTTACTTTCCAGAACCGGATCTGCCAACAATTCAAATTTCAGATTCGTTCATCGAAGAGATTCGTAAGTCCCTTCCGGAACTACCAAGACAAAAAAAAGAACGTTATAAAACGGAACTCGGACTGCCTGAGTATGATGCAGAAGTATTAACCAGTGAACGTGAAATTGCAGAATACTTTGAAGAGGCTCTTGTCATTTCAGGGGATGCAAAAAAAACTTCGAACTGGGTAAAAGATGAAATCTTAGGAATTGTGAATAAAGAAAACATTTCCATCCAAGAATTTGCCATTGATCCTATTCGGATTGGAAAACTTGTGAAACTCATCAACTCAGGTGAAATCACAGGAAAAATTGCGAAAACCATTTTTGAAGACATGTTAACGTCGAAAGACCAACCAGAGACCATCGTTGAGAAAAAAGGTCTGAAAGTCGTACGTGATGACAAAGCACTGGAAGAAATTGTTTTACGTGTGATTGAATCCCAACCAGAATCTGTGGAAGGTTGGAAAAATGGAAAAGACCGTGTGCTTGGTGCCATTGTTGGTGGTGTGATGAAGGAAACTAAGGGTAAGGCCGATCCAAAACTCGTAAACGAGTTGATTCTTGCCAAGTTAGGTCCGTTAGGTGAAAAAAAGAAGGTTTAATTCCTTCTTAGATTTTTATTTTATGAACTGAACCAAAATCCACTGGGGACTTAAATGCTTCCTCATGTGGAATCCCATTGATTCGACAGAGTATGGCTCTAATGGGACCAGAATGGCATACAACAATCATTTCATTTAATTTTTGTTTGTTGGTATTTTCCCAAAGTTGCCGTAAATTCCCGTTTTCTTTCCAGTCTTGCAAAAATAGATCCACTCGGTGGATGAGGTCGGTAAAGGCTTCTCCATTGGGAGTTCTGGCATTTACAAAATCCTTCATCCAAGGAATGGTTTCTTTTCGGGGGATTTCTTCCCACAACTTTCCATCCCAATCTCCAAAGTCCATTTCCAACAAACGATTATCAGTTTGGATATGGGACTCATCTGGATTTTGGTTGGGACTGTATTTTGTGTAAAGTGCTTTTGCCAGTTTCATTGCCCTTGGGGCTGGACTTGAAATAAAATGATCAAAGTTAGGTGGCAGATAAGAAAAAGTAACATCTGCTGTATCTTCAACGGGGAATTTCAAAGGAAAGTCAGTTCGCCCATAACATGTGCCTTTGGGAGCAATGGTTTCTGGATGCCGAATTAGATAGAGGTCCATAAAAACACTCCCGAAATCCAAACACAGGTTTCTACCACCTGTTGGACAGCACCCAAACAATCTCCAGTGAACCCTTGGATCCATCGTTTCATTAAGGAAAACATATAAAAGTAACTTGGGATGATACAAAGTAAACTGAATAAAAAAATGGGATGAAGGTACACCAATGCCAAATAAGGAATCACTCCGAGAAGACTTGCAAAAAGGATTTGTGGCCAGGTGATTTCCTTTGCCATGGGTTTTGCATACCCTTCTTCTTTGGCATAAGGCAATAGTTTCATCATAAACACAGATAAAAATCGGCTAAAGCTATGCGCCGATATGAAATACAACCAAACACTGAGTAGCTGAAATTCTGATTTCGAATTCACCGTAAAGATAAATCCATTTTTTTCATACAATCGAAACGATTCTGAAACTCCTAATATTTTTAAAAGTACAAGGAGTGAGATTCCCACAGCACCAAAACTTCCCACACGGCTATCTTTCATGATTCTTAGGATGTCATCACGTTTCCATCCTCCACCAATCCCATCACAAAAATCAGAAAAACCGTCTTCATGAAAGGCACCTGTTATGATCAGCAAAAATCCAACGGAAAGGGTAAATGCAATTGTAGGTCCAAATAGAATTTGGAAAAGTACAAATACAAAGAATTGCAAACAACCTAGTATAAGACCAACAGTTGGAGAGTACTTAATGGAATGGTGTAACCATTCTTCTTTGAATCCAACCCAACGAGGAGACGGAATTCTTGTGAGAAAAGACATACAAACAAAAAACAATCGAATTTCTAAGAGGATGTATTTCATCATGAACTAATGCTTTGTGTCCGAATCACTGACACCTGCATCAGCAAAGGATGCCATTTCATTCATAAATTTCACACTTAACTCGATAAGAGGGTAGGCAGCCAGTGCTCCACTCCCTTCCCCCAATCGTAAATTTAGTTTCAAAAGGGGTTTGATTTGGTAATGGTCTAAGACAACGATATGACCTTCTTCGTCTGATACATGGGAAAATATGGCGTAGTCTTTTACATTTGGACTGAGATGATACGCTAACAAATAAGCTGCTGTAGTAATGAACCCATCTACAATAAAAAGATTTTGTTTGGAGGCGGCTCCAAGCATTGCTCCGGCCATCATTCCTATTTCAAATCCACCGAACTCTGTAAGGATTTCAAAAGGATCATTTAGTTTACCTGTTCTTTGGTATGCTTTTTCTAAAATTTGGAGTTTGGCGTTTTTTCCTTCTGGATTTAGGCCCGTACCTTTGCCTACCAGTTTTGAAAGTGAAATCCCTGTTAGATGAGATAAAATTAACGAAGCGGAAGATGTATTGCCAATACCCATTTCTCCAAACAAAAATACATTTGTATCTTTGTATTTACCTTCTGAAACTAAATTGATACCGGTTTGCAATGATTGTGATGCTTCTTCTTTTGTCATTGCAGCTGACTTTAAAAAGTTTGAAGTACCTTTTCTTATTTTTTTCTGGATGAGATGTTTTGTGTTTCCATCCCAGTCATGATCCACTCCAGAATCAACAACCTCTACACCGATCCCACTATGTTTGGCAAATACATTGGCACAGGCACCACCATTCAAAAAATTAAACACCATTTGCCAAGTGACATCTTTTGGATAAAGTGATACCGGTTCTTCAGTGATTCCATGGTCACCGGCAAACAAAATGAGTTTCGGATTTTGTAATTTTGGTGAAGTAGTATTTTGGATTTCTGAAATTTGTAAGGCAACTGATTCAAGTGCACCTAAGGAACCTAGTGGTTTTGTTTTGGTATCAATTTTTTGTTGGATTTGGTCTCGCCAAACTTTGGTTACTGGGTGAATTTCGGGTAGGGAAAATAGGGACATAGACAAAACCAGTTTGCCGATTGAGTCTATCTCTTCCATCGTTTTTGGGCTTGGATGGATTTGGCGGGTTTGGGAATTGGCATTTTGGGCCTAAAAAAATCGAAAATCCTTCCCTTGGGGCGCTTTACGTACGGGGGCATTGGCTTTACTATGTCACCAAGCCATGGAAGATTTTGCCCACCTGCATCTGCACACGACCTATTCCATGTTGGATGGAGCCATTCGAATCAGTGATTTGATGAAACGAGTGAAGGAACTTGGTATGAGTTCTGTCGCCATCACTGACCACGGAAATATGTATGGTGCCATCGAATTTTACAAAGAGGCAGTCAAACACGAAGTTAAACCCATCATTGGTTGTGAATTTTATGTTACCCCTTCCCGCAGTGCCGAAACCGAGTTAGACGAAATTGCCGATGGTGGTGCTTACCACATCATTCTTTTATGCAAAAATGAAGTTGGTTACCAAAACATCATAAAACTTGCAAGTCGTTCTTTTACAGAAGGATTTTATCGCAAACCACGTATCGATTATGATTTATTAGAACGACATAGTGAAGGACTCGTTTGTTTGACTGCTTGTCTTGCAGGCGAAGTCAACAGAAAAATCTTAGAAGGGAAAGAAGACAAGGCGTATGCGTTAGCTGGTCGTTTGCATGAGATTTTTAGAAAAGAAGATTTTTATATGGAAATCCAAGACCATGGAATTCCTGAACAAAAGGTAGTAGCAGACGCTGTTATTGGATTTTCCAAACGAACTGGAATCCCTCTTGTCTTAACCAATGATTCTCACTTTTTAACCAAAGATGATAGAGAAGCCCAAGACATTTTGCTCCGTATTGGAATGCGAAAAAATATTGATGATGAAATGCGGTTTGGGTTTAACCAAAATTTTTATGTGAAATCTCCCGCAGAGATGAAGGAACTTTTTCCCAATCATCTGGATGCATTTTATAATACACTTGCCATTCGTGATAAATGTTCGCTTAATTTTCAATTTGGAAATCCATTATTACCTCCTTTCGAAGTGCCACCAGGTTATGATACAGATAGTTATTTAGAAAAATTGGTGTGGGAAGGAATTTTAGATAAATACAAAGAGATCACACCAATTGTAAAAGAAAGAACCGAATTTGAAATGCAAACCATTCGAAATATGCACTTCGCTGGTTACTTTCTCATTGTTCAGGATTATATCAATTTTGCAAGGCGAACGGGAATCCCTGTCGGTCCTGGTCGAGGTTCCGCAGCAGGTTCCATCATCGCTTATGCCCTAGGCATTACAAACGTAGACCCAATCCGTTATAATTTACTCTTTGAACGATTTTTAAACCCAGACCGTAAGGATATGCCCGATATTGATACGGATTTTTGTGTAGAACGCCGAGAAGAAGTGATCAACTACATCAAACATCGGTATGGTGAAAACCGCGTGGGCCAGATCATTACCTTTGGTTCTCTTGCTGCAAAGGCTGCCATCAAGGACGTGGCACGGGTTTTTAATGTACCTTTTTCTGAAGTCAATGAGATGAGTAAATTATTCCCCAAAAAGTTGGGAATCACCATCCAAGAAGCTGTTGAAACTTCAAAAGACCTTCGCGATATTGCAGAAAAATCTGAAATTAATAAAAAAGTATTTTCCATTGCGCAGAAATTAGAAGGTAACTATCGTCAGGTGGGAAGACATGCGGCAGGTGTTGTCATTGCACCAACCGCGTTGGAAGAAATTGTTCCACTCTCAACAGTTAGTGAACCTGGCAGAGATGGCCGTTCGATTGTCACTCAGTACGACAAAAATATGTCGGAACAAGTGGGACTCATTAAAATGGATATTTTAGGTTTAAAAAACTTAACAACGATCCATCACGCCACTAAACTCATCGAAAAAAGACATGGTATTTTACTTGATTTGGATAAAATTCCTTTAGATGATCCAGCAACTTTTAGTTTATTACGAAAAGCAAACGTTCTTGGTATATTCCAGTTAGATTCTTCCTCAGGTATCCGTGATCTTTTTGCAAAAGCTCAGGTACAAAAATTTGAGGAAATCGCCGCCTTGCTTGCGTTATATCGACCTGGTCCAATGGGATCCGGGATGTTGGATGACTATTTGGAGCGCAAAAACGGGAAGAAAAAAGTAGTTTTCCCTCACGAAAGTTTAGCAGAAGTTTTGGGTGAAACCTACGGTGTAATTGTTTACCAAGAACAGGTAATGGGAATCTCAAGGATTATGGGTGGGTTTTCCGTTGGAGATTCGGATGTACTTCGTAAGGCGATGGCCAAAAAAGACAAATCCAAACTACCTGCCTTAAAAGAAAAATTTGTAAAAGGAGCCGTTGAAAAGAAAATCAGTGAAAAGTTAGCAACGGAGCTCTTTGAACAATTAGAAAAATTTGGTGAGTATGGATTTAACAAATCCCACTCGGTTGCGTATGCCTTTGTGACTTACCAAACGGCTTACTTAAAAGCAAATTATTCTATCGAATATCTAACCGCACTACTTTCGGGTGATCATTCCAAAATCACTGATGTTGTGAAGTACATTAACAATGCGAAAGATATGGGGATTCGAATCCTTGGTCCTGACTTACGAGAGTCTGGAATTAGCTTTGAAATTACTGACGACAAAACGGTTAGGTTTGGATTGTCTTCCATTAAAGGTGTAGGGGAACTTGCTGCTGAAAATATCATTAAAAATCGAAATGAAATTGGTGGTTACAAACAACTAAGTGAGTTTACAAAAAAATTAGACACTCGATTGGCAAATAAAAAAGTATTAGAGTCACTTGCTCAAGGTGGAGCCTTCGATTCCTTTGGTTACACAAGGAAAACGATATTTGAATCCACAGATATTATCATTAACTATGCAAACAAAAAACAAGCAGAGGAAAAAGAAGGCCAATTTTCTTTGTTTGGCGGTGCCAACGGAGGCACAGAAGAAAACTTAAATTTACCAAAAGATGGAATTGAATGGAGTGGAGATGAATTACTCCGTCGCGAAAAAGAAACCACTGGTTTGTATTTATCTGGTCACCCATTAGATAAATTTACCGAACAATTAAAATCCTTAAATCCAACATCAATTGAAAATTTGGAAGAAGTCCGTCCAAAATCAAAAGTTGAAATCGCCGGTGTACTTTCCAAAAAGGTAGTCAAACTTACCAAGAAAAAAGAAGAGTTTGTGAATTTTATGTTGGAAGACCAAACTGGTGAAATCGAATGTGTAGCGTTTCCAAAAACCTATGCAGAATTCAAACATCTTTTCACAGAAGACAACACAGTTTTTATTAAAGGCATTTTGGAACGAATTGATGCCGACGAATCAGAGTTAAAGGGTCAGATCATCGTTAACAAACTTGAAGAGTTAAACTCTGTTACCATTGAAAAGAAAATGGAAAAAACCCTTCATTTGACAATCAATATGAAGGAAGAAAAAAATCGGGATGTGATCTTAAAACTCCAAGACATTTTATCTGTCCACCGGGGTGCTTCTTCCGTATTTTTCCATCTCGTCGGAAACGGAGATGAAAAAAAAGTCATTCGTGCCCATGACCATTTTTCCATTGAAATCACCACGGATCTAATGAAAATGTTAACCGATATTTTGGGGAAAGGTGCTGTGCGTTATACAGTAGGGGAAGAAGTGAGAGTTTACGGGTAAGTTCTGTGGCAACAGAATCGATCTCTTCAACCTTACTAATTGAGTTTTTATGGATGGGCGGAGGTGCCATCTTTTGTATCATTTGGTCTTTATCAAACTTAATCAAAAATCGTAAAAAATCCGACTTAGTTTGGTCTTTCATTCTATTTTCTACAGGCTTATGGTTGTTAACCGGAGCATTTATGTTCACTGGATTTTATTTCTACCTTCCGGTGATTGTTTTTTTACACATTCCTTTTGTGTTTTTATCCGCTTCGTTTTTGTATCATTATTTGGAATATTTGTTTTTAGAAAAAGAGATAAAAATCCAATGGATGGGGTTTTTTCCACCCATTCTTTCTATTGTTTTCTTAATTCCTTATTATTTGGAATCAAATGAGGCAAGGATTCAAATCTTAAATACAATCCATGTTTCGGAATATGGATCCATACTGAGTGGTCTTAATTTTGGAATCAAACTTGCCATCCTCTTGTCGGTTGGAATATTTCTCTTTCGAGAATGGATCCCAAATGTGGTTTTGTCAGTTTTTTTCACCAAACGTGCGATATACTCTTCTATTTTTATACTATTGATTTGGATCGATTTGTTGGTTGGAAGTATCGGATTTGGTTTCCAAATTCCTTTTTTTCGGAAGTTGAGTGCTTACCTATTGCCCATTTTGATGTATTTTTATTATTTTACACGTGAGTTATGGGAACCATTTGTTTCTGATGTACGAGATAACATTCAAAAAAGCAAATATGAAAAATCCAAACTTGTTTCTGTCCCACTGGAAACCATAGATCAAAAATTATATGAATTAATGTTGGAAAAAGTATTTTGTGATGAGGATTTAAATCTTTCTAAACTTGCTGAGTTAGTGGGTGTAAAATCAGGGCAGTTATCTGAATACTTTTACAAACGGTATGGATTCGGATTTTACCAATACATCAATCAATACAGAATTGAAGAGGCAAAACGTTATTTATTGGAACCTACAGAGCGAACCATCCTTTCCATTGCTGATGCTGTAGGTTTCAATTCGAAGTCTACTTTTAATCGAGTGTTTTTAGAGAAGGTAGGAGTTACACCCACTGATTTTCGAAAACAATCAAAACACCCAAAATAAGTGTTTTAAAAGTCTCAAAGAATTCTAGGGGACGACAAAGTTTTTTCTATAGGTTACTCTTCTATTCGAAAGAGGAATTGAAATGCGAACCATGATAGATTTTTATTTAGACCTACCCAAACGGTTTGGGCAAAAAAATGCATTTGCGACGAGATTGGGGTCTGGGAATTATCAATTCAAAACTTACAATGAATTGTTAACTGATGCAAAAGACTTGGCTACTGGTTTAACTGGGAGTTTGTATGAAAGGGACAAAGTGGCGATTTTTGCCGACAACTCATATGAATGGATCCAAACTAGTATCGCAATCACACTTCTTGGAGCCATTGATGTTCCGAGGGCATCGGATGTCACAGACCAAGACATATTATACATTCTAAACCATTCTGAATCCAAAATCCTTTTTGTAGAAAACGAAACCGTTTTTGAAAAAGTGATTCGATTGGAAAAGGATTTAGAGTTTATAAAAGAAATCATTTTGTTTTACCCACCAAAACAAAATAAAAATCTTAGATCTAAAAAAATTAAAATTAGAACCTTACAAGACTTAGTTTTGATTGGAAGTCAAAAAAGAAAAGATAATCCTTCGGATGAATTGTTCTTAAACAATACGATTAAAGAATCTGATTTGTTTACGATGATTTACACCTCTGGTACAACAGGAACACCGAAAGGAGTGATGTTAACTCATGGAAACATCCTTTTCCAATTAAATCATTTGCCTTTGAGTTTGAGAAAAGGAGACAAAACATTATCGATTTTACCCATTTGGCATATCTTTGAACGTATCTTCGAAATCTTCAGTTTGTCTTACGGAGCTTGTACTTACTATAGCAGTGTGCGAACTTTAAAAGATGATTTGAAATATGTGAAACCAAATTTTATGGCTTCCGCACCGAGATTGTGGGAAAGTATTTATTCGGGAATACTTGGAACATTGAATAAATCATCGCAATTAAAACAAACTATGTTTAAAATTTCAATGTTCTTTGCGAAATCATTTTTTCACTCAAGACAAATCATTACAGGCAATGTACTGGATATCCATCCAGTTCCTTTTTGGAAACAATGGCTTCGGTTTTCTTTCCACCTCGTTCGATTTTTTTCTGTAGCCTTACCATTTTTCATTTTTGATTTTTTGGTATTGTCCAAAATTCGAAAGGCAACTGGAGGTGAACTCCGAGGTTCTTGTTCTGGTGGTGGCGCACTACCGTTTCATGTGGATGAGTTTTTTAACATGATTGGCATTCCTGTTTTAGAAGGTTATGGGATGACAGAAACAGCACCTGTGCTTGCGATGAGAACCTTTGAAGAAATCATTCCTGGTTCTGTGGGAAAAATATTTCCTAAAACAGATTTACGCCTCGTCGATTTGCAGTCAGGTGAAGTGTTTTTAGACACAGAAATTGGTATGTTTGTGTATGGAAGGAAAGGTGAAATCCATGTAAAAGGCAAACAGGTTATGGCTGGCTATTATAAAAATCCTGATGCAACAAACAAGGTTTTGGTGGATGGATGGTTGAACACAGGAGATTTGGGTTTATATACATCCAATCATCATTTAAGGATTGTTGGCCGATCCAAAGAAACCATTGTTCTTTTAGGTGGTGAAAATGTGGAACCTGTCCCAATAGAATCTAAAATATTAGAGTCAGAATGGATTGACCAATGTATGGTAGTGGGCCAAGACCAAAAATTTCTTTCTGCCCTTGTTTATCCCAATATGAATCGATTTGAGACAGAACCGAAGGGTGAATTTTGGAAAGACAAAGAAATTTTGCAAAAAATGGAATCAGAAATCAAATCCAAAATCAATTCACAAACTGGATTCAAATCTTTTGAGCGCGTTGTTGGTGTGGTTGTGATTCCAAAACCTTTTGAGGTAGGTGATGAGTTAACTGCAAAATTATCGCTCAAACGACATGTGATCACAGAAAAATATAAAAATCAAATCCATTCCATTTATGATAAAACTTAAAATTCAAATAGGAATGTAAGAATGGAATTGGATTTGTTTCCAATCGCTCTCATGAAAATCCAACGTTAGGAAAGTACAAGGATCTGTGGAGGGATTAGTTTCCTCCACTAATCCTTGTAATGTTAATGCTAAAGTTTCTTTCTGACTCGTGACCAAAAAAATCTTTTGTTTGCACCTTGATGGTGTTTTCACCGGCCTTTAAATTCAGAACACCAACGAGATAACGATCTTTGAAAAAGAGATCGTCAAAACTAAGTCCATCTTTTGTTTTCCATTTGGAACCATCAAATTGTAAGGACTCAAAATTTGCTTTTTTATACACTTCGCCATTGAAGAGATACTTCACATCTCTGATGCCACGACGTTGGCTATTTTTGATTCCACCATCAATGATACTCACGGTAAGTGGAAAGGCTTTGGAAACATTGATGTTATCACCATCATTCAAGTTGGTGTAATTTTCTCCCACATGGATGAATAAATTGGCAATTTGAGGAGGCATGGTATCTTCTACAGGTGGCAGATAGGAGAGTGGATCTAATAAAGTTTTTCCATAATCTTTTCCTAACACAAAATGTAAGTGACCACCTGTGGAGTGTCCGGTGTTCCCAGAAATTCCGAGAGAATCCCCAGCCTTCACCTGTGTTTGGTTTTTTACGAGTTCGTTCCTCGTTCCACCTAAGTGGTAATAACCGCTCACATAACCATTTTTATGCGCGACCCAAACGATGTTACCAGATCCTCTTTCATCCTCAAAGGGGTTGTCCTCCGCATAACGCGAGTACAAAATGAAACCATCTCCCATGGAACGAACGGGTTGGAGGACAGACGAAATGTCCAAACCATTGTGAAAATGATCCTTTCTCGATTCTCCAAATGTACTTGTGATGAGGCCAGAAAGTTCCAACCCTTGGATCGGCCAAACAAATTCAGGTTTCCCATCAGACTTCTGTCCATCAGCGAAAATAAAACTTGCCAGAAGAGCGAAAATCACAACAATACGTTTCATGTTATTAGAAGTCTCTTTATGGGTTCATTTTTAGGAAAGTAGTTTATGAATCAGACTTCTTATTCGCCAGAAGAAATTTTAGAACTTGTCAAAGAATGTGGGACAGGGGATGGAATCGCCCTTCAGAAGTTCTTTGATCTTTATTCCCAGGATATTTATAATTTCCCGATTCGTGTTTTCCATCTAACGGAAGATGATGCCAGTGATTATTATATTTATGCGTTCGAACGATTGAAATCAGGCAAACGATTCAAAAGTTTTGTGGGGAAATCCAGTTTTAAAACTTGGTTTTTTTCCGTATTGCGAAACCTTCTCATTGATTGGCAACGCACCAAACGAGAAGTGAAAACCCAAACCATTTCCAAGGTCAACCAAGAAGGGAAAGAATACAGTACCATCGAAGATGAACCGGACAAACGAGCCGATGCGTTGGCAATGGCCCTCGACGCAACTGACCAATTCCAATCCGTTCTTTCTTCCATCAAAATGGAAAATCGAATCGTGTTCAAATTATCATTTATCTACTACCTCCACCTAGATCCAGAGGAACTGCACTCCATTGCCGAAAAAACAAAACGTTCCGAGGAAGAGATCCGTATCGAAATTCTAAAACTCCGTGAGGATTTATCCCATCGCGAGGAAGAAAATCTCAAAATGGAAGACAAGATCACTTCCTTGTATTTGAATATTCTCGATTTGAAGGAACAGAAAAAACAAAAGGCACAAGGGGACAGTGTAGAAGCGCAATATTATAAAGAACGATTGGACCATGCACTTGCGAAGAAGTACGAACAACGTAAAAAGCTGATTGAGAAAAAGCAAAAAGGCCACTTCCTCGTGCGGACCCCATACCGAGAAATTGCCCGAATCTTAGGGATTTCCGAAGGTGGGGTGAGTGTGACCTTGCTCCGGGTGCTCGAAAAAATGCAAAAAAAAATGCATTCGGTTGCGGGAGAGTCGTGATTTCCTTCGTCATACTTACTATCGTGGAGGCGCCACATGGAACATCAGGACTTTAACGTAGAATCATTGGAATTGGCTCGGGATTTATTCCTAAAGGGTGAATTTCCGAGTGAGGCTCTGTTGCAAGACCACCCAGACCTTTGGGACGCCTATTCGTTTTGTGAGGAATCCTTTTTTGCCGCTCTCCGTTTGGAAACGATGGTCGACCACCCATTGGCAGAAGCCTTTGCCTTACAAAAAGCAGAGAACACGGTTCACCGTTCTCCTTTGGCACTCCCCGAATTCCTAAAAGAATACACAAAAAAGAACCTCACTGCACCTGAAAAAAAGGACAATCTCATCATCCGCCTCTCCCAATCGGGGATCCGTGTGATTGATAGCCTGATCTCTTCTTTGCAGATCCGGGAAAGTTTGGAATTTGCTCCTGCGATGCGCTCGGCATCGACTGACGTACGTTCCAACGACACAAACTCTGTGATTTTTGAAGAGACCACGAAGGAAAACCAAAAGTTTTACTACCAAATCGTAAAAGAAAACGAAGGGGAAGTGTATCTTTCTGTGAAGGCAGAGGGAGTCACTGGATTCCAACAAGTGAATTTGCGTCGGGACGGACGTTTCATCCTTTCCAATAAAATCAATTTGGATGGCAGTGCTAGTTTTTCAGGATTAATACCAGGTAGTTATACAATAGAGTTTGTTGGCCCTAATCATTCAAAATCGTTTGACTTGTCCATTCTCCTTGGATAGCTTCAAGGGAGAATGCTCTCCCTTATCATCGATCGTGTAGGCAATGTCAATATCTTCAATGTTTTAGAAGACAATCTGCCAGTCGAAGAATCTCACATTCAATCTACGTTAGACGATGATTTGATTTTGGAATATTTGGGGGAAGTGGAGAGGTTAGTGCATGTCTCCCAATCCGTTTTATCCAAACCCAATCAGGTTCTAAATGTTGATATCTTACAAGACTTGAAGGTGCTTGGGGAAACGTTTTACCAACAGTTTTTCCCTACTTCCATCATTGAAAAATTAAAAAACACAAACAAACAAAGTATCCATTTTAATATTGATCCCACTCTTGCCCTTGTACCCTGGGAACTTCTGCATGATGGAAATCGTTTTTTATCGGATAAATTTCGGATCGGGAAAACGATCCGAGGTGGGCTTCACAGGTCCACTCACCAAGAAAACAGAAAAATCAAAATGCTCATCATTGCCGATCCGACAGAAGACTTATCCCATGCGCAAAAAGAAGGGGAAGTATTATTTTCTGTCCTGAGCCAAAAAGTTCCTAACCATCTTTTAGAACTTGAATTTATTGGTGGCAAACAAGTCACCAAACTGAAGTTACTTTCTCTCATCAAAGACAAACATATCATCCATTATTCGGGGCACTTACATTTTTCAGACGATTCTCTTGAAAATGGTTGGTTATTGTCAGATGGAAAAGTATTAAAAGCAAGGGAAATCAAATCCACAGGGATTGAAACTGATTTAGTATTCTCTAACTCTTGTATGTCGGCGAAGTCAGCGGGCAAAAAACTCAATACTAATATCTTAAACCAATATGCAGGTGCATTTTTAACTGCCGGTATCAAAACCTTTGTGGGTACCAATTGGGAAATTTTGGACAATGAACGAACCATTGACTTTACAGTTCGATTTTATACATATTTATTTTCTGATAAATCAGTAGGTGAGTCTTTATTCCTTTCTAAAGAATTTGCAAGAAGGAATTACCATGCCAATGATTTGACTTGGGCAAATTATTCCTTATATGGAAACCCAGACTTTTCTATGTTTGTGAAGGAAAGAAGGAATTTCCATTCTGCAAAAATCCTGAATCCCACTGCCGTTTTGGAATTTTATCCCACACCCATTTCACTTGCGTATTCTAAATGTGCAAACTTAAATAAAACCAAAACGATCGATAAAACCAATCTGATCAATTTGATTCGATTGTTTGAAGCCATTAGCCAAGTTGTTGGTATGATTGTGTTTAGTGACCATGCTTCCCACGCAATGAACAAATCCATTCCAAATAACTTAGATGATGCAGTTACACTTAGAAAGTGGTGGGAACTCGTTTATAGTTGTGTATGGGATTTTCAAAAACTAAAAATCACGAGTATTTTTGAAACTGCACTTCCTGTTTTACACGAACAAAAAGAAACCATATTTAAAATTTTAGGTTGGATGGAAGGTTGGGAACAAGGGGATATAAAAACGGAAGAGTTAGAATCTTACCAAATCATCCTCCAGTTCTTTTTAGAAAATATGTTACTTGAATTTGCCGAACTAGAGCGAATTAGCATCTTACTTGTATCAGAAAACAACAATCCACATTTTTACTTTAAAGGGATTAAACCTTCGTATCTTTATCCAACTTCTCATGGTTCAAGGGAAAAACTTTTAGAACAATTGTCCCACCAGAAAGGCAACTTGGTGTTATTACACGAAAGTAGAAAAATGGTAATCCCTTTCCAAACTTACTTCAAAGAAAAAAAGGAAACTGGTGATTTGGAACTTGTATTCAATGGACTAATTCCCTTTGTTCTTGGAGCCAAACAGAGTTGAGTTTATGCCATCCAGATAAAGGGAATGTTTCCTGTGGTGCCTGTTGTGGACTTTTTAACTTAAAACTTACAACGAAAGAATACAAAACCTTACTTTTAGAAAGAACCGCTGAATTTAAACAAACTGTTGATTTTGAAGTTAGGCATAGTTTTCCTATCTATAGAAAAGAAAGAGAAACAAAAGAATCCCAAATTTCTAAAAAGGATGACATGACTTATAATTGTCCATTTTTGGGATATGTAGATGACACCAAACAAAGGATAGGTTGTATGATCCATCCTATCTATACTGGTGACCCCAAAAGCCAAAATTTTTCTTTTTATGGGACTTCGATTTGCCAAGCTTATGATTGTAAAACGAAGGAAGGAGCCCTTGCGGATCTATGGGAAAACCTATTTGTGGAGATAGCAAAAGATTCGATTGAATATTCATTTTTATCGGCAGACCATATCTTTACAAATGCAGTAGAAAAGTTTTTTTCTCACCAACAAATGAATACAGAAGATATGTTCCATCACTATCGTTTGGAATTAGTTGCATTATTTCGGATACGTTTGCTTACTTCGAGTGTTAAAAATTTCACTTCATTTGAAATCAATTATGATGCATTTTTAAGTTTAGAAGATGTTGAATCTTATTTCAATTCAGAACTTGGATCGGAGTGGTGGGATTGGAAGTTAGAGTGGGAAAAGAAAAACCCGAATAGAGGTGAAATATCCGGGTTTTGATAAGTGATTTGGATTATGCTTTAGAAGTAACAGTTGCTACTTTTGCTTTTGCTTCAGCTACAACAGTGTTTGCTTTTCCAATGATGGTTTCTACTTGAGAAAGACCTTCTTGAACATATTTTCTGAGGTTTACAGAAACTTCGCTTTGGTCTTGAGCACCTTTCGCTGCCAAGTTTTGGAATTCTGTGTTGATTGTAGAGAAAGCTTTTTCTGCTTCTACTTTTGCAGTGTTCACTGCGCCTAAGATAAAGTTTAATCCGTCTTTTACTTGTTGTTCCATTTTCATTTCCCCTTTTTCGGTTTCTAGTTTGTGCAATGCACTACTTCTTTTTGTGCGCTGCACACGGATTTGTCAACCTGTTTTTTCATTTTTTTCCTGCATCGCACAAAAAAAATGGAAAGATGCCCCAACCCGAATTTTTACCCATCCAGTGGAAATCCACTCATCTCTCCCTTCTCGACCAAAGAGCCCTTCCAGGAAAAAAAGAATTTTTGGAAATCCACACCATGGAGGAAACCATTGTTGCCATTCGTGAAATGGCAGTTAGGGGAGCGCCTGCCATTGCCATTACGGGAATATTTGGGTTAACACTTGGAGCAAAAGAGAAACAAGGAAATCTTTCCTCAGTTGAAGTGGATTCACTCATCAAACAAATGTTTGAGTCTAGACCAACTGCGGTGAATCTTAGTTTTGCGTTAAAAGAGGCAAAAAAAAGGTCCGAAGGGAAAACCGATTGGGAATCGATCCAAAGGGTCTGGGAATCTTATGCTTTGGAAATGATGGTGGAAGATTTGAGAGCCAATCAGATGTTAGGCGAAAATGGGGCAAATCTTTTCCCAAAAGACCAAAATGAAATTCATATCATAACCCATTGTAATACGGGGGCTTTAGCCACTGCCGGTCATGGCACAGCGCTGGGTGTCATCCGTAGCCTTCGGGACCAAGGGAAAAAAGTGATTGTGTATGCCGATGAAACTCGTCCGTTTTTGCAAGGGTCTAGGCTCACTGCATTTGAGATGATGGAGGAGGGGATCGAGTGTTATATCATCACAGATGGAATGTCCGGTTGGCTTATGAACCAAAGAAAGATTGATGCAGTGCTTGTGGGATGTGACCGAGTGGCGGCCAATGGAGACACTGCTAATAAAATTGGTACGTATAATTTAGCGATTGTGGCCCATGAACACAATGTTCCCTTTTATGTATGTGCCACAAAAGATAGTTTTGATTTTAATCTGAAAACGGGGGATGAAATTCCCATTGAAATGAGAAAGGAATCGGAAGTGACCCAATTCGATTTTTTGAAAACTAGTGATGGAAACTATTTATTGCCTGAAGGGAAAACTGCACCCTTTGGTGCCAGGGCTCTCAATCCGTCTTTCGACATCACAAAGGCAAAATTTATCAAAAACTTTATAACAGAATTAGGGTGTTTTGTACCCACAGAGATTTCCACTCGTCTAAAGAAAGTATGACGGAAAAAGCGATTTTAGGTGGTGGGTGTTTTTGGTGTACGGAGGCGGTTTACCTTCGCATCCCTGGTGTGATTTCCGTTGTTTCTGGATATGCGGGTGGACAAACACCAAATCCAAGTTATAAGGACATTTGCACTGGAACAACTGGTCATGCGGAAGTGATTGAAATTGAATTTAACCCTGAGGTCATTTCATACTCAAAAATTTTAGAAATATTTTGGGCTTCGCACGACCCCACAACCCTCAACCGGCAAGGGAATGATGTGGGAACACAGTATCGTTCCGTGATCTTCTATTTAAATGAAAAACAAAAAGAATTGGCTGTAGAATCGAAACGGAAACATGCTTTTATGTTCCCCGATCCCATCGTCACAGAGATTTCGCCTGCCCCCACGTTTTACAAAGCAGAAGACTACCACCAAAATTATTTTACCTTAAACCCACAAAACCCTTATTGCCACTACGTGATTTTTCCCAAATTAAAGAAATTGGGACTGAAGTTAAGTTAAGTAACAGAGATCCAAACCGATCGATTCCAATCCATTCTACGACATTGACCAATGGATGAGATCGATTGTTTGTTAGCCGAGTGTCTATTTGCCTTTGAAGGCAGTGAGCATCGCTTTTTCTTGGTTTGGAAAAAAGTTCATCACAAACGCAGATTGGGCCTTGGTGATTTTTTCCACTTGCCTTCTGTATTTGATCACAGCGCCCGGGTGAGCCGTGTTACGAACCACAACTTTTACATTGTCTTGGTTATAACGTGCCCCTTTTAGTTCTTCAATTTTTGATTTGAGTAATTCGACAGTTTTATTTTTTTTCTGATACGCATCAAAAATTTCTTTGAACTTTTCTTTTCGCGCTTCATCAAGTTTTCCACGAGAACGTTGCACCACTTCTTTGATCTTTTGGATTTCTGGCACTAGTGCTTCCAATTCTCTTTCCATATCAGTCAGTCTGGAACTACCTTCTGTGAGAAGTCTGTCATTCTTATAATGGAATCCAACTTCAACAACTGTATCCATTTGCGCAGATGAACCAAGAGAAGAAACAGTGATACCTTGGAAAGAAACGAGATCACTTCCGATGATGGAGGATGATTCACCGGTAAGGATGATATTTCCTAAACAGAGGATTTTACTTCCCAAAATGAAGTTTTCAATGAGACAATCACCATCAATTTCTAAGTTAGCGTTTTCAATGAACTTTGCACGAAGGTCTCCTTTGATTCGGATCACTCCTTTGCCTTTTGCCTTAACGCCACCTTTTACTTCTAAATCTTCTCCAACGATTACATCAGATGATTCAACATTCCCATCCAGATACAATGACCCTTGGCAATTGACAACGGCTCCTTCTTCGATGGTTCCTTTCACACGGATGGTACCTTCAAAATTGATATTGCCCGTACCAAGTCCAATGTTACTTTCTATATTGAGTTCAGGTGAAACGGTGAGTGAAGTATCTGTGGAAAAAACCACTCCACTGAGTGTGGCAAAGTATTCTTTTAATTGCCTTCCAGGTTTTTCAGGATCATCAATTGTTTTTGGCAAAACGTTTTTACCAAGTGTTAACCTTGGTCGATCAATGGGATTGGGGTAAATGGGATTTCCTAAAACATCGACCCCTTGTTCCCCAGCGACTCCTTCAAATAAGGTAGCAAGTTTTTCGCCTTCTTTGACATGCACATATTTATTGATATTACGAAAATCTGCAGAGCCGTCTTCTTTTAGAACAACTCGCTGGGCTCTTGGAAAATAAAATTTGATCCAACCACTTTCCCCTTGTTTGGCGGGAATTCCTTTCCCCACAACAAAGGTAAATTCCTCTTTTACCTTCTCAGGGTCTTTTAGAATTTTTGCGATTTCTGCAGCGGCTTGGTCCACATCTTTCATCAAAATGCGGTCCCTATGAATGGTAGCGTTATCAAGTGCCTCAAAAATAAGTATATTGCTCATAGATCCCCCTAACAACCAAATTGGTTTGACCACCAAATTAGCAGTTAGTCGATCCTCGGAGATTTGGATCTTGAGTCCCCGTTCCGGATTGAAGTCCGGTGCATTTTTTACGTCCATTCTGACAATAATATCGGCAGAATTCTTAGGAGAAACGACAATTTCTGTAGTGTTATCGTTCCAACCAGTGCAGAAAACTGCCAAAAGTTTGAAGGAGGGCCGGCACCCCAAAGATTTGGGAATGCAAGGGTAGGCTGTCCCCATGGGTGAGGGCGGTTGAGGTTCTGTGGACGTGTAAAATCCCTTTTTCCTGGAAAAGGCGGGCGAGCTTTTCTGATTCTTCTTTGGAGATCACGGGGTCGGACTTTCCGTGGAGTAGGGCCACGGGACCACTCAACGTTTCGAGTTGGTAGTAAGGAGAAAGGGTTTCTGGCATTTTTTCTGGCACTGTGTCTAGGACTCGTTTGGCCAAACTGATACGAAAGTTACGGTCGTTGTGGACTGCTTCAAAAAATTCTTTGGCAAGGAGGCTGGTTTTTTCTAAGAGGATGGGGGATTTGGCATTTTCACCCAATCGTTTTAACCCGTTGTCGAGAGCTGCCTCAAAATAAACAGGTTCTAACTCCTCGGCAATTGTCGGTTCAAATCGATGCAACATATTGAATAAAATGACGTACACAGCGTACGGATCTACTTCGTAATGAGAGAAAACAAAAGGTACTGCTTCAAAAAAATTGCAATACCCACCAATGAGCATACTGGTTTTAATTTTGTCACGAGTATTGGATCTGGATGCTGCAATGATGCCCATGCCCGCAGAAAAACTTGCAGATAAATAACCTAAGTCAGTTCCATTAAACAACTGTTTATTGTCGTAAATCTCTAACATCAAGTTTTGGATATTCGAGATGGTTTGTACTTCAATTTTTAAAGCTTTTACCTCTGGTAGTTCCGGTAAAATAACACTATAACCTGTGTTTGCAATGTTTTCTGCTAAATCAATGATCCTTTGGTCATCAATTCCCATCGCACTCATTCCATGTTGGAGGTAAACTCCTGGTAAATTTTGTGGATCTTTGTCTTTTGGGAAAAATAAAAAGGAACGGCGCCCAGTATCCTTAAGAGTAATTTCTTTACGTTCGAGAGACTTTTTTTGTTTTAGCCCGGCATAACTCAAAATCAGAGGGAGTGCCAAAACGTAGGGTTTCATTCGTCTTTAGTTTTGAGGAGTGGGGAATTTTTCCAACAATAAAATCAGATACAATCGCCCCATATATTCGTCTCCACGACGGTCTTTTAAATTAAAGATCAGAATGTATTGGCGAAAGTGTTCAAGAGAAATGGGAACCAGTTTGTGGTTTAAATTTTCTGGTGGCAAAATATCAATTTCGTAACGTCCCAGTCGCATTTCTGTAATTAAATTCCCTGCGATTTGATTGGCGAATTCCATCATGATGGAAGAAGAATGTGCCCTTGAAGTTGGATCAATTTGAAAGGCTTTCGCAATTTTTGGTAAAAGTTTGAGTTTTGTATAACCATCAAGGGCTAAATAGAGTTTACCATTGATATCCCCTACAAATTCGACCAGGGTGCAGTTTTCAAAGCAAAGACCTTCGTTTTTAGAAGGACCATAGGCTTCCCTCTCAGCAAACACAAGTAAGGTTTTGTAAAAATGATCAGGTAAAACTTGTGAAACCGTTAAAATAAATTTTTCATCAATGAGTGGATCCATTTATCAAGCTGCGTTATAGAGGATACTCTCTTCCAATGAACTGTATGCTTTTTTGATCCAAACATCAAACTTTAAATCCGGGATGAGTGGATTGGAATATCCTAAAGCGACTTCCGAAGGATAACCCAATTGGTCCAGTTCTTCGATGAATTGTTGGAAAAAGGATGAAAATGATTCCAAACGTTCATTCGGAATGAGAGCTGCATACAAATTTTCTTCTAATTGGAAAAGGCCTATGCCAAGGACTGAATGTTTGATCCCCATTTGGTTGAGTCCAATGGCAAGTTCCGATTGGAAATTGGTTTCAATGAATTTAAAAAGTACCAATGTCTTTTTTTCGGAAGCTTCAAACGAAGCTTTCGCCAATTGGTAAAAATGGGAAACTGTATAAAGTTTTGTGAACGGATGTTTGGTGACCTTTGCATATTCACGTTTCAAAAGGATTTTTTCAGATAGGTTTGTTGTTTCGTCCCAAAAAATTTGTATGTCTTCGTTTGCCCAACCTTCCTTGGAAGTGAAACATAAAAAGCCAAACAATTTGGCATTCATCGTTAAAGGAACATATAACTTACGTTTGTTTTTGGAAATGACTGGTAGTGATTCTCTGATTTGATTTTCTTCCCATTCATTCCATTCCACAGGATTGTCATCTGTTTCCACCAACATATCTGACTTTTGCCAGTAACATTCCTTAAAATCTTTTCCATCAAAATAAACATATTGGATGGAAGATAACTTAGGACTTGTAAAGGAAAAAGGGAATTCTTTGATTGTATCACAAAATAAACTTCGTTCTTCTAAACGCACCGATTCCCGAGCATAAAAAATTGGATCCACTTTCCATAGGATTTCTTTTGTTTCTGTTCCTTCCCCTTCGGTGTTAGTAACGACCGAAGCTGTGGACAAATGGGAACGATCGGAATTGGTTTGGGCATTGGTATCAAAAACAACTTCAGTTTCTAAATCAATTTTTTGTAATGTGGATGGATCATCTTCCATGGAAGGATTTTCTGGTTGGTACGATTGCGAAGGGAGTTTGGCATTTGGATAGGATTGGAAATCCAAACTGTATAAAAAAAGTGTGAGGAGGAGGCAAGAAACAGCGAGCAGAGTGAAACTAACCCATGAAAAATAGAAGAGGGTTTGAAGGGTTACACCAATTGCAAAAAAAATTGTAGGAATTGTATATCGTTTCATGGTACCTTGGCCGTTACTTAGAATAACGGGTAAAATGGGGATTCGCTAAACTGATTTTCCTTTTCCACTAGGAGCAAATGAAACTCTATTCCGAATTAGCAGAGTACTATTTTACCATCGAAGAACCTAGTCGTAAGTTTTCAGAAGAAATTCTGTTTTTACGTGAAACATTCAAGCGACATAAAATTTACACGGTGCTCGACATTGGTTGTGGCACAGGCGAACACATCAAAGAATTACAGGGTATGGGATTCAAACCACATGGAGTGGATGGGTCACCTAGAATGTTAGAAATTGCAAAAGCAAGATTCCCACATTGTTCCTTTGAAGTTGGGAAAATGGAATCATATGTTGCGAAACAACCTGTTGATGGTGTGATTTGTTTGTATGGGACCTTTAACTACTTAGTCAACGATGATTTGGTTCAAAATTTTTTAAGGAATTGTTATAAAAATTTAAAACAAGCCGGTTTATTGGTGTTAGAGATATGGAATGCAGACCCAATCCATAGGATCAAACGAAAGCCAATCACGACAGTGAGTAATGTGAGGCAAGGCACGACATCCATTCGTAGGAATAGAGGTTTTCGTTTAACAAGGGCAGATGACATTGCCATCGTCGAAGTGAATTATGTATATAATTTAAATCAAAAAGATTTAAAAGACAAACATACGATGCGAGTGTTTCATTTCCCACAAGTGCGAAATTTCTTAGACGAAAACAAATTTGAGATCTTAAATGTGTATAGCAATTATGATGGCGAAAAATACATCAAAACTGGCGCACGGATGCTCATCGTCGCCAAAAAGAGGTCTTGACTTTCTTTTTTTGTACGGTATCCCATTCTATCGGGAGAACGTATGTCCAATTCAAACCATTTCCAAGTGATCGTGATTGGAGGAGGGCCTGGTGGTTATGTCGCCGCGATTCGTGCAGCCCAACTCGGATTACAAACCTGTGTTGTTGAGCGCGACAAACTCGGCGGTGTTTGTTTGAATTGGGGTT
This sequence comes from Leptospira jelokensis, assembly GCF_004769635.1. Classification (GTDB taxonomy): domain Bacteria; phylum Spirochaetota; class Leptospiria; order Leptospirales; family Leptospiraceae; genus Leptospira_A; species Leptospira_A jelokensis. Next base: position 73,078 of record NZ_RQGH01000040.1, read on the forward strand.
GCATTCCCACCAAAGCTCTGTTAGAAAGCGCCCATGTTTTAGAACACCTGAGAGAAGCCTCGAAATTTGGTATCTCAGCAGACAATATCAAAGTGGATTTTGAAGCCGTGATCAAACGTTCTCGCTCCGTTGCGGACCAAATGGCGAAAGGTGTAGAATTTTTAATGAAAAAAAACAAAGTCACTGTGGTCAATGGTGATGCAAAATTTCTAAATTCCAAAACCATCGAAGTAAAATCGAATTTAGGTGAAACCTCTTTGCTTACAGCAGATTATTTTATTTTGGCAGTGGGTGCCAAAAACAAAGCCCTTCCCTTTTTACCTTTTGACGGCAAACGTGTGTTATCGGCGAGAGAGGCGATGGTGGAACCAAAAGCCATTCCTAATTTAGCCATCATCGGCGCGGGAGCCATCGGTGTGGAGTTTGCCGATTTTTATGCAAGTATGGGATCAAAAGTCAGTATCATAGAATTCCAAGACCATCTCCTACCCAATGAAGACAAAGAAATCTCAGGTATTTTGGAACGGAGTTTTAAAAAACGAGGGATCGAACAGTATTTGAGTTATGGTGTGGAAACCGCCGCTCTCTCAGAGAAAGGAGTGGAACTCACCATCCAAGATCGTAATTCCGCAAAAAAAGAAAAACTAAACTTTGATAAGGTGATCGTAGGTGTTGGAATTTCACCCAATACAAGTTCTATTGGACTAGATGAAATTGGAATTAAGTTAAAAAATGGATTTGTGGAATATTCAGGTAACTACCGTTCAACGGTTGATCATATCTACGCAATTGGTGATTGTATTCCCACTCCTTCACTTGCTCATGTGGCAAGTGCTGAAGGGATACGCGCCGCAGAAGACATTTCGATACGATTGGGAAATCCACACCACATCCAAATCCAACGATTGAATTATGCATACATTCCTGGTTGTACGTATTGCCATCCAGAAGTGGCAAGTGTGGGACTCAGTGAAGACAAAGCGAAAGCAATGGGACATGAAATCAAAGTGGGAAAATTCCCATTTAGTGCGAGTGGACGTGCCCAAGCCCAAGGGGATACGACCGGTATGGTGAAAATTGTTTCGGATGCGAAACATGGTGAAATTTTAGGTGCACACATCATTGGACCCGGAGCAACTGAGCTCATTGCGGAACTGACGTTAGGTGCCAATATGGAAATCACTGTCAAAGAACTCGCAAACACCATCCATGCCCATCCCACACTGGCCGAAGGGATTATGGAAGGTGCTGCTTCTGTTCTCGGTGAAGCGATTAATATATAAGGGTAAAAGATAAAGGAAAGGAATAGGGGTCAATTTCAATTGGAGTTTCATCTGTCCTTTAGAAATAGATTCCTTTCTCGTTTAGAATGTGTTATGTTTAATTTCGAAAATGAATGCCTCAGGACATGGGTATGACTCTGATTTGATTAAGAAAAAAAGACGATCCCTTGAAAAAGCACTTGATACTTGGTTATACCCCAGTTATACTTGCTACATGAAGACAGCTATTTCTATACCAGATGATCTCTTCCTATCTGCTGAAAATACTGCAAAAAAACTCGGTATTCCTCGAAGTCAATTATTCGCAAAAGCTATCGAAGAATTCATTCAAAATCATTCAAAAGAAAATATAACTGACAAATTAAATGAAGTGTATACGCATAATATAAATATAGTTGATAACCCTATATCGAATATGTCTGTCACGAATTTAAGAAAGAGTCTTAAAAATGACTCGTGGTGAAATTTGGTGGGTCGATCTAGGAATTCCTTTTGGAAGTGAACCTGGCTTTAAAAGACCTGTTTTAATCGTTCAAAACGATGCCTTTAACGAAAGTAATATTAATACAATTGTTGTAGTCCCATTGACAACAAATTTGAATCTAGCGAAGGCTCCTGGTAATGTTCCGCTAAGTCGAAAGGAATCAAATCTTTCGAAAGATTCGATCGTAAATGTTTCGCAAATTGTTACTCTTGATCGAGACAGATTCATTAGTAAAGCATCACATCTGAAAACAAAAATTATGAAAAAAATTGAAGATGGAATCAAATTAGTACTTTCTCTGGACTAATGGGCAATACTCATAACAACGACTTACCACTTTACTTGGGAACAATTCCTCGCCGAGCCTGCGGTAAATACTCTTTTGGAATTCGCCTAGCGTGCGTAAGCTTTATGCAAGTCCCAAACGTCCCAGTTTCCCAAACTTTAGGGTGGACAACTTAGGGAAGTTGTTTTGTAAGTATCACAGATTTTTTTCAGATGAAAGAACCGCTCCATTCCCTCTTAAATCAGGTAGACCATCGTCCTTGGCCATTGCCAAAAACATCTTGGTTTTGGTACCAGGAATGGAATGAGGCAATTTTTTTCCATTACCAAGTGGATCCAAATTCACTTCGTTCCTTGGTTCCCAGGCATTTGGAACTTGACCAGTTTGGAGGCGAACATTGGATTTCAGTCGTTGCATTCACTATGGACAAAGTACATCCAAGGTTTACTTTCCCCATTCAAATCGTTTCTACCTTCCATGAGGTGAACCTACGCACCTATGTAAAAAAAGACGGCAAAGCTGGTGTGTATTTTTTGAGTATCGAAGCGGAAAAATGGATCCCAACACAAATTGCAAGAATCTCATCGGGACTACCCTACCAGCATTCCAAAATCCATCGAACAAAGAATTCCTATCAGATAAACGGAAAACGGTGTAAGATTGATCTTGATTTTCAAGTTACGCTTCCCATCAAATACCCAAAAGCAAAAGAGCTTTGGCTTACTGAACGATACTCTTTGTACCGGGGGAAGGACTCGCAAGAAAGGGCAATGGATGTGCACCACAAACCCTGGGAATTGTTCCAGGTGGAAATTTCAAAACTAAACATTGGTTATACGGAATTTTTTGGTCTCGCTGATTTTTCAAAACCAGATTTGACTCATTATTCTCCGGGTGTGCAGGTGCTTGCTTGGTTGTAAGAGAGGAATTTGAGTAAAGTATAATTAATATAAATCAATTGGAATAAACTGACTCATCATTTTGAAATGTTTGTCCATAGTGAATAAGCAGGATTTGTTTTGAATCACATTTTGAAGTATAATTAAATCTGGAATTCCAACATGATTAATGCCATTTTTAAGATTGAGTATTTGAAATTCTCTCAATTGTTTCCAATCAATATTCATTTTGAAAGATTCTATGGTTTCTAATAGATGAATCAATTCAGACTTTTTCTTGATTTTTATGAACGGAATTAGCTCTGTTAAAATGATTTCGTTCGTATAAATATTTCCATTGTCTATGAGGCTATCCACTTCTTCTGAGATTTTTGAATTTGAATTTCGAAAGTATTCAATCCAAATCGATGAATCGATAAGAACAAAACTCATCTTTTTCTGAGTTGGTTTAAGTTGATTTCGAGATCAAGATTCCCTCTGAAATTTTTTAATTTTTTTAATTTTTCTTTTCGAATTAGCATTTTTAACCCTTCTTTGATCACATCTGTTTTTGTTTTTGAGTGGGTCAGTTTCATTGCCTCTGCAACCAATTCTTCAGGAATATCAATTGTAGTTCTCATTCTATGCATAAATTAGTTCCTTTCTATGCATAAGTCAAATTATTTTTTTTAACGGATTCGTCTTCATTTTTTGAAACGTCTGGATCCATCAGGATTCAATCGTTTCCGTAAACAATCAAATCCTGGTTCGGAGTGTTGAAAAGTGTAAAGAAAGTTTGTTAGCGACTGTAACTCACTGCTCTACGCAAACAATCTTCTTTGCCATATTACAGGTGTCAGTTGTGGTATCAACAAGCGTGGTTGTACTTGCTCCCACAACCCCAGTGGCCCCACTCACTCCTATATTGGAACTAGCCCAATTTGAACAATTGACATCATTTGCTATATTTCCGCCAGTGATCGTCATCCCTGTCCAGAATTGAGTGCCATTGGTTCCGAGCGCAAAATTCATTTGCATCGTTGTATTGGAATCGCGGAAAATTCGGTTGGAAGTAGTCGTTGCACCCGTTGTATTGGAAGTGTCAGTGCTATTGGAATAGAAGGTATTGGCTTTTAATACCCAATCGGTATACGTCATTGTTCCTGTCGGATTGCCGAGGGCTTCTCTCACACCTGGGATGGTCACCATTGCTTTGTATGTTTTGCCCTTGATTCGATTTAAATCTCCATTACATACTGCATCCGCTCCTGTGATTCCTCCTATGCCGATCCTGCCACCAGTACCTGAACTAGTTAAAAATATATGACACCTTTCGGTACAAGGAGCAGAAGCCGTTGATGAATGGTAAAGTAAGGCGAGTATTATGTTTTCTTCGTTACTGTCTTCCGAAGGTTCGCAAGTGCCTAATAGAGCACTAAAAAAAACAAGAAATACCAAGAAATACCGTTAGGTCTCATTTGTTTGCCGTTTTTCATAGAACCAAATTTGAGAGATAGATTTCACAGTGGCAAGAAGGATTTGGGGGGAATGGGAATTGGCAAACGAAAAAATTTGGAAGAGGGGTGGGCGAGATTTGCAAGCTTTGATGCAGTAGGGATGGATTGACAGTCCACCTAATGTTTGTCCGAGGGTGGGTTTTGTTTTGGATGAAATCGAAACTAAGCTTAAGCATAAAGAGAATTAAAAAATCAGGAAAAGTGTGAAATACGATTTGACTGTAAGACAGATATGTATTACAGTTTGGAATTATGATTAGTTTACGCCTTCCACCAGATTTGGAAAGAGAATTAGATTCGCTTGCAAAATCGGAAGGGAAAAGTCGAACAGAAATCGTAAAACAATCAATTTTGGAATATTTACAGAATCGATTGCATCGTAAAACTCCGTTTGAATTGGGCTCAGATTTATTTGGAAAACATAATTCCGGAATGGTTGATTTAGCCAAAAATCGAAAAAAATACCTGCAAGATAACCTACGGAAGAAAAATGAAAAACGTAGCACTCATTGATTCTGGTCCCATCATCGCTTTATTTAACGAAAAAGACAAGTTTCACAAATCAATTCTTAAATATTTGAAATCATTTAAGGGAGAATTGATTTCTTCCTGGCCTGTGGTAACAGAAGTTATATACCTACTTTCTTTCTCAGTTGAAGCGCAATCTGATTTTTTGGAATGGATTGAACGAGGTGGTATCCAAATCTTTAATCTTAGTATTGAAGATCTGAAGTATATTAAAAGTCGGATGAAAAAATATTCTGACTTACCAATGGATTTGGCTGATGCATCCTTAATGTGTATTGCAGAAAAATTTGAATATGAAAATATCATTAGCATAGATTCTGATTTTTCTATTTACAAAACTGTAAAAGGAAAGTTTTTGCGAAATCTGTATCATGTATAAAAAATTTCGTTCGCCAAATAGATCCATTTTCTATTGCGCCAGCGATTGCAGCGGAAATCCTTTCGCAAAGCGAAAGATTGGAGCGAAAAGCGCGGTCGCTTTTGGAAGGAGAGTCACTGCCACCAAACGACTGCGAGGCGCCCAATCTCTTTCCTAAAAGAGTAACTTCAATTTACCATTCACTCGATTTCTAAAATTTGTTTCATCCAGTTCCAAGTTTCTTCTGGTCGTTCGAAGGGAAAAAAATGGGTGAAACCCGGAAAGATGGTCACACTTGACTTCGGATGTACTTTTGTGAGTAGGTTTGCATACTTCGGACTACAAACTTCGAATGTTTCGGGAATGGCAATGTGGTTTTCGGTTTTGATGCCATAAAAATTTTTGAAAACATGGAAGTGGGCATGTCCAAAGATTTTTGCTTCGACTCTTGGGTCACAACAGAGTTTCACTTCGTTTTCGTGGCCTGTGGGAACAAAACAAGAATTTAGGTAATCTTCAAAGATCGATGGTTCAAAATTCGCAAACGCTGGGAATTTTCGAAATGACCGCCTAACAAGCTCAATGGATTTGAAATGTGTCCTTCGTTTTTTGGCACCTTTGGCAAGTGGGTTCTCTAAAAATTTAGAAAGTAGGATGAGTTTCCAACCAAGGATGACGGGGTCCATTGCAAGAACTTTGGTAAAGCGTTCTGGTTGTTTTTTTGCAGCAAGTAAAGAAGAGGCACCACCGAGCGAATGGCCAATGATCGTTGCATTTGTGATCCGTTCATGGTCAAGAAGGGAAAGGATTTGGTCACGGAACACATTCCAATTCTTGAATTGCAATGTGAATTCAGAACGACCATGCCCAACAAAGTCTGGTGCAATGACACGGTAATGTTTTTTTAATCGTTCAAAATAATAAAGATAACAACCCGCACTGTAACCGTTGGCATGACAAAAAATAACTGTGGGTCCTGGTGTTTCTGAATCTAAGTAAGCAGTTTCCCAATTTTTGTAGCGAAAGGATTTTGGTTTCATTTTCTATTTGACCCTTCCCGATTTCCATCGGATTTTGTCTCTATCCCATGCAATTCCAAGTCATCCTCTTCTTCTGTATAGCTGTATTCTTCAATGCATTGGCGAATATTTTAATCAAAACATCTTCCATGCAGGACAAACAAGTTTCGCCGGGAGAAGGATTTTGGAATCTTGTTTTTACAGTATTCAATCCTTATTTCATTGCAGGTCTTGCAAGTTTTGGTTTAGCACTTCTTGGTTACCGATATGTTTTAGGAAAAGGATTAAAACTTTCATTAGCATACCCTGTGTTCACTTCCAGTGGTTTTATCATTGTGCTGATTGCTTCTTCCATTTTTTTCAAAGAAAGACTAAATTTTACGCAGTGGCTCGGGATTTCATTTATTTTAGTAGGCGTATGGTTAACCGCCTTGCAGATGTTTGACGTTAACTCTTGATTCCAAAACACCTTTTTAAAATCATTTTTAATTTAAATCGAATCCATTCGCTTTCTGTTTCCATTTTATTTGTCTTAGTTCTCACTTCTTTTTGCAAAAAAGAAAACTCCCTTTCGGAATCGAATTTGGAAGAGGGTAAGTATGATGCGGATAGTAAAATAAATGTGACCAGTCATCTTTCCCAATCAAAACCAAATGTGATCTGGATTGTGATTGATAGCCTTAGGGGTGACATCATTGGAAATTACAATGTAACACCTAACATAGATATGTTTGCCAAAGATGGGATCCAATTCCAATACCATTTGGTGAATGCTGCATGGACTCGGCCATCCACACTTGTTTTTTTTACAGGGAAATATGCTTCCGCCAATCCTGTCAATTTTTGGGATTACCCCACGACAAAATCGGAGGTGCAAGCCTTTTATCGTTCTGAAAAAAAACCATTGCCCAAAGTATTAAAAGATTCAAAGTATAACACGGTAATGGTGGGAAATAATCCATTCCTTACTGATAAGTATGGACTTGGTGTCGATGTAGGTTTTGATGAGTTATACGATTTCTCTAACTACAGTGAAGATACCAAAAAAATCACAAAAAAAACCTTAGAAGTGTTGGAAGCTGTCTCAGCAAAAGAAGATCCTTTCTTTTTGTTTTTGAATTACAATGATCCCCACAAACCTTATACACCGCCTCCTGGATTCACAAACCGAATCCAAACAAAGGAAAACTTAGACGAACGAAAGTTGAATTATTTGGGTGAAGTGGCTTTTGTGGATGAAGAGCTGGGAAAGGTTTTTGAATCAATTAAAACCAAAGGACTTTGGGAAAATTCTCTGATCCTCATCACCGCCGATCATGGAGAAGTGATGCATTCTTCACATGCGATCTCTCCTTTTACAGGGACCAATACCTATTATGGACATGGACAGGATTTGTTTTTAGAAAATATCCATGTACCACTTCTTATCAAATTACCAAATTCCAAATTGCAAAAAGCAGTTCAGTCTATGACACGCTCCATTGATTTGTATCCAACCGTTCTTGATTATATTGGAATTCCGATACCAAAATCCATCCATGGATTGTCTTTGCGTCCCATCATCGAAGGAAAAGAGACCAACAAACGAACATACTACGGGGAGACAAGGTTCACGCAAGGGTATGGAGAAGGGAAAGAGTTTTTATTGCAAAGGTCGTACCGGTTTCATGAATTAGGAAAGTTTTGGCAAGGTTCAGTTGGAAACGAGTTTTATTTGTATTTTGATACAACGTCTGATCCGAACCAAGAAAGACCCATTCGGATCAACCACATGGATTCTATCGGCGAACTAAAATTAAATGCAGCATTAGAGAAAAAAATGAAAAGGTTTTGGAAACAAATTCGTTCGATGGAACCAAAACTTCCAATGTATCACCTATGGGTGAACCCAAGTCCTACTGCAACTGAATCAGAAATTCAGATTTCTGTTCCGAGTGGCATCATCCGTTTGGAAAATCTTCCATCCAATGTGATTGTCGAAGAAAAAGGGAAATTCGTAAAACTCAAAACCAAGGATCAAGTTCCGTTTCAAATTAGTTTTGAAGTATACCCTGATGTGAGTTTTCCTGAATTCAAAGTTTGGATGGGGAAACAAGAAGTCGCAAAATCGGATATCCGAATCGGTTATTTTGGTGTGAATCTTTCGGCGTGTAAGAGGGACTGTGATCTGTTATACGAATCGCAATCCTTTCGGCCAATCATCCACCCACAAACAAAGGTTCATTTTTGGAAAGAAGGTGGCCTAAAAAAATCCTACGAAAACAAACAAGAACTTGGAACTGATGCATTGGACATACTAAAAAAACAAGGGTATGTGCAATAACTACTTTTCTATCCGAATGAATATTTAAACCCATTCACATTGAATCGCACTGGATGGGAATCAAATTCAGATTATCAATCATTGTCGTTGTTTGTGACTGAAAGATTGGGGATCGTTTCTCCATTAAATCCTGTCCCACCACCTCTCAGAGATCCAAATAAAATTGAATAAAGTACATTCCCATCCACCAAACCATCATCCACACCAGTGATCACAATATTTTGAAAGGAATTCCAATCAGTGGATGTAAATGTTAGATTTGAAAGAGAGCTTGTGCCTTCTGCAACATTGGAACTTGATACTGCAATGTTTACATTTGTAGTTGGACGTGCCCGTAGCCTAACTTGGAATCGAGACTGACCACCAAGTTCCGTTGTTACTAAATTAGGTGAAGAGACTAAGCCTCCATGAACGTTGGGAGAGGTGCCACAAGCGGCCATCGGATTTGGATCAATACAGGGAACGATATCGTATAAATTGTAGATGTGGACTCCTGGAATGGAACTTGGAGTGAGTGCACTGTAAATGGTGGACGGAGAAAATCCAGTTCCAGTTTCACTGGAAGAGATTTGAGGGTTGATGTTATAATTTGCATCTAACACGTCGGCTGAGTCTTGGCCAACGATCGTAACCAACTGTCCTGTGCCAAAATTGGATGGAGTAAAAGTCAATGGTGCTGTGGGAAAGGAAACAAGCCCACCAGGAGTGCTTGAAAAATTAATTGTAACATCGGTTGTGGGTTGTGAATTGAGATAGATGTAAAACTCAGAACTTGCACCCGTTTGGGAAGTGATAACCGTAGCTGGTGCAAAAGCAGATGTGGTGATGCCTGCGGAATCGTTGTCATTTAACGTGAGTTCGGGGTAATCAGCCGATGGAAAAGGATTCACTCCATTGTAAAATCCATCGGTGGAGGTTAGCACTCCCACTTCAATCGGACAAACTACATTGCCATCGTCTACTGAATCGTTAAATGGTGTAACCGTGATTGTGTTGTGTGCTCCAATTGTATTCCAATTAGCATTTGTAATGGTGACGGTGTTTGTTGAAATCGAAAACTGTGTGACAGTCGGACCCGTAAACAAAGTACATGGGAAACTAGAAGGGATCGAAATTGGGATTGTAACATCATCAGTTGGGGCTTGGCTGAGTAAAATGTAAATGGAAAACGATGCCGCATTTTCTGCGCGAACCATTACTTGCGGTGTGATGACAGTCACAGGATTTTCAGAGACACTATAATTGACTAGGTTTGCGGTGGTGCCATTACTCCCCACAAAACTATCATACCAAGATGGGAAAGATCCCGTTTCAGCTCCCGAAACAGTGATGTTATAATTTATATTTCCATCACTCAATAGATCTGACACACCAACAATTTCCACTGGAACAGATGTGCTCCAATTGGTTTCATCAAATACATATTGTTTGGAACCAACAGGAGTTCCACTGTCATTGATCATCCCTTCTGTTGTGTCAGATGTGGATAAGGTCACTGTCACAGAATTTCCTGGGATGGGGCGGCTCCCTAATCGTAAACTGTAAAAAGTAGAAAACCCTGACTCAGTCGTAAAGTAAGGTTGTCCTGTATCCAAAGTGAATAAAATTTTTGGAGATGGGTTGTCGTTATCAGTGATAGTAATGGTTACATCACTTGGATTCATTCCTTCATAGTCAGTGCCAGAACCGGAAATTGCACCTAATGTAAGTGTATGGGTCCTTGTATTGGATTCATTGATGGAATCATTGACCACAGTGACTGTCACGGTTTGTGCTGTTCCATAATTTGTATGAGTGAATGTAAGGTTTGCTGGCGAAAAACTATATTGAGTAGAATCAGGTAACGAAAATGTTTCCGCTGTGATGGGGATGGTCACAGAACCACTCGCACAAGATGCCAAGTTGCCCGGAGTGTCACAGGGAGCTGCATTCAATCGAAGAGTAAACGTTCCATCTGCATCACCTTCTGTTAGATTGAGTGTAGTTGTGGAAAAGGTAAACCCTTTTGTATCATTGTCTGTGATGGTGACCACCAAATTCCCGTTTGTATCTGTATACCCAGGCACAGCCCCCGTGGGATACAAACCTGTAAAATAAGATCCATTTGCTTGTGGGATATGAATTGTGACTGGAATATTTCCATCAGCAAAAGAATCTGTCACAGAACGAATCGTGATGGTTTGGGCTACATCCCATCCACTTTCACTCGAATTCCCAGTAAAACTCCCTGCCTGTCCGTTGGTGGGAGTAAAGGTGAGTGTACGTGAAGCGGCAACTCCGGAAACACTATTGAGTAAAACAGCTTCCGTACCATCAGAAGAGGTGATGGGCCCAATTACGACATTCGAATTCGGTTTTAAAGACAAACGAATTTCAAATGTGATGGTAGAGGTCCCATTTTCTACTATGGAAGAAGCAGATAAATTTTGAATGCGCACCATAGGTTCGTTGCTATCGGTGTTGATTGCGGTCACGGCTGGGATTGAAAGAGAATTGTATTTTGTATCAACAGAGGATGAATTTGCAAAATTGATATTTACATTTTGGTCACCATCATCTGTGCCATCTAACACAGATGTGATGGTAACGGTTTGCGGTGTATTCCAGTTGGCTGTGGTAAATGATAAAGAAGTTGGTGATACGGTAATCTCTGAAGTATTACTAGAAGAAATTGTTGGTAGGTTCACAGTTTGGGTGGGTTGTGAATTTAAAACAACAGTAAAAGTTTCAGTAAAGGGAGTACCATTTTCATGAACGACAAGCCCGCCAACAGGAGTCACTGTAATCCCTGCAGTATCATCGTCAGTTACAGAGAAACTAATTTGTGTTGGAGGTGGGATAACATTGTAAACAGGATCAGCGCTCCCCCCGGTATCCACAGAGCCAAACTGTAATACCACTGTCCTTGTATCTTCATCAATGGAGTTATTATTTGTTGTTATTTGGATCAATTGGTCAATGTTCCAATTGGCATTGGTAAACACCAAACTAGCTGTATTCACATTGGTAATGGAATTGTTTTCATTAATTCCAGTGAGGGTGACAGTGGAACCAGGTGGGGGTTGGGAAGAAAGGCGTATTGTAAAATTAAGCAAACCACCATTTTCTGAGATGGTCAAACTTCCAGGCGAACTTAAAACAAAACCAGGTACGTCATTATCGGTGTTGGTTACTGTTGGAAATACTGGTCCCGCCAAACCATTGTAATCTGAGTCTGTTGATGTGGCAGCACTAGAAACGATCGATACTGTCTGTGATCCATCCACAATGAATTCATCCACTCCAGTGACCGTTACGATCTTGGGTGTAAACCATTCTGCAGGGGCGAAGCTGAGTGTAGAGGGACTAGTAACTGCTTCAGAGCTCGGAGTCGCCACAATGGAAGGAATGGTGACGGTATCTGTAGGAAGTGTATTTAATACCACTCCAAATGACACAGCACCTCCGGCTTCTGTTGTGGTTAAACCAGATAAATTCACTACAGTAAAACCAGCAATATCATTATCTACATTGGTACCTGTGATGATTGGAACCACCTTTCCCATGTAAGCTGGATCAAAAGAGATCGTTGGGTCGGCAGAGATTTGGAATGTGCTATCATCAACACTAAAATCATCGACACCAGTCACTGTTACTGATTGAGGTACATCCCAGTTATTAGGTGTAAAAACAAGTTCAATGGATTCGACAGTTGCCTCTGTTGTATCATTTGATACAAAATTCCGAATGTAAACATCTTGCATCGGCCTTGTTTGTAATACGTAAAAAATTTGGCCAGTTTCCCCCGTTTCTGATGTTAACAGTCCAAAAACAGGACTTGCAGCCACACCAGAAGATTCGTTGTCGGTATTAACTACAATTAGTACTGGTAAACTCTGCGTTGAAAATCGGAAGTCAGAAGTTAAGATACTTCCTAATTGTACACGAAAGGTTTGGTTTCCATCTGCCAAGAGATCGTCAACTCCCGCCAAACGAACTGTATGCGGTTCGTCCCAATTTTCTGGAGTAAAATCGATAAATGTATCGGATAATAAAACTCCTTCTGTGGGATCGGAGATGGTGATTGGTCCAATTCTCACTGAACTGTTTGGTTCAATGTTCAAACGAAGTATGAATTCTGCTTGTCTTCCATTTTCACTCGTGAATAAAAAATTGGGAGCTTCATAGATCACAGAACCTTGGCCGGCTGCTTGGACAAAAAACGAGCCGAACAATCTTTGTAGATTAACAGGAGTTACCGATTGGCAGGAAAAAAAGAAGGTTGAGAAGAGGATGAGGGCAAAGGAAATTTTTGGTTTGAACACGGTTCCGATTTGTCCTCTTATGCATCCCATTTAGGGTTCTCCCTCTTTATTCTACGAGAAAAAAGGCCAAAATCAGAAAAAAATTTCCAGGAAATGCAATAAAACAAGATGAACCAAAACACAAACCCCAACGCAAAAGGTCCACTTTCAGGCGTAAAAGTCGTCGATTTGTCCTTACTCCTTCCAGGGCCACTTTGTTCCCAACACCTTGCCGATATGGGAGCCGAAGTCATTAAAATCGAAAACCCTCGTGCCTATGATGGGTCACGGGCAATGTTCAAAGGCAAAACCGGATACCCCGCCCTCTTTATGATGCTCAACCGAAACAAAAAGGCGATCACTCTCAATTTAAAACGAGAACAAGCCAAAGAAATTTTATTCAAACTATTAGAAGATGCTGATATTCTGTTGGAAGGATTTAGGCCTGATGGAATGGATAAAATGGGAATTGGGTATGATGTCCTAAAAGAAAAATTCCCACGTTTGATTTACTGTGGCATTTCTGGTTATGGGACCAGTGGAAAGTACGTAGACTTTGCTGGACATGATTTGAATTATCTGGCGATCTCTGGTGTCCTTGACCAAACGGGAAATCCTCCGAGACCTGCCGGTTTCCAAATGGCTGATGTAGGTGGCGGAACACTCACAGCTCTTTCTGCTATCCTTGCTGCTTTGTATTATAGAGAAAAAACAGGTAAGGGGCAAAAGATTGATATCTCGATGACTGATGCCTCTATCCAATTCATATCCCTTTATGGTGGGATTTTGTCAGCATCTGGTGTTTCTCCAGAAGCAGGGAATGATATCCTTTCTGGTAAATTACCAAATTATAATGTATATGAAACAAAAGAAGGTAGGTATGTAGCACTCGGTGCTTTGGAAGATATGTTTTTCCAAACATTTTTGCGAGCTGCGGGAATGGAAAATTTAACAAAAGAACACCCTATGGTTGAAGAAAACCTCCCTATCATTAAACAAAAGTTAACTGATTATTTTAAATCCAAAACCTTTACTGACTTACAACCGATTTTTGACAACACGGATGCTTGTTTGTCTCCAATACTGAATATGAAGGAAGTATCGGAAGACCAACATATGAAAGATCGAGGGATGGTTCTCGAAAGGAATCATCCAAAATATGGTCCAATCTTACAATTTGGATCTCCTTTTCATTTTTCGGAAACACCATTTGTGTACCGCAATGACCCACCGGAACATGGAGAGCACACCGAGGAAATTTTAACCCAATTGGGGTTTTCCAAAGAGCATATTTCAGGCTTCAAAAAAGACAGAGTCATCTAACGAATCTTGCTTTTTTTTTCGAACTTCTGTACTTTGTCCTAGGGGAGAGGTAAACTCTCCCTTACACAAATCCATATGAAGTTTTTACAAGTATCTGACCTACACCTTTCCTCCTTAACAAAAGAAGAAGAGACCTATTCACTAAACGTCCTCAAGGAAATTATAGAAACTGCAGAATCCAAAGGCTGTGATCGGGTATTTTTTTGTGGGGATGTTTTCAATCGCTTCCCCGATTTGGAAACCCTACGTTCGCAGTTTATCAAATTGGTTTCTTCGTTTTCTGGGTATGTGTATTTTTTGCCTGGCAATCATGAAGTATTAGAAAAAAAAGGAAATGAAACTTCATATGCGGCATACGATTGGTCAAAAAAAGTCAGTGTGCTAAGCGCTCTCCCTTTTACTTTTTTTGAAGATAGCGGAATCGAATTTGTTGCAATCCCTCACCAAGATAACTATTCCGAAATTTTATTAACGCCCCCTCCACCAAAAAAATCACAAATACGAATTGGCCTTGCTCATGGGACCGTGTCAGGGATGAGCTTTACCGGTTTACAAGAAGAGGAAGAAGAAGGTGGTTCTTATTTGGATCCAAATCTATTACAAATTTTGGATTTGGATTATCTTGCAATCGGACATTTACATAGACACCGCTTTGGAACTGTTGGAAAATGTAATGTTGGTTATGCGGGATCATCCCGCGTTTGGCGAAAGGGTGAGTTTGGGCCACGGGGTGGCATTATCATTGAAATTGAAAATGGCAAATTACAAACCGAATTCATTCCATGGAAATCAGCTGGTGAATACCGTGAAATCATTGTTAACTTAGATACTGATGGAAATCCGGAACTTGGAGTCGATGAGTATTTGGCAAATACATCCCCCAATGATTGGATTTGTTTTCGATTCGTAGGGTATGTGGATTCCATGGACGGAAAACAAAAGTTCCAAGAAACCATCGAAAGAGAATGGAAACAGAAATTTCGAATTTGTGAATTTGATCCCGATGAAACCCAAGTTTTTGTCCTGCAAAATATTTCGGAAAATGAATTCATCAAACAATTTTTAGAGAAAATGGAAGAACGGAAAAACCAAATGGATCCTGGTCTCTGGAGGTTCACTCGTGTAACAGGGATTCGGTTTATTTTGGATGGGGGAAAAGTAAAATGAAATTGAAATTAGAAAACTTCGGTATCTTTACTTCAAAAGAATTCCCAATTCAAAGAATTACAGTTTTTACGGGACCAAACGAATCTGGAAAAACCACCATTTTGGATGCCTTTGTTTCAGCCCTAGTGAAAGTAACGGGTACAAAAAAATATGGAAAACTATTAAATGAAAGGTATCAGGAAAATCGAAATTCTGATTTAGGAATTGAGAAACAAAGTCTCTCCCCAAATTTATTTTTAAACTCACTTGTCATTAGGGAAGGGAATATGGAGGTAGGTTCCGATAGTGAACTCACTTCGGTGATTGAACAATCCATTTTTGATAGTGGTTTCAATCCAGGTTACTTAAAAGAACAAGCTGAAATCCAAGTCACTAAAAATGGAAATCGCAAAGTCGTAAAGGATTGGAATTTAGCATTATCGGAGTTAGATGCCGCTAAACGAAAATTTGATGAATCCGAACGAAACTTAAACCAAATTTCAAAACAATTTGCAGAATTGCCAAGTTTGGAATTGGAAAGACAAAACAAAAAAACAGAAATAGAAAGTTTTGTAACTGAAAGAAATACATTACAAAAACAATTTGAAGAGTTAAAAGAAAAGGAACTCCATGCAGATGCAGATCGAGTGTATCATCAGATTTTGCAATGGGAAATGTTGTCTCAAGAGAAAAAAACTGATTCTAAATTTTTACAAAATGATTCGGAAAAACAAATCAAATCACTCGAAGAATCCATTCGGGCTGGCAAACAAAAAATAGAGGCAACAAAAGAAAGGATAGGCGAATTAGAAAATGGGAAAACTGCTTCAAATTCTAATCGATCTAGTTTAGAAAACAAATTCCAAAAACTAGAGTCTTATTTTCAGTTTTTTGAATCTTGGAAAGATGTGCTCCGCAAATTCCAAGATGATTTCCCTGTTGTTCCAAAAGTCACCTGGAATCCATTTTACAGAAGTTTGGCGGTTGTATCTATCTTCCTTACTTTGTTTACCGTGATAACAATCCTTTTCGCTGATTTTGGAAATTGGATATACATCCTTTTAGGCTTATTTTTAGGTTTGTCTTTGTTTTTTGGTATCAAAATGAAAGAAACCAAACTCGAAAAAGACGAAGCCAAATGGAATGAAATGATCCGTCGGATAACAAGTGAAATGGAAACCAAAACTTTGGGTGAATGGAAACCTGATTCCCTTCACTTGGATTCATTGTTTACCACTTTCCAAAGGTATGAAAGGGAATACACAAAACAGAAATTAGAACTTCAAAATTTAGTTGTTATGATTTCTAAAATGGAATCGGAAATCCAGAACCAAGAAAATCTTTTGAAAAAAGAAAAAGATGTTTTAGATGAAAAAGAAAAAGAACGTTCGACCCACTTGCAAAATTTAGGTGTGAGTTCTCTTAGCGAATTAAGCGAAACCTTGGTCCAAATACGCCTCAAAGCTGACAAAATCAAAACCATTGAAGATTCCCTGGGAGTAGAAATTAAAAAATGGGAAACAGATGGAATTGAGTCACTCAAACTCAAACTCAAAGATAAAATGAGTGATTGGGAGAAACAGGGAATTGGTAAACAATTCCAACCAGAAGACCGAACCACCAAACAACGACTTGAGAATCGTATCAGAGAGTTAACTGAATTGATTCGAAGTTTGGAAGTAAAGATTGTAGACTTAGAAAAAAAATTGGATACCGGAAAAGCAATTTTGGAATCCCAAATGGTTCCTGCTCAAAAAGAATGGGAATCCAACAAAAAAGATCTTGAGTCCAAAGAAAAAAAGAAAATCGAATTGGAAAAAAATTTCCAAGCCTTTGAAGTCCTTGTTGGAATTTTTTCAGAAATGCAAAAAGAAAGTACAGATAAAATGTCTTCTCTTGTGCGTTCCTTACAAAACAGAATGGATGCCATCAAAGGTACAATGCCATCCAAACAAATCCATTGGAATGGGTTTTCTGACGAAATCCAAATCACATCAAATCAAAATGAAGGACATTTTTCTTTTGGACAATTGTCAACGGGAACACGCGAACAAATTTCCTTTGTTTTGCGATTGGAATATGCATTTCGTATTGGAAACCAATTTAATGTCCTTTACTTATTGTTAGATGAACCGTTTCGGCACATGGACAATGTTCGGCGAAATGCGGCATTGGAATATACCCTTCAATGCATTGCAAATTCTGATGAAAATTGGAAAGTGGTGTTTTTTAGTTTTGATGAGGATTTGGTGGCAAACATCCAAGGATTGGCAGAAAAGTACAACCTTCCCTGCCAAATCCATACGTTATCTAAACAAGTTTCTTAGCTTCTGCAAGAACGGTATCGTAGTTAGGTTCACTTCCAATTTCAGGAACAAGTTCCGTGTAACGAACCACATCGTCTTTATCGACAACAAAAACGGCTCTTGCGGATAATCCAGCAAGTGGGCCACCAGAGATATGGGTTCCATAGTTTTTGGAGAACGAAAAGTCTTTAAATTGGGAACCTGTGATTAGGTTTTCCGAGTTGATGCCTTCCGTGGAACAAAATCGTTTCATGGCAAAAGGTAAATCACCAGAAATGATTAGAGTGGTGATCCCATTTTCTTTTGCTACCTTTTCGTTGAATTTTTTTGTTTCGATGGCACAAACCGGAGTGTCGAGGCTTGGTACGGCTACAAGGATTTTTACCTTACCTGCCAGATCTTTTAAGGAAATATCACTTAAATCTTGTTTGGCGACTTTGAAATCAGGAGCTTTGTCTCCAGGTTTTGGGATGGATCCTTCGAGAGGAACGGGATTTCCTTTGAGTGTTACTTGTGCCATATTTTCTCCTATGTTTCTTTTAGACTGGGATTCATTCTCTTAAGAGTTTCTTTCTTGTGGAAGGATTTTTTCCATCCAAAGGAAAGATTCTGCAAGTTCTCCCTTTTGGATGGTGGCACTCAAATGGCGCACTCGGTCCAATATCCAAGTAGGAGAGTGTTCGCTAAGTCCCGAAAAGGCAGACAGTTCTTCAGCATTGAGTGTACCATCAAAGGAAGCACAGATGGCAAAAATAGCAACCGGCCATTGTTTTTCTTCTTCTGGCAATGACTGGAGGGACAAAACAAAAGCCTCCCAGTCATCTAAGTGTTGTAATGTTTCTCGATTTGGCAAAAGCCCAAGTAAACCAAAGAGTAGGTATTCAAAATTGGGATGAAACGTTTTTGTATACACAATTGAAAGTGCAACGGAGCGTAACACCGATTCTATCAGTTTTGGATTCCTAAATTTCGATTTGATTTGGATGAGGAGGGAATCTGCTAATTTTCTTGTGATGATTCGTTTTCTTAATTCAAAAAGAATGATATAAGTAGTAACGGCATCCCATATCCCGGTGATAGGCCCTGAAATGTATTCAATGAGAAAACGTAAACTAGTCCTTCCCAAAAATACCTTTAACAATAGTTTTGCGAAAATATTGGATAAAAATACCTTACTTTTATACAAGAGAGTTCGAATAAACAATGCCCTCTCATTTAAGTGTTTGTAAGGATCAATCCCATAAAGGCGGATCCTCGGGTCAGGGATTTCCAATACGAGACGTGCCATCATCCCTGGGATGGGTGTGATGAGTTCAGGTTCTTCAGCAAGTTCCACATCAGCAGCTTTTGCCATTTGGTAGGAAAGGTAAAACCCCAACCGGAAGAGGAGGTAAAACTCAAGGACAGTGATGGAAGTGAGTAGGACAAGGAAACCAACGAGAGCTTGGTAGGGAATGTCAGAAAGGTGGGAAAATGAGATGGCTGGCAAATACAAGGAAAGGTATACAAAGAGAACGGAAGGAAAAAAACCAATCCAAAACGACCAAAAACTGCCCCAAAATAGGAGTTGTTTCGAAGCTTCAGAAAAACTGGTTTCTGCCTTTTGTCCCTCGTTTTTCGTAGATGTCCGAATTGCAATGAGGACCCGGCGGCCCCATTGTTCTAAAATTCCTGGTTTGTAACGATCTGTACTCATTTTTTTGCAACCGGAATCGGATTTCGGACTCCCACTCCATGGAACAGGAATTTTCTATGACGACACAAGCTGAAATCAAAGTCAAAAACCCAATCGATTGGGTGACTACGATTTTTTTACTCACATCCCCCCTCGTTGGTATCTTCGGAACCATCTACGTTACCATATATGAAACCATTCATTTGGGAACATGGGCACTTTTTTTGTTTTATTTTTTTGCGACGGGCATGGGGATTACAGTTGGTTACCACAGACTGTTTTCACACAAAGCCTATGAAGCGAAATCCCCCATAAAACTTTTGTTATTGTTGTTTGGAGCAGCTGCCTTCCAATCCACTGCGCTCGAATGGAGTGAAGACCACCGCATCCATCACAAATTTGTGGATACAGACAAGGATCCATACTCCATCAAAAAAGGGTTTTGGTATGCTCATATTGGTTGGTTATTTCGCAAACGAAACTATGTTGGGCAAGGGGTCCAAGATTTGCTGAATGACCCACTCGTAGTTTGGCAACACAAACATTTTTATTCGATTTCAATCTTTATGTGTTTCATTTTGCCTGGACTCATCACCATGTTATGGGGATCCTTCTTAGAAGGATTTTTTGTAGCCGGGTTTTTACGATTATTTGTAGTCCACCAATTTACTTTTTTTATCAATAGTGCCTGCCATGTTTGGGGAGAACGAACTTTCTCAAAGGAACAAACGGCTCGTGACAATTGGATGATCGCATTTTTTACGTTTGGTGAAGGATACCATAACTTCCATCATGAATTCCAAATGGATTATCGGAATGGAATACGTTGGTATGATTATGATCCATCCAAGTGGATGATCAAATTCCTTTCTTTTTTTGGCCTTACTTATAATTTAAAAAAAGTTTCAGAAGAAAAAATTTTACAAAAAACCATGTTTATCAAAGAGAAGGAAACCCTTCACCAGTATTCGAATCTCGGTGAGGACAAACTAAAATCTTGGTCTGAACAATTGGCTCATCTGAGAGAAACAGCAATCTTAGAATACCAAAAATGGTCGAAAGCAAAACAAACTGCAAATGAAACTGAAGCGGGAGTTTCCAAAAAGAACTTTGAAACCACAAAGGAAAATTGGGAAAAACTGTTAAGCCGTCCACTTTTCTCCTAACAACTTACCCTCTCACCTCCCTAAAAATTTCTTTCGGGAGATTGGGAACATCACCTGGTCCAACTAACGGCAAATAAACCATAAACAAAGTTCGACCAGGGGATGACTCCACTTCAATCCTTCCTTTATGTTTTTCGATGATTCCTTTGACGATTCCTAAACCAAGTCCTGTTCCTTCACCTTGGTCTTTTGTGGTAAAAAAGGGATCCCAAATTTTATCTTTGATTTCACTAGGAATTCCGGATCCATTGTCTTCAAAACTAATCATCACATACTCTTCTCCAATCCTTCTCGAAGAAATGATTAGTTTTGGGTGTTCTGTTTTTTTCATCGCATGGATGGCATTGGTAATGAGATTGGTCCAAACTTGATTTAGTTCATCCAAATTGCACCTAACAAGAGGGATGGCTCCGTAATTACGTTCAATTTCCACTCCATGTTTGATTTGGTTTTGCATGATGACCAGGGTATTTTCGAGTCCCTCGTGGATGTCCGAGACTTCATATGAATTTTGACCTAGGTGGGAATAATATTTTAATGCTTTCACAATTCGAACAATATTCCGAATCGCATACTTAATATTTTTGATATTTCTTTGCAAACTTAAGGTGTTCTTCAACATTTCAAATGTTTCTTTCCCACCCGATTTCCAAATCCGTAACAATTCCTCTTGCATATGCATAAGATGGTGGTCGATGAGAAAGGTAGCAAGGTCTGTGGCATCATTTTCAGGCATTCCATCTTGGATGAATTTGAATTTGGTTTCTCTTTTTAATTTAAATTTGTCCTTCGGATCAATTTTGGTGTTGGGATCTTCTTTCACGAAGCTAAACAAGATATCCAAATAAAGGGAACGAAAATCTGGATTTTGGATGAGATGGGTGATATCGCCTAAGTGTGATAATACGAATACTAAATTCGCATCTAAATTATCAGCTGCTCCGTTGATCACGGCCGCAGGTGTATTGATTTCGTGAGCTATTCCTGCTACCATCACCCCAAGCGATGCCATTTTTTCTGACTGGACGAGGTGGGCTTGGGTTTCTTCTAATTCTTTGGTTCTTTCTCTTACTTTTGCTTCCAAAGTTTCAGTTAAGTTTAAAAGCTGTTGGTAGATCATAGAATTGGAAAGGGACATGAGAGATACAGATAGGATCTCCAAAATGATTTCAATTTCCTCTAGGTCGTAAATTTTTCCTTCTTTATGTTTTCCTAGTAAAATAAATCCCACCAAACTTGATTTAATTGATAATGTGGCAACTAACTCTGATTTTGTGTCTGAAAAAAAATGTAAGGCTTCTTTTGCGATTTTTTCATGACTTGGGGAAACACATTGGATAAAATTTTCTTTGATATGGATTCCTTCCCTTTCCGATAACCATAACAAAAATGGATTAAAAACCGGAATGGAAGGTAAGTCGGAGGTCATTGTGTTTTTTGACGGTAGGAATGGCCTTGGTCGGAATTGGCCTTCTTTTTCATCCCAAGTATACACTTGCACAAATTCAGCCGGGATTTTCGCGGCTAAAAATTGACTGATGGTTTCGCTGATTTGGTCAGGGTCATTAAAGGAAATGAGTTCCTCTTTGAATTTTTCAAGGGCAAAAAGATTTTGCACCAACTCGTCGCGTTTTTTCGGTTTTTCCTCCAAAACAGTTTCGTGTTTGGGTAAGTGGAAGAGAAAAAGGGATAAAGTGAGTAAGCCCATTAGTAAAGTCGCAAATGTGAGAAGATAGGATGTTTGGAACATGCTTAGTCCATAAGCAATCGCAAACCAACCAAAGGATGAAAGAAGAATGATGCTGGAACGAAAGAAAACTTGTATTTGCATGTGGATCGTATACAATGTGAGAACTAGATAATTATGGTGTTGAATCCACTTGGGTAAAGAACAATTTACAATCGCTCGTATCTTCGGTGCTTATTATGAAATTTATTCGGAAGCCACTACCTATGCCCTAGCTGTACTCAAAGGCAAACTGCGCCTAAAAAATTCGGATGAACGCCATCCTTTTGTTGTGGGAGATATAGTCCTTGCTGAAAAATCTTCGGGAGAAGAGTGGGTTATCTCTGAAAGGATGGAACGAAAAAATTACCTCACAAGAAAGAGTGATAAAGGCGACATTCACGTGTTATGTGCAAACCTTGACCAAGTGGCCATCCTCGCTTCTTGTAAGGATCCAGAAACAAAACCAGGATTCATTGACCGGCTCCTTGCTGCCTCTTACCATACAGCCATTCCACCCCTTATCATCTTTACCAAAAAAGATTTAGTATCGGAGGAAGAGATAGAAGACAGGGAGACCTATTATAAGGAGTTAGGTTATGAAGTGATGAGTGTCTCACTCCTCTCGGAAGAGTCCATCCAACCCCTGTGGGAAAAAATCAAAGGCAAACGAACCTTTCTCTGTGGCAATTCTGGGGTGGGGAAATCGACGCTCATGAACCACCTCCACCAAAAAACCGTACAACGTACGAATTTGGTCAGCGGATCCACCAAAAAAGGAAAACACACAACCACCAATTCTTTTGCTTTATTTTTGGAAGGAAATACCGTCCTCATCGACTCGCCGGGAGTCAAAGAATGGGGAATCCTCCACTTGACCACAACCGAACTTTGGGAAAGTTTTCCCGAATTACGAAATGTAAAGGAACGTTGTCAGGAAATTTATTGCTGTGAACTCGGTTCTAACTGCCCAATGCGCCAATACATGGAAGAGACGATGGACGAAACCCGAAAAAAGAGCCTCGAATCCATGATCGAAAGCTTGGAAAACCCCCACAGGGTAACTCGAAGGGACCATTGGACAAAAGCGGTCACAAAAAGGTATTAGGGAAAAGAGTTGCCAAGGCTTCAGTTGTTATCTATTTTAAGAAAGTTATTTCCGGAGGAAGGAATATGAAACGTACAATCATACAAAAATTGTCGGTTTTGGGATTTGTGGCGGTTTTTGCCATGTTTGCCACAGCTTGCCAAAAGGACTCAAAAGAGACTGTAACGGCTGTTACAGAAAAAAACCAACCATCTAGCAATGTCGTGATCGCCTTTGTAAAGGGAGATGTTGTGATCTTAAGAGAAAGTGGTCAAATCAAACCAAGTTTAGGTGATACTTTATCATCAGAAGACACAATTGTGACTGGCCAAAACGGATCCGTTGAACTTCTTGTTGGTGAAGATGGAGTTCTCAAACTCAACAAAAACACTTCCTTAAGTGTAAACCAAGCGTTTGCTGCAAACGATGGAACTCGCGAAACAGAAGTTAACATGCAATACGGAAAACTGGTGACAGTACTTCGTAAGGAAAGAAAAACGGAATCCTTCAGTGTTGTGACTCCAACTTCCATTGCGGGTGTTCGTGGAACAATTTTTTTGACGAATGTGGAAAACCCTTCGGCTAAAGGTGGAAACGTAGCCTGTGGATCTTCAAACTGCGTTGTAAAATACACGGTTTTAGATGGAGCAGTTGCCATCCGTAAGTCAAACTCTGAAAACGAAATCGTTGTCGACAAACAAAAGTCAGCTGAAGTTGGTTCGGACACAAAACTTTCTGATAAAATGATTAAGCCAATGGACAAACAATCCTTAGGTGAAATGAAAGAAATGTTAGTTTTTGAAAACACAAAGATGTTACAATTTGAATCATTAGCAAATGAACTCAAATCAAACAACGAAGAACTTCAAAAAATGAACATCGGTTCTTCTGTTGAGGAATTGGAAAAAGCGGCTAGAACTCGCGAAATCACCAAATCAAAGTCAGATGAAGTGATCACAACAGCGAAGTCGATCGAAGATTCCAAATACATCAAAAAAGACGTTCAAAAAGATTCACTAAAATTAGCTCCTAAAGAGAGTTTTGATAAGACGAAATGAGATATGTTTATTTACCGGTCCTTTGTTTTTTAGTCGGTTATTGTTCCTCGGTCACTCAGATCGAAACACTCAATCGAAGTTTTACAAAACCTAAGTTTGTCACTCCAGATATTGGAGAGTCTGAACCCCTTCCTTCGGGTAGAGATTACAGAGAACGACTGGTAAATAAATCCACTCCAAGTTTCACTCTCCTCTGGAAACAAATTCCAGAGGGGTTTTCTGCTTCCGACGTAAGTCTATTAGAGGAAAAAATCCTTTTCCCCCACTCCAAGTTGGGTGCTTACCAAAAATCACCTGCGAAACCAGATCCTAAGTTTTTTCAAGCAAATGACATTGATTTAGTTTTAGAACTCAGTTTATCAAAAGTAGCAGAAAGATTGTCCGTGGAAGTTTTGTACAATGACCCTGTACTTTCACAAAACTTCGGAAAGGCGGTTTTCGTTTACCAAGAAGAAAAAGAACCCAAATCCAAAAATGCGAAGTCTTTTGATGTTTTCCATGGAAAAAAACACTTACTCCCGTTAACTGAATTTGTCCCGTCATATTTTTTAGAACTGTCTTCACCGTCTTCTGATGAAGTCCGCAATATCTTTACATCGTCTTTACAAGGGAAAGTCTCTGTATTTTCCACATCCCCTGGAACCACTATCTATTTGGATGGAGTTGAAATTGGAAAAGCTCCTCTCATTGGTTTCACCTTGCAAAATGGTAAACACACACTCTCCTTTGCAAAACCAGGCAAAGACCAAGTCAAACGCAACATTTTAATCCGCGCTGGAAAAACCACAAGGGTATTCCAAGAATGGAACGACGATATTTCCCAAGGAACGGTTGTTGTTTCTAGTTTTCCCGTCGGTCTTGATGTGGTCATCGACGGTCAAAAAAAGGGAAAAACTCAATATGCAGAATCGGGAGTACCTTACGGTAGTTATCCGATCCAATTCATCCGCACGACACAAGATTCCCATTTTGAATATGCCAAAGCAGGCATCAAAATTCGACCAAAACAAATTACCTCGATCGCCTTACCAATCTCCTTGGAAGATGGAGTGGGTTGGGAGTCAGAAGAATTTTGGAACCTCACATCTTCGTCTCCTAATTTTTCAGCTACATTCCCTGGTAAGTTGACTTTCGCGAAAAACAAGGACCTTCCGAAAGGTTGGTATGGAGTGTATTCTGAGGATCTGATACCTGATTATTTGGAAGCCGAACTTGTGTTAGACTTAAAGAAATCTTATAGCGGTGCTTTAGGCCTTTCCATTCATGACCACAACCAAAATACAATTTTAGTTTATGTGGACCAAACAGACTTTCATATCGTAAAGTTTTCAGGGAACGAATCGGAAGCACCAGTTCGTTCCTCATTTCGTTGGAACAAAGAAGATGAATTGAAAGGTCGATCCATCAAATTCGCAACCGACCTTGAGAAAAAGATGATTCGTTTGTATTTAGGTAACAAAATGGTTGAAGAATTTCCATGGAGTTTTGAAACATTTTGGAATTTAGGAGTTCTCACTCCACATAATGCTCCTTTGGTGGGCATGCCACTTCGAGGATTAAAAATCCAATACCCAGACATGGTTAAGTTTGAACAAAGGTTCCAAAAATGAAACAATTGATTGTTGTATCTGTTTTACTTGTAACGTTTATCGGTTGTCGTTCTCGAGATTTCCAAGCTGTCACAGTGAAAGACACTGTGGTAGAAAAATCAGCGGTATCTGACCGTCAAAAAATCGAAGAAGCACGTTCCCTCATCGCCGATGGAAGTAATGAATTCCAAAAGGGAAACATGGATGTCGCATTGGAAAAAGCAAAAGCATCCATCCAAAGTTTTGAACTTGTAGAAGGTTATGCGTTACTCGGTGCTTCCCATTACCAATTAGGCGAATATGAAAATGCAAAAAAAGCCTACGAAAATGGTAAAAACTTAGACCCCCAAAGTGAAAAAATTCTAATTGGACTTGGAACCGTACAATCCACACTCGGTGAAAACGAAGAAGCACTCGCCACCTACCAAACGTTAAACAAATTAAAACCAGAAGAATCAATTTATACTTATAAAACTGGTCTTTTATTAAAAAATTTGGGTCGTTACCAAGAAAGTTTGGTAACTCTAAAGTCCTTAGAATCAAAACAAGACTTTCCTTACCCTATCGAATTGTTAAACCAATTGGGTGATGTGTGTTTGGAATTAAAAAAGTATGAGGAAGCTGAAAGTTATTTTGCAAGGGCTGAAAAATTAAACCCGGAACTCAAGTCAGCAAAAGATGCCAAACTCTCCACAAAAATTGCATCTCTCATCCAAAGGGGAAATGACTTTTTAAACAAAAAGAATTACCCAGAAGCAACTGCTGAATTCAAAAAAGCTACAGAACTCCAACCACAAAATGGTTCTGTTTGGTCATTTTTAGGGAATGCTCAATTATTAAATGGAAAACTAAAAGAAAGTGAAGAGAGTTTCAAAAAATCGATTTCTTTATCGGATACAAATGCAAATGCCTACGTAGGACTTTGTAATGTACTCATCCAAACACATAACTATTCTGAATGTTTAAAAACTTCGAAACAAGCGTTACAAAAAATTCCAAAAAATGCAGAGATTCGCAACAAACAAGGAATATGCGAATGGAAATGGGGTGAAGTCAAAAAAGCAACACTAAGTTTTCAAGATGCTTCTTCCTGGGATCCCAATTTTATAGAACCAAAGATGAATTTGGCTTATGTCTTAATCGATTCAGGTCGTTTTGATGAAGCACTAGATGTGTTAAAAAAAACGGAAACTCACCCGAAGGCCAAAAAGGAAGAGATCCGAAAAGCAAAAGTTTTGGCCGAATCACAAAAATTCATAGCTAGTGGTGACGTTTTTTTGCGACAAGGCAAACGCAAACAAGCGTTTGATGACTACGGAAGAGCGATGGGTGTGAATCCTGAAAACCCTGCCGTTCAAAATGCATTTGGTCGAGGTTATTTTGCCTTCAATGAATACAAAAAAGCAGAAGGTTCCTACTTAGAAGCTTACCGTATGGACAATACGAATCCAGGTGCCTTACAAGGGCTTGCTCGTGTTTACGCGAAAACCGGTGAGTCTAAAAAAGAAAAAGAATACATCAAGAAATTAGAAACCTTATCAGCAACTGATCCGTTCAGTGCCATCACTCTTGGGCGAATTGCAGAAGATGCAAGTAAGTGGGACGAAGCAGAATCCATCTATATGGGACTTAAAAAAAAGTTTCCAGGAAATGAAGCAGTGGATTACCGCTTGGGTAGTTTGTATTACAAACGTGCTGTAGAAGAAAATACAAAAGAAAATTATGCTAAAGCAAATGAATACATTCAGAAGTCTAAAAAATTTACAAAAGACATTCCTGAAGTAATCGAAACTGAAAAAACTGTTTCGGAGAACTCTCGTTTTGCGGAGATATTACCCCTTGTTAAGGAAGGGAATGCGCTTTTTAATCGTAAAAAATACATTGAAGCGGTCACTCCTTACCAAAAGGCATATGATAAAGTTCCAAAGGCATCCCTCCTTGTCAAAATAGCAGAATGTTATATTGAAAAAGGGGAAGAAGAGAAAGGCCTTTCTATTTTAGAAAATGCAGTTAAGTCCAACAAAGAAAATGCGATCTCTTTTAAAGAAGGGATTTATAGTTTTTATTACAAAAAGGGTGAGTTAAAACGAGCGGAAGATGGATTTTATGACATCTTAAAAGAAAAACCCGATTCATATTACGCTTATTATATGTTAGGACTTGTTTCTATGAAACGGAAATCCTATGACCTTGCCATTGGTGAGTTTGATAAGTCGATATTAGTGAACCCAAATTTTGCACCGAGTAACGTTGCAAAAGGTTTAGCATTTTACAAATTAAACCAAATGGATGCCGCCAAAAGGGAATTTGAAAAAGCAAGAGCGAAGGATTCTGAGTTTGGGCTTTCGTCTTATAACTTGGCAATCGCATATTTTAATGAAGACCTAACAAATGAAGCCAAATCGATCCTTGAGTCCATTCGCAAATCTGATCCAGATTTTATGGACGGGGAAATCCAATTGGCGTACATCTATTTTAAAGAAAACAAATTAGATGAAGCTGAAAAAACAATTGATCGGGTATTAAAAGAAGAACCATCGGCAGAGGCATCGTTTGCGCAGTTTCGCATTTTGGATGCCAAACAAAAACAATCTCCATCCGAAAAAACCAAATCGAAACGAAATGCTGTCAAAGAAAAAATCTTGAGGGAATATGGAGAAACCAAATATGCAAGGTTACTTCCTTCGGATGCATTGGATGATGAACCACTCCATGTTACAGACCTAAATTTATCGGGCACTCCAGTTTCCACTCCAATTGTATACCCAAATCGAATCATTGTGAATTATGGAACAGCGCTTGTTGGTTATGACAGGCTTACGAAAGAGCTGATTTGGAAACAATACACATCCACCCCTTTCCAATTGCTTGTAGCAGGGAAAGAACTTGTAGGAATTTCTAATGACACTGCCACAAAAATTTACCCTGAATCAGGTAAGATGACATTCAAAAAACAAGTATTAGCTGGTTGGAAAGTAAAACAAGGAACAGCTGATTCGAATGGATTTTATCTCCTTTTAGAAAAAGACAAATCAAATCAAAGAAAAATTGTGCGCACCAATCCTAATTTAGAGATTCAGGAAGAATGGGTTGGGAACGATACCATCGGATTTTCGCTTTCAAGTGAAGGAAAACTGTTTGTTTTGAAAGATACCAAAAAAGATTTTTTAATCCAAGTTTTAAACCCAAACCAATCATCTGAAAAAGAAGGAAAGTTATCACAAGCAATTCCAAAAAAAGATCCAAAGGAGACCGCAAATTTCCTCGGTTGTTTGGATGAGTCTTGTTTGGTATCGCTTGGTGGTCAAATCTACGAAGGAACTGAAAAAGCAAAACTCTATGCTTTGGGTAAAACTGATTCCGTTCGTTCCGTGGTAAAAAATCCTGATTCTATCTTGGTGAATACGGAAGATACCACCTATCTTTGGAAAGGTGGTTCTAAGTGGAAAGATAGTTATAAGTCGGAAGGAGATTTTTATTTTCCTTTGGATGGACTTGTTGTGGAAGGAAGAACCAAAGAACTATTACTCATCAAAGGAAAAGAAAAAACATCGGTTCCTTGGAAAGGGGACCGCGACGGCCTCCGCATTAGTACAATTACTGTTGATTAAGTGTTATCCCATAACAACGATAAAAAATCTCCCGGAATCTTTGGATCACGGGAGTTAGCATAGGGATTTTTAAAATTAAATTTTTTTGGTTCGTTTGAGGTAATAAATTCGTTTCCCTTCGTTTCGTTTTTCTGCTTCAAAAAACGAAATGGGAAATCCTGGCCTTTCGAATTCATATTCATTTCCCTCCCAGGCAAAATTAGGGAACTTTCGAAAAAGTGAAATTGTCCGCCTTGCATAAGGGCCATAGTCAGTTGCAAATAAAAGTTCTCCCCCTGGTTTTAAAAGGTCATATATTTGTTGTAACATATAGGGTTGCATTAACCTGTTTTTCCAATGTTTTTTCTTTGGCCAGGGATCTGGAAAGTTGATGATGATCGTATCAAAAATTTCTTTTTCGAGCAGTTCATCAAAAAACCATTGGAAGTTAACGGTCATATAACGGATATTCTCAAGACCCAATGTTTTTCTTTGTTTCTCTGTATGGATGATTCGGTTTACCTTTTTTTCCATCAGTAGGTAACCTGTTTGGTGGTCATTTTTTGCCAATTCGATGGCAACTTCACCCCATCCAGAACCTAACTCTAAAACAAACCGATTCGTATCTTTTGGGAAAGAATTTTTTAGGTCGATTTTTTTCCCACGTTCGTTAGGTTGCAGGAGATAGTCAGACTGATAGGGAGTTCGAATCGTAAACTTCCATAGTTTTTCTTGGATTTCTGGATTAACTAACAATTGAATTTCTTCCGATGATTTAATGTCAGGATTTTGAAAAGGAACTAAATGAAAATAACTCTTTTTGGTGTTCGAGGTTCCCTTCCCACACCGACAACAAAACAGGAACAACGAGAAAAAACTTTAAAAATTCTGCATTTGGCAAAGGAAGAGTGGAAAAAGGATCCAGACGGGTTTTCAGAAGAAGGATTTATCGACCAACTTCCCATTCCACTTTCACAAGACTTAGGTGGTAACACCACTTGTGTCCTCATCGAAGGAGAAGCGGGCGAAAAAGTCATTTTGGACATGGGGACCGGGATCCGGGTGCTTGGAAACCAACTGGCATCGGAAGCATTTAGTGGGAAAGAAATGGACATCCATATCCTTGTTTCCCATACCCATTGGGATCATATCCAAGGTTGGCCATTTTTTAAACCTGGTTACTCACCTTCAGTCAATATTCATTTTTATTCCTGTATCCCCAATCTACAAGAACGATTGGAAAGGCAACAACACCCAGAAAACTTTCCTGTTACCTTCCAACAAATGGCTTCCAAAAAACATTTTCATTTATGGAAAGAATTTGAATCTTATATGTTAGGTGGTCTAAAGATCATTCCGTTTGGACTACGCCATCCTGGTTCTTGTACGGGTTATCGAATCAGAGAAGGAAATAAAATCTTTTTATTTTGCACAGATGTAGAATACCGAGAAGAAGACCGGGAACATCTTTTAAAAATGAAACCTCAGATTGCGGGAGCGGATCTCATCATCATCGATGCCCAGTACAGCACTTCAGAGGCAGAGAAAAAAATTGGTTGGGGTCATACGGCTGTAAGTAAAGCAGTTGAATTTGCGGAAATGATGGAAATTCGTTCTGTTGTTTTGACCCACCATGAACCAGACCACACGGACCATGAAGTGGCAAGGATCATTTTGGATGAAGCCCGTTTACAAAAACCAGGTGGCATGCAGGTCCATATCGCCCATGAAGGCCAAAAATTTATCCTATAGAAGGAACGATTTCCATCCATCATTTTGATCCCAATTCCGATTGGGATTATGACTGGGGTTTATGCCATAAGTGTAGATTTGAATTCCTATCCTTCCTCACTTGATTGATTACCCTTCCTTCTTTCGTGAATCAGTACTACCGATTGATCGGTTCCTTCCTTCATTCATTCATTGATCAAATAGTTGGAGTGGTATCCTTTGCCTTCCCCTGAATATTCGGGGCAATTTAACTTTAGTTCGGCGATCCAGTGGATTTGGTATGGTTTTGCAAAAAACAATTGGATGAAAAATCGTAAAAAAGAAGAAATATTTTCTAGGGCACTCATTGTGGCAATCGGTCGCGTTCGTTTCACTGATAGTTGGCAAGATCCGTTACCAAAAGTTAATATTTCTGTTTTTGGAATCGTATAACCAGAGGTAGGTTCTTTTTCCCATTCCAATACTTCCACTTTTTCTACAGTACCTTCTAAAACTAGAGATCCTGACGGATTTAAAACCGCGACACGACGAAAATATTCACCAGGGAAGTTGGAATTGCCAATGAAGCCACCAGTAAAAATGCGATACCCATCTTTTGTTTGTGAACGAACAATCTCCCACTTCTTCGAATATTGGTAAACGGCTTCGTTTGTTAATATATGTTCAAGGCCTCCGACGCCTTTTACTTCTTCAATTACATCTTTATAACGAATGGTTCCGGTCACTGTCGAATAAGAAAATGGGATATCTGCCTGGACAAATTTACCTTTTTCGACTAAAGGAAATTTTCCATTGGAGATGGGAACACTGCCTCGTCGTGGTTTGTAATCCAATTTGATTTCCCGATCTCCGTAATTCATATAAAATGAATAAATTCCGTTTTTATACTCCATCCAGTTGTCACCACTCCTTTGGTAAAACTGACCTTTTTTGAATTCATATTCTTCTGAATCAAATTCGCGAGTGGAATAAAAAACAGGTTGGTCCTTAGTTTTTAACAATAACGATATACCATTGTTATGTGAGCCAGGTCCAAAATTACTGACGAGAAAAGTGGCAAAGAGATTGTGCCGATCACTACGGAAGGTAAAATTCCATGCCTGTAAATACCCTTCCTCAGGGAAATGTTGGGTTTTAAAATCTTGGGCTTGTAGTCCAAAGGAAAGTACAACGGTAAGACAACCTAACAAAACCAATCGGGAAAAATAGATTCGCCTTTGCACCGACAAATCCTAAGTGGAATCTCAAAAAGAAGCAAGGTTTTTCTTGGGGATTTCCTCTAGATTGACAAAAGTGTGGGGACCGAGATCTGGAATAAATCACCGAGACAAACCAAGGAAAACACAGGGTGTTCTGAATTCCCAATCGTCCGCAGGCGTTCTCTCTCCTCGGCGATCCCATCAATATGGATCCAGGTTTCCATAGCATCGTTCGGTAGAATGCGGCAGGCCACTTGGTATTCAAAGTTACCAATTTTGGCAAAAAAGATCTGGACCGAGTTTGGATCAGAATCGGCCAATTGCCGTCTGAATCCAAATTGTTTGGATTTGGTCTCTCCTCTCATTTCGTAATAATGGTTCAAGATTCGGAGGATGTGTAAAAATTCTTCCTTTTTCGTTACTAGTTCTCGCCATTCCAGGTCATTCTCATTCATACTGGAGGAGGTTTTCGAAATTGGTGTTTGGTTCTTAAAAACGGATTCGCACTTGAAAAATACTTTCCCCTATCCAGGATGAACGAAACAGACATGGTCACGGAGATCTTAGAAATATTTTGGAAAGAGAAACTTCGTTTCGCCCAATACTGTTTTGATGAATTGGCCACACTAGATGCCCAAACCTTCCAAGAAAAGGGTAAAACTGGCAAATCACCCCAATGGGTTCTCGGGCAAATGATTTCCTATGATAAAACCTTTCGCTTTTATCTACCGATTGCCCTGAAAATCAGTAGTTTTTTCTTTTTCCATAGCTTCAAAGACCAAGAAATCGAAAAAGATTTGGAAACGATTCGGGACCATTACACGCCACCTGCGTTCCCTTCCCATTTTTGGGAAATCCACATCACGGAAGCAAAAGAGTTAAAAATCAAAGCCCTCGATCCTTTGGTGGCCGTACAATGTGAATCGTGGAAGGAAGTTCTGACCCAATTAGAAGCAAAACTTTCTCTGATTTCGGAATCAGATGCTTATAGAAAAAGATATACATCCCTCACTGGAATTCATACCATTTCAGGAGCGATCAATAATTCGACAGAGTTTTGTCATTACCTTTGGAATCGTCATATGGGGAATCCAAATTGAATTTTATAAATGAGTATTAAAATAGAATGAGTTTAGGAGAAATCAATGGGAAAAATTAAAGTAAAAACACCGTTAGTTGAGTTAGACGGCGATGAAATGACAAGAATCATTTGGAAAGAAATCAAAGATCGTTTCATCCACCCTTACTTAGATATTACATTAGAGTATTATGACCTCGGTGTAGAGTATCGTGATAAAACGGATGACCAAGTGACTGTTGATTCTGCAAACGCGATCAAAAAACACGGTGTAGGCGTAAAATGTGCTACTATCACTCCAAATGCTGACCGTGTAAAAGAATACAACCTCAAACAAGAATGGAAATCTCCTAACGGAACAATTCGTGCGATTTTAGATGGAACTGTATTTCGTAAACCTATCATTATCAAAAACATTCCTGCAGCTGTAAATTCTTGGAAAAAACCAATTGCGATTGGTCGTCATGCATATGGTGACATTTATCGTGATGTGGAAATCCAAGTAGACGGTCCAGGAAAAGTAGAACTTGTATATACTGATGCATCTGGAAAGGAAAAACAAAGACTACTTGTCAATGAATTCAAAGGTGCCGGTGTTGCACTCGCAATGCACAACTTAGATGAATCCATTAAATCTTTTGCGAAAGCATGTTTCAACTATGCATTGTCTGAAAAGATCAGCATCTGGTTTGCCACAAAAGATACTATTTCTAAAAAGTACCATGCTCGTTTCCGTGATATCTTTGATACCATGGCAAAAGAACAAGAAGCCGCTATGAAAGCAGCAGGCATTACTTACAGTTACTTCCTGATTGATGATGCTGTAGCGCAGATCATGAAAAACGAAGGTGGTCAACTTTGGGCTCTCATGAACTATGATGGTGATGTGATGAGTGATATGGTTGCTTCTGGTTTTGGTTCCCTTGGTCTAATGACTTCTGTTCTTGTTTCACCAGATGGAAAATACGAATACGAGGCAGCTCACGGAACTGTAACTCGTCACTACCGCAAATACCAAAAAGGAGAAACTACTTCTACAAATTCAGTCGCTTCCATTTTTGCTTGGACGGGTGCACTTGCAAAACGTGGTGAACTTGATGGAACTCCTGATGTAGTGAATTTTGCTCACAAATTAGAAGAAGCGATCATCGAAACGATTGAGGGAGGAGAAATGACAAAAGATCTTCTTTCTCTTTCAACCGCTGCGAAAAAAACGGAATTGGATACCTTCCAATTTATGGAAGCAGTACAAAAACGTTTGGATGCCAAACTTAAATAGTTTGTCCACTTCACCCTGTCTATTGGCAGGGTGATTTTCTTTTCTTTATTTTCTTGCCTTCTTTCTTTTTCCTTATCCAATAAACATTCCATGACGAACTCATCCAAATCTTTACTTGATGCCTTTATGGATTGGTATTTAGTTGAGATGCCAAAAATCGATTCTCCTGCTTTGTTATTTCATTCCTATATTCAATACTTACAAACTTTAGGTTTAGAAATTATTCGAGGCAATATGGGGACAAGGACCTTACACCCTCAAGTGGAAACTCTCGCTTACCTTTGGGCCCCAAATGACCAAAAGAAAACGTTTGATATACAAGTGGATACTTTATTCCATTCTAGCAAATTTTATGAATTTCCAAACTCGTTTGTTCGCGTCACCAAATTTCGGTTAGGTTCAATACAGTCATCACAATTCACTGCAAGTCCTATTCAATATGTTTTAACTTCAAAGAAAACTTTCTATTATCCATTTGAGGCAGGTTATACAGGGCCTTATCCATATCCGATATTGGAAGAACTCGCTCCATCTGGTGCCACTGGTTACTTTGCTGTACCTGTGATCCAAAAAGGCAATAGTTATGCTTTTTTGAGTTTGTTAACCAAAAAACCATTTGGATTTGATGCGACCGAATTAGATTTTTTAACCAAAACATTAAACCTAATTGCACTCAAGTGGTGGACTTTCATCCAATCCGAACTCACGGAATCCTTGTTGAGTATTTATTTAGGAAAACGTACTGGTTCTACGGTATATTCTGGAAAAATTTATTTAGGAGAGTTGGACAATATCCAATCAGTGATTTGGTTTTCTGACATTAGAAATTATTCAGGTATCAGTGAAAAACTTTCACCTAAAGAAGTGATACAGTTGTTAAATGACTATTTTGGGATTGCGATTCCAAAGATTGAAGCTTACGGCGGAGAAGTATTAAAACTTTTAGGAGATGGAATTCTTGCTGTCTTTCCCTTCCAGAAACATAACAAACGAGTGGTTGGAAAAAAAGTTTTACTTGCGATTCGTAAATTAGGAGATGAACTTCATAAATTAAACCAAAAGAGGGAATCTGAAGGGAAAATTTCCATCCATCATGGCGTTGGTCTGCATTCCGGAGAAATATTATATGGAAATATAGGGTCTTTGGATCGACTGGATTTTACAGTGATTGGGGAAGCTGTGAATTTAACCAGTAGGATTGCTGGAATGTGTGGAGAATTAGGAAAAGCTGTACTTGCTTCCGAAGATTTGGCTCACCAAATCCCCGTTCGTTGGGAAGAGTTGGGAGAACACAAACTGAAAGGAATCAGTTCCCCTAAAAAAATATACGCTATTTCAGAAAAAAAATAAGATCGGTTCGATCAATTCGGTGGCAAGCTCAACTTGAGCCAATACGAGTCTTACGAATTTCAAATTTTCGTAAGACCCTTACTTTACAATTGACTTAAGTTTCTATCAAAATAACAAATTCGCTTCCAAAAATTTTTTTATCGCACAATTACCCATTTTCCACCGATTCGACTCAGATAAATAGGGATGGCAGCTCCTTTTTTTGAAGTGATCACAGGTTCTCCTTTGGGATCTGTAATTTCAAGGATCTGATTGTTACAAATTAACTTAAATTTGATTTTGATTGGGTTGAATTTCCATGTGGAACCAATTGCCTTTGTCATCCCTTGTATGGATTTCAATTCATCCACTTCGTTATAAGGGTAGTATCGGACTTCGGATGTGTCTTTTGCACGAAAGGCAGTGGCAGAAAGTATTTTTTTATGATCCTTTGTGTTGAGTACTTTTGTGAAGTCTTTTAAAAAGTCAATGGCAGAGGTTTCTAATTCCTGATTCAAAGTAAGTGATTCTGCTTGTTTCCATAATTCACTTGGGGGAAAAAATGGAGGATCAAAGGAAATTTCTTTCCATTCTCCTAAATTGGTTTGGTTTGTCTCATTCCATTCGTAGTGATGGAGTAAAACTCCTTCGTCTGGGAACTGGCCTTTCTGTCCTAAAATCAATTTCACTTCAGCTTCTTTTGGAAAATCAGATTTGTTTTTGTCTTTTTTGTTGGTTTTCCGTTCTGATAATCGGACCTTCAGTTTGTTTGTCCCAGGGATGATCCAATAGTTGATGTCTGCTTGGCCAGAAGAGTCATCATTGGAATGGCCACTGCGAACCGAATAACCATTCACATCAATTTCTAAATTTAGAGAGTAGTTTTTATAGGTGATGATAAAATAACCTTCTTTAGGTGGACCAGGAGGGACCGGTTTTTCTTCCGAAACGATTGGGTGTATGAGAAAAAAAGAAAAGAAAAGTAGAAGGAAAAACGGTTTCATTTGTATTTCTCCAAGATTTGGTAAAGGAGAATTCAATCGTAAAATTCTAGATTTGTCCATTGAAAAAAATGAATTAAAAATGGATTCGGATTCAGGATTGGAGTTTGTTTTTCGTTTATGGTAGAAATTTTTTTCCGTTTCGATCAAAGAAAAAATTGGTTTGGCAGACTGTGCAGTGGAACCTTCCGTACTTTTTGGCCGGAATCGGATGGTTACAAGATGGACAAAGTACCGTTTTGTTTTGGAAAGTGGTTAACCTAAGTTTATGTTCGAGTTTGTCTAAAAATTGGTGTCTGACTAGAACGGTTGCGATCACCACACCACTGAGAAAGGTGACAACTTGTCCCGCATAAGTTGTTTTGACATTCGAATGGAGCTCCACAAGGTAAAGGTAGGTTTGGACAACAATCCAAATGCTCAAACTAACAAAGATAGGAACTTCACGGATCACTAATTTTTCAAAGACCATTGTAATTTTTACATTGGGAAAAAATACATAATACATTCCTAACATTCCTGATACAACTCCAGATGTCCCCACAACGGGAGTGATGGAATTCATGTGAAAGAGGTAATAGGTTAAATTGGCAAGAATTCCAAAAAAGAAAAACAAAAAGAAAAAATGGAGGTGTCCGACAACATCTTCGACATTGTCGGCAAACATATAAAGGTAAATTGCATTGGTCGTCCACTCAACAAAGGATGTATTAAACAAAAAAGACGCAAGTAAACTGATCCCAAATTCTTGTTTGGGAGTGAATGCATAGGCACCAATCGAATCAAATGAAAGAGTACATAAAGTGAGTAAAATCAAACAAATGGTTACGATTGGGAATCGAGACTTTTGATTGGCTTTTTCAAAGACAAACATCTTAAATTGGGGACTCTGGACCAAATGTAATTGTTAGGTGAAAATTTGCCAATCAAGTTTCTTTGGAATGAAAAATTGTTTGTGATGATCATTCTCGAGATCCCACTTATATAAAAAGAATATTGGGATGAATCTATCGATTGAAGTTTATTTTGGTAGTCGCGTTAAAGGGTGTAGACCCTAATAAAATGGAAAATTGAGTTTACCATTTAAATTCTTAGAACTTTTTGATTTCCCTCAAATGCAGATAATTCAAAATGATTTTAGTCAAATTTTGTTTTGTTTTGGCTTTATTCTTCTTGTCTACAGAAGTTAGCAACCAAAGACCCTGATTGATCATTCCCACCATGATGTAAGCCTCCTCAAAACTAGGTAAATTTTCTATGTATTTTTCTTTCACCATTCGTTCTAGAAAATCTTGAATTGGTTTTTTGATATAGTGTTCTTCTAAGGAAATCATTTCTTCTTTCGTCAGAACACTATAGCTATCACGTATCCAAATTTGAACAAAATCAGAATCATCAGCTAAGTCCCATAGATTTGGAATTGATTTTTTGAAGGCGTTCCAACTCATATTCTCCCATTTCCTCGAAGCAGATTCATTGATCATGCGACAGACTTCAAAAAAAATCTGCCGTTTGTTTGTGAAATGATGGTACAAGGCACCTTTGGTGATTTGGAGTTCACTTATGATTCCTTCAACGGAAGTTTCTGCGAATCCTTTTTTTCCAAACATTTTTTTTGCAACGTTTAGGATCGTACTTTTAGTTTCTTGCCCTTTGAGGATTTTTTGACTCATTGCTTTCATATCGATTCACTAAAAAATACAAACCAATGTAAGATTTCTAGTGAATCAAACCTTTACTACTTTTCGGCCACTTCTTTTAATTTTGCAAGACATGTTTCAAAATCCTTTCCTAACATAGAATCCAAAAACAACCCAAATATCCTACCAATCGGGTAATCTAAGTTTCCTTCATTATGCCATATAACGATGGTTTTGGTTCCATCCGGTTTTAACTCAAATTTTGAAGTTGCAACCATAGGTTGTGGCTCTTCAAATACAAGATTCATTTTTACGAATACATTTGATTCTGCTGAGTCAATTGTCATTGAACCTTTTCCGTTGATTGGTCCATTCCATTCTTGTTTGTGTCCAGGTTTACCAGGTTCACCTGTCACAGATACTTTTTGGTTTGGATCAAGACTTGCCCATACTGACCATTTATCCCACTCGGCAAAGTTTTGGAGTAGGGGATATACTTTGTTTGGGGCAGCGTTCACAGTGATTGATCTTTCGACGTGATACTGTGCTGGCAATAAAGCTGACACGATTAACAAAAGAATTAAAAAGCTAACAAAACCTAATAGAATTTTTTTTATCATACATTACCTCTTGTCTTTGCTAAATTTCTTTTAACTCTATTGGGAGTGCAAACATTAAATGAAATATATTGACAAAATCATTTTGAATGATTTAAAACATACCATCGGTCGGTATGCAATCATTTGGGTTTTATAAAATTTTAGGAGGTATTCGTACTTATCGTTTGGTTTAGAAATACAAATAGAAAAAGAAGGTAATTCCAAGTAAAATGCCATACAACCATTCGTCTCGTTTGCGAAACAAAGTAAATAAGGGTTGGTTAGGTAATCTTTTTTGGTAGGTATGATAACAGGAAAACAATAGAAATATAAGGAAACCAATCACAGCGAAACTGAGTTTGTTTGCTGGAAATTGAACCCTAATATAGATTAGTGTTAAAAACAAAAAAATCAAAATAAAAACCAAAAGCAGGTTTCGAAAACTGGAAGGTTTTATCATCCCAAACCAAATGGATTGGTTTTGGGTTTGTGCATCGGTTTCACTTTCTTCATTTCGTTTCCGGTATTCGATGAAAGCAGCAGTCAGAAGTGTTATGAGTGCAAAATGAAAGATCAAAAATACCCTGTGTAAAAAATTTAATTCTTCACCAAATGTGAGTTTAATGAAGTTTGGGCTAAATTGTGAATAAAAATAGGGTGAGAAAAGGGAAAGGATTGGAGTGAGTAAAATGGTCCCACAGATCATCCGAGTGTTGATGCGAACATTAAAAATTCCTAACAAAAAAACAACAAGTAGGGCGGGTGTGAAGTGAGAACTTTGGTTTGATAGTTCAATGAAAAAGTTTTTCTTTGAGTTGGGATCAATGAGTAAAATGGCAAAGGCAGTCACGATTAAAGAAAATACAATCAGGAAAATCCTTCCAGATTTCATTTCCATTTCGTCGGAAAGTGGTTTTCCTTTTTTTCCCAAGAATGGTTTATAAAAATCAATGGTGAATAAAGTCGCGGCAGAGTGTAACATGGAGTCAATGCTTGAAAAAATGGCTCCAAGTAAACCAGCTAGGATCACTCCAATCAAACCATATCCTACAGGAACAACAAGGACGACTAACTTGGAAAAGGCTTCATCGGGAGCAATGTTTGCCGTTTCTCCGAGGGATGACCAAATTTGGTATGCAGCAACACCCGTAAGGATAGAGAAAAAAGGAACTGTCAGTTTGAGTAATCCACCAACTAAAATGCCAAAACGTGCCTCTCTTAGTGATTTTCCACCTAATGTACGCTGCACGACATATTGGTTTGTGTTCCAATAAAAAGTGTGTAATAAAAAAAGTCCGCTAAGTGCGCCCGTCCAAGGAAGGGTAGGGTGGTTTGGTGGCAGGTAAAAATTCATTTTACTAAGACCATCCAACCGATTTTCTTCCTTTGCGAAGAGTTCTACAAGGCCACCAACTTCTGGTCTTGTGATGGAGAGGTAAGCAAGCACGAGTCCCGATGCCAATATCAAAAATGTTTGGATCACATCAGTATAAACTACCGATTTTAACCCACCAAACCAAGTGTAGATGGTGGAAGTAAAAGCAATCCAAATTACTAGTTCTGCATAAGAGAGTGTAAGTCCTAAATTTTGTAAAAAAGGTAAAAAACTGCGAGCACCAATGTACAAGGCACCAGTGAGTTGGATGGTGATGAGGATGAGAGATATAGCGGAATAAATCCTTCCTGTTTGTTTTCCAAATTTTTCCTGTAAAAATTGAGAAAGGGTAAAAAACTTTTTCCGTCGGAATAGTGGCAAAAAAACAAAAGCCAATAATACAATGGCAGGGATGGATCCAAATTCATAATGGCTCTGTGCA
Source organism: Leptospira jelokensis (assembly GCF_004769635.1). GTDB lineage: Bacteria > Spirochaetota > Leptospiria > Leptospirales > Leptospiraceae > Leptospira_A > Leptospira_A jelokensis. The sequence continues at coordinate 114,376 of NZ_RQGH01000040.1, forward strand.
AAACCCACAGAAAATCCAATGCCAAGCATCCCGACAAGGTGGTTAGCGGAAATATTGGTTCCAAATAAAGAGCCAGCAATCCCCCACCAGGGAAGGCTACGTCCACCGAGGAAATAATCTTTTGAAGATGATTCCTTTCGGCCCGCATACATTCCAATTCCCAAAACGAGGAGGAAGGTGAAGCCAAAAAAAAGCATATCTATCGTTGTGATCATGGAATGGAAGGAATGGAAACGTCAGACTAGTTTCTTTCTAAAAATAATGCAAGTCTTAGATTTTTTGAAATCCCTCTTGTCGTAACTAGGCATCCTTTGTTCCATTGGCAACAATGAATCCTATCCCAAAAGCACCCATCATTCGATCCGAAGACAACTCTGTAGAAGTTGCCTGGTTTTGTGACCTTTGCAATGGAGATTATGAATTTTTAGGAGTTCCTGATGGGAACTTACGTTCCAGCTTTGAACATTGCTCCGACATCATCCGAACCGCTGATGAATTGGGGTATCAAAATATACTTTTACCTTCCTCCTACCAAACTGGACAAGATACCCTCACTTTTGCTGCTGCAGCTTCCCAATTCACAAAACAAATTTCTCTCCTAACGGCGATTCGGTGTGGGGAAATCCATCCACCCATGCTTGCAAGGACTCTTTCCACATTGGATCATATGCTTAAGGGAAGGTTGAATATCAATATCATATCATCTGATTTGCCTGGCACAGTGAAAGATAGCAAAACAAGATATGAAATTTCAAAAGAAGTCATCCAAATTTTGCAACAAGGTTGGACGAAAGACCATATCAAATTCGAAGGAAAACATTACCAATTTGATTTAACCTCAGATCCGGTAAAGTCATACCAAGAGAATGGAGGCCCATTATTGTATTTCGGTGGGATTTCTCCGGATGCAAGAGCTCTTTGTGCAGAGTTCTGTGATGTATTCCTTATGTGGCCGGAAACTGAAGAACGTTTAGCAGATACAATGAAAGACTTAAGCGAACGTGCCGCAACATTTGGAAGGAAAATTGATTTTGGGTTAAGAATCCATTTGATTGTCAGGGATACAGAAAACGAAGCAAAAGAAGCCGCAAAACGTCTGTTATCAAAAATAGATATGGATAGGGCAAACGATATCAAACACCGGGCACTTGATTCAAATTCAGCAGGCGTTTTGCGACAAGATGAACTTAGAAAACAAGCAAACTCAGATCTTTTTATTGAACCAATGATTTGGTCGGGGATCGGACTTGCTCGTTCTGGATGTGGTTCTGCCATCGTTGGGACCCCAGAGCAAGTGTATGATAAAATCCAAAGGTACATCCAAATGGGAATTCGAGCATTTATCTTCTCTGGTTATCCTCTCATCGAAGAATCAAAGTTGTTTGCAAAAAAAGTGTTACCTCAAATCAAAACTGTGAACTTTGCAGAAGCACAAGGTAGGAAACCAAAAGGAATTCCCATTACCCCACTCACTATAGGAGAAAGAAAATAATGGTACCTCAAATTGAATTTCCAAAACACAATTTTTCAATTTCAAGGTTGGTATATGGCATTTGGAGACTTCATGAAGATCCACTTGGGGCAACAGTTGAAAGGATTTATGAGAAAATTCAAACTTGTTTAAACTTTGGAATCGATACCTTCGATCATGCAGATATCTATGGAGATTTTGAAAACGAAGAAAGATTTGGAAGAGTATTAGAAAAACACCCTTCACTCAAATCAAAAATCAAAATCATCACAAAATGTGGGATCCAAGTGCCAGGTTCCAAATTTCCCACCAAACATTACAATACATCCAAAGAACACATTCGGTATTCAGTGGAACGATCCTTACACAAATTAAAAGTAGATGTTTTGGATGTAGTACTGATCCACAGACCAGATCCGCTCATGGATCCTTATGAGATGAGTGAAGTATTTGATGCCATAATCAAAGAAGGTAAGGTGAAACATTTTGGAGTTTCTAATTTTACAACGACCCAATTCCAAATGTTACAATCCGTATACGATCGTCCACTTATTACAAACCAAGTAGAGTTTAGTTTGTTTTGCACAGAACCTCTGTTTGATGGCACATTTGACCAAGCAATTCAATTTGGATTCCATCCCATGGTTTGGTCTCCGACTGCAGGTGGAAGGATCTTTTCACCAAAAACTGATACTGAAACCCAAACCCTTCAGAAATTACAGGTTTTTGCCAAAGAGAAAGGGTGTAGTGCCGATCAAATCCTTTATTCATGGTTTTTGAATCATCCTGCTGGACTCATTCCCGTACTGGGAACGAATGATTTGAAACGAATCCAATCTGCAGCAGAATGTTTTTCGTACCCTCTTACGCGAGTAGAATGGTTTACGTTATTGGAAGTGGCAAGAGGAAGGGAAGTGGCGTAATGAATTCGTTAAGCAATTAAACGAATTGGAAAAGATACTAGCCGTTATATTGAATAAAAATCTCATATAGCAGAGTTAGGTTCTCGCCTCTACTGCGGATTCTGGTGGTATGGACAGGAGGGGTAGTTTTTATGCTTTCTGAATTGGCTCCCAACCATTATTTTTCCGGTCATTCGCTTACTCGGGATTTGGCCGACGATTTGCATTCCTGTTTTTCCCGTAAACCTTCAGCAGAGGTTTGGGAAGAAACCGTGGAGACCATTGCGAGAATTCCTGAGATCATTGCTACTTGGATCTTGGAATACAAGCAAGAGTCACAAAACTTTCGTTTGTTGGCAATTCATAGCCAATCCAATATAGAAATTCCAATAGTGATCTCAAAATATTCTTTACCTTGCCATCATGTTGTTGATTCCAATATGATCTTTGAAATGAATTTGTTAGGGCAAAATTCTTTTTTCCAATCATTAGGTGGGTTTACTTTGGATGAATCACGAGCAATGTACTTGGGTTATCCGATTCGTTCAGATATTGGAACTGTGATCGGTGTGATTGGTATGGTTGTGGATGATAAGTTTAAACATAAATATAAAAATTTAAAATTGATTGATGTCATTGCAGACCAGCTCAGCCAAGAATTAATTCGTTTTAAAAACGAAAATCTAATTTCTGAAACCTTAAATACCGCTTCGTTTGTAAAACATTCTTTGGCAGAACTGTTTCGACTTCTTTCTACTCAATCCATTGATTTAATGGTGGTATGCCGAAATTATTTACAAACAGGATTGAATCTCTTTGGTTTACCCTTAGGATTAATTGCATCTAAAGTAGGCGAACATTGGGAATACAGTCTCGTGGAAGGGAATATCCATGGGATATTTGAAGGACAAAGATTTTCGAATGAAGAAGCTAAATTTTTTATACCGAATGTGCCTAGTTCTGCTAGGATCTTAAATCAGAAATCAGAGATATCTGAACATAACGTGAGAGACCATTTAATCAATCTCAATGTTTCTTGTCTGATGGAATTCCCACTTAAAGTACATAATCAAACCATCGGTATTTTGGGTTTTTATGGTTTTCGTGATCAAAAAATTGAATCCATCGAATTGTTCCAACGAGTATTTGAATTAATGGGAATCGGCCTTGCTAACACAATCGAAAAACATAACATTGATTTACTTTCCAAAATAGTTTTTTTGGAAAAAGAATATCCAATTCATTAAATTTTGATTTAGGATCAGTTTTTTTACTAAAAAAATCAGATGAATGCTGGTTATTTAGTATTTACGTTGAACATTTGTCAGTTTATAAATTGCTTCTTCTTCTGAATTTAGAAAAAAAGCATCTTTACCTGAGTTCATTTCGTAAATAAAATCCTTTAGACTTTTACTGGAATAAATCGAGAAATCACCTATGATTGCGAGTTTCATTTGGTAGTTGATAATTTTACGTATTTCCATTGGTGACAAACTGTCCTTTTCTAAGCAGATTTGTAGTTAGCTTCGTATTGAATCTTGTTTTGGCCTTTGATCCATTTATGGCCCAATCCTAAACGGAATCTTTGGACTGTCTGAATGTAAATCTAAAACCTACCACTGAATGAAATTTCTATTCTTTCGACTTTAAAATTAAGATTGACATTTTTCAATAAATAGCCAAATAGTTATATAACCAGTTAGTTATGCAAACACTTGACGCCACTTTTTCTGCTCTTGCTGATCCTACTAGAAGGGCCATTTTAATGCACCTCGCAAAAAAAGATCATACGGTGATGGAATTAACCAAACCATTTCGAATGAGCCAACCTGCCATTTCGAAACACTTAAAAGTTTTGGAAGAGGCTGGACTCATTATAACGACGAAACGAGCCCAGGAGCGCCTGCGTCGTTTGCAAACCGCACCTTTGAAAGAGGCAGTGGATTGGATGGAGAAATACCGATTGATGTGGGAGACTCGATACAAGGCCCTTGACGGGCTTCTTTTAGAATTACAAAAAATACAAACGAAGAAAGGGAAGAAAAAATGAAACCTAAAAAAAATGAAGTGAAAATGGAGAGAAGAGGGGATACAGAAGTTGTGTTCACACGATACTTCTATGCACCAAGACAATTGGTGTTTGATTGCCACACCAAACCGGAGTTAATGCGCCAATGGCTCATTGGACCTGAAGGTATGGTTCTCGATACATGTGAACAAGACTTAAGAGTGGGTGGTAAATACTTATACCTATACGCAGATCAAAATGGAAACAAATCAGGAGTGTACGGAACCTTTCGTGAAGTCCTAGCTCCTGAGAAGTTAGCAAATTCAGAAAATTATATTCTAGATATGTCAACTTTTGATCCAGATGCACCGGAAGATCCTAATTCAACTTTCGAATCACGTACATTTACCACAGAAGGGAAACGGACACTTATGACACATCTTTGCCGTTATGCGTCACCAGAGGTTTGTCAGATGATGGTCGAAACGGGTGCAGCGGATGGAATGGCAGAATGTTATTTGGAATTGGATCAATTGATAGAAAAAATTGGATAAGGAAAGGTAAGGAAAGGAGAGTCGAAGTGAATAGGAAACCTTTGAAGAAACTTTCGTTGGTAACTTCTTCTCTTTTTTATCCATTCACTTCTATTTGATCATTTATTTTCCATCACTGTTTTTAATTCTTTAGAATCAAACATGTCCACAGGAGAAATCACTGGCTCTGAATAAGGAATTTTGTTCCCATATCTTTTTTTCATCAGTCTTTGTACCGGTTTGGAGCTAAGATCAAACTCCTTAAGAGTTTTTAATTCTCCAAGTTTTAAGCCTGTGAATTTTTCATAGAGTTTCCAAACAAGCTCCGTACAATAGATTCGATTTTCCGACCATTCAAAATACAAATCATAATGTTTTCCAAGCAATGTATTGCCGTACTCTTTCATCTGATGGATGATTTCTGGTTTCAGGATTTGATTTGCATGGTGGATCCGTTTGATCACATAATGTTTGTTTGTGCCTCTTTTGATAAAGGAATCTAAATCTGTTATTTTGACCGGTTCAATTGCTTCCAAAACTTTGAATTCATTTCCATATTTGAAAATGATACCAACATGGGTGTATCTGGACTTAGTTGCCAATTTGATCGCTGTGGCTTGTTCTGATTTCGATTCATGGAAGATGATATCACCCTCTTGTAATTTGGATGTTTCAATTGACTTTCCTGAAATGGAAAGAGTCGTGATGCAGAAGAGTAGAATCGGTAGAATGTATGACTTCATCATTGGTTAGACCTACACATTGGATGATTTCCAAGGATCATGGTGAATTGATTGCAGAATCGGTGCAGTATAGATTCAAAATCAATTGGTAAAAAACTTGGGCTGAAACATCCAAAATGGTCAATCTTTCGGGTGTCGATCCAATCACCCAGATTCGTTTGATTTTTCCTATGACTCCCTTTGTCCCATCCTACCAACGAATTTCTTTTTTGTCTCGGAAGAACTTCCCTGTGGGTCCATTTTCTGGTAAGGTAGCTGCCCACACGATGGTTTCTGCTCCCTTTTCAACAGGCCTCGTTGCATTGGCTCCACCCATATCCGTTTTCACCCACCCAGGGCAAACAGAATTGATTTTAATGTTTTTCCCAACACCTTCAGCGCTTGCAAGATTGGTAAGTGCATTGATTGCCGTTTTGGAGATACGGTAAGCAGGGTATCCACCTCCCATTTCAGAAAGTTGGCCCATACCAGAACTAACATTAACAATACGACCAAAATTGTTTTGGACCATCATGGGTAAAAAAACCTGAATCAACCGGAAAGGGCCAAACACATTGACAAGCAGAGTTCTATGTAGGTCTTCCGATGTGGTTTCAAAAAAAGAGCCTGGGTCAGTGAAGATCCCAGCATTATTCACAAGGATATCCAATCGACCAAAACTTCCTGTGATCATATCCAAAACTTCGTTGATACTTTGTTCTTTGGAGACATCAAGTGGAACGATTTCTCCTTTGCCGACAGCAGTCACCTGTTTCAAAGTATCTTGTGCATCGGCCTCATTCCGTGATCCAATCAAAACATAGATCCCTTGTTTGGCGAGATCGATGGAAACCTGTTTCCCAATCCCTCTGTTTGCACCAGTTACCAGTGCAATTTTTTCTTTTATTTGGTTCATGGGAAACTCCTCTTTAAGTTTTTAAAACGGATGGGATTGGTTTTCATACCAACCTATCTCGTTAGAATTTATTTTGACTTTAAAAGTTCTTTTAACCAAGAATCAATTTGAGCTTCGATAAATACTTTATCAGTAATCACCCATTTTGACATCAGAACATGCATTCCATTTTCCACTGCGACTTTTTTATTGAGAGGGTTTGGTGATTTTTCCAGTCCGAAGTTGGCATATCCTTCTAACATTTTAGGAACACTGGCAGTTGGATCTTGTTCCTTTTCATTTTTATAATAGTACAATAGCAGAGCGGGTGACGTGACTTTGCGAAATACTTCTGGTACAGCGGCGTAATTTTTTAAATCATTCACACCAACGAGTGCGGCAAAGTATTGTTCAGGATACCAATAATTATTTCGTTCCGGCAACACTTTTGGATTGTTATGAACAGACGCTCTCACTTTTCCCTTGAGTAAATGGATGAGTGTGAGTCCTCCTGGATAGTTGAGTATATTTAAACTCCCATCAACAGGTGCATAAAAAGGATTCGCGAGCACGAGTCCATCTACTTCTTCGGGGTATTCGGAAGCAAGCCAAGTCGCAAGTAATCCTCCCATGGAACTTCCAAACACAACCACACGATCTCCTTGTGATTGCATCATGTACAATGCTTCCCTGGATGCATCTAAGTAGTTGTTAAAATTCTGGTCTCTTTGGTCTTCTTTGTTTGTTCCATGACCTGGCAGACGAAGTAAGTAAGTATTGGCTTTATATTTTTTAGCCAATTTTTCCATCACCTCCTCTCCTTCAGCGCGGGAGGCACCATATCCATGGATGTATAAAAACGCTAAGGGAGTTTTTTTCCCAAAACTGATATAACGTTCTTCGTTTCCAGGTCTGTGGTTTTTGCGTTTGCTTTCTTGTAATTTTTCTTGGAAGTAAACTTCGAAGTTCGCATAACTCAAGTTTGCCTTCGGTTGGTAATTAGGCCTTCCTGCGCAAGAAACGAGGACAAAGGTGAATGTGAAAAGAAAGACAGTTGTGATCTGTCGGAGGTTGTGGAATAAAGAACACGATTTAGCCATACAAATGGAAAATTTTACAGTGTTTTTGCTTTCTTGTAAAGAGAGAAAAACCCTTGGCACAGGAAGGGTCGTACGAAAAAAGGTAGTAAATACCCCATTCTCAGAAGGAACATCCCGGAATGTATAGCCAATTCACAGAGCAACAACTTGAAATCAGAGATTTAGTTCGTAACTTCGTCAAAAAAGAAATCCCGCATGAAGTAGCCTTGCACTGGGATGAAAAAAACCAACACCCAACAGAACTCGTAAACAAAATGCGAACTGAACTTGGAATCAACGGTCTTGTGATTCCTGAAGAATACGGTGGATGGGGACTCGGCGCGATTGAGCAGTGTTTAGCCATCGAGGAATTGTCTCGTGGTTGCCTTGGAATCGCTCTTGGCTTTGCTTACACTGGTCTTGGGATCCTTCCCATCTTAAAAGGTGCCACACACGAACAAAAATTGAAATGGCTTCCTGAAATTGCGGACGGTAAGTTCGGAGTTTCTTTCTGTTTGTCTGAGCCAGGTGCTGGTTCTGACGTTCCTGGTATGACCACTCGCGCTGAGAAAAAAGGCGACAAATGGATCATCAACGGTGCAAAACAATGGATCACTGGTGCATCTGACGCCCAAGCTTTTACTGTATTTGCTTATACTGATAAAAATCGTGGAACACGTGGAGTTTCTTGTTTCTACGTTCCACGTAACGCAAAAGGTCTTACTGTTGGTAAAAAAGAAGACAAACTCGGAATTAGAGCATCTTCTACTCACCAAGTGATCTTCGAAGATTGTGAAGTGGGTGAAGACGCACTTGTAGGAAAAGAAAACCTCGGTTTCGTTTACGCTCTCCAAACTTTGAATGCTTCTCGTCCGTTCGTAGCGGTTATGGGAGTGGGTGTGGCACAAGCAGCACTTGACCATGCAGCTCGTTACGCACGTGAGAGAGAACAGTTCGGTGTTAAAATCGGAACATTCCAAGCAGTACAACACATGTTAGCTGATATGTCCATCAAAGTAGAAACTGCAAGAGAAATCACTTACAAAGCAGCTCGTCTTTCTGATGCAAATGATCCTAACCTTCCAAAATACTCAGCAATTGCAAAAGCATACGCTTCTGAATGTGCGGTTCAGTGTGCCACTGATGCCGTTCAAATTTTTGGTGGTTACGGATACACAAAAGAGTATCCTGTTGAAAAGTTAATGAGAGATTCAAAAATCCTCACAATTTTCGAAGGAACCACTCAAATCCAAAAGAACGAAATTGCAGCTTATGTAATCAAAGAAGCAGCTTCGAAAAAAGACTAAAATTAGTAATCACTAGTTTTAGGAAGGAAGCCTCCAGAGATGGGGGCTTTTTTTTTGGGGTGGTACACGATGGATATTGGTATCCCCACCCTGATTGGGTGGGGTGTGACCACCCGCCACCCAATGGCTTCCTCCTATCACATCCGAGAAATTCCAACCATCCAAAAATTGAATTTGCAAATTTATTTTTAAATAAGTTCATGTTTCCCTACAGATGGACCAAAATTTTCACATCCAATTGGTGACGGAAGCAAATGCCCACACCCAACAATGTCTCGATTCACTCTGGGAAGAAATCCAAACACGATATGAATTCCAAGCTCCAAACCCAATGGTTTTCTCCGATTTTTTACCTCCTAATGGAAAGTTTTTCATCGCGATCGATCACAAAACAAATGATGTTTTAGGTTCAGTCGCCTATTCAAAGTTTAGTGAATTGCAATGCGAACTAGATGCTGTGTTTGTGTTTCCTAAGTATCGTAAGAATAAAGTCGCCACCGCATTGTTAGTCGCTCTAGAAAACCAGGCTGGTAAGGATGGTTATTCTTCAATGATCCTCCGAGCAGGAAACCCACAACCAGAAGCATTACAACTTTACAAAAACTTTGGATTCAAAGAAATCCCGACATTTGGAAAATGGGTTTCAGATCCCACAGCCGTTTGTTTCGAGAAAAAAATACACTGATGATACCTTAGGCTGCCCGGGCGGGCTCACTCCGGGGTGCGCGTTCGCTCCCGTCCATTGTGCGTTGCCACCCACAATGGACTAAACCCTACGGATCCCTGGCAGGTGTTCCTTTTTATATATGAATTTTTTTTCCGAATTCCTTCTTCGTTCTCTCTCTGGATAAAAAAAAAGGCTGACTTGCATTTCCTTCTCTGAGAGACTCTAAGTCCCGTTTTGGTCAGGAAAAGACATTGAATCCCCCTTCTAAAAAACCAAACCCAACTGCTTCACAAAGCGAACTAAATTACCAACGTATCCTTCGTGAAATGGAATCTTTGGGAAAACTGGGCCATTGGGAAATCAATTTAGCCAATGCAACTGTCCATTGGTCGAAAGGTGTGTATGACATCCTGGAGATGGAACCAAATGATTTGCCCGTATCTCTTGAGTTAGGTTATCATTCGGTTCACCCAGAAGACCGTAATAAAGCCAAACAACATATGGAAGATGTTTTGGCAAAAGGGATCCCTTATAATTTGGAATGCCGTCTTGTGACTGCAAATGGAGGTATCAAATACATCCATAGCCGAGCAGAAGTAATCCGCGATGAACATGGGATTCCCACAGATATCGTAGGAATTTTCCAAGACATCACGGAAAAAACAGAATCCATTCTCCATCTCAAACAACAAGAAATCAGGTTGAGTTCCATTCTGCAATCAGAGCCTGAGTGTGTGAAGGTAGTCTCACCCGATGGATTCCTCATTGAGATGAACCCGGCAGGTCTCAGTATGATCGAAGCGGATTGTCCAGAAGAAGCGATTGGCCAAAAAGTAGAATCGTTAATTGAACCTGCCGACCTTAAGTTTTACCAAACCATCCATGAAAATGCTCTTAAAGGCATTAAGTCAAGTGCTCGGTTTCGTATCATCGGGATGAAGGGAACACAACGTTGGATGGAAAGTACGGCCGTCCCTCTCACTGACCAAACTGGAAATATTGTTTCTGTCCTCAGTTTGACGAGAGACATTTCGGAAAAAGTCGCAAATGAAGAAAAACTCATTCGGATCAAACGAAACCAAGAAGCTTTGATCAATGGAACGTCTGATTTGATATGGTCAATTGATACTAATTTTTGTTTGGTGGCTGCAAATAAATCTTTTTTGGATGTCCTTAGTTATTTGTTACAAGTTCCAGCAAAAGAAGGTGATAATGTCCTCGTTAAAACAGCAGGTGAGGAATTTTATTTTAAATGGAAGGAATACTATGAAAGAGGACTTTCCGGTGAAACATTCACAAGTTATGAAAATTTTATAAGTCCAATCACAAATGAAGAAGAACACAGAGAAGTTTACTTCAAACCCATTCGGAATGTAGACGATAAAATCACTGGCCTTGCTTGTTTTTCAAAAGACATCTCCACCCTTATGAAAAAAAGTAAGGAACTTTTGTTAAACGAAAAAAGGTTCCGAGCACTTGTCGAAAATGGAACTGATGTCATTATGATACTAAGTCCAAGAGGCCAGGGAAAATATGTATCGCCGTCTATCACAAAAGTAATGGGTTACACAGAGGAGGAAGCCATCCAACTCAACCTATTTGATGTGATCCACCCCGATGATACTCCTAAAATAAAAAAAAGATTATTTGAAGTATTGGCACTCCCCCTCGGTGCTTCTTTACAAAGTGAAACCTTCCGTGCCAAACATAAGGATGGATCTTGGAGGATTGTGGAGTCCACACTCACCAATATGTTGTCTGACGAAACCATTGGAGGCATCGTCGACAATTTTCACGATGTGACCGAAAGAGAAACACAAATGGATGCCATCCAAATACAAAACCAAAAATTAAAAAACATTGCCTGGACCCAATCCCATGTGGTAAGAAGCCCTCTTGCAAGGATTATGGGGATCATCGAACTCATTCGTACACGAAGTTTGACAAAAGAGGAAGAAGAAAAGAGTTTGGGTTATCTTTTGGATTCAGCAAATGAATTGGATGATGTCATTGGAGACATTGTCAGAAAATCACAAGAAGTGATCCCACCAGAATTTAATTCAAAACCATAACGATTTTCACTTGCCACAAACATTGTTTTGGTTCTAATTCTTTCACCATGGTTCTATCGACATTCCTTTCCGACTCGTTCCTATCCCTCGTGTCCCTTTTTGTGGCGTATCAGTTTTTAGGTAAATCCGCGATTCCCTCTCGGTCAGCTTTTTATGGATTTTCCATCATCGGGATTTCTGCTGGTCTTGGAGCGATTCACTTTTTAGGAATCAATACTCTCGATTCCATTTATCGTTTCTTCGTGGGACTTTCAGGATGTTTGGGTGTTCCTTTGCTTGGGGTTTCGTTTTTTCATTTTACCTTTCGTTCTGTTTCCACGAAAACCTTTTACCTTTTGGTTGCACTCCTCTTTGCCTTGTATCTCGTATTTGGATACTTGCAACCACTGCCAATTTACTCGACAGTAGTTGGTGGAATTGCCATGGCGATCGTCCTTGTCAGTTCCATCATTCGGTTTCCGAAACATGGGAATGCTGCCATCATGGGAATCGTTGGTGCTGTTTTATTCATCTTGGCTGGACTTGTCATCGGCACAAAAGGTTCGAGAGGTCCATTTCTGAACGTCGATATCTTTCATGTCTTACTTGCGATTGCAAATTATTGCCTAGGACAAGGAATTCGGAAATTAAGCTAGAACTAAAATCAAGTTTTTTGTACATTATCTCTGAAACGATATGGCAACATCTCCTTCAGAATCAACATTAGAAAAAATTTTAAAAATACAAACTGAGTTAACATCTGCTAACCCAGAAGTGCCACTTTTACTCGATCTCATCACCACAAGATCAAAAGAACTTGTGGGAGGTGATGGTGCTGTATTTGAGTTGGTTGAAGGAGAAGATTTGGTGTACCGAGCAGCAAGTGGAACTGCTGAAAACCAAATTGGATTACGGTTAAAAGTAACCGGCAGTTTTTCTGGTTTAAGTCTGCAAACCAAAGAAATTTTATATTGCATTGATTCAGAAGAAGACAATCGAGTCAATCGAGAGGCTTGTCGAATTGTTGGTTTACGATCCATGATCGTTGTACCTTTGTACTTCGACTCAGAGGTGTTAGGTGTATTGAAGGTCTTAAGTGTAAAACCTTCGGGTTTTGCTGATAGTGATATTTCCGCACTCGATATGTTGTCAGGAACAATGGCAGCCATCTTACACAATGCATACCGCTGGGCAGAAAGAGAAAAACGACTGCAATCCATGTCATACCTTGCAAGCCACGACACACTCACCGGAATTTACAATCGATCAGCATTTTATGATTATCTGCGACGTGGAATTGCCAAGTTAGAATCAAATACCATTTCTCTTTCAGTTGCCATGTTTGACTTAGATGGATTAAAACAAGTCAATGATACGTTTGGCCATGCAGCAGGTGATTTTTACATCGCTCAATTTGCGAAACGACTCTCTAATTTGATACAAGATCATGATGTCTTTGCAAGATTAGGTGGTGATGAGTTTGGTTTGATATTGATGAATCCAGAACCAAAAGAGTCTGTAACATCATTTTTGACAAGTATTGCAAAACTTGTGGAAGGTGAAGTTCTTTATGAATCCAAACCATTACTCATCAAAACAAGTTATGGGATATCTCATTATCCTGAAGATGGTAGAGATTTGGAAACTCTTGTTGCGAAAGCCGACGAAAGGATGTACGAAAACAAACGGGAACGAAAAAAGAACCAATCCAATTAAGGTTCACCTCTTTTTTCGGAATTTCCATACACAATCTTTCTGAGATTTGTCATCGTCATACCAACAGATTCATTTGGTTTTGTCTAACCATTACCAATGCATCCTAACTCAAACTTATTTTCACCAATTGTTCTCCCCAATGGAATCTCTTTACCCAATCGTTTGGTCAAAGCCGCGATGGAGGAAAACCTTTCCAATGAAAATTTAGAACCAGATCTCTCCCTTTGGAATTTATACGAAGTTTGGGCAAAAGGAGGTGTGGGAACTCTCATCACCGGCAATGTGATGGTAGACCACCGTGCGATGACGGGACCTGGTGGAGTAGTGTTAGAAGAAGGAACTTCTCTCACTGGATTTAAAACTTGGGCCAATACGGCAAAGTCAAATGGCGCTAAGATCATCATGCAAATCAATCACCCAGGCAGACAAATCTTAGCAAAGTTAGGTGGAAATGTATGGGCTCCATCAGCAGTATCAGTTGATCTTGGAAACCTTTCCAAACTTTTGGGAAAACCAAAAGCGATGGAAGAATCCGAAATTCTTGAAACCATACAACGTTTCGTTACCACAGCTAAGCTTGCAGAAATGTCTGGATTTGATGGAGTCGAAATCCATGCCGCTCACGGGTATTTGATTAGCCAATTCCTATCTCCGCTTGTGAACCAAAGGACAGACAGATGGGGAGGTAGTTTAGAAAACCGATCTAGGTTTTTAGTGGAAGTGATCCAGTCAGTTCGTAAAGCTGTCAGTCCAAATTTTATTGTCGCTGTCAAAATGAATTCCAGTGACTTCCAAAAAGGTGGTTTTCAATTTGAAGATGCCATCGAAGTGATAAAAAAAGTACAAACGTTAGGTGTTGATTTTATCGAAATATCGGGAGGAAATTATGAAGCACCTGCCATGCAAGGAGTTGCAAGAGATGGTTCAACTTTGGCAAGAGAGGCATACTTCTTAGACTTTGCGCGGCAAATCACAAAACTGGCAACTGTTCCCATTATGGTAACAGGAGGGATTTCCAGAAAACAAATCGCTGAAACCGTAATCGAATCAGGTGTATCACTTGTTGGAGTCGCCACAGCACTTGCACTGAATCCCAATTTGCCAAACGATTGGAAAGAAAAGAGAGATCCAATTTCGAAATTACCACTCCCGCAATGGAAATCCAAACCACTTGTTGGCCTTGCCAACATGGCCATGGTGCGTTACCAATTACAAAGACTTGCGATAAAGAAATCTCCAACGGTGGATATTTACCCTTGGTTTCGGTTGCTCGCTGATCAATTGCGTTTGTCTCGTTTAACAAAACGGTATCGAAGTTGGATGGAAAAATCTAAACATTGATTCCATTTGGTTTCGTAAATCGATTTTTGCTGGGAATTGGAAACAAATTGTCTGTATGAGTTGCGATAGGTAAGCCATATCCACTTGGCCTCCTTACGCAACTGTCAGCTTATTTTATCAGTTTTTGGTAATACCGATCCTTAATCGTTAATGCCAGTTTCACAAGTAGGATTAGGGCTGGTACTTCGATGAGTGGACCGATGACACCAACAAATGCAGCGGTGAGTTTTACTGCCACTGGCAATAACTTTGAATTGGCGATTGCGGTATCCATTGGAGTATTTGGAATTGGAAGTGGTGCTGCATTTGTTGGTGTCATCGGTCCACTCATCGAAGTACCAGCCCTAATCCTACTTGTGAAACTGGCATTAACG
>NZ_RQGH01000015.1 GCF_004769635.1 Leptospira jelokensis
AGGATCAAAAAAACCCCAGGCCAAAGAAGAACCATCATGTGCTTGTACTTCGACAATATCCCCCGCACTTGTTCCCTCTGCGACAGATTCGATGGCTCCTGAAAATACCCAAGGATGAAAATTTAATACTGCCTTTTCTTTATTCTTCTTTAAAGAATTGGGATTGGATTAGGTTAGATGGTCCGAGTATGATTTTATCTTGTTCGATTCCTCCTGATTTTTGAAAGTAGAGTTGGATTTGAATCAAAATCAGATTTTTTTTACCTGATTGGACTAAGGACGCAGGAATCGGATAAATTCTCACCTTATCATAGTATTGTGGCAGTGGCGAATTCCATTCTCCAGTTTTTCCAATCAAATTTCCATTTAAAAAAGTTCGGTCCCTGTCATTGATGATTCCTAGCCGAAGGCTGTATTGTTCGTTTGGATTTTCATGGAATTGAACCCATTTTGCAAGGAAAACAGTCCTTTGATTGGTTTCATTTTTTTGATTTGGTGGCAGGTTACCTGGAATCTTTATCCGTTTCCACTGGTAGTTAAAAAAATTTTCTTCACTTAGATTTTGGATATCGGATTCACTCATTTGATGATCCAAAAAGTACCAATTTGAACTCGGGTCTGAAGAGGAAGAGTCGAGAGACAAATTGGATTTCGGATCTGTTTGGATGTTAAAATCCAAAATGGGTTCGGCGTCCATTTGGGAAAAAGAAACGACAAGAAGGATGATGAACTTTTTTATCATAATATCGAGGGGATAATTTCTTCTAGAGAACAATTCGTAAATGCAATTGGATGAAAAATGGTCATTCGTTTAAAGAAGAATAAAGAAAAGGCAGTATTAAATTTTCATCCTTGGGTATTTTCAGGAGCCATCGAATCTGTCGCAGAGGGAACAAGTGCGGGGGATATTGTCGAAGTACAAGCACATGATGGTTCTTCTTTGGCCTGGGGTTTTTATGATCCTCTTTCGGAATTGGAAGAAAAAGGAAAAAAAGGCAATTTCTATTACGTTTGGACTGATCATTGTACTCATTGCTGCACTCATTGACACTGCTACCAATCGTAATTTTTGGGTGTTTCCTCGTATCATGGGCTATGCGTTTCTATTTTTTAATGGATCACTTGCGATCATCCTTGCAAATTCCTTTGTTAAGTTAAATGAACAGGTTGAGGATCTGAATCGAAACTTAGAGAGAAAAGTAGAAGATAGAACTGTTGCACTCCATGATTCCTTATTCCAATTGCAAAACCTAAAAGAAAAACAAGATGGTGATTATTTTCTAACATCTCTTCTCATACAACCTTTAGCAAGGATCGAAAATAAGATTCCAGAATTAAGCATTGAGTCTTATGTCAATCAGTATAAAAAGTTCCTTTTTCGAGGGAAAACTGGCGAAATTGGTGGTGATATTTGCATTGTAGGCAACATCCAACTGGAATCAGGTGATTATACTGTATTTGCCAATGCAGATGCTATGGGCAAATCAATCCAAGGTGCAGGTGGTGCCCTTGTACTCGGAGTTGTATTCCAAGCAGTTTTATCTAGATCTAAATCCAGTTATACGAAAAAAAGACCACCTGAATTGTGGCTCAAAGATTTGTATGTTGAACTGCAAGCAGTCTTTGCTAGTTTTGATGGTTCCATGTTATCGAGTGTTGTGCTTGGTATGGTTGGAAGGGATGGATTTGTTTACTATACCAACGCAGAACACCCATGGAGTATCCTTTACCGAGACGGTGTAGCTTCCTTTATTGAAACAGAATTATCGATGAGGAAATTAGGGTTTCCAAAAAACAATTCTCAGTTCCAAATCAAAACATTTTCTCTATTGGATGGAGACGTTTTGCTCATCGGATCCGATGGTCGGGATGATATCAGTATCAAACAAACAACAGGCGAACGTTACATCAACGAAGATGAAACTTTAATTTTACGATTTGTAGAAAGGTCAGAAGGAGAATTATTACCCCTTGTTCGTGAAATTAACGAGAACGGAGAGATTACCGATGATATTTCATTTATCAGAATCGCCTACCGGGACAAAACTGATAAAAAAATGATTTCGGAAGATATCCGAAAACAATTTTTAGAAATCCAATCAAACGCCAAAGCGGGCCATTTGGATCAAGCTTTAGGTGATTTATTACGTCTGATCGAAACAAACCCGCATCCCAATTTCCATTCTTTTGCGGGAAAAATCTATTTCCAAAAGAAACTTTGGAACGAATCCATCACACACCTAAAAATTGCGGTCAATGAAAATCCAACCAAGGAAACTTTGTTTTATATGATTGCTAAATCGGAATTCCAATTGGGAAATTTCCAGGAAGCCATCCTATGGAGCGAACGAGACTTTCTACGAAACAAAGAAAACAAAAGGAATACAAAACTATTTTTCCATCTTTTAGACATCTCGCAAAATCAGGATAAAAAGAGTTTTTATTTAGAATTTCTTAACCACGTAGAAAATAAAGAATTACTAGAATCCCTAATGCAATCCGATAAACACCAAATGATATGAAACTCCTTCTTCTAATGAAGGCCATAAAAAGTTTGATGATAAAAAAACAAATGATAAAGGATACAATGCTTCCAAAAATAAGTAACCCAATGGTTTCTGAATTTAAAATGGCACGGTGTTTGTACAATTTATAAAGTCCAGCCAAGGTCAAAACAGGAATCGCAAGGAAAAAAGAAAATTCAGCACTGTCTTTTTTGGAAACTCCTAAGGTCCTAGCAGAGATAATTGTTGCCGCCGACCTAGAAACACCAGGGATCAATGCAAAACATTGCAAAAACCCAACGATCAGTGATTCTTTCCAACCTATCTTTTGGCCACTGCTATCATCTAAATGTTTTTTTTCAACAAAGACCATGACAAGTCCGCCGACAAGCCAGGATCCCCCGAGGATCAAAAGAAGGTCTGATCTCATTTTCACTTGGTCAAGCCAGGATTTAAATACAAAACCGAGGATTAAAATCGGTAAAATTCCAATGAAAAGGTTTAAATAAAAATGTAAGCCCGCGGCATCCTCAGTTTTTTTGAAACTGTATAAGATGGCTGATTTTAAATGGGTCCAAAGAGTTCTAAAATAGAGGACCACAACGGAAAGAATGGCACCAGTTTGAATGAAGATATCAAACAAATCTTCAAACGCTTCGTGAGGGACAGATAGATTTTTAAACGGGAAAAAATAACTAAATAAAAATAAATGGCCAGTGGATGACACTGGCAAAAATTCCGTGGCAGCTTCGATGATGCCACGTAAAAACGCGTTTAATGTATTATCCATTGAACCTTAGTTATTTGGTGCTGGTGCGGGTGTTTGTTCTTCCGTTTTTTTCTTAGGTGCAAGGTAAGCATCTAAATCAAACTTTTCATTTCGTTTGATGCTTACTTCCTCTTTGATCCTTTCTACAACCAAAGGAAGGTACTCTCTCGTTTGCATTTGTTTTAAGTTTGCTTTTGCAAACATTTTACATTTGTCGATTGTGAGATTTAGGTTACGGTCAATTTTTCTCATTCTCTCACATTCAGCAAGTGCCTGCTCGTCAGTGATTTGAATTTTTTTCTCAACTTGTTCAGATACATACATCTGGGCAATTGTTTGCATCTCAACTTGTTTGATCACTTCTGCGACATCCGGTCTTGAAATGTACCCATTTTTTTCAGCAACCAAACGCGTCATGATCATCTGCCTATAAGTTTGGTAGAAATTTTTCTTTTGGAGTTGGTAGTTAAGGTCTTGGAAGTTTGGAGGGACTTCATTTATGTCTTTTTCAATGAATTCCAAGAGTGTCTTTTTCTCGATGTTTTGCAAACGGCTAATGGAATCGAGAGCAGTGTCGTAAGCTGCTTCAAAATCTTTTACGGTGATTTTGTGGTTGTCTAAGGTTTCGATGACCGGGGAAGAGTCAGAACACTGAACAAAGGCCAAGGATGCCAAAAAAACAAATAATGGGAGGATTTTTTTCATATTATTTTAGTGCCAAAATAGATTTGAGATGATGGTTTCGCCAATTCCCTCAATGTCTATCTTTTTTTGAGAGAAAGGGATTGATTCCTTTGCTTAAAATTTAAGCGGCAAGGAATTCTAAAATACCCAGTAGTTTTTTGATTTTTTTAAGATCCTCTTTTTCAATATTCGTATAACGTAATACAGATGGTTCAGAAGGCGCTATGGTTAGGCCTTTGAATTGGCTCATCGCTTGGATGACCCGGTCCGGATTTCCTCTGAAGTACGTTCCGCACTTAAATAAAATTTCATCAGGTTTTTCAGTCACAAATTCAAAACCCAAATTGGATGATAAAGTTCGAATTTTCTCAAGTTCCACGAAGGTTTTTGCAATTTGTGGTAATTCTCCAAATCGGTCTTCCATCTCCAAAGACAGTTCTTCAATTTCATCCAAGTTGGCAGAACCTTCAAACCGTTTGTAAAACTCGATTTTTTGTTTGGTGTCTGGAATGTAATCATCTGGGAGATAAAAATTGGTTTTTAGGTTGACTGCAGTCCTTACTTCCACTCGGACTTCTTCTCCTTTGATTCGTGAAATTGCTTCTTCTAACATTTTCACATAGAGATCAAATCCAACCTCCATAATGTCTCCCGACTGCTCCTTGCCAAGTAAGTTCCCTGCCCCTCGAATTTCAAGATCTCGCATCGCAACTTTAAAACCAGAACCTAACTCTTGGTATTCGAAAATGGTATTCAGACGTTTTTCCGCAAGCTCAGTCATCAGTTTTTTGGAAGGATAAAACATATACGCATATGCCTTTCGATCAGAGCGGCCCACACGGCCTCGGATTTGGTAAAGCTGCGACAGACCAAACATATCCGCTCTTTTGACAATCAAGGTATTCACATTGGGCATATCAATTCCGGATTCAATGATGGTTGTGGTGACAAGGATATCATATTTCCTTTCATAAAAATCCACCAAGGTTTCTTCGATTTCGTCTTCTGTCAATTGGCCATGTAGGATACCAACAGACACTTCTGGAACAAGACTCCTCACATAGGATGCTTCTTCTTCAATGGATTCAACTCGGTTGTACAAATAGAAAACCTGACCACCCCTTTCGATTTCTTTACGAATCGCTTCTTGGATAAGGGTATCATCTTCTTCTAAAACATATGTTTCGACACTTTGTCGATTTTTAGGAGCAGTAGAAATGATTGATAATTCTCTAATTCCCGTGAGTGCCATATGTAAGGTACGTGGAATGGGTGTGGCTGTTAATGTTAAAACATCCACCAAGTTCTTAAATTTTTTGATGGATTCTTTATGCGTCACACCAAACTTTTGTTCTTCGTCGATTATGAGTAATCCTAAATTTTTTGGTTTCACTTTGGAAGATAAAATGGCATGTGTTCCGATGAGCATGTCAATTTTCCCTTCTGTAAAATTCTTCAAATCTTCCTTTATTTCCGAAGCAGAACGAAACCTCGAAACAAAAGCAATTTTAATGGGATAATTTTCATAACGTTGTTTGAATGTATTAAAATGTTGAAGAGAAAGGATGGTAGTTGGTGTGAGTAACATCACTTGTTTTCCAGCCATGATCACTTTAAAGGCAGCTCGAATGGCGACTTCCGTTTTACCATAACCCACATCCCCACAAACCAAACGGTCCATAGGCCTTTGTGATTCCAAATCCTGTTTTACTGCTTCAATGGCAGAAATTTGATCCGGTGTCTCTTCGAATTCAAAAGCAGCTTCAAACTCTTCTTGCCAAATGGTATCGGGAGGAAAGGCAAAACCATTTAACTTCATTCGATTTGAATACAATAACACCAGTTCTTCGGCTAGCTTATCTACGGATTCCTGGACTCGTTCTTTTGCTTTTTTCCAGGAATTTTTGCCTAAGGTATCAAGTTTAGGTGAATCGGTCCCTCCGATGTACTTTTGGACAAGAGAGATTTGATCGAGTGGTACAAATAAACTATCTCCACCAGCATATTCTAATTTTAAAAAGTCCCTTTCCTTTCCATCTGCCTTGGTTCGTTCCATTTTGATAAAACGGCCCACACCATGGTTCACATGAACAATGTAATCTCCTTCTTTTAAATCTATGAAGGATTCAATCATCTGGGAAGATTGTTTTTTATAACGAGTTTTTCGTTTGTATTGGCGACCAAAGAGATCGTTGTCTGTAAAAACAAAAATTCCTTTTTCGACCAATTGGAATCCACGTTTCAATTCAGATACAATCAAATGGATGCCAGGTTTGACAGTCGCAAAAGGAAATGGGGTCGGTTCTTCTGAGTTTTCCCCAATCGTTGTCACTTCTGTTTCGGAGAACAAACTTTTTAACCTGAGCATTTGTGCAGAAAACGAAGATGTGATGAAGATGGTATGCCCTGGGTTTTCCGAGAGTAATTCTAAAAAATATTCCTTGGCTTCTCGGATTTTACCTCGGAATCCTTTTACTTCTGTGATCGGCGCATACGAAAAATTGTGTTCCGTGCTTGGCAATAGGGAAAACTGAATCCCTGGTGTACCTTCACTTGTCAGAGCCTTCCATTCCCTTCCAAAGGACAATAATTCTTCCGGGGGCAAACAAAGGGATTCATCCTTTTTCTTTTCAAAAAGAGTTTTGTATTCCCTTTCCATTCCAAAACTTCTTTCCTTTGTTTCATGGAATTTGGGGAAAATTAAAATTGGATCTTCTTTAAAGAACTCTAAGAACCCTTCTTGTTTCCTTACGAGTGGTAAATGTTCTTCGATGATTTCTGTTTCTTGGTCAATGGGAAGTCGTTTCCCAACAGATTCTTTTATCCGATTTTGATACGCTTCTATTTCTTTCTTAGATACGATCGTTTCATTGGCTGCTGTGATGACAACCTCATCGATCTTCGCAATTGACTTTTGAGTATTGGGATCAAATGTTCGTATTTCATCAACTGTATCTCCAAAAAAATCGATACGAACTGGGTTTGTTAAAAAGGGAGTATAAATATCTAAAATCCCACCCTTCAAACTAAAGTGGCCAAATTGTTCACAAACTTCTTCTCTGTGATAACCAAGTTGGACGAGCTCCGAAAGTAATAATTCCAGAGGAAAATCAACACCTAACTTAAGTGTGACGGATTTTCCTTGTAAACTTTGTTTTTCAGGTAACTTTCTAAGGATTGCGGCAACAGAGGTAATGACAAGGCTACGATTCCCTGCCAATATCTGATTGATGGCTAAAATCCGATCACGTTTCCATTCTGCTTGCCATTTCGTGTATTCATAGGGAATGTTTTCTGGCCCTGGGAAAAAATAAATTTCTTCTTTATTTAAAAAACTTAAGAGTTCCCGTGAAAAACTTTCAGCTTCTTGGTTTGTTGGTAACACCACAACAAATGTTTGGTTAGGATTGGTTGTTTTGTAGAGTTCACTTGTTACAAATGAAAACGCAGACTCTGGGATTCCACTCAAATTGACCAAGGTCTGTTTTGCTTCAGAGAATACAAGTTTCGGATGGTAAGGTCGGAGTTGGAGATCTTTAGACATTGTTTAAGTAGGTGGACAATTTAATATTTCGTTGTCTATGAGGCGGACTTCACCAACAAAGACTGCGGTCGCAAGAAGTATCTTCCCAGAAAGATTTGTTACTGGTTGTAAGGTTATGGGATCTACCACTTCTAAATAATCAATTTTTACATTCATCCCAGTGAGTAAAAAATCAGTTAGGATTTCCTTCCAAACTTTGAGATCCCTCTCCCCACCCATTATTGTTTTTTTTGCCAACTGGAACATCCTTGGGATTAAGCTAGCAGTTTCTCTGTCTTTTGGAGTTAACCGTAGATTTCGTGAACTCATAGCAAGACCGTCTGATTCGCGTTTGGTTGGAACACCAACCACTTGGATTGGAAAATTTAATTCCTCTACCATCGCAGAAATGACCCGGAATTGTTGGTAATCCTTTAGGCCAAAAAAAGCAAAATTTGGCTCTGTTAAATGAAAGAGTTTTGCTACAATTTGTAGTACACCTTCAAAATGCCCTGGCCTAGTCCGACCGCATAGGCTTGATTGTAAACTGGGAATGCTCATCTGGATCGGTGTGGATGTTTTTGGATACATCACATCCACATTTGGTAAAAATACCAAATCGACACCTTTTTCTTCGCATAACTTTAAATCGGCGTCCGTATTCTTTGGATAAGCAGCAAAGTCTTTTGGATCATTGAATTGGGTTGGATTGATAAAAATAGAAACGATGGTTTTGGAACATTGTTTTTTAGAAGTTTCGACGAGGTCCATATGGCCAGCGTGTAGTGTTCCCATCGTTGGACAAAAACCAATGCTATCTCCATTTTGTTTCCAGGTAGAGAGTATTTTTTTTAGTTCTGAAATCTCACTGGCAACGATCATCGAAAACCCTTTGTTCTCACTTTCACACTTGTACCATGTTCTTCATCCAGGCCTTCCAATTCTGACATGAGTTTGACAAATGGGTATAAGGTTTCTAAAGATTCCTTTGTCACTTCTTGGAAGGTCACTCGTTTGAGAAAGGTATCCACACCAAGAGAGGAATAAATCCTGCTTCCACGTGCTGTCGGAAGGATATGATTTGTTCCGGATATGTAATCTCCCATCGCCACTGGGGAATAGGCACCAAGGAAAACACTCCCCGCATGTTCAATTTGAGAGAAAACAGCCTCGTTGTCAGTCGTTTGGATTTCTAAATGTTCAGGTGCAAGTTCATTCGAAAACCAAATGCAATCTTCCATCGATGGGAAGACAAGGATCCCTGAGTTTTCATAAATTGCTTTTTGTTTCATTGCCAGACGTTTGGGACGTTCTACAAAAGCAATTTCCAATTCTTCTTGGACACGTTTAGCAAGGGTAACATCGGTTGTGAGTAAAATTGCTGAAGAATCTTCTCCATGTTCTGCTTGGGATAACATATCACAGGCGATCCAATGCGGGTTTGCCTCTTTATCCGCAATGATGCAAACTTCACTTGGACCCGCTGGGCTATCAATTCCAATCAGTCCTTGTCCGCTTAAGTAAGATTTGGCGGCGGCAACATAGGCATTGCCAGGACCTACAATGAATTCTGATTTGGGAACCGACTCTGTCCCATACGCACAAGCGGCAATCCCTTGAGCCCCTCCAACCGTCACAATCCGATCAATTTCTAAAATTTGTGCTAACCAGATTAAAATTTCTGGAATCCCCTCTTTTTGGGGTGGTGTGATGAGTTGGATTCTTGGAACCCCTGCAATTTTTGCTGGAATGATTCCCATTAATACACTTGAGGGATACAAAGCCTTTCCCCCAGGAGCATACACAGCAAGAGAAGGAATGGGAGTGTACTTCACACCTAACCGATTCCCATCGATGGTCTTAGACCAAGCCTCTCGTTTTTGTTCCTTATGGAAGGTTTCAATATTTTCCTTGGCTCGTAAGAATGCTTCTTTGGTTTTTGGATCGATATTGGTTTTGATGGATTTCGGATCAATGGTGAGCCCATTTAGTTTGATCCCATCAAACATTTCTGTATAAGAGTATAAAGCCGAATCTCCTTTGGTTCGCACATCCTCTAAAATTGGCAAAATTCGATTGGTGGCAGTGGTGAGATCTTCCCTTGCCCCTTGGAGGAAACGAGAGGTTAACTCTTTGGAACTTCGATCACAATAAAGGATGGGAATTGGCATAATTTCATCTTGGTAGGAAGTGCCTTCCTAAACAAGCTTTTTGTCAAAAACGAGATGAGAATTCGATTTGGTAACGTGAACCAACTTCCATCCCCGGCCTTGTTTGGGAGAAACCAGATTCCTGTATAAGGGATGCAAAAACTCTTTGGTTTTCGCTACCGATACGAATCCCTGGTTCTTTCATGGCCACGTTGCGTTTCGCTGAGAAATACGAATCTACTAAATTGTATACCAAAAAGGCACCAAGGATTCCAGCACCTACCTGAATTACACCTAACTCTGATTTTGCGCGATTAAAACTTGATTCTGCATTGCTGCGATTTAAAAACCATAACACTTGCGTATCTGGATTTTCTGCAAGGATGGCTCCGAGTAATACTGCCGATTGGTAATCTGACCTTGCCGCTAAAAATCGGTTATAAGAATTGGCATACAAACCTAGTGCAGAAGCTGCCACAACAGGGTAAACATACAGTTTCCAATTTTTCCCATCGATGTACTTTTGTCCCCAGCCAGGCAAAACAGACGAACGCCATAATGTCGACCAATACGGTGTTTCGTAATAATCTTCTGGAATTTCCTTTTTGATGATGCGTTCTTGGCGTTTGGCAAAATTTGCGGCTCTTTCTTTTGAATCCGACAATACAACACGTTGTTTGACGGTTAAAGTTTTGTTTCTTGGGTTTTCTAAAACAAGATCATAAATCCCAGTATCCGAATCGGGATCTACTGCAAAGGTTGCTTTGGCAACCGAATCAGATTCGATGACCACTTTTTTGGCAGCAATGCGTTTGCCACCAGTCACCATGTACACCTTCATGGGATGGATGAAGTCTTTCCCTTCTAACAAAAATACTTTTTCCTTTTCTTCCTTAGATACGGAATACACTGAATCTTTTGTAAGGGTAGGAACTCGTGACACAACCACTTCAAATTTTACCCAATCAGAATAACTCCCCACTTTCCCAAGTTTATTGATCACAGCTACCCTGTGTTCATAAACCCCCGAGGTATAGTTCACCAAATCATATGTGGTCCCTTTTACTTTCTCGGATAAAACGAGATAACCACTCGAATTTTTGATTTCTAATACATAACCTGTTGCCCCTTCCACTTCCATCCAACGTAACTGGTGTTGGGTGGACTCCTCTACCTCAGGCTCAGAATACAGAGTTGTAGTGACACAGAAGACCATAAGGGAACTGTAAAAAATCTTATTCCACATAAATCGTCCCTGGGGTTAAAATTTTAGGAACTTTTAGTTCTGGAACTGAAATGAAAAAATCTTGTTTGTTTGCCGCAGACTCACGTTCCGATCCATCATTCGCTTTATAAATAGAACTCACTTCCCAACGAAACCGCCCTACATTTAATTTTTGGATTTCATTCATTTGGAATTTATTGGAATTTATCCTTTCATTCAAAATGATTTTCTCACGGATACCAGACACATCGATGAGCTTTAAGCGGTAACCAGTAACTTTTTCAGCAGGTTTCCAATTGAAACTAATGTAATTTTTCGTAAACAGGTCGATTGTTTCATTTCGCGAAGGTGATAATAAATTAGGTGGTTCTACATTGGATGCCATTTGAAAATTCCGAGTCACACTCACATTGGATTCATCACCCGAAGACTTCACTCTCCAATAAAACTTCCCTAATTCCTTTGATCTGAATTCAAAATAATTTCCATCTACCGATTCTTTCACAATGGTTTGAGAGAAATCAGCCTGCCTTGCAATTTCAATTTCATAAGTCGACTTTGAAGTGAGTTTTTTCCATTTGAGAACAACAAGATTCCTTTCATCCACTTCTACTTCTGCACCTTGGTTTGGGCTCACTAATTCCATCTCTTCTTTGGCGATGACTACAAGTGGAAACGGTTTGGAATCAAAACTTATCCCCCCATTTCCAATCCCTTTCACTCGCCAATAGTATGTGCCAACCTTAAGTCCCGTTGTCAATTTATAGAAATTGTTTTTTACCTTTGCGGAATCGACTACATTTACAAAATTTTGATCATTTGAAATTTCCCAAATGTACGATTCGAAATCTTTATCATCCTTCCAGGAAAAAAATAATTGTGATTTTGTGAGTTCTTCTGCGATCACCTTACCTCTATTAGGCTCTAATAATTCTGGTGGGCTCGTGTTCGTTTTCTTTTGGATTTGAAACGAGGTTATGGAAGTGATTTTATCGGTGATTCCAGGCAGGTTTGATTTTGCTTGGACTTTTGCATAGTAGGTTCCTTCCCTTAGGGTATCAAATGCCAATGATTGGTTCTGGGTTTGTTTTGTTGCTACGATTTCGGAAAAGGAACTGTCTCGCGCAATCAACACAGTATAGGAAGAATACAATTCCAATTGATTCCAAACAAACCGAATGATGGGGATTTCGTTGGAAAAAGAAATCACTTCCCCATTTTTAGGAGATACTATTTTTAAAGAAGGGTCATTTAAGATACGGAACTGAAACACTTCTGTGACTGCTTTGGATTGGTTTGATGGATCTGTATAGGACACCCTCCAATAATAAGATCCTGATTCCAATTTTTTTGTAACAGTAGCGGATGTTAACTTTTCTCGGACCAAGGATTTTGAAAAATCTGGAAAAAAAGAAATTTCTAGTGTAGGATTTGCTTTTTTTAAGGAATCAACATTCCAACCAGCCAAGGCAAAATTGACCTTTTCAGAACCAGAATCTGATAAAATATTTTTTCTATCCTCAGGACTTACCAAACGAAACAATTGTTTCGCAACTTTTACACCAGACTCAGAGACATTGGCAATTTGGTCTTTTCCAATGGTTTCTTCTTTCCCATTAGAAGTGAGTTTTGCTTCCCCTTGGTCAACTTTGATATTCAATTCTGTTTTTGTTTTGTCGAGTTTGATATCTCCATTGGATACTTCGACCGTTTTGTCTCCGGCAGTGATGTTCATTTTGATTTCGCCAGAAGAGCTAGCCTCTCTTGCTGCCTCAAAAGATCCATATGCAAAATTAATATTGATGTTTTTATCTGAGATATCGAGTAAAATCATCGAGTTTTCGGAAATATTGATTTTTGTACCATCATTCAAGGTTAAAATGGCATCAGACAAACCTTCTGTACGAATTGTATCGCGATTTTTCACCTCAGTTCTTGATTCAATCAAATCCCAAACAACTGCATCATTGTATTTTCTAAGTACCGTTTTATTTTTGAAAGTGATGACACCAATTGTTGGTTCCGTAGAATCATTGGCTTTAGAATTGAGATTCCGATACAATAAAATAGAAAATAACAGGATGAGTAAGATTAGTCCCGTTACCACAAATTTTGTATCATTTAACAAACGCATGGTGATTATTTATGAGTCCTTGTGAAAACCCCATCCCAATCTTTGCCTGGAGAATTCAAATTGTATTCTTCACATCGCTCAATGAGCATCCGACCTGATTTGTCTTTTGTACCTTTTACTTTCTCTGAATCTTGGAAGTATTGGATTGCCTTTTTCCAATTTTGTTTGAGGTATTCCTCAAATCCCAATTCATACAAAGATGCAGCTTCTAACAAATTTGATTCTAACTCTGTTCTGTAGCCAATCAGTTCATGGATTCGAACGGGTTCATTTTTTCCCTTCACTCTTACTAAATCCACGAATCGTGTGAGCATCTCGTCCTTGATTTTATCACGAATTGGATCTGTAATGAGGATATTCACTCCGTAATCCTTACCTGCTGCTTCAAGCCTTGCAGCTAGGTTAACCGTATCGCCCATCATGGTGTAAGATGCGAGGGCATCTGTACCCATAAAACCAACCTTAGCTGGGCCAGAATTGAGACCAATCCTTGCATCCATTGCTTGTGCTTCTTTTGAGTATAAATTATTTTTGGTCCAGTACTCTCTCAGTTCCTTTAGTTTTTTCACCATATCCACACTGGCTCTCGCAGCCTTTAATTCGTGGTCGATCACAGGTACTGGTGCATTGAAAATTCCAACGATGGCATCACCAATGTATTTGTCCAAAACACCTTCGTGTTGTTTCAAGATGATAGTCATCGCGGAAAGGTATTCATTGAGAAGGGAGGCAAGGTCCGCACTCTTTAGCTGTTCTGAAATCGTGGAAAAACTCGCAACATCCGAGAAAAACGCTGTAATATGAGTTTCCGATCCTCGTTTTAAGGCGGCAAGGTCGACCATGGCTTCTTGGACCACCACAGGATCGATCATACTCCCTAAGATGTTTTTTACCTTTTCCCTTTCTTCCAAACCCTGTCCCATATCAATGAAGTATTTGGTTAGAAGTCCCACCTCATCTTGGGTTGTGGGTTTGATTCCGATTTTAAAATTACCCTTCGCAATTTCAAGAGTAGCACTTAATAGCTGTAATACTGGCTTTGTGATTGTTTTGGAAAAGAAAAATACAAAGATAAGAGCAGAACACAAACCAATCCCGGCAATATAAAGATTGGTTCTTTGGCTTTTGTAAACAGCCGCAAATGCTTTTTCTTCCGAAACAATGGTGATGACACCCGCATCGGCAAACCCAATCTTTTGGAAAGAACCTAAATAATTCCCTCCCAATTCTTCATCCAAATAACTCATCTGACCCGTACTTGGCGCACTGGTAAGCATCGTTTTGACAATGGGCATACCAGTTAAATCAGTGGCCGCTAAAACTAAGTCTTCTTTCGGATGGGCAAGTACAGTACCCGAGCCGTTTACCATAAATGTGGTTTCAATTCCCTTTTTGGAAAAGGCACCGATGATTTTTTCTAATTTGACAATGATTACAAGGGCATTGTCTAATTCCCCATTTTCCGCTGTGGGAATGGCAATCGCAAAGGAAGGTTCGACAAACCCAGGACTCGAATTGAGGAGAACGGTTTGTCCATTGAAGGCCTCTGCCAGGGCGTCCCTGTTCCTTTCCACAACTGCGTGGAAGTCATCTTCCGTGACGGAACTTTTTTTCAGTTCTTCTTCATTGAATACCTCTCGTTTTTTCACAAGGGTATCCCCTCTTTTTTCAAAAATTCCTAAGTAAATGAATTCCTTATCATTTTTGAAAAATGTTTTGAGTAAAAGTTTTCTGTCATCTTCAGGCAAACCTTGTGTTGTGAGAGTGATTGCGATTTGACGCCCCTTTTCCACAACACCCAAAATATCGGACTTAACTTTTGATCCAATGATCTCAGCAATCCGTAAATTATTATCACGTAACTGTAGTTCAATGGATTGTTTAAAATAAAAGGAGGCAATGATAATGATGGTGGCAACTGAGAGGATAAAAAGTAAACTAATGACCCCCATCATTTTCAACTGCAAAGAAAATTTGGTATTGACTGTGGAGTCGATGGTGTCGGGTACTTTAGCTTCATCGATTTTATCTTTTTCAGATCTGGTATTATCTGAGATTTTTTCTTTTGTAGTTTCGCCACCCTCAGGTAATGATTGTTTGCCATTCACCTGATGCCCGTTTGTATGCATTATACCATCACTTGTGGCAAAGGAAGATTCAATCATATCATAGGGATGGTTCGGATCTTCTTCTTTTCCCATTCCATCCGTATCATTTCCCAAACTTTCTATTGTTTGGATTTTAGGTGAATCGGTGGATTTGTTTGGGACGGTTGTTTCGTTTTCAAAAGGAACCGTAACCAATTCCATTTGGCGGAGTTTTGTTTTCCCACTCTCACCAATCAGCTCCAAAGGCGGGTAAGATAAACTTTTTGTTTCGATTTCCTTTGTTTTTACAACTGCTTCTGGTATAGAACTTGTTTTTCCCGTGAGACCAAACCTGTGAGTGATGCGGTCGGGTGATATCCTATCATCAAAAAGGTATTCAAGCCTTGCAAAAACAGACCGTACTTCCACCTCAACGTTTTTCGGATAAATGACAAAGAGATTTTTGCCTTCACTTGCTTGTGTAAGTTCTTTCGCCAAATACTTGTTTGCTGAAATATTATGAATGGATAAAAAAGGATATTCAAAGTGATTGTTTTGGAAACGAATCCCCCAAGGAGGAGGCCCAAATCGGAATTCAAGTTCCCTTGTCCTCCGTGTTTGGAAAAATATAGTGATGCCTTCCTCCCCTTTCCAAGATTCCAAACTAGGAAGGGTCTCATCCCAAACAAGTAAGATGAGTTTGGACGTTTTTAAGAAGGGAATTTCGGCAGAAATTTCTAACATACTGTTTTTAGTATCGACTTAAAATGACTTTGAATCGATCTGATTTCTAGATGAAAATCATCACGTTAAATTGCAACGGAATTCGTTCCAGTCTGAGCAAAGGTTTACTCGAATTTATACGTCACGAAAATCCTGACATTATCTGTTTCCAAGAAACGAAGGCCCCGGCGAAAGAAATTGACAAAGAAGAATTCCACAAACTGGGATATGAAGTCCATTTTTGTTTGGCCGAAAAAGCTGGCTACAGTGGGACAGCGGTCCTTACAAAAATCAAACCCAAGGAAACAAAGATTGGTTATGGAGACGGGATTTTTACGTCGGAAGGAAGGTCTGTTTTCCTTGAGTTTTCCGATTTTTACCTTTGGAATTTGTATTTTCCTTCGGGAACGAGCGGAGAAGAGCGCCAAAAGGTCAAATACCAGTTTTTAGATGCCTTTACTGAACTTGCCAGACCATTTTTAAAAAAGAAAAAACCACTCCTTGTTTGTGGGGATGTGAACATCGCCCACACAGAAAAGGACATCCACAATCCCAAGGGGAATGAGAAGAACTCAGGGTTTTTGCCTGAGGAACGGAAATGGTTAACCGAATTTTTAGACTTGGGATTTTTTGACTGCTTTCGGTTCGTCCACCCAGAAGTGAAAGAGGAATATTCCTGGTGGACCTACCGGTTCCAAGCAAGGAAGAACAATAAAGGTTGGCGGATCGATTATTTTTTTGTGACCAAATCCAAGGCTTTGAAAATCCAAAATGCAAAAATCGCCAAGGAACCCATACTCTCCGATCATGCCCCCGTGGTGCTCGAAATCCAATTCTCTTGACAGATTCGAATTTTTCGGATCAAGTCTTCTGTCATGAGTCGTCTCCTAGTTTCCCTAGCCTTTTTGTTTTCGTTCCAATGTTCTGTTCTTGGTGTTTTGCAAGACAAAATCCCAACTCCAGAATTTTCCTTTAAATCCCTCCATATCAAACAAATCACCTTCACAGACATTACCTTAGGAGTGGAAACTTCCTTTACCAATCCTTATCCCGTTTCCCTTCCAAGTTCTCTTTTGGATATGGATATCAAAATTGAAGGAATGAAATTATCCCATATCAAAACAGATTTAGGAGTGATCGAAGGAAAAAAAACCAAGTCCTTACCACTTGATGTGAAACTGAAATATACAGATCTTTTGCAATTGTACAAAAAATTTCCCACAAAACCATTATTAGAGGTGAGTGCCGAAGGAAATATGAAAGTTCCGATCCCAAAACAATGGCAATTGCTTGGAAAAGACTCATTGACCTTTCCATTTGTCCAAAAAAGAGAAATCCCTGCTGTATTACCGGATGTGGAAATTCGAAATTTTAAAATCCTTATGCCAAGTGAATCGGAAATCCTAAGTGTTTCCAATACGGAATCACTTGCAGGTACCACAACCAATTTTCTAAAAGGTTTACTCGGTGGTTCCAAAACTCCTGTGACATCTGCCGCCAAAGCAGGGTTAGCTGGTCTAAATCTCAATTTAAAAACAGAATTCGATTTTGTTTTCACAAACCAAGCTGCTTCTGCCCTTGGACTTACCGATTTGAAATACAACTTACAATTAGCCGGTGAAAATTTTTTAAATGGAACTCCCAAAGAAATCGTAAATGGTGGAAAGGAATCGACTGTAAAAGTGGAAAACCAATTCCCTTTGGCATCGATTGGCACCTCTCTTTACAAAACGATCCAATCCAAAGAAGCACTTTACCAATTACAAGGGGATTCGGGGCTCAAAGTACCAAATTTATTAGAGAACATTCCTTTCTCTTATGAGAAAAAAGGAAAGTTCCAATGGCAATGATGGTTACCTTTCCTAAAAGGAAATAGAAGCAGAAGGAAAAATTTATTTTTTCTTCTGTAACATCTGTTTGATTTCATCCCGCGTTTTACCAGGATACAATCGGATTTGGTAGGTCACGAGGAATCGTGTGATGAGTGGACTACCATCTTTAGAAGAATGTTCATAATTAAAACGGGAAGCATCATTTTGGATGATTTTGGCAATGTCATTGATGCGGGGAACCCTTCTATCAAAAGCAATGGATTCCAATTTTCCCGTCACCGTGTTTAATCCAATTGAAATGATCCCATCATCCACAAAACTGAGTAGGTCGTACTTTTTCATTTCCTCTTTCGAAAGTTCATCCCCACCGGCATCTGGTTTCCTTCGGATTTTATCTGTGTGGCGGATTTGCCTCACCATATAGGAATCAGAGGCGATATAAACGCGGAAAACTTCTTGTGGGAGGTCACTTTTCTTTTGGAAAAATGGAATTTCGCCTGTATGGTTTTGCACCTCTTCCCCTTTTTCATTTAAGATGATTTCCCCTTCGCCACCGGGTGGTGGGAGGATGTCTTTTGGGGCTAGGTTATCGGTTTTCGTTTCGTCTGTCGTTTGGACCGAAGGTTCTTTTGTGGTTTGGCAAGAAACAAGGGAAAATAGGAAAACAAAAAGGACAGAGTGAAACAAAGATTTCATTTGGTCATCAGTATTTGGCGGTTTCTTCCACTGGCAAGAAATTTAAAGAAAAAGGACAATCCCTAAACCAAATATTTTGCGAAGACCGTGGCAAGTCCTAAGAAGAAGAAAAAACCACAAACATCTGTTGTGGCTGTGACAAAAATCGAAGATGCAATGGCTGGGTCAATTTTCATACTCTTTAAGAGAATGGGAACAAGGGAACCTACGAGGGAAGCAACCATCATATTCACAAACATTGCCGTTCCGACGACTAGGCCTAGGGTTAGGTTTCCCTTTACCAAATAAATCATGGTGAAGGTAACGGCTCCTAGGGCGAGCCCATTTAAAACCCCGATGGTGAACTCCTTTCGCACGGCGTCCCACCAATTGGAAAAAGATAAATCCCCTGTTGCAATGTTTCGTATTACAACTGTTACAGACTGTGTTCCTGCATTCCCACCAAGGCCTGCCACAATTGGCATTAGTGTTGCCAGTACAACAATTTGAGAAATGGTATCTTCAAAAAAAGCAACCACAGTCGAACTCACAAAGGCTGTGAGTAAGTTCACATTCAGCCAAACAATCCTTCTTTTGACAGATTGTAAGATGGGTGTAGACAACCTTTCATCTTCTGATACCCCTGCCATAAGGAGGATGTCCTCTGATGCTTCTTCTTCCACGATTTCTAATACATCATCCACAGTGATCCGGCCAATGATACGGCCTAAATCATCTGTTACGGCGGCACTCACCAAATCGTACTTTTTAAAGGTATTGGCAACTTCCTCTTGGTCCACATCATAGTGGAATGCAAAAACAGAAAAGTTTGTGATCTTAGAAACCTTTGTATTAATGGGAGTGAGGAACAAATCTTTTAAAGGGATAAAACCTTCTAAAACACCGTCTTCATTGGTAACATACACTTGGTAGATGTCTTCGATTTCCTTGGCCTTTTTTCGGACATTGATGATCCCTTTTCTGACATTATCCGTGATGGTGACTGTGGCAAAGTCTTTTGACATGAGTCGTCCCGCCGAGTATTCACGGAAGCCAAGTTGGGATCTAATTTCAAAACTATCTGTTTTACTTAGGTTCGCAAGTACGAGTTCCCTTTTTGCACTTGGCAAATACGAAAGCAAGTAGGTGGTCTCATCGGTTTCAATATGCCCAATGGTTTTGGAAATCTCATCCACGGAAAGTTCTTCCAAAAAGGACTCGAGTGTCTCCTCTTCCATTTTGATGAGAGAGTATGCTTGGTCTTCATAGGAAAGGAGACGGAATAAGTAGAGTTCCTCTTCTTTTTCTAGGTCTTTGAAAAGGGTGACCACGTCTGCGGGGTGAGCCCCATCAAGCATCGATTTAAGACTTGTTTGGTCTTTGGCCTCTATAGAAGTTTTGATTTGGTCGACAAAGTCTTCATAGGAATCACTGTCTCTATCGATTTTGATTCGGAATTCGGACTCTTTCTTTCTTTCTTCTTCCATAAATCAGCGGATTTCCTGAATTTTCCAATTGACGGTTATGTCACGTGAACCATAGGCTATATCCTATGTCGGCACGAGTTCCTTTTTTGAAAACGAATCTTTTTCTTCTGCTAGTTTTTTCACAATGTGTTCTCTTTGAACCAAAAATCAGCAAAGTCCCAGATGCCTATGTGCGGGAAGAAGTGATGAATTCGGAGCAAAAAAATGCAACGAAGATCCTCACCGAAAAAATCATCAAATTGAATAACGAAGTTGCAAACCAAAGAAAAGCAAATGCTCTCACAAGCCAGGCCATCAAAATTTCATCGGCCAAAGTAAACAAACATGCTGCTGAAAGGGATTTAAAACGTACGAAGGAATCCTACTTTACCTTAAAAGAAGACCTAGTGTCTGCGAAACGATACCTAGAGGAAAGCCAAACGGTTGAATTGGAAAGAGCGAAAGAAGAAACCAGATACAAAACCTGGGTACAAAAAGAAAAAGAAGACAAAGCTTATTTGGAAATGAAAGAAGCAGCTTTGGGTGAGCTTATCGCAGAACTAGAGTTAGTACGTTCCGAGATCGCTGTAAAATTCCAAGAATCCCAAGGAAAAACTCCAGCAGATCCCGAATACATCAAAAAAGAAATATACGAAACCCAATACGCCGAAAAAAAGTCGGATGCCAGAAGGCGACTCTCGAATTGGGAACGTGTGAAATCGGAAGCACCAAGTTTACCGAAAGTCAATTTAGAGGATAGTTTTGATGACTCAAAATAAAAATTTTTTCCAGCTTCTCCTTTCCATTTGCCTCCTCTTTTTTGGTTTCCTTTCCCCTTCTTCGGTCCATGCAGATTGGGTCTACTTCCCTTACGAGTACAACCAAATTTACAAAGAAAAATATGCCTTGGAATTGGAACTCGCTGATATCCGCAAACAACACCAGAATGAACTGATCCGTTTAGAAGAAGAAAAAAAGGAACTCCAATCCCAGATCCGTAATCTTACAGAAGATTTAGAACTCGAAAAACGAAATCGTGCCAAAGAACAAGATGAGTATTCCGATAAACTCAGAGATTACGACATGCGACTCCGAAGCATTGAAAAAAAAGGTACGGATAAAGAACGTACGCTTGCGGACGAAAACAGAAAACGTGAAGAGAAAGACAGAGCAGAAATTGATAGTCTGAAACGAAAGTTAGAAGAAAAAGAACGAGAGTGTTTGCAAAAAGAACAAAAACTCCGTGAATCTTACGAATCCAAAATGGATGAACTAAAAGAAAGGATTCGTAACTTAGAAGAAGAGTTAGCAAACCTTCGTAAACTAACAAAAGAACAAAAACGAGAACTGGAAAGGTTATCCGAACAAACCAAAGAATTTGAAGAGAAACTTGCAAAAGAAATCACTTCAGGGCAAATCCGTCTGAAACGATTCCACAACAAACTCATCATCAATATCGATGATAAAATTTCTTTTGATAGTGGTTCTTCGGAATTGAAGCCCGCCATCCTCCCTGCCATCGAAAAAATTCGGGATATTTTGGCCTCGTACCCTGAAAACTACATCGTTGTGGAAGGGCATACGGACAATGTTCCCATCAAAACAAAATTTCGCAACAACTGGCATCTTTCCAGCGAACGGGCATTAGCAGTTCTCGAATTCATTTTGCAAAATAAAAGTTTAAACCCAAAAAACTTTTCCAGTGCTGGTTATGGAGAATACCAACCCATTGTCCCCAATAGCACCAAAGAAAACAAAGCACTGAACCGAAGGGTAGACATTGTTGTGATTCCAAGAGCGGCAAATTCACTCGGTAATAATCATGACTAACAAACGACCCAAACGGAAAAAACTAATCTTCTACTTAAGTCTTTCTGGACTTTTATCCATCATGATATTTTTTATCGAATGGGTTGGATCTAAAGAAAGTGGGAGTTTGGCTTTATTTGCAGATGCAGGTCATATCTTTGCCGACATATTTGCTCACCTCATTTCCCTTTTTGCCCTTCTCGTTGCGTCAAAAAAACCAAATGCAAAGTATCCGTTTGGTTTCCATCGATTCGAAGTGATCGCCGCGTTTTTAAATGGCTTACTTCTCATTGCCATCTCCGTTTTTATTTTATATGAAAGTTATATGCGTTATTATGGAAACGCGGATGTAGAAGCTGAAACCATGCTTGTCTATTCCCTGATTGGTTTTGGAATCAATTTGATTTCCGCGGGACTACTTGTGGGCGTAAGCAAAACAAGCCTCAATTTAAAGTCAGCCTATTTGCATGTCCTGAGTGATTTACTGGGAACTTTAGCGGTGATATTTGGTGCCCTTCTCATTCGATTCACCGGGATCAAACAGGTGGACAGCATCCTCAGTATCTTACTTGGACTTTTTATTTTAAAAACCTCTTATGGAATTGTCAAAGAATCAATCCAAATCCTAATTGAAGCAGATACCAGTGAGTTTGATAAAGAACATTTGCTCGCTCATACCAAGGTTTTGGATGGAATCCATTCCGTGCCTAAAATTACTGTTCGTAAACTTACATCTGGTGTGTTTTCAGTGGAAATACAAGTGGCTGTCAAAGAGAATGCAAATAGAGATAGAATCACATTTGAAATTCATAAAGTACTAAAGGAAGAATTCGGTGTGCCATTTGTGTCGGTTGAAATCATCTCTGCAGCCATTTTACAAAAATTGGATTCCCTTACGATCCGAGAATCAGAACGAGAATTTGGACACCATGGCCATGAACATGGTCATGCCCACGATCATAAAGGAAAACACTCCCACCACCACGCCCACCATTGAGTTCCGTAGGCAATGTTCCTTCCACCAATGGAGAGAGGAAGGTTTTGGACCAAATGTCCGCCATTGGAAAAGAAAATGCAAATTTTAGGATTTTCTATCCATTTGGTTAGTTGTGGTTCGCTTTTTCTTTTGGACTAAGTACTTGGTCAAACTATCTTCCCAAAGGAAAAGTTGCCAATCAGGGTCATTGGATTTTAAATCCTCTCCTGATTCTAACCCAAAATGTTTTGTGACGGAACTGATAAGTGGTGAAATGGGATAGGGAACCGCTTCCAATAATGGTTCGGTTGTGGGGTTTCCAACCAAACCTCTTAAAAACCCCTCTTGCCAATCCACCAAACGATCCCTTTCTCCTTTGATCCCTTTGTCCCTTTCACTGAGTGGTTTTGTTTTGCCGATGAGTAAGGAAACGAGGGAACACAACTCTTTTAAGCGGAGTTCCAATCCCAAACTTCCATAGTTTGCAAGGAGGAGATTCTCTTCTGGAATGGGTAATCCACTAAATTGGATACGTAAATGGCTCACTTGTGGTGTAAATTCAGTATAAAAGATTCTTTTTTCGATGAGATTCGGATGATCAGACTCTTTCGGAATGGAAACGAAATAGAGAGGGTAAACCTCTTCTTTTTTCGTAACCCAAAAGATAAAGTCTGCTTCACCACCATTGGTAATAAAAGATTTAATGCCCGTTAATTGGTTATCATCTATACCTGATTGGAGTTTTTTTAATTTTCCGTCAAACCCTGGCTCACTCACACCAACTGCCAGGATGAGGATAGGATCTTTTCCTAAAAATGCATTCCATAAAAAATGGGATCCTGGTTCTTTGTACCGAGACGCATTTAAAATTCCACCGGCTACATTCACTTCCACCATACAAGCAAGCGCCAAGGAAACTCCAAACGGTTCCTCGGCTAAGGAAGAAAGCTTTTTTTGAAACTCGTAATAACTCTCTTTCCCTAAGATAAAATCATAAAAACCGGCTGAATGTAAGTAGGGTTTCCAACTGCGGTAAAAGTTTAAGGGAGGACTATCTCCCAGATTTCTCAAATAACCTTTTGGGTAAATCGAATCGTTGTCACCCCATTTGGAAAATAAATGAAATGGGGAAGGATCGTTAGTTCCATTCACAAATTTTATTTTCCCTTTCGTTTCGCCATTTTGGCATCCAATTCTTTTTCCTCTTGTAAGACTTTCTTCAAGTATTGTCCTGTAAAGGATGCTTTCACTGCAGAAACCTCTTCTGGAGTCCCTGTGGCAATGACTTCTCCCCCACCATCTCCGCCTTCCGGCCCGATGTCGATGATGTAATCCGCAGCTTTGATGACATCTAAGTTATGTTCAATGATCACCATTGAATTCCCTTTCTCCACTAATACCTGTAAAACGGATAATAATTTTTCAATGTCCTCAAAATGTAGGCCTGTCGTCGGCTCATCCAAAATATAAAGTGTTTTTCCCGTTGGTCGTTTGGAAAGTTCTGTGGAGAGTTTGATCCTTTGTGCTTCCCCACCAGAAAAGGTTGTGGCAGCTTGTCCGAGTTTGATGTACCCTAAACCAACATCCATCAGTGTATCCAATTTCCGTTTGAGATTCGGGATATTTTCAAAGAATACAACGGCTTCCTCTACAGTCATCCCAAGTACATCCGAAATATTTTTCCCTTTGTACTTTACCTCTAGGGTCTCACGATTGTATCGTTTGCCTTTGCAAACCTCACATTCCACATAGATGTCAGGCAAAAAATGCATTTCGATTTTTAAGATCCCATCACCTTCACATTTCTCACACCTTCCACCAGCCACATTGAAACTGAAACGCCCAGGCCCATAGCCGCGCACCTTCGCTTCTTCCAGTCCACTATAAAGATCCCTTATAAATGTAAACAATCCAGTGTAAGTTGCTGGGTTCGAACGAGGGGTCCTTCCGATAGCAGATTGGTCAATATTGATGACCTTATCGATTTGGTCTTTGCCAAGGATTTTTTTGTGTTTGCCTGGGACCAGTTTCATACCCATCACAGAACTTGCCAGTTCCTTGTACAAAATTTCGTTGATAAGAGTGGACTTACCAGACCCAGAGACTCCCGTAACGACTGTTAACGTTCCAAGTGGGATGGAAACGTCTACATTCTTTAGGTTGTTATGTGTTGCGCCTGTAATCTTTAAAAATTTCCCATTCCCCACTCGCCTGGTATCAGGTTTTGAGATACGTTTTTCTCCAGACAAAAATTTACCTGTCACAGAGTG
This sequence comes from Leptospira jelokensis, assembly GCF_004769635.1. Classification (GTDB taxonomy): domain Bacteria; phylum Spirochaetota; class Leptospiria; order Leptospirales; family Leptospiraceae; genus Leptospira_A; species Leptospira_A jelokensis. The sequence continues at coordinate 24,828 of NZ_RQGH01000015.1, forward strand.
TTTGTCTTTTTTGATTTGTTCGGGGGTTCCGAAGGCCACAATTTCGCCGCCATGGACTCCAGCACCAGGACCCATGTCCACAATGTAATCTGCTTCTTCCATGGTCTCTTTGTCATGTTCCACGACAAGTACCGTATTCCCTAAGTTCCTTAAACCTTTTAAGGTTTGGACAAGTTTCGTATTGTCCCTTTGGTGGAGTCCAATGGATGGTTCATCTAGGATATAAAGCACTCCCATAAGCCTAGATCCAATTTGAGTGGCAAGCCGAATGCGTTGCATTTCACCACCAGAAAGTGTGCCAGCCGATCGACTTAAATTCAAGTACCCAACTCCTACATCATTTAAGAAGTGGAGCCTTTGCAAAATTTCTTTTAAAATGGGTTTCGAAATTGTATCTTCAGCCCCTTTGTATTCGGATTTTTTTGTGAACTCTAAGGCCTTTTCAATGGAAAAACCAGTATATGCATCAATCCCTATGCCTTGTACTTTGACGGCGAGGGCTTCCTTTCGCAAACGTTTTCCATTGCACTCCTCACAATCGTGGTTCGTCATAAAGGATTCAAACCATTGGCGCATCGAATCTGATTTGGTTTCCTTGTAACGGCGTTTTAGATTGGGGATCACTCCTTCATAATTTCTAGAAAATTCATAATGGGAATTGGCCCCCCGGAAATCATAATCAATATGAATGGATGCATCTCCATGCAAAATTGTATTTCTAACTTTCTCAGGTAAGTCCTTCCAAGATGTATTTAAATTAAATTTTAATTTTTTCGATAACGCTTGTATGGTGGCCATATACCAATACGAATTGGATTTGGATCCTCCCCATGCTTCGATACAACCTTCGGCAAGAGAAGCCTCTCGATCGGTAACGAGGAGTGCTTCGTCAAACTCCAGTAGTGCACCAAGTCCATCACAATTGGAGCAGGCACCAAATGGCGAATTAAAGGAAAATAACCTCGGTGTGAGTTCAGGGATACTCACATCATCACATTTGGGACAGGATAGTTTTTGGGAAAACAAATGGTCTTTTTCTCCGTCCTCCACGACGACAATCCCATCTGCCGTTTTTAAAGCTGTTTCCACAGAGTCGGACAACCGAGATTGGATTCCCGGTTTCATCACAATCCGGTCCACAACGATATCAATGTCTGCTTTGAAATTTTTTTTCAAAGGGATTTCATCCTCTAGTGAGTACACTTCTCCATTCACACGGACTCGGTTGAATCCTTCTTTTTTGAATCGTTCGAGGACCTCCTTGTGTTCTCCTTTTTTCCCTTGGATGACAGGGGCTAGGATTTGTAATTTGGTCCCTTCTGGAAAAACATTGATCCGATCAGTGATTTGGTCGACAGACAAACTTGAAATTGCTGTCCCACACTTAGGGCAATGTGGTTTTCCGACACGAGCGTATAACAATCGCAAGTAGTCATAAATTTCTGTGACAGTTCCAACAGTAGAACGAGGGTTACGGTGTGTGGTTTTTTGTTCGATGGAAATTGCGGGGCTTAATCCCTCAATTTGGTCCACTTCTGGTTTTTCCATTTGGCCAAGGAATTGCCGAGCGTAACTGGAAAGAGATTCCACATACCGCCGTTGCCCTTCTGCATAAATGGTATCAAAGGCAAGGGACGACTTTCCCGATCCAGACAATCCAGTGATGACCACTAGTTTGTCCCTCGGAATGTCTAGGTTTAGGTTTTTTAGGTTATGTTCACGGGCGCCACGAATACGAATAAAGGAATCCACATCGGATAGCTTGTTTTCCTCTTTCATTCTGGAAAGAATTTTAAGGAATGGAGGGAAGAGGACATCCCGTGTTTCGAATTCTTTTTTTCATCCTTTTTTTACCATTTCGAGTTTTGTACCTGATTTACCTACGTCTAAGCCTCCTCTTGCAACGAGGGCGTGAAGTTTATGAATTGGAAATGCCACCGACTTTTGAGGATTCTTATAAATCCTTTTTCGTCAAAAAACTCCAAGGCAAAGAAGAAACCATCACAAGATTAGAGCTCCTTGTATTACTGAAAACCATAGAGAAAAATCCAAAAATCAAAACCCTAGATATCAGTTTACCTCCTTTGGAATGGACACTTTCGGAATTTTATGAAATTAGAAACGAACTGATAAACATCCGAAACGCTGGGAAAACCATTCGCATGTTTGCCAAAGAAGGAGGTCTTGGAAGTTTACTTTTACTCACAGCCTCGAGTGAAGCATACCTCGCTCCCGAATCAGAATTTATGGTCCTACTTCCGAGCGCCGAACCCATGTTTTATGGCAAATTCTTAAAAACCTGGGGGATTGAAGTGCAAGCCTTTGCCTCGGGTCCCTACAAATCCTTTGCGGAAAGTTTTACACGAGGTGAGTTCTCAAAAGAAGCAAAGAAAAATTTAGAAACACTCGTGATTGACCTTCGCAAAAAAATTCTAGATGCCCTAACCAATGGGAATAAGAACCTAGAGCCACTCTTTTACAAACCGATGTTATCTGCAGATGACTTACTTACTGAAGCTGTGGTCCAAGGAATCAAAACAGAAACGGAATTTTTTTCTTCTGATCGAAAGCTATTTTCACCGAATTTCCCTGCACTTTACCAAACGATTCAGGAATTTTCACTTTTCCCCAAACGCAAACAAGAAGTGGTCATCCTTCCCATTGATGGTGGGATAACGGGTGGGGACTACCTACATAAAAATAGAGAAAACGGAAAAATTGAAGCATTTTCTCTTATTCCCACATTAAAAGCATTAGGTGAGGATAAAAAAATCAAAGCAGTCATCTTGGAAATTTCTTCACCAGGTGGGTCCGCCTTTTATTCCGAACAAATCCACCAGGAAATTTTGGAATTAAAAAAATCAAAGTTGGTTACTGCTTATTTTAAAGACACTGTCGCAAGTGGTGGCTACTACATAGCCACTGCGGCTGATTACATCACAGCATCCCCTGTTTGCATCACAGGTTCCATTGGAGCTGTGAGCATCCGAGCGAACTTACAAAAACTCTATAAAAAGTTCCATTTGAATAAAGAAGCCGTGGGGTTTTATCCCTTTCGAGACATTCATTCTGAGTTCCAACCCCTCTCCAAACAGAGTGTCCAGTATTTAGAATCCCAAATCAAAAAGATTGAAGCATTGTTTTACAAACGAGTGTCAGAGGGAAGAAATATCCCATTATCCGATCTTCCGAAAATTGGAATGGGTCGAGTATATCTCCCTAGTACAGAAAATCAAATTGTAGATTCGCTTGGGGGCCTACTCGATGCCATCAGTTTCGTCAAAGAAAAATTAGGTGGGAAAGCCATCTACCTAACAGAAGAACTCCCAGCTTACAATCTCAAAAATAAAATCCCCCTCCTAGGTGGGTTATTGTCTGAGTTACAGCTTTTGGAATCCCTTGGAGAAGTATCCCTTCTCTCCCATACAAAACTTCATTGGAAAAATCGGTAAGGAAAAAAAAGGTGGGAACGAAACGGGGAACCATCAGAAGAGTTTTACAAATACCACCACTCTGAACGAAAGAATACTGAAGTGAACTTGTCCCTATCAATCCGATTCTAAAAATGGAATCGAATTCATTCTGATTCGGAAGCCTTTTCCAATCGGTTGAGAAGGGCTTCCCTACCTTCACCTAAGGCCGGTTCTTCGCAGTAGATCCGTTCCATTCCCATTTGGTCACAAAACTCAAAAAAAGCATATAAGAAAGAACTATACTCTCGGTTAGAAGAAACAAGTTTGATTCGCTCTGGAGAGTCCAAACCAATCCGAAACCCTCCCTCGACAATTTCCTTTCCATCAAATGAAAATCCGATCCATGCAAAACTTGGATTTTCACCTTCCTTCTGAAAATTGGAATGGAACTCTGTTGCATGGCAAAGGTATACCTTCGCCTTCGGCGCATAGTGTTTGTACTTCATACCAGGGCTTGCCGGAGTCATCTCTCCTTGCACCTGAAAGGATTTCGGAACCATTAAATGGGGCAAAAACCGGCGGAGGTCCTTTGATTCAATGGAGCCAGGGCGAAAGAGGACTGGCGGATCGAGGTGCATTCCCACAACAGTTGACTCAATGCCTAAACTAGGTTCGTCTGTGAGAAATATCCCGTCGACAATGCCGTCAAAGTATCGCACAACATCTGTCATGCGAGTAAGGGATGGCCTACCGGAAAGATTGGCTGAGGGGGCAGAAATGGGACTCCCACAAAGCCCAATCCATTCACGGATGACCGGGTTTTTGGGAATGCGAACGGCCAAAGTCTCTGAATCTTTTGGGAAAATTGAAGTGTCAAGTTTTGGAAGGACAAGTGTCAAAGGGCCTGGTGAAAACTCACCAAGCAATCGTTTTGCGAATTCATTCACTTTACAGACTTTTTCAATGGAACCAATCGAATCAAAATGGGCAATCAGTGGGTTATCACTTGGTCTGCCTTTGATTTGGTAAATGCGTTTGCAGGCCTCTTCGTTTTTACTCGAGGCACCAATTCCATAAACAGTTTCTGTGGGAAATACAACCACCCCTCCCTTTCGGATGAGGTCCGCAAGCAAACGAACATCCGAAGAGATAAGGGTTTTCATATTAGAACTGTTTGGTTTTTGGACTGGACTTTTGTTTTGTTTTTGCATCAGAAACTTTCAGTGTTTCTTTTGCTTCCATATTTTGGATGGTGGTTTCTTCTTTTGGTTCTTCTTCCTCTTTTGCTTTTTCAACGGGAGGAATTTTCCCTTGTACCAGTTTGCTTAAGTACACATTGATTTCAGGGTCGTTGTCTGTGACCAGTTGCCAAAACGAGAATCCACCTAAGTCATATTTCCGTAAAAGGTTCATCTTTTCTTCAAAGGCACGTCTATTCATATAGAATGCCACTCGGTCACATCCACCACTCGTATACCACAAGGAAGGGTCCTCATAAGCGCGGTTTTTGTGAATGTCAGAAAACTTGGAAAGATTTTTCCAATTGGCAACTTTGTTCTCTTCATTTAAGATGCGGTTGATGTCTGTGGGTTGGCGGTTTTTATGTGTGCCTGCTTTGATCCTCTGTGCATCAGAATGGTAAATGGCTTTGGCAGAGGCTTTACAATTGAGTGCCCAGTCGTAACCATAAGTTGGGATTGCCATATAGAGTTTATGAGTGGGAACTCTTTTTTTCGCGTAAGTGATGATGTCCTTCAACCAGACGTTTGGTGCTTGGGGACCTGGGCCTGGGTTATGGTACTTCCTTGGATGGAGTTCATAAGCCATGATTTTAACGCGGTCTGCATGTTTGGCGAGGAATTCGTAATCATGTGTGGTTGGTCCCCTCCAATTTTCCCGAAAGTCCAAATGGATGGGTTTGGAAAGACCACGGCATTGTAGTTCTTTCTTTTTTGATTTTTCTGCAGGAGTTTTCGGATGGACAGCAACTGAAATGAGTTTTCCTTTTTTGTGGACTTCTTTGGCAAGGAGTGCAAAAAATTCTTCAAACTTTTCTTTTTTATCGCAAGACATCCCTTCGTAATCGATGTCAATCCCATCATACCCATAGGTCATGATTTCGTTTACAATCACTTGGATGTGGTGGTCACGGATATCATTACGCCCGCCCATCCCAATGTTTTCTTGGATCTTTTCTTTTGGGTTTTCCCAACGAAAGATGGTAGGGATGATTTTTACTTTCGGATTTAACGCACGAAGTTCTGCAACACGTTCCTTACGTGAAGTGGAGGACCAACTTGAAATGAGTTCCCCATTATTCGAAAGCCCACCCTTCATGGTATAAATAAAGGGATGGATTTCATTGTAGAGATGGACCGTTTTTTTCATCGCGGTCCAATCTGTTGACCAAGCAGACGACCGGAAACTCACATTTTCATCGGGTAAAAAGTTTGGGGTTTCCATCACTTCTTCTTCTACAGAAGTTGTTGGCTTTGCTTCCATTTGTTCAGAAGTCTCCATTTCGGAGGGGGTGCCAAGGGAGGGAGTGGATGCTTCCACAACACTTGGGTTGGTGTTCCCCGTTTTAGGAACGTCTTTTAACACCAAAGTGGAACCCGAATTTTGCATGAGATTCATTCCCAAATAAAACGAAATGGCGGATAAAAAGAACCAAGAGGCAAATAATAACGAATACTTGGCCACATTCGTAAGGGGGCGTTTGGGGTGATTAGGGGATTGTGATTCAGACATATACGTTTCTTCTAGATTGATTATCGAACTTGTGAGAAAAAAAGAGTAGAGAATAATCAAATCTCACCCTATCTATCTGTTACCCATGATTTTTTAGGAGGGATTCTCTCCTAGTGAAAATTAGAATGGGAGGAAAAGAAATCCATGCACGCTTTAAAACAAAAACCAGTGATCCTTTATACTGTATTATTGAGTTTTTTCCTAACCTTTTTACTGCTCGCAGAACTCACAGGTAGTAAATTATTTTTTGCCTTCGGGTTTACCATGACCATGGGGGTTATCCCTTTCCCTGTGACCTTTATCATCACTGATTTACTGAACGAATACTATGGAAGGAAAGTGGTGCGTGCCACAACCTTTCTTGGGATGGTGATGATTGGATTTGCTTACCTCCTCATTGTCATTGACATCCAAATCCCGGCAAGTCCCGATTCGCCCATTGATGATGCCTCGTTCGAAAGGGTGTTTGCGAACTCAGGGCTTGTCATCCTAGGTTCCATCATTGCGTATGTGATTGGGCAGATGATTGACTTACATACCTTTCACTTTTTACGAAAAAAAACGAAAGGAAAACACATTTGGTTGCGTGCGACCGGTTCCACCGTCATCTCCCAACTCATTGATTCTTATGTGGTGATCTTCATTGCCCTTGGCAAGTACCACCCCGTTCCTAAACTCGTTGCCATTGCCAGTACCAATTTTTTATACAAAATGGGAGTGGCCATTCTCATCACACCGATCCTATATGCGATCCATATTTACATCGATCGTTATTTGGGTGAAACCTTAAAGCAGCAGATGTTCAAACAGGCGATGGAAGAAGAAGGGTATGAATCCACCATCCAACCAGGGTAAACCCATGTGGAAACCAAGGACCGAAAGGTTACGAACACTTCTTGGAAAAATCCCCGCAAACATTGGCCACCGTGGGGCAAGAGGCCTTGCGCCTGAAAACACACTTGTGTCCTTTCTTGTCGGATCGGAATCCACTCATTTTTTTGAACTTGATACCATGTTATGTGGTTCAGGGGACTTGGTTGTGATCCATGACTTTACTGTCGACCGAACAACCGATGGGAAAGGAAAGGTATCTGATTTCACCTATCGCAAATTAGCGGAACTGGATGCTGGTAGTTTTTTTGGAGAGGCATTTGAGGGAGAACAAATTCCCACCCTATCCCAAGTGGTCCAAACCCTTCCTGAAAACACAGTGTTTGACATAGAACTCAAAAGTGAAGGGAAAACGGAAGAGAGGGAGTCTCTTGCGAAGGCAGTTGTCAAACTCATTCGTAAGTACAATTTGCAAAATCGGATTTGGGTGAGTAGTTTTGATTGGGACCTTGTGGACCTTGTGCGAAAGGAAGAACCAGAAGTGCTTCGGGGTCTACTCATTGAAAAAGGAGATATCCTTCGAAACAATTACATGGAATATGAACCAGATTTGATTTTGCCACACCACTCCCTTTGTTCAAAAGAGTTTGTGGAAATTTGCAAAAACGAAGGGTTACTTGTCATCCCATACACACCCAATACGGAAGAGGAATGGAAAACCTTAATGGAAGTTGGTGTTTCCGGGATCATCACTGACTACCCGGACAGACTGCTTCTTTATTTAGAGAAGTAAACCCAAACCCAGTTCCCCCAAGGGTCTTCATAGAGGGAATAGGCTTTCGTTGGGTGGGACTGAAGGGTTTTAAATTTTTGTAATTTGGGATCGTTTTCCATACCTCTTTCCCATTCCAAAGTGATGGTTCCAGGGCGAACAGGGCATCCATCAGTTGGTTTGGAAAATACCATCCTTAATGTACCAAAGACAAGGAGTTCCGAATGGCCAAAACTTTCTTTCAGAACTTCGCCCCCTACAATGGATTGGTAGAAGTGGAGTGGTTCGGAACAATTTTCGCCACCATCCAAATTGACGGAATAAAAAGAAAGTGATCTGCTCCCATCGGGAATTTGTTCCAACATAGGTTTCATCTTGTGATCTTAGACAAAATTTTCCAATCAAATTTTGAAGAAATACGAAGTAACCAAGGAAAACACTCAAAGTTTTCACTTATCGTTTTTCTCATCTTAGCAAGTACCATCAATTTTTTGTTATGCGAAACAATCTACTTCCAACCCTTACATTCAGCGGACCAACTTTATAGCCCTTTGGTGGTATTGGATTTCTTCTCTGGGAAAGGGATCACACACTGGTACTTACCACCTTCCCCTTATTTTTTCCCTGACCTTGTGCTTATGTCGGTTTTGTATCTCGTTCTACCATTTTTGTATTTACCGAGCTTTTATGGAGTGATCCAAATGGTTTTCGTCACCCTTGGCATCTATTGGGTGTTAAATGAATTCCTTTCCAAACACGAATCACTGTTGTATTTGTTTTATTTCCAAACCTTACTCATTCTTTTTTCCTTTTTGAGCCACCTTCTTAAGGACAACCCGTTTCCATTTGTGTTCTTTTTTACAAATGCCCACCATAACACGGGTTTCTTTTTTAGTTTATTTTTAGTGAGTGTCCTTGGATTCAATCTACGAAAAAGAAGTTTGGGCCACGAAGGAAAAAATCGTGATTTGGTTTTTCGTTTATGCCTTTACTGGATTGGGTTTACCGTTTTATACCTTTCTGATCGGTATTCTTTTTGTATTGGGTTCATTTGTTTTATGACCATTTACCTATTGGAAATCAGAAAGAAAAATGAAATTGGTATCACCAAACTTCATGGATGGAGACTCACAACTCTTATCTTACTTTTTTTTCTCGTCAATGAATTCCTTTTTTACGGAATCAAACAATCACTCCAAATACCCAATAGTTTTGGGATATTATTCAATTCCCTCTCGCAAAAATCAGGAGAAAGGATTCTATTTCTATCGGGCACCTATCTTTTGGATGTTTCCAAACACCTATTCTATCAGAATGGTTCCTTACTCTTCCTCATATCCCTCAGCCTTTTTACGAGTTTCAAATTTCCTGTTCGCATTCGGATTTTAGTTTTGGTTCTCTTCCCAGTGCTCCTTCTGTTACTCATTGTTGTGGGAAGGTTCACCTACCTCCACCCGTACCCCATCCGCTATTTGTTCCCGATCTGGTTTTTTTGTTTCCTTGGGATCAGTTGGTACTTTCAAATCACGATGCACCGCTTCCCCATTAGCCTTTGGTATGTTTGGTTTGCCTTTTGCATCCTTTTCCTCTCTTTTTTTCCGAAACCAAGGCAAACGGTAAAAGAGTCTCTACTGAAAGAAACCAAGCAGGAAGTTTCCTATGACTTGGAAAAACCCATACGGTTTTGGTCGGAGGGGGAAAAAAAGCCAATCCCTGTCGATCATGAAGGGAAACCATACCGCTGGATCACAGGTGCTTTCCATACTCCTTGACAGAGTTCGGGGAAACTATGATCTGGAAGGAGATGGAAGATTACGTACGGATTTTTGATACCACTTTGCGCGACGGAGAGCAGTGCCCAGGTGCTGCCATGAGTGAGGATGAGAAGGTAGAAATTGCCGGGCACCTCGCTCGGATGAAAGTTGATATCATCGAAGCTGGTTTCCCTGTCTCCTCACCCGTACAGTTTAAGGCTGTGGAACGGATTGCCCGTGAAATCGAAGGACCCACCATTTGTGGTTTAGCCCGTGCCCTAAGGCCGGATTTAGAAGCCGCAAGAGATGCACTGAAACCTGCCAAGTCCAAACGAATCCATACCTTCATTGCTTCCTCTCCCATCCATATGAAACACAAATTGGGTAAGTCACCATCTGAGGTGCTTGAAATGGCAAGGATTGCGGTTCGGATGGCAAAAGACTTTGTACCCGATGTGGAATTTTCACCAGAAGATGCCACTCGTTCCGAATGGGAGTTCTTACGCGAGTTAGTCGAAGCCGTGATCGAAGAAGGTGCCACTACCATTAATATCCCAGATACCGTTGGTTACACAACACCACAAGAATACATGGACCTCTTTCGGTTTCTAAAAACCAAGGTAAAGGGAGCTGACAAAGTAATCTTCTCAGCCCATTGCCATAATGACTTAGGTCTCGCGGTTGCCAATTCCCTTGCCACAGTGCTTGCAGGTGGACGCCAAATTGAATGTACCATCAATGGGATTGGCGAACGAGCTGGGAATACCGCCATGGAAGAAGTGGTGATGGCCCTTAAAACAAGAAAAGATACCTTTGGGGTAGAAACAAAAATAGACTCTACTCTCATCACACGTGGTTCCCATTTGGTAAAAACCATTACGGGGATGGTTGTCCAACCGAACAAAGCCATAGTGGGTGCCAATGCATTTGCTCATGAATCAGGCATCCACCAAGACGGTGTGATCAAAAACCGACAAACCTATGAAATCATGACCCCAGAATCCGTCGGCTTAAAATCCAATCGAATGGTGCTTGGCCGCCACTCAGGAAGGGCTGGATTCAAAGATCGGATCATCCGCATGGGATTTGATCCTAAACCAGAAGAAATCGATAATGCTTACAATCGGTTTTTGGAAATCGCAGACAAAAAAAAGGAAGTTTTCGATGAAGACATCGCTGCCCTGTTCCAATCTGAAATCAGCCGATCCCAAGTGGATGAAACCTACAGGTTATCTTCCTTTGAACAAAATACCGGTTCTGACAAAACTCCTTTTGCGAAGGTCACCTTACAAATAAAAGGTGAAACAAAGACAGGAGAAGCAAAAGGGGATGGTCCAGTCGATAGTATCTTCAAAGCGATTTCTTCTCTGACAGGTCTTTCTCCTTTGCTTTCTCGTCTTGTGATATCCCCCGTTACTGAAGGAACGGATGCCATGGCAGAAGCCTCTGTCACTTTGGAAGAAGGCGAAAGGCGTGTCGTGGGTAAAGGTGATTCCACTGATATCATTGAAGCTTGTGCCAAAGCATACATCAATGCACTGAACCGGTTGTGATGTATGGATTCAGAAAACAAAAACTTTAACCCCGAGTCTTACATTCGAAAGGAACTTTATTCTTTTTTACCTTACACTCCAGGGGAACAACCAGGACTCACAACATCCACCATCAAACTCAATACCAATGAAAACCCATACCCTCCTTCCCCTAAAATCGGTAAGGCGGTAGAAGGAGTTTTGGAAAAGGGATTACTTCGAAAGTATCCCAATTACCATTCTCGAAAATTACAAGAACTCATTGCCAAGGATTTTGATTTAGACCCAAACCAAATCCTTGTGACGAATGGTTCGGACGAAGCCTTACGTTTGTTATTCCAAACGTTTGTAGGTCCAGGGGATGTGGTTGTGGCTCCGGATCCCACCTATTCTTATTATCCGGTCCTAACGGAACAAATGATGGTAGGTGCAAAGTACCTAGCAATCCCTGTTTTAGAAAATCTGCATTTTGATTTGGAAGCATTAAAAAAAAGTAAAGGCAAATTACTTTGTTTTGCACACCCCAACGCTCCCACTGGGATTGCAGAACCAAAAGAGGAATTACTCGCACTTGTGAAATCCTTCAATGGACTTGTCCTTTCCGATGAGGCTTACATTGATTTTGCGGCCCCAGATACAAGTTTGATTCCACATACCAAAGACCATCCCAATCTACTAGTTTCCAGAACCTTTTCGAAATCATATGCTCTCGCAGGACTCCGAGTTGGATACATTGTGGGATCATTGGAAACCATCGCCTGGATACGAAAACTCAAAGATTCCTATAATGTTGGTATCCTTGACCAAGTGATTGCAGAAACATCTTATGCTGATAAGGATTATTTCCTAGAAAAAAGAAATCTTGTGATCCAAGAAAGATCGAGACTCAAATCAAATTTGGAATCCCTTGGATTTACGATACCTGATTCTTCTACGAATTTTTTATTTTGCAAACCCAAACCAGGTGTGTCACCAGAACATTTGTACCTTTCCTTAAAGGAAAAAAACATCCTGATTCGTTATTTTTCTTACGGTATCTGTAAGGACTACATCCGGATCACCATCGGTACAAAGGAAGAAAACGATACTCTGTTCCAAACCATCCAAACGTTTCTCTAAAACAAAACCCAAGAAAACTTTTGTTCTCTTGGGTTTTTGATTTCGGGTTCATAGTTTTTTCTTTAATTTTTTTTATTGGAACTTTTTTATATTTTTGATCCAATACTTAAGAAGTTCGAATTTCTATTTTTGTTTTTTTCGGTTCAACCTTAGGAAGGGTTAGTTCCAGAATTCCGTTTTTGATTTTTGCGATCGCGTTTTCTGAATCTACCGCTTTGCCTATCGTAAACCTTCTTTGGTAATTCCCTTCTCTGTATTCCGCCAACCGAACTTGTCCTCTTTCCACGGTTGGGATTTGGAACTTTCCTTCGAGGAGCAGTTGGTCCTTTTCGATGGTGATTCCAACAGATGTTTCATCTACACCTGGCATTTCCACTCGAAAGAGTAACGAGTTTTCGGTTTCGTAAACATCAACATTAGGAGAATATACTTTTACTTGTGGTTTTACTTCTGTAACTTCTCTTTTTCCATCTACTTCTTGTTTGGTTTCTTTTGTTAATGCATTCATGTCCGATTCTCCTTATCCTAAACTGATGGAAACTTTTTTCGGTTTGTCTTCTTCTCTTCTTGGTAGGTGAATGTTCAATATTCCATTCACATACTTTGCTGAAACTTGGTCTTGGTTCACTCGGAATGGGAGTTCTAACCTTCTATGGAATTCTCCATGGAAAATTTCCCTTCTATGAACTTCAGTCCCTTCTGCTAGTTCTTCCATTTTTTTCTTTCCATGGATAGATAAGATATGGTCTTTCACGCTGATATCAATTTGGTCCGTGTCCACTCCTGGCAAAAGACAAGTCACAAGGGCTTCGTCTTCTTTTGTGTACACATTCACTGGAGGAAAATGCGAGGAACTTCCGAATTGGTCATCCAAGATGGATCGAGTCAACTCATCGTTCAAACGATCAAAATCTCTCCAAAACTGGTTTGCTTTCGTTTGTGGGTCTAAAATTCGAAATAACATGCAAAATCTCCTTTTGGCACTCTTATTCGTAGCCTGCTATTTTCATTAGCACTCTACATCTTTGACTGCCAAATGTCAATCCAAAAATGGTTTTTTTGCAGTCCGAAAAAAAAATTTTGTCTCCAAGGGGCTGAATCCATAGTTTGGATCGCAATGGCCATCACTGAACAATTGCAAACCCTTGGGATCCAAATCCCTCCAGTTCCCCAAGCCCTCGCGGCCTACATCCCCTCCAAACGTTCCGGGAACTTAGTTTTTACATCAGGCCAATTGCCCCTAGTGGCAGGAAAATTAACCAAAACAGGAAAAGTTGGCAAAGGCATCACACTTCCAGAAGCACAAGCGGAAGCAAAACAATGCCTACTCAATGCACTCTCCACCCTCCTCTTACACATCGAATCCTTGGACCAAGTGAAATCGGTTGTGAAACTGGGAGTGTATGTTGCATGTGATGAATCGTTCACCGAACAACATTTAGTTGCCAATGGTGCATCGGAGCTTGTCGTACAAATCTTTGGTGAAAAGGGTAAACATGCACGTTTTGCCATTGGGGTAAGTTCTCTTCCATTGGATGCTTGTGTGGAATTAGAAATGACAGTGGAAGTAGAATGACCGGATCCATCCTGAATTTTTTCCAAGAAAGTATTTTGTTTTTAAAAGAAACTCTTAAACTCATTCCTGATTTAATTAAAGTTTGGTGGCATTTAGGCCAAAAAATATTTTTGTCTTTATACAGGTATTGGAATACAAAACTTTTTTTTGATAAAATCTTTTTTGTTTTTTTGTTTTTACAATTATTATTTTCTGTATTGCCTTGGTTTCGTTACGAAATCAGTTTTTTTGAGGGCAAGGAATCCGTTTCTCTTAGCCCCAAACTCAATTCAATTTTCATTTTGATTAGTTTACTCAACTTTTTCTTTTTAGGATTTTGGAAATCCACATGGACAAGGATTTGGTTTTTTGCAACCGAAATGGTTTGCCTCATCATCGTCCTTTGGGGTTATTTGGATCCAAAGCGCACCTATTATGATTTTGTGGATGCGAAGGAAGTGGATACCCAAATCACATATTATTTCTTTCTCGTCTCTTTAGGACTCTCTTTTGTATTCGGGTATTTAAGTTTCAAAAAAGAAGACGAAGTTTTTTTGCAGAACCCTTAACCTTTTCCTAAAGGCAAATGCAGGAAAAACTTACAATCGCTAAGGATCAATATGCAATCTACGATTCTAAGATTTCCAATTTGGTTTTCCCTTCCGAAGGTACCGCGTCAACCAAGTAGGATTTTACCTTTTCTTTGTGGAAAAGGATCTTTTTTGAAAGTGGTTTTCCGATTTCTGAATTGATAATCCTTTGGATGGGCCTTGCACCCATTGCCCTGTCGTATCCCGATTCTGCTAGGTAAGTTACTGCTTTATCAGAAATTTCCAATTGGATTCCCTTTTCTTTGGCTTTCCATTGTAAGGTTTTAAACATTCGTTTCACCACTTGTTCCACAATGGAAACTGAAAGTGGATTGAATTCTATGACGGCCGTTAAACGATTCCGAAATTCTGGAGTAAATGTACGTTCAATTGCTTTTAATGAACGATCATCATAACGGTCTGTATCAAAACCAAGCATCGGTTTGGAACTTTCCTGAGCACCTGTGTTTGTCGTTAGAATCAAAATTACATTTTTAAAATCGGCTTTTTTCCCAGTGCTATCTGTGAGGGTTGCATGGTCCATCACCTGTAATAGGATGTTGTAAATGTCTTCATGTGCCTTTTCGATTTCATCGAATAACAAAACACAATGGGGTGATTTTGCGATGGCGTCTGTGAGTTGGCCCCCTTGGTCATAACCCACATATCCAGGAGGACTACCAATCAAACGGGAAACAGAATGTTTCTCCATGTATTCACTCATATCGAAACGTAAAAATTCGATTCCCATTTTTTCTGCGAGGGTTTTTGCTACTTCTGTTTTTCCAACACCAGTTGGCCCCACAAATAAAAAACTGCCTATGGGTTTTCCTTCATCACCAAGCCCAGACCTAGAGTAATGAATGGCATCCACAATTTGGTCAATGGCATGGTTTTGCCCGAAAACTACGGATTTGATTTCTGTATCTAACGTTTCTAATTTCTTTTTATCGTCAGCTTTTACCGTTTTTTCAGGGATTTTGGCAATCTTTGCGACAAGGGTTTCAATTTCTAAAATCCCAACTGATTTTTTTGCTTTTTCTTTATTTTCGTCTCTCAACTTTACAAAAGCACCTGCCTCATCCATCAAATCAATGGCTTTGTCAGGCAAAAACCTGTCTCGTAAATGCAAACTTGAAAGGTCCACACAGGCTTCCATTGCCTTTGTGCTATAGGTAACACCATGAAAGGATTCGTATTTAGGTTTAAGACCATTTAATATCTGTATGGCGTCTTCTCGACTCGGCTCTGTAACTTCAATTTTTTGGAATCTTCTGGAAAGGGCATGGTCTTTCTCAAATATCGATTTGTATTCCTTGTAAGTTGTGGTTCCAATGCATTTGAGTTCACCATTGGCAAGTGCTGGTTTCATTAGGTTGGAAGCATCGAGGCTCCCACCAGACACTGCTCCTGCTCCGACAATGGTATGAATCTCATCTATAAAAATAACTTTTTCTGGTTTACCAACTAATTCTTGTAAAATGGCTTTTAGACGTTCCTCAAATTCACCTCGGAACTTAGTGCCTGCCATCACTAGACCCATGTCTAGTGAGTAAATTTCTAGCCCTAACAAACTTTTGGGAACATTTCCACTTACCACTCGCTCCGCAATTCCTTCCACGATGGAAGTTTTACCGACACCTGCTTCCCCCACAAATATTGGGTTATTTTTCCTACGCCTAGACAAGATATGGATTGTCCTTTGGATTTCTGTGTCCCTGCCGATACAAGGGTCAAGTTTTCCCAATTTCGCTTTTTCGGTTAAGTTCACACAAAATTTCTCTAAAGCGGATTGTTTTGACCGGTCTTCATTTTCCTCATCGAGTCCTTCCGATGATTCCGAAAAATCAAAATCAGAATCGTCTTTCTCTTTTTTCACCCCATGAGAGATGTATTTGATCACATCAAGTCGTTTGATGTCTTGTTTGGCGAGTAGGTAACAAGCTTGGCTATCTTCCTCTCGAAATAAAGCAACAAGCACATTATTCCCATCAACTTCGTCTTTCCCAGAGTTTTGTACGTGAAAGGCGGCAAACTGAATGACAAACTGAACCCCAACGGTATACTTAGGTTGGACTTTTAAATTTGGGACGGCAATGGACGACAAGTCATCTTCAAAATAATCTAATAGTTCTTCTCGGAGTAAATCCAAATCACACCCTACATTGATGAGAACATCCTTTGTTTTTTCATTAAAAGTAAGTCCATATAACAAATGTTCTAACGTAATAAATTCATGGTGGAATTTACTTGCTTCGGTTTGTGCGAGTTCTAAGGTTTTTTCTAAGTCTTGTGAAAAATTCATATCATTCTTCCTTTGCCAATTGGCATTGTAATGGATGACCCGCCTCATCTGCTAAGCGGTGTACATCCTGAACCTTGGTTCTTGCGATGTCTAAAGAATACACTCCACAAACAGCAGAACCTTCTGTGTGAGCTTTCCACATAATCTGACGAGATTCTTCCATTGATTTACGAAATACTATAGCGAGTACATAAACAACAAATTCCTGAGGGGTGTAATCATCGTTAATCAGGATGACTTGGTAACGATTTGGTTTTTTAACCTGTTTTTTCTGTTTCTCTTTCTCTAAAAGTTCTACATTAAAATCAGTATAGGATTTCCGTTTTGTTTCTGACATTAGCCCTCCCTCAAGGATTTGATGGGAGAGTGTGAATTGTAAGCGGCAATGTTTTCTCTCTCCATTTGGATTTCTTTTTCTAAATAGGATGTAATGGCATCCCTACCTTGTTCATGGTAAATATAATGGGAACTGTACATCGGCACTGTCTCATACCCTCGAAGGAATTTATGTTCCCCTTGGGCCCCTGCCTCCACCCTTTCCATTTTATGTTCAATTGCATAATCAATCAATCGGTAATAACAACATTCAAAATGCAAATTGGGTACATATTCCGTGGCTCCCCAATAGCGACCGAATAAATAACCATCGCGAAAAAAATTCCAACTGCCTCCAATAGGATCTCCATTGGGATGAAACGCGATCACCAAAAGCAAACGATGTTTGAATGTTTCCACCATCTGTTCAAAGAACCGCCGATTCAAATAGGCTTGGCCCCATTTTTTACTGTGAGTGTCCTTATAGAATTCATAAAAAATGGACGCGTGTTTTGATTCAATGAGGTCTCCTGTGAGTGTTTGGATCTTAAGGCCAGTTTCCCCTATTTTTTTCCTTTCACTGCGGATTGATTTTCGTCTTTCTTTGACTAGGGTGGCAAGGAAGTCTTCAAAACTCTGAAATCCTCTATTGAACCAGTGGTATTGGTGAGACAGTCTTGGTGCAAAACCTGCGGGTTCACTGAAACCTTGTTCTTCTTCTTTACAAAAAAGGATGTGCACCGATGATACATTTTCCTGTTTTCCAAATTCTTTTAATTTTGTTAGTAGCAGATCGCATAATACTTGTTTATCGCCATTATCTAAACTTGGATCTAGTAAAAACCGAGAACCTGTCACGGGTGTAAAGGGAACAGCAACAGTGAGTTTTGGGTAGTATGGGATGCCTGCCCTATGGAATGCATTGGCCCATTGGAAATCAAAAATATATTCCCCATAGGAATCTTTCCGCAAATAGGCAGGTAAAATGCCAACAAGAGTATTTTCTTTTTTGGCTGTGACGATAACAGGAACCCAATCGGATTTTGCGATACAACCTGTAGCTTCCAGACCGACCAAAAATTCATGTTCTTGGAAAAGGGAATCAGCTGGAACAAGCCGATTCCACTCATCCTTGTCCCAATCTAAAAAACTATGGGATATCTCTATTTTGATGTTGGGTTCCACTCACAATCTTAGACTCTAACGAGATTCTTCTTGTTTGATTTGTTTTTTCCGAATGTGATCGATCAAACGAGTGAGGCTTGGATTTTCGGGATCCAACTCACTGGCAGAACTCAATATATTTTCGGCACGTGCGTAGTTTTTATCGGCCAAGTAAGTTTGCCCCAAATTGATTAGGTTTTTTACATGGTTTGGATCTCGTAACCTCACCCGTTCCCCAAAGTCAATAGCGGTTTTGATATCGGCAACCTTCCTTGCACAAAAGGCTGTGATGTACATGATTTCTGTGTCCATAGGCCGGAGCAAACTATAGTCCTTTGCCATTTTTTTCGCTTTTCCATAATCTTTTAATTTCAGATATAACTGAATGAATTTCTTTTTGATCTCTGGTATGTTTTCTTCCAAGGAATGTGCCTTCTCTAAATAAGTCACAGCTTCCTGCAAATCAGACGAATCACTTGCCTCTTTTGCTTTCGCCAGTAAAGATTGGATTTCCCTTAGTTTATCCTTTTCGATTTTATGTTTTTCTTTTTCTTCAATAAAGGATACACGGATGAGTGATAAGTCGTCCGTTAGTGCCCCAAATTTTGACATCTCATCATAAATGGCATCAAGCTCACCTTTCCCTGCTTCTACCATTTTAAGGAATAACCTTTCGTCTTCATTGATGACACGTTTTCCATCTTCTGTATGGGAAATAAGCAAATCATCTCGGCCATCAGATCCAGCGATTAAAATATCACCTGCTTCGAGTTGGAAAGTTTTAATGTACAAATTCCCTTGTACACCAGATGTTCCGAGTTTTCGAAACATGAGTTCGTTTTCGATAAAACTTGCGATCCCATCGCGGTACAACACAATCCATGGATGTTCCGCATTGATAAAATAAAGTAAACCCGTTTCATTATCAATGACTCCGAGAACCAAAGAAACAAGCATCGAACCATCAAAGCCTTCAAAAATTTTATGAAGTTCCAAAAAGGTATTTTTGATCCAACGTTCTGGGTAGGTGTTCCTTGCCTCACTGAGTAACTGAGTCCTTGTAATGATCGATTCAAAAACTGACCCTAAAACCAGTGCTCCACCCGCCCCTTGCATTGATTTTCCCATCGCATCTGCATTTAAAAAAACCGTATACGACCTGTTATTTAAAACGATTTGGTTTGCGATATTTAAATCGCCACCTATCTCTTTTTCATATTGTTTGAAGGTAAATTTTTTCTTTTGTTCTAAAAGAAAATCAACATGTACGTTTTCATGCATCGCATGATTTACGTTAAATGGTTGTAATAATAATGATGTTAAAAAATAGTCTCCATCTTGTTGGTGTTTTAAGGATTGTACTTCTTTTAAGGTATTTTCCAATTCCTTTGTTCGTTCTTGGACTTTTTCCTCTAATTGTTCTGCGTATTGTTGTAATTTTTTCCGAGCGGCTTGGATGGAACGAACCATACGGTTAAAGGAACGTGCCATAAATCCAATATCATCTTCAACATGAACTGTTAGGCGGTGCTCCAAATTCCCGGAATTCACCTCTGTGAGTCCCTCAATGATCTGTTCAATAGGCCGAATGAGAGCGATTAAGAAAAACAACCGATAACCAAAAATCACAAGCATTGCTAGAGCCAAAAGACCGATGATCCAAGGTAAAGTGACTTCGTGTTGGAATTCTCGGTAGTCACCATAAGGATAACCTACCTCGTGTACGATTCCATTTTTTTTATCAACGATCAAGTAACTGACAAAAAACGAATGTTCGGGAAGGTTTGATTCAAACTTAACTTGCCCCCTATAATTTCGTTCTCCATGATTTGGCATGGGCGAAAAAAGTTTTTCCAAGGTTTCCCATTTCTCTTTTTCTGACAAACTTGAATTTAAGACACTGCGTGCTTCTGTGTAAAATCCAGACAAAGCCCCTTCTTCTTTTTTGACAAGGCCCATCGCTTTTTCTTGGAAACCGGAAACAGGGATCTCCCTTAATTTGTTTCGTGTGTATAAAATTTTTCGTTTTTCAGACTCTATCCTTGCAATGAGTTCTTTTGCACTTTGGACATCACCTTCACTCGTCAATCGGAGTATCTCTTTCGCATAACCACGACTTGTTTTTGGTAAAGAATTCACCAAACTAATTGTTTTTTCTTTCCAATTCGGATCATTTTCGTATGAGAGAACCATCTCTAAGGCCCAAACATTCCAAAACTCAGCCTCATAGGCATTTGGTTCAATTTTAGTTTCTTCCTTTCCTAAATGGTGGTGAAAGGTCCTTTCCTTTGTGTCATAGGAATAATGGAAACTTGGGACTTGGTCGGTTTCCAAACCTGCAATAAAATTTTTTGCCCGAGCCGTATGCACTAAGTCATAATTAGATTCCGTTTGTTGGATCACGGAATAAGCGACAACTTGTAAAATGAGTAAAAATGAAGCCAAGGAAATGCCAATGATCCTTGAGATGATAGTTGTTTTGTCTTTTGTATTATTGATGTAGACAACGTTTGCGACAAACAAACCAACCACTAAAATTAAGTCAGTGATGGTTTGGTAAAGACCCCTTCCGATGGCACCATCCCTCGATAGCACATTTAAAAAACCAGGGATCATGGTGATGAGAACAAACGAAATTAAGATACTGATGATTGTGAATTTCGACTCTTTTGGAATTTTAAATAACTGGATGATGGCAACAACAGTAAAGGAAACAAAAAAGACTAAAACAATGATGGCATAGGCTTTATAAAAAACAGGGAGTGGAAAATCCCAATAATGCCCACTGAAAAAAAAGAGGCGGCCAGCCGTTAGGCTAATGAATACAAAATACGCTGTCACAAATACAACAACTGCACTGAGTACGCGAAAGATGATTTTCTTTAACCTGGGAAAATAAATTTCCGGGTAACTAAGGAAAAATCCCGTGAGGTATACAGATCCAGCCATTGCCCCTATGATGACAAACCATCTCATATAAGCTGAGGCAGGGCCCATAAAGGAAAAGTTGATAAGGTATCCAAAATGGAAAAGGCCAAGCCATAAGGTTGCCATTCCTAAATTATAGGTGGCTTCCGACTTTTCTTTCACCGTTAAAAATAATTGTGCATTGTAAAAAGTGAAAATCACTCCTACTAAAGATCCAAAAGTATAAAAATCAAACGCTATCTTTCCCCAAGATTCCATGGATGAAAACCCTAACAGATTATCAAATCATGTCAACTTCGTATTTCGTTTCCGTAAGATTTGGACCATTATGGTTACAAAAATGATGAAGAGGATAACACCAATCGTTCGATTGTAGTAAGATAGTATAACAATGATTTGGTTCCAATTGGATCCAACGAAAGATCCTGCAAATAAAAGTATGCCACACCAAAGGGAAATGGCGATGGAATACAGGATTACAAATTTAATGATGTTCATTTTGGACATTCCAGCGACAATCGAGACAAAAAAACGAATGCCTGCGGAAAACCGTGAAACCAAAACCACTACAATTTCAAATTTACGAAACCATACCAAAGTCTTTCGTAGATTTTCTTCATGGTACAGTTTAGACAAAAAAGGAATTTTTGTTTCTTTTAAAAAAAGTAAAAACCGTTCCCCAAAATAGTACATGGTAAGGGCACCCAGGAGATTGCCCACATAGGTGGCAAAAATGACGGCAATAAAAGAAATAGGTGAATGTTCACTCGAAGAAATAAAACCGGAAAAAACAGTTACGGTATCCCCAGGCCAAGGTGGGAAAATATTCTCTAAAAAATTGGAAAAACAAAAAAATGCCCATAGTACGAGCGGCGGTAATTCCAAAATCCGATTAAGGATCGTTTCAAAAGGGATGGAATCCAACACAGTGGAAAGAATATACCTTTCTCCTGATAAGCAACTAAGAATTTAAAAAATGAATGGAAGGAATCCCTAGTAGGACATTTGCTTTCCCTAATGCTTCGATTTTCGTTTTTTCTGATTTTCCTATTTTGGCAATGCCAACCAAGTCAAGTCCCAGAAACCTACCGGTTTGACCCCATCACAGTGAGCCAATACCCAATCAGTGCTCCTCCTGCCTTTCCACAGTCATTTTTTCCCGAATCAGCAAAATTCATCCAATCCAGTGAGTTCAAAACAAGCCACATCCACACCAAAGAAGCATTTTTACTATTGGAAACCGATGAGCCTTTGGCCGATCTCCAGAAGCGAATTGACTTACGAGCAAGCCAAGGCGACTGGAAACTCATCGAAAAAAACACAAAGGATGCAGAGGTGTTTTACCTTTTAGAAGGTTATATCAAAAAATCCCTTTCGATTTCAATTACGAGCCATGGCAAAACAAACCAAATGCGGTTTTATTTCAAAAAACATAGTACCTATTAAATATGAATTGGATTAAAAATAAAAACGAAACAATCGTATATATCTTGTTAGCAGGGATTTTCCTTGCGACATGTTTCACTTTGTTTTTTGTTTTCAAACCCTTTTTATGGGCTAGTTTTTTGTCTTTATTATTTTATTTGACCACTCGCAAACTCCACAAACGTTTAAAAAATTTTTTAGGCATTAAGTTCCACGGACTTTCTCCTTACATCATGGTCATCTTAATGTTGGCCTGTGTTTTTATTCCCTCTTATCTGATTGTTTCCACCTTGATCCGCGAATCTTTAAACTTAGTCAGTTATGTGAGAAACCAACTCACTGAAGAATCCATTGTATCCCTATTACTCAATAGTCCAATGTTAACTGACTTTTTTACGGAAAATGAATTTTTTTGGATCAAACTTCCGATCCTCTACCGCGAGTATGTGGGACAACATATGGACATTCTGAATTTAGATTCCATCTATAGTTTGTTAAAAAATTCTTCTGGATTTTTGATTGGTAGTTTTGAAGTACCTGGTGCCATCATCTTCAATGGATTTTTTACCTTTATCTTACTTTTTTTCCTCTATAAAGAAGGAAGCAGAATGGAACATGCCTTGTTTTTATTATTACCTTTCCCTACAGAAATTGAAGAACGACTTGGTCGTAGGATCGAGGAAGCCATTCGTACGGTGATGATGGGAAATTTATTCATTTCCTTACTCCAAGGGGCTCTCGTTTACGTACTGTTACTTTTTACATCTGTCTCAAATAAGTTTTTACTCTCAAGTATCGCCACTATCTTTTCACTCATCCCTGTTGTAGGCACATCTGTTGTTTGGTTTCCCATCGGTTTGTACATTGGCCTTGTGCAAGAGAATTGGACGGGAAGTATTTTATTTATGATTGCAGGTGGAGCAAGTTACCTCATTTTAGAAAATTTTGTGAAACCAAAAATTTTAGATAAAAAACTAAAAACCCATCCTTTCCTAATTTTCCTCTCACTGATTGGCGGATTACAAGAATTTGGTGTTGCAGGGATCATCATTGGACCAATGGCCTTAACCCTTGTCATCATCCTTTGGGACTTTTGGAAAATTTTTAGGGAAACTCGCTTCAAAACCACATAAATGGAAACTGTTGACTCCTCCCTTACTGTAAGCGAAGTCAATCGCCGCATCAAAGCGAAACTCCAAGATTCACCCGAATTCAAAAATTTCTGGGTTCGCGGTGAGATTTCCAATTTCAGCCAAACCAATAGTTCAGGGCATATGTATTTTTCTTTAAAGGATACAGCCAGTGTCATCAAATGTGCTTTTTTTTCATACCAAGCAAAAAATTACAGAGGTACACCGTTACGAAATGGTATGGAAATCCTAGTTTATGGATCGGTCTCTGTTTATGAACCTGGTGGGTACTATAGTTTAACGGTCCAAAAGATCGAAGAACTTGGTGAAGGTGATATTCTTTTAAAAATTGAAAAATTAAAAAAACAATTAGCTGAAAAAGGTATTTTTGATGCCACTCACAAACGTCCATTACCAAAATTTCCCAAACGATTAGGAATTGTCACGTCCCCAAAGGGTGCCGCTGTAGAAGACATCATTCGTATCGCCACAGACCTAAACCCTTCCATACAAATCTTAGTTTCTCCCTGCCTAGTCCAAGGAGACGGAGCAGAAAATTCGATCATCGAAGCCATAAAAGAAATCAATGACCCAAAATGGGAAGTGGATGTGATCATCGCAGGACGTGGTGGTGGTTCCTTCGAAGACCTAATGGCGTTTAACCAAGAATCGGTGGTGATGGCCTATTACCAATCTCGGATTCCGATTATTTCTGCCGTAGGCCATGAAATTGACCGTGTGCTCACTGATTTAGCGGCGGATGCAACAACACCCACTCCCACTGCCGCTGCAAAATTAGCAATTCCCAATGTATCAGATACATTGATCCGATTAGATGAAATAGAAGACAGACTTAGGTCTGCCCTAACAGGCGTCATTCGAATTGGAAAAGAAAAAATGACAGGTGTGACAACACGTGTTGTCTTACAAAATCCAGAATCAATTTTAGAACCAAGACAAAACCATTTTGATGAATTGATGACTAAAATTTCTTTACTTGGTAAAAACTACCTTGTCAAAAAACAAAGTGAATTCCAAAAAATTGATACTTTGTCAAACAATTGGAAATCGTATTTAGAAAGAATCCAAAACAAATTTAAACTCGCAGAACAAAGATTAGATCATTTTTCCCCACTTGGGACATTAAAACGTGGTTTTTCTGTTTTACGAAACGCAAACAAACAAGTGATTTCATCGGTAAAACAAATAAAAGAAAAGGAAACTTTGGAAGTTTTTTTATTTGATGGAAAACTCCAAGTAGAAGTGAAAGAAAAAGGTTAGGAAACACCATGGTAGAAAAAAAATCAATTAGTTTTGAAGAGGCAATTCGCGAATTAGAAGACATTGCTGAAAAATTAGAACGTGGCACTTTGTCCTTAGAAGATTCCATCAAAGCCTATGAAAGAGGTATGGAACTAAAAAAGATTTGTTCGGAACGACTTGTTGATGCGGAAGCAAAAATAGAATTTTTAACGAAATCACCAAGCGGAGAAGTTGTAAAATCTACGGTGAAAAAAAAGAAAGAAGAAACAACTTCGAAACCATTGGAAGAAGATTTATTTTAAAGAATGAATTTCCAAGCCGTTTTCATCCTCGGTTATTTACTCATCACCATTGCCATTGGAATTTACGCGGCAAAAAAAGTTAAAAACTCAAAAGACTTTATTTTAGCGGGAAGGAGTTTACCCCTTCCGATTTCCACTGCGGCATTGTTTGCCACTTGGTTTGGGAGCGAAACCATACTCGGTTCTTCAGTGGAATTTGCAAAAGGTGGTTTTTTAGCCGTCATACAAGATCCGTTTGGTGGTGCACTCTGTCTTTTTTTACTAGGACTTATTTTTGCAAAATACTTGTACCGAATGCAAATCCTAACCTTTGGGGATTTTTACAAAAATCGGTATGGCAAAAAAATGGAGTTCATTGCCGGGATTTGTCTTATCTTTTCCTATTTTGGATGGGTGGCAGCTTAATTTGTGGCTCTTGGAATTATGGTGCAAATTCTCTTTGGAATGAACCAATTTACTGCCATTGTGATTGGTGCATGCCTTGTGGTATTTTATACCTATTTAGGTGGGATGTGGTCTGTCTCCTTAACCGATTTTTTCCAATCCATTTCCATCATTGTTGGGCTTGTTGTCGTCATCATTGAACTAAATGGGATCAAACCCATTTGGAATTCCATTTCGGAAAAACCCGATGGATTTTTTTCCTTTTTTCCAGAATCCAATTACCATGCCTGGACCCTTTACCTGTCTGCCTGGATGGTTGTCGGATTTGGTTCCTTGCCTCAACAAGATATCTTCCAAAGGGTGATGTCTGCAAAATCAGAAAAAGTTGCCATTAGAGCATCTTACTTTTCCTCCATCTTGTACTTGTTATTTGCGATGATCCCTTTGTTTTTGGGGTTACATGCAAAAAGTTTAATCCCCGATTTTGATTTAAATTCAGAAACAGGGCAACTGCTAATCCCAACCATGATCTCAAAATTTTGTAGTCCATGGATCCAAGTTTTATTTTTTTCTGCATTGATATCCGCGATTTTATCTACGGCATCAGGTGCCATCCTTGCGCCCTCCTCCATCTTATCTGAGAATATACTAAAATACGCATTTAAGAATATGAATGATAAAAAATTATTACTCCTCTCAAGGGTTTCTGTTCTTATCATTGCCGGTATATCGTTTGTCCTAGCAGTAGGTAAACCATCCATTTATGCTCTTGTTGAAGACTCAGGTGGGATCTCCCTCGTCACTTTGTTTATCCCCATGGTGTTTGGCCTTATGAGTAAACGTGCAGATGAAAGATCTGCTTTATTTTCGTTATTTGTTGGTATTGGGACATGGCTTGTTTTAGAAGTGTATGGTGATGATATGACGAGCCACTTCTATGGAACCATCGCAAGCCTAATTGCGATCCTTGTGGGGATGTATCTTTTTCCTAAGAAAGAGAAATCTCAAGTAACCACGTAAATACATCCTTCATCTCGATCCCAAGTGCCTTGGCTTGTTGAGGGATGAGGCTTGTGCCAGTCATGCCAGGTAATGTATTGGTTTCCAAAACATATGGAATTCCATCGGAGATGATAAAATCTGTCCTGGAATAACCCTTGCATCCAAGTATCTGATGGCAAGACAAACTATATTCTTGTAAGGTCTTTGTGATGGTTTCCCCAACTGGCGCGGGTGTGATTTCTTCACTGGCACCTTTTGTGTATTTGGCTTCAAAATCAAAAAATTCTGATTTCGGACGGATTTCTGTTGGCACTAAGGCAAAAGGATTTCGTTTTTTCCCTTCAGGTTTTTCCAGGACACCAATCGATACTTCCGTTCCCGTTACTAATTTTTGCACAAGCACTCGGTCTTCCGAAACAAAGATTTTATCCACTAAAGTCATCGCTTCTTCGGCTGTTTTTGCCATACCAGTGTTTACACTAGATCCACCTAACGTAGGTTTTATGAAAACGGGGTAAGAAAATGGTAAATTGAGTAAGGTTTTTCTGGAATCAGATTTTCCCTTTTCCAATTCCAAAAAAGGTGCCACAGGAATGCCAATTGTCTGGAACAAAAGATTGGCTCTATATTTATCCATGGCAAGGGCTGATGAAAGAACCCCAGATCCTGTATGTGGGATACCCATGATATCTAAAAAGCCTTGGATCCTGCCATCTTCTCCGGCACCACCGTGTAATCCAAGAAAGGCGGAAGAAAGACCTAATTTCCCTAGTTCACCTGGGAGGCTATGTGAGGTAATCCCATTGGCAGTATTAAATTCTTGTGAAAATTCAGTTTCATTTTTTCCAGTAGGATCGGGATAAATGGGACCTTCATTTTTAGGGATCCAAAATTTACCATTGGAGTCGATGTAAATGGGACAAACATCGTATTTTTCCCTATCAATCGTAGCAAAAATAAAAGAGGAAGAACGAACAGAAATGATATGTTCTCCGGAGACTCCTCCGAAAAGCAATGCTATTTTGGTTTTGGGCATGAAATCACTTGATTCCTTTTCGTGAAAGTGAACGATATTGAAATTACGTGGATTCCCGCTTTAAAATTCAATTCGGAATTGTTTTTTCTTTCCTCTTTCTCTGTTCCTCTTTACAGGCCAAAATTCCAAATTCATTCACCGAAGATACCAAATCCAAATATTCACAATTTTGGTTTTTATATGAAGCGGAATCTCGTGGACGACAAAACTTTTTTGCCTTTCGTCCATTTTATATGAGTTTCACCGATAGGTCGTACGCCTTTCAATTCCGAAGTTACCTTTCACCCATTTATTACAAAGAAGAAACCAATTACTGGTACACTTGGTCCTCTTTATTTTTTTTCAGTGGGACTGGATTCAAACATGTGGAAGGGGATGAAGACGAAGACATACTCATCACTCCACTTTTTTTATGGGGAAAAGGGGAATCACAACGAGAAAATTATTATAGTATCTTTCCCATCTATGGAAAAATCCGTAACAAACTTTCCTACCAAGAACTCAATTACGTACTCTTTCCCATTTACTCGGAATGGAAATACAAAACTTACAAAGCAAAGTCTATACTCTGGCCATTCGTGATGTGGGGAGGATCAGAAACTAGAGATGATTTTAGGGTGTTTCCTTTTTATTCTAAAAAAGAGCATGAAGGGAAGTACAGGCGTTATTCGGTCTTATGGCCTTTTTTCCAATGGGGAGAAGAACGTTTGGATAAAAAAGAACCTACTACTTACCAAATTTATTTTCCGTTTTACAACCAAAAAGATTCCCTCGATGGGAATATGAAAAGTAGAGCCTTCCTATGGTTTCCATTGATCAATTCCCTATTTTCCTATGGGTATGACAAAAAAACGGGACAAACCAACTACACTGCCCTTTTCATTTTATTCCAATACACAACTTCTACAAAAAAAGACACTGAAAAACTTGTATTTTTTCCCTTGTATGGGTATTCCTATTTTGCCAATAAAGAAGCTGAGTTCATCACACCGTTTTACATCCGTTTATCGCAAAATACTTCCCATTTAAAATCTACATCCCATTTCCTTTTGCCATTTTATTCTCATATGAAAAATGAGTATGTCCAAACCGGACGAGAGGATTATTATTGGAAACTTTGGCCACTCTTTCGATACCATAAAGACCCAGAAGGGAATTTTGGATGGAATACTTTAGCCATCATCCCGGTTCGTTTTGAAGTGATGGAAGATGTTTGGGAACCAATCTTCTCTCTCATTGAATACAAAAGGTCATCTAATGGAGAAAAACGATTGCACCTAATTACAAGACTTTATACACAAAGATGGACAGAGGATGAAACACATATCCACATCCCTATTCTAATGGAATATTCAAAATCAAAATCAGGTTTTCGGTATGAATTTGCTTATGGTTTACTTGGGATCGATACAAGGGAAGATACCAATCATTACAAATTCTTTTGGTGGGAAATATGATCCGATTGTATCGTAAAACCGTGGAACCATTCCTCTATGCCATTGGGTATACTGTTTTACTTCTGTTTCGAGCCATAGGCCAATCCCACCATTTGTATTTCAAAAGGCGTGAAATCTTAGAACAGATGTTTATCGCTGGTGTTGGTTCTTTATTTGTGGTTTCCATCGTTTCCATTTTCACTGGTATGATCCTTGGATTGAATACTGGACTTGGGTTACGAGACTTTGGAGCGGAAGGTCAAATTGGACTCTTACTCACCATCACACTCACAAGAGAGATGTCACCTTTTATGACCTCTCTCATCCTTGCCGCATCTGTTGGATCAGCGATGGCCGCTGAAATTGGTACCATGAAAGTATCTGAAGAAATTGATGCCTTGGAAGTCATGTCCATAAGCCCTGTTCGCTACCTTGTCATGCCTCGTATCGTAGGTTTTTCGATTATGGTGCCTGTACTTTGTGTGTATTCGGCAGCACTTGGGATATTAGGTGGAGGGATTGTTGGCCATTTCCAATTGGGAATTGATATGATCAGTTATTTCCAAGATGTTTACTACCGCATCTCCTCTGTGCCTGGGCTAAAGGATTTATATGTCGGTTTACTCAAAGGTTATGTTTTTGGATTGTCGATTGCTACCATCTCTTGTAGCCAAGGACTCCGAACCGAAGGTGGTGCCATCGGTGTGGGCCAAACGACAAGAAAGGCTGTTGTGACCTCATTCCTTATGGTCATTTTTTCCGGTTATGTGCTCACGGCACTCTTTTACAAATAAAGGACAATATGGAACCATTTGCCATTGAAATGAAAAATGTTCACAAAGCCTTCGGCAAACGTAAGATCTTACGTGGTATGAACTTACAAGTGAAACAAGGGGAAACCATGGTCATCCTCGGACCCTCAGGTACGGGAAAATCGGTGAGTCTCAAACACATCACGGGCCTTCTTGACCCTGACGAAGGGGATTGTTTTATCTTTGGGGAATCCATCGTCCATGCGAACGAAAAAAAAAGAGAAGAACTACGATCGAAGTTAGGAGTTCTCTTCCAATCAGGAGCCCTGATCAATTGGCTCACTGTGTATGAAAATGTAGCCTTACCACTGAGAGAACATAAAATTGCACACGGGACTGAACTCGATCGGATCGTAATGGAAAAATTACAGTGGTTAGACTTAGTGCCTGCCAAAGACACTTTGCCCAGTAATATTTCAGGGGGGATGAAAAAACGTGTGGGCCTTGCGCGAGCTCTCACCTCACAACCTAAAATTGTGATGTATGATGAACCAACCTCAGGCCTTGACCCGGTTATGTCCAATGTGATCAATGACCTCGTCATCCGATTGCAAAAGGAGTTAGGTCTAACTTCCATTGTGGTCACACATGATATGAATTCAGCATACCGGATCGCCGATCGGATCAGTTTTTTGTATGAAGGCCGAGTGCAGTTTTGTGGCACTTCAGAAGAGATCCAATCCTCCAAGGATCCTGTCATCCAACAGTTCATCCACGGGAATACGGCAGGGCCAATGATCCTCGATCACTCGGAATTAAAAAAAGGAAAATCAAATTGACTTTGTTCACAATCCAAGGAGAATTTTAGAGAATGCCTACCATAGGTCGCGCTCTCATTGTTGGTTTATTATTTGTTTTCTCTCTCGTAGCAGTTGGGTACTTCACCATTGTTACAGAAGGTGGTCCTTTCCAAAAGACAGGTTACCAACTCCCAGTTTACTTTCCCGATGCGGAAGGGATTAAAATTGGAAATAAGGTCACCATCCACGGAGTTCCTTTTGGGTACGTATCCAAAATCCGATTGGTACAGATTGATGAAATGGGAAATCTTTTGCCAGAAGGAGAAACGGGGATTGGAACCAAAGTGGAACTCACCTTACTCCTCAAAGGGAAAGTCCAACTGTTCTCCAATTACGAAATCACGATCAAAAACGAAAGTTTGTTATCAGGCCGCGTAGTGGCTCTCGATCCTGGTTCTAAATTCCCAGTCGATCCCAAAACGAAAGAATACCTGATGACAGAAGCCCCGATGAGCCAAATTGAAATTGCTCCGAGGTCAGGAAAACTCCTCCCCATCCAAGGAAAGGTCACCCAAGACCCACTCGTTTCCTTATCTGAGCTCATCGCCGAGAACCGTTCTGATATTCGTAAGACCGTGCAAAACATTGCAAGTATCACAGGAAAGATCAATGAAGGCCAAGGGACCCTCGGAAAACTCATCAATGAAAGTGATGTTCACAAATCGGTGAACACCACCCTCGGGGATGCGCAAGTGGTCTTAAAGGAACTGAGGGAGGGTCTAGAAGACACCAGAGAACAAGCCCCTGTGACGAGTTTCATTCGTTCTGCACTGAGTGCTTTTTAGTGCTAACACGGAGAATACGGTCCCATTTGTAGCGGAATTTCTTCAAATTACCCCTTTTCCCTGAGCGTCACAATTCCACCACACTGTTGTAAAAAAGAGACATTTTTTTGACTTCTGGTTTCGGTTTTGGAATTGTCCATGGGCCGATTCCTACAAATTTGTAAGTAGGAATTGATTATGCAAACGGTGATCCATCGAAAAACGATCCAAAACTCTGTCACTTTAAAGGGTATTGGCGTACATTCTGGAAAAGTGGTGACACTCCGCCTCCATCCAGCCGAGGCGAATACGGGACTTATCTTCTATCTTTATAAAGGCATCCAAAAAATCAGAATTCCTGTCTCTCTCGACCATGTCGTCGACACAAGCAATGCCACAACCATCGGCGATGGCGGTTCCAACCGGGTCCAAACCATTGAGCATTTGCTCGCAGCGGTGCACACCCTAGGCATAACAGATTGTATTTTTGAAATTGATTCGGTTGAGGTTCCCATTATGGACGGGTCCTCCCTCCCTTTTTGGGAAGGGATTCGTTCCGCCGGCATTCGAGTGCTTGAGGAAACCATAGAGCCCATTACCATCACAAACCCAATTTGGGTGGTAGACGGTGACAAATACCTAGTGATGCTCCCTTCGGATGAATTAAAAGTCACGTATAGCATTGATTTTAACCACCCACTCCTTCGGGGACAATCCTACACCACGACACTAGATGAATCCATTTTGGGATCTGATATCTTACCTGCGAGAACCTTTGGGTTTTTAAAGGATGTAGAAGCGCTCCAGGCTCGTGGACTTGCCATGGGAGGGTCTCTCGACAATGCTGTGGTGCTCACAGACGACGGGTATCTAAACGACCACCTGCGTTATGACAACGAATGTGTCCGCCATAAGATCCTGGACTTAGTGGGTGACCTAGCGGTCATGGGGCGTCCGTTCCGAGGCCATCTCATTGCATCGAAAGCAGGCCATGCCCTAGACATTTCACTTGCGAAGTGCATCATGAGCCAGTTTACGGGGAACGAACTCACCCAGTACAAAAGCAAACGAATCCCTCTTTTCTCCAAAAAAGAAGCCGCAAAGTAAACAAAACCGTTTTTTACTTTCCAAACCAGGCCAAAACAAAAGTATTTTTGGCATAGGTTCGGATGGAAGAAAAAACCACATTTAAAGGCATTTCTGCTTACCCAGGAACAGTTTACGGCAAAGTATTCCGTTGGAAACAAACCAAAAGGAAACGAGAAGACCGTACAGACCTAAGCCCGGAGGAAATCAAAGAGGAAGTGGACCTCTTAAAAAAAGGCCTTCAAAAAACAGAAGATGATTTGGCGGATCTGGTCCAGAAATCAAAACAAAACGAAGAACTCTCCCAGATCCTCGAATCCCAAATTGTTTTCCTAAATGACCCACTCTTTCGCGCGCGTGTCTTTGAACGTATCGCGCAAAACAAAGAATCGGCGGGCCTTGCCTTAGAAACAGCAGTGAGTTCTCTTTACGATGAATTCCAGTCCATCCCCGATGAATTCTTCCGAGAACGAGCCGACCATATCCTCGACATAGGCAAACGGATCGAATCGAATTTGTATCCAGAAAAAGGTACTGAACCCACAGTCATTCCAGAAGACGTCATCTTAATCGCAAAAGAAATCACCCCATCTGAGATGATCCAATTGGGAAAGTCAAAGCTAAGGGGGATCGCCACTGACTTTGGTGGGAAAACGGGGCATACCGCCATCATTGCGAGAAATTATGGAATCCCAACCATTGTTGGTTTGAAAAACATCACCTCACACGTAGAAGATGATGATTATATCTTACTTGATGCCACGAAAGGCATTCTCAACCGAAGCCCTGGGATTGATGAAATCAAACTCGCTGGGATCAAAAGTGAAATCAAAAAAACGATCCCCATCCGAGAGATCAGTGATGGTCCAAGAGAACTCAAAACCAAGGACGGGAAAACGTTTTCATTACGAGCCAATATTGATTCC
Organism: Leptospira jelokensis; assembly: GCF_004769635.1. Classification (GTDB taxonomy): domain Bacteria; phylum Spirochaetota; class Leptospiria; order Leptospirales; family Leptospiraceae; genus Leptospira_A; species Leptospira_A jelokensis. The sequence goes on from NZ_RQGH01000015.1 coordinate 58,223, forward strand.
GAAGAAGAAGTGGATACAGCCTTCTTGCAAGGAGCCGATGGCATAGGCCTTGTTCGTACAGAAATTTTATTCATTCGTTATGTTGAATTCAAACCAACCGAGGAAGAGCAGTTTGCCGTTTACAAACGCATTTTACTGAAAATGGTGGGCCGGCCAGTCACCTTTCGTGTTTGGGACATTGGCGCCGATAAAATGGAAAATGGATACGAAGAAGAAAATCCATTCCTTGGAAACCGAGGCATCCGTTACCTACTGAGGCACCCACATTTTTTTAAAGAACAACTTAGGGCATTACTACGAGCCAGTGAATTTGGAACCATGAGGATCATGCTTCCTATGATCACGACGAGGTCTGAAATCCTCCAAACCAAAGTCCTGATTAAGGAATGTTTAGAAGAATTGAAAACACAAGGCTTAGCCATCACCAAAAAAATCCCTTTGGGCATTATGGTTGAAACTCCTGCTTGTGCTTTGAATTTACCCTTTCTCGGAAATCATGTGGATTTTTATAGCATTGGAACCAATGATTTGTTGCAATACCTACTTGCAGTAGAACGAAACAACCATTTGGTGGGTGACCTATACAACCCTTGGCAAGTTGTGTTTTTATTATTACTGAAAAACATTGTGGATGTTGCCAATTCCCAAAAAAAACCAATCAGCATCTGTGGAGAAATTGGAAGTGATCCCATGTTCACAGCAGTTCTCATTGGCCTTGGGATACGGGATCTAAGCTCTGCCCTACCTTTAATGAAGGAAGTAGGAGAAAAAGTAACAGAGATTTCCACTTGGAAGGCAAAATTACTCGCTGAACAAGTGATCAGTTTGGCGGGCGAAGAAAAGTTTGACGAGATCGAAAAACTTGTGTTAGAAACAAAAGGATAAAGTTTTTCAATTAAAGATACTTTTTTTTAAGAAAGCAAATTTCAAAATGCAATTCATTGCCTAAACCACTCAGATTCCAATCAAAAAGAAAACCAATCAGGTTGCATCCAATAACAGGCGCTCGATGGTCTTACGTTTCCAAAGGTAAATTCCATACAATACTAAGGCGGCAAACCAAGAAACCAAAACAAAGAATCCATAAAAATGCACCATACTTCCCCATTCCTTTTGGTAACCAGAAAGAATTCCTGCTGCATAATGCCCAAAGGCAGTTGATAAAAACCAAATTCCCATGAGTAAGGATGCAAACCTAACAGGTGCCATCTTACTCACAAAAGAAAGACCAACTGGGGATAAACACAATTCACTCACTGTGTTCCAAAAATAAACAGACACCAAAAAGAGAAGGGAGACGGACACTCCTGTTTCGGCTTCCCTTGCGGCAAACACCATAACCAAAAAACCAATCCCAAGTAAAACCAAACTGATCACAAATTTCAATATCGGGTTTGGATTTTTTTTTGATTGGGCTAGGTGCATCCAAAGGCCTGAAACCATAGGTCCAAACACAAGGATCATCAATGGATTTAATGACTGCAAAAGAGAAGCTGGCACTTCCCATCCAAAAAACGATCGGTCCGTATGGCGAAGGGCAAATAAATTTAAAGATGTACCCATTTGTTCAAAGGCCATCCAAAAAAATATGCTAAAAAATGACAAAAGGCCAATCAAACTGACCTTTGCAAATACCTCTTGGTGAACCTGCGCATTTCCGAATGTTGGCGGAGATTGATTCGAACCTTTGGAAGGAAGGGATACCGAAACCTCACTGGTTTGTTTTTGTTTGTCTTTTGTTTCTTTTTTCCATACAAAACTAGGAAGTGAATGGCTTCCGAAATAAAACACGAGGATACCAATCGCCATCCCTACACCCGCTGATAAAAATCCCAAATGCCAGTCGACTTTTTCTCCTAAACTCCCGGCAATGATAGGACCAAGTAACCCACCTAAGTTGATGCCCATATAAAAAATAGTAAAACCGCTATCCCGTAAGTTTGGTTTCTCCAAATACAACCGGCCAAAGATGGTAGAAATTGTGGGTTTAAAAAATCCATTCCCTACTGCTATGAGAAAAAGCCCCAAGTAAAAAAATTCTAGTTTGGAAATTGCAAGGGAAAGATGGCCAAATAACATCAAAATGCTTCCCAAATAAATTGCAAACCGGTAACTTAAAAAACGATCTGTGATGTATCCCCCGATAACAGGAGTTAGGTACACAAAACTTGTATAGTATCCATAAATGATCCCGGCATCCTTGTCAGTAAGACCAAGAGAACCAACCAAATACAAAACGAGTATGGCGCGCATTCCATAAAAGCTAAGCCTCTCCCACATCTCTGTGAGAAACAAAGTTGAAATGCCCTTAGGATGGTCTTTTAATTGGATTTGGTGCGGCTCTGCCAAATGGTTTCCTCTTGCCCGATTGAAAAATTCACAAAACGTGCAGCAGTGAATAAATAGTCAGACAACCGATTCAGGTAAATGCGTAGGTCTTTGTGGATCTCTCCTCCATTTTCAACATACACCAAAAGGTCTCGTTCGAGCCTGCGGCAAACCGTACGCGCCATATGTAAGGCACTTGCCATTTCTGATCCGCCAGGCAAAATGAAAAACTTGATTTCAGGAAGGAATTCCATCAATCGATCGATTTCATTTTCAATGGACAGAACATCTTCGGCGTTCACAACCGTCCCGTCTTTGGCATCTTTCGGTACATAACCTGCCAGTTCCGAACCAATTTCAAAAAGGAAACTTTGGATGCCTTGCAAATATTGTAAAAACGGTTTTTCAATTGTAAGGTCTTTTCCAAGCGAAAGAGCAAGTCCAATCGTGCTATTCAATTCGTCGCAAGTACCATACAGATCCACCCTCCTATCGGTTTTTGCCACTTTTTTCCCCGATGCTAAATAGGTTTGTCCGCCGTCGCCAAATTTGGTGTAGATTTTCAAAATCTTACGTCCTCTCGCCTTAAATTTCCTTTACAGTCCTTAGTTTTTTGGTGTAGAATCATCTGGAAAGGAAAAATTCACGGGAGAACCAAGGGCAGGCAACCCCTTCTCTCCTCGAAGGAATGGATTTCTGGAAACATGAGTTTTTTTCTTTCTCCGCCTGTAGGGAAACAAGCGGGTCATGGACACACAGGAGGGTGTGACAATGATTATCAATCACAACATCAGTGCACTCGTTGCAAAACGGGCACTTACAAACACCAGTCGTGACATGGACAAGTCCATGGAACACCTAGCAACGGGTATGCGGATCAATCGACCAGGGGATGATTCCTTGGGATTCTCCGTATCCGAAAAACTTAGATCCCAAATCAGAGCCTTAGGGCAAGCAGAACGAAATACTCAGGATGGTATGTCGTTTCTGCAGGTGACAGAAGGATCTTTGGACCAAGTAAACTCCATATTACAGAGGTTACGTGAACTTTCCGTCCAATCAGCAAACGGGATCTATTCAAATGAGGACAGAAAACTTGTCCAATTAGAAGTATCCCAACTTGTTGAAGAAGTGGAAAGGATCGGAACATCTGCTGAGTTTAACAAAGTCAAACCACTGGATGGTCGCTTTTCACGAGCTTCCAAAAATCCAATGACCTTACAAGTTGGTACAAACGGATCAGAAAAAATTGAAGTCTACATCAATACGATGACTAGTTCTTCTTTGAAACTGAAACAAGCGGGAAACAAATTAACACTTTCCACTCCGAACAAGGCTACCGACTCACTTCAGGTTTTGGATGATGCCATCTCAAAGGTCAACCGGCTTAGGTCTGACTTAGGTGCCTATTACAACCGATTGGATTTAACCTTAAAATCACTTAGCAACAACTATGTGAACATGGTTTCTTCTGAATCACAAGTAAGGGATGCTGATATGGCAACGGAAATGGTGGAATATTCAAAAAACCAAATCCTAACCAAATCGGGTGTGGCCATGCTTGCCCAAGCAAATCTCAGACCAGAATCCGTAGTAAAACTCCTCACGGACAGATACTAGGGATTTTTAAGAGATGGAAATCCTCCTTGCAAACAAGGAGGATTTCTTTAAACTTTGTCCGAAACCTTCATTTCAAATGTTAGCGAGGACAATCACTTTGAAACAAATCATCTCAGGACTTTTATCCCTATCGTTACTCTCCACAATTTCTTGTGGCCTTTCCGACAACACAAAACGACTCATTCTCAGTACATCCATTGGATGTGGGGTTGGTCTTGCGCTTGGGGCTGTTTACGACGAGTCACAAAGAAAAAAAGATACAAAAGACAAAAAGAATAATTTCCAAAGACAAATCAAAGAATCTTTGGCACTGGAAAAAAAGAAGCCACAAAACAAAGGTAAAATTATCGGATTGGGGGCAGGATGCCTTGCAGGGCTTGGAACCGGTTTTTATCTCAATACCATGTATGATAACATGGCGGAAGAAATGAAAAAACAAGGGATCAAATTGGAAAAAGTAGAACGTGGTGGCGACACTGTTGCACTCACAGCTTCTATGGACGGTGGGATTGCCTTCGAAGATGGAAAGGCGGACCTCAAAGGAAAAGGAAAAGAAAACATTGATAAGTTGGCAGAAGCTCTTGCAGCATACCCTGAAACAAAAATCAATATTTCTGGACACGCCAATAGAACTGGCGCAGAAGACCTAAACATCCGTCTTTCCCAAGACAGAGCTGTGACAGCAAAAGATGCCATCATCGAAAATGGAGTCGAAGGAAAACGAATTGGAACGGTACAAGGACTTGGTTCTTCTACCCCACTGAAAAACGTAGATCCAAAAGATGGATCAAACAGACGTGTGGAAGTGGAAATCATTCCAGCAAGTTAATCAGTTCCCAAATTCTGTTTCGGGAGCTCTCCCAAAAAAAAAGCCTACAATTACTTGTAGGCTTTTTTTTACCTGTCAGTTCAAAGGCAAATTGCTTTGGTACTTTGATTCGATTGGCGTTACATACCGAGGCCCGGGAATCCACCCATGGCTTGCATTTGTTTTGCAGCACCTGCTTGTGCATCCTGTAGGGCTTTTGTGTAAGCTTCTTGGATCGAACGTTCGAGTAGGTTTTTATCCTTTTTTTCTAGGAGTTCATCTTCAATTTGGATTGATTTCATTTGGAATTTTCCATCCAAAGTAACGGAGAGAAGTTTATTTTTTGAAATTCCTACAAAATTTAAGCCAGCAAGTTCCTTTTCCATGGTTTTCACTTGCGAGCGCATCTTTTTCATCTGTTTGAGCATATCAAACTTATTTCCACCAGCTCCACCGAACATAATCACCTCTTCTACATTTCAGGATTTTTTTTCTAAGAAAGAACGCAAATATAAAACTTGCTTTGTCGATACTAAGTACATGCTCCATCCCAATTCAGCCTTCAAACGAATCTGGGACCTTTTTGTTTTTGCCTGTATCACTTATTTTGCAATTGAAGTGCCATTACGTTTGGTCTTCCAACACAAATTATCTGCGGGTGTAACGGCCTGGGAGAGGTTCATCCAAATTGTATTTGGAATTGATTTGGTGCTAAATTTTTTCACAGCCATTATCAAAGACAGACTGCTCATCCAAAATCGAAAAATAGTGGCCAAAACCTATTTGAAATCCTGGTTCCTGATCGATTTTTTATCTGCATTTCCTTTTGATTTGTTTGGAAACTTTTTTTTCCAATACTTTGGGGTAACCGATAGTTTAAAGATATTACGACTACTTCGTTCTGTTCGGGTATTTGAGTTATTTAAATCACTTCGTATGTTGGCATTAGGTGCAGATTCCGAAGATCGATTCAAACTTGTCGAAGTGATCAATCCTATGACCTTTAGGTTGATATTTTTTGTGTATTGGACCACTCTTTTTGCCCATTGGGTTGCTTGTGGTTGGATCCACTTAAGCCCTGAATTTTTAATTGATAAAGATATGACAACACGTTATATCCGTTCCTTGTATTGGTCCGTCACAACACTTACCACCATTGGTTATGGAGACATCACACCTACCACAAACAAACAAACGATTTACACAATGGGAGTGATGATTTTGGGTGTAGGGATTTATGGATATGTCATTGGTAATATTGCCACACTGCTATCGAACCTAGATATTTCACGGGTAACTTTCCAAGAAAAATTAAATACCATCAATTCCTTCATCAAGTATAAAAAACTTCCACCCCATCTTGCCAATCGCATTCGCTCTTATTACATCAATTTATGGGAAAACAAACATGGGATTGATGAATCGGAAATTTGGGACCAACTCCCTTCCGGAATTAAAATCGATGTTTCGATGTTTTTACACAACCATCTCATCTCAGTTGTTCCCTTTTTCAAACATGCACCTGAAGAATTAAAACGGGAAGTGGTCTTAGAGTTAAAACCTGCTTTTTATATGAAAGGTGATGTGATTTTTCGAGAAGGTGATGTTCCACATAATATGTACTTTTTATCGAAAGGACATGTGGAAGTGATCAAAGAGAAAACAGGTGAACTGCTCGCCACACTGAACTCAGGCTCTTTTTTTGGGGAGATGAGTTTGATTGATGATTCCTTACGGACTGCCACGATCAGAGCAGGATCGTATTGTGATGTCTACACCCTTAGCCGTGATGCCTTCCAAAATATCTTAAAACACCACCCCAGTTTTGCCAAACACATCCAAGAGATTGCAAGAGAACGAAAAGTCCACCAATCCGGATTCAAATCTCCCAATTGAAGGAATCCAAAGAAGACCCAATCGGTTTGTGTGCATACCGGCGGAAACGTATTTCCTGTTTACAATCTTAGGTTGGCAATGGAATGTTCCGGGTCAACAATGGCGATCGTTTCATCGGCAAGCCTGTCAAAGGCATACCAAGCATTCGTATCTTTTTTTAAGGATTCTTGTTTTTCCGTTTTCACTTTGATGGATTCGGATTTTGGAATTTCACCAAGTGTCGGAATTTCTTCAATTGCCTTTAACCTTTCGAGTAACTCACGGTGTTTTTTAGAAGTGCCAAACCAAGAAGGGACAAAGGCAATTTTTTTCTTTTGGCTAAAAACAGTTTCTGTTTGTGAGATCTCATCCAAAAGGAGGTTCACGGCACGAATGGTCCATTTGCTCGGAGTGACAGGAACAAGGATGAGCTCCGAATTGTAAATGGCAGTTGTCAATTCGTGTTTTGCAGAGCCTGGTGTGTCAATCACCACAAATTGGTAGTCCTTTCGGATTTCTTCTAAGGCTCGTTTGAACTGAAGGCATAAACTAGTGGAATCAGGATTGTACTTTGTGAGTTTTGCAAGGCTTAAGGTGGATGGCAAAACATCAAATTGTTTTGTTTTCCGAATGCAATCTGTGATATTCTTCATTCCCAAAAGAACACTCATCACATTTGCTTCTTCCAAAACATTTAGATCGATATCAGGTAAGGAAAAATCGGTAAGGTCACCCTGCATGTCCATATCCACAACAAGTGTTTTCCCTCGTCTCGCCAATGCACAGGCCAAATGGGCGGCAGTTGTCGACTTTCCACTCCCACCTTTTATGTTTGAAACCGAAATCACCTTCATGGGGCAAAGAATTTCCCCAATTCCATGATTGACCACTGATTTTTTTTTGAATTTTCCTTGGAAAGGACTCTGACCAACTTAAATTGGTTCCAGTTATGGCATTCACAATTCGTTTCCGAGTTTGGGACAAACAAGAAAAAGAATTTTCGCAAAAAGGTTTTAGTTTAACCTTAGAAGGCAAACTTTTGAAATTTGGGCAACCTGTTCCGAATGAAGACAATTTCATCGTGAATAGTTTCACTGGTCTAAAAGACAAATACGACAAAGAATTGTACGAAGAAGATATCATCGAACATACCGTTGCCAAAGGGGGAAACCTTACGCAACATACAGGCATTATACGATACAACAATGAACATGGAGCATTTTACCTAGAAAATGGACCTCCTCTTTTACAATTGTTTTCCATTCGAAAAGTAGGAAATCCTTATGAAAACCCTATCCTTTATGATTTGTATTTGAAAAGTAAGTCTTGATTTTTTTTCGCTTCATTTGTATTCTTATTTTCCTTACTTCAATTCCTCTAGCTGCAGGTTCTATCCTAGAGGAATATTGGGAAGCCATTCAAAAATCAAAAGACAAGTATGAATTAGATGATTTTAGTCCCAAACGATTTCGATTTGGTTTTGATTCGAATGCACCCACCACGATTTATAAGGATTCACTCAACCATGAAGTTTTTTGGTTTTGCCAAAAGTATTTGGCAAAGTACCATACAAATTTTCCCTACCCTCGATTAAAAGAGGACATCCGCTCCCACCTAACTGATTTATATGGAGATTTATCTCAAAATTTTTTAAGTGGCAAAACAAGTTTCACTTGTTTTTCAGGATGGAAAAATGGAAGTGCCTTACTCAAAATCCATTTTTTCCTTAACGATAACGAATTTTTTCCCTTCCGATATGACCATTACAACCAAAATGGTATCCTTTATCTTACGGAAGAGGATGAAACCAAAAACGGGAAAAAAGATAGTTTTACCTATTATGCAAATTCTGGTTGCCCAAAAGAAATCACAAAAGACAAAAATGATTTTGGTGGGATCGATGAATGGTGGTACTTTCAAAATTGTAAACTCACAAGAATTGAATACGATGCCAATGAAAATGGATTTAAAGAAAGAGTTTGTTATTACGAAAACAACAAAGAAACATACTGTGAAGGTTTAGGAGAAAAGGAAGAAAGAGAAGCCATCCAATTAGAAGCAAAGGAAAATTGGAAAGAAGCACTCAAATTTTACCGAAAGTCACTCGTTGAATACAAAAAAGAAGTTCCGAATGGAACTTTAAGGACTTGCTCTCTACTCAAAAAAATTGCAAACATTGAATACAATGAAAGGGAATTTTCCTCATTTACCAAAACCTTAGATGAATTTTTTTCTTATCGGGTCTGTGAATCAGATTCCTTGGATGTACTATTATACAAATCGTATTATTACTTATACGTACTAAATGATTACCAATCAGCAAATGAGAGTTATAAAAAAACAGCTGAAATTTACCGCAAGGTTCATGGTGAAATTAGCCCGGAAATTTCTTTAAATCTGGCTTATGCCTACCTTATGGTAAAAGAACCTAAAGCTTGTTTAGCGAGTATGGAAAAACTGAACGCAAGAAGGTTAATGCCCTACCCAAGATTCTTTTTGTTTTATTACCGAGGTTCTTGTGAATTAAGTTTGGGAAATTTTGAGGAATCCTATTCCAATCTCAAAAGAGCTCAAATCTTAGGAGGTGAAAAGGTATTTTTGCCCATCGTGTATTATAAACTGGCACGTGCTTCTTATGCAACCAAACGAGACAACGAAGGGAAACTTTGGGCAGACCAAGCCTTATTCATCGATGTTGAGCTCTTCTCCAAAATGGAATCCGATCCCATTTTTTCGGGTTTTTTGGAAACACAATCAGGGAAAACCTATAAACGAAAATATTACTTGAATAAAGTACAAAAACCATGAGAGTTTAGCTCCTACGGAGACAGATTCGATTCATGAAAAATTTTACGACACTGAATGATGTATTTTATTATGCCAAAAGAACCTACGGTTCCAAGGAGATGTTCTTTGCAAAAGATTCGAACAAAAATTTCAAAGGACGCACATTTTCTGACATCTTTCAAGAAGCTGAAAACTTAGCCTTATCCCTTCTGCAAATGGGACTGCAACCTGGAGACCGAATTGGTCTTATGGCAGACAACCGAACCGAATGGGCGATTGCCGATATTGCCACTCTATTAAACGGTGCTGTAAACGTTCCTAGAGGTTCCGATTCCACTGCCCAAGAGATTGAATACATCCTCTCTCATTCAGAGAGTAAGTATTGTTTTGTGGAACATGAAAAATTATATGATAGTTTGAAACCTATTTTTGCAAATACAAAGGTTGAAAAAGTCATCATTTTAGATCCTAACTTTGTATCCAAAGATCCAATGGTTGTGAACCTATCCACTCTTGTCAAAGAAGGAGAATCCCTCAGGAAAAACTTACCTTCCCTTGAACTTCGGTCCAAACAAGTAAAACCAGATGATTTATTTACCATCATTTACACATCAGGTACCACTGGTATGCCAAAGGGAGTGATGTTAACCCACCAAAATATGGTGTACAATGTAGTAAAAGTCCCTCCAAGGGTTGGACTTAAATCTTCTGACAGAACACTTTCGATCCTTCCTGTTTGGCATATCTTTGAACGTGCCATTGACTATGCAATCATCGCAGAAGGTGCATCCATTGCCTATACCAATATCCGAGACCTACGTGATGACTTTCAAAAAATCAAACCAAGTTTTATGGCATCGGCTCCAAGGCTTTGGGAAAACCTATACCTTGGCATCAAACAAAAGTTAGAGAAAGCTCCCGAAAACAAAAAGAAACTTTTTGATTTTGCTTATGACATTTGTAAAAAATTTAAGGACGGCCAAGATTATTTGGCAGGGAACAAACTTCTCACGAAAGAGGAGTCTCCTTTTGAAAGGATGAAAAATACAACGGTTAGCATCGGGTATGTTTTAAATTTATTTTTATTGGCGAAGGTACTAGATGGACTCGTGTTTTCCAAAATCAGAGATGTGTTAGGTGGTCATTTAACTGGGACCATTTCAGGTGGAGGTGCTTTACCAGCACACGTGGATGAATTTTTTAATGTCATTGGGATTCCTGTTTATGAAGGCTATGGTATGACTGAGTGTGCTCCCATCATTTCTGTTCGATCTGTCGGTCATGTGGTACAAGGTTCTGTTGGAAAATGGCCAGAGGGAACCGTCGTAAAAATAGTCAACGATCAGGGAGAATCCGTACCAAAAGGAAAAATGGGTGTGATCCATATCAAAGGACCTCAAGTCATGAAGGGGTATTATAAAAACGAAGATGCTACAAAAAAAGCAGTCGTAGATGGTTGGATGAATACTGGGGATCTTGGGTTTATTTCCTTTAACGATACACTTTCTGTGCGCGGACGTGTGAAAGATACCATTGTACTCCTTGGTGGGGAAAATGTGGAACCAGTCCCGATTGAAAACTTACTTCTAGAAAATGCGATGATCAACCAAGTGATTGTGGTAGGACAGGACCAAAAATCCTTAACCGCTCTCGTTTGGCCAGACAAAGACAGAATGAAAGAAGCGGGATTGCAGTGGAAAGATGGTGAAGACTTAAACCAAAACAAAGATGTTAGGCAGTATTACCAAAACATCATCAAAAAACAAATTTCTTCGGAAAATGGATTCAAATCCTTTGAAAAACTTTCAGACTTTCGGTTTTTACCGAAAGCTATGGAGGTTGGCGACGAACTCACCAACCTATTTAAGATGAAACGAAATGTCATCCACGACAAATACAAAGATTTAATCAAATCAATGTACAATTAAAGTGATTGGATGATTTTCCCCACAACTTCTCCCAAATCCTTTGAAATTTGGGGGAGGTTTTGGATCCCCTCTAACTCACGTTTCGCGATTTTTGGCAAATCTCCCTTTTGTTTTGAAGTTTGTGCAAAAAGTTTCGCAAGTCCCGCCGCAATTTGAGGGTTGATTCCATTCAATTGTTTGATCCTTTCTGCAATCAGTTTGTATCCAGCACCCGTTTCCTCATGAAACGACAAAGGATTTCTGGCAAAACTAAAGTACAACGACCGCACTTTGTTCGGGTTCTTTTGAGTGAACTTAACATGCGATTCTAAACTTTCAACTACAGAAGATTTCCTTTCCCCCGAACTCACTTGGGCTGCAAACCAAACATCTAAAACCAAAGCATCCGTTTTCCACCTATCATAAAACAGAGAAATTACATTTTCCTTCTCTTTTGAATTTACCTCGATTAAATATCGCAAAGGTGAAATTTCTTCACTCATATGTTTGGCTTCTCTTTGTTGGGAAACCGCAAGTTGTTCAAAACCACGGTTCGGATCGTGTAACAAATAGTATAGGGCAATATTTTTTAACCTACGTTTCCCGATCTCTTCTTTTGTCTGCATAGGGATGGTTTTTCGGTTTTCTTCATACAAAAACTGGAATTCTTTTGTAAAGGATTTGGAAATGGTTCCCAATGCTTCATTTCGCAATTGGTTTAACCTTACATAATCAAACACCTGCAAATGTTCACTAATTTGGCTAAGCGAGGGAAAACCTAAATAAAAACTGAAATAGGTTTTATCGAGGTTTTTCTTAAAACTTGAACTGAATATCTCTAAGATATCAGACAAACTCTCGTTTGCGTTTTCACTGAGAGCTCTTGCAAACCAGGAAAAAATTAGGTTTTGGAAGGCGAAAAACCGAGACACACCATCTGGTTCCTTTTCTGCTAAAATTCGGATTTCCTCTTTTGTGAGATTGGATTGGATTTGTACGGGGCTCGAAAGGGATCGAAACCAGGAAAGGATTGGTTTATTCCCTTCCTTCGTTTGCAAAACACGAACCTGATCCACATGCCCATATTGGATTCGTTTTCCTACATCCAAAACATTTCCTTTTTGGTCAAAGGCCGCATAGGAATTCACAAACACAAGTGGTTGGCCTTCCCCTTTTGGATCCGAAATGGTAAACACCCATTCCTTTGTTTTTGGATCAAACTCTTCGGTGACCTTGATTTCAGGTGTTCCACTGCGGTGGTACCAACCTCGTATGTGTGGAATTGGACTTCCGTATGCCTCTTCCATAGCAGAAACAAATTCCTCAAAGGTAACACCTTGCCCATCGTATCTTGTTAAATACAAATTTAGGCCTTTCTTAAATACATCGCGGCCTACAATCTCGGAAAGCAAACGGATCACCTCTGCCCCTTTTTCATATACGGTGACTGTATAAAAATTATTCATCTCCGTATAGGATTTTGGCAGGATGGGATGCGCCATGGGCCCTTGGTCTTCTGGAAATTGGTATTCCTTTAAAAAGAGTATGTCTTTGATTCGTTTGACATGCGGGTCTGTCATATCCTCTGTAAACCATTGGTCACGGAATACGGTTAAACCTTCTTTTAAGGTTAAGTTAAACCAGTTTCGTAGTGTCACTCGGTTTCCAGTATAATTATGAAAGTATTCATGACCGATCACTGCCATGATGGATTCAAATGTTTCATCAGTGGCAGATTTTTTATCTGCTAACACAAGTTTTGCGTTAAATAAATTTAATCCTTTATTTTCCATTGCGCCCATATTAAAATCTTCTACGGCCACAATCATAAAGAGGTCTAAGTCATATTCCAATCCGAAGGTATCTTCATCCCACTTCATGGCTTTTTTTAAAGAGTCAAAAGCAAAACCAACTTTTCCTTCATTCCCCTTTTCCACAAAAATCTTAAGGGTAACCCTTCGTCCCGATTTCGTTACAAATCCATCGGTTGTTTCCACAAGTTCCCCTGCCACAAGGGCAAAAAGGTAACTAGGTTTTGGGAACGGATCTTCCCAAACCACTTCCTTTTTCCCTTCCACAGGAACTCCTTCACTGACTAAATTTCCATTGGATAACATCACTGGAAAGTAAGTGGGATCCCCTGAAATGGTGACAGTAAACCGCATCATATTGTCTGGACGATCTATGGAATATACAATCTTACGAAAGCCTTCTGGTTCGTTTTGGGTGCAGAGCATGGAACCAGATTGGTACAATCCTTCCAAAGAAGTATTTTGGTTCGGACAAATTCTGTTTTCAACCGTGAGTTGGAAGGATTCCCCTGGCGGTTGGAAGATCTCCAATCCCAAATCTGTGACCCGGTATTCATTTGGGTGAGCGACCGCTCCATTCAACCTGAGGGATAAAAATTCTAAATTTTCACCATGTAAAAACAAAGGACCAGGCACATTGCCGTTTAATTGTACATCATAATCTGCTCTGACAACTGTGAGGTGGGGGTCTAAATCGAAACGTAAATGCACCTTTGGAGTGACCCAAAGGTTTGGTGAGTAATCTTCTATTGAATGAACAGGAGATGGAGAGGATGAAGTCATCCTCCTTCTTTATTGGGTGTGATTCTTTCGAAAAGTGAATTTTAGTTCTGTTTCTCTTTTCTTTTGTCCTCTGCAAATGTTACTTTTAGGTTCCTACCGTCGACAGGTTGGCCGTTCATCTGTGCAACAGCCTCTTCTGCCTCACTCGGATTTGCATACGTGATAAAAGCAAAACCTCTAAAATTACCCGTTTCACGGTCGTGGATCATTTTCAAATCTTGGATCACTCCATACACTGAAAAAATTTGACGGATATTCTCTTCCTTTAGGGAAAATTTCAAATTCCCTACGTAAATTTTATTTGAAACCATTCCTGTCCTCTTAAAAAGAAATGCATGCTCCAAAGTCATTGGAACGGCTTGATTAGAACGAAGTGAGAGAAATTGTCAACAGTAAATAATTCTTGCATATTCTGTAACTTCCGATTCATTTGAGAGGCTTTTCAGGTAGCCCTTTGAACGAAAAACCATACATCCTTTGCATTGATGATGAATTCTTTATCCTTTGGAACTTAAAGGAGCAGTTAAAAAAAGTATTTGGTTCTAGTTTCACGATCGAAACAGCAGAAAGTGCTGAATCCGCAAAAGAAATCATGAAAGAAATTGATGCAGCGGGATCAGACCTGGCGGTAGTGATCTGTGACCATGTGATGCCTGGCCAAAAAGGGGATGAGTTTCTCATTGAAATGCAAAAAACCCACCCTCGTACAAAAAAGATCATGTTAACGGGACAGGCGCCGGCCCAGGCCATAGGGAATGCACTGAACCATGGATGCCTTTACCGGTACCTTTCCAAACCCTGGGATGCACATGATTTGGAACTCACCATCAAACAGGCCATCGATGCCTACTTCCAAGAAAAGTCCTTGGAAGAAAAAAACAAAGAATTAGCGGATTCCCTATACTTCCACCGAGACACGAAATACCCTAATTTTGAATCCCTTGTCAAAGTATTAAAACAACACAATCTTTCCAATACAACCCAATCGATTTTACTGATCAAAATCGTAAACTTCCCAACTATCATCAAAACCTTTGGAATCGAAGTTTATAGGAAGATCCTTGGTAAATTTTTACAACTCCTCACGGTACATTTGCAAAACGAACACAAAGTTTTCCATTTGTACTCTGATGAAATTGCCATCCTTGCCAATCTCTCCGAACAAACCTTAGTTGATATTTTGCGAAGTTTTCGTATGATGTTAAAGTCAGATGAGTTTTTTTTGGATGGGGTTGGTTTTCATTTGGATTGCCGTTATGCCTCAGCCAATGGCCAAGAAGATTGTTATTACAAAGCGAAATTAGCCCTCTTCCAAGCAGAACTACAAAACTCTACGGATTTTGTTTCTTATTCAGAAGATTTATCCACAGACCACCATTTACAAAATTTCCAACTCAGCCAAAAGATCCATACCGCCATTACTAACAAACAAATTGTTCCCTTTTTCCAAGGCATCTTAAACAACCAAACCAAAGAAATTTCAAAGTTTGAATGTTTGGCAAGGATCAAAGATAGAGATACCATTTTAACACCCGATGTGTTTTTGAAATTGGCAAAGGTGACAGGAAGCATACGGATGATTGGTTTGCAAATGATTGATGAAAGTATGCAATATTTTTCCAATTTTCCTTATGACTTTTCGATCAATCTAACAGAATCAGAACTGGAATACAAAAGTTTTAGCAAATGGGTGGAGTCCAGACTTTCCCAATATAAAATTGATCCAAAACGTGTTACCTTTGAAATCCTGGAAGACATTAGTTTTTCAGAACACAAACATAGTTTATCAACCATTAAAGACTTAAAATCCATTGGTTGCCAAATAGCCATTGACGATTTTGGTGTTCAGTATTCTAATCTGGCTCGTTTGCTTGAATTCAATCCTGATTACCTTAAAATAGATGGAAAATTCATCAAAAACTTACCCGAAAACAAAACCGCGTATTTACTTGTCCAAGGGATCGTGGAATTGGCCCGCGGGATAGGTGCCCAAGTTGTAGCAGAATTTGTGGATCGTCCCGCCATACAAGACTTAGTGGAATCATTGGGGATTGAATATTCGCAAGGATTTTTGTTTATGAAACCGCAGGCAACCATCCCTGACGCAACTCATTTGAAGTTATAACAAAAAAGGAATGCACACCTATGGATGCATTAAAACTCGATTTGGCTTTACAATAGAGGGGTAAAATGGAAAAAGAATTACGATGGTCTGATCATAAATCAACAAATTTTAAGACAGTTAGGTGGTTTCTCATTGTCTTTGAAATCATTACGCTCGGTATCCTTGCATTTTCCTTTTCTATGACTTTTTCGCAGTACAACGAGGAAGACATGATGACCTTAGTCATTGTGTCCAGTTTTATGGTGGTATTTTTTGCCTTACCTCATATCATCCTTGCGATCACCTCGAACCCCAAGGAAACTGTTTTCAATTTTGAAACCAAAACCATCCATTGGCTCCACAAAAAAAAGGAAGTCAAAACATTACCCTTCCATAGTTTAAAACGAATTACTTATTCCGATTATTCTTATACGGTCAAAACAAAAAATGGATCGAGAACTGTCACTGTCTACACCGTGATGGGTCATTCCGATTCAGAAAATTTTCAACTCATCGAAAGTACTAATTTTTCAAAATTACGTTTTGATGGAGAATTGATTTGCAAACACTTAGCTCTACCATTACAAACGGCAAACGGAGTCCTCATTGAACCTAAAGATCTAGATTTACCCATTCATAAACGGAAAATTCCCACCAGCGTATTAGAATCCAATATTTCATTTTCACCTAACTCTGGATTATCGATCGAAAAAACGAACGAAGGCATAAGCCTAAGGTCACAGTACAAATCCAAAGTCATCCTTTTTGTTTCGGTGTTTCTAAGTATCGCCTTCACATTATTCATTCATTTTGCTTTTGGAGATTTATTTGAAGTGTCGATCGCGTATTGGGAAACACTTCCTCCAACACTTGCAGAGATTCTCTTTTTGATTGGTTCCCTTTCCGTCGGTTTTATCCCATTTTTGTATAGTTTTTACCAACAAAATCGAAATAAGGAAATCAAAGTTACGAAAACTGCCCTCGTATGGAATGGGGAAACGTACCCATACGAAAACTGGGAAGATCTAATCCAAATGGAAAATCGGCTTTGTTTGGTGAATGATTCCAAAATGGAATCGTTTTCTTTGTTCTTTTTTTGTGAACTCTCTGATGTGACCAATATAAAACATTGGCTTCAAAAAACTATTTTTGAACAATCCGGAGGAGATTTGGACTTAGCAAGGTTTGGATGAGGGAGTCGAAATACCATGGTAAACGATTACCATGGTTTGGAGTCACTGCCGAAATGGTTATTGGCCAGGGAGTGACATGGGATCCTTTTTCTTTTTGTCTTTTGACATGATTCCTTTCAGTTTCTCTTGCGTTTCAGGGTCTTGGAGTTTTTCCTTACCCATTTTGATTGCCTTTTGGCCTTCTTCCGAACTTGCCTTTTCGATTAACTTGTTCATAAGACCTGGTTCTTCTGAGTTGCGTTCCGTAGATTCTGAACTCGCACAGGCGACCAGAAATAGAAGTGTGATTCCTAATAAAATACTTTTTTTCATCAATTTTTACCGTAGGCTCTGTACACTAAACATTTAGATTCTTTCGTCAATGGAAAAACAAAATCGTTTGAAGAAAACCACCACACTCTTGATATAGGTGGAAGTTATGTTGGATGAAAACAGGTATTGAAATGGATCAAAAAGCCCTAGACCATGATGCAGAACAACTAAAGAGCCTTGGCCTCAAATCTGAATTTGATCGGAGTATGAGTTTTTGGGAAAATTTTTCTTTGGGATTTACTTACCTATCACCAGTCGTTGGTGTGTATTCCGTATTCGCATTGGCCATCCAAGCAGGTGGTCCTCCTATGATTTGGAATTATTTTTTAGTGGGCCTTGGGCAATTTTTAGTTTGTTTGGTGTTTGGAGAAGTGGTTTCCCAATACCCTATCTCAGGTGGAATTTACCCCTGGTCCTTACGGCTTGTGGGAGAACGATTTGCATGGATGTCAGCATGGGTTTACGCCTGGGCACTTTTCACTTCTGTTGCTGCAGTTGCGGTTGGCGGGGCTCCCTTTTTAAATAACCTCTTAGGAATCGAACTCGGCAACACTGGTTTTATTTGGATTGCCATTGGAATGATTCTTATATCCACCTTACTCAACTTAAGTGGAACAAAGTTACTTGCACAAGTTGCTTTTTTTGGATTTGCTTGTGAACTTGTAGGTGCTATCTTAGTTGGTGGTTATCTTTTGTTATTTGCCAAAGTCAATTCCATCCATATTTTATGGGATACCTTTTCCTTTGGAGATGGAATGAGTTATTTCCCAGCTTTCCTCGCATCCTCTGTGGCAGCTATGTTTTGTTATTATGGATTTGAAGCCTGTGGTGATGTGGCCGAGGAAACACCAAATGCAAGTTCTGAGATTCCAAAATCCATGCGAATGACAATTTACATTGGAGGTGGAGCTGCCATCTTTATCTGTTTGGCATTACTATTATCCTTACCAAATGTGGAAAAAGCCATTTCCGGAGAAGATGCTGACCCTGTCACAACCACATTGACATCAGCATTGGGAGTTACAGGATACCGATTGGTGATCGTCATTGTGATGATTTCATTTTTGTCATGTTTACTCAGTTTACAAGCTGCCGCAAGCCGACTGCTTTTTTCCTTCGCGAGGGATGGAATGATCTTCGGAAGCCAATACCTAAATCATCTTTCCAAAAAGGGAAAGGTTCCCACAAAGGCTTTACTTGTTACAGGGATCATTCCCATTGTCATCACAAGTATTGGCCACTGGTTGCAAGATACAGTGACAACGATCATTAGTTTTGCTTCTTGTGGGATCTATGTGGCGTTCCAGATGGTTGTTTTTGGAGCTTTGTACGCTCGCTTAAAAGGATGGAAACCGAGTGGCTCCTTCACTCTAGGAAAATTCGGTTTTTTTATCAATGTATTGGCTTTCATTTATGGAATCGGAGCCGTATCCAATATGGTTTGGCCACGTTCACCTGAAGAACCTTGGTTTATCAATTATGGAATGATTTTTACTTCCCTCGTTGTGGTTTCGACTGGATTTTTTTATCTTTTCCTCGCAAAACCCCATTTACGAAAAAAGGTTGCAAAGACCATCCACTAACATACAATATTTGGGAAAAAGAATTGTTTACTCTTTTTCCCAAACCATCCATTCACCAAGTTCCAAATTTACTTTTGTTTGGACTTTATAACCTGGTAAAACGGAACCACCAAACCCATGATATGTGATGAGTTTTGTTCCTTTAGGACAGAAAAAAAGATGTTCCTTTAATCGTTGTAGGTTATGAAGGAAAAGTTTTGCAGATTTTATTTTTGCATCCCCAATCGTATGTGATCCTTTTATGGTTTCATAAAGAGGGTTAAATACATAATAATGGGAATGTCCATATGGAAATGATTCTAGGAAATTAGAGGAAACAAAAGAAACATTGCCAACATTCATCTTGATTTTGAGTGATTCTGCAATTTGAACCAATTCGTTTCGGTCTTCCATTCCACAAATCGGAAATCGGTTTTTTGCATATTGCGAAAGGATCAGACAAAACTTTCCAACACCAGATCCCAAGTCCAAAAGAGAACTCACCTTCTCTCCTTTTAAAAATTCCCAAGTATGGGCAATGACTAGGTTAGGAGTCCATTGGTAAGGGGATAGAATTTGCAGTGCTTCAGGGAGAAGAGAATCGAATTGAAAATCTGTCATAGGTTTCCCTACGCCACCTTTCCCGCCTTTAGCTAAAAATTGGTTTTTCATTTTTCTAAGTTGTGTTACGAATAGGAGCCATGGACCAAAAAATACAGTACTTAAACCAAATGATCGAAATCATTGATACGAAAGTCTCTATCTTTAAAAAAAATAAGTCCAAACTCCCCCAAGCAGCTTACCTTGCTGAAAAACAAGTCCTCACGAGAACCATCCAAGATACCATCCAATTGGCCGAGGAGATCAAACCCCCTCCCTTTTCTCTCATCAATGATCTGAAAACATTGATCAAACAACTGTAGTATCCAATCCAGAATCTGTCTAATCCTTTGTGATGGGCGAATTGCTTCCTTCCAAAACAGAAACCATTGTTGTAGGTGCAGGTCTCACAGCGGCTTCCATTGCCATGATGAAACCAAATGTGGCTCTCTACGACAAAGCACGCGAACCTGGTGGTAGGGTTTCTACCAAAACGAGTCGTGTGTCTGGGGAACGATTTGACATTGGTGCCACAATGTTTCGTGACCAATTGGAAGTGGATTGGATGGGAAAAATTTCAAAGTACAATGTCTTTGAAATTTGGAACACAAATGGAATCAAAATAGAAACAAAACCAATCTATGATACAGAACATTTTTATCCCATATTGGGAATGGAATCTGTCGTAAAAGCCATGTTAAATGGAAACCAAACGAACCAAAGTATGACGTTAAAATCAATATCCCGATTGGGAGATGGTATTTGGAACCTCAGTTTCCATTCTCATTTGGAAAGCCAAACCAAAGTCATTACTGCAGATCACGTGATCCTGACCTTACCCATTCCTCAGATAATAGAAATTTTTAATCGTTCGGAAAATCATCCGTATTTGGATCGATGGACAAAGTTTTTGGAACCTTACAATGATTACCGAAAAACATTGGTTAGTTTTTTCTCATGGGAAAACTGGAGTCCAGACCTTCATGCCCAAGGCTTAAGCGAAACCAGTTTGATTCCAATCTCAACCATTTTGAACCGGGGGGAAGATTGGGAATACCAGAGTTGGGAATCCATCAAATACCCAAATCATAAAACCAACGGGAAGGGTTCTAGTTTGCTTGTTCAGTTTTCTTCCCTTTTTTCGGAAACTCATTTTGATTCTTGGATGGAAAGCGATAAAAAACCAAATGCATTTTACAAAGAATTGTTAACCGAAGGATTAAAGGAAAAATGGTTAGCACCTCCACCAGATGAAATTTGGAACCATCGCTGGAAATTTGCACAGGCTCAAATGCCTTTACTTGGTCGGGAAGGAACACTGAAACTCGATTCAGATGAATTTTTTGAGTGGAAGCAGTTATGCAAAGAAACAGGGATTACAGTGTTAGGTGACTGGTTTTTCGGATCCAAATTGGAACGGATTGTGGGAGGGGTTTATTTTTTAACCCATAATGGATTGTTAGGATCCTGATTCACTTAAAATTTCACGAAATTTGTTTACCCTTCGTCGATTCGCAAACACGTCCCAAAGCCCAAGGGTGGACTGAGAACGCACTTGCATCTCGTTCGTACCTTCTGGAAAGTACACCTCAACTCTGTCAGGAAACCGAAACACCTTGGTAAAAAAGATAATCCGAATGTATTCTCCTTCTTTTTCCTCACTGATATAAATATTCTCTGATTCATGAAAGTACTTTGATATCGTTTGGAAAGCTACTTCCCTTGAAGTCGAATAGGAAATTGGATTCACTTTATGAATAAAATTGTATTTCATGCTTTGCGAAGAGACACAGTTAGGTGAAGGTGGGCAACCACGAAGTTCCCCTTCATCCACTCCAGAAAAGGGGCTGAGAACACTCATACAACAGATAAAAAAAACACCTAAAGCTGCTTCCATAGTCCCAGAAACCAAATGCTCTGATTTTTTACTTGCAGTTTTTTTCTTACCCAATAAATTCCTTAGCCTATGAAACGTTCCATCAAAATCATTTCCATTGTTTTGCTTTTTAGTATCATCCTAGTATTCGCAGTGGCTTATTACTTTTCCGGACTTGTCATGTACCCAAAAGTTCGTTGTAATCCTGACCACCATGTCTTTTGCACAGGTCCAAATGAATTGGGATTAGAGTTTCAGGAAGTGGAAATCACCACAGAAGACAAATTGAACCTCGTTAGTTACTGGATCCCCGCCAAACAAAGAAAAGGTACCATTCTTATGGTGCACGGACATGGGGGGCAAAGGAATGAAGGCCTACGTTTTTCCAAAAGTTTACACGAAGCAGGTTTCAATTTACTTTTGTTAAGCCTTCGCAGAAACCATGAAGGGTATGCGACAATGGGAGGACTGGAACAAAAAGATGTAGATGCAGCCCTTGTATTTTTGAAAGAGAAAGGGGAAACGAACATTGGGATTTTTGGATTTTCTATGGGTTCTGCTACAAGCATCATTGCCATGGCAAACCATCCTGAAATCAAAGCCGGTCTATTTAGCAGTGGTTATGGGAGTGCCATGGACGTACTGATCGAATCGGCAAAACGTGATTTTGGAATTCCTTACTACCCTCTCTTACCAGTTGTGAAATGGGTTTTGGACTACCGAACAGGGATTGATATGGATGAGGTTCGGCCCATTGATTCCATCTCTAAAATAAAGCCTAGGCCCATTGCCATTTTCCATTGCAAAAAAGATGATTATGTGGATTACCACCACGCAGAAGATCTATATGCAAATGCAGGGGAACCCAAATCTTTATGGGCGCCTGAGTGTGATCGCCATGAAAGGATTTGGAATTTTTCTCCCAAGGAAGCCGAGTCGAGAACGGTAGGGTTTTTCAAAGCAAATTTGAAGTAAGAATCTTTTTCGAAATGGTAAGGCAAGTAACAACAATGGATGAAATTTTCAATTTCTAGCATCATGCGAAACCTAAATGTTGTTTCTTGTATCCACGAAAATAGCCGCCCTTTGCTTTTTCGATTTCTATGGAAAATTACCTCTTTCTATTTCCATGAAGATCTTTGATTACCAAACCAACCGAAAGCATAGAATTTGGTAACCCAAATTCCATTTTCACGCTCGGAATCAGATACGTTTAAGGATTAACGAAAAAAACATAGAAGCATTAGGATCAATGGCGGAAGTGACCTCAAAAAATCGTGTTTTTTAAAAGGGAATTAACCCATTCCTTTCGATGGAAATCAAGTTAGTAAAACCGCATTTTAAGGAATCTGTTCGAATCACGCGACCTGCTAACCAAGGTTACTGAAATGAAGTTCAATGGCCAAAAAGTGATACCCTTCAAAAATATTTTTTTCACAAAACCGAAAATGATTTTACTAAATTAGAGAATTATAATTTAATTTAAATTTGAAAGAAACCTACCATTTCTTTAGAAATATTTCGTTTAGAAACAAAATGATATAAAATTAGAAAGCCTTTGCATTTCTAAAAAATGATACCAATTCAATCTTTTCCTAATAGAAGGATCGTAACAAAAGCAATTTTATATTGTGGGGGAAAACTTGATGAATCAACTTTTTCTTTATCTTATTGATAGAATTTACTAGCTTCTCATGTACAGGACTCACAAGACTTTTGGACAATGATGACAATCTTACTGATCAATACCTTGCGTTTGGATTGTATCAATATCTCCTGTCTGCACCTGGAATTTGTCCGACAGTAGATTTAACGTTAGAAAAGGGAACAAATTACCCTTTAACGCTATCTACCACGAGTTCGGTAATTTTTAATATTTCATCTACCAATAATTTACCTCCACCCAATCAGAATCGGGAGTACGTTCTTGTCATAACAAAAGATACAACAACGAATCTAGAATTCTCGGCGTTTAGACTTTGCAATATCAGCAATTCAAGTTTAACAATCGAGTCCCCTATTTCATCCACTGCTACAGAGTTACAATATCGTTTGTATACGAATGATGTTAGAACACTCCGTAATGCATTTTACCTGAAATTGATCTCAGGAAATGCATCCATTTCCATTCGGCAGGAATAAACATGAAGGAATCTTTTTTGAGAACCAATTTGCCTTCATATCCAAATCATTCCATTCAATGCAAAATAACTCCGTTGCAGGAGGAATACAAAAGAAAGACAAAACTTTTTTGCCTTTCTTTTGTTCCGCACCAGGCTATGTAGAAGAAACCATCCCAAAGAATTTAACCCTATTCACAGATGAAGGATATGGGTTTCTATGGGACAGACCTAACCATAAGTCAGTGAACCACTCAAAGAAATCAAACGACCCCAGATACAATATGAGCCGTGAACGCTGGGTAAGTAAGGATGGAGTCTCTAGCAATGGTGCAGAAGCAAGGAACAATATTTTGAAGCAGAGTTTCCGAAGTTATGGATATATCTCTCCGAAGTGGAGTCAGCTGGCTCTGAATGAGTTAAGTTTCTTAGGGAACGTAAGATTTGTGCCTGAACTGAAGGAACTACTGACTTTGGGGGGATCTAAAACTGTAGGCTTGGGTGATTTCCACTGCTCGAAGGGGGACTCGCCCTCTCCGCTGCCTATCCTTCCTGGTTAGGCAACGCTTCGAGGCACGGTTTCCCTCGTCGCCTCCCATCCAGGTCGGCTCTTTCGTAACATTGCTTCCTATGGGTCGCAATGTTACGGCTCGGCAAACTGTTCGAGTCGAGACATCTAATGATAATGACTGTTTTGTGGGAAAATCGTTCTGCTCGAAGGGGACGTATCACCAAAGACCCCAATCCCTATAGTAGAAACTCACATTTCTTCTATTCTCCTTTCCTCCCTAAGTT
>NZ_RQGH01000005.1 GCF_004769635.1 Leptospira jelokensis
TAAGGTTTGTGCCTGAACTGAAGGAATTACTAACTTTGGGAGGTTCTAAAACTGTTGGCTTTGGTGATTTCCTCTGCTCGAAGGGGGACTCGAACCCCCACACCTTGCGGCACTACCACCTCAAAGTAGCGTGTCTACCAATTCCACCATCCGAGCGGGTGTGTATGTAGGACAGGTTAGGAAAACGGGTTCTTTCGTCAAGGACATGAATTTTCTCTTGTCACTGCGACTCTAAATTCGGTAGGTTGTAGGGGCAAGTATGCAAGTATCCGATCTTACATTTCGTTTCAAATTACTTTTCCTTGGGTTTCTATCCCCTGTCTTCATCACTCTGGGACTGTTATTTTCCGCACCCTATTGGCTCACTTCCAGTGAACCATACCAAAAATCGGATGTTGCCGTCCTTGAAATCACAGACCATCCCCCCACACTCAAACATTTAAAAGCAATTGCATCGTTATATACAAAATCCGATTTCAAGAAACTAATCCTTGTTAGCAAAGAAGATAAAACACAAAACCAATTGATAGGTCCCTTTGAGATGGACCAAAAAACCAAAGGAATCCTTATTTCTAACGGAATACCTGGTTCTCAAATTGCCACGGTTTTGATCAGCACATCCAAAATGGGTGACACGGATGAGGCATCGAAAAACCTATTAAAAATAGCTGTTTCTGACAACTTAGGGTCGATTTTACTTCTGACACGAGAGTTTGAAAAACGACGTGTTCTGAATATTTACAAAAAAACACTAACCAGTTTGCCCGTGAAGGTCACAGCGTACAGTTTTCCCTCTGAAGTTTCTCATTCCAATTGGTTTTTGTCGGAATCGGGTGTAAAAGAAATTTCAATCGAATTTGTACGTTATATTTATTCTTACATTAGAGGTATCCTTTAACATGGATGAAATTAAAGATTCAAACGAACTCATAGAACAACGAATTCAAAAAATAAACGATTTAAAAACAAAAGGAATCAATCCATACCCCCTTCGTTTTTTTCCAGATTCCAATTCAAAACAACTCCTAGAAAGTTTTGATCCAAACAGTACCGAAAAAAAATCTTTTAAACTTGGTGGCCGTTTGCATGCCAAACGTGTGATGGGGAAAGCAAGTTTTGCACATTTAAAAGATGCGGAAGGCCTTATCCAATTGTATGCGACTCGTGATGACTTGGGAGAAGAAAACTATTCCCTTTTCAAATCACTTGACCTTGGGGATTGGATTGGACTTGAAGGTTGGCTTTTCCAAACCCAAAAAGGGGAAACTACGCTCCATTTAACAAACGTTCAACTACTCGCAAAATGTATCCGTCCTCTACCCGTTGTCAAAGAAAAGGACGGTGTTGTTTATGATGCATTTTCTGATGTAGAACAACGATACCGAATGCGGTACGTGGACCTCGTCGTAAACGAAAACGTTCGGGAAACATTCAAAATGCGTTCACGGATCATTTCTGAGATCCGTAAGTTTTTAACGAATGAAGGCTTTTTGGAAGTAGAAACTCCGATGATGCAGCCCATCGCCGGTGGTGCTGCCGCTAGACCCTTTGTCACCCACCACAACACACTTGATATGGAACTATTCCTTCGGATCGCTCCAGAACTCTATTTGAAACGCCTCATTGTCGGTGGTATGGACCGAGTGTTTGAACTGAATCGCAACTTTCGAAATGAAGGTATCTCCACGAAACACAATCCAGAATTTACGATGATGGAAGCCTATATGGCGTTTGGCGATATGGAAACCATGTTGTCCCTAACAGAAAGGATGATTGTAACGGTAGCCACTGCCATTGGGAAAGGATTAAAATTTCCTTATGGAAAAGACCAAATTGACCTCACTCCTCCATGGAAACGAGTGAAGTACATCGACATCATCAAAGAGTATTCTGGAATCGATTTTAGCCAAATTACCGATGTCAAAGAAGCCATTGAAAAGGCAAAATCCAAAGGTGTGGATTCCTCAGATTCAGTTTCCATTTGGAAAGTTTGTGATGATGTGTTTAGCTCCCTTGTGGAACCACATCTCATCCAACCGATTTTTATTACTGATTTTCCTAAAGAACTCTCCCCTCTTGCAAAATCCAGGGAAGACGATCCGAAATACGTGGAACGATTTGAACCCTATGTGGCGGGACGTGAGATTGGAAACGCTTTTACGGAGCTAAACGATCCATTCGACCAAAGGGAACGATTTGAAGAACAGGTAAAACAAAGGGAAGCTGGGGACGATGAAGCCTTTATGATGGATGATGATTACATCCGTGCATTAGAATATGGTCTTCCACCAACAGGTGGTCTTGGCATTGGAATCGACAGGCTTGTGATGTTACTCACAGATTCTCATTCCATCCGTGATACGATCCTATTCCCACTGATGAGACCTGAATAACATCCAACCAAATCTTTTGACCAAATCAAAAACCTCTCCCAATCCAAAGATTTCGGAGAGGTTTTTGATTTTGAAATGGATTGCCTTTCTGAAAGATTACTACGTGCGAAATGAATCTTTCCGCGGAATACGAAAGAATGTAAATTCCACGGTAAAAAAGGATTATCGTTTGTTGATATTCAATTTTGGTTCTGATTCAATCACACGAATGAGTTTTGATAAATTACTTTGAAAGGCAGCAGTTTGGCTACTTGACAATTGGTAATTGATGGTTTCCTTTCTATTTGTGTAACTAATTGTGATATTTTGGTTTTCCCCAATTTTTGGTAAAATTTCTTGGGTAAGTGCAGAAGTCACAACAATCGTATCCGAATAATCAGTGTTTGTTTTTTTAAGGTTGTACCAGGTTTCACCTAACTTAAGAGAAACTCCGATTGGAATGTCCACATCAAAGGTTCCAATTTCATAAAGGAGAAAATACGTTACAGCACCAGTGCCATTGTCCCTTTCCGCTTTGAAGTAAACACAAGGCCTCTTTCCTGGAAATACCCAAAGGTATTTTTGCATACAAATGTCTTTCGAAATTGCCGTTTGTTGTTCCAAAGTGGGTTCCGGGGTCACCACAAAGGCCTTTGTTCCAGAACAGGAAACAAGGACCAAAAAAAGGAGGAAAATGGAGGAAATTCGGGTCAAAGAGAAGATTCTTTCCATGATACACCCAACCTTTTTCGAGATGCAAGGTTTGGCAAAGGAAAAAATCCTGTTCCTATGGTATCTTATCCCAAAGGTAAAATAAAAGTCCTACTTCTGGAAAACATCCATAAGGATGCTTACGAACTTTTCCACCGAGATGGTTTTGATGTGACTCTTGTCAAGGATGCAATGGAAGAAGACGAGCTCATTGCCAAAATTGGTGATGTGCATGTGCTAGGAATCCGTAGCAAAACCAATGTCTCAAAGAAAGCTCTGGAACACGCGAAAAAATTAATGACGATCGGATGTTTCTGCATTGGAACGAACCAAGTGGAATTGGAAGAAGCGGAAAAAAAAGCAGTCCCAGTCTTCAATGCTCCTTATAGCAATACAAGGTCTGTCGCAGAACTCGTGATTGCTGAAATCATTATGCTTGCAAGGAAAGCTTCTGACCAATCAAAGGATGTTCACTTAGGTAAGTGGAATAAAATTGCAAAAGGGTGTTTTGAAGTCCGTGGGAAAACATTGGGAATCATTGGCTATGGTCATATTGGAACCCAAGTGTCTGTACTTGCTGAATCCATGGGGATGCGAGTGGTTTTCTACGATATCATCTCCAAATTACCTCTGGGAAATGCCACTGCTGCCCCGAGTTACGAAGAACTCTTAAAACAATCAGACTTTATCTCTTTCCATGTTCCAGAAACAGATGAAACAAAAAACCTATTCCGTAAGGAACACTTGAACCTACTCAAAAATGGAGCCTATGTCTTAAATTTGTCCCGAGGTAAGGTCTTGGAAATTGATGCCCTTGTGGAAGGTATCAAGTCCGGTAAAATTGCCGGAGCCGGAGTTGACGTTTTTCCGGAAGAACCGAAATCCAATGATGATCCATTCATCAGCCCTTTGCAAGGACTTCCCAATGTGATCCTCACACCACATATTGGTGGTTCCACAGAAGAAGCTCAAAAAAATATTGGAACGGAAGTTGCGGAAAAACTTTTAAAATTCATCAACAATGGATCCACTACATTTTCGGTTAACTTTCCGAATATTGAACTGGGAAGTTTGAAGTCTGGTTACCACCGCATTTTGAATATCCACCAAAACCAACCGGGTTTCCTTCGCGATATTAACTCCATCATTTCCGATATGGGGGGAAATATCCTCACACAGAACTTAAGCACATCAGCTAATATTGGTTACTTAAGCATGGAAATCGATAAAAACTTGGGTGATGAATTAAAAAACAAAATCAAAGCCCATAAACATTCGATTCGAACTCGAATCCTCTACTAACAAAACGGGAAGGATGGAATCCTGATGATAGAAGTCCTTCCCATTTTTACAAACTCTCCCCTTCGCAATTTTACCTATTTGATTTTCTCCCATCGAACTGGTGAGGTGTATTGTGTGGATCCTTACAATGCCCCACTCATCATCAATCAAATCAAAAATTTAGGATTAAAACTAAAAGGAATTTTGAATACCCATGAACATGGAGACCATACAGAAGGGAATTTGGAATTAAAAGCAGAAACCAATTGCCTTGTGTATGGGCACAAACTTGCAAAAGGAAAGATCCCAGGCCTAGACAAAACGTTAGAAGAAGGGGATGTATGTTTCTCAGTGGAAGGAGAAACCATTGAAGTTTGGGACACACCAGGCCATACCTTCTCCCATCTAAGTTTTGTTCATAAAAATCCAAAGACAATACTTGGAATTTTTTCAGGTGATACCTTATTCAATGTTGGTGTCGGAAATTGTTTCCGAGGTGGTGATCCAAATGTTTTGTATGATACAATTCAAACAAAGTATGCTTCTCTTCCTGATTCCTGCCTCCTCTATCCAGGGCATGACTACCTGGAAAACAACTTGGCATTTGCGACCCACGTAGAACCAAACCACGAGTTTCGCGAATCATTCCAAAAAACAAGGAAAGATCAGTTTATAGCAACCATTGGATGGGAAAAGAAAATCAGTCCTTTTTTCCGGCCTGAATCAAACTCACTAAAATCCCGACTAACAGAACTAGGTGAAACGATTACAGATAACAGGTCTATATTTTTGGCATTACGAAAACTAAGAGACCATTGGTAAAATTTTCATTTTACAAATGGATCATGGCTTTGTAACGTTAAGTTTATGACATTACTCATCGTCAGTCTTTTGGTATCGATTGGCCAAATTTTTTTAGCAAAGGCATTTGTTACGGTTTGGGCATTGGCTTTTTTTTGTAACTTAGGAATGTACATTTTACCATTATACAAATAAAGGAACCTATTTTCAGTTGAGAACCTTCCTCATTTCTCTCATCTCCATCACAGTTATCATTTGGGCCATTGCTACCTTCTCTCAAAACATGGAAACAGAAACCAGTGGCAAAAACCGAATCACCGACTTCCAAAAAGCCAAACGAGTCTTAAAACGTTTTTACAAACAAATTGGAAAAGATTTTTATTGTGGATGTGAGTTTGAAAAGGATGACGAGGAACTTGGCCGTTTCAAAATCAAACAAGAGTCATGTGGTTTGCAAGCAAGGAAAGATCCGAAACGCCAAACATGGATTGAGTGGGAACATATCGTTCCCGCTTATAGTTTTGGAAAGAATCGTGAGTGTTGGACGAAACCAAACTGTGAAGTGAACGCCAAAATTTTAAAAGGACGAAAGTGTTGTAGTGCCACCGATCCCGAATTCAATCTCATCGAAGCAGACCTCCATAATATCGTACCCGTCCCTGGTGAAATCAATGCAGATCGAGGGATCTATCCCTTTGGTGAAATCGACGGAGAACCAAGGGCTTACGGCCTCTGTGATTTTGAGGTGAACTTCAAAGAATCGTTAGCAGAACCTAAACCAGAGATCAGAGGGGATATCGCTCGCATTTACTTTTATATGGAATGGAGATACCAAATCCCAATCCCCGAAGGGAAACGGGAGCTCTACTTGGCATGGCACAAAGCGGACCCTCCCGATACCTTTGAAATTCGTAAAAACGAAATCATAGAACGACTCCAAAAAATCAAAAATCCATTTGTGGAAGGTGAAATCCCACTCCCATAATGTCCCAAGTGGTGCCAAAGATGCAAAAAATCAAATTCTAAAATTGCCAAAACAAAGATAGCTTCATTTACAGAATCAGCCTAGTTGTGAGTCTGGAACCATGATGAAGGAATATGACATCTTGGTGATTGGAGCCGGTGCTGGTACAAAACTTGTCACCCCACCCTCCCAAATAGGCAAACGAGTGGCCGTGTTCGAAAAGGAAACTCCTGGGGGGACGTGCCTCAACAGAGGTTGTATCCCTTCCAAAATGGTCATCTATCCTTCGGAACTGCTTCGTTTAGGGGAAGAATCGAAACGATTTGGAATCCAATGGGACGAGAAACCTAAATTTCAAGTGGGTTCAATATTCCAAAGGGTAAATGAAACGGTCAAATTCGATGCAGATTCGATTCCCATTGCTTATGAGAAAAATCCCAATATTCACTACTATCCAAAAAAGGTTTGGTTTCAGGCACCAAAAATCATCACTGATGGTGTAGACGAATACACCGCCAAACACATATTTGTTGTGACTGGCACAAGACCAAAACTTCCGAAAATACCAGGATTACTCGAAACACCCTATTGGACTTCAAGAGAAGCACTTTCACCAAAATTTTTTCCAAAATCCCTTCTCATCATTGGAGCAGGATTCATCTCACTTGAATTAGGTGCCGCCTATTCGGCCTATGGATGTGAAGTCACAGGTCTCACCCGAGGCGAAGTGTTATCACATGCAGACATTGATATCAAAAAAGAACTCATGGCCCACCTCCCTTTTCCGATCCAAACTGGATTGGACATCCACTCTGTGACCTACCAAAACAACAAATTCCAGGTAAGGGCAAAAAATCATGAAGGCAAAGACTTACATTATGAAGCAGAACAATTGCTCATAGCAACGGGGATCACACCAAATACAGAAGACTTACACTTAGAAAACACAAATATCAAAACAAATTCAGATGGATATATCCTTGTTGATGAAACCTTACAAACAAATGAACCGGGTGTGTATGCATTTGGTGATGTCATCGGAAGGTATTTTTTTCGACATAGTGCCAACTTTGAAGGAGAATATCTCTTCGAACACCTATTTGGTGAAAACAAAAAAGGACCCATCCAATACCCACCAATGCCAGAGGCGATTTTCACATACCCACAAATTGCAAGTGTTGGAAAAACGGAAGGAGAATTGATAAACGAGAATATCGCCTACTATAAAGGCATCAATCCGTATCGCGCAAGCGCCACAGGCATGGCACGATTATCGGAGTATGGTTTTGTGAAAGTACTCGTTTCAAAAGAAACAGAAGAAGTCCTTGGAGCCCATATCATCGGCGAGGAAGCGGCGAACCTGCTCCACCAAATTGTAATGGGTATGTTTTTAAAAGCGAAACTGAGTGATTATTTGGATATGATTTACATCCATCCAGCCATTTCAGAAATCACAAGGAATGCCTTCCGAAAAGTACGAGAACAAAAATTAAACGAGGGAAAATGATGAAAAAATTTTTATTCAATCGATATGACAAAGACACACTCATCAAAAAAGTTCTGGCAGACAAAAGGGAAAGGCGGGTCATTTCTTTTTATCGGTATGTGAAAATTGAGGATCCAATCGATTTTCGAAATCGTTTGTATGATACCTTTGATGATTTGGGAATTTTGGGTAGGATTTATTTGGCAAACGAAGGCATCAATGCACAGTTCTCAATACCCGTTGAAAACTACGAAAAATTACGCCAATTTGTTGATACCATTCCCGAATTAAAAGGTATCTACTTCAATGATGCCGTTGAAGACAAAAAAGAAAGTTTTATCAAACTTGCGATCAAGGTTCGTAGAAAAATCGTAGCCGATGGATTGGATGATTCCCAATTTGATCCTTCCGATGTTGGCACTCATCTATCCCCTCTTGAATTCCATCAAACTTTGGAGGAAGAAGGTGTGATTGTTGTGGACCTTCGCAATAATTATGAATCAGAAGTGGGTCATTTTGAAAACGCAATATTGCCAGATGTGGGAACCTTTCGCGAAGAACTTCCATTAGTTGAAAAAATATTAGAGAATGACAAAGACAAAAAAATCCTGCTCTATTGTACCGGTGGCATTCGTTGCGAAAAAGCAAGTGCTTACTTAAAATACAAGGGATTTGAAAAAGTACACCAACTGCGTGGTGGGATCATCAATTATGCCAAGGCCATATCGGACCACGGACTCAAATCTAAATTTAAGGGAAAAAACTTTGTATTTGATGACAGGCTTGGCGAGCGGATCACGGATGATGTCCTGACCGTTTGTTATACTTGCGGTAAACCTTCTGACAGACATTCCAATTGTGCCAATTTAGGATGCCATGTTCTCATTGTACAATGTGAGTCCTGTTCTGAATCCCTTTTAGGCTGTTGTTCTCATGAATGTAAAGAAATTGTCAGTTTGCCTGAGGAAACGCAAAAAAAATTACGGCAGGAACTCAGAAAACAACACAAATACCCATCTCACCACCTAACAAGAAAAATGGTAGGTAAATAAATGACTTCATACGCAATCCAATTAGAAGGCCTGGAAAAAACCTATCAAAACGGAGTGAAGGCACTACGTTCCATTGATTTAAAGGTGGAAGCAGGTGATTTTTTTGCATTACTTGGACCAAACGGTGCCGGCAAATCCACAACCATCGGAATCCTTAGTTCCCTAGTGAATAAAACAGGTGGTAATGTCAAAATCTTCGGTGTGAACATAGATGAAAATCCAAACTTAGCCAAAACCTATTTAGGAATTGTTCCCCAAGAATTTAATTTTGGTATCTTTGAAGCGGTTGAACAAATATTAATCAACCAAGCTGGTTTTTATGGCATGCCTTTGAAAGAGGCTAGAGAACGAGTGAAGTATTACTTGGATAAGTTGTCACTTTATGACAAACGTAAGTCAGCAGCGGGGACACTCAGCGGTGGGATGAAACGAAGGCTTATGATCGCAAGGGCTCTCATTCACGATCCGAAACTACTCATTTTAGATGAACCAACGGCAGGAGTGGACATTGAAATTAGAAGGTCTATGTGGGAATTTTTAAAGGAATTGAATCAAGAAGGAAAAACAATCATCCTCACAACACATTATCTGGAAGAGGCAGAATCCCTTTGTAAAAACATAGCCATCATCGATAAAGGTGAAATCATCGAAAACACATCCATGAAAAAATTATTACAAAGATTGGATAAAGAGACCTTTATCATAGATCTTAAAAAATCCTTTAAAACAAAACCTAATTCTAAAATCTTTCGTTGGATATGGTTAGATGACCATAGTCTAGAAGTACAATTAGACAAAAATACATCGGTGAATCATTTATTTGCAGAACTTACAAAAAACAAAATGGAAGTTTTGAGCCTTCGAAACAAATCAAATCGACTTGAAGAATTGTTTTTATCACTTACAGGAAAACATTGATTATGTGGAAAAAAAATCTAACTGCCCTACAAACCATAATCCGAAGAGAATGGATACGGATCATCCGAATTTGGGTGCAAACCTTAATCCCACCAGTGATTACCATGGCACTGTATTTTTTAATCTTTGGAGAATTAGTGGGTCGCCAAATCGGTAAAATTGGAAATTTCACCTATATTGAGTTTATTGTCCCCGGCCTTATCATGATGAGTGTCATTACAAATTCATATAACAATGTGGTTTCTTCGTTTTTTTCCAGTAAATTTCAAAAAAATATAGAAGAGCTTTTAGTTTCACCAACATCACCTTATACGATTGTGTTGGGATATAGTTTTGGTGGAGTTGTTAGAGGTCTTTTTGTTGGAGTTTTGGTAACACTCACTTCCTTATTTTTTACGAACCTTCAGTTCCAACATCCATTGATCATTTTCATTACCGTCATTCTTACATCGATTTTATTTTCTTTAGGTGGGTTTTTTAATGCATTGTTTGCCAAAAAGTTTGATGACGTCACCATCATCCCAACCTTTATTTTAACTCCCCTTACCTATTTGGGTGGAGTTTTTTATTCTGTAAAAAACCTTCCTGAATTTTGGCAGACCATTTCGTATTTAAATCCAATCCTTTATATGGTAAACCTATTCCGGTATGGGTTCATTGGTATCTCGGATGTGAATTTATTTTTTTCCCTGGGGTTTATTGTTCTTCTCTCAACGTTACTTTTTTTACTCAATGTTAGGTTAATGAAAATTGGTTATGGAATCAGAAATTAAAGAAACAAGAAAAATTCGTATGGAAACCATATTACGGGAAACGTTTCAACCAGAAGAATTACTTGTATTAGATGTATCTTTAGAACATGCAGGCCACCCGGGGATCACAAAGGATTCCAAAGAAACCCATTTTCGAATCAAAATGAAATCCGATTCTTTCCAAGGCAAATCTACCGTAGAACAACACCGAGCCGTCTATGAAATACTTGGTCCCGAGTTCAAAAAAGGACTCCATGCGCTAGAAATGGACCTTTCTTCTCCTTAATTTTCGAGTCTAAATGATATGACAAAACCTACCCTCATTAGTTTCAAACTCTGTCCTTATGTGCAAAGATCGGTGATCAACCTTTTGGAAAAGAAGGTGGATTATGAAATCAAATACATTGATTTAGCAAACAAACCTGAATGGTTTTTAAAAATTTCTCCATTTGGAAGGGTGCCAGTCCTTGTTGTTGGAGACGATGTGCTTTTTGAATCGGCTGTCATCAATGAATACCTGGACGAAACAAACCTTCCAAGCCTCCATCCAAAAGACCCAATACAAAAAGCAAAACATAGGGCCTGGGCGGAATTTGCGAGTGCACTCCTTGTCGACCAATATGGTTTTACGATGGCAAAGGAAGAAAAGGAAGCTTTGAAAAAAAAGGAAGAAATCCTATCTAAGTTCCGAATCTTAGAATCCATTTTACCAGAACCAAAGAATGGAAAACTATTCTTTGCTGGCGAATCGATGCACCTAGTAGACACGGCTTATGCACCGTTTTTCATGCGATTGGATTTTTTAAAACAAAAAGACGGACAATGGGATTTGGTGAGTGGGTTTTCCAAACTAAAAGTTTGGAGTGATACCTTACTTTCTTTGCCTTCAGTGAAGAATTCTGTTTTACCAGAAGTGCCCGAAGAATACATTGCATTTATCAAAGCGCATCATTCATGGATGGGAGGCAAACTCTAGGATGACCATTCCAGAAATCCAAAAGAAAATCGAAGCCGGATTACCAGGGTGTAAGGTAGAAATTTTAGATCCTTACCGAGATGGCGTCCATATCAAAGCCGTTGTGACATACAAAGGTTTTGAAGGGAAGGGACTCATCGAACAACACCGAATGGTGTATGCAACATTAAAAGAAGAACTAAAAGAAGAAATCCATGCATTAGCATTGGAAACTAGGAGTGAATGACCATGGAACAAGAGTTAAAAGATAAAATTGAATCTTTAATCAAATCAGAAAAGGTATTTCTTTTTATGAAAGGGACACCTGAAATGCCACAATGTGGATTTTCTGCGGGTGTTGTCTCAACACTGAAACAACAAGGAATTCCTTTTGGTTCTTTCAACGTACTATCAGATATGAAAGTACGGGAAGGAATCAAAGAATATACAAATTGGCCAACCATTCCACAGCTCTACATCAATGGCGAATTTGTGGGAGGCCATGACATCACTGTGCAAATGGCACAATCTGGGGAACTCAAGAAAAAAGTAGGTTAATCAGAATGTTCAAACTCTACCAATACGATTCTTGTCCTTATTGTTACCGTGTGAGACAGGCTATAGAAGGGCTTGGTCTTACAGAAGGAAAAGACTATCTTTTGGTAGAGGCAAGCAATGGTACCCCTGGCCGTGAAGAAGTGATTCGGTTGGGTGGGATTTCACAAGTGCCATTTTTAGTGGATGGGGAAACAAAAATGTATGAATCCCTAGACATCATCTCCTACCTAAAAACTAAATTTAAGTAAACCCCAATAAATTTAAGATCTTATCCCCCACTTCCCTTGGTTTCCCTGAATAAGGAAACTCGTGGATGTACAATACAGGGTTAAAATTAATCTCGAGGACTGCATACCGCTCTGGATTTGGTTTCTCCTCAATTGCACTCGAAATGATATCAATCCCACAAATCACGGCATTTGCAGCCTTTGCCGCTTGCAATGCGATTGTTTTAAATTCCGGGTGAACCAAATCGGTTACATCAATGGAATCTCCACCAGTTGAAATATTGGAGTTTTTTCTTAAAAAAACTTGTTCCCCGTTTTTGGGGACGGTGGAAAAATCATAACCCAAACCAGACAAAACCAATTGTTCCACGTCCGTCATTTGGATTTTTTCCAAAGCAGTGATATGGCCTTCTCCCCTTCGTGGGTCTTTGTTTTTCTCTTGCACCAACTCGGCGATACTGTGAACCCCATCTCCTACCACATTCGCTGGAACACGGTTACAAACCGCCACAACTTCCTCACCTAATACGAGAAAACGGTATTCCGGGCCTTCCATAAATTCTTCAATGATGATCGAACTTGAATGAGAAAATGCTTCTTTTACATAATAGGCATATGAATCAAAAGGATCATTTCGGTTTGAGATTCCAATGCCAATTCCAAAATTGGTTGTCACAGGTTTAATCACCTTTTTTTTATTTTGAAAGAAAGCATAATCGCCAAGTGCTCCATCCATCGAACCATAATCTCGACCAATGGGCACTCTCACACCATGTTCACTTAACACAAGTTTGGATGCGATTTTATTTTCCATCACAAGATAGGTCATAAGACTATCGAGTCTCGTTTTACTCGCCTCTTTGACAAACTCAACGTGACTTCCTTGTTTCAAACGTAAAAAATTTTCTTTGCGATCAATCACATCGACACTGATCCCACGTTTGATTGCATCGCGAATGATGATTTGAGTAGAAATTTCTAAGTCTTCCCAACCTGGGAGCAAAGGTTTTGGCAACGACACGTCAAACCTCACTACAAAGTTTTAACGGTTTAATTTGGATGGGTTTTTGATTTTTCTTTAAATGACTGCCTTCCAAAGTTTCCATTTTCTTTTGTTCATAAATGGATTGTTCACTTAAATCTTCATAATATTTCATCCGATTCGGAGAAAGATTCAATTGTAATAACTCATCCTTATGAGATTTGGCAAGTGCCAACCCAAACTCTCGGAAACTAGATTTGTGAATGTTTAAATCCAATTCTGTCATTGCCCCACCAAGTAAAGTTGGATCATCCCATTTTTCCCATTGCATCTCCAAAGCACGGCTATATGGTCCTGTGGCATCATTTTCATCTAATAAATCCGCGATTGGTTGTAATTCTAAAAAAAGTTGGAATAATAATTCGCGGAGAGGAATTTCCTTTCCCATCAAATGAACCAGTGTATCGTTTTTTCGACCAAACCAAGTGGTAATTTCTTGGTTTTTCCTCCATTGGGCCATTTCCACCAAATCAGCCTTAGGTGATTCATGTAACATACAATAAAGTAAAACCATATGCAGGAAGTACAACCTGGATTCTTCTACTCCAATGGCCGAAAATGGATCCAAATCTAACAATCGAATTTCTAGGTATTCGACCCCTCTCTCCATTAGAGCATCCACTACGCGTTCTTCACCTTTCGGGACTTGTTTTGGCCTCACAAGGGAATAGTATTCATTCTCTAATTGTAAAACGTAATCATTCAATTGATTGGTGGCTTTTGTATTAAATTTTTTATAAGGTGCGTACGTTTTAGAAACCACTTGGCACATATCCGATGCATATTCTTTTAAAGAATTCACCGAAATTGGATATTTGCCCTGTACTTTACTTGTATAACCTATGTTTGACAATCGCAGAGTGGTTGCGTATGGGGCATTCAAGGTTTTTGGGTCTAGTTTCTGTAATTGTTTATATGATTTTGCTTCATCTATAAATGTTACGTCCGTGAGACTAGAACTGCCAAACAAATACAATAAAGCTGGTGAAATTCGATAAAAATTGCGAATGGTATCAAAGTAGATCTGAGATTTAGTATCTATCGATAGTGGTTTTTGAAATCGTTTTTCGGAAACCACCGACAACATACAACTATCAAAGGAAACATTGTAATGAACTCCTGAGATTGTTTGCATTTTTTTCCCATACCGATGCCCAAGACCATTACGATAAATCGTTTTTTTCCTACCTTCAATTGAAGTTCCATACTGTCCCACCTCAATTTTGTTATCTTGTGGTAAAACTGGAGGCATACTAAACGGCCATAACAATTCATTTTTCAATTGTTTCGCTGTAAAACTATGGAGTTCTGTTAATTCAGCCAATGCATCTGGAATCGTTTTATGTATGTTCGTTGCATATTCCACTTGGGCTTCTGCAAAATCAGTTTTGATCAGCGGGTGGGTAAGGCTAGACCCAAGTTCTTTTGGATGTGGAGTTTTTGCTAAGTTTGCATTTTCATTGACGCGAATGCTTTCCCTCTCCAAACCATGTTTTGCACTTAACAAACAATCTCTATATTCTTTTGCAAAGAGAGTGACGGTTGAATTTTTTTGTTTTGTTTTTAATAATTTTGATTTCATCGACTAAAAACCTAAAGGAACTCCTTCTCCTTTTGGATCAGAAACTCCGATCAGTTTGTCCCCTTCTTTCGACACAACGAATACTTTGGCCCTGTGCCTACCATATTGGACTTGGTAAAATGGTAGTTCTGTTTCAGGAAAATAACCTTTTAATTCAGGATCTAAAAATAATGTATCGGGCAGGAACTGGTGGTGGATTCGTGGGAAGGAAACACTTTCGTATAAATTTCTTTTTTGGACCAGATAATGGTACAATACATTAAAAATTGAGGTGGGAATTTGGGATCCACCTGGTGCCCCGATCACTAGTTTTGTCATACCATTGGCCTCGGTGAGAATGGTTGGGCTCATGCTCGAAAGGGGAGTTTTCCCAGGCATTATGGCATTCGCTTTGGAACCCACAAGTCCGTACAAATTGGGCACACCTGGGGCAATGGAAAAATCATCCATGGTATTATTCAAAACAAGGCCTGTTCCCGGTACCATTTGTACGGCACCAAAAATTCCATTGATCGACTGAGTGGAAGAAACGGCATTCCCTTCTTTATCCATCACAGAGATATGTGTTGTGTTGTACGAATCTTTTGGTTGGGCCGGATTCGAAATCGGTTTCCAGTTGCCAGATACAACTTTTTTTTCAATTTCAGATACTTCTTCTTGGATATAACTTTGTGAAGTGAGTTTGGAAACTGGAACTTCTGTAAATTTTGGATCTCCACCAAAAACGGAACGGTCTCTGTAAGAAACCCGCATGGCTTCGGTGATTTGAATGGTCTCACCCACTAGGCCAGTGGGAAAGGATTTTCGTTTGGCCATCTCAGTAACAAGTTGCATCATTGTGACCAAATGTACCCCAGAACTAGGGGGAGGCATGGTCATCATTTGGTAACCCCATAGGTTTGTGATGAGTGGTTCAGTTTCCCTCACCTGGTATTCCTTCCAATCTTCGTCACGAATAAAGCCATCAAAATTTTGGTAGAACAAGGAAACAAGTTTGGTTGTTTCCCCTTCCACCCATTCCTTTTCTTCATTTTCTGTGATCCGTTCTAAGGTTTGGAATAAGTCATTTTGAATGAGGAGTTCACCTTCCCGAATCGGACGATTATCAATCCCAAAAACCTTCTTCATCTCTGGATTCATATTTGGCCAAACTTTTGCAACAGCATTCGCCAAATCTGCGTAAACGGCATAACCATTTTTCGCATAACGCATGGCTGGCGCCATCACATCCACTAAAGAAAGTTTGCCATGTTGTTTTTGGATTTTTAATATGCCTTGGACATTCCCTGGAACACCAACACTATACACACCTTTTAGGATCTTATCAGTGTTAGGAGATCCATCCGGATTCGTATAATAAGAAGAGGTACCTTTTTTTGGTGAACGCTCCCGAAAGTCATAAGCCCATTTTCCTTTTTTAGGAAGGTATACAATTGCAAAACCACCACCAAATAGTCCAGTTGAATGTGGCCTTAGAACCGAAATGGCAAAACTTGCAGCTGCAAATACATCCACTACATTTCCACCTTTTTTCCATATCTCAACCCCTGCTTGCGAAGCAAGTGGATGGTCTGTGGCAATCATAAACTCACGACCAATTAGTTCGTAACGATCTCTTTTTTCCTGTGAACCTTGGATTTGAGGAAGTGTTGTTTCATTTCCATTTGATTTGACATTTGCTTCTAAAAAACTTTGGATTGATTCGCAACGAACAAACGATAACTGGATAAAAATGGCAAATAGGACCGAACGTTTCCTAAAAAAAGAAAATCTCAATCGAATATCCCCATTTGCATTTTAGCTTCTTCACTTGCCATTTGTCTCGGTTCCCATTTCGGATTCCAAACCACCTGAACCACTACTTCACTGATCCCATCCACACGCAGGGCATGGTTTTCAATGTCTTGTTTCATCTGGGGGCCAGCAGGACAAGCGAGGGATGTATAGGTCATCGTGACTTCAGCTTTTTCCCCTTCCACTTTTACATCGTAAATGAGTCCCAGTTCGACAAGGGAGATTCCGATTTCAGGGTCTTCGACAGAACGGATGCTATGGTACACTTCCCATTCTTTTTCAGTTTCAGGTTCTCGGATCATGGTTTACCTCAATGATTTTTAATAGGGTTTGCCAAGGCAAAAGGGCACATTTGTGTCTACTTGGGTGTGACTTCACTGCTTCTAAAAAGGATAACTCTTCTAAATCCCCAAACAAGGAAGATTCCTTTCCTTCTAAGATTTTTTTTCGTTCCGTTAGATAGGTAGAAAAGGAAGTGATTTCAAAATGTGATTGGTTTTTGTACAAAAAACCAAGGGCTGCAGAACAAATGGAACAAGACTCTCCAGAGACAGCGAGTATCTTTACTTTTTTGTTCCCCAAATCCTGGTAATAAAGTTTCACCTCGTCACCGCAAAGGGGATTCAGTGCAGACACTTCCAAAACCGGTTCTTTCGGAATTTGCCAATTGGCATACGATTTCCATTTCAGAAAATCTACATATGATTTACTTTCTAACGACACGACCAAATATCGATTTCACTTTCCCAATGGAATGGACAAGCATATCTATATCTTCTTTTGTATTATAAAAATAAAAAGAAGCCCTGCAAGTTCCAGGAATTTGTAATTGTTTCATGAGAGGTTGGCAACAATGATGGCCCACTCGGATGGCAACACCTTCTTCATCTAAAATGGAACCAACATCATGCGGATGGATCCCATCCATCGTAAAGGACACTACCCCACCTCTTTTTTCAAGATCCTCAGTTCCATAAAGGGTTAGACCACCCACTTTGTGTAATTGGTCTAACGCATATTCAGTTAACATACGTTCGTGGTCTTTGATGTTTTTCATCCCTACTTTTTGTAAGTAATCCAATGCATGAGAAAACCCAATGACCCCAGCAATGTTCGGAGTT
This sequence comes from Leptospira jelokensis, assembly GCF_004769635.1. Classification (GTDB taxonomy): domain Bacteria; phylum Spirochaetota; class Leptospiria; order Leptospirales; family Leptospiraceae; genus Leptospira_A; species Leptospira_A jelokensis. The sequence continues at coordinate 17,617 of NZ_RQGH01000005.1, forward strand.
CCTGCCTCCAATTTGGCGGGCAGTGCCGCATAAGTAGAACTTTCAAGTTCCACAGACTCGATCATATCCCCACCACCTAACCACGGTGGCATGGCTTCTAATATTGCTTCTTTTCCAAATAAAACCCCTACACCAGTAGGACCCAACATTTTATGAGCTGAAAAGGCATAAAAGTCAACATCCATATCCACCAAATGGATAGGCATATGGCAAGCCGCTTGGGCACCGTCCACAAGGACTTTTGCGCCAACTTGCCGTGCTCGGTCTATGATTTTGGATAGGTCATGGACTGTGCCTGTCACATTCGACATTTGGCTTATTGCAACTATTTTTGTACGTTTTGTAATGATCTCATTTAACTTTGATAAGTCGTAAGTAGTGTCTTCCAAGATGGGGAAAAATTTTAGGAATGCTTTTTTTTCTTGGGCCAACATTTGCCAAGGAACCAAATTTGAGTGGTGTTCTTGGACAGATAAAACGATTTCATCCCCTTCGGAAACATTTGCCCTTCCATAAGTTTGTGCTACCAAATTGATGGCATCGGTTGTCCCTCGGGTGAAGATAATGGCTTTTGCACACTGGGCTTGGAAAAAATGAGAGGTTTTGATCCTTGTCCTTTCAAAAAGTTCCGTTGCATGTTGGGAAAGGTAATACACACCCCTGTGGATGTTTGCATTTTCTTTAGCATAATAGTCGTTAGTTGCTTGAATAACAGATATCGGTTTTTGGGAAGTGGCACCATTGTCTAGATACACAAGTGGTTTTCCATTTGGCATGGTTTGGGAAAGGATGGGAAAATCCAATCGTAGTTTGTAAGGATCCAAACTCATACAGACTCCAAATCCACTTCTAAATCATTTCCGTTGACCTTTGTTGGAAAGATGGTTAGTGGTTCTGTAGCAGGTAGTGCCAAAACACTTCCATTTCGAATGTCAAACTTTGCAAAATGGCGTGGGCAAGTGATCACACAACCTTCCAATTTTCCACAAGAAATTTCTTCTCCGTCATGCGTACACGAATCTTCAAAGGCATAGTATTCATTCTCCCATTTGGTGACCGCAACAGAAAAATGCCGAGTTTTGATAACAGTCAACTTACCAACTTCGATTTCCTGAATGGAGACTAACTTTTTAAAAGCCATCATTTCCCTCCCACGAGAATGGTATGAATGGAAGATTCTAAATTTCGTTTTGTTTCTTCATCGAAACCAATGGATTGGATCGTTTCCCCATAAAAAGCAGTCACGAGTAGGGATTTTGATTCTTCGGGAGTGAGTCCCCTTGACAATAAATAAAAGAACTGTTCTTCATCAATATCCCCAACCGTTGCCCCGTGGGTACAAGATACATCTTCCGCAAGCACTTCCAATTTTGGATTGGCTTCAGCCCTTGCTTTTTTGTTCAGAGATAAATTGAAAGATTCTTGGTGTGCCACCACTTTCCTTAGATTAGGTGGAATGATCAAATTTCCTGTAAATACATGGTGGGACCTGTCAGTCACAATGGCTTTATAACTGATTTTACTTGTGGTATGGTCGGCATGGTGGTGCATTTCCATATCCATATCTTTTAGGTTTCTTTTACCGATGGCAGACACTCCGTCCACAGTCACTTCTCCACCTTTTCCCAGTAGATGAGATGTCAAAAACCATTTAGAACGAAACCCTCCAAAAGGGAAATGGTGGAACTTAAGCGATGCGTTTTCCTTAGCCAAAACGAAAACGGATCGAAACTGAATGAGATCCTCATCCAAATTTTCTTCGTCCAAAATTTCAACCACCGAATCAGATTCGGCAATCCATACATCAAAAACAGATAAGAGATGAAGGGACTCTGTCTCATGTTTTGTTTCTGTTTTCAATTGGATTTGAGTTGAACATCCTTTAGGCACATAAAAGATTCGGAAAAGAAATTTTGCATCATCACCAAACAATGTTTCCGTTGCCAAATGGAATTTTCCATCACAAAGGGAAATGGAAATCTGAGGAGCCTTTAGGATGGATAGATAAACAAAAAAATCTTTTGGTAAATACGATTTGATTAAATCTAAAATTTCTTTTTGTTTTGTTTCGGATAACAAAGGTTCAGTTTTACTATCCCCTGGATCTTTGTTCTCTGTTAGGTTGCCAATCTTTTGATTCGTTGGATCAAACCCAACCTCTTCCCACGGGATGGAGCTAATGGGAAACTTTCTGAAACTTTCCATTTTTTCCGTAGGAAACGAAATGGTTTCCCAATCTTTCTTCAGTGATTGGCAGAATTCTTGTGTGAGAGCTGGGTTTATCGTAAATTGATTTGTTTTGAGTGAGGAATTCATTTGACCCCTTCTCTCTCCAAAATCCAATCATAACCCACTTCTTCTAATTTGAGAGAAAGGTCTTTTCCTCCTGTCTCCAGAATCCTTCCATCTGCAAAGACATGGACAAAATCGGGAACTATGTAATTTAACATCCTTTGGTAGTGTGTGATGAGTAAAATGGATCGTTCTGGGTTTCTGTTTGCATTGATCCCTTCGGAGACAATTCGCAGGGCATCAATGTCAAGTCCGGAATCAGTTTCATCCAAAATGGATAAAACTGGTTTTAACAAGCTCATTTGCAAAATTTCTGCCCTTTTTTTCTCTCCACCTGAGAAGCCATCATTCACATAACGCCCAATAAACGATTGAGGCACTTCCAAAAGGTCCATCGCAGATTTTAATTCTTGTTTGAATTCTTTAACAGGTACTTCTTTCCCACGATGGGCCTTGAGAATGGATTTTAAAAAATTTCCGATGGTCACACCAGGGAGAGCTGTTGGGTATTGGAAGGACAAAAAGAGACCAAGCCTTGCCCTTTCGTCTGTTGTCATCTTGAGAATTGATTGTCCACAAAATAGAATGTCCCCTGAGGTCACCGTGTATTTCGGATGGCCGAGGATCACATTCGAAAGGGTACTTTTCCCTGATCCGTTCGGACCCATGATGGCATGGACTTCTCCTCTTCCGATGGTCAGGTTGACCCCACGGAGGATTTGTTTGTCTCCCACACTGGCATGTAGAGATTGTATTTCGAGAATTGCGGACAAGGTGGTATCCTGTTTTTTTATTTAGAATGATTCTATATTATAGACGAATCCCTGCTACCAGGAAAATCGACCACCCAAAAAAAACAAGATTCTATTCCGACCAACTCACCTGTGCAACGAGGATCTTACCTGCCATCAGAGAAAAGGTAAAGATCACATATTGGTTTTGGTTATTGATATCATACAATGGATAGGTCACACCCCATTTTTTACGGAAACGTTCCGACTCTTCTTTGTGTTTCAAGAAGTACGGTTTCCAGGCATAATTATTTCCGATTTGCCTCGACCGTTCCAAATACCCACCATTCATTCGGTCCAAATCATAAGTAGGTGTGATTTGGTAACCTTCCGCATCACAGACAAAGACCTTTAAGATCTCACGGGGAAGAGAGCCAAGGATTTGCCCAAAACGATACGGGAAATCTTCCTCACTGGAGTCAGAAAGTTCATAAAACAAATCTTGTAATTGGTCGATGATTTTTTGTTCTCGGATGCCCTTCTCTCTGAGTTCTCTAGAGCGAACCCCCGAAAAGTTTTCCAAAACGGATTTCATTTTGTCAGAGAACGTATTGCGATTTAAAAAATGAGGGTTTGGGGTAGAAAAATAATAGCCTTGGAGGAGATTGGCTCCCATCGATAAGGCCAAGTTTACCTCTTCTTCTGTCTCAATCCCTTCAAAGAGGAGTTGGCTCCCTAGTTTTTGGCTCATTTCGGAAATGGCACCAAGGACCTGTTTGAAGGAATTTTTATTCAAACTCTCTCGCATGATCTTAATGTCCACTTTCATGATGTCGGGGTGGAGGTAACCAATGCGTTCCAAATTGGAAAACCCAGTCCCCAAATCATCGATGGCAATTTTTAATCCATAATCCCGAAAGATTTGGACGATTTGGATGAGCCGGTCAATGGACCCATCAAATTCGTCCTCTGTGATTTCGATCACCACTTGGTTGCGGTCAATCCCATACTTTTCAATGAGTTGGATGATATGGAAATTCTCAGCAAAAAGATCCGTATGATGCACCCGCGAGAGGAAGTTTGGCATCATATTAAAAAATAATTTCGTCCGAAGGTTACTTTCCTTTAGGGTTTGTACAGCCTTCTCCCGTAAAATCCGATCAATGTTATAAACAGGAACGGGGTCTTGTTCCCGATTGTGGAAGAGACCACCTAAGGATTTATAGGTGTTTTCTTCGGGATTGAACTGCCTGCCGAGTACTTCGTACGCAGAAATGGAGCGATTGATGGCATTGACGATGGGTTGGAAATGAGGGACAAAATATGTCTCGTTCCAAAACTGGTTTCCTTCCGTTGATTCCGTTATGAACATGGTTCCCTTTCTTCCAAGCTAAAAGGGAGTTCCAATCTGGCAAGAAAATTTCCACAAATTTGAAACAAAATCGACCCATTTATGACCCACAGAATTCATAATTGTGTCATTTTGCCTCAAATAGAATACCCATCCGGGATGGCAGAATGCCTTGGAACAACGATGATCCCGTCGCGGATCCGGATGTATTCGTCTTCGTATTCTTGTAAGTTTTGTTCGTTTAACAGCCGAACGTTGGCGCCAATGGCACAGTCTTTGTCGACAATTGTCCGTCGTATTTCACAGTTAGGTCCAATGCCGATTGGGATTTTTCCTGACTTCCGATCAAAGTAACCGTAGTGGTCAAGGCCCATGATGATGGAATCAAAGATCTTTGTCCCTGAAGCAATGATTTGGCGCACACCGATGATGGAACGGTGCACCTCACATTGGTTAAGAATGGTTCCTTCTGAGATCAAAGCTTGGTTCACGACCGCCTGATTGATCTTTGACGGTGGTAGAGCCCTCGCCCGCGTGTAAATTGGGGTTTTTTCTAAGTATAAATTGAATTTTGGAATGTGATCGGTTAACATCAAATTGGCTTCGTAAAATGCTTTGATGGTTCCAATGTCTTCCCAATAACCATCGTAAGTATACGCCTTCACCTTTCGTTCTTTAATGGCCTTCGGTAGGATTTCCTTACCAAAGTCTGCCAAACCTCTATCTTCTAATACATCGATTAAGGTAGAGGTATTAAAAATATAAATCCCCATATTGGCAAGGAAGGTTCCATTTTCTGTCCTACAGGATTCCACTTGCGATAGGTCTTGTGGTTTTTCGATAAACTCCTGGATGGTCCCCCCAATCCCTGCTTTCACAATGCCAAGTCCATAAATTTGGTCTTCGGGAATCGCATTGGTAGCCACTGAAATTTGTGTTTCCGGGTCCATCAAATGGCTTTGCATAAAATCCGCCAAATCCATGTTATACAACTGGTCCCCTGAGAGGATGAGAACATATTTGGGTTTTTGTTCACGGATGTATGGTAATACTTTCCTTACCGCATCGGCAGTGCCTTCAAACCAATTGGCGCTGGAAACGGTTTGTTCTGCGGCAATGATTTCGACAAAACTCTTTTGGTGGATGTTGTTAGTCGCGTACGTGCGGTTGATGTGGCGGTTCAGCGAATACGAGTTAAACTGGGTGAGTATGAAGATTTTTTCGAATCCACTGTTCAGAGAATTGGAGATTGGGATATCAATCAATCGATACTTGCCACCGAAACTCACGGCAGGTTTTGATCGTTTTTCAGTCAGAGGCAAAAGCCTCGTCCCCTTTCCCCCACCTAGAATGATTGTAAGGACTTCATCTTTTTTGAGGATAAAATCCACACAGTCAATTGAGTCTTCTTGGAATCGCATACCTATCCTTATAAGGAGATTTGACGAAAAAGCAAGAAAAGGAAATCGAAGATTCTAATTTTTTAAAAGAGCTTCTAAGATTTGTTTGCCATCCATTTTTCCTGTGTAAGGATTCATGGCTCGTTCTGGGTGAGGCATCATACCAAGGACATTTCCTTTTTCATTGCAGATCCCTGCGATGTCATGTAATGATCCATTTGGATTTTCGCTGTAACGAAAGACCACTTGGCCATTTTTTTCTAATCGTTCTAAAGTTTCTGCATCAGCAAAGTAAGCACCTTCGCCATGGGCAATGGGGATAGAAAGGTTACCTTGCATTTTCTTTGCAAATGCATTTTCTTTCACAGGAACAAGTTCCACATCTTTGCAAATGTATTTGAGAGTGCGATTGTGCAAAAGGGCACCTGGTAACAATCCAGATTCTGTCAGAATTTGGAAACCATTACAAACACCGAGTACCTTCCCACCTTTGTTGGCATACTTTACCACTGATTCCATGGAAGGGCTAAATTTTGCCATGGCCCCACAACGAAGGTAATCGCCAAAGGAAAATCCACCAGGCAACACGACTAGATCTGGTACATCATCAAAGGAATCTTTGTACCAAGTGTAGTTGACATCGGCTTGAAAGGTATCCTGTAAGACAGTTCCCACATCCTTATCACAATTGGATCCAGGAAAGGTAACAACTCGCACTTTCATTGTGACTCTACCACCAATTTGTAAGTTTCAATCACTTGGTTTACGAGCACGGATTCACAAATTTCTTTTGCAATTGATTCTGCTTCTTGTAAGGAAGAGGCATTCAATTTGATTTCAATGTACTTTCCAACACGTAAGTCTTGGATTTGCCCCTTCCCTTGGTCATGGAGGGTACGGAGAACGGTTTGTCCTTGTGGGTCTAGGACTGATTCTTTGAGGGTGACGTTTATTTTTGCGACAAACATAAGTTGATTTTCTCTTCCAATTCCAAGTATTTTTTACGCAGTTCCAGGATCAAGGATTCGGGAAGTTTGGGAGGTGGTGGATTTTTATCCCAAGAGGTCGATTCGAGCCAATTCCGAAGGATTTGTTTGTCGAAACTTGCAGGTGTTTTTCCCAAAACATAAGTGGAAGCATCCCAATACCGGGACGAATCCGGGGTCAAAATTTCATCAATGAGAATGGGTTCCCCATCCAATAGTCCAAATTCAAATTTTGTATCACAAAGAAGGATCCCTTGTTTTGCCATCAGAGTGTGTGCCTCCGCATACAAATTTAGGGAAATTTGTTTTACCTTCTGGAATAAAGCAGTGCCCACTTCTTTCTCCATTGTGGCTTCACTCACATTTTCATCATGGCCAGAATCGTTTTTCCGTGCGGGTGTGAAAATTGGTGTGGGGAATTGATAGGATTCTTGCAACCCCTTGGGATAGGGAGTTTCCGCGATGGTCCCCGTTTGTAAGTATTCCTTCCAAGCGGAACCAGTCAAATACCCACGCACCACACATTCAAAATCGATGCGTTTTGCCTTTTTGACAAGGACAGAACGACCCACAACTGCCTCATGATTTTGGTAGGGTTTCGGAAATAAATTCGGATCATCCGTGACCAGGTGGTTTGGGATCTCACGGAAATGATGGAACCATTTTGTGGAAATCCGAGTGAGGATTTTTCCTTTTCCTTCGACGGGTTCTGAAAAGACAACATCAAAAGCCGAAATCCGATCTGTTGCAACAAGTAATAACTCATCACCCAGATCATACACATCCCTCACCTTACCTTTATAATGCGGATTTGGAATCATAATTGGATACACACCATTGCCATATCGTCACTCGGAGTGGATGAACCACAAAACTCTAAAATTTTATTTTGAACTGTTGGTAAAATATCATTCCCCGACTGGACAGAAGAATGGAAAATTTCTTTCATTCCATCTTCTGTGATGTATTCCAATTTGGAATTCATCGCTTCACTTGCACCATCGGTATACATAAAAAACTTGGAGCCTGGTTTTAGTGAAACCGCTTGCACCTCATCATTGGCAACCATATTGATGCCCATGATCATAGGACTCATACCTTTTAATAATTTTGTTTCCCCATCCATAAATACAATTGGAGCCGGATGCCCACCATTGATATAGGAAAGATTTAAATCTTGGTCTATGATCGCGTAACAAAAAGTAATGGCATAATCTTCAGGTAGGACTAACTCCATATTTTTACGCAAATGGGACACTCGTTCTTTAAGACCCATATTGGGAACCAAATTGAATAACTGCATTTTGAACATGGCTCCAATGAGAGCGGCACTAGGCCCGTGCCCCGAACAGTCGGCAATTACGATATGAAGTTTTTTTTCTTCAATCCATGTATCAACAAAATCCCCACCGATTTGAAGGTAAGGGTGGAATAAGGTTTGGGCTTTGATCCCATTCCAAATAAAACTTTTTTCAGGGATGAGTTGGTCTTGCACACGCCTTGCGGTCTGTAGTTCCTTTTCGTATTTACTTTTTTGTTGGTAGAGTTCATCTTGTAGGTCTTTTAACCGAATCACCGAATGGATTTTTGCAACCAACTCACGTTTGTTAAAGGGTTTATTGATAAAATCATCCCCTCCATTTTTCATTGCTTCTTGGAATCCCACTTCCCTATCAATGGATGTAATGAATAAAATAGGAAGTAGTTTAAATTGGTCCATTTCACGGAGTTCCCGACAAAAGGAAAATCCATCTTGGACGGGCATATTGACATCTAAAAGTAGTGTATCGATCTTAGTATTGAGTAAAACCAAACGCGCTTCTTCTGCTGAATAAGCGGTGTACGTTTTAAAACCTTCTTGTAATAATAGATACTTAAGAAGTTCCACATTTTCAGGAACATCATCAACGATGAGAATGGTATGTTGTGTTTCCGTTTGGCCCATTTGGGTTTAGTCCATCTCCGCCCTTAGGCTGTGTTTTAATTCCTGGAGTTTTTCATTCCGATTGGAAACCAAGAATAATATCAGAAACAAAAAATGATAGGCAAACACCCCTAACCAAAGAGTTCGTTTCATATCTAAATCCATTCCCCCTTTGCCAAGCACACTGCCTGGATGATTGCCTGGATTCTCAATCCACCGAATGGCGCCCCATGTGAGAACAGCACTCATGGCACAAAGTACAGAAAGGTAAGCAGATAAAATTGCCTTTTTTTTACGAGAAGGAACGAGATACCGAAAGATAAAATAACTAAGTAAGGACAAACAAAGGATAAAAAAGGACTGTAACCTAGCATCTGTTTTGTCCCAAGGGACTCCCCAAGCACTGTAAGCCCAAATGGGTCCAGAAAACAAAACACCTACTGCAAATACAAAAGCCAATTGGTTTGCCGTAAAGGCAAGCCTATCCCAAAGTAAATTTTTTTGAAACAAATACACAAGCGAAAAGACAAAGGAGAGAAGAGGACCATATAACGCTACCCATGCGACTGGTACATGAAGGTAAAAAATTCTGTGGCTTAAGCCCTGCTCCAAAATCACATTTGGATAGAGGATGGAAACAAATACTGCAATCACTAACGAAAAACAGACTACCAAGTAAAACAATAAGTCAATGGTGGGGTGAAGTAATTGTATTTTACGTTCCATTTTTTTCCAAATTTTCAGGAAGGATAAGAAATTCTAGGAGAAAATCGAATCCCACTACTCATTCTTTAAGGTTTCTACCATAACAGAACCCAATGTTGCATAAAACAAAAGGAAAAATAACAAAAGACCGACAGACGGTAAATAAAAACCGGCTTCCATCCAATACCGATTCTCTGCTTCCAAACCAAACAAAAACAAAGGGATCGAAAATGGTAATTGCAAAAGTGGAATGATGATTTCTTTGAGTCGGCTTTCAAAGGCGATGATCCCAAGGGATACACCCAAAAATACAAGCGAACCACTCCCCAAACTCGCGAAGAGCCACTCTCCCAAACCTCGGTCTAAACTCATATTTTGAAAGAAAACAGAAAGTACAAGGACAAGGAATGCGTTCACAAGGATCGTACAAAACCAAATCGCTAAACATTTACTGGTGTACAAGGCAGTGGGACTTACGTAACTCAAACTTGCTTCCCAACCCATTGATTCTCTTTCTTCCCAAAGGCTTTGGCTCACGATGACAAAGTTCAAAAGGAAAATGATGGCCCATTTCAATCCACGGATACTCCGAGCAGACAAAATCTCATTCACTTCAATGGAAGTATAAAAAATAAACACAACTGAAACACTTAAAGTGAACAGTGAGACAATTCCCCCGAGAGATCTCCCAATGAGAAAAAAATCTTTTTTTAATAGGCTAAGAAACAATGACTTTCCCCTGCTTGATGAGAATTTGGCCAGTACATTGTAACTCGCTTGGAACGGAATGCAGGACAATGAGGATTAATTTTTTTTCTTTTTCTTCGTTTAAAATCCTACTGAAGACAGCTGATGATTCGGCATCAAGCCCAGTGAATGGTTCATCAAATAAAATGATATCAGCAGAAGACAAAACGGCTCTCATGATGGCTACTTTTTGTTTCATCCCACGGGAATACAAATGGATGGGATCGAGTTTCCTTTTTTCTAATCGAAAGAGTTGGATGAGTTCCTCCCTTCGTTTCTGCGAGTGATTCCCATCCAAGGCAGCAAAATAACGTAAGTTTTCTTCCAAATTGAGCGATGAATAAAAACCGAGTTCATGGCCCAGGTAAGTTATCTTCTTTTTTCCATCTGGCCAAATCCATTTCGGAGATGTTTTCGCATCATGGTATATTTTTTTCAATAAAGTGGACTTACCAACACCATTTTCCCCAAGTATGGCAAACATCCCTCTTTCAAAAAAACGAAGGTTCACCTCTCGCAGGATGGTTTTTTCGCCGACAGTAATAGTGAGGCCATTTGTTTCTAAAATGGTTCGGTCCATTCTTCACCATGTTTCACCACCTATTCACATTCGCACTTCTGTTTTTATTTCCGACTCTGGTTTGGGGGCAAAAACTCATCGGGAACAAGGAATACCCAGAGTTACTTTGGGGAAAGGATGAAGAATTTGATACCTCTGATTTTCCCAATGGGTCTTTTATCTATCATAAAGATGACTTTATCTTAGCACGTGGGAAATTGTACCAAGGAGAGCCTCCCAAGTCGAATGGGAGTTTTACCTACGGAACTGAAATCATTACCAACTCTGGCAAATGGAATAATGATACCATTGACATCCTTCTGAATGGAAAACCGAACATGCGCGGGGAAGTGATCAAACGACTGGAAGCAGGCATCCGCTTTGACCCACAATTTTTTCCCTTTCGGTACAATTTAGGACGTTTGTATTCGTTAGAAATGAAATATGAAAAGGCACTTGTTGAATTTGAATATGCCAAAGCCGAAATGCCGGACTATTACAAAACCTATTTGCATATTGGAATTTTATCAGAGATCACAAGGCAAATTTATTATGCCATTATGAATTATAAATTGGCTGTTGAAAAAAATCCTTATGATACAGAGGCACTGATCCGGCTTGCCGACCACTATTTAGAAACAGGATTGAAAAACCGTGCCCTACTGTATTTGAACAAAGCCTTAAAAATTGAAGAAGAAAGTCCCAATGTCAAACTTGGGTTTGCTCGATTGGAAATGGAAAAAGGAAATTATCATATCGCATATAAAATTTTTAACCGAACCAGTTTGACTACAGGGGAAGGAAAATTAAAACCTTACGATAAAAAATTCCACTACTACTTTGCAGAAACTGCATCCAAAGTAACGGACTATGAAACTGCGGAAGAACAGTATACAAAGATGTTAAGTTTTACAAATGATCCTTTTTTTGCGACAGTATCTTCTAAAGTCATCGCAAGGAGAAGAGACATTGCGAAAAAGTTTGCGGAAGCAAAAAGAACTCAATTGGATGACTCCGAAGAAGAAGTGTCTCCACCAAATGAATGAGACCTGGCTCTTATCAGTTCTTGCATCAGGTTTGATTTTGGATTTTTAAAAATCTCTTTTGGGTTTCCCGATTCTGTGATTTGCCCACCTTCCAAAACAAATAATTGGTCACACATAAACGATAAAAAACCAATATCATGAGAGACAATGAACATTCCCAATTGGTGAGTCCGATTCCTTTCTTTTAATTCCTCCGCGATTTTTTTTTGCACAAGTACATCCAATGCGGTGACAGGTTCATCTAACAAAAGATATTCGGGATTTGCCAACATTGCTCGTACGATGGCAAATCGTTGTAATTGCCCACCACTTAACTCGTTTTTGGTTTTATCAAATAGTTCCTTTTGTAAACCAAATGAATGGCAAATCGTTTCTACCTTATCCCATTCTTCTTTCTTTTCTTTTGAACTTAGAGTAAACTTTTTTTGGATGCGAATGGGTTCGAGTAATAATTCTCCAATACTTCCAAATGGAGAAAAACTTCCGAAGGGATCTTGGAACACGGGTTGGAGGATCGGAGTTGGTTTTTTACCAAGAGGGATTCCCTTCCAATCCATATCACCCTCCCATTTGTATCCTGCTTCGGTGGTTAGTAGACCTAAGGCCAAACGAAAGAGAGTGGATTTTCCAGACCCCGACCTACCCACAAGGCCAGTGATTTCATTTGTGTTTGCTTGCAAAGAAATTTGATTGAATAGATTCCTTTGCCCAATGGATACAGAAAGATTTTTAATCGTAAACATATCTCTCTTTCGATAAAATCATTGCATTCTAAATTTCCCAAACAAGTGTAAGGGTAGGATCAGGGAGAGAGAACGATTGGAAACGATAAAAATCACAGAAGTGGGACCAAGAGATGGATTACAAAACGAAAAAAGCATTCTCTCCACTCAGGATAAATTTGAATTCGTAACTCGTCTAGTAGAATCCGGTGCCAAACACATTGAACTCACTTCCTTTGTGAGAAAGGATCGAATCCCACAGATGGGGGATGCTTCCGAACTTGCCGCTCTGGTCTTACCTAAGTTTGGATCCCAGGTCCAATTTTCTTGTCTCACACCGAACCCAAAGGGATATGAAGCTGCCCTTGCCGCTGGATTTAAAGAAGTCGCGGTCTTCACTGCCACCTCAGAATCCTTTACCAAAAAAAATATCAATATGACGGTCTTAGAAAGTTTTTCATCCTTCCAACCGATTTTTGACAATGCCAAAAAGGATGGGGTCAAAGTGAGAGGTTATATTTCTACCGTGATTTCTTGTCCCTACGAAGGGAAAATCAAACCTGAAAAAACATTAGAGGTCGCAGAACGCCTATTAGATGCAGGAGCTTATGAAATTTCCTTGGGGGAAACCATTGGTGTTGCGGTCCCCTCGGAAGTGGAATCCTTACTCGAAGTGCTACTAAAAAAGATCCAGGCCTCTTCTCTAAATTGCCACTTTCATGATACCTATGGAATGGCCATTGCCAATGCCAAACAAGCTCTCACGATGGGCATACGTAGTTTTGATAGTTCCGCAGGAGGGCTTGGAGGGTGTCCATATGCAAAAGGAGCAGCAGGGAATGTAGCAACCGAAGACCTAGTATATTTTTTAACGAAGGAAGGGTATGAAACAGGTATCAATTTGGAAACACTAGTCCAAGTGAGCCAATTTATGGAATCCAAACTTGATAGAAACCTGAATTCCCGAACCTACATTGCCAAAAAAAATGTTGGATGATGGTTCTCTACTCAAATCCAAACTCAACCAACTCATAGCAAAGTACAAAAACGTATCCTACTTGGAAACAGACCCAATCTGTTTTCCCAAACGTTACAAAGATCCACTCGATATCGAAATTGTTTCACTCATCTCTTGCCTTTTTGCTTATGGAAATGTGAAAAACATACAAAATTTTTTAGATCCCATTTTCCAATCGATGGGAGACTCACCCTCTCAATTCCTTGTGAACCATCATTTCTCTAATTCCAATTTCCCAAAAACTGGCAAAGGCTATCGTTTCCAATCAAATGAGGATGTAGTCATATTTTTTAAGACTTTGCAACGAATCCTCAGCGAAAATAAGAATTCTAGTCCCATCTTTGAATCATACTTTTTAGATCAAAATGGCCAATTTGATCCGAATGGCTCATTTCAAAATTTCCAAAAACAGTGGGAATCAGAAATCCTTCTGACCGCAAAAACAAAAGTCCTGACTTACGGATTACAATTTTTAATTGGTAAATGGAAATCCAAATCACCCAAAAAAAGAATCTCTCTTTTTCTAAGATGGATGGTCCGAAGAAAATACCCTGATTTTGGATTGTATAGAAAAATCAAACCAAACCAAATCCCCTATCCTATGGATGTACACATCCAAAAACTCATAAAAGTTTTGGGCATTCAAAAACAAAACAATATCCAATTGCAAGATGCGTTTGCACTTACCGAATTTTTCCGAAAGGTAAATTCCGTAGATCCAGTGTTATACGACTTTTATTTGACCCGCGTTGGGATTATCAACCGGTGTAAAGGTCGTTATGAGGAAATGATTTGTAAGGGATGTGAGTTGAATGAGGTTTGTTTGGTAGTGCCACGGGGAATTGAACCCCGATTGCAAGGATGAAAACCTTGTGTCCTAACCATTAGACGATGGCACCGTTTTGTGAACGAACCAAGAATTCTAAGAACTCTTGTTTTTGAGTCGTCGGGGATTCGAACCCCGGACCCATTCCTTAAAAGGGAATTGCTCTACCAGCTGAGCTAACGACTCGTTCTGTAGCCAAGAATATCGAACCACCTTTCTCGGTCAACAACTACTTAAAAAAAAGATTGAGAGTCCCTCTTTTTTTTAATCCATAATGATCGTGTGGTCACGATCAGGTCCTGTAGAAACAATTCCAATTTTAGTTTTTACTAAGTCTTGTAAAGACTTAATGTAAGACTGACAAAGTGTCGGCAACTTAGAGAATGAGTTGATACCAGAGATATCATCCTTCCATCCTTTAAACTCAGCAAACAACGGTTTGACGTCTTCCAATCCTTGTGAAGGAAAAAAATCTAATTTTTTACCTTTGTATTCATATCCAACCACAACTGGAATGGAATCATAATGGCTGAGAACATCTATTTTTGTTAAAACGAGTGAATTGATTCCGTTAACGGTTACAGCATGTTTGATCATTTGTACATCAAACCAACCACATCGTCTTGGCCGACCAGTCGTAGAGCCGTATTCTCCACCTAACTTGCGTAGCACGTCGCCTGCCTCACCTAAAATTTCAGAAGGGAAAGGGCCTTCCCCCACACGTGTGGCATAGGCTTTCGTAATGCCGATCACATCTTGCAAATACCGGAAACTGACACCAGAACCTGCAAGTGCACCACCCGTAGTCGGATTGGAACTTGTTACGTAAGGATAGGTTCCAAAATCGATATCAAGCCCTGTCCCTTGTGCTCCTTCCAGTAACACCCTTTTTCCTTTTTCCAATTCCGAATTGAGGTAGTATACCGTGTTCACGATATTTTTTCCCATTTTATCTGCAAAATCCAAAAGGAAATCATACATCTCATTTAGATTCACAGGTTCTAAATCGTAATACTTCACTAACTCTTGGTTTTTCACTTCCAAGATATGACCCAATTTTCGTTTTAAATTGTCTTTATCGAGGAGATCCCCCGCACGGACTCCATTTCGAAGCATTTTGTCCGCATAACACATCCCAATTCCCTTTTTCGTGGTTCCAATTTTACGTTCAGGGGAAGAACCAGCTTCTCTTGCTTCATCGATCAAACGATGGTAAGGGAGTAAAATATGGCAGGAATCACTGATGAGTACCTTGTCCTTCACGCGAAAGCCATGTGTTTCTAAGTCAGCACATTCTTTTAAAAAATATTCTGGATCCAGAACAACCCCATTCCCAATCACACAAGTGGTATTATCGTAAATGATTCCAGAGGGAACCAAATGAAAGATGTATTTTTTCCCACCCACAACAACAGTATGACCCGCATTGGCCCCACCTTGGTACCGAACAATGATATCTGTATCTTTTGAAAGGTAATCAATTACTTTTGCCTTTCCTTCATCACCCCACTGGGCTCCAACAACTAAATTTGCAGGCATAAATCCCTCATTTTTCCTTATTTAACAATACTTCGATTGAATCCAAATGCAGCGCAAATCCACATGCATCTTTTGGAATTCCAGTAAAACTCGCATACAATTCATTATAAACGCCACCAGCAAATACTGGCTCTGGATCTTGTTCCACATACCCTTGGAACATAAAACCAGTGTAATACGATATGTCCCTGACAAGAGAAGGGTCCCATATACAAGAAATGGATTTCATTTGTTTATTCCATACTTCAAAAAAAGAAGTGATTCCTTTTATCTCTTCTTGGATCAAAAGCATCTCTTCTTTTGTTAAAACCTTCTCCAAAAGATTGAGGAAAGTTTGAATTTCACTAGAAGGAATTGGTTTTAACAATAAATGGATGATCTCCATATGAGAATCTTTTGTATTCTCTCGTGCTGCTAATGACAAAAGTTCCGGGATATTTTTTGTATATAAAAACTGTCGTAAAACTTTTGTTTGTTCTTCATTCCATCCCAGGATTTGCAAAAGAGAGCGAAAAAATGAGGAATGACCAAACACGATGGTAAAAGATCGATTGGGTAAAGTATGACTCCAAAGTTTTTCTAAAATTTGGATTTGAGAAATTAAGTGGTTGGTATCACTTTTTCCTAGACTTTCGACTCCAATCTGAAGTATCTCACGGCGAGAGGCGTTTCGTTTTTTATGATCTCTTATTTTTTTAGCAAAGTAGTATACGTTTTGGTTTTCTTCCCAATGGGACCTTGCCGCCATACCTTTTACCACCTGTAAGGTGAGGTCAACTCCAGGGGAAAGTTCATTTCCATCCCAGTCTTTCGTGACAAGTAAACTTTCGACCCCATCTTGCAACTGAGAACGAAATGAATTCGAATAATCAAAACTAGGTAATGTGATTTCAGAATACCCTTCTCTTTCAAAGAGTTCCGAAAATGTTTGTAGTAAAATTCGCCGGTTTTTACTTTCTTCTGGTCCTAAAAAATGAAATCCATCGGGAATCCATTTCTGTTCCGAGGAAATTGATTTGTTTTTTTGATTCATACCGGGATCTCGATCACCCAAGAAGTCAGGTTAGAGAAATCCTGGATTTACGCAATCAAATGTAAAAATCGAATAGACAAATCGAAACTTTTCAGTACGCTGATGTCGGTTTAGAGGCATACATGACAGAAAAAGAAGCCACTTTGGGACGTTGGCACAAAGAATTTTTTGAAAACATTCACTTATTTGTAAAATCCGGTCTTTCGGAATCTGAAGCAAAATCCATTTTAGAGGAATTCTTAGTTCTATCACAAGCCACTCCAAAGCCTAAGGTGATGGAAATCTTCCAAGAACCAGAGCGTTTGGAGGAAATCGGGGTCTATACAGACATTCGTCCGGAACCTCGCGACTTTATGCTCAAATTCCTCGACCCAATCATGAAGAAATTCAAAGTAGAGGGAACTGAAAACCTAAAACTCCTGGACGGCATCATCGGCAAATACCCTGTCACACTCATCTCAAACCATTTAAGCCATTTGGACGCTCCCGCTATCTTCACACTGCTCTACAATTCAGGACCCGAGGGCCGTAAAATTGCGGAATCCCTAGTCTTCATTGCAGGCCGCCTTGCCTTTGAACCAGACTTCACTCGGCTTGGGCTTTATATGTTCGGGACCTTACTTGTTTGTTCCAAAAAGGACATGGCAGACAATCCTTCCCTTTCCGATGTAATGACGAAGATCAATATGCGTGCCTTTCGGAATTCCCAAAAACTACAGTCCGATGGGAAGGTCATCTCCATCTTCCCAGAAGGTACAAGGTCAAGGGATGGAAGGCTCATGCCATTTGTGGACACCGTGTACCATTATGTTGCCAACAAAGTCATTTTACCCATTTCCCTGGAAGGAACGGAAAAAATCCTACCCATCGAAGGACTTCTCTTCAACCAAGCCGTAGGAAAACTTGTCATCGGCAAACCCGTACTAGTTGGAGAATTAACCAAAAAGGAGATGGAGAGTTTTCCATCTCATATCGAACAAATTTCATTTCCAGGAACGGGTGATAAAAAACAGTTCATCATCGATAACCTGGCACTTCTTGTTGGCAGTAACCTCAACAAACACAAACATGGAACCTATCGAAACTTATACCGGGGTGATGTAAGGGAAACAAACCAACTCATTTCCCTACCAAAAAAACCAGACGAACACGTAGTCATCATTGGTTCTTCCAACATGTCTGTGGCCTTCGCTTGTATCCTTGCCAACAAAAATGTAAAAGTTACGATCTACCATCCCGATTCGGAAATGGTAACTCGTAGCAATGAAGAAAGGCGAGATATCATCCACTACCCAATTTACAAACTCCCACCAAACATAGAGTTTTCGGATAGTCCCGATGTTTTAGAATCCGCAACCCTTTTTGTACAAGGGACAAACCCATGGGAATTTGATGCAGTTTATTCCAAAATCAGGACCTACTTACAAAAAAACAAATCCCCAATGGTGAATGTGATCAAAGGATTTACTGGTTCGAAAAAAGGTCTCATCCTAGAAGATTTAAACGAACTGCTTCTGATCGAAAGGGATCGGTTGGCTGTGGTCTCTGGAGCATGTTACCCAGACCAAATCATGGAACGAAAAATCTCCGGATTTGAAATTTCAGCATTTGAAGATTCCCTGATCCCCAAACTAAAAGAACTTTTGACAAATAATTATGTATTCACTAGGCCTGCCATCAATTCTAGGGATACCAAAGGAGTACAGTTAGGTGGTGCATTGAAAACTATTTATGCACTTGCGATGGGACTCGTAGAAGGTTATTTCAAACGTGAATTAGGTGGAAACGTAGACAATACCCTATTCCATTTGAGTAACCGATTCTTTAATGAAATGGTATCCATTGGAGTTTTACTAGGAGGAGACCCTACCACTTTTAATGGTTTGTCGGGTATGACAGATTTTATGTTGGCTTGTTTTGGATCAGACACGAGGGATCGAAAGTATGGGTATGACCTTGCCTATGGCACAAGACCCGAAAAAATCACCAACGGTTTTTATGGATTAAAGGTATTGCCAAACCTCATCCAACTCGATGAAAAACGCCACCCAATTGTTGCGTCCGCATACAAAACTGTGATTCAAAATGAAGATTTTGATCTCGTAGCCGAAGAGTTACAAAAACAATTGGCTAGAGTTTAGGGATCGAAACGATAAAAACCGTTTGGCCAGGTTCGGAATAAAAACGAATTTGGCCTTTATGCCTTTCTTCCACTGATTGTTTTACAATCCCAAGCCCAAGTCCAGTCCCTTCCCCTTTTTCTTTTGTGGTGTAAAATGGTTCAAAAATTCGTTTTTGGATGGGTGTTGGAATCCCTGGACCATTGTCCTTGATGGACACTTCCACATCGGTGTTTGTTTCTTCTACTTGCACGGTGAGTTTTCCTTTGAACTGCATCGCTTGTAAGGCATTGTAAATTAAGTTGGTCCAAATTTGGATGAGTTCGTCAGGGTAACCAGAAACCACTGGATTGGCATTGTACAAACGAATGCATTCAATCCCTGATTTCATTTTGTTTTGGTAGAGGGTAAGTACGGTTTCAATTGTCTCAACAACATTGGTTGGAATTTTAACCGATCCCCTATCCATCCTACCATAATTTTTTAAACTATAAACAATTTTGGAAGTTCGTTCAACGGCCAAACGGATGGATTCGATACTACGTAGGGCATGGAGTTCATTTAGGATGATGCTGAGAATCGGAGTATTCTTTAGTTTCAAAACGAAATTCGTATTTTCTAATATATAGTCAGAGACACCCAAATCGACAATCCGGTCTGCCAAATCATACGCTGTATCGATACCTGTTGAATGGAAGAGAGACTCCAAATTCTTTTTGATTTTACGGGTTTCCGCAAAGTTATGGGTTTTGGGTTTCACTTGGAAAAGTTCGGTAATCCATCGTATGATTTCGTCTGCATCCGAATCCGAATACTTTCCCATACATTGTCTAATTTCCAGTAACCTTTCCCCAAAACCAGTCAATCGGTTTTGCAACTGTTCACTAAACGCAGAAATTGCGGCAAGTGGGTTGTTGATTTCATGGGCCACACTCGCAACCAGTTGGCCAAGGGTGGCCATTTTTTCAGAAAGGATCAATTGGTCTTGGGTTTTTTGAAGGTCTTCTAGAATACGATTCAGTTCCTTGGTTCGCTCTTTTACGGCAAACTCTAAAGCTTCCTTATTTTGTTTGGCTTCTGTGATATCGATTAAGATTGCAAGTAAGGTAATCCTTCCATCATGGTTGAGAAGGGTATTTCCAGAAACCACATGGCGTATTTCACCAGACTTCATGCGGATACTCGCCTCCATCCCTGTGCTCCAACCTTTCTTTTGGACTTCCGCCATCAGCCGAGCCCTGTCCAATTTTGTGATCCAAATATTCAAATCGTGGGAAGTGCGACCAATGATTTCCTCTCGGCTAAATCCAATTAGCCGGCAATACGCTTCATTGACATCATCATACCTTCCCGTTTCAGCATTGGATAAACTCACCGCCGCCGGGTTCAAACGGAAGACACTTTCAAATAATTCTTTGCTGATTTTGAGTTCTTTTTGGAGGGCATTGGCCAAGTTCTCTTTTTCTTTTAAAGCCGTTATATTTTGCCCTGCACTGAGAAGGTATTTACCACCTTCCACAATTTTTCCACTAAAAAGGACAGTAACGGTTTCACCGGTTTTCGTCACCAGTGGGACTTCAAAGTTTAAAACAAATCCATCTGTTTTTAGTTTGGAGAGGATCACGTCGCGATCGGAAAGATTGGAATAAATCCCTAAATCAACTGTCGTTTTTCCAATCACCTCTTCCCTTTTTCTCCCAAGCCACTGGCAGTAGACTTCGTTTGCTTCCACATAAAGTCCCGTTTGCAAATCAGTGATGGCCATCCCAATCGGGCTTTCGGAAAAGCTGGTAAACCAAATTCGGTCTGAGATAGGAAGAGAGGATTCCATAGTTTTCGGAGGTTAAAGGCTAATGGAAGTATGGATTGAGGCAATAAAAAAACCTACCTAAGATTTCCCTTAAGTAGGTTTTTCTAGCAAAGAATTCGTGTTAGCGGACTAAATTTATTTAGCAGCCGCTACCTTTTCTTTTTTAGCCTTTTTCGGTTTTTCTTCCTTTTTGGCCGGTTTTTTCTCTTCACGTTTTGCTCTAACTTCTGCTTTTAGTTCGTCTTGCGTTTTGCGATCCACAAGTTCTAAAATGCCCATCGCAGTGTTATCTGAAGGACGGTTCACAAGTCGAATGATCCTTGTATACCCACCCACTCTTTCTGCATAACGATTGGCAAGATCTTTCAAAAGTTTTGTTACGATTTCTTGGTCACCAAGATGGCTGTAAAGGTATCTTGTATTGTGAAGGATCGCAGCATTTTTCTTTTGTTCATCCAAATTTGCTAAGTTGGCATCTAGATTTTTTTTCGCTCTAGTGATGATTCGTTCTGCATAAGAACGAGCCACTTTTAACTTCGCCACAGAAGACTCAATTCTTTCATGACGGAGGAGAGAGATTACCATATTTTGGATCATAGCTTTTCTATGATCTGCGGATCTATTGAGTTGTTTAACTTTATTTCGTTTGTTCATCTTAAAAATCTCTCATACCGAACGAAAGTCCCATAGAGGAAAGTTTTGCTTTCAATTCTTGTAAACTTTGTTCGCTGAAATGTTTTGATTTAGTCATCTCATCTTCTGATCTCTTCACGAGTTCACCAATGAAGTCAATTTCCAAACTGCGAAGCACGTTTGTCGAACGAACTGAAAGTTCTAATTCTTCCACGTGTTTAGATAAAGCAGCTTTCAGTTTTTCATCCGCTTCATCTAATTCTTCTTCTTCCTCTTCAATTTCTTCTTCGAAATTAATGAAAACAGTGAGGTGGTCTTTTAAAATTTTAGCAGCTTGTGCAACTGCGTCTTCAGGGGACACAGATCCATCAGTCCAAACTTCCATAGTAAGTTTTTCGTAATCAGAACGTTGTGCAACACGAGTTTCTGATACTTCAAACAATACTTTTTGGATTGGAGAAAAGATAGAATCGATTGGGATCGTTCCCAAAACTTCGATGTCTTTCTTTTTATCTTCCGCTGGGACGTAACCGCGCCCTCTTTGGATTTCCAAATCCATAATCAAATTGGCATCCTCATTGAGAGTCGCAATATGAAGGTCTGGGTTCATGATTTCAATGGAAGAATCTACGGCAAGGTCAGCCGCACGGAAGTAACCTGCACCCTTTAGTTCAAGGTGGATTACTTTACTTGCTTCTTTGTCTTCCGGCTCGTATTTGATTCGAACTTGTTTTAAGTTAAGAATGATACGAGTTACGTCTTCTGCTACACCTTCAATATAGGAGAACTCATGAGAGACTCCTTCAATCCGAATCGCGGAAATTGCTGCACCTTCAATCGAAGACATTAGCGTACGACGAAGGGAGTTCCCAATCGTAGTACCAATTCCTCTTTCGAAAGGTTCTGCAACAAACTTACCGTAGTTTGGTGTATTCACATCAGTTGTGAATTCGATTTTTTTGGGTCTTTTAAAACCTTTTAATAAATTCTTTGGAGACAATGTCGTATCCTTCTTCTCTAAATTCTTACTTCGAGTACAACTCTACGATTACCTGTTCTTTCACAGGGATATCAATATGCTCTCTTGTTGGAAGTGATAACACTTCTCCGGAGAACTTGGTATAATCCACACTCACCCAAGAAGCAGTTCGATTGATTGCTTGGGCTAGTTTGATATTCTCTTCGATAAACGCAGATTTTTGGAATTTCTCACGAATTTCGATTTTATCACCAACATTCACACGATAAGAACAAATGTCCACTCGGTGGCCATTCACAAGGATGTGTCTGTGTGCCACAAAGTTACGAGCTTGCCTTCGAGTCACAGCGAAACCCATACGATAGAGAACATTGTCCAATCTTCTTTCGAGGAATTGGAGTAAGTTCTCACCAGGAATCCCTGGAGTGTGAGATGCTTCTTCAAAGTATCTACGGAATTGTTTTTCTAAAACACCGTAAGCGCGTTTGACTTTTTGTTTTTCACGAAGCTGTGCCCCGTATTCCGTGATCTTTCCTTTTTTCTTAGGAGGAAGGCCTGGTGGGTACTTTCTCTTTTCAAGGGAAGATTTTTCTTTATGTAATGTATGACTATTTTTGAGAAAGAGGTTAAGCCCCTCTCTTCTCATCAATTTAACAACTGGACCTCGGTAACGTGCCATATCTAATTCCTACACCCTTCTTCTTTTTCGTGGTCGGCACCCATTGTGCGGGAGCGGAGTTACGTCTTTAATGAGTTTGATTGATAGACCTTTTGTGGTCAAAGAACGAATGGCAGATTCACGTCCAATCCCAGGACCTGAAACCATTACATCCACTTCTGATAAACCAGCTGCTTCAATTGCTTTGTCGGCAGCGTTCGTTGCCGCAACTTGTGCAGCATAAGGAGTGGATTTTTTAGATCCACGAAATCCCATCATTCCAGAAGAAGACCAAGAAAGAACGTTACCAGCCATATCCGTAATGGATACGATAGTGTTGTTAAACGAAGCTTGGATATAAACCTTACCCCGTGGAACGTTTTTCTTTTCTTTTTTCTTAACCTTTTTGGTATCTTTTTTATTCTTTGCGTCTTTTTCAGCCATGGATTAGTCCTCTACTTCGTAGCCTTTTTCTTATTCGCTACGGTTTTCTTGACGCCCTTACGGGTCCTTGCGTTGGTTCTGGTTCTTTGTCCATTGACTGGAAGTCCACGTCTGTGACGGAAACCTCTGTAACATCCCACATCCATCAATCGTTTGATGTTGAGGTTGACTTCAGAACGAAGATCCCCTTCTACCTGGTATGATTCTTCAATGACTCGTCGGATCGCGGCTTCTTGTTCGTCCGAAAGGTCCTTCACCCTGATAGATTCGTCAATTCCTGCTTTTTTCAGGATATTTTGAGAGGAGGTCTTACCAATACCAAATACGTATGTAAGACCGATTACAATTCTTTTGTTTGATGGTAAATCAACACCCGCGATACGTGCCATATCTTCCTATCTTTGCCTTTGTTTGTGTTTTGGGTTTGTGCAAATCACTCGGATTACACCTTTTCTGCGAATGACTTTGCATTCTGGACAGATTTTTTTGACTGATGCTCTAACTTTCATTATAGTTTCCTATTTCTTTCTGTAAGTGATACGGCCCTTGGTTAAGTCATAAGGAGAAAGTTCCACAGTGACTTTGTCTCCAGGCAAAATACGAATGTAATGCATACGCATCTTTCCTGAAATGTGCGCTAGAACTTTGTGACCATTCTCAAGTTCCACACGGAACATCGCATTTGGTAACGGTTCTAAAACGGTCCCGTCAATGGTAATTGCTTCTTCCTTAGCCAGAGTCTATCTCCTACTGGATTGATTTTAAAATAGTGTTAGTGATTTCTTCCATACTTCCCAAACCATTGATTTGCCGAAGGATCCCCGTGCCTTTATAAAAGTCAATCAGGGGCAACGTCTTGGTGTTGTAAGTATGCAGACGGTTTTTGATGGTCTCTTCGTTGTCATCCGAGCGCCCTTCTTTGATCGCTCTACCTAGCAACCGTTTGACGAGTTCTTCGTCAGGAACGTCTAGGTTGACAACGGAGTCGAGCTCCATGTGAAGCTCTTTGAGGATTTCCGCGAGAGCCTTTGCTTGCTCCACCGTCCTTGGAAATCCATCCAATATGAATCCATTTGCACAATCTGCTTCGACCAACCGGTCGCGAATTATGCCTATAACGACAGCATCTGGAACAAGGTCTCCCGCGTCCATAAATTTTTTCGCTTCAATCCCCATAGCCGTGCCATTTTTTACGGCTGCCCGAAGGATATCGCCAGTGGAAATCTGAGGGATTTTGTATTTCTCTTTGATGATGTCAGCTTGTGTTCCCTTACCAGCACCTGGAGGGCCCATAAATATGAGTCTCTTCATTCGTTACACTCTTCCCTTGATTTTAGTCTTTTTCATGAATCCTTCGTAGTTTCTCATGAGGAGTTGGGCTTCGATTTGTTTTAAGGTTTCGAGTGCCACACCCACCATAATGAGAAGAGAAGTCCCTCCGAATGTATACACCAATGTTCCCCCACCGGTGTTGGAACCGAGGTTTAAGAACTTAATGATGAGATAAGGAGCAAGAGCAAGACCTGCAAGGAAAAGAGCACCCGGTAAGGTGATTCGATTCAAAATTTTCTCAATCATTTCTTTGGTTTGGCTTCCTGGACGGACTCCTGGGATAAACCCACCGTATTTTTTTAGGTTATCAGCCAACTCTTGCGGGTTGAACTGGATCGCTGTATAAAAATACGCAAAGAAGATGATGAGAGAAGTATAAATCACATAGTAAAATAAGGCATGGTACCAGATTTGTGAAAATGGATTGAAATAGTCCATAATCACAGCCCAACCAGCCCACTGTCCGCCTTTCGAAGACAACCACTGAACAATTGTTTGTGGGAATAGGATCAGCGATGATGCAAAGATAATTGGCATTACGTTGGCACTATTCACTTTGAAAGGAATGGATTGGCTACGAGCCTGAACCATCTTCCTTCCTACCATTTGTTTTCCATAATTCAGTGGAACCCGGCGAACCCCTTGGGTCAAAATCACCGTAAGGGAGATGAGAACGATAAAGATAATGATAAGGATAAGGATGCTAAGAGCGTCAGAAGTGTCCGAGGTAAACATCGCAATGAGTGCTTCCGGCATACGACCAATGATACCAGCAAAGATAATGAGGGAGATTCCATTCCCGATCCCACGCTCAGTGATTTGTTCCCCAAGCCAAATGAGAAGAACCGTTCCCGTTGTGATGGAAAGCATCGCAATCGGTAAAAAGTATCCTTCCACGGATGGATTGATCAAACCCGGGTATCTTGCTGCTCCGTTATTGCCAGCACCTGTTGAATAGGAATTTGCAAGTTGGATCACAGCAAGGGACTGGATTGCACAGAGGATGAGAGTTCCGTACTTTGTGTACTGTTGGATTTTTTTCCTGCCTTCTTCCCCTTCTTTTTGCATCTTTTGCAAACTAGGGATGAGAACCATCACAAGCTGCATGATGATGGATGAGGAGATGTAAGGCATAATCCCAAGAGCAAAAATAGAAAATTTGAGAAGAGCACCACCAGCAAACAAATCCACCATTCCAAGGAAACCTTCACTGGAATCGGCAGTAATGCCCGACACAATCAAACTGTTGATACCAGGAATGGTCACATGTGTTCCCATTCTGAAAAGTAACAACATACCGATTGTAAATAGGATTTTAGATCTTAATTCCGGGATTCGAAAGATGTTAGCGATGGTTTGAAACATAGTTTATCTAGTTTGTTTTCTCTTCTTTTTTCTTTTCTCTGATGATGACCTTTCCACCAGCTTTTTCGATTTTCTCTTTTGCTGAGGCAGAAAAAGCATCAACCGTAATGGTGATGGCAGCTGTCACTTCTCCCGTTCCGAGTAATTTGATCGGTCCTACTTCGGACTTAATCAAAGACTTCGCTTTGAGAATGGCAGGAGTTACTTCCCCCGTAAGACCAGCTTTCGCCAATGCTACTAGGTTTACTGGTTGGAATTCAACTGAGAAAATATTGGTAAAACCACGTTTTGGCAAACGTCTGTGGAGAGGGAGCTGTCCCCCTTCAAATCCACGTCTCATCGAAGCAGCACGGGCTCTTTGTCCTTTGGACCCACGAGTGGAAGTTTTTCCCATCCCAGATCCAGGGCCTTGGCCCACACGTTTCGGAGATGTTTTTGCACCTTCCGGAACCGGAACCAAGTTTTTGTTGCCGAGAGATGTGGATTTTTTCGGACGTTTTGCGCCGAACCCACGACCTTGTTCAATTCTATCTTGTGCCATACAATTATACCTTTTCCACTTTCAACAAGTAACCTACTTGTCGTAACATCCCTTTCAATTGGGGAGTCATTTTGTGTTTTTTGGATTGACCTTTCTTTTTAAGGCCGAGAGCAATCAGAGTTTTTTTGTGCATTGGAATGATGCCAATAGAACTTCTTTCTTGCGTTACGATCACTTCTTCCATAGTCAGTTCCCTTTTTATAGATCTTGCCCAAACAAATGTTTGAGACTAACACCACGTCGTTTTACCGCCATAGACGGAGTTTCCAACTGTTGTAATGCATCCATAGTCGCCTTAACAATGTTCATCGGGTTTGAAGATCCCCATGATTTTGTTAACACATCTTGGATCCCTGCTCTTTCCAATACGGAACGAACAGAAGCTCCCGCGATGATCCCAGTTCCCGGAGAAGCTGGTTTCAAAATCACTCGAGCCGATTTAAACTGTCCTACCACATCGTGTGGAACAGTGTGACCGATATAGTGAATGGATTTTAAATTCTTTTTTGCCGATTCAATGGACTTACGGATGGCATCTGGAACTTCATTTGCTTTTCCAAAACCAATTCCTACTTTCCCTTTGGAGTCACCCACAACAGAAAGTGCGTTAAAGGAGAAACGACGTCCCCCTTTCACAACTTTGGCAACTCGGTCGATTTTTACGACCTTCTCAGTAAATTCTTTTGTTTCTTCTTCTAACATCATTTAGAACTCCAATCCACCTTCGCGGGCAGAATCAGCAAACGCAGCGATCCTTCCGTGGTAAACCATTCCAGAACGGTCTAAAACCACTTGCGAAACACCTGCTTTTTTCGCCTTGTCAGCGACTACTTTACCGAGTTCGGTTGCAGCCGATTTACTCTTCTTAGAATTTTCATGTTTCGGAAAATCTTTCTCGAGGGTAGTTGCGTAAACTAATGTTACACCCTTTGCATCATCAATGATTTGTGCAGTGAGGTAACGGTTCGTTTTGTTGAACACTAACCGAGGTCTTTCCGATGTTTGGCGGAGTTTGTATCGAACTCTCTCCGCTCTTCTCAATCTTTTCGTATTTTTAGCTGTCTTGTTGATCATGACGTTCTACTTCTTACCGGTTTTTCCGGCCTTTCTACGGATGTATTCATTCGCGTATTTGATCCCTTTGCCTTTATAAGGCTCAGGAGGTCTTTTGGAACGAATATCAGCCGCAACTTGTCCAACCAGTTGTCGGTCTATCCCCGATACTTTGATTTTGAGCTGATCTGCGACTTCAATTTTGATGCCATTTGGTTCTGGGAAAACCACTTCATGAGAATAACCAAGTGCCATCACGAGATCCTTACCACGTTTTTGTGCACGGTAACCGACCCCAGTGATTTCTAGGTTTTTTTCCCAACCGGAAGTGACTCCTTTTACGCAGTTCATCGCAAGGGAACGAACAAGACCATGGAGTGCCACAGTCTTTTGGTCTTCACTTTTACGAGTAAAAACCAATTCTCCGTTTTCTACGTTGGCACTGACACCTTCGTAAATAGGAGTTTTTAATTCCCCTAACGGCCCTTTAATGGTAAGGGCTTCTGCATCTGCTTTTACTTCTACCTTTGCAGGCAATTTGATGATACTTTTTCCAACTCGAGACATAGTGTTATCGTTCTCTAGAATACCTTACAGAGAACTTCCCCTCCTACTCTGAGTTTACGAGCACGTTTCCCAGTCATCACCCCTTTCGAAGTCGAAAGGATGAGAGTTCCGATATTGTTACGGAACGGGCGGATTTCACCAGATTGGATGTAAACGCGACGACCTGGAGTGGATACTCGTTCGATCATACGAATCACTGGTTTCTTTTCCGTGTCATATTTTAGTTTTACTTGGAAGTCATCAAAACTTCCATTTTTTACAGTTTGGACATCATCTACAAAACCTTCTTCTTTTAGAAGATCTAGGATGGACTTTTTGATTTTGCTACCAGGAATCACACAAAGCTCATGTTTCGCTTGTTGTGCATTTCTGATTCTTGTTAGCATATCTGCGATTGGATCTGAAAGACTCATATCTTACCTTAACCTAATTACCAGGAGGACTTTTTCACACCGGGGATCTGAGCCTTGCTAGCAAGGTCCCGGAAGCAAAGACGACACATATCAAAGCGGCGCAAGTAAGCGCGTGATCGACCACAAAGAGGGCAACGATTGTACTCTCTCACTTTGAATTTTTGCTCTTTGGCGTGGCGTTCCATCATTGATTTTTTCGCCATGAATAATCTCCTACTTACCTGCCGTTCGGTAAGGCATACCGAAGGCTTGGAATAATTCGAACGCTTCTTTGTCCACTTCCGTGTTCGTTACGAAAGTGATATTGATTCCATAGATCGTATTGATTTTATCAAATTGGATCTCTGGGAAAATGATCTGTTCTCTGACAGAAAGGTTGTAATTCCCTCTTCCATCAAAACCTTTCGGGCTTACACCACGAAAGTCACGAACCCTTGGAAGGGCTACGTTGATAAAACGATCAAGGAACTCATACATATGATGACCACGAAGGGTCACTTTGCAACCGAGCACCATACCTTCTCTCACTTTGAAACCAGCAATTGATTTCTTTGCGAAGGTTTTTACCGGTCTTTGGCCAGTGATTTGGCCAATCTCCACAAGGCATGCTTCCATTGCTTTTGGGTTGGTATGAGCTTCGCCCATCCCTACGTTGATTACGATTTTTTCGAGTTTAGGAACTCGCATCACACTTTGAAAGCCGAGTGACTTTTGGAGTGTAGGACGAATTTCCTTTTCGTATTTTGATTTAAGCCTAGGTACCATATCTATACTTCTTTCCCTTCAGGTCGAGTCACTCGTACGGATTTACCATCCTTCTTGGCAAAGCCCAAGCGTACAGCCTTAATTTTCTTCTTAGGCTTCGCTTTGTTCTCTGCTTTTGCGTCGTGAAACATCACATTGGAAATATGGATTGGGAATTCGATTTCAATCGCACCACCACCAGGGTTTTCCTGAGTTGGGCGAACGAATCTTTTTCGTTTGTTCACACCTTCGATGTAAACGCGGTCTTTGCGTTTATCAACAGCGAGAACTTTCCCTTTTTTTCCTTTTTCTTTTCCAGAAATCACAAGGACTTCATCGTCCTTTTTGATTTTTGTTTTTTTGAATTTAGTAGGCTCGGAACCTCTATATGCTAACTTAGTCGCCATCTTAGAGAACCTCCGGAGCTAGAGATATAATTTTCATGTATTTTTTATCACGAAGTTCGCGGGCAACAGGTCCGAAGATCCTTGTTCCTTTTGGATTGCCTTTATCATCGATGATGGCAACCGCATTGTCATCAAAACGGATATAGGTTCCGTCTGGACGACGAACTTCTTTTTTCGTTCTTACGACAACGGCTCTTTGAACCGCTTTGTTATGCACTTTTTTCCCTTGCCCGTCACGAAGACCGTATGCAGGTTGTGCTTCCTTCACAGCGACGATGATTTCGTCACCAAGCGTTGCGTAGCGTTTTTTGGAACCGCCAAGCACTTTAACGCACATGACTTTTTTCACACCCGAGTTATCGGCTACTTGTAAAATAGTTTCTTGTTGGATCATACTAATTTCGCCTTCTCAATTACCTTTACAAGTTTATGGTGTTTCTGTTTAGAAAGTGGTCTTGTTTCCACAGCGATGACTCGATCACCAACTTGACACTCGTTCTTCTCATCGTGAATTTTCACGCGGGAAGTTCTGGTCATAATCTTCTTAAACCGTGGGTGTACTTTTCTTGTGATGATTTCGATCACTACGGTTTTATCCATAGCATCACTCACAACTACACCTTGGATGGTTAAAGACTTTTTAGAGTTTTTATCTTCCATAACCTACTTCTTCTTACCTTTGCTTGTTTTGGCAGCTTTTGGAGCTGAACCAGCCTTTGGTGCGATTTGTTTGAGTTTACCTTTTGCACTGAGTTCCTTCTCGCGAAGGACAGTGAGTGCTTGGGCAATTCTCTTCTTATGATTGCGGATTACTTTTGGGTTCTCAAGTGATCTTGTAACACCAAATTGGAATCTTGCTTTTCTTACTTCTTCGGAAGAGGAAAGAATTTCTTTCTTCAAATCTTCTGGAGAAAGTGATTTGAAATCGTCTTTCATAGAACGTTCCTCTTAACAAATGAAGTTTCTACTGGCAGTTTGAACGCCGCTAGGTGGAGTGCTTTTCTAGCAGTGTCTTCATCAACACCAGCCATTTCAAAAAGAACTCGTCCTGGTCGGATTTCAGCAATCCAGAACTCAGGGTTACCTTTACCTTTACCCATACGAGTTTCGGCAGGTTTTTTAGTGATTGGTAAATGAGGGAAGATCCTGATCCATAATTTCCCACCTCGTTTGACTTGGCGGTTGATGGTGATCCTTGCAGCCTCAATTTGGCGCGCCGTGATACGACCGGAAGAAATGGCTTTTAAACCAAATTCTCCGAACGCAACGTAAGAACCTCTTTCGTCCTTACCTTTTAAGCGCCCTCTTTGGCGTTTTCTAAATTTTACTCGTTTAGGTGCTAACATGATGGTTTCTCTTTAGTACTTCTTAACTCGTTCTACGTTTTACAGCGTATTTATCTTCATCGGACTCTTCCTTCGTTGGGAAGTAGTCACCTGTATAAGTCCATACTTTCACACCAATTTGTCCGAAAGTCGTGAGAGCTTCTTTGAATCCAAAATCAATTTTGGCACGAAGTGTATGGAGTGGAACTCGTCCTTCCATATACTTTTCTGTTCTTGCCATGTCCGCTCCGTTGAGACGTCCAGAGATTTGGATTTTGACTCCTTCTACTCCACCGCGCATCGCACGACGAAGTTCCGCTTTCATCACACGACGGAAAGGCATCCTTTGTTCGATTTGAAGCGCCACTGTTTCCGCAATCGCTTGTGCAATTACTTCTGGTTTTTTCACTTCGATGATGTTCATTCCAATCGGCTTATCAGCGAACTTTTTCAGTTCTTGTTTTACCGCTTCGATGTTTTGGCCTTTTTGACCAATCACCATACCTGGTTTAGAAGTATGGAGGTTCACGTTGATTTTTTCAGGGAATCTTTCGATTATGATTTTGACAACGGATGCATTTTTGAATTTCTTCAGAAGGAATCTACGGATCTTGATATCTTCGTGAAGATTTTTAATGTAATCTTGTTTGGAAAACCAAACCGAATCCCAGTTACGTGTGATTCCGATTCGTAGTCCGATTGGATTTACTTTCTGACCCATAAATTAGCTAACCTTCTTTTCGATTTCAGATACAACAACTGTGATGTGGCTCAGGCGTTTGCGGATCCTAGATGCACGACCTCGTGCTCTTGGGCGGAAACGTTTCATGATAGGGCCGTCATCCACATAGATTTTTTTAACAAAAAGTGAATTTGGATCCAAACTTTCGTTCATTTGAATGGCATTTGCCACTGCTGAATTGAGAAGGTTAATGATCATTGAACTTGCTGCTTTGTTTGTGAAACGCAAGATATCAATTGCTTCTTTGTAATCGTATCCACGAACTTCGTCAGCAACCAGGCGAGCTTTTCTGGCAGAAATTCTTAGGTGTTTTCCAACTGCTTTTGCTTCCATCACTCTACCTATTTCTTCGCTACTTTTTTGTCTCCACCATGACCTTTGAAGGTTCTAGTGGGAGCAAATTCACCAAGTTTGTGACCGATCATGTTTTCGTTTACATACACCGGAACAAACGCTTTGCCATTATGAATCATGACTGTATGACCAATCATATCTGGATAAATGGTACTTCTTCTGGACCAAGACTTGAAGGGTGTTTTTTTCCCTTCAGAATTTAACTTGGTAATTTTTTTCATGAGGTGGTCGTCGATGAACGGACCTTTTTTTAAGCTTCTAGCCATGAGTATCTAGACCCTACCTATTCCTGTTTTTCTTACGTCTTTGGACAATAAAACGATCAGACGGTCTTGTCTTACGTGTTTTAAATCCTTTCGTAGGTTTACCCCAAGGAGTCACTGGGTGACGTCCACCGGAAGTTCTACCTTCACCACCACCGAGTGGGTGGTCCACAGGGTTCATAACGACCCCTCTTACTTTCGGTCTTTTTCCTAACCAACGGTTACGACCGGCTTTTCCAATGATGACTAAGTTATGGTCTTTATTGGAGAGTTCTCCAACAGTCGCCAAACACTCTTTCCGAACTTTTCGGATTTCCGAAGAAGGGAGTTTGAGTGAAACATAGTCTCCGTCTTTTGCGGAGATCACAGCAAAGGATCCAGCCGTTCTTGCGATCTGGCCACCCTTACCGATATGGAGTTCGATGTTGTGAACGTTTGTTCCTGCAGGGATTTTATCTAAAGGAAGTGTGTTCCCTAGTTTGATTTCTGCATTTGGACCTGATTCCAATTTATCACCAACTTTTAAACCGTTAGGTGCTAAAATGTATCGGTATTCACCATCCGCATAACAAACAAGTGCGATGAATGCAGAGCGGTTTGGATCGTATTCAATTGTTTTGACCGTTGCAGGGATTCCAAATTTGTTACGTTTGAAATCGATGATACGAAACTTTCTTTTGTTACGTCCACCTTTGCGTCTAACAGCAATCCGTCCCTTGTTGTCACGGCCAGCCTTGTATGAAAAATTGGCAGTGAGCGGTTTGTAAGGAACCACTTCTGTGATTTCTTTGAAATCTAAAACGGAATAATACCGGCTAGATTGCGTTGTGGGTTTAAGTTTTCTAATTCCCATAATTAAACCTTAGCAAAATCCAAATTTGCTCCGTCAGCGAACGTCACTACGGCTTTTTTGTAGTGAGGTCTTTGTGACGGCATGTTTCTAAAACGTTTCATTTTCCCACGGTAAACGGCAACGTTTACGTTTGTTGGAACTACGTTATACATTTGTTTCAGAGCCTGTTTGATCAAAGTTTTGTTCGCATCCGGGTGGACTTTGAACGTATACTTGACAGTTCTTTTTCCCATACGTTCGCCAATTGATTGAAGGTCTTGCGACTTTTCCGTTACAACTGGTGATAAGATTACATTCTCTAGGTTCACTGTCTTATCCCTTCTTAGAATACTGAGCCTGAAGCTCTTTTAAAGCGCTTTCAGAGATTACTAAATTGTTATTATAGAGGATGTCTCGGCAAACGACTCGTTTGCTGTTCACATATTTGAGGTTCTCTATATTGCGAGTGGATTTTTTGAGGAATTGGTTTTCACCAGCTACCACAAAACCCACGTTACCCTTCTCTGCAATGTCCATGTTCTTCAAAATGTTGTAGATGGACTTTGTGGAGTAAGAAGAAGGTTCTACGTCTTCTATGATCGCGATTCTGTTTTCTTCTGCCTTTTTGTTAAGGATGGAGAGAACAGCCTTTTTCTTTACGCTGCGTGACAGGTTTGAAGAATAATCTCTTGGTTTTGGTCCATGAATGATACCACCACCAACGAAATGTGGAGCTCTGATGGATCCTTGTCTTGCACGACCAGTTCCTTTTTGAGCCCAAGGTTTGATTCCCCCACCGCGAACTTCGGAACGATCCTTTGTAGAATGTGTCCCTTGTCTGTTGTTCGCATTTTCAGCTTTAACCGCATCATAGATGGCTCCAAGCGAAATGCCGGTAGCAAATAATTCTGCCGGAAGTTCAACTTCGCTTACGAATACGCCTTCTTTATTGTATTTACGCGCTTTCATGTTCTACCTATCTATCCGATTTTTTCTATCGTAACGATACCACGTTCCCTTCCTGGAACCGGACCGGATACAAATACCAAATTGGCGTCTGCATCAATTTTTACTACTTTCAGGTTTCGAACAGTTGTCTGCTCAGAACCCATTCTTCCGCCCATTTTCAAACCCTTGAACACACGTCCAGGAGTTGTGTTCGAACCAATCGAACCAGGGTGTCTTTGGAAACGAGAACCGTGTCCTGCAGGACCACCAGCAAATCCATGGCGTTTTACAACACCTTGTGTTCCCTTCCCTTTAGAAGTTCCGGTCACTTTTACTGTATCATCTAAAGCAAAGATATCTGCGAGTTTCACTTCTGAACCCACTGCCACACCTTCAAACCCTTTGAACTCAACCAAAGTTTTTTTAGGAGTCGCGATATTCGCTTTTTTAATATGTCCTAACTCGGCCTTTGTTAAGTGTTTCTCTTTGGCATCACCAAATGCTAATTGCACAGCTTCGTAGCCGTCATTTGCTTCTGTTTTTACCTGGGACACAAAACAAGGACCCACGCGTAAAACGGTTACAGTAACCATCTTACCGTCGTTATTGAATATGTGGGCCATGCCCAATTTTTCGCCGATTAAACCTTTAGCCATGGATCCTATCCTTAGGATTTAATATCTACGGAAACTCCAGCAGGGAGTTGAAGCTTCATCAGGGCTTCTACCGTATCTTCATTCGTATTTAAAATATCGATGAGTCTCTTGTGAGTTCTCATTTCAAACTGTTCTCTAGCTTTTTTATTCACGTGCGGAGAACGTAATACCGTGTAGATTTCTTTTTTCGTTGGGAGTGGGATTGGACCGGAGACAGTAGCTCCGGTCCTCTTCGCAGTCGCAACGATTTCAAAGGTTGATTGGTCAATCAACCGATGATCGAAAGCTTTTAACTTAACGCGAATTCTTTGTCCAGCCATTGCGATTACTCAACGATCTCCGCAACAACACCAGAACCAATCGTTCTTCCACCCTCACGGATAGCGAACTTCAAACCTTGGTCCATAGCAATCGGGTGGATCAGTTCGATTGACATCGTAACGTTATCACCTGGCATAACCATTTCCATTCCACCAGGTAAGTTACAAACACCAGTGATGTCAGTAGTTCTGAAGTAGAATTGTGGACGGTAGTTGTTAAAGAATGGAGTGTGACGTCCACCTTCGTCTTTAGTAAGAACGTAAACTTCCGCTTTAAACTTTTTGTGTGGAGTGATTGTACCCGGTTTCGCAAGAACTTGACCTCTTTCGATGTCTTCTTTTTTCGTTCCGCGGAGAAGTGCCCCAATGTTGTCCCCTGCTTCTGCTTGGTCGAGAAGTTTACGGAACATTTCAATACCAGTAACAACTGATTTTGAAGTATCACGGATACCAACAATCTCGATCTCGTCGTTGATCTTAAGAACACCTTGTTCTACACGACCAGTTGCAACAGTTCCACGACCAGTGATTGAGAACACGTCCTCAACTGGCATTAGGAAAGGTTTGTCAACAATACGAGTAGGGTTTGGAACGTAAGTATCAACAGCTTCCATTAGTTTTAAAATGGATTTCATTCCAAGGTCAGAATCTTCACCTTCTAGAGCTTTTAATGCAGAACCAGAGATGAAAGGTGTTTTGTCACCTGGAAAGTTGTATTTGTTAAGTAGGTCTTTGATTTCCTCTTTTACCATCTCAACCATATCATCTCTTTCATCAGCAGCAAGCATGTCTGCTTTGTTGAGATAAACCACGATGTAAGGAACACCAACTTGGCGAGCAAGGAGGATGTGTTCTTTTGTTTGTGGCATAGCACCGTCAGTTGCAGATACTACGAGGATCGCAGCGTCCATCTGAGCAGCACCAGTGATCATGTTTTTTACATAGTCAGCGTGACCTGGACAATCTACGTGTGCATAGTGACGGTTAGGAGTTTCATATTCCTGGTGAGACGTTGCAATAGTGATCCCACGAGCCTTTTCTTCTGGCGCGTTATCGATTTGGTCATAAGCAACAGCTTTGTTCTTTCCACCAATCGCTTTCGCAAGGGTAGTAGTGATCGCCGCTGTTAGCGTAGTTTTACCGTGGTCAACGTGACCAATAGTTCCGATGTTTAAGTGTGGTTTTGAACGGTCAAATTTTTCTTTAGCCATTGTTAGAATCTACTCCTCAATCGTGGTGCAAGACCCGATATTCGGTTCTTTACTCCTTTAGAACTGCATAAAATTCAGAGGTAAAAGCAGTCCTTTCCCAAGAAATGCCAATCCCTTTGGTCATGTTTCTAAGAGCCCCTGAAAAGCCAAGCAGGTTTTGGGCCGATGCATTGGCTTTTAAGTGACTCTTCCCTGCCACAGCCTCAAAGATGGATACCACCTTTGCGTTCCTGCGACTTAGATCAGAAAGAACTACACCTAAATGGTCTGCGTCTACCATCACTTCGATCTCAGTGAGGGGACAAACCAAATATGTGTTTGATGGAAAACACTCCTTCACTCCTGCAAGTATTGCTACTTTGAGTAATGTGAGAGTGGTTTGTAGGTCTCCCTTAGGCATCTCGTATGCGAGGACCCTAAGCCTTAAACCACAAACTTCCTCACCGTAAAACCCGTGTAAGCAGGCTTCCATGAAAGACGTTTCAATCGTATGTTTTACTTCTTCCGGAAGACTTACCTCGAAGGCAATATGCTTCGAAAAATCGGCAGTATCTTCCAGGACTGCGATGAGCGCGCCGCTTGACTTTTGGTCTTCAAAGGCACGATGCTCTAGGGCAACCTTATGAGACATTTTTTTAAAAAGCTCTAATTTGGCAATGTTTATCGAACTACAGTTAAGTTTTTTTTCGGTTTTCTCGGAAATCCTACGGATCCCGATTTCCAAATGCAGTTCCCCTCTTCCATACAGCACCATCTGTCCGGTCTCTTCCCGTAGCTCCAACCGGTAACCTGGGTCTTCCCAAACCAGTTCCTCTAAGCGACATAACCAAAATTCCTTTTCCGAACTCAGGTCCGGTTCGAGTACCACAGAGAAAGGGCTTGGAGTTGCTTCGTTCCAATTCGGATCTGGAATGTGGTCCAAACTGGTTTTCGGAAGTACTGGTTTTCCGGGTTCCATGGTAAGACCCGGATGCGCGAGTAAAACACCCAACTTTCCTTTGATGATTGGATCCAAGGGATCCAGGGACACGGGCGAAAGGAAGCTGATTTCCTTTTTATCACCACCATTTGTTTCGGGTATGCCCAAAGCCTTTTGTGGGTGCAAATGATGAGGGGTAAGGTTCCCCAAAAGGAGCTTTTCGATTTCCCTTTTGTGAATCGAAAGGGTTGGGTAAACGACCGCATAACGGCCAATCTCTGGGTCAGTCCTTCTGGAAAGGACTAAGAAAGGTGACCGGGAATCTTCATTGATCTCCTTGGGTTCTGTCCAAAGCACCAAATCCAAAAGTTCTCTCACCCCTTCTCCGGTTTTAGCTGAACCAC
This sequence comes from Leptospira jelokensis, assembly GCF_004769635.1. Taxonomy (GTDB): domain Bacteria; phylum Spirochaetota; class Leptospiria; order Leptospirales; family Leptospiraceae; genus Leptospira_A; species Leptospira_A jelokensis. The sequence goes on from NZ_RQGH01000005.1 coordinate 55,536, forward strand.
CATAGACTGGGAAAAGTTTCCCTTCTTTTGTTCCTTTCTTAAGGGATAATTTGGGAAGGTTTGAAGAATCATTCCCTTCCTTCCAAAAGGCCAAAAGAGAGTCTTCCTCCCAAGTCAGGATCTCTTCTTTTACGGATTTTGAAAATGCGGATTCGTTTTGTAAGTAGTATTCCCAATGACCGGATTTTCCTTTTTGAAAAAGCGACACGGGAGGGATTTGTAAGATTTCTTCTAAGGAGACAAGTGTGTCTAAGTACTCCTCACCAAAACGATCCAGTTTGTTGATGAAAAAAACAATGGGCACATTTGCCTTTCGTAATTCTTCCATCACTAACCTTGCTTGCGATTGTACGACTGTGCCTGCTTCCAAAATCACAATGGCCGTTTCCATGGCAGGGAGTAAATCTGTGACTTGGTTACGAAAATCAATATGACCGGGAGTATCAATCAGTTGGATTTCAAAAGTTCCAAAGGAAGTTTTCCAAGGGACCGTATGAAAACTGGTACGGATGGAGATCCCCCTTTCAATTTCCTCTTGGAGTTGGTCTGATTCTGTATTTCCATCCTCAATGGTTCCGATAGCAGAAATGACACCTGCTTCGAATAAGATTCGTTCGGTGAGGGTAGTCTTACCTGAATCGATATGAGCAAAAATGCCAATGGTGCGGTAGATCATGGTTTATCATTTCGTCGGAAAATAAAAAAGCCAGGTAGAAACCTGGCTCGTTAATGATTGGAATCGAAAAAAACTGATTACCAGCGGTAGTGAGAGAATGCCTTGTTGGCATCTGCCATCTTTCTGATGTCTTCTTTTTTCTTGATCGCAGACCCTGTGCCTTTTTGTGCTTCCATGAATTCTGCAGCGAGTTTATTCTTCATTGATTTTTCGTTTCGACCACGGCTGTATTTGATGAGCCATCTGATTCCAAGTGCAAGTCTTCTTTCAGGACGAACTTCGATTGGAACTTGGTAAGTCACACCACCCACTCGGCGGGATTTTACTTCTACCTGTGGTTTTGCGTTTTCCAAGGCTTCTTGGAAGACAGCATAAGGATCTTGTCCTGTTTTTTTCGCAATGACTTCTAATGCATCGTAGAACACAGCTTCCGCGACACTTTTTTTCCCATCTACCATTAGGCAGTTGATGAATTTAGAAATCACTTTGTCGTTGTATTTTGGATCGCCTTCGATGTGGCGCGGTTCAACTTTTCCTCTTCTTCTAGACATATACCTTTCTCCGATTACGCTTTAGGACGCTTCGCGCCGTATTTAGAACGTCCTTTGCGACGTTTGTCCACACCGAGTGTATCCAGTGTTCCACGAATGATATGATAACGAACCCCTGGTAAATCTTTTACCCTTCCCCCACGGATGAGAACCACGTTGTGTTCTTGGAGGTTATGGCCTTCGCCGGGAATGTAAGCTGTGACTTCAATCCCAGTTGTCAAACGAACCCTTGCTACTTTACGAAGAGCCGAGTTTGGTTTTTTTGGAGTGAAAGTCATCACCCTAGTGCAAACACCACGTCTTTGTGGGCATGCTTTTAGAGCGGGAGATTTAGTTCTTTTCTTTTGGTCTTCTCTTCCGATGCGGATGAGCTGGTTAATTGTAGGCATTCGATTCCTTCTTCTACTTCTCTTTTTAAAAAAATAATGACGTTTTCGTCCAAAATTCCAGATAGGGACATTTTGTAAACGAAAACATGAATTTTGTCCCTAGAAACCTTCCAATTTGGATGATTTCTAAAAGACTTACTTAGTGACTAATCGTCGTCGTCCTCATCATCAGAATCATCTGACTCTTCTTCCAACTCATCTTCGTCCTCGTCTTCCTCAGCAACAAGTCTTGAGAGAGTTGCTGTGGAAACTGGTGCCGACTCGGAAAGTTCGGAAAGTTCTTCTTCCTCTTCTTCTGATTCCAAGTCCCAATCCAAATCCCCAGGGAGTTCTTTGAAAACTTCAATGTCACGGTATTTTTTCATACCCGTTCCCGCAGGGATCATGTGACCAATGATGACGTTTTCTTTGAGTCCCATTAGGTTATCTGTTTTTCCTTTGATGGCCGCATCTGTTAGAACCTTGGTTGTTTCTTGGAAAGATGCTGCTGAGAAATACGACTCAGTGTTTAGGGATGCTTTGGTCAAACCAAGAAGAACTGGAGTTCCTTGTGCAGGTGATCCACCTTCTTGTTCCACTCGGTCGTTTTCTTCATCAAAGAGGAATTTATCCACTTGTTGTTGGTTCACGAACGATGTGTCCCCACTATCAGTGATGATCACCTTACGAAGCATGGAACGAACCACAACTTCAATGTGTTTATCATTGATATGAACCCCTTGCAAACGGTATACCTCTTGCACTTCGGATACTAGGTATTCATGAAGGGCACTTGGTCCTTTGATCGCAAGGATATCATGTGGGTCAAAGTTTCCTTCATCCAACTGGTCACCACGTTTAACGAAGTCACCTTGGCGGACTCGGATTTGTTTTCCGATTGGGATCGCTACCTTTACCTTTTCCTGTTCTGGTGAATCAGGGAGGATATAAAGGATTCGTTTTTCTTTTACGATTTCCCCTTTGTCTTCGATTTTTCCATCGATTTCCGCAAGTGTGCAGGCGTCTTTTGGACGGCGCGCTTCGAATAGTTCATCCACCCGAGGAAGACCACCCGTGATATCACGAGTTTTTTCAGCTACTGATGGGATTTTGAAGATCACATCCCCTTCGCGCACTTTGTCTCCATTTTGGAATTGGAGGAGCGCATCCACTGGGACAGAATACCCGTCGGATCCAACGATGACTTTTGGAACAAGTCGGTCTTTCTTTTGCTCTACTACTTTCAGGATGATATTGGAAGTTTTAGGGTCCACATCACGACGGACGTTCTTCCCAATTTCTAAATCTTCCCAAACAATTGTTCCCGCAGTTTCCGAAACAGCCACTTCGTTGTAAGGGTCAAACTCAGCGAGTGCCTTGTTTTCTTCTACGATTTGGCCTTCTTCTGCTTTTAAGATGGTTCCGATTTTTACAGGAATGACAATGTCATCACCAAGGATACGTAGAGTAGTTCCCACAAGAGAAACAACACCTGCTTGGTCAGAAGTGATGCGTTGTTCTGTGGATTCACCCACTTGTGTTGCAAACACTTCCCCTTTTTCCAATCGTTGTCCATCCACAATCCGAACACTTGATAATGATTCCGTGTTAAACTCTTGGATGAGTCGGTTCACGATGATGGTTCCGCGGCGAGCAAACACTTTTGCTCCATTGGCATTTGTCACCAAACGACCGTTAATGGACTTAACAAGTGACCTAAAAGGAACCTTGTGTTCTTTCTCTTGGATGGTAGCAGATGCCGCACCGCCCACGTGGAAGGTTCTCATGGTAAGCTGTGTTCCTGGTTGGCCGATGGATTGAGCGGCAATGGTTCCCACTGCTTCCCCGATCTCTGCTGGGACTAATCGTGCCATGTCCATACCATAACATTTCGTACAAATTCCATGGCGGGAACGGCAAGTCAGAGGTGATCTCACTTTGATTTTATCGTAACCTAAGTTTTCAATCTGTTGGCCGAGTGCTCTTGTGATCAGGGTATCTTTTGGAAATACCACTTTTTCTGTCACAGGGTCCACTAAGTCTTCTGCCGTATAACGGCCGAACACTCTGTCCGCAAGGGAAACAATTACGTTTTCCCCTTCTTTTACGATTCCAAGAGTGATGTTTGCTTTGGTTCCGCAATCATCTTCCGATACAATTACGTCCTGAGAGATATCCACGAGACGACGTGTGAGGTAACCGGCATCGGCAGTTTTTAACGCTGTATCCGCAAGACCCTTTCTCGCACCATGTGTGGAGATAAAAAATTCTAAGACCCCAAGGCCTTCACGGAAGTTGGAACGAATCGCAAGTTCGATGATTTCCCCAGACGGTTTCGCCATAAGGCCCCGCATCCCTGCAAGCTGGCGGATCTGTTGTTTGGATCCACGGGCACCCGAAGCTGCCATGACGTATACCGGGTTAAATCCCGATTGGTCTTTTTCGAGTTCCTTGAACATCCCTTCCGTAATGCGGTCATTGGTTTTTGTCCAAATCTCGATCACTTTTTTACGACGTTCTTCGTTTGTGATGATCCCTTTACGGTACTCCATATCCGCTTTTTCTACTTCTTTGTTGGCATCATTGACGAGACCTTCTTTTTGAGGAGAAACTCGGATGTCATCAATGGAGATGGTAGGAGCAAATACAGTGGCGTAGCGGTAACCAAGTCGTTTGATTTCATCAAGCATCACAACAGTGATCCCTGGTCCAAACTTCTCGTAAACGTCTGCAATGATTTTGTTTGTTTCTTTATCACCGAGGGTTCTGTTGATGTACACATACCCTTTTGGCATCACTTGGTTGAAGATCAGCCTTCCCGGTGTGGTTTCGATGATTTTCCCTTCGTGTAACACAGAGATTTTGGAGCGAATTTCTACCGTTTTGGTTTCAATCGCATACATCACCTCTTCAAGGCCTGTAAAGAATTTTCCTTCACCCTTCGCATCTTTTACTTCCGATGTGAGGTAATAAATACCAAGAACGATATCTTGTGTAGGTCCACAAATCGGTTGTCCATTGGCAGGGTTTAAGATGTTATGTGGTGATAACATTAACATCCAAGTTTCGAGCTGTGCCTTAGGGGCGAGCGGAACGTGGATTGCCATTTGGTCCCCGTCAAAGTCAGCGTTAAACGCGTGACAGACGAGTGGGTGGAGTTTGATTGCCTTTCCTTCTACAAGGACTGGTAAAAATGCTTGGATTCCAAGTCTGTGAAGAGTTGGCGCACGGTTGAGGAGTACTGGGTGTTCTTTGACGACTGTTTCCAATACATCAAAAACTTCTTTGTCCTCGGCTTCGATTTTTTTCTTCGCAGATTTGATGTTTGGTGCCAGTTCCAAATCCACAAGGCGTTTCATGATAAATGGCTTAAATAGTTCCAAAGCCATTTTTTTCGGAAGGCCCATTTGGTGGTATTTGAGTTCAGGTCCCACTACAATTACGGAACGACCAGAGTAATCCACACGTTTTCCGAGTAGGTTTTGGCGGAATCGACCTTGTTTTCCTTTGAGCATATCGGAAATAGATTTTAAAGGTCTATTTCCCTTTCCTTTTACAGTACGTTTGCGGCGGCTGTTATCAAAAAGAGCATCCACTGCTTCCTGTAACATCCGTTTTTCGTTCCGTACGATAATCTCAGGGGCTTTTAATGCAAGGAGTCGTTTGAGTCGGTTGTTACGGTTGATCACACGGCGGTACAAATCGTTTAGGTCGGAAGTTGCAAAACGTCCCCCTTCCAATTGCACCATCGGACGAAGTTCTGGTGGGATCACCGGAACCACATCAAGCACCATCCACTCAGGACGGTTTCCCGAATCACGGAATGCTTCGAGAACTTCTAGGCGTTTGAAAATACGTTTGTCGGAAATTTTGTTTTTATCTTGGATCTTTTGGCGGATCACACGAGCTTCTGCATCCACATCAATTCGTGCGAGGAGTTCTTTAATGGCGTCCCCACCAATCCCTGCGATGAATTTATCACCGTATTCATCTAAATAATTATGGTATTCATCTTCATCGATGAGTTCCCCTCTGTTCCTTCCGGAATCAGCTGGGTCAATGATCACATACTTCTCAAAGTAAAGAACACTTTTGAGTTGGTTGATCGTCATATCAAGAAGCAGTCCCATACGAGATGGAACAGAACGGTAGTACCAAATATGCGATACAGGTGCCGCCAGTTCAATATGGCCCATTCTTTCACGACGCACTTTGGAGTGAGTTACCTCAACCCCACATTTGTCGCAAACCACTCCCTTATAACGGATGGATTTGAATTTACCGCAGTAACATTCCCAATCCTTAGTGGTTCCGAAGATTTTTTCACAGAAAAGACCATCTCGTTCCGGTTTTAGGGTACGGTAGTTGATCGTTTCCGGTTTTTTCACTTCCCCGAAAGACCACTCTTTGATCCGCTCGGGTGAAGCCAAACGGATCGTAATCGATTCAAAACTATTGTAATTTCTCATACTTTTTCCCTTCCCTACACGTTTTCGATGGTCTCGAATTTAATTTTCTTTTTGTTTTTCGAGAATTCATCTTCGTAATCAGAGATATCCACTTCCAATCCTTCGGAGTCTTTGATGATGATGTCGAGTGCCAGACCTCTAAGTTCCTGTACAAGAACGTTGAAGGATTCTGGGATTCCCGGTTTGATCGAATGGATTCCTTTCACAATCGCTTCGTAAATCCTTGCACGACCGAGCATGTCATCTGACTTGATGGTGAGTAACTCTTGTAAGGTGTGTGAGGCACCATACGCTTCGAGAGCCCAAACTTCCATCTCACCGAGCCTTTGTCCCCCGAACTGCGCTTTACCACCGAGTGGTTGTTGCGTAACGAGTGAGTAAGGACCAGTAGACCTTGCATGGATTTTGTCATCCACCAAGTGAGCCAGTTTCAACATGTAGATATATCCACAGAAGACTTGGTTAATAAATTTTTCGCCCGTTCTTCCATCGTATAACTGAAATTTGCTGTTTTCTGGTAATCCTGCTTTTTTGCAGAACTCATGAACGTCACCTTCAGATGCTCCGTCAAAAACAGGGGTTTCAAAATTGATCCCTAGTTTTTTGGCAGCGAAACCAAGTTGGGTTTCAAAAATCTGTCCGAGGTTCATACGAGAAGGAACACCGAGTGGGTTGAGTACGATATCAACAGGAGTTCCGTCTTCCATGTATGGCATATCTTCTTGTGCCATCACACGAGCTACGACCCCTTTGTTTCCGTGACGTCCCGCCATCTTATCACCCACGAGGAGTTTTCGTTTGCGAGCCACATACACTTTCACCATTTCTTCCACGCCAGCAGCAAGTTCATCACCTGTTTCGCGGGAATAACGTTTGATATCGATCACAGTTCCTTCAAAACCGTTTGGCATACGAAGTGAGGAATCCCTTACTTCTTTTGCCTTCTCTCCAAAGATGGAGTGTAAAAGTTTGTATTCTGGAGTCAGGTCGGTTTCGCCTTTCGGTGTTACCATACCCACCAAGATGTCTCCTGGTTTTACTTCCGCACCCACACGGATCACACCGGACTCATCCAAATCACGGAACGCTTTGTCCGAAAGGTTTGGAATGTCACGAGTGATTTGTTCTTGTCCAAGTTTTGTTTCCCGAGCTTGGATTTCGAATTCTTCAATGTGGATGGAAGAGAAAACATCGTCTTTGATGATTCGTTCTGAAATCAGAATCGCATCCTCAAAGTTGTAACCTTCCCAAGGCATAAATGCCACGAGAACGTTTCGTCCTAGGGCCAAATAACCTGCGTCAGTGGAAGGACCGTTCGCTAGGACAGTTCCTTTTTGTAAGATTTGTCCAAACTCTCCGTATTTTTCCCCTTTGATGATTTGACCTGCAACAGGTGCTCCAACCCCAATCTCTTGCCCTTCTTTGACAACTGCTTGGAATTGAACTTCATCGGAAAGGTGGAGTTCGTGGATTTCTTTTTCTCCGTTTGGAGAAGCCACTTCAATGCGTTCTTTCGAAACCTTACTTACCTTACCACCAGTTGTGGTGTGTAACATCGATACGTTTGGTTTTTGGTTAAAACAAGTACCTTGGTTGGTTTTTTTGAATTTAATGAGTGGGTAGTGGACAATCTCTTTGGATTGGTCTTCTTTGATCCAAACACCAGTTGCATCCACTTTGGACACAACACCATCTTTTTTGGCAACGATACAAACCCCTGCGTCGTAGGCCGCACGAGCTTCCATACCTGTTCCCACAAAGGGAGCTTCTTCCGTAAGGAGAGGCACTGCTTGGCGTTGCATGTTCGAACCCATAAGCGCACGGTTCGCATCATCATGTTCCAGGAACGGAATGAGGGCTGTGGATACAGACACAACTTGCAAAGGAGCAAGGTCCATGTACTGGATCTCAGATGGGCTACGGAAAGGGAAATCCCCTCTATGGCGGGTGGAGATGAGTTTGGAAGTGAATTCTCCCTTTTCATCCACAGCCGAACTTGACTGTGCCATATAGTGGTATTCTTCTTTGTCTGCCGTTAGGTATTCGACTTGTTTTTGGACCTTTCCATTTTTCACAAGGCGGTATGGAGTTTCAATGAACCCATAATCATTCACCCGCGCAAAACTAGACATGGAAAGGATGAGACCAATGTTTGGACCTTCCGGCGTTTCAATTGGGCACATACGACCATAGTGTGAATAATGAACGTCACGAACTTCAAAACCGGCTCGGTCACGAGAAAGTCCACCAGGACCAAGGGCATTTAACCTACGTTTGTGGGTAAGTTCTGCCAATGGATTGGTTTGGTCCATAAACTGAGATAGTTGCGAAGACCCAAAAAACTCATTGATCACTGCTGTGATTGGTTTGATGGAAATGAGAAGTTGCGGAGTTTGTTGTTCTGGCTCTTGTACGGTCATCCTTTCCTTGATGACTCGTTCCACTCGGGAGAATCCAAGTTTCAATTGGTTCGCAATAAGCTCACCCACAGAACGAATCCTTCTGTTTCCTAAGTGGTCAATGTCGTCTGGGTAGTAGTTTTCTGCCTCAGACATTAGCATCACAAGGTAACGAACCGTTTCAATGATGTCTTGTTTTCTTAAAACACGATCATCTGCTTTTGAGAATTCTTTTGGATTGTTAAATTCAAATTTGCTATTGATTTTGTAACGACCCACTACTCCCAAATCAAAGGTTTTGTGTGAGAAAAAGAGTCTTTTGAGTTCCGCTTCTGCGTTTTCAATCGTAGAAGGTTCCCCTGGTCTCATAATGGTATGAAACTTTTTCACAGCATCTTCGTAGTCGTTGACACCGTCTTTTTCTAAGCAGTTGATGAGAACTGGATTGTCTTTTCCTTTTGGAAATTCGATGACATCCACTTCCTTCACCTTCATTTCACGAAGGATGGAGATATTGTCTTCGTTGATTTTAGAACCAGCATCGAGCATTACCTCGCCTGTTTCCATATTGATGATATCAGCGATGGTTCGGCGGCCAATCAGACGTTTGAGGTCTTTTGGATTGGCACCGGCGATTTTCATTTTGGATGAACCATAGAAGAGGCGTAATACTTCTTCGTTGGTTCCCATACCCATTGCTTTTACAAGTAAGGTAGCTGGGAATTTTTTCTTACGGTCGATTTTGGCAACAAGGATCCCTTTGTTGTCCATTTCGAATTCCAACCAAGAACCTCGGTACGGAATCACACGAGCAGAGAAAGTATCTCTCACTTGGTCATAAGAAAAGAAAATACCAGGAGATCTGTGTAACTGGCTTACCACTACCCTTTCGGCACCATTGATGATGAAAGTTCCGTGGTCAGTCATCACAGGAAGGTCACCCATATAGACAACTTGTTCGCGGATTTCGCCCGTGTCTTTGATGATGAGACGAATCACAGCTTTTAGCGGAACCGCATAAGAAGAATCAGTGTCTTTGCACTCTTGGGGATCACGTTTCGGTTCTCCCAATACGTAATGGCCATATTCCATGACCATATCATTGTTTGGTGATTCAATTGGGAAGGATTCACGGAATACCGCTTCCAACCCTTGGTTCAGTCGTTTCGTCGGATCTTTCACTTCCGACTGGAGGAACCAATCAAAGGATTTTTTCTGTACGTAGATAAGATTAGGAAGTAAATTGAGGTCGGTAATTTTACCGAAATTTACCCGGTTTCTAATTTGCATTCGGGTATGCATGGAATACTCTCCCTAGAGACGTCAAAATAATAGATGGTATGATAAACGAAAAAATAGAGGTGGGGACGCCTACGGCCTCCCTGCCTCTAAGTTTTTGAAGACTGGGTTTAAAAATTGGCAACCGATTAACCGGCAGCAGCAACTTCTACTTGAGCCCCAACACCTTCGAGTTTTTTCTTAATATCAGCAGCTTCGTCTTTAGAAACCCCTTCTTTCACTGATTTTCCACCAGCTTCTACAAGAGTTTTCGCATCTGCCAATCCAAGACCAGTGATTTCGCGAACGAGTTTGATAACGTCGATCTTTTTGTCACCGTGTGCTTTCAAGATAACATTGAAAGTTGCTGGTTCTTCAGCAGCAGCAGCGCCACCACCTGCACCCGCAACAGCCGCTACCGCAACCGGTGCAGCAGCAGAAATCCCGAATTTCTCCTCCATCTTTTTCACTAGGTCAGCAGCCTGAACTAATGTAAGACTTCCAATTTGTTCTAATAGCGCGTCAACAGACATCTATATTCTCCTTATCCTACTAATCACTATGATTACTAATTGCCGTTTTTCTCGGCTACAGCATTGATGGCGCGTGCCAATGATGCCATGATTTGATTGATTCCGGAAGCAATTTGCGTCGCAGGAGCATTGATCCCACGAGCCACTTGCGCAAGAAGTTCTTGTTTGGACGGAAGTCCAGCAATCGCTTCTACTCCAGACTTACCCAAAACCTCACCGTCCATATAGCCAGTTTTGATTTCGAGTTCCTTCTTATCTTTTGCAAAGTCCTTACATACTTTTGCTACTGCTGGAAGTGCATCCAGAGAGAAAATCGCTGCAAGTGGTCCTTTGTAAACATCTCCAAAATCAATGGAGTTGTTTTTATGTTCAGAAGACTCTTTTAATGCACGGAGGAAAAGGTTGTTTTTGATTACCTTCATCTCCGATCCTTCCTTGCGAAGTTTCGCACGAAGGTTGGACATATCTTCAACAGTTAAACCGCTGTAAGATGCTAAAATAAAGTTAGGTCGTTTTTCCAAACGACTCTTTAGTTCAGATACTGCTTCAATTTTAGATGGATTTGCCATGTTTCTTACTCGTTATATGTTCGCGTTTACTAGTTCTTTTACATCGACTTTGACGCCGATTCCCATAGTCGCTGCTACTGAGAAAGACTTGAGGTAATCACCTTTCGCATCGGAAGGTTTGTCTTTCATAAGAGCCGCAACAACAGCATTGATGTTGTCAGAAAGTTTGTCGTCAGAGAAGGAACATTTCCCTACTCCTAAGTGAACCACTCCCCCTTTGTCAGGACGGTATTCAATTCGACCCGCTTTCAACTCTTTCACTGCTTTTGATACGTCAGTTGTCACTGTTCCCGCTTTTGGTTTTGGCATAAGGCCTTTACGACCAAGAACTGGACCCAGTTTACCAACTTCTTTCATCATGTCAGGTGTTGCCACACAAGCATCAAAATCAGTCCAACCACCAGATACCTTCTCGATTAAGTCCATATCACCTACGAAATCAGCACCCGCCTCTCTCGCTTCGTTTTGTTTGTCTCCTTTACAGAAAACCAAAACTTTAATCGTTTTTCCTGTTCCGTGTGGAAGAGAGATAGTCCCTCTTACGTTTTGGAGAGATTTATAATTGATTTTTGTCGAGATCTCTAAAGTTCCGTCGAACTTTGAGTAACTGGTCGCTTTCGCTAAACCGACTGCCTCACCAAGGGTATAAGCCTTTGTGCGATCGACTTTCTCTTTGAGTTGGATGTATTTTTTGCCGCGTTTCATGACTTCGGTTCCCGTTTCCTAATGATTACTCGACGTTAACACCCATGGAACGGCATGTCCCAGCAATGATCTTCACTGCTGCATCCATATCGTTTGCATTGAGGTCTTCCATCTTCGTTTTTGCAATTTCTTCTAGTTGTGCGCGTTTGATTGTTCCCACTTTCACAGTGTGTGGAGTGGCAGACCCACCTTGGAGTCCAAGTGCCTTCATCACAAGAAGGGCTGCAGGAGGAGATTTTGTGACGAATGTAAAACTTCTATCAGAATAAACAGTGATCACCACTGGGAGTTTGAGTCCCATTTGGTTTTTTGATCTCTCATTGAACTGTTTACAAAATTCCATGATATTGAGTCCGGCCTGACCAAGTGCAGGGCCTACCGGTGGAGCTGGGTTTGCTTTCCCTGCTTCTACTTGGAGTTTAATTTGTTTTACTACTTTCTTTGCAGCCATCTCGTTTCAAGTTCCTTACTAAAAGTCAATCTATCAGTTCTATTGTTCCGATTTTACTTGGAGGTAATCCAACTCCACTGGAGTGGATCTTCCGAAAATTTCGACTCGGACACGAAGCCTTCCCTTATCAGGGAAAATTTCATCTACGAGGCCTGTGAAATTAGCAAACGGACCATCTATAATTTTTAATGTCTCACCCACTTTGAAAAGGAAACGCGGTCTCGAAACTTCTTCCGATTCCACACTTCCCACATCACTGAAGAGATTTTTGATCTCATCAAGCGAAAGTGGCTCCGGACCTTTTCCTTTTCCGCCTACAAACGTAGACACAGAAGGTAAGTTCTGGATTTTAAACCGAAGGTCATCTGTCATGTTCATCTCAACCAGAACATAACCAGGCATCAGCTTTTTCTTTGTGACCTTCTTTTTGCCGTTTTTCATTTCGGCAACTTCCATCGAAGGAATCTTCACTGAAAAGATTTGGTCTTCCAGTTTTTGTTGTTGGACCATCCTTTCAATGTTTGTCTTCACCTTATTCTCGTGACCGGAATAAGTCTGAAGCACATACCATTTTTTATCTAAAGAATCGCCCACTTCCCTACCTATGTTCCTAATGCCCAGAACCACTTTAACAGTTTCAAGAATACAAAATCCGAAGCTGATAAAAATAGGGAAAAGATAAATACTGTAACTAGGACTACAACGGTAGAACTCACCACTTCTTGGCGCGTTGGCCAATGTACTTTTTCAAGTTCTGCTTTACATTCCTGAATGAAACTCGTAGCTTTCATTGATCCTTGTCCTGTTCTCTAATTCTATATTCCGTAGTTTGGCAGGGCTGGAGAGAATCGAACTCCCACCAAGGACTTTGGAGATCCTAGTTCTACCATTAAACTACAGCCCTAAACAAGCCCTCTACCAGGCTTGAACTGGCGACCCCTTCCTTACCATGGAAGTGCTCTACCACTGAGCTAAGAGGGCAAACGTTTCCCACCCAAGCGCGGGTTTCCAAGCGAGGCTAGGTTTTTTACACTATTTTAAATGAGGCTCATTGGTCAATGGAAAATGAGTTTATTTCCTGGAATTGATGAAAAAACAGGAAAATTGGTGAATTTCCCTTGTGATTTTAGTTGTGGATTTCCCCGTTCGATAATAGAACCATGTGGGAAACACCCACCGCATAAGGAATGATTCGTGGCGAAACCGTTTGTAGAATTAGAAGCACAAATTCCCGATTTAGTAAAGGCAAAATCTAAAATTGTCGTCCGCTCTTCTCGGATGAATCGCCAACTCGAACAGTATGTGCTTGGACTCATCACAAACATCCTTAAGGAAGTGGGCCAGTCCCAATTTGTGGAGATGTTATACACCATCTCCAAAGAACTCACAATCAATGGAATCAAAGCCAACCAAAAACGGGTTTTTTTTGAAGACGAGGGACTCGACATCACAGACGAAACGGATTATTTCAAAGGGATCAAAGAGTATTCGAAAAAGTTTTCCGAAAAAATGGCGGATGAATACGGAAAACGATGCCTTGCCCGCGGTGTCTATGTGCAAATCAAATTCCACTACTGCTTGGATGGACTCCTAGTCGAAGTGACAAACAATACCCCCGTAATCAAAACCGAAGAAGTCCGGATGCGGGAAAAAATGAAAAAGTCCATGGGTTATAATGACATTGCTGAATTCTATATGGACAATATGGACAATACGGAAGGTGCAGGACTTGGAATTGCCCTCATCATGATCCTTCTTAAAAACGAAGGGGTTGACCCCAATTTATTTCGGATCATCACTCATGAAGATAGAACGGTAGCAAGGGTTGAAATCCCATTTAACGACAATTATGTGTCGTTCCGAAGTGCGGAACTGGCAGAGATTTAATTCGTTTTTCCCCCTCCCCTAATGATTTAGTTTTGTATCGACCTAGGTTCCGCTGTTTTTGAAACTGGCGGACATGGAACTAAAAGGTGCAAACATTCTCGTCACTGGCTCGGCTGGTGGACTCGGAAAGGCAATGGCTTACCGATTGGGTAAGTCGGGAGCCAATATCATTCTCTCAGACATCCAAAAAGATTTATTGGACGAAACCGTTTCCCTCTTCCAAAAAGAAGGGATTAAAACCAAAGGCATCGTTGCCAATGTGGCCAAAGAAGAAGACAGCATTCGGCTCATGGACGAAGCTTGTGCTTTCCAAGGAAGCCTAGATGTTGCCATTCTGAACGCAGGCATTCTCCGTGATGGCCTCCTTGTTCGGGTCGACAAAGAAACGGGCAAAGTAAAAGGCAAGATGGGAATTGACCAATGGCAGTCGGTCATCGATGTCAATTTGACCGGTGTCTTCTTAACAGGTAGAGAAGCGGCAGCCAAAATGGTGGAACAAAAAAAGGGAGTCATTATCCCCATTGCATCCATCGCCATGCATGGAAATTCAGGACAAACGAATTACAGTGCTGCAAAAGCAGGTGTTGCTGCGATGACGGTGACTTGGTCCAAAGAACTTGCGAAGTTTGGAATCCGAGTGGCAGGGATTGCTCCAGGTTTTATCGGAACCGAAATGGTTTTAAAAGACATGAACCCAGAAGCACTTGCAAAGTGGAAATCCATCATCCCAGTCGGAAGGCTTGGGGAACCAGATGAAATTGCGTCTACCGCAGAATTTATCATCATGAATGATTTGGTCACAGGTGTGGTCTTAGAAATTTCAGGTGGTGTACGAATCTAACTTCGATTAAATCTTTTTTGCCTCTTTTTATAGCAAGAGAGGTAAAAAAGATTTTGGACAGATCGTTCAGTCAATTGATCATTTTTTTAACCGCACGTAAAATTTTCGTAGGTAATTTGAGGATGATTTCGTCATAAGGATATAACGGAAATCCTTACCGATGAAAATAAAAACAGAACTCTCGAAACAACAATTGGAACAAGCGATCAAAGGCATCCAAGGCATTGCCCACCCAATCCGCTTACTCATCCTTTACACTTTAGCCAAAGAAGAAAAGACCGTTGGCGAACTTGTTGAACTATTAGGAACCAGCCAATCAGCTGCTTCACAACACCTTAGCAAAATGAAAAACAATGGGATCTTGGAATCAAGGAAATCTTCAAACCAAGTTTTCTATCGACTGAAAGATGCTAAGTTTAAGGACCTCATCCAAACCATTGTAAAAGTGTATAAAAAGTAAGCATTATTTCGCTTCGAGTTCTAAGAGGCGAACATATTCCTGAATTGCATCCTGGAGGTTGGTAAAACCAAAGGGATACCCTACTTTGGTTAATTTGTCCATGTCTGCGCAGGTGTAGTATTGGTATTTGCCTCTCAACGAATCGGGCATGTCTACATACTCAATGTTTACTTGTTTGTTCATGGCCTGAAAGAGTGCGGAAGCTAAATCATTCCAGGTTTCCGCCATTCCCCTCCCCACATTGTACAATCCGTACTTCCGTTCACTGAGTAAATAAATGCTAATCTTACTTGCATCTTTTACATAGAGGAAATCACGTTTTTGTTCCCCATCTTTGTATTCTGGTTTGTAAGATTTAAACAGTTTGAGTTTTCCTGTATCTCGGATTTGTTCGTATCCTTTGAGGACTAAACTTCGCATGTCACCCTTATGGGCTTCTCCATATCCAAACACATTAAAGTATTTTAGCCCAATGAGTTTGTCCGCTATCTTTGTTTTTTTGGCATACAAATCAAAAAGATGTTTGGAATACCCGTACATATTGAGTGGTTTTAAATTGTCAATGGGAGCTTTGTCGTCATAACCAAATTCCCCTTCTCCATATGTGGCTGCACTTGAAGCATATAAAAATGGCAAATTTTTCCCTACAGCAAATTCTGCAAGTTTTCTCGTATAATGGAAGTTATTCTGCATCAAGTAAGTGGCGTCTTTTTCTGTGGTAGCAGAACAAGCACCTAGGTGGTAAATTTCAGAAATTTCGGAAAGGATTGGATGACCAGAATCTAAAAACGATTCAAACTGGTTTTTTTCATAGTAGTCTCTGAAAAAATTCCTCTGGAGGTTTTTCCATTTTTCAGAAGTGCCCAAATGGTCCACAACCAAGATGTCCGTATTTCCATTATGATTGAGGTCTTCGATGATTTGTGAGCCGATAAGACCCGCACCGCCTGTGACTAAGGTGAGTTTTTTTGCCATTACTCTGATGATTCTTTTTTTCTAAGGGATTCTATCTATCAACTTTTCACTTGGATTTTGGAAAAGATTTTTGGATACCGCCACGAGGTCCACGCCAAACCAGTTGGGATAAAGGCAGTGCTCTTCTGTTCTACGGAATCCAAAAACAAAACATCGAACATTACCTATAAAGATTCAATCCACTTCCCAAATCGTTCGTCCACGAGTTTCACCGTTTCGGGCAGTGGGTTTAGGACTTCAGGGATCCAAGGTTTCATACGGCAGTCAAAAACAATTGGTACTTGGTAAGCAATATGGTTACGAATGGTCTCTGTCCTTGCATACACGTCAGAAGCGGGTTCCATTCTGGTAAACATGGTCCAAATGAAATCGGAATCTGTTTTGACAGCGTCTTCCGAATCATCTACTAAAAACACATAAGAGAAATTTCCTAGATCTTCAGAAAGTAAAACTTCCGCCAAACGATCATTTGGTTGGAATTCCGATCCTTTTACAACTAGAACTCCTGGTAAAAATACTTTGGGGTTTTCGAATCTTTTGTCCTGAAACCTTCCATTGAATTCCTTGGGAAGGTTTGGATTTGGAATGGGTTTATTTGGATCTGTGATCCCCATCCACAAGAGTTTACTCCCTTTGTTTACTGTGCCACTCGTATAGTCGAGTGTGTCTTGGCTGATATTGCTGAAGATAAAAAAATCAGTGCGAGGGTCAGACCGTTCCGTAATCTCACGGAATGTCTCTGAAAAGTTTTTTAAGTCCACTCGTTCATTTGTTACAAGCAAACACTTCGTCAGTGAAAGTTGCCCTTCCCCTAAAATCCGAAGGGCTCCCATAAAGGCTTCGCGGAAATATCGTTCTTTGACAATGGCAGCCGCAAGGGAATGGACACCCGATTCTTCATAAGCCCAAACACCAAGCACTTGTGGCATCACCAGTGGGAACAGGGGCGATAACAAATCTTGCAAAAACTCAGCGATATAATGGTCTTCCTGTGGCGGCCTCCCAACCACAGTGGCGGCCCAAATGGCATCCTTTCTGTGCAAGATATGGGAAAGATCTAGAAACGGGTAATCATGTTGTAAGGAATAATAACCATAGTGGTCACCGAAAGGCCCTTCTGGCCTACGTAATTTTGGTGGGATAGAACCAATGAGAGCAAAATCCGCATCGGCGACAATGGGATATGGTGAAACCGACTTGTCTTTTTTCATCCGGAGTTTTTCACCCATAAGAAACGAAGCAAATACAAGTTCTGGAATTTCTTCTGGTAAAGGTGCAACGGCTGCTATGGTTAAAGCAGGTGGACCACCGATGTAGACATGGGCTGGGAGGGAATGATTCTCTTTTTCCGCTTCATAGTAGTGGAAACCACCTCCTCTGTGGATTTGGATGTGCATCCCAACGGTTTTTTCACCAAACAGTTGCACACGATACATACCTAAATTTCCATTCCCAGATTTTGGGTGTTCTGTATACACAAGTGGTAAAGTCACAAAGGGACCACCATCTTTCGGCCACGAAACAAGCTGTGGGAGCTCTCCTACGGTTCCCACTTTCGCTTGCAAGATTGGTGCTCGCCTCACATGTTTCAATCCAACTTGGAAGGGCAAAAGGCCAAGGGAACGTTCTTTCCAAAGTTTGGAAAACGTAGGGGGAAAGATTTCTTTTGCGAGTTTGGCAAGCCTTGCGATGGTTTGGACCGGTTTTTCGCCAAATGCCAAATGGATTCGTTTTTCCGATCCATATAGGTTTGTTGCGACAGGGAATTTTGTCCCTTTGACATTCGTAAAAAGGAGTGCTGGGCCTTTTTTAGCGACCACTCGCCTTTGGATTTCTGCAAGTTCCAAATTGGGGTCAACCAGGTCGGAAACAACACGAAGCTCTCCCTCCTTTTGCAAAAGTTGGACAAAATCATTCGTAGATCGTAGTGATGGCATAAAAAGGAATAGACGGCTCCTTGTTTTCTTAGACGCTTAAGGGCATAAATTCTATGTCCCAAGAACCAAATACTTCACAACCCATCATTACCGATATCAAAAGAATCGCTGTTTGCGGTGGCTCTCTCGGCAGAGAACGTAGGTCCTATGTACGCGGACAGGTTGTCGATGTTGGCATTACCGACCTCATGAAGGCTGATGGGCTTTGGGACCTCATGACCGGTTTATTCAAAGGGGATGAAACTAAAATCACACCCTTTCTCGATTTTTCTTTGGCTCCTGTCCGAAAACCAGTTTTGAAACTAGAGGTTTTTGACAGTTCAGGCAAACTCATTTACACCTCAGGAAAAATCAAAGCCGACGAAGATGGATTTTTTTCCTGTGAGATACGAGACAAACTGCCCGTTGGTTTTCATGATTTCCAAGTGGTATTGGAAGGTTTAGATAGTTTTCGTCAGTATTCCAAAGACCTCGCCCACTTAAATGCTACCGAAGATTCAATCCTTGGTAAAACAACAATTGTAGGGAAAGGCAAACTGCGCATTTTACCAGAAGACTACCAAGGGATTGTTGTCACGTCAGACATTGACCAAACCTATTTAGCAACAGACATCCATTCAGGAAAAGGAAAGTTCTCCGCCCTATTCGAAACACCAAACCAAAAACAAGCGCTTCCTGGTATGCCGGAATTGTACAGAGAACTAAGAATTGCGACAAACAATTCTCCTTTGGCATTTATCTCAGCAAGCCCTCACTTTTTTAGAAGGACAATGCTTGCCACCATTGCCAAAGACAATATCCAAATTGAATCCTTACATTTAAAGTACTTGGAAGGAACCATCAAAGGTGTCTTTGATAAAGTCATCGATACCATTTTCAATCCACTCGAGTTTTTGCAAAATGGATTCAAACCAGCTTGGTCTCGCACAAAAAAATTCTTAGGTGCTTCTTACCAAAGTTTGTTTGACCAAATGTCTTATAAACTCTCCATCCTTTTGTATGATCGCATTTATTTGCCAACACAATCGAAGGAAATCCTACTGGGCGATAATACCGAATCTGATTTTATGATCTTTACCCTTTACCAATTGATTTGTATGGGGAAAATCACAGGAGACGAGTTAGAGGAATACCTCTACAAATTGAATTTTTTGGGAAGGGATGCAATCACAAGAGATGCAGCGAAAAAAATCCGATTGTATGCTGAAGAAATCCAAAGGATCCATGGACCTAAAAATCCAGTAGCATTAACCATGATCAACCGAACAAGCCACGGTCCCAGTGAAGCCGATATGATCCAAAAAGTAAAAGAAGCTTTGCCTGACGGAATGTATGAATCTGAATTTGGCAAAAAACAAGCGTTTTACGGAACGGAAGGCGCAATGGGTATGGCCTTAATCTTGGAACAATACAACTTCCTTGATACCAACCAGATTTTATCTGTCATTGCGGGAATGATTGGGAAGGTATGGGAAGGAAAACTCGTCGATGAATCATTTTTACTTGGAAAAATTGATGAGTTGACCCTGCCAAAGGAAGTGGAAACCACTAGGCAAAAGATCAAAGAAAGTTTAGCTTCCGCCTTTACGAGTTAACCAATCATCCTCTGCCACCTATGTTTTCGTCTAACATAGACAACGTCGTATTTCGGAATGGATCAAATAGATTTTTTTCGATTGGAACGCGATGGGATCCCGAGACCCCCTTTGGCCAAACCACCTTCCATAAACTCAATGACATAGAGTGGCCTACCCTTTGATTCTTCAAAGATCCTCGCCACATACTCACCTAAAATCCCTATCGAAATGAGGATGGAACCTCCGATGAGACAAATCAAAGTCACAATGGTGGCCCAGCCTGGATTGTATACAATTGGCATTTGCAAAATGAAATGTTGGAAAGCACGGTAAAGGGCATACAACCCCACACAAAATCCAATTAAGGCAACCACGATCCCAAGTCCTAAACTGAAACGAAGTGGTAAAGGGGAAAAGGAAACGGCAGCATTCATCGCCAATTTTAACATTTTTTGCAACGGGTATTTTGTTTCTCCCGCAACACGAGGGTCGCGGTTGTAATACACTGGGATTTGAGGGAAACCAATCCAAGCATTCATTCCTCTAAGAAAACGATGGTTTTCTCGTAATCCATTCAAAGCATCCAAACACCTTCTGGATATCAATCGGAAGTCTCCCGAATCCAAAGGTAGGTCTTTATGAACCAAAATTTTCATTAGGCGGTAAAATGCCCAAGCAGTGATTTTTTTAAAAAAAGACTCCCCAGACCGAGCAAGCCTTTGCCCATACACGACATCATAACCTTCTTTGTACCGTGTGAGCATCTCCAAAATCACTTCTGGTGGGTCTTGTAAATCTGCGTCCATAATGACAACTGCATCCCCACGCGCATGGTCCATGCCCGCAGTAACAGCGATTTGGTGGCCAAAATTTCTTGCAAGTGAGATGACACGAACATTTTTATCTTCTTTTGCCCAATCCATAAGGCCGAGGATGGTACGATCGGAACTTCCATCATTCACTAATATGATTTCGGTATTCACCTCAAGTTTTGGAACTACTTCTCTTAGCCGTTGTTTCAGATAGTCTAAAACTTCTTCCTCATTATAACAAGGAATGATGAGAGAAAGGAGATTTGGTTTTTTTCTAGGGACAAGGTAATAGTGCATAGATTAAAGGATCATTTCCAGTTTTCGGATCGAAGAAAGAAAGACAATTGAAATCCAAAATAAGATAAAAAAATTAGTTAATCGCATCTTTTCATTATGCCTCAAAGTTTCTTTGGAATCACTTTGATGGTACTACCTTCAAAATGGATTTCCTGATTGACCATTTCCAGTTTTGGATACGGAGCCGGAGGACTTTCAAATAACAAAACCGTAGCCTCTTTCAAATCAATCTCCTTACAATGGTAGGCTTTGGGAACTAAGAATAACCAAGGGTCTAACAAACAAACGTTTTTGCCACTTCTATTGAGCCTTGATGCAAGTCCTAATACCAAATTCCCTTGGGAAAAGTCACGATCATTCATTTCCCAATGCAAAATGAAACGATCATTTAGTCCCAATACCAATTTAGATATTTCTTTTACATGAAGGTTCCGTTCTTTAGCGGGGACTTTCCCAAAAGTACCGATAAAAATTACGGCAAAAATCGTACAAAGAGCTACGATTCCAGTATTCCATTTCAAAGGAATTTTTCCCCATGGAAGGAGCCGAAAGCAAAGAAAGATTTGGACTGCAATCACTGCATAAAAATGCCAAAACAGATGGGGAACAATTGGACCCTTCATCCTAAATAAAGTTAAAAGGGTGATGAATGTATAAATGGAAGTGAAATTCCTTAATGTTTCTGCAAACGAATCCTTGGGAAACCGTTTCCAATAAGGAAGTAACACAATGAGCAAATACAAAAACCCCGCATAAGGAATCGAAACCATTTGCCCAAAGGTAAGGTTCAAAAACTGAATCACCTCAAACGGTTTTTTGTTCCCACCACCCTTGAGTAAATAAAGCAGAACACTCGTTATATTCCCAGGAAAATTGATAACAAAATCTACCAACACGGGCAACCAAACAACCAAGAGAACTGCGAGAGAAAGTCCTAATTGGAATTGAATCTCTTTTTTTTCCTTTAGTTCCCCCTTTCTTTTCCACTGGTAGAAATGGTACGTTATGAATAAAAATCCGATTCCAAAGGGAACTGCACCCATAATGTTTAGTTGGAAAAGGATTGAACCGAGAAAAATAAAAAGGGGTAAAAACTTCCATCGTCTCTCAACCACCTGGGCGATGGAGATCAGATACAATAAAAAAGGACATACCATCACATAGGGAGTCCATGTCTCAAAGAAAAATTGAAATCCCAAACTATGGGTAACAAATAAAAAAGAAACAAAGAGTATAATACCAGCGAGATACGATTTGAACTGTTTCGTGATGAGGTATAGGGAAAACCCAATACAAATGGCATTGGATAAAAAGGTCACGAATGCATACCGCGCATATTCGGATTCAAAAAATAGAAATACGGTCTCTGCCAGTGCCAAAAGATAAAAATAAATTGGCCCCGGGTGATTGAATTGAAACCGCGAATAGGCTCCATAACCTAATTTCCCTCGCAGTATCTCCATGATTTGGAAGTCATTGGCCGCAAGATCTGTTAAGAAATAAAACTCCCCCAAAAAATTCGGTAAGTTTACAAAATAAAAAATAAGAACCAGTATGGAAAAAAAGAAAAGGATCTGAAATTCAGGTCTGTTTGTTAGATTGAGAACAGTTTGTTTCTTAAAAAAATTCAAGTTTCTAATTCCTTATGGGAGCTTTTATCCACATCGTTTGAGGGGAATTTTCCGTTTCGTTTGTGAAATCCGATTCACTTCCATATATAAAAAATATGATCCAGGCTAAAAAGAATAGCAAAAAACAAGATTAAATCAGAAGCTAGTTTTCAAAAATGGCTATCTCTTCCCTGTTTTCAAATTTTACGCTAAGAAAGTTTATATTCTTAGGGATCCAAATTCTTTTTTTCTCACTATTTATCTTTGTCAGTTTATCTTACGTTTACACTGGAAATTTTCAAATACCTACTAAATTTATTCGTTATGTAAGTTTATTGTATTTGGCTTTTATACTCTTTCAAAAAAATGGCAACTCACAGTTTCAATTTTTTGCAATCTTTTTAGTTTACCTATCTTTTACGAATCCAGTGCCTTCTTCCGATTTAATTCCCGCTCGTTTTTTTCCTTTGTGGTTGGATCAAACTAACGGTTTTGAATTTAAAGATTTATTGAACCAAACCATTCACAAAGAATATAAACTTGAAGAATTCTCTTTCCTTAAAAGGGATTTTACTGATTTACCACATAACATAGATGGTAAAATTTTAGTTTTACCTTATTATTTGGTACCAGGCAAATTTGAGTATTTACCTTCTTATCCTTGGACACCAGGGATTATTAATTTTTTGTTTGCAGAACTTTTTACGATTCCTACAGAATTTTTACCGCTAGATCCAACCCAAAAAGAATCATCTATTTTATTTCTTTTGCCAAAACTCTACCAACTCGAAAAATTTACAGCGGCACTTCTATCAACTTTATCTGCTTATTTCTTATATTTAATATTGCAAAAAAAGCCATTTTCAAAAACAAAATATGAAGCTTTTATTATAGTCATCCTTTATTCGTTTTGCACTTCTCATTTTTCCAATTCGTCACAGGCACTTTGGCAACACACAACAATAGAATTTTTCCTTTCAATTCTATTGTATCTACTCTTTCACGAATCTCAAAACATCTTTAAATTTCTTTTGATTGGTTTCATAGCAGCAGTTTTAATCTACTCGCGTCCAAGTTCCATTTTCTTACTATCCTTTCCTGTTATTTATTGTTTGCAAAATTTCACAGAATTGAAATGGAAACTTATATTTAGCGGAATCATTTTTGGGGTATCCCTTTTCCTATTTGGAATCATAAATTTTCATTATTACGATGATGTAATGGGAGGTTATAACCTTCATAAAAAAGCATATGCCTTAGCTGGTTACTCAGATTTATTTCAATCTCACTTTCTGGAAGGTTTGATCGGTCTTACGATAAGCCCTGGTTTCGGTTACTATTTTTTTTCTCCGTTTCTATTATTCCCATTTCTTCTTTATAAGAAAATAGAGAATAAAACTCTATTAGGTCTTCTGTTCCTCCCCCAACTTCTTATTTTACTGTTTTATTCTAAATATATCTTTTGGGAAGGCGGTCACTCTTACGGAAGCAGGTTTTTAACAGATATCAACCTTTTCTCTATCTTAATGTTTTCCCTTCTTCCTTTTGATTCCTTGCAACATGGCAAAATCAAATACAGCCTGCTATTGCTCATCGTCTTTTCGTTTGGGATCCAATTTTACGGAACAAACCAAAAAGAATCTGTTTCGCTATGGAACAGCTGCAGATACAATTCAAATTTCGAAAAAGCATTCGATTTCAAAAATCTACCATTTTGGCCAAATTTAAATAAATCCAATTGTATCAAAATAAACAATTAAATATATTACATATGAATCATATTTATAAAATTCTGATCTTAGTCATAATCTCAATCGCATTGCCAACAATCAAACTCAGGTTTGTTCCTATTTTTGACCAAATCATCGGGGATGGGATGGATAATTTACTAAACATCACCCTCTTTGAAAAAAACTTACAGAATTTTGAAAATCTACTAAAAGGAGGTAATGCAACCTCAATATACAAAAGCGTTGGATTTTATCCCTATCAATATACTTCCTTGTTTACTGAAACTTTATTTTTCCCAACTACCATCTACTATTCCCTAAAGGCAATTCTTAGCTCTCAAACACTATCATATAATGGAGTCTTTTTTATTTCATCGGCATTAAACTTTTTTAGTTTTTTTTACCTCACAAAAGTTTTGAAATTTTCTTTTTTCAATTCAATTCTCGGTTCCATCCTCTATACTTCAGGTCATTTTTTTGCGATACAGTATGTACATATACAAAATCAATTTGCATTTGGTTTCCCAATATTATTTGCACTAATCACTCAATTTATAGAATCAAAAAAATCTATATACCTCTATTTTATTACGATTACGCTCATTTTACAGTTCTTTTCTTGCACCTATTTCGGTGTGTATTTATTGTATTTTAGTTTTCTTATCTATTTCATCACCTTTTTCCAGAAAGAGGATCTAAAAACATTCTCTATTTCCCATATTCACAACTCCTTAAAAAGAAATGGATTCTGGAAGTTTACCCTCGCCATTGTTTCTTTTGTGATTTTTGTATTTTTTGTTTATGGTTGGTTTGTATATACAAATTTAGAACTTTATCCAAAAAGAGAATTAATAGAAAATGTTTTCTACTCAAATACACTTTTGTCTATTTTTAACCTTACAGCAACAGCTTCAACTTACGACAGCTACGCACCTTTTGGTGTTACCCATAATAGTGTTCACTTGGGTTATGTGACCTTTGCAACAATTCTAATTTCGTTTCTATATATAAATAAATTAAAAGCTATTGTTAAATTATACAT
>NZ_RQGH01000035.1 GCF_004769635.1 Leptospira jelokensis
GGTTCATTTTGGTTCCTTTTCAATTTCATTTACTTATTATTTCTTTGTTTTAAAAGTTATAAATATTTGACTATGGCAAAAATCTGCTATAGCGCTTAACAATAAATTTACGTGTTCCGTTAAATTCCTAAAAAAAGAACGTAAGACGATACTTCCGTTTTACTTTTTTTACCATCTATTGTGATGCAGTGAGCAACTTCCCAGAATAGTTATTATGTCGCATAACATTCGCTATTCGTTGAGTGTACTCGTACATCCTTTACAGTTTTGTCTTAATACATACTTTACAAAAAGTATGATCAAAATCCTGATTCAGACGTTAAAGAGGATGGCATTGGGTTTTTAAATTGCAACAATTTTCCTGTATATAGGTCTATTACTCCAAGACTGACTCCATAAAAATGAATCTTCACATGTCTATCAGAGATCTCTTCCAGTCCGACTTCCTCTAATGCAAGTGCGGAAGATAAAAAAATCCGATGCCCTTCAAAATGTAGATTCCCTAGATCATTCACTTCACCAATCATTATGTTTGTTGGATAAGAAGCTTTAACGATCCGTTTCGGAAACTTTCGTTTGGACTTCTGATAATGCTGCGCTGGAAATGAATTTTGGATTCCTTCATGGGGTCTTAGATAGTTGAACTCCTTTTGAAACTCCCGAAATGCTTTCTGTTGGGCTTCTAAACTCGACCTTGGTGGCAAAGCTGTTTCTTCTTTTAACGTTTTATGCATCCTTTCATGCCTACCATTCTGTTGGGGTTTGCCCGGTTCAATTCGCTCTAATTTGATCCCAAGTTTGATCCACCAAACTGACAGTTTACTTAGCCCAGCAAGTGCATTGGATGCAAACGGTGGTCCATTGTCCGTTCGAATCGCAAGAGGCATTCCGTACTCCGTGAATAACTTCGTAAATTCATTGATTACATTGGCGGTATCCGCCTTTGCCACAATCTCACAACAGAGTAAAAATCGACTATAAGCATCCGTTACCGTAAGCGGAGTGCATCTTTCTCCATTCCCAACAGTGAAATGACCCTTAAAATCCGCACACCAAATATCATTCGGACCAAGCGCATGAGAAAACGGTTGTTCGATGCTTTCTCTCCGGATCCTTCGTTTGGGAGGTTTGATTAAATCATTTTGTTTTAAGATACGACCAACAGTACTTGGATGAGGCCAGTTCTTAATCATATGAATCCTCGCAGATAAAGAAGCCAAGAGTTTCCTTGCTCCCCATCTCGGATGTTCTTTCCTTTCTTGTAAGGTCAGTTCAATGATTTTCTTTCGGGTTTGGTGTGGGTGGCGTTTGGGTTTTCGACTTTTATCTTTTAAACCATCAAGACCATAAAGCTCATACTGTTCTAAGTATTTATAGCCAGTGACTCGACTAATATTAAATTCATGGCAAAGGTCTGTGAGAGACCAACCTCCACGTTTCCACGCTACAACAAATTTCATTCTTTCTTCAAACACGTTTGTCTCCTTCCAAGCCATGACACACTCCTGGTGTGTACATCGTGTTCTGAATCGAAGAATTAAAATCTAGTTTGTAAAGGATGTATTGAGATCAATTTGTAAGCGAAGAAGCAAGTACGGACCCTTTGAATAGAAAGGCACATCGGTAACACATTATACTAAGAATTCGATGTTATCAATTTTTTTCATAATTCTGTCAGTTTCAAAAAGAGCGACAATTATTTTCTGGTAATAAGAGATATCTTCAAATGTAAGCTCCATCCCTTTTCGATCATTTAACCATTTTTGTGCAGGCTGATATCCACCAATTGAGAAGTTCCATATAAAATCTGAAATTCCAGTAAAAAATTGTTCAGAATTAATATAAACATATCCTTCCGAATATGTTAAATCATCTATTAGATTGCTACCTGCTTTAGGATACTTTGTAACAAATTTTTCAAGCTTGAGGCTTTCCAGTAAATGTAGCTCCCTGAGTTCCCCTCCGAGATTCACCAATTCCCAAAAAACTTTTTTATCACTTGGATAAGGAATTCGAGGAAAATCTGATTTGAAATATTCTTTGTAAGTTTTTCTGTATACTTGTGAATGCAATATTGCATAGATATAGTCAAATAAGTCCATAGGTGCGAATGAATCTTTTGTTGATTCTTTTTCGTCTGAAAATGTTAACCCTAAGTTATTAGCGATTTCAAGAACGATGTCCATATTTAAATTTGGTTTTCGTTTTCCCGCTCCGATCAGTTCTGGATTTTTGAAGTCTGGATAAATATAAAGTGGGAACACATAATTTATATTGTATGCACTAAAGGTTTTATGGCCAGCTATAAATTTAGATACAAACGCGCCAGCTTGCTCTTTCTCTGGCACTTGCTTTGGGCAAATCAGACTAATATTATCTTTTTTAAACAAATGTTTCATTACCTCAGCTCTAGGCATGCAATGAAAGCCTTTTGTGATTCCAGAATAATAAGTATACCTATATTCAAAAGGACGATAAGTAATCTTTACAATGTTCGAGAAGTCTAAACCAGAATTTTTTAAATCGTTCTTTGCTCCCGATACTGACCAGTCTCTAACGTCTTTGCCTAAATTAAATTTTGATCTTCCTGCATCATCATCTAATTCGATAAATTCTTCGATTGTTTGTTTTAAATCTTGAATTGTAAAATGAATTGTAAATTCATCCCTGGCAGTAACAATACCAGCAGAGTTTATACTAAAAATTTCATGAATTGAAAATCCCTTGTCATATTCTAGTTGTGCAGAATACTCTTTCGGAACGAAAAAATAATTTGGTTTATTTTTTTCTATTTCTAGAAATTGAATTTTATTTAATGTGTTTATCGATAAAAAATTATATTTTTCATCTCTTTTCCCGAATAGATCAAAGTGAAACACTTTCGCCAATTCTTTAGGTTTTTTCTTACCAGTTTTGATGAAAAAATTAATAGAAACCCCTTGTTGAATATCGAATACATTCTCATCAAGACTTCCATCAGGTGATTTTTCTTTTTTTTTGCTATTCCCATGCAAGTCGATTGTATATATTTTGTCATAAGTTTTAAGCAAGTTCCAGCGCATCCCTCTAAAAGTCGGGTTATCTAGGAAACCATGCGGATTTATGAATGCAAGTATTCCAAACTCGTTCTTTTCTATAAAATGCTGTCCGTAACGTATAAATTTAACATAGTCATCATTAATCCATTTTGGATTTCGTTCTTTTAGTTTTTCTACACCTCCAGGTTCTTTCTTGTAGTC
The DNA here is from genome assembly GCF_004769635.1 of Leptospira jelokensis. Lineage (GTDB taxonomy): Bacteria > Spirochaetota > Leptospiria > Leptospirales > Leptospiraceae > Leptospira_A > Leptospira_A jelokensis. The sequence continues at coordinate 3,240 of NZ_RQGH01000035.1, forward strand.
CTCCATTAGACTCATTATCCATTCGCCTTTGTTTGAGCTTTCTCCACTATAAGGTGGGTTTCCAAATACAATCATCACTGGAGCATCTCGCTTTACGTCATTCGCATGCCTTGCTTCTTCAGACAACCACCTTGCAAGAGCAAATAAAGTGCCATCATCTTCATGATATTCTTCCAATGAATTTGTAAGAAAGACTTTCAACCTTTGATTTTTTGATGGTTTGAAGCCAGTTTGGTGTAGTAGCATTTCTATTTTTAAATGAGCCATTGCATATGAGGCCATAAGGATTTCAAACCCATGCATTCTTGGGATTAAATGGTTTTCCACGTAATTACTCCAAATGCCTTCTTGACCATCAAACTTATGTTTTACCAAACTAATCAATTCCGCGAGAAACGTTCCCGTTCCCGTAGCAGGATCAAGAAATTGTACTTTATGTAACTTTTTCTTTACTGCTTTTTTTTCACCTGGTTCTTTAATCTGTACGTCGATCATAGAATGATCAGCAATCCCATCAGAAATCTCAAACTCCGATTTCAGTATTTCGTCTATTGATCTGGTGATGAAATTTACTACCGGTCTTGGTGTATAATAAACACCCTTTGCCTTTCGCAAGGCAGGATCATATTCAGCTAAAAAAGTTTCATAGAAATGGATTATCGGATCTTGAGTTTGAGTAGACCTTCCAAAATCCTTGAGCAGAGAAGCAACATCAGCCGATCTAAATATCTCAGCTAAAGAATCTACTACCCATTTGATTCTATCATCAATCTCGGGTCCGGCAATATATCCAAACAAACTTCTTAAGAATGGATTTGATTTAGGTATGAGTTCCGCTGCTTCTTGCCTGGAGAATGTTTCTAATGTCTTATCATGGAACCTTGCCGCAAACATACCATATGCAATAGTTTGCGCGTATATATCTGCAAAAGCTTTAGGTTCAATGTCGTGAATAAGTACTTTTTTAAATGCCTCCATCTGGTCCCACAAAGAAGACTTTTCGCGATTCTTTATGTCAAGCTGGAGTGCTGATTCAATAATACCATCGAGCATTCTTGCTTTTTTAGCCATAAACTTTGCTAACATCTGCGAAGAAGTAATCGTCTGTCCCTTGTAGTGACAGAATTCTTGAATTAAATTTATAAGTTGATCGAATGACTCAGGTTTTGAAACAATTTTCCCATTCCTGATATCAGCAATCTTTACTCTAATTTTATTCTCACCATCAACATAAAGATGAAAATCTAAGTAGTCTGTGAAAATTAAATTACCAAGACTTGATCTGTAGCGGTCGAACTGCTCTTTGTTACCTGTTTTCTTCATCCCTTCTAAGTCATTGTCACCAATATCTTTTGCTTCAATGTAACCAATAGGGATATCACGTTTAGAAATTATATAATCTGGAGCACCACATGCGATTTTCTTAGGTTCATTCGTAACTAGCACATCAGGAACCAAATCCTCTATAAGTGTTTGAAGATCTCCTCGATAAGTATGTTCCGTTGCCTTCCCAGATTTAAAATGCTTGCTGATGTTTTGTAAATATTTCTCTATATGCATGTAAAAATTTTATAACCTAAGTAAATCTTAAAATTTGGGAAATTTCTGTTCATTAAATATTAGCATCCCAGCAGGTACAGAATTCATACTTTCCCACTTCTGAATAATGACGCTAGCAGATTCCTGTGATCTCGGAGTTCTCATCGAAAAACTTGCATCTGTGACATGCAAGCTCCCAGGAGGCCCGGATGGTCTCTCTCAACGGAATAGCGTATTCGTCTAGGTCGGATTTATCTTTTTCCATATAAGGTAGGGAGGTTGAGAATCGAGGATTTGGGCCCAAGAGTGCAAATTTTTGCAAAATTTAAAAATTAATTTTACTGATCCAATCTTTAATCAAATCGACTGTCTTCGTATCTTCAGAGGCCTCGGAGATGGTATTTGTCATCGCGAGCATATAATGCTCATTTTTCCCTTGTTTGTAGACATCATTGAAATAAGAAATCTTATTGAATCGGCGAAAATGACGAAACCAAATTTCCATTTCTGGAATGACTTTCTTGATATAGTTGTATTCTTCTATTTCTGTAACCAAGGCAAAAGGTATATTGTGATGGAAAATAATTATAATATCATCCTTGGAAATAGCTTTCGCAAAGGCGCGAATGTTATTTGGAAATGTTTCTAATTCGGAATCGTCATAAGTTGTCAGATCAGACTTATCATCGTCAAAATCTAGTCCAACGTAATTCTTAGACAAACATTTAACAGTATAGTCAGTAGCATATGCACTGTCGTTAGGATGAAGTTGCATTCTCCAGTATTTCATTTCATTTTCCTTCTAATAATAATTAATTTTTATTCTAGTATTCTCGACCGACGACTTGGTATTACAAATTCGTCAAATATGGTGCAATAAATTTGCCAAACGAAACCACATGTTGTGAAGTTTCGATTAAGGAAAGATATGGATTCCACTTCTCCATCAATAACTTTAGAAACCCCTTATCCTTTAGTCTATCATTAGTATTTTCCATAAATAAAATCAGCAGGGAAACCAACTGTTCCTTATCATGGTAATTTGTTTTTTCTATTTCTTTGATTATCTCTGCTACCGTTGAATGAACATCACTTGATATATTAATCGTTGAATTGTTTGAATTAGATTGTAAGGCGATACTTCCAGAGTTATTTTGAATCAATATTCCTTTACTGAGTTCACTGTTTTCTAAATAAGCAGTTTCCAAATCATTAAAGATTTCTTCAAAGAATGGAAGGAGGATAGACTCATGAAACATTTTTACATGTGCGTTGACATTTTTAGTATTTCCACCATATAGGTATCCCAAATTAAAGTAATCCAAATGTTTCTTGGTTTTTACCCAATCATTTATTAAAGCCCAAATAAAAGAGCTCCGCTCGTTCGAGTTTGATGGTAATTTATATCTGCTAAAATCTCTACCTTTGTATAATTCTTTTTCGCTATATTGATGCTGCTCTAATTTTTCGATAACTTTTGAAAATACACTTTCAGCTCTCATAAAGTTAATAATCGATTCCAGCGCTTCAAATCCATCATCATTTGAGCTCCCAATTAAAAACTTTATATTGGTCTCAAATTTTTTTAGAATATTTCGAATTTCTTTTATTTCCATTTTAATTTCGTGCGTTTTTCCACGTTCTGGATATTATTCAGTACTTGGAAAACAGTTAATCAATTTAATTTTTCTATCCAGAAATATCCTTTATTTGTCTCAGAAAAAGGATCTATTCCATTTTTTACTAAGTATTCTTTTGTTTGATTAATTGCTTTTAAACATATATTTCTCAGAAAAGTTTCTGGATATGATAAATGCCAATATTCACCTGATGAGTTTTTATCACTCGGATTATCTATCCAAGATAAATAATGCGGGATATCCTGCCGCAAAACTCTTTTATTATCAATTCCCAGTGGTTTCATTTCGTGAATTAAAGAATTTCGATATTTATAAAATAAGTTTAAATGTTGGAATTGGAAAAGTGACCCATTATACTTCTTATCGAATAATACAACAATTGGAGGGCGATCGAATTTTTTTAATTCGGAGATCGAAATGTCAATCTCTGGAACAGTGTATACCCAACCATGTTTCATGTGATTATATTTCTTGTTTATGAAATCTTTGATTTCTGAAAACTGAGGCTCTAGTAGATATTTAAAATATTCATACAAATGAGGAAGACTAAACAATTGGCCCTCTTCCCAGCTTACTATATTTTCCAGGAATTTTATGATTCTTTCTCGATTGCCTTCGGAAGGGAAAATTGATTTTGAGAGCGCATCAATTATTGTAAAATATAGAATCTTTTTAAAATCTTTAAGATCCGCCTTCAAGGAATCTGCCTCATTGAATTGAACTTCAAAGTAATTTATAAAATATTCCACATTTGATATAATTTCCTCGTTCACTTAATTTTCCCTTCTTCATTCTGAATTCCGAATGGTTTCACCCCCTACCCCTGGGCACAGCTTCGCCCCTTGAGTCCCATGCCCAAAACAAAACAGTGGTTCCATTTTTAGGGATTTGGCGCAAGTGAATTTCCAGCTAACGGGAATTTTCTGTATTCGAGTTTTATGTAATTATGTTGGAAAATGCTAATTTTTTAGGTAGATCTTGGTAAAAAAATTGAGACGAATGCAATAAAATGAATCTGCTTTATTTGTATCGCAAGTTAAACCTACATTCAAACATAGTGACTAATTCCAATGGCGTGGAAGGCCATGAAAAGTTGAAAGGTCCCCCTCCCTCGGATTATTCTGAATATCATACGCCAATAGGTAACAAAGCCTTAGGTCTTCTTTCGGACTTTTTGTTTTTGAAGTATCCTGGCAATCAAAGGAGAGTAAGGTAAAAATTACCAGTAATGTTTTCATCGCATAATCTACCTTAAATTTGATCATCGTATATATTTATTGATTTAATTCAATAAATACTTTTATTCACAATGCGAGAGATCTTTCTAAATAATTAGGGTAATATACCAGAATTTCCTTTGCAATCTTGATCCCTTACATAGGATAAAACTCAATGATTCACGTTAAATGCCCGCAGACTTTCCCACCTAGCGGAACCTTTGTCTTCGGAATTATCGGAGGTAATTAGAATAAGAAGAGAAGACTCCAAACTGCTAATCCCGTTTCTTTTATTCTGTTCTTCGCATTTGGCTCTTGCACTAAAGCAATTGATGAAAAGGAAAAATAAAAATATTCTAAGTAAGTTCAGCATTTCTCGGGTAAAATTCTGATTAATTTTGGCTGGGCAACTAATTCACGTCCTCTTGAGTTTTAGATAGAAAAATATTGAGATCGCAAGAGTTATAACAAACAAATTCATAAAGACAATATTCCCAATAATAAGGTAATTTAATTTCTCTTTATTCGCATTTAATTGTTCTGTCAGTTTCGATTCAGTCTCGTTTATTTTAAAAACAATCTGTTCAAATTCAGGAATCGGATCCTGTATCTCAATCCTCTGAGCTACGCATTCAGTAAGATTAGGAGTTTTTTTACTTCTTTTCCCATCGGCTTTATTTTCCTCATCAATCAATTCTTTATTCTTCAACTCATAATATCTTTGTTGAACTAACGGATCAGCACTCCAAAATTCGAAGGCTTTAGAGAAATATTTATAAGCAGTACTGAATTTTCGTTGGTTATAATTTTGATTTCCAAGTTCAATCCATATTTTTGATTGTAATAAATCATATTCAGGATTAGAAAACTTAATTGCCGAATGTTTGTTTATTTCGATTTCCGCTTCTGCAAACTTATTTTCCTTGTATAATTTTTTTGCGAATTCCAACGGATCATCTTTACTCTCCGCAATGATAGGTAATATAGAGAAGATTGTAATTGTTAGATAAATTAATTTTTTCATCTGTTGATTATAATAGCCTTATGAGCAAAACGTGGTCTTGGCATTTTTATGGATTCTGTTCTCCATGGACCTGCAATGGGGTTGGCTAAATCTATAGAATATATGGTATCTGTAGGGATATTAATGCTATTCGCACCTCCCATGAGGTATGCCCTTCGATTTTCATATGAGATTTCCAAACTTGGGTAGTAAATTGCTGCCGGCAAAGCAGGTCCAGACTGAAAAACATTGCTACTGATTCCAGTTCTATAATAGTCGTACGCGGAAGACGGAGTAATCGCAGTTACAGGTTGATTAAAATTTGAGGACGTGCTTCCACCTGCTAGTAAAAATGATTGGGAGTCATTTGGGAAAGGATCCGAACTTTTCGGATTATAACATACTGATGCTACACCGTGCCTAGCTTGATTATTTGACGCCTCAACGAGAGTCGTTGTAGTGTTCGCAGCTGGTAAGTATACATCTGTAGTTGCAAATGCATTCCCATCAGAATATAAACGGCCTCCGGAGAAGAATAATGAACCGTTCATCATACATCCACCCATATCTAAACGTGGGAAAATAGCATTATTAGAAGTATATTGAACCCATTGACCATTGCTTCCAACGTTTGGATTAAATCGATACACTGTATTCAAAATAGTTCCTGTGGTCATATCCATCGTAGTAGAACCAGAAATTAAAAAGATCTCTTCTCCATTTGACACCCCTATTCCACCTTGAAGGTCTGTTGGCATATCAGCCATTCTTTGCCATTCATTCCTCTGAGTATCAAATCTCTCTACTACTCGCGACTGAACCCAAGAGGATCCAACTTTTCTTGCTCCCCCAATTATGAAAATAGATCCTTTATGATAAACTGTTTGTGAAAATGCTCGAGGCGTTGGTATTTGGGCCACGTTTTCATACCAAACATTTCCTACAGGATCAAAGACATCGATAGCAGCAATTGGCTCAAAGGTCGTTCCGATTCCACCTACTACCCATATTGCTCTCCTTCCATTTATTCGATCGAGAAAGTCGTTTGTTCTCGTAACGAAAGATTGATTTCCACTAGTGATTTCTCCAAGTTCTTTGCAGTAGACTTGATAGTAGTATCGAGTATTGGGCTTTAAGCCATTGACCATAAACAAATGTTCTTTTCCCTCTCGAATACTTGCTCTCACATTGTCGGATCCCAATAATGCAGCAAGACCATTTAATGGTAACTCTGAGAAAGCCATTAAGCCATTTGTCTTAGAAGAGCATAATACGAATATATCAGCTGAGGTCTCACCAATGTAAGATGTTCCAAAGCCTTCAATTTTTAAATTTTCTAATTTTTCTGTGCTAGAGAGCGGTGAATTGTAACAGTTAATAGAGAGAATCGAAACAAATAAGGTTAATATAAATATCTTCAAAATTTTAGCATTCCTTGAATTGCTGGGCCAGAGAAACATAATGTAGATTTTGTTTCAAAGGAACAGAAAGTGTTTATACCCAATCTAAGCTGAAAATCATTGATTTTGTAGCCTTGCCATCCGAGTTCAATCATAGCCAATGGATTCAGACCAGATCTATTTCCATCATCGGATATGGTATTTACGTAATTTCCACCGACCCCAAACTTTCCATAAAAATCCAATTTAGGATTTTCATAAAATTGATAATGATTATAGTAATAAACGAGACCATTGAATATATTGAGCTTGTAATCGGAGTTTGATCCCCATATGCCATCTAACTGAAAACCTATTCTTCCATTTCCATTCAAAGCTAAATAAGCAGGTTCGAGATTTAAAAATATTTGATTTAATGTAATATTTAAATTCGGCGATCTGTAAATACCATAACCTAAACCGATGAAGGTATTCAATGATTCTTGAGTGCTCACAAGAAACTTTTTTGGTAGAGCAAAGTTCTTTTCTCGATTTAATTCAGATTCAGATATCTTCGACTTTTCTACATTCACGAAGCCAAGCTGACTTTGCAAAATGACATTTTCTTGCCCTTCTTCAACTAGATATCCGATGATTTGACTTTTATCTTTCAGAGTAACCCTGGATAATCCAATACTAAAGTCACCGCCAGTTTTACTTCTATCAAATTTTACAATCTCGGATTTCGGAATTCGATAATCCTTATCTTGGAATTTGAATAGAATAGACCTCTCATCTTCAGAAATGAATCTCCCGAGAAATTTGTCTCCAGAAGATAGTTCAATTTCAGATGGAAAAATAGAAACTATCATCAAAAAGTTCAAATAAACATAAAAAATACTCCGAAAAATTGCTTTCATATTGATCGAGTGTCATCAAATTTAAATGAATAAAAAATTTCACTAATTAGATTATTGTTTCTTATTCTGAATAAATTATGCATAAATAATTTCCTTTTCTATATATAGAGTAAATAAATTTGTATTCTTTATCAAGCGGAGCATCCTTAAAATCAAATTCGATGCATTTATTTTTACTTTCGATTCTACTTGGTTCATTAACTTTCCGTATATAAAAGTCTCCAAAATAAAAAATTTTTCCGTAGAAATCTGGATGTTTAATGAACTTATTTCTCTCTTTGTCGAATGTAACTTTTTCTTCTAGTGAGTAGTTATATTTTTTACTGTCTCTCGATTCACTGCTAGTCTCAAATGAATTACAAGATATCATTAAAATTAAAACCGGGGCAAAAAGGATTTTATTTATTTTTATCATATTTTATCAAGTAACCTGTTATAATAAACTGATCTGAATTTGTTTGCACATAAATTAATCCAGGCGTCGGAACAACTGAAATTTGTGTTTCATTTTTAAATGCTTCATTTTTATAAATAGTTAGTTCTTCTATTTCATCATATTCAAAAATTCCTTCAGCAGGAAAAATTAAACCATGAATATCTTCCCTTACCGAGTTTAGCAGTTTCCTGCCCACAATTTGTAGAAAATCTTTTGAATTTTCATCTAGCTTTTCTTCTAATCTGAACTGAATTTTGAATGGAATTCTCGTTTTATGTTCAACTTTCACCTTCTTGCGCTCTAGCTCAATAATTGGGATTGTCTTTCGACAACCACATAACGAAATGAAGATAATAGAATAAAATAAAACTAATTTCATGGTGTGAACCCCCAATGTTCATTATCTAAATAATAACTCAACAAATACATTGGTGCAACTATAACAGCACCAATCAATAGTGCAGCACCAGCCTGTGCCAATATATATAAATAAGCGTCGGACCATAAAGGATTAAAGAATTCAAGAATACTAGCAATTCCTTGATCGGTAAAAGACAAACCTAAAGGGAAATCTACGCTCCCAAACAATGAGTATCTACCAGATTGATCAAGTAGCCTTAAAAAGTTATCGGTCTTATTCTGATTTTCTATTTTTCTTCGATTATCTTGATTCTTGCCTACAAGATATGCTGAGATAATGAATAATTCTTTATTGGGCATGTCTCGTGTTAATATATAAGCAGCAAATGCCATCTTCCATGAATTGCTAATTCTGTTTGTCTCATCCTTAAAGCCTTCTATCTCATTCCACGTTCGACCAGCTTTTTTACCCATTGTGAATGCTAAGGCAAAAATTTTAACTTTCTCACTCGTACTCGAGTTTTCTGTCAGAAGGTAGGCGGCAGTCAGGTATTTCATCAACTTTGAAATGTGAGGCTTGCCCAAATGAGAAGCATTTTTACCACTTGTTTTTTCTAACCATGATTGTTTGCCTCTTTCATTTCCTCTAAACTCAGCAAAAGCCGAGGAGGTTAAAAGCAAAGGTTCTCTTTCACTCATTCCTGCACTTAACATATATACTACGACGGCCCCTAAGTATGGTGTTTGTTTGCCAAAACCAGTCGGATCATTATACTTAATAGGATTTCCGTTTGTGTACATGTATCTATTCAATCCATTGACTTGCTTTGGATAAATTTTTGGATCCCCAGTTAAAAATCTCCCAACAAAAGGATCATAATAACGTGCTTTCATGTAGTATAAACCAGATTCTTTGTCTTCGAGTTGACCAGCATATTTAACTTTACTGATGTCGGGACCACCGCTATCCGTTCTATGAATAAGACCATACGGTCTGTATGCAATTCGAGACCTTCCTGTCCAGTCTCCTCCGGAAAGAGGATTTCCTTGTGAATCAGACAAAAAACTGACTGAACCTAAATGGTCTGCATGTTGAAAAGCTACGCCACTAATCGAACCTGAAGATATGGGAGAGGCCGTTGTGCCACTCCCTGGAAAATAATCATTTCCAGTATCGTTCACAGAAGGAGCTGATTCGGCCACTTGAGTTGGAAAAATTAACAAAGGTTGTTCTGATCCATTACTACCGACACCTAAGAAACCGCAGTTGCCTACACTAAACAAAAATGAAAATAGCAAGAGTGCATTTGCATATCGGATAAATGTGGGAATTATATTTGAGTATTTGGATTTTTGTCGTCGCACAAAAGTAAACAAGAAGCCTAAGAAAGCAAATTGAAATGAATAGGATCCAAATTTTATGTTTTTTTTAGTTAGCTTTTTTCGGATCGGATCAAAGAACATAGAATCAATTCTATTTTTCCTATATTGGGAACATTCTAGTCTTGTCTTCGAACAATCAAATACAGAAAAATTATCAGCAATAAGTTTGTCCCAACCGGCAAGTGAAGTAAAATTTTCATCTCGAAGAAACTTTACATCAGGAATTGCTATTTGGGATAGTGGTTCACCCTTTAATCCTTTTACATAAATTGTTACCGACTCAGGTAAACCTTCCTCCCTTGTTACGTCAAAAGAATCTCCGTATAATGTATAACTTACATGCTTCCCACTTCCAATATCTTTCTTAATGCGACTTCCGCTATGATCGTAAAGGTATCGGATGTTCGTTCCACCAGAAGTTCGAATCTGGGTTAACTGATTATTTGTATTATAAGTATGGACATCCCCATTCCGATTAATCATATTTCCATTTTCATCATAATGATAATGGAAAGTTCCAATCTGAGGAGAACTAGCTTCCGTCACCAAATGAGGTCTATTGGAATTTTCATATTTGAACCTAACCTCCCCTCTTCTCAAGAGGTTTCCGTCATAGGAGTATTCGTAGACCTCTTCACCATATTTTCCTGCAGCTTTGACCAATCGATTATGGCTGTCATACTCATAAGTTTGAGTTCTATCATCTCTATTCAAATCTTGAATTTTACTGATATTTCCTGAATAATCGTATTCATACTTGAGATTCTGTTCAAAATAGCCATTCGCTAATTTCGTGCGAAGCCCAACTAAACGTTTATGTTTCTTATCAATTTCGATCTGAGACTCAACACCATTGCCTGCAGTTTTTCGAATGAATAGATTATCCCCGTCTGTGAATGGTCCTTCATATTTTACTAGCAATTGATTAGTTGAATTTCCATCCGCTGAATCAAGCGTTATCTTATTTAAATGCCCTCCAGAGCCATATGAATAGCGTAGAGTAGTTCCCTCTGGATATCTAGTGTAAATGGGATTATTGTTAGTATCGTATGCAGATTCTACAAATAGATGTAAACCATCTAAAGACTTCTTTTGTCTGATAATGTTTCCTCTTTGATCATAATCAATATTAATTACCAGGGCTCCATCATTTACCTGTGTTAATCTTCCAACTGGGAAGGTATCCGATGTTGCACCACCTACGTCATAACTAAAGGTGATATTCTTCTCTATCGAGTTTTGTGTTTTAATTCTTGATAAACTGTCATACGTAAAATCAGTTTGCGATCCATCTGCTTTTATTACTCTGGACAATCTTCCCAAAGAATCATAACTCATGTGAGTTACTCCAGAAGAGGAATCTGATTGTCGAATTTTCCTGCCCCTGTTATCATATTCTGATCTAAATTGATTCCCAGAGGGATCAGTAATCATAGCAACATCCCCTCTTTCAGTGAAGCTAGTTAAATGAGTTAGGCCATTAACTGTTCGTCTTATTTCTTGACCTATTGAATTTTTTTCAACTTCGACTGTCTGAATAATCTCTCCATTTGCTCCGAAGATTGTAGATGTTATAGTCAATTGGTTTGGAGAGTAACTCATCGACATTCTCTCGCCCTTTGAATTTCGAGCGCCGACGATTCTATCATAGCTATCATAATCATACTCTTCCCACTCTTCATCCATCAAGCCTTCGACTACGGGTGAATACTTTTTTGTAAGGCGTCCGAAAGCATCATAATCTCTTCTTTCCGTTAATGAAGCAAAATCATTTAATTGAGTGACCCTACTTTCCAATTTCCCTTCATTATTCAGAATGTCCGTAACAACAGAGTATCCACCTTCTGAATTCCTGTTCTGTTTGGTTATCCTAAGTTTCTGAATATCCTTGTCGAATTTGAAAGATTGCTTCTCATTCGGTTCTGTATCTCCTGGTAGAATTTCACTCTTTTCATTCAGGAATGGATCGTAATCTTTTTTTAGGCTTGCTCCGTTTGCCGAAATTTCTTCGACTAGTGCATCAGTTGAGGCATCATATCTTTTTACAGTTTTGTGACCTAAACTATTTGTTTCCCCAATAACATTAATTCCTGAAAGCGAATCGTATTCTGTAAATACCTCCCCCATCCCTGGGATATTCTTAGTTTGCACTCTTCCTAAGTCATCATAAGCCATTTGAATTTTACTTTGATCAGAAGAACCTGGAAAGGAAATAACTTCTGCTACTAAGCCTTGATTGGTATAGAGAAATTCTTCATCCGAGATCAATTCAGATTTAATGAATTGTTTTATCCTATTCGGTCTTCCTATGTAATAATTCTCAAAACTTATGCTGTTGTCAAAATTTGAGTCTTCCGTCTTTAACAATACTCCATTAAAGTAAGACTTATTGGAGAGAGCATTACCATAGTTATCAAAAACAATTTGCATTTCTTCTTTTTTATAAAGATTAGAATCAATATACGAATTGGAAATTTGTGAATTCCTCACAATCAAATCCGAAGCAAAAGGTTGTTTAACTTGATATGTAAAAGTAACAGTGCTTGAGGGAGAGCCATCCGAATAAAAGTTAGAAATCGACTTTTCTAACCCAGCCATATTTGGTTGAGTTTGGAAATATAATGTTTCCTTCTTTGTATTGTGCAATAAGTTAGTCTCAGAAACTTTTTCGAATCCGTAATATGCCCGAGAAAACAAGTCTCCCAAGTGTATTCGGAAGTTGTTATAGTCATACCTTTCAGTAATTTTATTAGAAGAACTTCTAGAAGTTATTTCATATACTTGATGTTTTGAGATTGGGACAGCGACATTAGGGTAGGATCCAGAATTAAACTCAATCGCATTCGGGAATTCGTTAGTTTTCTTGTAAGTAATTTCTGTATCAAACCACATTCCATCACTTATTCGAACTAGATTGCTATGACTATTATTTGGAACGGCTGGAGTTATCGCTAAATTTCCACCTTCAGGAGTGTCATACAAAGCTAGTAAGCTTAATATGCTCAATAAAAAACCAGCTGACATTTTGGGCTTAGATGGAAAATACTTTGAAACAAACGCATCAAATCCTCTTTGATGCTTCGCGAAGAAGTTTTGACTCTTTCTAGTTCCATCTACATAATCTTGAATATTTTGGTAAAAATTTAAGTGGGGTACATTTAATAAAAAAGCATTCTTATCGGCTCTCAAATGAATAAGCTCCACGCGCCCATCTTGATTTAAATCCATTGCACCGAAAAATGAATCGGCATTGGTTAAGGCTCCACCGCCTACAAAACTAACTCCATTACCGTAGCTGACATAAACGGTTGATCCATCGAAGGCAAGGATATCTGTTTTCCCATCTTGATTTACGTCAGCAAAAGTTTTCGTTTTAATAATTTCATCGCCTACTACCTCAGTTTGGTATGCCATTCCTGGTAAATAACCTTGGTTGACACCTTCTGCGAAACCACGGCCCTGATTTATATATGTGTAGAACAAGCCATTAGGCATAAGCACACAATAGTCTGGTCTTCCATCACTATTAATATCAGCGAACCACCTATTTAGCCCCTCTTCCTTCCTATTCCCATTCCCAGTATAAATACCACCTAACTTATATTCAATTGAGGAATTTGAATTAAGAAATATTTTCCGAACTATTACCTCTCCATTCAGGATATGCACAAATTCAGGCTTTCCATCGGAATCAAAATCCATAAATTGCCCCATGCTCTCATCATAGAATATTGGGCCTATTTCAATATGCTTCTCTGATCCAAAAAAACTACCTTGTGATAAACTAACAGAAATTGTAGTATCATTTATTTTTTTAACATAATCCGAACGGCCGTCGCCATCAATATCAACCAAACCTCCTTTCCAGCTTAAGTCAGGAGGACTGAAAAGAAAATCAATTGGGGGGGTAACCAACGGAACACTTGGCATGGAAATAGGATCTGTAAAATTACCATTTCGAGAAAATGAAACGTGAACGTTTTGTCCATTTGAGAATGCTAAATCAAGGTTACCATCCCCATCAACATCTCCCCATGACATAGTTGAGAAACTATTATAATTAATCCCGGAAAAATTTGGAGATATTGTAATTTCATCCATTGAAGTTGTTGGATTCTTAATGGATACTATTCTGAGTGTATTGTCATCATCACTTCCAACTAATCTTATTCCCTCAAGATTACCATCACCATCTGTATCTCCAAAGGTGAGTAAATTATTTGGACTTTTTGTTCCAGTCATACAGGGAATAAACCATGTATTTTGAAACTGCTGACATAGGGCGCCGTAACTTGCTTTGGTGGCTTGACAACTTAGTTGCGCAGCTGGGTTTGGAATATTGCAAACCATAGTCGTGTAGGTAAGGCAATTCAAAGTTCCTAGATTACACTCAAACTTGTCCTGAAGAGGAACTCGAGACATTGCAAATAAATTTGGAATTCTCTTTTCTACTTTGGAGCCATATGCTGAAGGCGTTTTTGAACCATAAGTCAATTCGATGTCTTCAAATTTTCCTTCTCCAAAATTATTCGTTTCTTCTCTGGAAATTTTCGAAAGTAATTTCTCTCCTACGCTGTTTGTATTGAAATCAAACTTATACTTTCGAACTATCGAGTTACCTACCTTAATACTTATCCCGCTTAAAATTGCGTTTTCTTGGGAACGGATGAAATTTGAAAATTTTAAGGCATTGTCATTATTATTGATATACTCAAAGGCAATTTCCCGATTCTGATAATTTATTTTTATCGGGAGTTTCCCATTTATATCAAGAGGAGTTCCATATTCAATATCGTAACCGACTCCAAACTTATCTTTTACGCTTGATAGACGCCACTTTTGAATTATTTCAGAATTGTAAATTGAGGAATCTCTATTTAATTGGGATCCCCCTCCAAACGTATAAATTAATCCATTCTTATCTTTTGCTTGCCATGTAGTGGCATTTATACTTTTAAAAACAAACAGAGATTCTGGTTTGGTCCTAAAAACTCCGTCTTCAGAAGTAGGAACCAATTCCCCTCCCATAGTTGAAGTGTACGAACCTAATCCGTGATCATAGGATCCGCGAACATCTCTCTCGATACTATGCTGAATATTTATTTCCCATCCCCTGCCAAGTAAACCACTAGGGAGTTCAGAGTTATAAGTTAACTGAAGATTTGGAGCAATCTCCTTCAATGCAGTAGGAATTTCTATTTTAAAAACTGCAACTGCATTACCATATTGATCAACGGTGACAGTGGGGAGTTTTTGTGGTGGTTTATCAATCCAAAAATCTAAGAGCGTAAAACTTGAAAAGGTATAAAAAGCAAAAAATAAAAATATTACAAATCTTGTTTTTGAAAAATCCAACATAAAAGAATTCCTTTAATAGCATCTTTTC
Organism: Leptospira jelokensis; assembly: GCF_004769635.1. Classification (GTDB taxonomy): domain Bacteria; phylum Spirochaetota; class Leptospiria; order Leptospirales; family Leptospiraceae; genus Leptospira_A; species Leptospira_A jelokensis. The sequence goes on from NZ_RQGH01000035.1 coordinate 18,503, forward strand.
TTTAGCTTACGGAGTACTAACGAGAGCAGGTTAGTCTGGGGAAAAGCTAATTGTCAAATTTTTTAGAATTGAGGGACTTTCATTTTGAACGTTAAAAACGTTTTTTAGACGATTTTAGAACGTTCCCAACGTTATTTTTCATTTTTTTTTCTTGAACCAAGTTCAAAATTATTTTTCGAATAATTTTCCCTGTTATTTCTCCAATTTGCGATAGCATATTCCTTTCTATTATCTTTCCATAATATTAATATCTTTCGATTATGATATATAGAATGAATTAGTTTCTACACTCCAATCAGAGGCTTTCTTGACGTATTTTACTCAGTTAAATCTTCCCTTGCGAATGGTCATTCTTCGAATCTCCTCCATGGATCCAGTTTATTCAAGAAAACGAGAAAATGAGTAGCGAATAGGATGTGCAATCTCTCTCCGGATGTTCCTCTTTCAAAAAATGATTATATTCCATACTAATCTCTGGACTTGAATTGCAGAATCAATGTATAGCTTGATCCTTGTGACTTTTATCATTCGCTATTGGTTCTAATTGCGACTATGCCTCCATTCGCATCCCTGGTAGCGAATACGTATTCGCGTCTAAGATAGCGACTGTACATTCGCGTTCTAGATAGCGAATGCATATATATCTCTATATTATATCTCAATAATTAAATAGAGAAATCGCCTCCGGCTCTTTTTGCCGCTTGCGTAAGCGATAAGAGGAAAAACAATCTAAGAAGACATTCTCGAATCGTCATAATTTCGATCAGATTTAATTTCTAGCCACGTCGAACTCCTAGGTTAAGTCTAAGGTAGGTCGGGCCGAAAAAAACGATTCTGAAGCAATCTATAGCGTTTTCGAATCTTGTCAGATTTATCTCCTGAAGCTCCCCTACTCTAGCTCAAAATTGGCGACCGAAGTGAGAAAGAATTCCAAAAGATTTTGTCCTTCCCATTCAAGAACTCTGGACCAGAAATTCCCTGCAACCGTTCGCGAGTGCTTGGCGGTAGTTTTGCAGCCCAATTCAAAAATTCATTCCAAAGATCCTTGGATCCCTTCTTATGAGTTTTTTGTACTTTTGATGTACTTGGTACAAAGGCGGCACCACTGGAATGCGAGTCAGCATAGGATTTTTGTGGAAGGTCGGTTGGATTTACTGAGGCTCTCGCTTCTGATTTCAATCCTAGGCAGTAAGATAATTCTCTCTTTCTTCCATCGAATGATTTCTGAGAGATGAGGTTCAATCTCTTCAGTTTTGTAATCATCTTGGAAATCGTATCGGGTTTTTTGTTTAGAAGGGTCGCAAAGTATGCATTTGATGCAAAACATCCCCTAGCGAGCGTTAAAGATCGAATTTCAGAGAGTAAATATTTCTCTGAGACTGTTAATTGGTGAAGGCATTCGATCTCTCTCGGGATCCAAATGCCAGTTCGATTTGAATGTTTCATTTTCAGGAATCCTATTTTGCGAAAAGGACATGCCTTCGGCCAGAAGCTAGTTCGCTATTTTTTAGGCCAATGAAGCAAAAGGTTCCCTCCCCTACTCCGGTAGTAAGATTGAGAATCGCTAATTGCGTCTTTTCTGGATTCCTTTGGGGGTTTCCAGACTGCTTACGACGGCAATGTGGTAGTGCCGGTCTTTCTGCATGTCGCGAAAGACGTGTACGAGTATTTATGTCTGAAACATTCCTGTCAAGCCTAATGTGACATATTTCTGTTATGATCTCTTGGGGGGAAGAACTGTGTCCTGGCGGGCTACCACACCTACCAGGACGTAAGCAATCTGAGTGATTAATCAAATAATAAACATGGGTACGATTTTGTGTACACAATTTTTTTTCCTGATGAAGTTTTTTTTGAAAAAATCGTACGACCAAATTTGGTCAGCGAATTGGTCACTTAAAGAAGGGAAAGTTTCGAGTTGAGATGAGTGTTATGATCTTTTGGTTTTAATCGCAGAAGAAGAAAAGTTCTAATTCTTTCATCATGACCATTGCAGAACAGTTATGAGATGCTAAAGTTTATAGTTATCCTGAAAATAGATTGAGGATCTGCTAGCTATCTTATCTTTCGGATTTCTTTCTCTAAAGTTTCTGCTTTGGTTTTGAGTTTGTTTACTTTTTCCTGGATCCAACCGCGGAGGATTTGTTTTTCTTCCTTAGCAAGATTCTTCCCTTCTTTAAAATCTTTGTAGATTTCGTCAGGCTTTCTTTTCGGATTAATCTCTCTCTCTTCATCCTTAGATTCTTTGTCGGATTCTGCAAGAAGCTGAAGAGCTTCCCTCAGAGAAAGGGACACGCGTGTCCCTTCTAGCCTTGCTCGGTGGTCGTGAATGTATAAATACCTTTTTGCATGACGGTATGAAAATTCAAAGTTGTTAGCATCGAACCAAGGTTTGAATTTTCCGTAACCAAGTTCCTTTCGTTTCTTATCCAGCATCTCTCCAATTAAGAGTGAATTCTGGATAGATTTTTCAATGTAGGTCCCAATCTGCCTGTGAAGTACATTTATTGTTTCAATATCTCCTTTCGGAATATTTGCTGAAACTTCCGATCTACTACCGGGTCGATCGCCAAGGAAATTACCAATTAGTTTATTCCGATCGCTCATAGGACTTCCTTAACAAGTTTTTCTAGGTCATCCCATATATCCAAAGACTCGCTGAAGATCTTTCCAAGTGTTGCTGACTTTACAAATTGTGCACTCTTTGGAACGAAACTCTTTGTTACGTTTTGAAGTCCCGAATCATAAATCCTTTCAGCATCTTTTTGAGAGACATTAAAAGGCACACAGATTGGATCTGGTGCTTCAAGTTTTCTACATGCTCGATCTATGAGTTTGAATCCTTGAAGGGTCCATCTCGAAAATCCTATTGGACAAATGACTGAAGTTGAAAGGTGTAATGCTAAGAATAATTCGTAGGTTAAAGAAGGTGGCGTATCAAAAATAACAAAATCTATCTTGTTTGTTTCGCAAAAATTCTCCAAGTTTTTTCTAAATCGAATCATCGATGACGGATCGTTTGATAGTTCCAAGTGAGCTCCAGCTAGGTCCGGAGTTGCTGGCAGAATATAGAGATTATCTATGACTCTTATCGATTCATCAAGTCTGGATTCACCTATGAGAACTGTGAAAAGATTCCTCTCTTCTAAAGCCTCTACAGTTTCCTCCCGAAGGAAAAAATCTGTTAAATTGTTGTTTGGATCGGCATCGACAAGTAAGACTTTTTTGCTCGGAAAAACCTTCTGAATAGAAGCTCCCAGATAGATAGAAAGAGTGGTTTTTCCCACTCCGCCTTTTAAAGAGGCAATCGAAATAACTTTCATTTATGGAGTAGTCTTTTCACTAGTACTTTCGATTCAATCAAAATCTTTTTTTCGAAGAATTTCTAAGAGAATTGAGCAGAAATTACGCGAAAAGAAAAAAGATGGGAAAGTAAAGGCAGGCAGAAATTCTGTAAATTACAGAACTAAATTAAAGAATAGTTTCAAAATAGAGATGAAAGAAATAATTTTGCCCAAATATGTATTTGATGAGCTTTTCGATTTCATTGAAGCTATTTCTTTCGAAACAGATGAACACGATTCTGTGGTTTTCGATTTCGCATATGTCGAAAATTATTCGCCTGTGGCTCTCGTTGCAATTATTTGCCGAGTCAAATACCTTCAGTCCATCAAAGCCAAAGTGTATTTCAGAAACCATGATTCCTTTAGAGCGCTTACATATTTTCAAAGAATGAATTTTTTCTCAATATGTAACCTCAACATGGATGAGAAATTTAAAAGGCACGATTCGAACGGCAACTTTCAAGAAATTCAAGAATTCGGAAGATTGGGAGGTTCAGTCGAGAAGTTATCAGAAGGTATTGCACTTTGCTGTATTCCGGAATCTGAGCGGTGGAAGATTGACGATTACGAGGAAAACTCGGAGATATATGATTTAGTAGTTTATGCAGTCTCTGAATTGATAAATAATGTCTTTCAGCATTCGGGAAGCAATGGTTATATATCAGCGCAAGTTTATAGAAAAGGTGAGCTCGTCAGACTGGGGATTGCCGACTAAGGAATAGGAATACTTAATAGCTTCAAAAACAATCTCTCTCCTCATTTCAATGAATCTTGGTCTGATTCCGATGCAATAAGGGCAGCGTTGCAGGCTAAAATTTCATCGAAGAACCATATTGCGTCACCTTTCTCCACTCCTGTGAATGCCGGGGTTGGCCTTTCAATTTTGAAAAAATTATCCGAAAAATTAGAGGGTAAGTTTTGTCTTGTCTCAGGTAGAGGTATAATAGAAAATGCTCAGTTAAAGGAATTTCCAGACGATATTTACTACAATGGAGTAGCTATCAACATTTCTTTCAAGAAATCCAAACTCGAAGTTTTTCAAGAAGCGTTGATGGAGACAAAATTGGAATTGGGTCTAATAAATAGGGCTAGAAACTTTAAGGAGGTTATTGGCGATGACGTTTAAAATATTTGATCATATTGGAAAATCTGGATTGGATTCTGACAAAGCTGTAAGGTTTATAAATGAAGTTGTTGTACCAAACTCAATAACTTCCGAAGAAAAAATAGTCTTAGATTTCTTTGGTATTCACAATGTAAACAGTTCATTCGTGAACGCTTTATTTCTAAACCTATTTGTAAAATTTGGATCTGAAATTGTTTCAAACAGATTGAAAGTAATTAATTGTCGAAGTAACATAGCTGATATTGTAGAAGCTGGCATTGATTACTCCTTTGAAAGATCGAAAGAACTCATTGCAACTTAATAATTTAATCAAGATATTCTGAACCTTAATCATCTCCTTAGATGACAAAACGGGTCTTCCTTTGCAAACCGTGAATAGTCATTACTGAAAACAAACTGAAACTATTATCTTATGCATTCGTTTTAGGATTTAATTTAACGAAGGCTGTTTGTAATAAATTTCCCATTCCGAAAAATATACCTATAAATTATGTCACATCATATGGACAAATTAAACGAATCTGAACAAAAAAAATAAGAAATGAGTGATTTCTGTCCCAGGGAAATACTACTATACAAATGTGGAGTTAAATAAAGAGACAAGAAAGGAGATAATTAAAGAAGAACTTTGGCAGTTTGCCGAATCTCTTCTCCATTCTGAGGAGTCAGTAGAAAACCTCATAGAAGAATTTTTTGCCAAATTAGAGGGCAGGGTATTGGAGGTCATAGAGCGAGAGGAGGCTTAAAATGTCAAAAAAATCGGAAAATCCTACTTGCAGATGTTACCTATAAGTATAGAACAATAACTAATCTAGGAAACTACTGCCTGGTACCAGGTTGTTTGTTTTGAAAATTTGAATAAATGCAATTTCGAGAGGGAAAGGAAAATAGGTTTTAAAATGATCAACGTTGATTTGGGATCAGTTGTAGTTTATGGAAAAATCCCCATGGTCTTTTTAGGAAGACCATTTAAAATTCATTTCTTCACTTATAAAGTAGATGCTGATGAATCTACTGAAGAATGCTTCGCTTCCGTTATTCTGGAACTTGGTTTTTTCTCATATGGAAATTCTGTAGAGGAATCACAACAAAATATGAGATCAGAGCTCAAGGAATTTTCCCAAAATTTAAAATCGAAGGCTCATTTTATAAATGCAATAGAAAATCTTTCGTTAGAACATCTCTGGGATATTTATAGAAAATTAAATTTTCTAAATGGAGATCCAGAACACGAATATTACTTTAAATTAAAACAAGAGAATTCAGAATTGAAAGAATCTAACAACGAGAAAGACGAACAGATTTTCTCGTTAAAGATTGATATAGATAAACTGAACAGGCAGCTGAATTCTAATGAGAGTGTCCCTTTATCCTGAATTTTTGGATTATGAAAAAGTTAAAAATCTTTTAATTCAAAAACTTCTTGGAATACAATTTGAACTAGAAAATGCACTTTATGAGGGAGCAAAGAGTCAGTTCGTTACTGTTTACTTAAAGCTTCCCGGTGATGAGTTTTTAATTCCTGTAAGTGTATACATTCCTGAGAAAAAAATATCAAGAAATCGATTCTTCACGATTTGCAATCGTTTACAATTGGATATTAAAGATTTTGATAACCAGTGTGGATTTAAGAGGAAAACTAATCTTCCCCAATAAACCCTCGAATAACGCCGAATAGCTTCGCTCGATCTGCTTTCTTAAGTTCCAATAATGATTCGATTATTTCTTTGAGCTCGGGATCCTTCAGGATTTTTCGGGTGAATTCCAAATCCTCTGTCAGTGCATTTTTTTTGATTTCCATGTGGCCAGTGCCATCCAAAAGCCAGTCGGCGGAAATGCCATAGATTCGTTCGATTAGAAGGGCAGTGGACCGGGACATGAGAGATTTTCCCGAAAGGAAAGTGGAAACAGTGCTCTGCGCGATTCCGATAGAGTTTGCGAAATCGACTTGTTTGATTCCAATTTTTTCGACAACTTGCCGAAATCTGTCTGAAAATTTGTCTTTGCTCACCGAATTTATTATTGCCTTTTTCTTCGGTCACCGAAGACTTGATCTAGTGAATTTTTGCACCTATTTAAATATCGGTGAATGATATTCAAAAAAAGCAAGCATTACACTGAGCGGAAGAGGGATCTAGGAAATTTTTTTAAGAGATTTTCCGATATCCATTCCACCTTTTAAAATCGTGGTCAGGAGAAAGAAATGGATACTAAAAGCAAACGCACAAAACCCATGACTGGCCGCGAACTTCGAGCTGAGTTACTTTTACGAGGGATAACAATCCTTCAGATTATGGAAGCATTGAACGGAGTCCCAACGTATGAAACGATTCAAGGGACAGTCGCTGGTGCAAAAAGAAACCCGAGAGTTTTGAAATACCTTAATGATATCGGAATTGATCACGGCAGGACTTTCGGAAGAATGCTCGTGTCCCTTGAAGACGGATCAAAGAAGCTGGTGGACGTCAAAAAAAACGAGGCCGCTTGAGATGGAATTAGCGGAAATTCAAAATCAACTTACAATGTCTTCGCTTGAGATCGCGGAGCTCACTTTAAAGGAGCACAAACACGTGAGAAGGGACATAGAGGTGATGTTACGCAAACTCGCATTAGATGAGTCCAGATTTGGGCATACCTATAAAGATGCCTCAAATAGGACTCAAAACTTCTATCGCCTTCCAAAGCGTGAATGTCTGATTTTGATTTCAGGTTATTCAGTCGAGCTTCGAGCGAAAATTATAGATCGATGGCAGGAATTGGAAAAAGCGGTCCCGTTCGAGTTAAGGCAAAAATCCAAGGCAGTTCGGAACGCCTATACTCAATGCCTGAGAAATCATGGAGTGAATAAACCTCATGAATTCATCCAATTGACCTATACCCATAAAGAAAAATTACAGATCCCGAGAACCAAGAAAAAGGATCAGTATGATTCTGAGGAGATCCTGCTGACAGCAGCTGCAGAAATGCTGACTCAGTGGCATGTAGAAAAAAAATCTCTAAATGGTTACAAGGAAATCAAACCAGCTGCGGTGATTTCTGCCAATGCGGTCTTTGCTTCCACTATCGGCTTGGAAGAGGGTAGCATTGGCAAAGCGAAACAATTAAGCAGTGAGGCCGCTTGAGATGTCAGTTCAGACATACGTGAGAATGTCTATGGATGACGAAATATCGGAAAAGTCTTTGAACGGGATTATTTCCGATATTTCCAAAACCAGATTGGTGGTGAGATCTTCAATAAAACCTTCAAGTCAACCAGGTCGATCTAGAGAAAATGCCGATAAGGATAAGGACGATGGAAAAGGACTTAATAAAGAAAATCATCAAGAAGCGGAAAGAGCTCTTAGAGTCCGAAGCTTCCGACAGAGAAGCATTGATTCAATACATTCGGCAATTCGTAGAATCCAAACGGGGAAACCAAGCTTGGTTAGCGAACGAGAGCGAAGTTCATGCTCAAAAAATATCGAATCTAATGAATGGAACTGGAACTCCACCGTCCATCGAGACATTAATCAAGCTTGCCGAGGTTATAATAAAGTAAACAAAACGTTTACTTTTGCGATTGAAAATGTAATCGCTCCGTTTATATTCTGTTCTCAGGAGGCCCTGGGATGGAATTGAATCAGACATTTCTTACTTATCCAAAAGATGATCAAATACATAGGATTGAATATAAGAAAAACGGTTACGTGAATGTAACCGAAATGGCGAAGATTTTTGGCAAAGATCAGTTCGATTTTTTCCGCCATAAAACTGCCAATGAATATATCCAGGCTCTAAGTCGATCTACTGGTTTACCTGAAGGTGAGCTAAAATACGTTATTCAAGGTGGCAATCAAAAGGATTCTAACCGTTCCGTGAATTCTCGGAACGGTGAATTTGCAGAGAATACGCCAAACAAATGCAAAGTAGAACAGGGCACTTTTTGCCATCCTAAGCTTGCAATTCGATTCGCTCAGTGGCTGAATGCTGACTTTGCAGTTTGGGTAGATGGGAAAATTCTCGAAATACTTAATCCACCAACTAAGGAAGAATCGTTTGAGGAAAAAACATTATCCGTTATTCAAGGATTGCTTTCTAAAGTCGAAACCCAAAAACACCAAATAGAGGATCTCACTCCCAAAGCAGAATTTGCAGACCATGTTGCCGAATCAGAATCTCACTTTGATTTTAGAGAGGTATGCAAAGAGCTCGCCTTAGAAGGAATTGGAGAGAAAAGACTATTCAGTTGGTGCCGAGATCATGGTATTCTCATGTCTTCAAATGAGCCTTACCAAGAATATGTTGGAAGAGGATTATTAAAGTTAGTACTCGTTCCTTATTCCAAAGGAGACGGAACAAAAGATTTTCATAGAAAACCTGTTTGGACTGGCAAGGGGCTACAATGGCTCGATAAGAAACTTCGTGAAAGTGGATTTCGGGAGGCCATATGAATCTCTATCCTTACTTGAAAGAGGAACTCAAGTTATTCACCAAAAAGAAAAATGGCTCTGATGATTTGAATGATTACATGCCAATTTTCTTAGAAGATCATTGGGAAGATTTGGGATTTATATCTCACGAACATGGAATGAGTGTGATAGAAAACCATTTAAAAAGCTATTTGTACATAAATATCCACGGACTTTTCCCATGTGGATCCATCGAAAATGATTTCGAGAATGCCGTACCTGAAAGTTTTATGTTCGATTTTCATATGGCCCTTCGTCTCGCCTACCTCTCAGGGACAGTAAGAGGTAGAATCGCATTTAATAAAATGGTAAGGTGCCTAAGACTTTCATATGAAATTCGTCGAGATTTCCACTTAATAAAAGATGAATTTTATTCCGGTTTGAGAAAAGAATTTTGGGATAGATATCGTTAAAAATGAAATTGGTTAGCCGAATCAACTTAAAAGAAATCAAAGCCATTCGAGTTAATCCTATCGGATCCAAGTTCACACATGAATTGTCACCAAAAGAAGTGAATCCTACTTTTCATTCACCAGATAGAAAAGTATCCGAACGTATTTCTATGTTAGTTGAGATTATTCGTGAATTACAAAGAGAATCGGATTGGAAAATTGAATTTGATACTTGGGAGGAATGAATTTTGAAAGAAAGGAAGACAAAAGGAGTTTCGATCGGGACCATGCGCTTCGAAACGAAAGAAGAAACACTTCTGTATCTGAACAATCGACGGAATAAGACGTACGGGAAGTTTTATGGGATGCCGAATTCGGGCCATACACGCTCTCACCGTATTGCATTATCAAGGATCTAGATGCTGATGAGTATGTCGTTGTTGACGAAAAAGGAAAGATCTTTGGGAGATCGAGAGAGAAAGCTCTCTGCGTCTCACGAATTATCGATCTGGAAAGGAAAGTTAACACCGGAGCACAGTATCGTGATCAGGGGTGTGGAGTGGATACTTCGCTTAAGGGACGTTCAATCTAACGTGAATTAGATTGAAGGAGTGGTAACGGCAAAAGATGCCCAGGCCATTGGAAAAATTTTGGAAGAAATGAAATCATAGCAATATAAAGCAAAAACCCCCTCGGAGAGAATGTTTGGCGACGTTCTCTGAGGGGGTCCCGTGACTGTTCCGATAAAGGAAGTCTCCTATAGACTATCCCTAGTCGCGAATTGGTCAAGCTGAATTGCAAATGATTAGGGAGATTCTATGCCTAACGATGTATTGGTTCCAGAGATTCAAATGAATCTTGAAGAGGCCATTTCAAAAACCAAACTGAACGGTCAAATCGTCCAGAGATTGATGTCGGAAGTTCTCAAGAAAGATGAGCATTACGGCGTCATTCCTGGAACGCAAAAACCCACCCTTCTCAAAAGTGGTGCGGAAAAACTGGCCTTCACCTTTCGACTAGATCCTCAGTACAAAACGGAAATCAACGATCTTGGAAATGGACACCGGGAAGTAATCGTCACTTGTACGATTTATTCTTCGGAGACTGAGAGAAGATTAGGATCTGGAAGCGGATCATGTTCTACTTTGGAAACAAAGTATCGCTACCGAGGAAATTCCTTTGAAGTAACTGATGAAGAGATTCCACTGGACTACAAAGAGAAAAAAGATTTCTACAAAAAGCAAGGCTTCGGCGCCAAGCAGATAGACAATCAATGGCGATGGGTTCGCTTCCTTGGAGAAAGAGCAGAGAATCCAGATATCGCTGATCAGTACAACACGGTCCTCAAGATGGCTCAGAAGAGGGCTTTCATTGCAGCGACTCTGACAGTTCTTGCAGTGAGCGATATGTTTACTCAGGATGTCGAGGATTTCCTACAAACTCCTGCAGGTACGGTAAATCGCACCACAGGTGAGTTAGTTGACGAGAAGAACAAAAAGCCAACTTCAAAACCAACAACTACCAATCAAAACAAACCAAATGGATCGCAACCTAATAACGATCCTCCAAAACCTGAACACCAAACTCCAGATGAAAAGTTAGAAAAACTAGATGGAGAGTTGGATTCACTCGAAGAATCAAATGCTACTCGCGAACAGAAAATCGACCGTTTAACAAAACTTATGGAACGATGGGATAAGCTCGCGGATGAGCTGACTGACACTGTTTACGGGAAAGGAATGCAACGGATGCAGACCTTGTTTGCTAAATATCAAGACGAGAAGGGAGGATTATTCTAATGGAAGCTACAGCAACAAAAACAACAAAAGTCGAGAAACCGAAGAAATCTTTGGACTATATCCTCAAAGATAAAAAGGCACTAGATGAGCTCCTCGATTCAACAGATGGTGAATTGGATTCTACACTGGAAGAGTGGTTAGATGAAGTTTATAAAGATGTTGAAGCCAAAGTGGATAACATCGGTGGTCTCATTCGTCATTTGGAGTTGGAAGCTTCCAATCACAAATCCTTTGAGGAAAGTTTTGCACAGAAGAGAAAGGCAAGGGAAGCTCAAGTAAAGAAAATCAAAGAGCACTTCAAAAACCTCATGTCGTATCGAAGTGTTGCGAAGCTTGAGGGTGAAGCATTTACACTGGCAGTTCAGAAAAATGGAGGCCTTGCTCCCATTAAATTTCTTCCTCCCTTCGACAAAGAGTTTAGCGACAAAACTCTTAAAATGATTTCTGAGGAATATCTACCAAATGTTCCAAAGGAGCTCACTCGAACAGTTGTCGTTTTGGATACCGACAAACTCCGCGAGTACCTCTCTAGTGAAGAGAAGAAGGCCCATTTGGAGTTTGCAGTCAAGTTAGAGCATGGAACTCACCTGAGGGTAGATTGATGAACTTCCAGGCAGAAAATTTGATGAATCTTGTCGGCAAAAAAGAAACTCCCTCTCGCAAAGAGAGGGATCCTAAGGATACGTTCCCAGTGATCGCAAGGCTTCGCAAAGAAGTTTGTGATCTCCGGCATACGCGAAGGTATCTGGAAAATCAGATCATTGAACGGGACATCCTTTTGGAAAACGAAAGGAGCGTGAAAGCATTTATTGCAAAATCATTAATTCGATTTGAGGCGTATAGGTAATGTTTGCGTTTCTGGAATCCGTGGCAGCTATCGTTGTGTTAGCTGTCATAGCGATAATTGTCCTTACGGTTTTGGAATCCATTTTGGAGTGTTTGCTTCAAAATCGATCCGTTTCTCGTAACCAACGCATCCTGAATAAAATCAACAAAGACTTCGAAGAAAAGAGAAAGTAAATATTTATGAATTTTGCCGTTAAAAGTGCTGAAAAACCCAAATCGAATTTTAACAAGAGTATTTTATACATCTCTATTCTTGCCAACTTGAATCTTCCAAGGGCGCAGAGTGACGTAATCTTATTCCTTCATTCATTTTGTGCGAATGGCCTTACTTGTTTTCCGTCTTTACAGGCGTTACAGACAAGATCCGGTGGAAAGTACAAAATAAAACGGATCTCGCAGATTCTGCAAGAGCTTAAATGGAAGGGATGGATTACAATTACTAGGAAGGGACCTTTCAAAGGGAATGAATACGAAATTCATATACCTTCAGGACTCCAATACTTTCCTGATAATTCTCCTCCCCTGAAAATTGTAGATCCTCCAATCCAAAAGCCAAAGCGAAGGCAATGGAGAGAACCTAAAGATACTCAGTTGAAGCTTCCTCTAGAGATCCCAAAACCTCTGATGCGAATCATCGATTCACCCAAAAAAGTAGGCTGTGATGTTGAAGCCAAGTCGCCTGAGATTGAGACACCAAAGGTAGAGTGTCCTCAATTAGATAAACTGAATTCCGACCTTGATTTGCTCTTAGATTCAAAAGAGAGAACAAGCCATAAAATCGAAACTCTGATTAAGTACATGAATATGTGGGATGGGCTCATTCATGAGATCAATGATTCGATCTATCAGGATGGGATGCATAGAATGCAATCGATGTTTATTCATTTTAAAAAAGAAAATGGAATAAGATTCAATGAACGAAAAAACTAATACTAACTATAAGGCAAGTTTCCAAGTGAATCCGGAAGAGTTTATCATTGAACACTCTAGGAATCTTTCCCTCCAATATACCAAAGAATTACGAGAGGATTTTATTCGTAATCATGCCGTAGAATTCGTTCAAACACTTACTCTAAGAAATGCAATTGGGAATTCTCCCTTGGATCCTTCCAAATTCGGAGCGTATAAATCAGAGAAGTTAGATCAAGCTTGCAAACTTTATAACAAGCGACTTGACTCAATGATTCAGGCGAATTTGAAACCTCGCCTTCAACTTGTTCAGCCTCAAAAGGTGCACTCATGAAGATTGCAGTTTTTGACTTAGAAACAACAGGTATTTCCATTTTGGAGGATCGGATAGTAGAGATCGCAATCTTTGTTTTCGATACTGAAGATGATTCATACTTTAAATACTTTTTTTCTAAAGTAAATCCAGGGATTCCGATTCCAAAAAAAGTTTCCGAGATTCATGGGATCACTGATGAAAAGGTAAAAAACTCTCCTTCCTTTGATGAGATTTCCTTCGCCATTTACGACTTGCTAAATGGTATTCCATGGTCCGGATATAATATCAAAAGATTCGATGTGCCATTGATATTGAAAGAATTTGAACGGTTGGGTGAGGAGCCTCCTAAATTCACAGGTCTCATAGATTCACGGGATATCTTCGAGAAGCAATTCTCATTCAAGCTCGAAAACGCATACAAATACTACTGCGGAAAAGAAATAGGTGATGACGCGCATTCGGCAATCTTCGATGCCCGAGCATCCAAGGAAGTTCTTAAACAACAAATCAAAACAAACGAAGGTTTGGTAATGAAGGAACTGGAAAAGAAGGATATTGAGAAAATGTCTCTTTCTGAACTCTTAGAGATTTCTTCAAAGTTTATCGTAAAGGAATCAAAGGTTCTCTTTAAGTTTGGGAAATATGCAGGGGAGGAGGCAGAAACAAGGCCAGATTATCTGGAATGGATGATTAAAGGTGAATTTGACAGAGCAGAAAAGCTTATCGCGAGGGCACTCCTGAAAGGTGAAACACCGTGAGTAGAAGGGGGAAACTAATCCAAGGAGCACGTAGATCGTTTATGGAAAACTTACATTTAAGAGTGTGTATTACCTGTGGCTACAGAAAGTATCTAACACCTTCCCACCTCTTTAAAGTTAATTCGCTGTACAAATTAGCGGATCCGACAGATCCGAATTTGATTGTCTGCCAGTGTATTTTTTGCCACCGGAAGTATGAATAGTTACCACCAAACAAGCGTGTTTTGTATTAGAGAGAGCAAGGATTTCCTTCTTTGGCGAATACGATGCAAGAAGTCATTGATGGAACGTATGTGAGGCCAGAATGAAATGCCACATTATAAGAGTAAAAAACTTAGGATCAATCATACCGAGCTTCAAAAATGCAAAAAGCATAAAGTTCAATTGGCAGACGGGCAAGAGGATTATTGCAACCGACAAGCCCGTAAAAGATCGAATGGATCATTTAATCCGATCGATTCGAGCATCCATCTCATCCTCGTCTTCCATATCTCTGGAAGTAGACAAAGAGACATTGATGGAATGGTATCAACGGTTTTCGACTCTCTCATTAGAGGAGGAATCATTACAGATGACAACCTGGGAATCATTCCTAGTTGCCATGCTAGCTTCGTCAAAACCACTCCGGGAAACGAGGGAGTAGATATTATCTTGGTGGAGAAAAAATGAAAATTAAAATAAGTCAGCTCAAGTTTCATCCTAAAAACTCAATCCTTTTCAATCCGAAAGATGACGAGTTTCTTCAGTCTCTCGCGACAGATATACATACCCATGGACTAATGGAACCTATTTCCATCACCAAGGATTTTGTTATTCTATCGGGAGAGAATAGAGTTAGAGCAGTAAAGCTACTTGGATGGGAAAAGATCGAAGCAAATATTGTTTCTCCTACAAATGAACTGGACTATTTGATTTCTAGAAACACAAATAGGCGTCATCTTACTCATAAAGATCGAATCCGAATCTACAAAGAAATTTGTCCTCATTTCTTCCAAATGGATTCTATTTCCAAAGAAGAACTCAGAGCAATTGCGAAAAGAATTCACATAAGTGCAAAAACGATTCAATCGGATCTGACTCGCATCCGTCGGGGTGATGAAAACACCAAAGACCTATCGATCGATCTTTTGAAGAAACTTTGGGAAAATAAAAACCTTTCCAATATCAAAATCAATATCATCGACACAGATTCAGGAATGATTCTGAAAGTTGTCAGTAGAAAGGGTGAATATGAATTTGGACCTGGAAGTTATAAACAAATCTTCAAACAGGCATTTGATGCTGGGAATTCAAAATACTTTCACAAAGTAGATCAAGCAAATGAGCTCAACCAAGAACTCAGACAACTGAGAGTCTCTGCAAACCTTACTCAGTTTCAGTTGGCCCAAAAGATAGGCTATTCTCAATCTTATTTGGCAGAATTGGAAAAGGGGAAATGGCCGGTATCCAAGTCTTTATTTGAGCAAATTCGTGATGTTTGCATGGGAATCGCTATATGATTTCTGCTCCGGCGCTGAAATACAATGGAGGAAAATTTCGGCTTAGGGAATGGGTAATTTCTCAATTCCCTGACCATGTTGTCTATGTTGAACTATGCGCTGGATCTGCTTCTGTCCTTCTATCCAAAGAACAATCAAAAGTTGAGGTTTTGAACGATCTTGATGGGAATGTTACAAACTTCTTTGAAGTACTCAGAGACAGGCCGAAAGATTTAATCAGAAAAATCGAATTCACTCCTTATTCGGAAGACGTATTGAATGAAGCAATTAACTCCGTGAATTCCGAATCAGAAGATTTGGAGAGGGCTTATAAATTCTATTGTATTTGTTGGATGAGTCTTCGAGCCAATGACGTACGAAAGGGGAATCTTAATTTCAGAGCAAAAGGGAATATCAAGGGAGAAGGGGGACACCATCCAGCAAAACTTTTTTCCCGAGTAAAACATCTCTATCAAATCGCAAAGCGACTGAAAAATGTTATCATCCTAAACAGAGACTCGATAGATATCATTGCGTACTATGACTCTGAACATACGCTATTCTATTTGGATCTTCCATATCTTGCGGAAAGCAGAAATACGAAACGATTATATAACCTAGAATTCAATCAAGAATTCCAGCATAGGCCTATTCTCGAGTCACTCACAAAAATTCAAGGCAAAGCAGTTGTTAGTCACTACGAACATCCACTCTATGAAGAAATATTCGAAGGGTGGGAAAAGATTTCTAAACAGACTCTCGCAAATCGAATGAATAAATGCTTTTCCAAAGATCAGAAAGTAAGAACGGAAATTTTATATATCAAAAATGATTAAATTTAGGAGTTATAAATGATACTTGGATTCTCAACAAAGTTTCCCTGTGGAGGGAAAGAACGTTATTTCACAAATTTTGTTCCAAAGATATTGGATGGAAGAAAGCTTCATACTTTTAGGAAAGGAAGCCGTTGGAAAGCAGGAGATAAGATTCATTTTGCAATTGGAGTAAGGACAAAAAATTACCATCAATTTGCGACCGGTAAAGTAACGTCTGTTTTTAAAACTAAGATCAATCCAAAATCAAGATCGATATCTTTTTACTTCAAAGGTTCGGGCTATGTAAAAATAAAACCTTCTGCAATTGATAAGTTGGCTAAAGATGATGGGTTTGCTAGCACTGAAGATTTTTGGAAATTGTTTAAGGAACCTTTTACTGGTCAATTGATCATTTGGGAGTTGGATTGATATGGTGGAAGAGATAGCAACAGAAATTGCAAAGAAATTCTATATACAATTAGAAGACCTTGAAAATCCTTTTGAGGATTATCTTTCCAATATCATTGAAGGCGTTCGATCTCCCAAATCTAAATCTGACCAATTAATGAGAATTATTGTGGATGCAATAATGGTGGAAAGAACTGCGAAAAAACTAGTGGAATCATTAGCAAATTCTCAGAAAAATCAGACGAATTACATTTTTGATTTATTGGAAAAACTTTACAGTCTTCAGAATGGCCCTCCTCATTCGAAATTGGAGAAAGAGTGGGAGAGCTTGATGAAAGAAATAAATCTTCTAATTGAAATCTATGAGAAGTAGATCCCCTGGGAATTGGATTTACAAAGAGCGCAAAGTAAGATTTTTTTGAGAAAAATGGTGTTGACAATATTGTAAAAAATGGTAAAAATGTTGACAGGCCCGAAATTGAGGAAATCACAAAATGGATAAAATTAATTTTGCAAAAGAAAAAATAAATCATCCGAATATTGCAAAGCACATTTCAGAATCATTAGCGAAAGGATTCGTTTCGTCAGATTCGCTTATGCAAAGAGAGCCGATATTTAATGAATTTGGCCAGAATATTAGGGGCGAGATCCGAAGAATAGCCTGTCTTTTTTATCTAAAAAATCATCCAGAAAACGAACTATTTAAAGTTGAGGCTAGAACCCCATTTGGTTCATATAAAAAGCATGATGTTCTGTTTACTTCTGGATTAATAGCAACCTTTTCCCAAGTGCGATCTTCAACGACTACTCCTCCATCCACAAATTATTCGAGGAATTTAATTGATTCTCAGCCGTCATTATTTGATGAGCCTAAAGCAATGTATAATGAGGAAGATGATTATTTGTATTTACAAATCACATTTGGAGGGAAAAGTAATCAGCGACCAGATTTTATTAATATTTGGTACCCGACTAAAGATAATACATTTAAATTTATTGGCCCTTTGATTGCTCCTGTCCAATTGGATACCGTTGATGAAGAATTTATTCCATCTGAAGATGAAATTCTCAAAATAAAGAATGTATTTTTAACCGAAAAGAAAAGTAGTAATGAATGAGTCGATTTTTAATTCGCAAAATCTAAAACTTGCTAGAGAAATCCGTGGGTTAAGTGTAACCGAATTATCAGAACGTTTGTCAACTACTAAACAAACTATTTCGAATTACGAACTTGGGAAGAGAATTCCTAGTTATGATTTTGTTCAAAAGGCAGCAAAGTTTTTAAGATTTCCAGAATCATATTTTTATCGAAATAATTTAAAGTTACTTCGAGAAGAAACTGCATTTGCGTATAGAAGTTTCCAGTCAGCAACAGTTATTAATCGTCAAATATCGACTGCAAAAGCAACAATTGCGATTAATATTTTAGACTATCTGCTTAGATTTCTTACAATTCCTGAATCGGCAATTCCAATAGATGAGTATGATTATCTTTCATTGTCAGATGATGAGATCGAATCTCGCGCAATCGACTTGAGAGAACGATGGAATATTGGTAATGGCCCTATTGGAAATCTTACCACCTTACTTGAATCAAAGGGAGTTTTTCTTTTTTATGAAAATCTTGCAGAAGGCATTGACGCTTTTTCATTTTGGAAAGAAGGTATACCTGTTATTGTTGTATCAAAAAAAACTACATCCGCTTGTAGGCTGAGAATGAACATAGCTCATGAGCTAGGTCATCTAATTCTTCACCAATCCTTAACTAAGGAAGATTTTAAGAAAAATTTGAAACTAGTTGAGAAACAAGCTTTTGTATTTGGATCCGAGTTTTTGTTTCCTAGTAAAACTTTCTCGAGAGAGTTCTTTCATAATGATTTGGAGCATTATGAAACGCTGAAAAAACGTTGGAAAGTTTCCATTGCCGCCCTAATTGAAAAGGCATTTCATTTAAACCTAATTAGTAATTCTCAAAGAAGCTATTCCTATAAAAGATTGAATATAGAAAAGAAAAGAAAACAAGAACCACTTGACGATATTTTGATTCTTGAGGAGCCAAGTATTATCAAGAAAGCAATTCAATTAGGAGAAGAGCATAATTTATTTAACCGTAATGATTTTTTTCATTCGATGGGTGTTCCGCTAGATCTTTTAGCAGAATTCCTTGGTGTTGAAATGGAATACTTTCAGTCGACAATCAGAAATGTTAACCGACCAACATTGACATTGATTAAATAATAATTTGAGACGCAGATCCCTATTTTTGATTCGATTTTCGAATCTATGATAAATTGAGGATATGTCTGGGAAGATAGACAGTCACACCGCCGCACAAATGAAAGCCGATTACTTAATGGGTATGACCGTTAAGCAAATTGCAGCTAAATACGGTTTTACTGTCCGTGAGGTGGGAGGTCTCAGAACTCGAAAGAAATGGACCCAAAAAGCAGAACTTCTGGATGCAAAAGTAAATCTAGAAGTTGAAAACCAAATTATCAAAGAACGATTGAGGATCCTAGAGAAGCTTCATGCTCAATCAGAAACGATTATTGATAATGCATTCAATAAACTCAAAGACAAAGATTCTTATGAGAAAATGGATGTGTACGATAGCGAAGGTAATGTGGTCGAAGAAAAGACAAATTACCGAGAATTGAAAGCCCTCGCAGATATTTGGAATCTTGGATTTACGAGATTACTAAGATCTGTCGGTGAAACTGACTCAGTAAAAACTCTCGATGAAAATCAAAACAACTCTGGAGATAGGCCTCTCGTTCAGGTCCTTTTGAAAGTTGGAATCAAAAATGAAGCGGAGGTAGATATAACCAATGGGAAGAAAGCGAAAAAATTTAAAGCTTGAAGACTTCGATGTTGAAGTAGTCTCTTCGGATTCAGCTTTTTCCGAGAAACAGCATTTAGCATTGAATGAGGATTGGGTTCCAGAATCGATTGATGAGATCTGTTATGATGGTGGAGCTCGTTCTGGAAAGACTTACTTGGTTATTTTGGCAATTATCAGTCGAGCTTGGTTAATCGCTGAATCACGTCATCTCGTTGCAAGATATCGATTGAATCACTTAAAGATGTCTCTATGGAGACAAACACTGATTCCCATTTTAAAGAAGAATGGTTTCCGAGAAGGTATAGATTACAAAATCAATGAATCCGATTTTATAATTACTTTTGCGAACGGATCCGAGATTTACGGTGCAGGACTCGATGATGCTGATCGAGTAGAAAAGATCATGGGTACGGAATTCAATACTATTTTTATAAATGAAGCGACTCAGATATCCTATGCTACTTACCAAAAAGTGTCTTCGAGACTTTCGCTTAACATACCTTCAATAATCAATAAAATGATAATTGATTGTAACCCTAGAAATAAATACCATTGGATTTATAAGTATTTTATCCTCAGACAGGATCCGGAATCTGGAAATGCTTTGTCCGAAAGAAGGATGAAGCGAATTGCTAGAAGAAACTGGACTCCTCTCGATAATCCATATCTTTCCAAAGAGTATGTTGAAAGACTCTCCGATCTCACAGGAGCAGAAAAAGAACGGTTATACAAAGGACTTTGGGTAGATGTTGAAGGTTTAGTTTATCCTATGTTTGAACAGGCAATTGTCGAAGATTTTCCAATTCCCGAATCTTGGGACTGTGCAGGTGCAGTTGACTTTGGTTATACGAACCCTTTTGTATTCCTCTGGTTTTTCTATGATAAATCGAATGAAACTTGGTATTTGGCTAAAGAACACTATGAAGCCGAAAAAACTGTTCGAGAACATTGTAAGGTTATCAAAGAATTTAGGATCCCAAATACTTTCACGGTCGCTGATTGGGATGCTGAAGACAGGGCAACGATGGCAGAAAATGGCATTACTACAATTCAAGCCGACAAAGATATCAGCACAGGACTTCAGGCAGTTATGCAGCTTCTCTCAAATCAGAAGGGATTGAAGTTAAAGATTTTTAGGTCCTGTGTGAAAACTGTAGAAGAATTTTCAGTGTATTCTTGGGAACCAACCAAAGAAGGGAAAAATTCAAAAGAACATCCAGTGAAATCTTTTGATCATGCGATGGATGCCATTCGCTACTTTGCAAATAAAGTTCTAGGAAAGAAATTTAATATCATAACAAGAGATTTGGAAAAAGTCCGAGCGGAAGAATCCAAACGAAATAAACCAATGAGCGCGGATGATGTACGTGCCAATCGATTGAGAATGATGGGAGTAGATCCTGGCTATTTCACCAAAAAAAGGTAATCCGATAAAGAAGAGCCAATTAGCCTATAGATAAACTAATTCTATAGGATTTTTAAAAATGGAAGAAACAAGTAACCCATTCCCAGCTGATGAGGATCTAAATGAAGCGTCCTCTGAAGATTTCACCAAATCTAAATTTAACGAAAATGAAACAAAGACTCCTCCGGAAGTAAATTCTGAAGAGCCTGTAGAGGAAAATAAAGAAGCTATGTTGGCCGAGCTTTTTATGAAGCTTCCAGATCGGGACCGAAGAGCAATTTACGACCTGGCAGTATCGATGATTTTCAACAAAAACAAGCCAGATTCCGTTGTGTACCAAATTCTCAGAAAAACGGGAAGCAAGCTGATTCAAAACAAACTTGTCTAGTGATCCGAGAAAGCCCTTTTCATCCATATCGATTTGTAAGAGAGCTTCAGTATGCCTATGCATTGTATTTTTTGAGTCTACAATTTGCGCTCTTAGGTAATTCTGACTCCTCAATAAAAATCAAAATAGAGAAGGGCTTTTTTTCTTCCACCAAAGAGATTTTTGGAAAAATTAGATCTGGATTTTTTGGAGATCTTCTACAGAAACCAAAATTCAAAGGTCCATCAATTAATGTTTCTTACAATCCGGAAATAGACTATAAAAAGATTCCTAAAGCAAATGGAGTTTTAGAGTTTCCAGAAGGAACGTTAAAAAGAGAGGAGCTCGAGGAAGCAGATAAAGCAATCTTTGATTTTCTCGCATCAGATTGGAATGATATCTACCAACAAACAAGGGATAAAGCAACAGTCATAGGTCATATTTCCGAATTCATGATCGGCAAAGGTGCTAAAGTGAAAGACATTAAACAGATGTCCATTCCAGAATTCAACTCCGAGCTTACAAATAAATACTCCCTTCCTGGCCTCGATCAAATAGAGGACCTAATGAAGGAAACTGGTTTGGACAAGGACAGAGCATACCAACTTATTTATGCGCAGGCCAAGGGAGCTGAATGGCTAGCTGTTTATGATGAAAATTATAAGAGGTCGGGTAAGGCTTATGAGTTAATCACCAAAATGTACAGACAACAAATCTCCGAGGCATTGATAAAAGGTGCGACTTTGAGTGATATCCGTTCTGTTTTGGTATCGCCTGATGATGACGAAATCAAAGAAGCAATAGGATTATTCGAGGAAGGGCTTACGGAAAAGGAAAGATTGAGGAGAGAAGCAGATTATGAATTTGTAGTTCGAAAACATTTGAACCGCGATATGCAAAGGTTTGCTTTCACTGAAGTTCAGATAAATTACAATAATGGCCTTCTATTAAGACTAGCGAACGAAACGGATAGAGAGATGGGAACATATGTGAGGTTCACAAAAGGATGAAGTTCGATCCTGTAAGTTGTGAGAAGTGCCTTGAGTTTGAGGGAACCATTGCCCGGGTTTTCTCCTCTCAGGAAGAATTCATGGTTTCACCATTTTATGGAGGTGAAGACAAACTCATAAATGATCCGATTGCAGATGTTGCAGTCTGGCCAGGAAAGTCGAATGCTCTTTTTAGATCCGACATGGACTCTTGGTGGTTATGTGCGCCAGTCCATCCAAACTGCAGTCATATTTATGAGCATTACGATATGGAAGAAATGCCAGATTTTGATGAAGGTATTTCTGACTTTCGAAATGAAATGGGAAAGGAATTTGCAAAACAATTTGGAAAGGATTTTCCTATCGCTCGTGCCCTAAAAAAGTCCTCAATCTATACTTCAGGAGTGTGGGAGGAATGTGAGTGTTCGCACCACTCATTGGCATTTTCCGATAATGATAACTGGCTTCATGATTATTTGGAATGGAAGCTTCAAAAGTAATTGTAGGAAAAATCACAAAGTATTTCCCCTTTGACAAATCTCAAAATAAAGGTGGATTCGGATTCGTTGAACATGAAGGACAAGAATTGTTCTTTAACATCAAGTATGTCGATATCCCAATCGATGAAATAAAAGTCGGTCTTGCCGTTCAATTTGAGACTCGAATGGGATTTGATCGTAAGAGGAACGAGAAAACTACCCAAGCAACAAAGCTGAGATATGCCTAAGAAAATTGGTAGGGGAGGGGAAACTCCCTTCCCAATATCAACAAAGCCAAACATATTCACACCTCTTCGCAATGAAGAGCTTTTGGAAAGAAGAGGTGAATCTGCGTATTGGTTCAGGCTTACTCAATGCCCTTGTCCTCAAGAGACAAGAGTTCCCGATTGTAAATTTTGTAACGAAGGTCTGATGAAGTCTTTCCAAGAGGATCTCCAAATTGAAGAAGAGATTTCATGGAAAGTTGAAGGTAGAAGAATTTATTTGAGATATGGTCCAATAAAATCAGTCTCCAAAATTTTTTACTATTTCAGAGAGCAAAAGTTAGAGCTGACAGTACAAGAAATCAAAGACGATTATGTTTTGGTTTTAGAAGAGCTTGAGTACTATCATCAAGTTCAAGTCGATTACAAAGTCAAACTGATAAGTGAAATAGAGACCATCGTTAATGCCGATAGCAAAGTCGTATTTCCTGAAATCGAAGAAAATGGAATATATGAAGCAGTTGACGCAATCGAAGTTAAAAATAAAAACACGGTTCCAATCGCAGCTTGGACTTTAACTTCAGTTTCCTTTCAAAAAGAAATCTTTGGTGAAGTAAAAATCAAACTAAAGGTTTTTCAGCCGATTAAAATCGCTTACAAAACTTTCTCTGTTGATGACAGGAATACCGGAATCGGTAGGAGTCTCGTTGAAAATCCAGATGGTGAATTATTGGCTGTGATGGGATCGGGATACAAACTCGGTGAAGGTGATATCATAATTCTCACAAAATCGACATTGAGACATTCAATGTATGTAAAATTCAGTCCTTCTGATTTCGATAGGCTTCCTTTTTCTCCTGTTGCTGAAATTGACAAAGTTATTTCAAGGGGGAAGGACGGTTTTATAGAACATCGGTTAGGAACGGACTTTCTCTTAATGGGTGAGAATCTTGTGAAGTGGATCAATCCAAAACCTAGAAGTGGTTATTCAATCATTTATGATTATTACACAACATTCCGCGTAACTTCGATGGTTGAGACGGGAATGGGAGAGGATAGGGCAAAACCAAGACAATTCAAAATGAAATCAGTACCGAGCATGCAGGCAAGATAATGGAAACAAAATTAATCGTAGAAATCTCTCTTAAACTCAATGAATCCGAGGCAATTGAACATTTGAGTTATCTATTTGATAAACTCAAAGAGTAAGTGGAATACAAAGATTTGAAAATTCTAAAAATCTCAAAACTTAACTTAGAGGAAGAAAATGGGAAGGCTAAAGAAAATAATTAACTATCTGGTTTTTCAGTATTTGATGCTGAAGATGAATCACGAGCTTTTAAAAACAAAGTCAACAATCAGAAAAACGGAAGTAAATGATTTGATGATCGTTCACTACAATCCGGAAGTGAACTCGGTTGAAAACTTCATTCCCTCGTTGGAGAAATCTGTTTCGGATCCATACAAAGCTTTGAATGGATATCCACCGATGGTACTTGTTATGCCTTTTGGAATGCAATTTTCGTCCATTAATTGGGATAACTTTGCCGAAATGCTAACTTATGATCAGAAGAAAGCACTAAGAAATGCTCTAATTCGAAAACAGGATCTAAAAATCGTTACAGCTTAGTATGAATGAACTTGTCGATTTATTCTTTGATAAATTTCAAATGGCGATGACCAAATTGAATCCCAATTGGCAAGAACAAGCCATGGATCCAGATGTTTCGACTTCAGTTGAATTGCAGAAGAATAAAATTATGGCGGTCAAATGGGTGATATCCTCCTCAAAGGATTCTCAGAAACTTGATAAAGTATTGAAGGAAGTCTCGAAAGAGGAAGGTTTCGAATTGATAGAGGAATTGCTAAAAAGAAGGATCCAGAAAAGTAAAATTTCTCAAGCTCAATATGAAGCAGGGAATTACAAGAAGGAACACATTCGACTTCATGGACTGGATATTGCAATTGAGAACAAGAAAAATACTTATCGAAAAGGAACTGCAAAATCTATTTCGACTTCGGATATATCAAAGGGACAGTCGGAGCTGATGGAGATCAGTTAGATGTTTTTCTAGGACCAGACAAGAACTCCGAAATAGTTTTTATCATAAATCAAATCGATCCTAAATCCAATGAATTTGATGAACACAAAGTAATGTTAGGATTTACTTCTGTCGATTCGGCAAAAGAAGGATATCTCAAAAACTACGAAACAAACTGGAAAGGATTTGGATCGATTATTCCTCTCACGCTAGAGCAATTTAAGGAATGGCTTGAGAAAGGTTCCCAAAAAGAAGAATTAAAAGATCTCAGATTGAGTTTCCTTAAATCAAAGTTAGTTGAAATTCGAAAATCAGTCCTTGTCCCGGAGTCGGTCCTAGTCCATGGCAAAAATGGGAATTACTATTCAACAAGATTGGTTAGAAAAGATCGAGATGCAGAAACATTCCGATTGAGAGCGGAAAGAAACAAAAAATTAAAACCTAAACCCTTCTCCGAAAAACCTTCTTACAAAGTTAAAAAAGGAGATGAGGTCGTTGGGAATCTAATAACCAATATCAAGAATATACTTATTTCAAATGGTTTGGATTCTAAAGCAAAGGAATTCGTTGATTTAGCTTATATAGCAGAAACCACAAATGATATTTATGAAATCGCCAAAGACTTCATAAAAATTGAAGGAGAGGCGGCACATCGAAAAACAGAGGAAGATGAAATGACATTATTTCGTTCAGAAATTGAATCAAGTATACAATTTGATGGTAGGACTGAGGAATTAATCGGGAAGCTTCGGATTATAATGAAAGGTGGTCGCCATCGGGAAGAGGGCGAAGAGTGGATCCAGCCATCTGGCCGTAAGGTGACAAAGAAGGGAGGAAAAGTTGTTCCTGTTGGACAAGGTAAGCGACTTCCAAATGGCTTAAGAACTAAAGAGAAATCAAAAACAGGTGAACTTAAGGTAGTCATAAGAGACGATTTTGATGTTTCAAAGTTAAAGTATGGTTTCAAGTTTGAGAAGAATGGAAAGCAATTTGAGTACGTTTCTGGTCCCAATAAAAGAGAAGATGGAAAGTTAGAAGCTGTATTCAGAGCAATTGAAGCTGGTGAACAAATATCAGAGACGATCTCCTCTGCACTAGAATCAGGAAAAAAAGGCAAATTCTATGACGCTGCGAAAAAGGCAGTCGATTCATCTAAGAAATCCGAAGAGAAGACTTCGAAAGAGAAAGGCATTGATGTTCCAAACAAATTACCTTTCGGACAAATTCAGAGAATCAAACAATATACAGACGAGAAAGATTTTGATAAAGAGCAAGTAACCTCTTTAAAGCAAAGAATTCTTGAGAATGGGTTTGATCCAGCATTTCCGATCATGGTCGATAAAAAAGATGGAAAGTATACTGTTGTCGCTGGCCATCACCGTCATATGGCAGTTGAGCAATTGATCCAAGAAGGTAAATTGCCAGAGAATTTCCAGATTCCCGTTGTCTTAAAAGAATTTGCATCGGATAACGACAGATTAGCGGCGCAGGTCGCGGAAAACCAAAGAAGGGATGTCCTTCCAACCGATGAAGCTTTAGCATATGGGAAGATGAAAGAAAATGGATGGGATGACAAGAAGATCGCGGAAAAGTTAGGAAAGAAGCCAGGGGAAGTTCAGAAACGACTTGCTCTAAATAATTTAGATAAGGATCTTTTCGAGCTGGTTAAAAGAAAAGATCGAAGTTTACCACTTGGAATTGCAGAAGTTCTTGGAATGTTTTGCGTCGACGATTCTGGAAATCCTTCAAAATCAATGCAACTTCGCGCGTTTAAATGGTACACAGAGAATCGAAGTAAATATCCGGGAAGGGGACCTTCGGTCGTTCAGTCATACATAAAAGAGCTAAAATCCGGAGACCTTGCCAATATGGATTGGGATTCCGTTGCAAGTGACACTCAGAAAGAAGCGTTGCGAGCTGTTGGTTCAACTGAAAAGGCAATCGCCAACAAGAAAATGTTAGATGGAATGATCGATACATTAATGAAATCCTACCAGCGAATACTTGGTGACAATATCAATCAGCTTTCGCCACAAACTGCAAAGGAGCTCGCTGCTTCTTTGGCTGTAGCAGGTGGATCAACTGGAGCGACTCCAGTGATTGGTAAGTTAGAGGCTGTCATAAACGATCTCAATATCATTAAGAATGCTATTTCTACAAAATTAAAGGAAATAGAAAGTGATGCTCAAACTCCTATGATGTTTGGCTTTGCAAAAAGTACATTATCCAAAACTACTTCCCTTATAGAATTATTGAACCGTGAAAGGGAACGAATATCGCTTAGGAAAATTGCATGAACGAGAATGAAAAAAATATGACTCCCATAGAGCTCTTGGAGATTCGCTCCACTCTTACAGAAAGCTTACTTTTTGGTGTCCTTAGAAAAGTGACTTTCGAAGAAATTTTCAAAAAACTAGAAACTGTCTATTTAGAAAATGAATTACTGTTTAGATTTCTCGAATCCAAAAAACTGCAAAATGAATTTGAACAGTACTGTGAATTGGGAAGCTCAGATTGATCTCTTACCATTTGCCAACCGGGCATGATTGATTCGCCAGTTTCACTTTCGCTCTAACAAAACACATACAAGATGTGCATTGTTCTGCAAGATGAAAGTTTTTCCAGACCAAACTGCAATCCAAGCAAGTTTGAAGTCTTTTTTCTGAAACAGATTTTTCTGCAAAAATGCTAGTTGAAGAACCTTCCATTGACTGTATACTCTCCTAAAATTGTCCATTGTAAAAATTCGTATTTATATCTTCGATATGTAGTTTTCCAATCCGGGATGTAACATGTGTTGCAGACAGCAATTGGAGGACGGCAAAATAAATAGCAAAGAGGGAAAGCTCTTTCTCTTCTATCAAAGACCCAACCGTCTGGACAGGATGTACATCCCACTCCAAAATCACAACATGCGGCATAATCACCTCCAAATGGAGGAATATTGATCTCCACTGGGTCCCCGAATCCTGGAGATGAACCGCATTGTCCACAATCAGTTACATTGGATCCTAAATCAACTTGGGAAATGACTGAATGCCATTCATTGCCTACAATATACGAACCTGTTGGGAAAACATCATACCTTGTATTCCCTATTTCCCCCACCCAGTGACCTCCGAAAGCTCCGAAGGTTGGTCCGCTAGGTGGGGTTATGCGAAAGGGCGAAAAATACCGTCACCTTTATCCCAATATGCTAAATTCCCTTGAGTGCGAACGCGAAAGATTCCATCATCAAAACCTCCGCCAGGAATCGTTCTAATAAAATTCTTTGCCTGAGAGAATGAATAGAGGAAGTTTAATGCACCTATGGCTGAAGTTCTACCAGGACCAGTGAATGCTGCTTCCAATTCTGCAAGACTTCCGATTTTGATATCATTTCCTAGATTTTGATCTAGAATTGAATTGGGTGCAAGACTTGAACCTTTGAATCCTTGGCCGTCATTCAAAGACTCTATTTCTCTTAGAACGACTGATAACGGTTCATTTGCTGCAGGTCTTTTGTATGTAATCAAAGTCTGATAATAAACACTGTTCCCAGGATCTGAATTTGTTGTTTCATAAGTATTCTTAAGAAGAAATTTATGAATTTTTCTACTAGGTCCAACTTCAGATTGAAAAGTCTTGGAGCTTACTTTGAATAATTGCTTACTCACCGGATCTCCCAAAGTATCTTCTAACCGAAATTCTATTTTTCCCCAAACAGCATTATCTGGAGGAGTAAAGATCCCACCAGGATATTGATAAATACCTGTCGAACTCAAAATTGCTCCAGGAGAAACTTCAAAGCTTGAAGCAGTTTGATTAAATATTGTGAAACCAAAAGCTATGAATTCTTCTGGTTTCCCAAGGAATCCTTTTATCCCTTTCAGAAGTTCGGCAAATGCTGAATCGATGAGATTTGCACCCGAGAGTCTGTTTATATCCTCTGCATTTAACTTCTGTAATACATCGTGATGATAGAATTTTATTTCATTATTTTCAAGTGAAACGTCATTAGAAACTATTGTCATTGAATTTCTCCTATCCAAACTGCAGAGCCAGCTACTATGACTCTAAGAAGTTTTTCTATTTGTTGTTGAGTGATGAGATTTAAGTCAGGTGTAAAAATATAAACTCCACCTCGATCGAAAGTAGTGAAGGATTGTACGTTGGCTCCGAGGACTCCCGGTTCGATTATATCTAGATCAGTCGCAGAGTAATCCGATGTAAAGCCAACTTGATCAAAATTTAAAATCAAGAAGTCTGGCTTTGGAAAGATTGCCTGTAATGCAGGAAGGCTATTCATTGAGCTTAGGATGGTCCCGAGAATATAACCTTTGAATTCATCATCATTAAATCCAATAGGCCTCGGTAGTCCAAATAACTTTCCCCATTCATCCAAAAACCATTCGGTCGAATTGGAAAATACTGCAGAATCTGCAGTTCTTTCTTGGAAACGTAAATGCCATTCGAGTGAATTTACGATCGCACCTTTATTGATATCATTTATGTTTTGAATGGGATTTAATTCGATTCTTTCCAAATCTCCAATTAACTCTCGAAAAATGATTCCCCTTGAGTTAAAGTTAGGTAGGTTAGAAAATAAATCCTTTGATAGTAATTCTCTTTCTTCCATATTAAAGAGGGTCTACCTTTGTTGCAGTTCCATTTACAGAGCCTCCGGAAGTTCCACCGACTCTTGGTAATTCATTATTTTGAACTGTGACGTCAATAGGTGAGGGAAGAGGTAATAGGACTGGAACGCTATTTGAGGTTGCATTGAATACATTTCCTGGAAGCCATCCCCCAAACTCTGGAGCAAGCGCAGATACTCTTCTTCCATAGGCAACTGTGATATTCACTCGATAGAAATCAAAATTAGCTTTGAGTATGGCACTTTCCATCTGCTGAATCAAAATATCAAAGCCAACGGGAAGAGTATTTAAGAAGTTAACAAGCGCACTATTGGCAATACCTATTGCATCTGAAGTCGTTAGTCTGCTTGAAGAAAGAATTTCTAGTTCATATTCAACTACAATTCCAAGCACCGGAATGTTACCAACATAGACGCTTGTTCCGGCGGCAGCATACCCAGGAAAATTAGATGGATCGGAAAGATCTCCTACAATTGTTTTCCTAACTAGGTCTAACAAAGATTCGGGTGGATTCGATGTTCCATCAGAAACGTAAATATTGATCCAATTTAGTTCAGGAAGACGAGTAATAGGATTGATGTTTGTTTCTACTTGCGCTCCTGCAATTCCAGGAATGGAAACAACTGCATTATAAATTCCGAGTATTGTCGAACGTCCCAATGATAAAATGAATGATTGAAACCTTTTTTCACGGGACTCTTCTGATTCAACTTCCGTACCACCATTGAAATCAAATGGATTCCATACTCTTGCACCAGTTGGTAGAGAGATGTTTATAGTGCCGAGACCATCTGAAGTATCTAATTCATTTGCTTTGATGTTATATTCTGTCCCTGGAAGGGCAGCGATTGCTTCCACTTCTACTGTAGTTTGGCCAACAGGGATTTCTGTGTCGCCAACCGTTTCGAATTCCAAGCCAAAAAGATCTATTTTGAATTTTGGAATAGGAACTGGACTTGTATGACCTTCATTGAAGATCCGAAAGATTCCAGTTGATCGAAGTCCAGGATTTCTAGAAAAACCAAAAGTCGAGAAAACTCCTTCGCGTATAGCATATTGGAAGCCACTTAGAGTATTGACGTCACCTTGAGATAGGACAAATCCAATCGCCTCTAGGAAAGTAAGAAGCCTTGAACCAGGATTGAAATTCGAGAGCCTCGATTGCCTGGAAGATAAGTAATCACGTAAAGAATCTACATAGGTATTTTGAGATGCAGGTCTGTATGGTCTTTTGGCCATACTTTATAATCTATCTCGCCTATATATCGGAGAAGTTTTCCGATAGGCTCCGAATACATAAACTTTGAAGAGTGATCTTTGGTTCTTACATTCCTAAAAATGCCTATGGATTTAGAATTTATAAAAAAGATTCAAAAGGCAAATTTCTCCTGTCAGACAATCCAATCCTGGATTACATCCAAACAGTAGGACCGAGTTCTTACGCTGAGCAATTTAAGTATCGAATTTCATACTCTCCTACATTCGGAAGCACTTCCGTAATTGATTTTGGCCAAGGTAACAATGAAATAAAAATAGATGGCGAATGGCATATTTACCATACACAGGCACCTCCGGATGTAAAGGCATGGTTAGACGGTTGTTCAACTTGGTATGAAAATGCCGCTGCTCAAGGTGCGAATAGAGTTCAATCGACAGTTTCCAAGTTTTCAGATCGATATACAAAAATGATTAATCCGAATATGCGATCTGGTAGAGAAGAGTTCTTTGATTTCTTGTTCTTACTCTACTTTTCTAGACAAACTAACAAATATCAGACAGAAACGAACATGTCTACTTTGGCAAAGGCACTTGAGCAGAATAGTGGGAAGGAGAGATTTAATTATAGAGATTATGCATTAGTTTTTGTCGATTATGATAACCAACGGAACTTAGAAGTAATTCTTCCTCAGGATGGTTTCACATTTCAAAGATCAACATCGGATACTAATACTTATAAATACTCAATCAAGTTAGTTGTCTTAAATGACTTGCTAAAAATTGACAATAAACGTGTGTCAGCTCCTATAAATCCAGCCTTTACCCTAGCAGGTGTAATAAATGTTTTGGATACTCTGATTTCGCTCCCACTTGTTTTCACAGGAGCATTGGTAAATATTTCGAGTATCTTCTCATCAACTGTTTCCTCTCTCCGAGGTGTAAACGATAGAATAAAAATCGTTCAGAAGCAAATGAAGGCTGATGGGAAATTAGCTCAAAGCACTTTCAATGGTGCACTCGATGAAGTAAAAAAATCATTAGGAGGAGGGAGTAAGAAACAATGGAATCCTGAAACTATATCTCAAGCAATAGACGATGCAATAAAAAATGAACGTAGAATAACAGCGGAGCTGCAGGAAAAGTTTGCTTCTGCTGAGAATAGTCTATCTGGACTTTTAGCATTTATGAGAGTCTCTATCCTTGGAAATTCTCAAAGCCAACAGAGCCAAGATGAATCTTCGATCATTCAAGATCCTTTATATCAATGGATTATCGATGCTCAAAGCTCAATAATATCCGCTCAAGCTGCAATTTTTTATGCAACTTCAGATATTGAGTTTAGGCCGATTGAAGTCAAGCCGGGAGATTCATATAACTCAATAGCTTCCGAAAGGCTCGGGAATAGAGAATTTGGAAGAGCTTTAGCGATTTACAATAAAGATCAATTTAGTAGTACGATTAAGAGATCCTCAATCAAAATACCTTTTGGTTTCAACACTGGCATTTATTCGAAGTTACCTGAAAATCCTACAAGTAAAGACATGGAAATTGCTTTGCAGGGTATAGATATCAAGTTAACGGAAGGAAGGGATATTGCTGTTTCACCGAATGGTGATTTAGGAATTATATTTGGAGATGAGGCTGTAATAAACAATGTCCTTGATTTAATTGATTCTCCTGAAGGTTCCTGGTTAGCGCATCCAGAACTCGGAAATCCTATTCCTATCGGTGAGATACCCGACAGTAATCCTAGCAATCTTGCTATAGAAAGGTTTATAGCTCAAATAAATGCTGATCCGAGGATAGAAAGTGTTTCATTTGAGGGAGTAACTCAGGAGGCAGATAATTTCTATTATGTGTTTAATTTTCGATCTATTTTAGGGAAATCTTACTTCATTCAATTATAGTATGGATATATTTGATAATACAGAACCAACACTGAAACGTTATCCTTCACATCTGGATGAACATAAATTAGATTCAACCCTTGCGCGTGTTACAAAAATCAAAAACAAATACCTGGTGGATCTAATCACGAGAACAAATGAAACTCTGAAAGATGTAAGAGTATTTGGTCCTGCGATACTGGAAGGGAAAGCTCACGGACGCTCAATAGGATTGAAAAAGAATCAAATGGTTCTCGTAAATTTTATCGGAGGATCCATTCGCTATCCGGTTGTTGCGAATGTATTTCCATTCTTTGCGGCTGATTCTGATATAAAGAATCTGAATATTTTTTGGGATAAGTTTAAGAGTATAATTAACTTTGAAACGGATATCATAGATTTTCATGAATCTGGATATTTTGTCCGCCAAACACAAAACAAAATTCAATTCTATGATTCTAATCTGGGTAAGATTGGAGAGATTGATTTTACTCAGAAAAAGGTTTCTTGGGAAGCAGACCTAGACATTAAAGGTAACCTCTCAGTTGAAGGTGATATTTCCTTCAAAGGAGATATGGAAGTAGATGGAGAGATATCGGCCACAAAACTGATTCATTCATATGAGGATGTGACAGCTGGGGAAATTGCTCTGAAAGAACATAGGCACCCAACTACTGCACCGGGAGATCCTACAGGGAGCTCAATTCCAGGATGACAGGACTTAGGATACCATTTTCTGATTATCATTACTATGGTGATTTTGACTCCGAACAAAGCTTCGGATATCTAGAGATCCATAGTCCTTTAATTCGCAGTCCTTTTAAATTATTAAGCAAAAATATAAATGGACCTATCGTAAGCAAACGCTCGCTGAATTTAGGAGGAACCAAACTTTCTTTTTCAGTAAAGTATGAAGCTCTTTATGAGCCAGAAGACGAGATTTCTGGATTTACTTCAGAAAGTGGGGGAGTGCCATTCGAGTATATCTTTTTCCTCAATTCTGCAGTTTATCTTTTTGTAAGAAATATAGATGGAACATATTTTCAATTAAATGGAGGAGTAATCCGAAATGTTCAAAAAAGTACGGATGCTAAAGGAGAAGAGACTAGGACTGTCGAATGTGATGGTTTCGAAAAGATTCTAGAAAATTTCCAAGTAAACCTAGATTTCGGAACGGAAGATCAAACAAAAAGCAAAAGAACATCCGAAAATATCAGTAGTGCGATTACTGAAATCACTGAAGTAATAAAGTCGCAAGCCAATCTAAAGGATGCAGTCTCTTCTATTTGGGATAATTTATTCTACGATTTTATTCAGGGAGCAGTCTTTAAGAGATATCCCTTGTTTGGTGGCAAACGACTGATTGCGAAATCTTCCAATCAGATAGAAAATAGTCACTTAATTTTAAATGTCTGCCAAGAGTCTTACTCGCAAAATTTTATCCAACAAGTAATGGTTGCAGGAAATCTTTCTATTGGTTCTTCGGGAATCTCCATTATGGAATTGATAAGACAGTTCGCATCTCCTCCTCTCTATGAAATATTTGTAGATCCACTTAGTTCAGCACTTTTAACTGAGGAGTCGTTTGGGTCTGAATCTGAAAGAAGTGGAACGCCTGACCAGGTCGCACCTTTAAGCTTTGTTCCAGGATCAGAAAATTTAAGTGAAGTATATTCAGTTCAGAAGCGAAGTGCGAATTTTATTTTTAGGCAAACTCCATACTTCTATTGGGATTATTTGGATCAGTCAAC
The DNA here is from genome assembly GCF_004769635.1 of Leptospira jelokensis. GTDB lineage: Bacteria > Spirochaetota > Leptospiria > Leptospirales > Leptospiraceae > Leptospira_A > Leptospira_A jelokensis. The sequence goes on from NZ_RQGH01000035.1 coordinate 52,982, forward strand.
TGAAGGAGGCAGGTATAAAGTTCTCAGGGGACCTCATTATGAATTGGATTTTGATAAAATTCAAAACGTAAGTCTGAACGAAAGTGCAGACAATGTATATTCCGGAGTCATGGTTTCTCCAAATATCTCATCACTCTTTGGTTTGGTTCTTTCAAAACCCATTTACAATACGAGTTTGATCACATTAGTTGGTCAGAATGTTTTGACTGTAAAGATTAATGGTATGAATATGAAAGGAGAGGTCACCGAAACCAAAAAAAATGATTTTAAAGAAGCTCTCGATAAAATCAGAGATATGATATTCTATATCTTTTGTAATCCAAAGAATCTGAAACATATAACAGGATCCGTAAAGATTGCATTCACTCCAGTGAGAGTAGGAGTTCCATTTGTCATCAAAAACAGGCCGAAAAGTGGATCCGTTTCTCAGGAAGAAAACTCAAAAGCCAACTTTAACATCAAAGCTATTGAAAGTAGTCTAGGAGATCACGGGTATGTTGTTTCTGTCACAGATACTTTTAATCCTAATGGTGAAGCTTCATCCAGTATTGAATTTAAGTGGATGGATTCTCCAATCGACTTCACTGACTTACAGTGGGAAGCCAGCTAAATTCGCATTATTTACCAAGTTCCGATATTTTCACCCATGCTAATCTTTCTGATATGGAAGAAACAGCATCTCAAGATAAATCCATAAAAAAGCAAACTAGTACCAAATCCAAACTAGAATCTATTCAAGAATTTTTGACTAAGAAGGAATTGGAGAAGGGAGCTATTTCGGAACGTATTCGCAAATACTTTTACAGGATCATTGATAAAAATCCAAACAAGAGTTTGGAAGAAGTATGGAGAGAAATTTATGGCTAGAGCCGTTGAATTTTTAGGAAGAAGTTTTTTTTCTCCCGGTGCTCGAGGCGCATTTAGAGCTCAATCTCAACCTGCAGGGCTAAGTCTTGATTTCAATACCCAGATCATTGTAGGTGCATCAGAGAATGGATGGAATTGCAATGATACGAATCTTCCACTCGATAAACGAGTAATGGAATTTGGATCCGCTGAAGAGGCATTTGCAGTCCTAGGTAACGGTGATCTTGCTGATGCGATAGCGAACGCTTTTTCTCCATCGAGAGACACAAGATTTTCATCCGGTCCCCAATTGGTTAAAGCCTTATGTGTCTCCGCTAACACCAAGGCAGCGGCAACTTTGAAATCTATCAAAGCGAGTAATGACATTCAGGTAAAAGCAATTGTTCCAGGGAAAAAAGGAAATGCAATTCGATTGAGAATTTCTTCTTCTGGAAAAGTTGTCCAAATAGGTGATGCATCGAATACAAGCCAATCACAACCATTAGTTGCTGATGAGCTTTCGATTCAGTATACAGGAGATGCATCAAACGCAATCCTTGATATAAATAACGATCGCCTAGTAGTAACTCTGAGTTCACCAAACGATGGATCTGCTAATCTTTCCGCTGCCTTTACAGAATATGAAACGATTGGTCAGTTGGTGGATTTCATTAATTCAAGACAAGGATATACTGCGAATGTTATTTCCAGACCAGATAGGAAAAGCAACTTACTAGATCACATTGAGACTTCCGAGAATGTTAACATTGGTGGCTCAACTAGAATTCTTACAGCCTTACTTCATGAGCAATCAAGATTCATTTCCGGAAGTGGACTTGCAGAAGTTGAAATAGGGAGTTCAATTAGAAAACCATTAGCAGATATGACGAGTTTTGCTTACTTGTCAGGTGGTGATTCCACGGCACCAACTCCAACGCATTGGATTGATGCAATCAATATGATTTATGACAAAGAGGTTGGAGGATTTTTCATTTCTCTTTGCACAGATCTTCTCACTCCTACTTTGCATCTTGCTGATAAATTATCTTTTGGGAACAGTCCAGACGGTTCCAATGAAAAATTTGGATCTTCTGGTGTCGATGTTTCCAAAGACATTTCCGCAAGATTGGATGATATCAAACTCGTAAACTCAGAATTTATGGCTTTGGGAATGTCGCCAATAACAACGAGGAGAGCTGATCGAGTTTCTTCCAAAACTTATCCAGGATGGATGGGTGGAGTAATTCATAATGCGATTAAAGCTTCGGCAAATCTAAGAGAGACTCCTACCTATAAGGATCTTAACATCATTGATGTGCCAGAACAGTACAATCGGGGTGAAATAAATAGGATAATCCAGACTGGTGGGGTTATCATCACGCGAAAACCCAACAGAGGTCCATGGAAGTTTGAATTCGCACTTACTTCTTATCAAAAGAACAATATCATTCTCAATCAAACATCAATTGTATGCACTGCACTCGGTCTAGTGAAAGATTTTAGAGAGTTTCTTCAAGACACGTTTCTTGGGGAGGTTCCAGTCGATCAGGATGCATTCGGAGGAGCACTCACCGATTCCGATATTCGGACTGCAGTTACGAATCGCTTTCGCTTTACCTATGTTCAACAGTATGGATGGCTAACTCGAAACATCTATACTGGAGAGAGTGCCTTTTCTGAAAACTTTACAATCAGACGAGATGGTGATGCAATCTACTTCGTTTTTCCAGATGGGAAGTTGGTTTCACCGATCAATTTCATGTTCTTTTTACTCAATCTCGATGTTGTTCGAGGTTCTTCTACAGGAGAATAAGCAATGCCAACCAATTTACCACCTAATCCCGATATTCTGACTGGAAATGATGCCTTGATTAAAATCAACGGCCAGACGGTTGGATTCATGACATCTTTGAACGTTACAATTAACAATAACGTTCAGCCAATTAAAGCTTTGGGATTCCGAAAACCGAGAGGCCTGAAATCTCTTGATTGGTCAGGCCAGGCGAATGGAGAATTCCATATCCTTAGAAGTAAAGTCGATGGTGTTGTAGATATCAATACCAATGATGATACGCGAGCTGATGATCTGTATTCAATTCTAGTAATTGATAAGTCCAGTGGTAAAAGGGTCGGTCAATTGATTGGAGCTGTTCAAACAGAAGGTTTTAATCTTATGAATAACCAATTTACAAGTCGAAGCGTAAGCTTTGAACTTATGGATTGGGAACCAATGGAAGCTTATAACTAATTTTTAAAGGATATTTATGAATATTTTGCAACCTAACAGAGAAATTACTCTGACTTCCCAAGGAAAAACTTGGATCGCAGAAATAGCGACTCCAAGGATGAATATCGATATCGATTTAGCTGTAGCAAGAAGGCTAGGGGGTGTGTCACTTGAGAGCGTCCCTGGTGCAACTTATGGATATATTCTTGCATGCAAAACTTTGGAAGTTGTTTTGCGAGTTGTTCCAGATGAGTTTAAAAAATATCGAGCAGTCGAAGACTATCCTGATCCAGACTTGGTTGCTGAACTCATAAAGCAATATGAAGACAAATCAGCCTCCTTCCGAGAGGAGTTAAAAAAAAATAGAGACCAAGGAATACATTCAAAAGAATCCAGGAATAATTCAGGACCTCTACTTGATTCAAAAGTTTCACATCCTTCCAAAAGGAATAAGAAACATAGAAGACATGTTCGAAGAACAGAAGAGTTTTCTTCTGGAGGCGAGCGCGATTCTGGGGGATTTCAGTCGGTACCTAGAGATCCGACAAGTAATAATGGAGATAGGCGAGATAGAGAAGGCAGATCCGCTGACTCTAATACCTCCGAGAATTCAGCTTATGCTTCAGGTCGAGGAAGGATTTACCAAAGCTGATATTCTTACAGAATGTGAAATTAAAAAGCAGAATAGAATACGCGAACTAAGAGAAAGAATAAAGATCGAATAACATGAGTTCAGAGCAAGTCAATATTAAAGTCAAACTTAAAGGAGATGACTCTGAGATTTCCAAAATATTCGATAAAATAGGACGCAGAGGAAAAGAGGGATCCAAATTTCCGACTTCTCCTTCCTCACCGCAAAACTCAAATAATCCTAATTCCTCTTCAAACAGAAAAACAGTAGATAGAGGTTCTTTTCGAGAACAAATAAGGGAAAGTTTTTATAACAACAAACATCGAGGAGAAGGAATAGCTTCTGGAGCCCAACAAGCCATCTCCGAAGGAAAGCAGGGAGCTTTCTATTCAACATTGTCTTCAAGTGTGGAGTCCATGAGAAATTTTATGGTAAAGCATGGAGAGAAGAACAAGGAAAAAGACTCAAATGAAGAAAATAAATCTCCAGAAAGCGCAAGTAAGGCGATCCAAAATGCAACCTTTGAAATAACGAATGCCAATTTTAAAGATATAAAGAACGGAAAAGGTCCAAGTGGAAGTTTTCCCGATTCAATTAATGGAGGAAATAGAAATATTCCAACTTCCTCGCCTGATAGTGGAGATGAACCGAAAGGCCGAGGATCCTTCATTTCGAAAGCCGCAAGTTCACTTCCATTTGTTGGTGGTGTAATTGCAGCTGCAACCGCCGGTATGTTGAAACTCGTATCCGATGTTGGACAAAAGCATACGGAAGCAATAATGTCCCAAGCATCAACGATTGGAGCAACTGGTGGTTATTTCCATAAGGACCAAGGAATGTTCTCTAATGCCGAACTTGCTCAAGCAGTTGTGCAAAGAGGAAGAGTAACCGGAAGAACTGGTGCACAGGAAAGATCAATAGATGATCAAGAACTTCGATTCGCCTCCTCACAAGGAGTAGGTGCGAGTGAAGTGATGACTGCAATGGCAAGATTGAGGAAAGGAAATCCTGATGCGAGTTTAAATTGGTTTAGAGGTGCTGCAACTCAGTCAGGCTTTTCTGGTCTAAAGCAATCGGAGTTTCTCAGTAAAATGTCTGAGATTTCGCAAGCAACTATGGCCAAAGGTTACTCTGGTGACATGATGAATTTTGCAAGATTCTCTTCGGGGATAGGTATGTCAGATGGAAGCGATATGAATGCCAATGCAAGAATGGGAATTGCTGAATCACTCGCAGAAAAAGGAAGGCAAGGATTGTTTGGGGGTGGAGTACTCGGAGCGATGGGACTCGCGAAGGCACTGGAGTCGTCAAATGGAGATATAATCTCTGCTTCAAAGATGCTCGAAGAGGATCCGAGACTTATGGGACAGGCTTTTGATGAGTTAAGTCCAGAAGCGAAGTGGTTACTTGGGAAAAAAGAATTGGGAGTTTCTTCCAAAGTAGTGGCTGGATTCAAATTTGATGGGAATAAAGAAATTAGAAGTGAAGCTGATCTTGCAACACCTTATGACAATCAGTCGCTTAGACTTGATAATGAAGGAAAAAATCTATTTGCAGGTGAGGAGGGAAAGGAGGCGGCTAAGATCGGTTACGAACTCACAAAATCAATGCATGAGATGTTTAGAGACAACAAAGATGCAATAATGGATGTTTCTAAAACAATCCAAGCAATAGAAAAACCTATGTTAGAGTCTGCTAAGATGGTGGCTTCAGCTGCAGGGGACACAATTGAAGGAATGAAAAAACTTGCAGATAAGATTTCGAGTTTACTCGGTATCGATGTTTCTACTCCCAAGAAAGTGGAAGTAGTAGGGATAAAAGCAAAAAAATGACAACTTTAAATGAAGAATATGTACGTCGATCGGATGGGAAGGATAACGGTGCAATACTCATAACTTATGCAGCTCCTCCTGAAGAAACCGTAAAAGATTTTATTGAGACTTGTCTTCCTCTAACCGGCATATTTGAGAGAAACCTAGATATTCCTATAATTTATGGCCATCCAATGTTCCAGGAAGGTATATCGAAAGAGGGTATTGATGGATTATTGCCAAAGATAGGTGTTGAATGGGCAAGAGACACCCGAGTCGATTATTTAGGTATGAATGAGAAACATTTCAAAGGGAACGATTCATTTTTTGAATTCTTAAATTCATTCAATCAGAAACCAGATACTCGAAGGATGCCAAGCGAAAACTTTCTAAAAAGATTTTCTGAAGCTACTCATTTCCAGCAATTTCAACACACGGTGAAATCAGAAGTAGTTATAACTGGCTTTGCATCTGGAAATGTTGGAAGAAAGGTCTCTCAGTGGATGTATGAAGCCATCGATGGAATTTTGTCATTGATGGTCCATGATCTTCCTATATTGCACCAAGGATTAGGAGTGATGATTTATGAAGACTCGGAAACTAACTTGTCCAGCTCTGATTTCGCAATGCCAATATTTGGATTTGAAGTAAAAGTAATTCTCACTCAAGTAAGAACAACTTTTAGAACAAAACCGAGCTATCTATTTCCAGAAGCAAGAAAATTCGATGTGCATCTAAAAGGTTCCAAATCCAAATTCAGTGGTTCTTTTGGCTTAGAAACGTACGGTCAACCCTGAAACTATCTCCGATACGATATTTCCTTCGTAATATAAGATGATATCGAGGCAAACTAAATGAATAAGCTTGAAGGGATTGTAAATTCTACGGTTTTTAATTTCAGAAAAACTCAAAGTGAAATTCTGGAAATTTTAAAAGCAAGGCCAATCAAATACTACAAACGGATCCCCACAGGTAACCCAAATAGGCCTTACAAATATTTCTATACAAAGAATCAATTTGATAAATTCACAAAAGTTCAACAAGCAGTTGAAAAGAAAAAGCCTGTAGTTCAAGTCAGTGATCTTGATAATCAAATTGCTCAAGCTCAAGAGAAGCTGAGAATACATCGGGATAATTCAAATCCAGAAAACAAAAAATTATCAGAACAACAGTGGGAGACCAAACTTCGCTCATTACAAGATGAGTATCGCAATCTATTAAAGCAAAAATCTATTAAAGATAAATCTCACACCTTGACAGAATTAGAAAAATTGACCTTTCAAAGAGTTCACGGTGTCAAAGCACCTGATACAATTCCAGTCGATAATTCTGGTAAATTTGAAAGTCAATGGGTTCAAACTTATGTGGCTGAAAAATTGAAAGAAGTTAATTCAGAGGCAGAAGGTGACGATTTTGAAAAGAAGATTGAAAGTGAAGATACATTGTCACTTATTGAAAAGCGATTAAGGACTAAGGATCCAAAAGAAGTAGCTGCAAGAATTGGAATTTTTAGTGAGAAGGATATTGATGAGAATATTGAATACAATCAAAAACAGATCAATGATACAAAGAACAACGCGACATTAAAAACTTCTAATTACGGTCTTTATAAACAGTCATTAGAGGAAAATTTAGTCGATTTAAAAGTACTCAAATGGCTAAAAACAAATAATCCTTTCTCAAATAAGTCAGAGGAAGAAACTCTATTTTCTTATGCAGATAAAGTAAAGGATTCAGTTTTAGAAAAAAAGATCGAAATCGAAAAGAAAAATTACGAGGATGAGATTCTTTTAAAAAATTCTTTTCCAATTGGGACAAAGGTAATCCTAAAGCCTCAGGCTCTGAGTAATCCAAAAACAATCCTACAAAATTCTTCTGAAGAAGAAGTGATCATAACTAAATCAGTGTTACAGGATGGGAAGGTGTACTATCACTATGAGGATAGTAATTCAGGAACCGGATTTGCGCCTTCGGAAGAATTCAAATCTATTCCAGAAAAACAGCCTGAAAAGATTTCCGAACTTATCACGAAGGCAGATCCAGAGAATAGAAAAATAATCGAGAAATCTATCCTAGGACAGCAAATTACAGAGGAAGAGAACGAGAGAAATCTAGTCAATGATGCTCTAAATTACAATTATGAACCTAAAGAAGTAAAAGTAATAACCTTTCAGTTAGGTTACGATACACTTGATGAAACTATTGCGAAAGACTATTCCGAAATGCCCGAATCTGCACTTGTATTTTGGGATAAAAAGAAAATGGATTTATCCAATGTTGCAACTCCTCCTTGGTTTAGCTCGATAAACGAAACGGAAGTTCGAAGATCTGGTTTCAGACTTCTAAAATTCCCTTTAAATACAAATGAGTTAACAGGGAAATACTATGTGTATTCCACTTCTGGCGTCCAGATTATGACAGCCAAACAAATCGCATGTGTTGAGAGGTTTTTTCAGGAAAAGGAAAAGTCCAAAATTGGACCTAGATCAAGAGTTAAGATCTATAAAAATAATACCATGGGGTATACTCAACTAGATATCTATAAGCAAAAGCTTTTTGCTCTTGGGAAAAAGAATCGTTTGCCAGGGTCAGATCCAAGGTATAGAGAGCTATGGAGTCTTCACCGAAAAATTGATGAAGTTCTTGGATATGTGGCCACTGATTATGAACTTCGATTCAAAGATAGGATAACGGATGGCACTTATCAAAAAGGGGAGGAAACTTCTTACGGTGATTCGGGAACCGTGAATGACCTCTATGATAGTCTTGGTGTGAAAGTAAAAATGCAGAATGGTAGCCAAGTGGATAAGTCTTCTTTGAAAGAAGTAGAATCCGGTTTGAAGGAAGTCTTTCAGGTTTTTGGAGACAGGTCTTCCATGGCAAAAAACTTCGGTCTTAAGATTTCCCATTCTGGAAAAAAAATGCAACATGCAAGAAAGGCATTGGGTATCTATTTCCCAAGCTTCAAAGCCATAGGTGTGAACTTCATTGGCCATGAGGAATCTCCTAATCTAACTCTTGCACATGAGTTTGCACATTTCATGGATAACTATATCGGCGTCCGTGAGAAAAAGTCTTTTTTTGCTTCTGAATCGGGAACAGGAATCGAATCCGAAATCGCAAATGTTTTCCGTGATGGTATGGCGAGAGATTTTAAAGCAAAAGCGTATTGGTCTAGGTCGTGTGAGTGTTTTGCGAGAGCATTAGAATGCTATTTCAACAAAAAAACAAACAAGCCTCACATATATAGAAATGGTGCAAATCCTGAAGAGAAGTATTTTGAAGAAAAAGTCGCTCCTTTAGTAGAGAAGTTTTTCCAAGAGAAGAGCGAGATTCTAAAATCAATTCTTCCATCCAAATATACAAATTTAGTAAAGCGGAAGGTTGTAGAATTACGCAATTTAACATCTACTTCTCCGATAGATCAAAATCTTAAAGTATAAGAGAATGAACTGCTTGGTTTGGACGCATTTCTTAAGAGTTCCTTTGATTCTACTATATGCGAAAGAGTCCCCGTGTTAAATGCCTACATTCCTCGGACCATACGATTTTCAGGAGATTCCCAGAGAGATACTCATGCGTAACTTAATGCTACTCGATACTACCATTGATTCTGAGAATGCATCCGGTTCATTCAATCTAGGTGATATCACGACCCCTGGCACCAATATTGTCCAAATCATTGTAAAGATTTCTGAGGCTTTTGACGGTGTATGCGAAGTAACCGTAGGAACAAATTTTGAGCCTAGTCTCTATGTTTTAAATGACGATATAGATTTAAGTTTGCCCGGCTTTTACGTGATTCCTTTGTTGGAAGAGCTAACTACCGCTGTTCAACTCAAAGTGTACTTTATAAAAGGATTTGGAGTAACTCAAGGGAAGCTCGAAGTATTCGCGATAATCGCAAACTAAATTCCTCCGATATTCTAAAATTTTAGAAGATTTGGGAATATGAGAGAGCAACAAAACTTTGTTCATCAATTTTCAATTGTAAAAGCCCAACCAGAAGAGAGATCCGGATCCATCAAATGCCTAATCAAAGCATCTTCGGAAAAAGAAGATCGAGTGGGTGAAATTATTCTTAAGAGTGCCTATGCTGATTCACAAATGAGGAATAATTTTCTCAAGGAAGGCTATCTAGACTACAATCACATCACAGACTTCATCGATAAAGAAATTGCCGAGACAAAGCCTTCTGTAGATCGATTGGCAACACTCCAAAAAAGCAAACTTGAAGCAATCATTGGATATCCAGAGGCCGTTGGAACAAAAGACGAATTCCCAAATGAACTCGGAATCAAAGACGATGGATTTTATATCTTGGGAAGGCTTATTCCAGGAAATCATTTCGTTGAAGAAATCCGGAAAGGTCTACAAAGCGGATGGAAAGGTTATGGAGCGTCCGTCTCAGGAACCGCATTTGCTAAAGATTTTGATGGGAATAAACTTAAACGTATAACTCTGAAAAAGTGTGCAATCCAACCTCTCCAAGAATCAGTGAATGGAGATACGCATGTTACTTTATTAAAAAGCAATCTAGTTCTCCTTCGCGACATTCAAAAGTCGTTCGCGGATGGAACATCACCGGTACCGTCTCAAATGACAAGCGGTGAGAACGAGCTTTATTCCAAAATTCATGCTTTGGAAATGAAGCTTAATGGCTTTATGAATCTACTATCTCACCATCCTGAGTTTGCAGATAAATTTTTAGAAACTATCTATTCCGATATTCTCTCACAGATATTGAATGGAGGTATGTCTTTGAAATCGAGCTCCCTTCGAGACTATATTCAATTTCGATATGGTTTAGATGGCGAAACTCTCGAAGATCTGACTGACACGTTATTTATTAAAATTACCGGAGAGCAAAATCAATGCTAGGTGAAGCAATCAAGCGATTACGGGATAAAACCCTAAGTATTAAAAAATCAACCCTTGATCCTTCTGCATCCTCCGACGGTGGGGATCAAGGAAAAGGGGAAAATGGAGGATCTACTCCAGAGGAAGTAGCTTCTCAAGCAGTAACTCATTTTGAAACAGGTGAATTAAAACCAGACTTAGAGTCCGTAAAAGAGTTCGCTATAAAAAATGGAATTCCCGATGGGGAAGCAGATTCATTTTCCCATGATGTGATTGATGCTTATTTTGGAGCGGATCCTGGAAAAGCAGAAGATGGTACATCCAGTGCAGATCCAACCGAAGATGCAAAAATGGCAGAGATGCAAAAATCTCTTTTAGCAATCGAGGAATCTCAAGTTGTAATTGCAGAAGGGATGGAAGCTCTTTTGGAAAGACAACCGGAAATCGATGCATTGAAAAAAGAAGTATTGCTTCTTAAATCAATGTTAACCAAACTTCAAGGCTTACCTGCAAATCCAAAAAAGCCAATTGAACAAACTCAAGTTACTAAGTCTGTAGTCGCTGGTGCAGTTCCAGTTGATCAAAGAGCAGAAGTCGAAGTGGCAATTCTTAAAGCGATTCAAGCTGGAGAGCTTGCAGTTGAAGAAATGACTTACTTCGAGACCACGGGCAAGGTTTCCTCTGAGGCAAACGTTATTATTTCCAAATATAGAGGTAACAAATAATGTTCACTCCCGGACAATATTCTTTAGAACAAATTCTCGAAATTCGAAAAGCATTCGAAGCGAACACGGCTGCAAATGGAGTTACTCCCTTTGTTGATCCAAACAACCCAGGTGCGGCATTATCAATGCAATCTCTCGACAAAACATTTGTCGCGATTGTTTCAAGTAACGTCCATTTCAAATTCTTGTCCCAAATTCCAAAACGAGGAGTTAAACAAGTATTAGCGGAATACAACAAGCAGGATTCTCATGGTGGTGGATGGTACAATTCCAGCTTCCTTGGTCAATCTGATGAGCCTGATTTCCGCGATGCAAGCTTGCAAAGGCTCTTCGATGAAGTATGCTACATTGGAGAGGGCTTCGACTACAATAAGGTAGTAGATACCGTTGACAATGTTCAGGATCCTTCGATCATTCAAGGGAATTCCGCTCTTCGTCGAGGTATGGAAAACCTTTCAAGGTCTGTTTGGTTTGGTAGCAAAGCTATCAACAAACTGACTTGCGATGGATTCTTGACGAGAGTTCGCGATACCAACGATGAATTCGTGATGGATGCAAGAGGACAGCTTCCCGATGTAGATGAAATGAAGTATCATACTTCTGACATTGCTTCTAGCTTTTTCGGATTACCTAACAAAGCTTGGATGCACCCTCAAACAAAGGCGCTCTTCGATCAAGTATATCAAGGATCCAGAGAATTCGTTTTCCAAAACGCTGCTCAAAATCCTGGTAATGTTGGCCAAGGGAATGTTATTAAAGGTTTGTATGATAGCAGTTCAAAAAATGAATTTCTTCTCTACGAAACTGACATCTTCATGGATAAGCACAATTGGCGAGTTCCTATGCGTAAGAGCGAGTCTACTGGAGAACTTATCGAAGGTCCAACTTCCCTAAGCGAATCTCCTAACACTCCTAGTCTTGCAGTAGAGCCTGTCGTATCCGATGCGAATAGTAAATTTACCACTGATGCTGGTGTTCATAGATATCGAGTAGCCTCTGGCGGTTTACGTCACTGGTCCGCTGCTTGCGAATCTGAACAAGTTACAGTACCTTCTGGTGGTGGAGCTGAATTGACAATCACTCCTGCAAACACCGGAAACCCTGCAACTCGCTTTGCGATTTTCAGATCGATCAAGCCTGGAAGCACTGACATCCGTTATATGAGAGAGATTGTTCGAACTCCTGGAGCTACGACTGTTTTTGTGGACTTGAATGAAGATATCCCTGGAACCACAATTATGGTAATTGGAGACTTCAACGCAATGTCAGGTGTGGATGAGACAAGAACTTATGTTCTTTCTGAACTTCTCCCTTTCACTAAAACATTGTTCCCTTACGGAGCTGGTGGAAGAATTCGTTCTAAACTTGGAATGGTTGAATGGTATGGAGTTCCTCAGATCTTCGCACCTGAAAAATTCAGAGTTTGGAAAAATATTCCAGTGAGAACTTAACAGTTTCTAAAAATTGATTTTAAATCAGAGGAAGCGGTGAGAAATCACCGTTTTTTTATTATATGGCTGTGAACTTTGAAAAACTTTGGCAAGACGGTTATTTTCCAAGAACGGAAAAACTCATCAGAGAAATAGCAATTATTGCGAAAGAAGGTTGGAGCCAAGCGACCCTTTCCGCCTCTCCCTCTTGGTGGGGAAAAATGGCACTTTCAAAAACATCCGGAGGAGGTGGAGGATTTATTCTTCGAAAAGTCGCTGGTGGCTATGAAGTCAGTTATGCGAATCAAGGTAAGTATAATTATCTAGCAGTGATAGAAAAAGGAAGAGGATCATTTGACATGAAGCCTTCAATCCTTGCTTCCAAACGAGCAAGAATGGGTAAAAATGGTAGATATACAATTGTTCCACTTTCAAAAGAAAAAGGTGGGGAGAAAATATCTCCTTCCAATTCAAATATCAATGGACTCATGACAAAGATCGGATCTCGCAAAGAACCGAACGCTTATGGCCAAACAGTCACACGGAATCGATACTCTTACTCTCGAGATCAGGGAATGAGTGGAAAAGGAAACGTCTATGAAACTAGGCAACATCAAAAAGATGGGTCGATTCAAAGTTCCTATACGAAGTTCATCACTGTTTCTGAAAGCTCCAATGGATTTATTTATCCTGCAATAAAAGCCCAAAACAATCAGGCAAAAATTGAGACTGTTGTTAAAAAAGCCCTCGCGTCAAATTCTCTGAAAAGTGCCGTTGCCAAAGATATCAAAGGCATCATATCGCATTTGGTAAAAAAGTACGGCTCAAAATAAACTTAGTTCTCTTTTCCGATAGATTCATTTAGCGAAAAATCCTTAACAGAGGATATTTTTATGAATGAACAAATGATTTTCAATCAAATCTCGCAACTCAGTTTCCAAAACATGATGAAAGGAATGGATAACGAACTGGCAGTAAAAGAAGCAGAGAAGACTGTAAAATTGATGATCCAAACTTCAAAGAAACTTAGCGAGGAGGCCTCCAAGTAATGGAGGTTCATCGAATCAAACTAGAATTACTTTCCCGTGAAGGTAATTCTACAGAAACAATTCTTGAACGAATAGAAAAGGAAGTCGAGGTAACAGAGCCCCAATTCCTTACCAAATTACTTGAAGCTATCGGTGAAGAAAACGTTCCTGTAACCCATGTCTTCGAGATCATACCCGAACTTGAAACAAAATACATTTTGATGGAATGTAAATATGTTTCTGATGATTTTTCCTTGGGAATCAAAAAAGGACAGTTAGCACCTATATCATGTAAGTTTACGGAAACTGAAGCACCAAAATTGATAGAAGGAGGATTCCTTCTTTGGTTCGGTGAGATAGATTATTTGGAAGTCTTAAGTTCAAATGCTCAAAAAGTAAAAGTTGAGATCTATGTAGGATGAAGAAGCTTTACTATTACTTAATCGCTGGAATCTCTAATATTGTTCAACTAGGAAGGAGAGGCAACACTTTACGTTCCGAGCCTACCCATATTGAATTCAGATCTCCAACCAATTCTTTACTCAGAGTAAAAGTTGGCAATGCGGTTGAGTTAACAGATGCAGTCTCTCTAAATGATCTTCGAGAAAAGGTACTTCTGAATTACGGAACTCCTGTTCAAAATATTTCACAATTAACAGCGATTCCAAATGCAGAACGTAGAGATAAACAAATTCGCTACGTTGAAGATTTAAGAAGTTACTACCAGTTTGACGCAGAATCGAATGAATCCGTTCCAAATGTTGACGATCCAAATAGAGTTTTTCTTCCAAACGATTTATCAAGTATTAACACAGGCAGATGGATTCAAACTCGCGGAAGGACAGAATACCACTCTGATTTACTTGGAATAGATGAAGGAGATGACCATCCTCAATACCAGCTTCGAAACGAGAGAAATAACGAAAACGGATATCCTGGACTTACATCAAATAGAGAAATCGAAGTACTATCAGGAAACCTTATCTCAGGAATCGTTACTTCGTTTCTAAGATCAATTGCGAATGTTGCGAGAACATGGAATTTACCAGATGCCAATGGAACTCTTACTACCGAAGAAAGGTTAGCTTCTGAAGTCACAACTATAAACGATGTACTAAGTAACAAAGAGAACTCACTACCAAGTGGAACTAGCGGCCAATTCTTAAATGGTTTGAAGGCAATGGTAGCTGTTGCGTGGAATTTTATCGAGGGTAAACCTAATGCTTTCCCTCCGATTACTCACGGACATTTGATATCAGAGGTTATGGATCTTGAAGATACTTTATCGGCCAAGGCTGACTTAGTAGATGGGAAGGTTCCAGCATCCCAAGTACCAATTTTTGATCCAGCTTTACAAATCGTAGAGGATATTGATGAAAGGAATTCTATTTCACCAACCGGGAATCTTCCAGTTTATGTGAAGGACGCCTCGGATGATCCAAGTGTTACAACGGGTGGTGCATTTTACTTATTTGAACTTGCAAGTGAAACATGGATTAAATTATCAGAAATGGAGTCCATGGAAATTGTACAATCATGGGCAAATATATTAGATAAACCGACAACATTTCCTCCATCGGCCCATGGTCACAACATAGCAGACGTAAGTGGACTTCAAACCGCTTTGGATGGGAAAAGAGCAGTTGGAAATATTCCTGGAAATGAAATAACTCAAGATGCAAGTCATAGATTTGTTACCGATGCGGAAAAAACTCTTTGGAATAATACAGCGCATAATGCAGGAGATATATCAGGATCTGTCTCATTTTCGGGATTCAATGCGAACAGAATCTACAAAGCAAGACTGATAGGAAATGCAACCTTTACGACGATTTCGGGAGGTGTGACAGATCAAGTTTATGTAATGAAATTTTTACAGGATGGAACGGGAGGAAGAACTATAACCCTTCCTTCCAACGTAAAAATTCCCACAGGCGAAACACCTGATACAGCTGCGAATCGAATATCCATTCTTACAATGTATTTTGACGGAACTAACTATCTTGGATCTTGGAAGAAAGGCTGGATTTAAATGTTAGCAATGTTATTTCAGGAATCGAATCCACCATCCAGTTATACAGGAAACATGGTAGCGGGATTTGGCAACATTGGATTCCCTAATATTTTTACCGGGTATAGTAGTTTTTCACCCACTATAGGAAATCTTTCACCTGCTATATTTGAAGGACTTGAAATTACTGCGATAAGGCACCACATTGCCAGTAATTTACATATATTAGGTTTCTTACCATCTCGACCATCTCCGGATTTAACTAGTATCAAAATTAATGAAACAGAGTATAGTCTTACGATATTTGACACAAAATTTTATACTTTTTCCCCAGGTTCTTCTCTTTTTGTAAATGGCCAATCGTATACTATCGAGTTCATAAGATAATGGAAATCGGAATCAAAGAACTTATTACAATCGGAATCGCTCTTGCTGTGTATTTCGTAAGAAACGAAAACCAAAAATCTGTCTCCTTAATGGATAGGGATTTAGAGGCAAAAATTCAATCCAACAAAGATATGATTGTCCAAGTTAAAAATGATAGCGACAAATCAAACGAACGTTTAATGGCAAAACTTGGAAACATAGAGGAAGATACAAAAAGAACTGAGAATGCAATCAAAAGTCTCACTGGTGAATCCTCCGCAACACGTGATCTCGTTTTAAAAATGTATGAGCATGTTCTCGCCTTTTCTAGTCAACTTGGAGCCAACTTATCGAAGATAAAAATTAATAATACAGAATATAATTTAAATATTATTGGTAATCTAACTTCATACTCTTTTGGCCCTAGTGGGTCAGGTGCTTCTTCTCTTTTTGTAAACGGCCAATCTTACACAATCGAGTTTATAAGATAAGGTAAAAGTATAACCATGTCATTTTGGGAATTCGTTAACTTACATGTATGGGTAGTGATCTTTGTCGCACTACCTATGATATTTGTCTTATTATTTCTAACACTATGGGGAATCGTCCTACTTTTAAAAACCAACAGAGTGTTAGTGGATACGAAATGGATACAATTCAAACCGGAAGAAAATAAAAAGCTTCCACTTCTGATTCATGTCATGCGAGATAAATTGGTTTTTGGGCAATTAAATTTACTCAGAGATTATTTTTCTGCTCACGTTGCATGTGTAATTTCTCTTCACAATGGAGGGAAATTCAATAATGGCCTTTCGGTCCAAAAATGGACATTGACTCATGACTGTGCTGCAGATGGCCATATCACTTTTTACAACAAAGGATTAAAATTTAAGGACCAGCTTGTCTCTCAATCCGAATGGGTTGAAGAAGTTATCACAAAGGATGAATTTTTCTTATCGATTGAAAACATGGCCGAATCTTCCGCATGGAGAAGGGAGTTTGTTCGAAATGCAATTCGTCACGGGTTTCTTAAGCTAGTAGAAACAGATGAAAATCCTGAGATCATAATCGGTTTATTTTTCAGACATGAAAAGAGGGAAGATGAATTCACGTTCAACAGACATATAATTCGGGAATATTCAGATAGAATTTCTTCCATTCTAAAAACTGGAACGGGGAATCAGGATTCGAAAGAATTATGAATACTCCAAAATCCTTTTACAGAATTTTAAATGGTCTTTTCTCAATTTGTTTAAATACCGCTTCAATATTAATGTTATTTGGGTGTTTGAGAAATTCCCGAAATGAATCCAACGGTATCGTTTTTTGATCTGAGTATTGGCTAAAGAATTCTGTGAATGAAACTCTTATCGTGTCCAGAATGAAATCGTAGATACGCCTTTCTTTATCTATATCACTAATATTTTTTGGTGTAACATGAAATTCTTTTTGGAGTTTATAGCTTAAAAAATGTCCAAGTGGACTAATATGGAAAAGTGCTTCATCATCTGATAATTCAGAATAATTTTGTTTATTAGTCACTTCCAACACTTTAGCTTTACTCAAAAAATGAAGTTCAAAGGAAAATATTTTCCTATACAATGTATTATTTTGAAGTCCGTTCAAAAACCTGTACATGAAAGAATATTTAATATATTCAAAATATGCATCACTCAATCGTGTTTGGATATCTGTTGGATCAAAACTATCCGTAAATCCACGTATATGCGGTGCGTATCTAGCTACCCATTCTTTCATAAGTTGAGTGGTGATAGCCGTTCTTTCTTTTGATAGAGTTTTTAAATGTATTCTTACTTCAGCGCTGGAGTGCTGAATTATAAGATCGAGTTTGTCTCGTGCTGTTGAGTATGAAATTTCTTGACGGGATGGCAAAATTTATTATTGAAGGGAACGAAGAAGCTTTCTAACTTTTTGATTTTCTAAGTCCCTTTCGAGCGCTTTGTCTAACTCAGGCGTTTCCTGCAAAAGATAAAAGGGGTTATAACGAGGAGCATCGTTTTTCTCTCTTTCGATGGCCATTTCAATGCCTCGCTCGACCTGTTCTTCGTTGTATTCAAAATTCTTTAGGAATTCAGAGAGCATATTGTCAGTCATTTATAATAAATCCCTGGAATCAATCATCATTTATAGGAACATTCCTATATTGGGCTGGAATTCTATTCCTATTTCTAAGTCTGTCACCCTTTTTTTTACCATCGGCCAAAATTCCCTTTTTTTATCGAAATTCTAGCTTTTGGACAAAATCCGTGACAAAAATAGGGTCGATTTTGTCCTAGACTCTGTCACGAGTCCAATAATACGATCTAAGGAATCCTACTCTTCCTCGAACTCAAGATCTTCATCAAAAGGATAGGAATCATCATTCGGAATATTTTCTTCCGATTCCTCCTCTGGGTACTGATCCATGGATGGCTGATTCACTCCCATCATATGCTGCATAAATGTAGGATTGAGAATGAGCGCACCTGCTTTCTTAGTAGTTTCTGGATCCTCACCATACATATCTGCCATAACTTTTCCAAGGGTAGGTAAATCCTGAGCGACTCGTACTTCATCAATAGTACGAAAATGCATTACTTCATCTTTCATCTTGGCCAGTTTCTCTTTTTCGTCTTCAGGATCCTTTCCAGAAAAAGAAACTCGGAAAGCGTCATACTCAGGAAAGTATAACTTCACTTTGTTGAAAACAGACTCGAAATAAGTAAGCAGTGATTTTTTTGCCCTAGTCATCGATCCTTTGATCTTATCTGATTGATTAGCTTCTGCCAATGTCTGAGATCCTAGAAGTCTAAGTCCGAGCTCTGCTTGGTCCATTCCATGACCCATAAGAACGAAAGAGACAAGCCATTGCATAAAATCTTTGAATAACATATCATTCGCCAAGTTCAAAGGAGTCCATTTTATCTCACCTGCTGAAGAAGACATGATAGGTATTCCATGACTGTCATCTAAACCAGAAACCATTTCTCTCCATTGAATCTCCAATGCTTCAATAGAGTCCTGAGACAAATCTCCCATGACTGATAAAAAACCTGGAGGAGGTTGCCTAGTGAATCGATCTCGATTGTACTTTAGTGAATTGATAACTCCAATAAGATCCAACATAACAGCTTCCAAAGGAGAAAATCCCCATCCTCTTAATTGGATGTCGGAGAGATGATTTTTGTGAGTCCAGATCAATTCATCTGGTCCAAAAGTTTCCACAACATTGTTATCTACGATTTGCACATAGCGAATGGACCTGTCACCTAAGTATCCTTTATCGACGTCTACAGGGAAAATTGTCGTAGGATCCAAATATTTCATTTCAATCGGCTTCCCGAAATGATTCTTAACTATGTAAAGAGCAATTCCATCGACAGAAAGAGTATCTCTTAACATCATTTCAAAAACTGGATATAAGTGATCTCTTTCCGACCAACCCGCGACTCGATCTCCCATTAGTTTGAAGAAATCTCCGCAAGTCTTCATTAGGGATTCTATTTCAGGAGAGATCTTTTCCGCTTCATCTTCCATGACAAACCAGATGCCTTCTTTACGACTTACGGTTGCAAATCTTATGAGGTCATCGATTCGGATTGTATGAATTGCGGAAATAATTGATGTTCCGTACGTTGCCTGTTTGAGCATCGAATAGTCAATTCTCCAAACAGGTCTGAGTCTAACTCCATCTGCCATCATTTGGGATTGCTCCCAAGTATAAACAGGAGTCTTCGAATACTTTCCAGCAACACCGGGTGAATCAACGGTTCCAAGGAATGACTTGGCGAGCGTTAGAAGCTTTTCGTTTACTTTTCCAGGGTTTACCGGATCGTTTTTCTGAGTATTTCCTGGAATTTCCCTGTATATCCCATCTTTATCTAGTTCGAGTTTTCTTTCTTTTTGGCGAATTCGTTTGAGTAAATTCTTCTCATATTCAGGTCCACGAGGTCTTGGCATGAACCTAGAGTATTTGATTGGATTCTATCGGTGGGAATTTCCTGGGTTTTTCCGCGAATTTCCCTGAATTTCCGTCAATTTCCAGGGGATATTCAGGAAATTGAAATATCGGAAATAATCCCGTTCAAAGACTTTTCCGATATTTTCAGATTCGCAAGAATCTTTCTATGAAATCAATCACCTTACAGGACTGGGATCGACTTAAACTCCAAAATCAATTTACAATTCCAGGAGATGCGACTGCTACAGATCCGGAAACAGGGATTTTAACGAAAGCAAAACGTATTTTTTATATCACTCGAATTCTCGCGACAGCTGGATGGACTATCATCGGTGAAGGAAACAATGCAGATCCACAACTCCGATCGATAACAATCACTGGAAACGGAACAGAGAAATTCGAGATTCTTCCTCTTTGTTTTTCCAAAGTCACTACCTTAACAGGTATTACTTCAATATCTGGATTTTGGATATCTGCTTCGGAATTTTAAGTGCTAGCTTCACCTTACAAAGAAAAGACTCTTCAACTCCTAAAATCGATCTGGAAGAGTGGTAAACCTGGCCTAGTTCAAAAGAACATTATTGATAAGACAGGAAGGAAACAAACTAAATGGATCCGACCAGGTGAAGTAAATACTCCAATCGAAAAGAAACGCGAGGAAGCCAAACAACAGCGTAGGCGACAAGTAAGTTTGCCAAATCACTCGGATGAAGACAAAGCCAAAATCGAAAAGATGATTTCGAAGCACAAGGAATTTGAAAATCGAGCACGCGAACAGAGACGAGTGTATGGCTCCGGCCCGATGTTACCAAAGCCTGGACTGATTATGAGGGTTTATGCGAGGGGGAAGGTGAACGTAGGTGGGATGTTAGCGGAAATAAAGAAGGTTGCGGAGGATGGTAAGACGATATTTGCAGAATTGACTTCAGGAAAAGTTTACAGCTTCCCAATTGATCAGCTGCAATTCGCCAAATCGAAATTACCATATGATCACCTTAGGAGAGATAAATGACAGGTTACGGATATGAAGGCACTCTTAATAAAAATGAATCCAATTACGATTACTCGGATCTGGCTATTAAAGTTTATCCAGATAAAGCCAAAGATCCTATTCCTCCAAAATGGGGGTGCCTGATACATCCAGATGAGTGTAGAAGAATCCTTTTCCTAGGTAACGAACCTTTGGTGACAACGAGAGGAACACAACTAGAAAACTTCCAACTTAAAAATTGGATTGATCAGACTGTTTTAAGTTTTGGACAAATGATAGAATGGGATATTTATCCGCGACTTTGGCGTCATAGACCGTCACCTAACGCAATTGGTCGAACAGACTTGGATCCCTCTGGTGAAATCGAAGAATTTGCCGAATGGGAAGATAGGTATGACTACAATCCGACAAGATCGTCAAAATTCCTCGTTCGCTTGCGGAAGAAAAACGTATGCGCTGTGCACAAGTGGATGCTTGTGAGCCCATGGACCGGGAGTAGGTTTATCGATCTTCGAGAGAGAATGGTAGCGAAATTCAGAGAGGGGATTTTGGAGGCGGTGTTTGTGAGAACACCTTGGGGTGGACTTGCGCCGAATCCAGTTGGATTACAAGCATGGAGAGGAATGGGAGTTGGGGGAGGAGTTTTTCCTGGAGCTTACGAAATCGATTACACAACCGGATACGATCATGCGAGTCGAGTTCCTATGGAGCTCAAGGATGCTGTCTTAAAATACTTTACGATTTGTGTAATGTCATCTTATGGAGATGGAATTATTGGAGGTGTTTCCAATTATTCAACTTCGGTAGGTGTGATTTCCGAGAGCCTTGGAACAACAATGTCAGCGACTTCAGCATTTTTTGGTGCTCGTATCAAACAGCTATCAGATGAACTTGTAGATTGGCATAAAAAGTTCAAAGGCAAATACACAGGAATCAAATTCGGAGTCCTGTAAGGATCCTTTTCCGATAAGAATTCTTTAATCTATTCTTGAGAGATATGAGCTCTCAAGCTGAATTCCGAGATGAATTTGTTCCTCAATCAGTTCACTTAACTCAGAAGGATAACTTCAATCCAGATGGATCTCACAATATGGATAAATCCATTTGGGGAAGATTCAACCAATGTTACGTTGCATCTGCAGTCTCTACAATGACTCAAAATGCAAACTTTCTAACTTCTGAAGGAAAGATTGATCCTCAGAAGCGATGGTTCATGGATGAGTTTGCGTACAACAATCTTTTGAATGGAGCAATCCTAGAACGCGCAAAGAATGGAGAGATCAATGTCAAAGAAGGATTCAACGAAGAACCATCGAAGGTTCGATTCCTTTGGCTAAGACATGCCGACTTAATGTCACTGATGTTCGGTGACTATTCCAAAAAGAAATACCACTACCGTTTTTATTCCTACAGCGAAAAGGATCTGATCAATACCACAAAGTTGGGACTCCAGACACTTTTTTCCGTAAAGATTCGAGAAATCTATGGCTCTGGAGACGGCCATATCGTTTCTTCTTGCGGCCTTCGTTATAACGAGAAAGGGGAAGTGATAGGTATTTTTATTCAGGATCCAGCAGGATCCCTTTTTGAGAAGAACTCTTACCGGAATGATCTCTTCACTGGAGAGAAGGTATATTGGAGTTTATCTCAACTTAGGCGAATTACAAAAACTGGCTGCCATATTATGAAATTGGAGGAAAGAAAAAATGGATAGTATTGGATTTATAGATGTTATTTGGGGATATGCAAAGGCGATCTTTGATTTTGGCTATATGCTCGCCATCTTCTTTATCTGTTTGTATTTGTTTCGGTTTTCACCTTGGTCCATAGACTTTGAAGCTGGAAAGAAGAAACAGAAATGGACTATGTATATCGGGATCGTTTTAGGAGTTATTTTTGTATCCCTAAAATTCGCATTGATCGGGTTCTCTCAAGAGATTTGGGTGTATCACGTAAATCTAATCATAAGTTTTTGTACCATCACTTCTATTTACGATTACCTTGCATCCTACCTGATTAAAAAACTCGAGCTCTTAAACAGGAAGGAAGAGAACCATGAGTAGGTGGCTCTTTGCTTTGTTTCTTTTTCTTTTTATAAATTGCGGATCCGTCCAAAGGATGGAAACCGCTTCTACAAATATTTTGAGCGAGTCGGCTGTAGAATTGGTTGGAAAATCAAATCTAACTTCAGAGGAAAAGAAGTCTCTAACCGAGAAGATCCGAATCCTCCAATCTGAAATTAAAAGTCGGGACCGAAGAATTAGTGAGCTAGAAAATGAGATTGAAGCCCTTGGAAAGCAGCACCTAAGACTTCAGAATCGATTTTCTGAAGCTCAACGGGATGCAGGGAAGGGTGATGGGTTGCGAGGGCTAGCATATTGGATCCTTGCGATTATTGGATTTATTGTGATTTTATCGATTCTTTACCTGGTCTTCAAAGGGAAGGTAGGAATTCCAGGGATTATAGGATGATATCGACTTTCAGTCAGTCCTATAAGGTCAAGATACATAAATCCCGAACCCAGTTTACTAGATAAAGTGACTTAAATATAATAAATTATGAGATGGAAAGGAAAAGCGTTGATTTTTAGATTGAATTGTCCACAAAACAGTCATTACTAAAGCCAGTAGCAGAATAATCCATATCTTATATTTGCTTTCTTGACCTCGAGTTAAGGGAAGTTAGATTGAATAAGATAATAACAATACTAGTTGTAGTTCTAGAACGCCGACTCAAATATGTAAAATTACATTCACATTTGTTCTCTTGACTTTTTCTTATTGGCGCTTGGAAAATGATTCAGGAGACGACGATAATCTATTTTTTTACTACCAATTTATTCATTGAAATATGCTTTTGAATCTTGACGTTGGACTGTATTCTGTACTTTTTTAATGAATATTGACTTTGCTTTCTTCTTACTCCAGCAAAAAAAGGATTTTTTTCCAAATCACAAAATTTCCAGATCATTGGATACAAAAGTGCAGACCCATACTATTTTGACACCTATCCAAAAACAGATTGGCAAGAGGATACTTTCCTAAAGGTTCAAACTTTTCTGATCTGACTCAAAAAGACGTTGAAAAAGCAGAGCAAAAGTTAAATTCTAGACCTAGAAAAACACGTGGATTCAAAACTCAAAATGAAGTCT
Organism: Leptospira jelokensis; assembly: GCF_004769635.1. Lineage (GTDB taxonomy): Bacteria > Spirochaetota > Leptospiria > Leptospirales > Leptospiraceae > Leptospira_A > Leptospira_A jelokensis. Next base: position 77,021 of record NZ_RQGH01000035.1, read on the forward strand.
TTTGGAGTGCCAATTAAAGAGTTGTACTTATTGGTTGAATCTGCTTTAATTAAGAATGGCAAAAATTCCCTTTAATGTATCAGCACGAACCGCACGGCTTATAGGTCGAGAGAATGTAGCATCGCCTGAAGGTGCAGTTATTGAGCTTATTAAGAATGCTTATGATGCTGATTCCGAATTTGGAATTGTTGATATTGATTACTCTAAGAACCAAATGCTAATAATAGATAATGGTGATGGAATGACAGATAAAGTCATAGAGAATCACTGGATGACGATAGGAACCGATTTAAAGGAAAGAGAATATACTAGTAATAAAGGTAGAATTAAGTCTGGAGCAAAAGGTATTGGTAGATTTGCATTAGATAAATTAGGCGAAATATGTACGATGATTACTCTCCCTCGAGGTCAAAAGGATGGCTTTATTTGGTATGTCGATTGGCGAAATTTTGAAATAAAGAATGCAAAGATTTCCGAAATTAATGCAGATTTAAATAATGTTGTTGGGATTAACTTAAAGAATGAAATAAAAAAATTAACTTCAAACTCGCGGCTGCTTAACCTAATTTCTAAATTAGATTTTTCTCAAGGAACTATTATATTTATAAAAAACTTAAGGAATGATTGGAATCTAGAATTATCGAATAAAATTTTCACTAATCTGGAGATATTAAATCCACCAGAAGATTTTGATAAATTTACCATTAATTTTTTTAATTCAGCTTTTCCAAAAGACTATGGCCTGATTCAGACTGAACCATTTAAAGATTATGATTATAAGTTAGTTGCTAAATATGAGAAAAATTCTACAAGAGAAGTATTATTAAAAATTCATAGAAATGAGTTTGATTTTACTCTCATAGATAAAGAATTATTTGAGCAAGAGGATATGAAAAGGTTCCCTTTTGATAAGGCAACTTTTAAAAAAGAAAATTTTCAAGATAAAAGAACATTCTATCAATTAATTCCTGGATATAGTAAAATAGAAAAGAATAGTATCTCAAAAAATATTGGTAACTTCGTTTTTACTTTCTATTTTTTTAAAAATAGTACATCTAAGCAAGATCAAGAAAAATATAAATTTAAATCTTTTAATTCAAGCACTCGTAAAAAGTGGGCATCTAAATATGGTGGAATAAAGCTTTTTAGAGACAATTTTCGTGTTAGACCATATGGGGAGGTTGATACAGCTTCTTATGATTGGCTTATGTTGGGAGATCGCGTTTCTATAAGTCCAGCTTCCCTCAATAGAAGAGGACAATGGAGAGTTAACCCAAATCAAGTTGTAGGTACGATTGTATTTTCTCGACTGTCTGAAGAATTCTTAGATGATAAATCAAGCCGTGAAGGATTATTAGAAAGTCCAACCTTTGATTTATTCAAAAATATAATAACGGGACTCATTAGATATGTTGAAGATGATCGTAGTACTATAGGCGCAAATCTTTCCGAATATTTTTTTAAAACCAATGAAGAAGAGGTTATAAAGAAAGAAGCAGAGGATATTGCTGAAGATGATTCCGAAGAAGAAGAGCCAGAGGAAGTAGTCAGAAAGCAAAATAAGAAATTAAAAAAGGGATTTAGAACACAGAAAAGACTTTTAGATGAAAAAGAAGATGAATTGGGAATGATGAGAGCGTTAGCTAGTGCTGGAATATTGATAGCAAGTTTTTCTCATGAATTCCATCATATAAAGAATAAATTGAATAATCGTGCTTTTTATTTAAAAAAGCACTTACTTGAACTTCTTCCTGAATCAAAAGTAAAAAGTTTAGAAAATAGGAAGAATCCTTATTACTTGATTGATGAAATTTCAAAGTTAGATGAGAAAATAAAGCAATGGATCGAATTTTCAATCACTCTAACTAAAAAAGATAGGAGAA
>NZ_RQGH01000013.1 GCF_004769635.1 Leptospira jelokensis
AAATTTTTCAAATTCGATGAAGTTGGCCAAATAAGAGAAAATCTGAAAAAAACAAAATATACTGATCAATAGCACACCAAATTTAGAAATTACTTTTTCTAATTTAAAATTGAATTTCGACTTAAATACTTCAAGGAGTCGATCAATATTGTCTTTAACTTTATCTGAAACGACTAATAAATAAAAAAAACAAATCCCCATATTTACATCTGTTTTATATGACTGAGATATCCAAATATTTCCCTGTTCAGGAATTCTCCAAGAATCAAGTGGCAAAACAAGAATGCTCAAACATAATAACAAAACCATATGTAAAAATTTCCTTGTAAGGAAAATGGCAATTAGACCTAGTATTGTAACGAAAATTCGATGGTCATAAAGTGGACCAAAGGAATCTAATTCGTACCAATTTTTAGGCCAAAAAAAAGCATTCCCTAAAATAGTTTTGAACATTGCAAAACCACTTCCTAGACCTTGGGCTTTATTAGTTTCAATAATCCAATACCGGAAATCCAAATTTCCAGATTTAAACTTAAGAAAAATTAGTATAAGAAGAACAGGAACAAAATGTTTTAAATGAATCCTTCGAAAATCCTTTACCAGATAAAATGTGAAAAAAACAAAAAAAATAAAATCAGTAAAAAGATTAGTAAGTCCAAAAAAAATGGAAAAACCTATGCAATAGTATGCAGAAACCAAATAACCGAAACGTTCCCTTCGATTGGATAAATAATAACTAAATAAACTTAAGTAAGTCAGTTGCAAAAATGGTAGGTAAGTTTCAGATAAAACTCTGTAAAAATCAAAACGCACAAATAAATGAAAGAGAATGAAAGAGAAAAATATTTTTGCAAAGATTACAACTTGTTTCTCTCCCAACATCAATCGGATGGAAAAGAAAGTTAAACCAACTAAAGTAAAAATGGTAACAAAACTTGAAAATAGTAGAATGAAAATTCCATTACTTAATGAATTAAGCAAAAGATATTTTGGCAAAATTGAAAAAAACAAAGATAGATAAAGATACAAACCAGGCATGTGATTACTAGTCACATATTCGTTTAATTTTCCACCTTTCGCTAGAAATAGGGCATTCTTAATATTTTCACTTGCATCGCCCAAATGGACATAACGCCAATTAGCCAACTCAAAGATCCCAACATCTGCGCCTTTAAATTGAACGAAGATAAGTAAGGCAAATATAGCAATAGAAACCAAAAGGATTTCAAGGAGGAATCTGTAAAACAATTCGAGAAATCTCATAAACTAACACAATACTGCGAAGACTTTTACACATTTTCCTATTCAGGGAGGCTGTCAATTCGTATTCAGCGAATACGCCAAGTTTCCCCTACTTATCATTTCAAAGAGAATCGACTCAGAAATTACCCAATAACCAATCCTTATAGAATAAAAGGATGATTTAGATTGACTGCACTATTTATATCTTTCCGCTCAAACCACTTCAATCAACATAAGAGTCGAATCATCTTTCCAAACGGTTTTATTCATTTTTTGGTATAACATCGATTGGATGGATGGAATGACTTCGGCGAAGGGCAAACCGTTCGTACTTTGGATGGTACGAAGCAATTCATCCCATGCTTGCATTCCATCTGCTTCATTTAACTCTTCAAAAAGTCCATCGGTAAACAAAAAGATCCGGTCTCCTGACTCAACTTTTGTTTCAAAAATGCCGTAACGATAGTGTTCCAAAATGCCAATGATGGGTCCCGTGTTCTCTAATATCATTGGTTCGGAGTTCTTTTTTAGGATGACTTGGTTTTGTACACCACCTCCCGCATAACGGAGGATACTTTGGTGGAAATCAAAATCCATTACTAAGGCAGGGAAATAAATTTGCAAATCCGCATTTTTATCATAAAAATGTTGGTTCATGTAGAACAAAAGATCATTGGGACGCATGGCCACAGCCGAAACCCTTTCAAACTCTGATTGGATCATCATAGAATACAATGCAGCTTGTAATCCATGCCCTGTGGCATCTCCCAAAAAAAACCGATAGTAAAAATCTTGGATCCTTTTTACAAAATAGATATCACCTCCTACATCTGCAGTCGGTTTGTACAAAATGTCCACTTTCAGATACGGTTCCATCTCTGGAACCTTCGTGACACTGTGGATGATGGACTTGGCAAGTCTCATGTCCTTTGTGATTTGATCCAATTTACTTTGTAATTCGATTGTTTTTTCTTTGACACGCGACTCTAATCGTTCGTTTAAAATTGTAATTTGGTTTTGTACCTTTTGAAGGGTTTGGTTTTTTTCTGAAAGTTCAATTGCAAGGTTCTCTGCTTCGACAAATCCTTTTGAAAAATTTCGTGCGATGTAAATGGATTGCACAAAGAACATCATAAAAATTCCAAAATGGATGGTAAGTGGAGAATTGATGATGAGGTTATTGACCAAAATATCGTTCACAAAACTGGTCACAAAGACCAAAAAGCTAGTTAAAAAAATGATGGAACCAGGAAGTTTATCTTGGATTGCCCGATACAAAACGATGATCGTGTACAAAGCTCCAAATAAAGTAAATATTTGAAAAGGGATCATCAAATAGGTGTAAAACGATGACCTCGTTACCATGACGATAAAACAAAACGAAAAACCAAAATACTTTAGTAACTCATAAACTCTTCTTGAGAAATATGGTTTAAATAACAAGTATACATACCTTGCAAATATTGGTGTGATAAAGAAAAAACTTAGGTAACTGAGTTTTAAGTGAATTTCCCAAGGGAGATTGGGAAACAATTGTACGAGGTATTTATTACCTGTGATAAACACACGTAAGGCCACAAGAATACAAGTTAATGCAAACCAATAGGTAAATGGATCTTTTTTACGATTCCAATACAAGAAGATATGATACAAACCCATGAACAGGATACTTCCCACCACCAACATATCACGCAGGATTTCGAACTCAAATTGTTTGTGGATTTCGGAAGTTCTTCCTACTGTCAGGATCTGTGCTGGTCCACCTTTTCGATGGTGGTAATTGGAAATTTGTAATAAAAAGGAGGTTTGGTTTTCTTTTGGAATAAAATCAATGATTTGAGGTCGGTATTCAGGTATTCCAGTTTGGTAAGAAGTAGAAACAAATCCATTTGAACCTAATTTTTCACCATCAACAAACAAATTATAGGCGGTTTCCATTTCAGGCAATTTGATAGAAAGAGGGATCCCCTTTTGTCCATGCACAAATTCTAAATGAAATGTTGCATACCCATCACCTGCTAAAAATCCCTTTTCCAAAAAGGAATTTGTCCATACACCTGGAACGGTAAAATAATGAGGTTCGCGGATGGATTTGATTTCAGGTAATTCTTTTGGTAAAAACAAAAGGCCTGGGTAATACTCCCAATCTCCTACCAATTGGATGGTATGATTCGGATTTGCCAAATACTGATCGGCTGTTAGGTGACCTTTCTTTGCTACGGGTGGTACTTCTGTCACAGAACATGACAAAAGTACCAAACTCCAGAGGAAACAAGTCCAAGGGAGATACTGTTTCACAAATTCCCGTTTTCCCCTAGAGACGGTTGGCGATCGGAATGTACTTTCTTTGGTTTTCGCCCACATATATTTGTTTTGGACGAACTTTTGAGAAATCTCCTTTCATCCTTTGTTCTCTCCAATGGGCAAGCCAACCGGGGAGCCTTCCAATCACTTGCATCACAGAGAACATATTTTTGGGGATTCCCAAGGTATGGAAAACCAAACCAGAATAATACTCCAAGTTTGGATACAGGAGATTTTCCATAAAATAAGAATCGTTCCAAACAACTTCATCAATTTGCAAAGCAATGTCTTCTACCGCACTCAGTTTTCGGCCTTTGTAAAATTCTTTGATGATCTCACGTGCCACCTGTGCCCTTGGACTGACCACATCGTATGCCTTTTGTCCAAAACCATTGGTTCGGATGGTGAGTCCTCCCCGTTTGAATCTTTCAAAGTAATCTTTCACAGGAGTTTTTGTTTTGATGATGTCTTCGATGAGGCCAATGGCAGCAGTTGGCCTTCCACCTTCCCTTGCTCCCCATTGTGCCATGATCCCAGCTGAAATGGATGCAAACAAATTCGCTTGGGTGGAGCCAACCACTTGCACAGCAGTATTGGATACATTTTGTTCGTGGTCAGCATGAAGGATCCACATTTGGTTTAGGATACGATCAAATTCTTCTGGAACATTGTAATTGTCTGCAGGCAATTTGTGCATCATATACAAAAAGTTCGTGCAGTAAGGATTTTTATCGAGTGGGTATACAAAGGGATGGCCCACAGCGTGTTTGTAAGTGAAAGCAGCAATGGTACGAATTTTGGCGAGTAATCGTGCAATTAAGTCTACGCCCATATCTAACTTTTCTTCGTACTCTTCTAAATAATAACTCGATAAAGAGGTTACCATCACTGATAAAACAGCGAGTGGGTTTGCCACACCAGGGAAACCATCAAATAGATTTAACATATCCTCATGGATCATGGAGTGTTTTGAAAGGCGACTTGAAAAATCACTTAACTCTTGCTTTGTGGGAAGGTTACCATAAATTAATAAAAAAGATGTTTCAACAAAAGTAGATTGGTATGCAAGTTCTTTAAGGTCGTATCCACGATAGGTAAGTTCTCCTTTTTCAGGATCACGTCTGGAAACTTTTGATAAACCAAGGGCAGTATTAAACAAGCCAGGGTCAACAGTGACAAGCCCTGTTTTTCGATAAAAATCAGTAAGGTCAATGCCTTCCTTTCCATCAGTACCAGTGATCACTGGAAGTTTGTATGTTTTGCCTTTGATGTGGATTTCCACTTCACTCATGAAAAGACCTCTCTCCCTCCTATCTTAGCAAACGTAAGTTAGGAATCTAGAAGAATTTACACTTGGGCGAGTGCAGAATGAAGGGAATCGTGAATGAGAACAAAATCAGTGAGTCCCACAATGTCCATCACCTTGCGGAAATGAGTATTGAGTCCGGCAAATTCAATTTTGCCCTGGTTCTCGGAGGATTTTGTGATGAGGCTGATGAGAGTGGCAATGCCTGCTGAGTTGATGTACGAAGTTTCTGAAAAGTTAAGGATCACACGAGAACGTTTGTCCTGTGGGATCGATTCGTAAGATTCGACAATTTCTTCTTCCGCTTCGGATGTGATTTCGCCAGAAATATGGATCACCGGGAGGTTCCCCCCGTTCTCAAATCCCAATCGAATCTTAAACTCTTCCATCATTAGCCTCCAGGGAATTCCACTGAGAACGCGGGTCAACAAAAATTAGGATTTCGATTTTCTTTCTTCTTTTGTCATCCGACCAAAGGGTTGTTTGCACTTTCGGCAGACAAAATAGATGTCCGTTGGTGTAGCAGATATCCCGACAAGGCCCATGGCAATCATCCCCCAAGTGGAATATTTCACAACCTTACGGGCGTTCTCATCTTCCCGAGTGGTTCCACAATCACAGGTGGGTCGGTCAGCTTTTTTGATGATTTGGTTCATAAAGGAAGGGTTTCGGTTCCGCTAAAAAAACGGAACCGAAAATAGGCAATTTAATTTTTAGAAAGGTATTCTACGTATTTTGCAAGGATATTGATGTTTTCATCACCCAAATGGCCATAGGCTACCATTGGAGATCCTTTGATTCCTTGTTTCAAAGTTTTGGTGATACCAGCAATTGTGTTTCCATTTTTCCATTCAGAAGCAGGAGATTTATAGTTTCTTGGTTTTGGATTGAGAGCAGCAGCTGCAGCACCGTCACCAGCTCCTTTTTCACCGTGGCAAGAAGAACAATTTTGAAGGTACAATTCTTCTCCTTTTGCAATGTCAGGATCGGCACTAGAACTAGTTTCCTGAGCAGCTGGTGTTTCTTCTTTTGGTTTGGAGTCGCCACAAGCCACCATCACAAATGCGAAGGAGACAGCGAGTAGAGAGACTAATACTTTTTTTGAGTTCATTTCTTACTCCGAGATAAGGATGGCTCCAGTCTCCTACCCTTCTCATCTTTTGAAAAGAAGAAATCAGTTTTTTTCTAAAAGATTTGAGAGAGCCTTTTCTAAATTTTGAAACTGAAACTCATAACCTGATTGTAATAGTTTTTCAGGGACAACGTATTGACCTTTTGTCACAACTACACTGCCTTCGCCAAATAACGCTTGTATAGCGAAACTAGGTACTTTGAAAATATTGGGACGTTTTAAAGTTTTTGCCAACTGTTTTGAAAATTCCGCATTACTTGTCGGATTGGGAGAAACCAAATTAAAGGCACCTTTTGCAGATTCTAGTGCCATCAAATGTAATGTTGCGTGGATAAAATCAGAGAGATGGATCCAACTCATCCCTTGGTTTCCAGAAGCGATGGCACCACCGACTCCCAATAGAAATGGAGGGATCATTTTTTCTAATGCACCACCGTTTGGTGAAAGCACGATTCCCGTACGGAGTAGAATCGTTCTAATTCCTGAATGTTCCAAAGGTTTGGTTTGGTTTTCCCAATCCACACAGAGATTTGCTAAAAAATCATCCCCAGGAGGGGACAACTCGGAAAAGGGAGGGTGGACCGATTCGGACATTCCATAATAACCAACAGCACTTGCATTTAAGAAAACTTTGGGTGGTGTCTTAAGGTCTTGGATGCGTGCGACTAGTCCTCTTGTGAATTCAATCCTTGAGGTACGAATCAATTGTTTTCGTTCTTCTGTCCACCTAACGCCTGCAATTGGTTCACCAACTAAATTGAGAATCGCATCAAGTCCCTCTAAATCCGAGGATTGTGGCAAAAGGCAACTTACAAATTCTAGTTCTGGAATTTTGGATAAAGATTTTGGAATCGACTTCCTACGAGAGAAAACACGAAAACGATGGCCATGTTTGACAGCAGTTTCAATGAAGGACGTTCCAATAAGGCCTGTTCCACCTAAAATTCCAATTTTCATAACGACTCCAATGGATGGTGTAAATAAAAAAAGAAGTAGCCCTTTTTCGCATTCAGCATAAGTTTTTCTTTCTATGAGACCTGTGATTGTTTTTCCGATTCTTTTTTGTGTCGTTTGTATTCTCTTTGGAAACTACTTTCTGTATTCTGGAACTAACCAAAAGATCGAACGTTACAAAGAAAATCCACCGTTTCGCATCGAAGACGTAACTGCATCCACTGGGCTTTCGTTTCTATTAGACAAAAATCCTTCCACAGTTTGGAGAAAGATTCGTAACTCGCCGGTCGATTTTGATTTTTTCTTAGAAATGCAACTCTCTCATGTTTGGGATGGGAAGGTTTTCCAACCTAGAAAATTTGAATCCCTATCGGTAGAAGCATGCCCAAATGACACGATCCCTCCTTTTACTTTACGATTTTTGTTACGAGAGAGCATCAATGTAGACAAAGAACTCCGAATGCCAAAGGATATAGTTTCATTTGTACATTTGTTCCAAGAAAAAGGGAAACACCAAATTTCCATTCCACTAGACAAACTCCCCAAGTTCCAAATCGAAACTGAGTATCCAAAGAATATTTATATCCTAACTCCGGAATTCAAATTAAACGGCGGAACTGGTTGTTTGGCTGAAGTGAAATTAAAAGAGGTTTTATGACAACCACACCTAATAAACTTTCCGCATCTCCCACAATTCCGCCAAACAAAGGTAAGGAAAGAAAATTTGACATTACAAGTATTTTAGAAGAAGGGCCACTTCCTTTAAAAAAATCAGATTCTCAAAATCTGGATTTAGATGAAAAACTAAGAAAAGCCTATTTTTGGATTACCAATTTTGCAATCATCAATCCATTTTATGACATCGAATACAATGACACACCACCATTAAAGTTTTCGATTGGTGATTCTAAATCTACCGTTACACTTCCAACAGCGCAAAGTTATTCAAGCTTTGTTTTACTACCTTTAATTTCATTGATTGTAAAAGGAAAATGTTTGTTAGTTGGTGGTCCAGGACGTGGGAAAACGGCATCAGCCATTTTAATGGGAATTTTGGCTGGGTATTCTATCAAAGAAATCAAACGAGCCATCCAACATGGCCAACCACAAATGACAATTACTGATTTACTGGGAAACCCATTACCAAGTGATATGATGCAAGCGAAATCCATGGATGAAATCAAAATCGCATGGAGGAAATGGCTTGGGATGCAAGTAAAAATCATCGATGAATACAATCGTATCCCTACACGAACCCAATCAGCACTTCTCACCATTATGGGAGATAATTATGCAGAAATTTATGACCAAATTTATGAATGCCCAGAGGCCGCTTGGTATCTGACTGCAAATGATGATGCGGGTGGAGGAACTTACCAAGTCATCGAAGCCCTTCGGGATCGAATTGACGTGGTAGTCAAAGCACCACACTTTAACACACGTTTCATCAAGGACCTCATCCAAAGGGTTGAAGAAGGATACAAACCTGAATCACTTGTTCCAAAGGAAATCATATTTTCTGAAGAAGAAATGAAAACCATCACGGAACAAATCAAACAAGTGCAATTCCCAACAGGCCTTCGGCGTAGGATGGAATTTTTTGCATCACAGTTTGAATTTATGGAGTATGCCGGCGAACAGTTGGAATACAAAACAAAAGACACAGCAAAACTCAGTGCTTCCGATTTTAGTCGATTGTCATCTCTTGAGACTGGAAAAGACAAAATCAAAGACATCGGTTCACAAACCAAAAATGGCTTAAGTGTCAGGGCAATTTTTACCTGCATCAATTATGCAAAGGCACTCGCTTACTTTCGAGGACTAACTGAAGTTACTCTCGATGACCTAAGCCATGTTTTACCGTTTGTACTCCATGATAAACTAGCACAAAACATCGACTCCCCTTTCTTTGAAGAAGCTGAAAATCAAATTTATAGAAGTGATCGTGTGAGTTGGATTCGTAAACTCTTTACCTTGTCTTTAAGTGAATATGAAAGGCTTGGGCTTGACAAAAATGATAAAGTATCACAACTCACAGAAATCTTTGAGAAAGGATTAGAAGGTTTGTCTGCGAAAGAGACAAAACAGAGGCTTGTCGAAATTGAAAAAGAAATCGAATCCATGTCCAAACAACGGAAGTTATATGGCCATATGTTTGACGATTTGTTAAACCTAAAATACCTCCACCAAAGGTATACGAATTACTTAAAATGGGTGGAATCAAATGTATGAGTTCCATTCCCTGGAAATCCATCCTTCTCAAACACAAAGAAGTTTGTAATCACTTCGTCCATTCCATAAAAAGAGTGAACCCTCAATTCCCTGAGGAAGAATTGGCCGATCACTTAGAACTTTTTATGGATTCCTTACTGACCAATCTTAAAATTGAAATGGATGATGTAACAATCGTTTCTTTATTTGAAACCTTAGTCATACTGATTTCTAAACATGTTTTATCTATAAAGGACCAAACAAAAAAACTTTTCTATCAAATCCTTTCTGAGATTCACCCTGATGTGAAACGGGATCCAAAGTTATTTTTTTCATATTTCGCCAATGTGTTTTCCAAATTGGAGCCTGACAAAAAGGATGTTTTTCTCAAACGATTCCATTCTATCTTACCCAAAATCCAAACCATAGAGGAATCAAATTTTGTGTTAGGATTATTGTATTGGGCAAGTGGCAAACCAGAATATAGAGAAAGTTTACAATCACCATTCCTGAATCTAAACCCATCTTTAAAATCTGAAATCAAACAATTGTTTGGGATCGATGAATCCTCAATCCAATCACCTTTTTTTGCTAAAGTGGGAAACCAATCAGAAAAACCAAACTTCCACTTCCGTTTTATTTCTGGTTATACCTTGTTTGGTGGCAGTTTCCAACAATTACCGATTCTTTATCTTGACTTGGAAAAGATATTGGTATCTTCAGGGGAAACTTGGTTTCAACTCTTCGTGGATGAATTTGGAACCAGTCTTTATCCCATCGAAAAAACACAATCCGCCGTAAGAATGAGTGATAAACCTTCAAACCTTTGGAAACCTATGATACAACAAAAACTTGATCCTAGTTTCGTCACCTCATCTATTGAAAAGGATTCTTTTTTAATCATCACTCTTAGAAACTCTTACCAACTGTATTTGTTTTATAAGGGGAGAACATAAGTGGATTTTGTAAAAGTTTGGGAATCAAAATGGAATGAAGCACTCAAACTTTGGAGTGATTATGTAAAGTTAACGCCTGCTAAGTTTTTATTCACAGAATCCGAAGAAAAGGGAGAAGGTTTAACTACTTCTTTTGCAGCCATTCGCTTAAAAGACCATAGAGTCCTATTATCTGTGAGACAAATCCAACATTACAAACTCGAAGATTTTGCTTTGGAAATTTTAGGCCACGAAATCGGACACCATGTTTTCTGTCCCGGGGATTTAGCAGACCAAGCAAAATTAGTATACATCACAAATTTAGCAATGCCTCGTTATAACCACCTAACACCAATGATCGTTAATATTTACGAGGACTTGTTTATCAACGATCACCTAAAACGGCAAAATAATTTACGAATGGAAGAGGTTTATAAAAAATTAGGGAAACAGAAGGATCCTTTTTGGAATTTTTATATGCGAACTTATGAATTATTATGGGCTCTTCCTACTGGGACTCTCACCGAAGGGACGTTAAGTGACCAAATCCAATCGGATGCGGCCCTAGTCTCAAGAATGATTCGCAATTACCCTAATGATTGGGAAAAAGCAATGTTCGATTTTGCTAGTATCTGTTTTCCTTATTTTTTTGAGACCAATCAAGAATCGAATTCCAAAGTCATCAAATCCTTATTAGATACTTTGGATGCAGGGAAAGGTCTGCCCCCTCCTTCAGGCCTCACAGACGTAGAAATCTCATCCGAATTATTTCCTACTGAAGGGATCACAGGCTCGAAACGATCCCTTTCACCTGCCGAGTATTCAACCATTTGTAAAAGTATGGGTATTGAAGCAGATATATCTGAAATCACATACCGATACTACAAAGACAAAGCTTTGCCCTACCTTGTCCCTTTCCCAGAGTTAATCACTCCTGGTGCAAAAGAAGAAATTTTAGAAGGGAACGAATTATGGGATCCAGGTTCTCCAATTGATAAAATCAATTGGCTTGAGTCCACAATCAAAAGCCCTGTTATCATTCCAGGTTATACAACCGTTGAAGATGTGTTTGGCGAAACAACATCCAATGAAATCAAATTGAACCCGATCGACTTAGATTTGTTTGTTGACTGTTCAGGTTCCATGCCAAATCCCCAAAACGAATTATCGTATCTAACCTTAGCAGGTGCCATCATCGCTTTATCTGCATTAAAAACCGGCAGTGGTGTGCGAGTGACATTATGGTCAGGAGAAAAAGAATTTTTAACTACGAATGGTTTTATTAAAAATGAAAAAGAAATCTTAAAAGTACTGACTGGTTATTTCGGTGGAGGGACATGTTTTCCTTTGGAACTTCTTGAAGATGGATACAAAGAAGTTCCCAAAAGAAAACGCCACATCCTAATCATCTCCGATGATGGAATTGATACCATGTTCACCCAAACTTACCCACGTGACCCGCGTGCCATAGTGAAAAATGCATTAGAAAAAGCATGTGGTGGAGGGTCAATGGTTTTACAACTGTACCAACCAAACAATAACCCAGTTGTGAATGAACTCAAACAAAGTGGTTGGGAAATTTACCCAATCAAAACTTGGACTGATTTAATTCAGTTTAGTAAGGACTTCGTAGAAAGGAATTATGTTAGAAATCAGATACTACGTTAAACAAGTTCTAAACACAGCCTTACATTTGGTGGATTTACCTTCTGTGTCTCTGGATGCTCTCTGGTTTGATGTATTCTTTTTTCGCACTGGCCAAGGGAAAACAGATGTTTTTCCAAAATCGTTTGATAGCATCACCAATCTCAATCTAAAAGCACTCCATATTATTTTAGCAAATCTATTGAATGACAAGGAGGCACAAATCCCAGAAATACCGAAAGAATCCCTCTTCGAATACTTAACAAATACCTTACCTACTTTATGTGACCTTGTCCCCAATTACAATACATGGACAACGGATGCTGAACGGGCAGAAGAATTGATTCGAAGTGTATTCCATTCACTTGGCATTTTTCCAGAAAATGAAACCAAAGAATACTTTAAAGATCGTTACCTTTCCATTGATTCTCGTGAACGAATCCGAATTTTAGATGAAACAAAAAAAGCACAAGAAAGAGCAAAAGAAATCCTACGGCAATTGAAACAAAAAGAAGAGGAAGAAGCTGCCTCAAAATACAACCGTGAATAAAATTTTAGATTTTGCCACAACACCTCTGTTACGTGAAGAATGGGAAAAAGAATTAGTGAATTTGATCCATTCAAAGTACGCACCAAAATGGAATGCCAAAATTGGTGACCGAATTGGAGAAGATGAATACCAGTTTGTGAAATCATTCCAAAACGAATTTTTACAAGCCAAAAAAGATGCGAACTACCAAACCAAAGAGTCCATTCTTTTATTCATTGAAGTTTTTCGCAATCAGTCTGAATTTTTTCGCTCCCGTTTGTTTGGACTGAACATTAGTGACGAATACGAATCCATCCCACTCACGAATCGAGATGACCTACAAACAAACATCACTGCCATCATTCCAAAAGATTTAGATTTATCCAAGATGGTGATCAATCCAACTTCTGGGACAACGGGAAAACCAATCCTTGCGCCGAACCATCCAAAGTCAATTGGGTGTTATGTACCTCTGATTGAATACAGCGTAGAAAAGTTTGGAGTAAAACCCATCCATTCACCAAAATCAACATTCGCCATCCAACTTTGTTACCAGGAAAAAACCATAGAATACGCCACCTGTCATAGTTTGGCGGGAGGGGCCAAATTTGCCAAAATCAATATCCACCCAAATTCATGGAGAAAACCTTCGGACTTACAAAATTTCCTCATAGAATCTTCTCCACAAATCTTAACTGGCGATCCCTATGCCTTTGAATCCGCAATGAAAATGGGGATCCAATATAAGCCAGAAGCCATCCAATCTACTGCCCTTGAACTAACGCCAGCTTTACGATCTAAACTCAGTGATTACTTTCAATGCCCCGTGATCAACTTTTATTCGTTAAACGAAACAGGGCCAATCGCATATTCCTGCCCGATCCATCCTGAATGGATGCACATCCTACCCCATGATTTGTATGTAGAAGTATTATCAAAAGATACTGGATTCCCAGTCCCATCGGGCAATATGGGTGAGATTGTCGTCACTGGAGGAAGGAACCCTTATTTGCCACTTTTACGTTACAAAACAGGTGACCTGGGAGAAATTCAATTTGGACCTTGCCTTTGCGGTGACCATTTCCCACGTTTACGCCTGTTATCTGGTCGAAAATCCGTTTATTTTCAGAATACAAATGGAGATACTATTAATCCAATTGATGTAGGAAGGATTCTCAGAAAAAAACCATTCATTTTCCAATTCCAAGTGGAGCAAACCAGAAAAGATGAATGGGAATGCCGCCTGTCTTTGGAAACGGAAATCATAAAAGATGAATTCCAATGGGAAATAGAAAAGAATATTTTACATAAGGAACTAAAATCCCTTTTTGGTGAAAATTCCAAAGTTTTGATTTCCACCAATTATCCGTTAGATGGAAAAAAGCAATTGGCTTATATCAATTCTTATCAAATCCAAACTGAGGCCAACAAATGATCCATGGACTCGTTCTTGGTAAATTTTACCCACCTCACAAAGGCCACCTCCACCTAATCAAAGAAGCAAAAAAAAAATGTGATCTACTAACAGTGCTTATTTGTTCTTTAGAACGTGAGATCATACCTGGAGAACTCCGCTTTGAATGGATGAAAGGATTAATCCCAGATCCCAATATAAAATTGGTTTGGGTGAAGGACGAAAACCCACAATACCCAGAAGACCATCCCAATTTTTGGGAGATTTGGAAACAAACAATTTCATCCCATTCCAAATTACCCATCGATTTTGTGTTCACCTCAGAATTGTATGGTGACCCACTCGCGTCTGTTCTTGGGTGCCAACATATACCGATTGATCTAAAAAGAAAACAAATACCCATCTCGGCATCAAAGATCCGTGAAAACCCAATCCAATATTGGGAATACATTCCTGAACCAATCCGATCTTATTTTGTCAAACGGATTGTTCTCACAGGAAGTGAGTCCGTTGGGAAAACCACACTGACAAAAAAACTGGCAAATCATTTTGAAACCAATTGGATCCCTGAGTTTGCTAGGCAATATTTGGAAGAAAAACCAACTCCAATGGACGAATCCGATTTTTTACCGATCGCGAAAGGGCATCTTTTGAGTGAAATTGAAGCCGCAAAAAACTCAAACGGAATTCTATTTTTGGATACAGATTTACTCACAACAAAAGTATATTTAGAAAGATACTACAGATCAGACATCCCTTGGCTCACCGAACGGGCGCTTGGTTTACAATATGATGCATCTTTATTTTTAGACATCGACATTCCATGGGAAAAGGACAAATTACGAGACTTAGGTGACGAAAGGGAGGAAATGAAAAACCGTTTTTTGCAAGCGATGGCTGAAGCCAAACGAGATTTTTTTATGATCAAAGGGAATTTTTTAGAAAGAGAGAAATTAGCAATCGACTATGTAAATCAAATCAAAAAATGGCCAATCCATCCGATTTCTTTTACAAAAGAACAGATTGCCTTACGTAAGATCCAATAACATCCGTTGGTAATACCTCACCATTCACCAAGTTTTTCATTTCATAAAGTGTGGTTCCCTTAGAAGCATTATCAATATTTTTAGGACCAATTTGATTTTTGATATGTTCACCGATGACAAAACGTACTTCCAAACTAAAGCGAGAATATCCTTGTGAATTGTCATTAGTTCCATGCAAATGGTGAGAGGCAAAAATAAAATAATCACCAAAATCTCCCGCAACCGAAAGAGGGTTTGGATCCGAAACAGGACTTGTAGGTTTTGGGAATACTTTTTCACCGATTTTTGGGTGATCGGAACTTGTTTGGAACCCACCCGTTTCTATCCAATGCTCATAGTCAAATGAGTGAGAGTTGTTTTCCACCGGGTTCAAAAAATAAGAAGGATAAAGAGAAAACCCAGAACCTAACTCTACTTTTGTGATGGGAAGCCACAAATTGATTTGGTTTTCAGGATTGGCATACCACGGGTCACGGTGGAGGAATTGAACTGATTCTGCACCTTCCATTTGGTGGAATCCATTTGGAACACAACGAAGCCGAAACAAATCCACATACACATCATTTGGATCAACATTCCACTCTTCTAATATGGGAATAAGGAAGTTTGCAATGGAATGGTTTTCATAAATTTTGTGGCGAATCTTTGCCATTACATTCTGTAATTGCAGAAAGGGCATTTGAGAAGAAAGAAGACAAGGATCACCTGTTTGGAACTCGTCTTGGATGTACTGATGGATTGGGTTTAGGTTTGTTTTAGATCGTTGGGAAAGTTTACCGAAGTCTGTATGTCCTTCGTAAAGGGATATTATCTCCATTCCTTCAACTTTCCATTGGTTTCCAATTTGTTTAGGCTTTCGATTGTTTTTTGATTTCTTCTTTTAATTCGATGATACTCATATACAAGTTTGCAAAAGTGGTGAGTTGGTTCATTGCATCTTGTAAACCTGCTTTGAACAAAAGGCCGTTGTCCATATGTTCGCGAAAGATGGTAAGTGGATTTTCACTTTCCATTCCATTCACAGTGTTTAGGTAGGATTCCAGAAGTTCTTTTTTCTCTTCAAGTGACTCTGGAACCTTCCAACCATTGGACAATCGGCTCATAAAAAAATTATCGTCCTTCGACTTCCAGAAGTTTGGTGGTCTTTACGATCAGACGTGTAACAATATAAAACACCAAGCCAAATCCAAAAAACCAAGTGTGAAACGGTTTCCAAATCCCTGTGATGTCTACCACTCGAAGGTTTGGTTCTTGGAAATAAATTTGGATGAGATCAAATACAGTAAACACTACAATGATTCCAAATAAACTTGGGTATTCACGTTTCCAGATATTTCGGAAAGAAAAATTCAAATTTGGTTTTTGATACCCCGATAAACGTGGGATAAATGCTGGGGTTTTGTCCGCCCACTTCAAATATGCATCTTTGAACTTTCCACGAAGGAAATACTCTTCTGCGAATATAATCCTTTCATAATACAGATAAAAGAACATGATATACACCAA
Organism: Leptospira jelokensis; assembly: GCF_004769635.1. Taxonomy (GTDB): domain Bacteria; phylum Spirochaetota; class Leptospiria; order Leptospirales; family Leptospiraceae; genus Leptospira_A; species Leptospira_A jelokensis. Next base: position 16,224 of record NZ_RQGH01000013.1, read on the forward strand.
TGCGAATGCGAAATCGCGAAGGATAAAAACAGGTCCTAAATACATCAAAAAATTTCCTACATAAAGTGGGTGGCGAACAAGAGAATAAATCCCTGATTGGTTGACCACATCGGCTACTTGTTGTTTGGTATTTCGCCCAGATGTATTTTTAGGAGTGTAACCGATGGTGAAACATCGCACAAATAATCCCGCTAAACTAACTACAAATGCACCAGTAAGCCAATATAAATTGGACATATAGTTCCCTTGGAAATAAGGAACATAGGGTAAATATAGTAAGGAAAGGAACAAAATGACTCCAGGAATGTAGGAGCGCCATCGGAAAAGAAAATTGCCTTGTTGGTTGAGTTCTTCTATCAGTGCCATGTTAAATCGTACTTGCTTCCTTTGATTAAGCTGTCAGCATTCGTCCTATGTCAATCAAATCCTTTATTCCTGCAAAGTTCAATCTCCCTGCTCTTTGGTTTACCGATCTGACACTGCCTCTGCTCAATAAATTGGTACATAATATCGATTCGATTGAAATCTCGAAAAATGACGAAAAAACATTAAAATCATTTCAAAAAGAACGCCTTCTTTATATTTCCAACCATCCCACAACCAAAGAACCAGGAATTGCCTACCATGCCGCAAACTTGATGGGCTCCCGTTTCCATTATATGGCCGCAAGAGAAGTTTTTGAATGGGGTTATGGATTTGTTGGTGATTTTATCCAATCTATTGGTGCATACTCGGTGTTAGCTGGTGCACCTGATCGGGAATCACTCAAAGCTTCAAGGAATATATTAGCAAATCCTGAAGGGAAACTGGCCCTATTCCCAGAGGGAGAACCTACGAGTGGGATGAATGATACCTTACTCCCCTTCCAACCAGGTGTGGCACAACTGGGGATTTGGGGATTAGAAGATGCGCTAAAAAAAGATCCAAATGCTACCATTTGGGTTTTGCCAACCTTCATCAAATACAGAATGACAAACTCAATCCAGTCGATGCAAAAAGACATCGACTTGAGCTTAACCAAAATGGAAGAGAGACTCGGGATCTCTAAGTCAGGCAAAGACATTGTCCACCGATTTTTATCTGTTGGGAAACGGATGATGGAACGAGAAGAAAAAGAATACGGTGTGCCTGTGGACGAAAGTAGAGCGGACGACTTTGATTATCGATTGGGTCGTATGCGCCATGCCATGTTGGATAATATCGCAAGGAAGGCTAAAATTCCCAAATGGGATGGAGAAACAAATGCCATCGAAAAACTCAGAAAGATTCTAAGTGTTCTCGAAATGGTTTCTGTGGGCATCCCAGATCCGAATGGTGAGTTACCAAGTCTTGAGATGGCAAGATGGGCAAGGAATGCGGCGACAAAGGCCTATGATTTTATTTCCATCCAAACTTCATACATCAAAGAACTTCCAAGCCCAGAAAGACTTTATGAATTTTTATACCGTTATGAAAACGAAATCTTTGGGGAAACCAAACAAAGACCTCACAAAGCAATTGTTAGACTAGGAAAACCATTTACGATCAATGACTATTTTGGTTCATACAAAGAAGACAAAAAGAAAACTATCGACAGCATCACAGAACGTCTAAGAGATGAGTTACAAGCCATGCTCGTCGAAGAAAAAGCGAAATCCAACGCACTGTTTCCTAGCCAATATATTTTTTAAATGGAACCATTGTCGTCATCTCAAATTGAGGACTGGCTAAAAACACCAGGCCCTTTGGAATTCAGAGCCTATGGCGCTTCCAAAAATTTAGATGAATCTTTAGTACTGACACTTGATTCACTCACCAGCCGATACAAAATTGAAAATTTATCGGCCATTTTATTCACCATTGTCAAAGATTTGATCTTAAATGGATTTAAAGCCAATTTCAAACGACTGTTTTTTCAGGAAAACCAATTGGACATCCAATCCCCCGCCGACTATGAATTAGGTGTTAGAATGTACAAAAGCCTCATCCTCTCAGGAAGGGGGAATGCATTTGAACCACTTGCTCGTGAAAAAAATTTATATGTCCATGTCAAAATCGAACATAACGAATCCCAAATGAAATTTGATATCCGCAACAACTCAATGTTAGTGCGCGGGGAAATGCAAAAAATCAGAAACTCACTTTTACATGCGCAAAACTACAATGACATAATGGAATACTATATCGAGAGGGGTGACAACTCAGAGGGAGAAGGGATTGGAATCGCACTCTGCATCATCCTCCTCAAAGGTGAGGGACTTCCCACCGACCAATTTCGCATTTACCACGAAGACGGCGAAACCATCGCCCAACTGAACATCCCTTTAAAGAAAGGCTAGCAGAGAATCTTAGGTTTTCCAACTTGGATGTATGGGCATTCCAACTCTCACTTCCAATGAATCCATCCCTCAGGTTTTAAAAGCGATTGTATCGAACGAGTCAAACCATGCCCTTTGGCTGAACACCCTCTCACTTCTCGAACACATCGGTTCCAGAAAAATCCTCCTCACCCAATCCAGTGAAGACACTTCGGAAATGATTTTACGCCATGCCACAGAAGAAGCAAGGCATGCTCTTTTTTTCAAAAAGGCCGCAAGGACAATCCAACCAGAGTTTCGCTCAGGTTACCAAAACTCCTCCCTTGTGCGAGGGACTGCCGCAAGAATTTATTTCGCAAAACTAGACAGCCTTGTCCGCAAAAACCTTCGGTCCGCTTTCCCTGACGAAAGAACCTTCACCTACCTTGCCTATTTGTACACCACCACTGTGATCGAAAAAAGAGCCATGGTCGTTTACAATGCGTACGATGCAATTTTAAACGAATCTGGTTCCCCCATCCGCCTAACCAACCTCATCCTCGAAGAGGAAGGCCATTTGTCCGAGATGAGTGCTGAAATGTTCCGCTTGGACCCAAAAGCATCGGAAAGGCTTGCCCATTTGGAAGCCGAAGAGGCCAAAATTTTCACTCGTTTTTGGCGCCAAATCGGTGAATTCTCCCTAAATTAAAAAAGGCTTGCGAAAAAAATCTCAACTTGGTTTCCTTCAACCATCTTCATGCGACATAATACTATTATTGGATCTTTGAGAAAATGGGATTAGAAGTCTTTTTATTGCCTTTTTTGGCGAGTGTAGCCGTGACCATCGGACTCCGTCGTTTGGACAAATCCAATACCAAATTGTCCCAACTGAAACGTTACGCCACAAAACTCACTGAAGAAATGCAAGGGGTCGCCTTGCAAAAGATCCAAATGGTAAAGGATGCAGGGATTGATCTTGATATCCTCGTCAAACAATCCCGAAAAGTCGCAGAAGACATCCAACATTTAAGCGTCGAATCCAGAGACCTCTTTGAAAAAATCAGAGCAAGTAAAGATTACCTCTCTTCTCTTTCGGGAGAGATGGAGCAAATCCAAGATTTGAGTAACCAAGTCCGCCGTGAAAAACAATACATGGAAGAAGGACTTTCTCAAATCAATTCCCACAAACGTGAGTTACGTGAAGTTTCAGAAGATATGGAAGCCCTTCATAATGAATCCATTTCGATGCTCGATACCTTCCAAAACAAATTGAACTTACGAAGTGATGAAATTTTACAATCCGTTGCCCAAAAGATGGTGGAACTCGAGAGCCTACTCGAAACCAAATCAGACTTTCTCGACAATTCCCTTTCCAAAATTGCAGAAACTGCGAGAGAAAAATTATTAACCCATGCCGATGTGATGGTAAATGAAACCGCTGGGCGACTTGACCATGCGCGAAAAGAAATGGATTTATTACTCGAATCCATGAAGTATGCACAAGGTGATTTGGATGTCCGTCTAACAAAGTTTGAAGACACTTCTTCTTTATTATCTGACAAGGTAGATAAGTTTGATGAAAGGTTAGAAGAAAAATACCAAAGAGCCTCTTCCAAATTGGAAGAAAAAGTATCCTTACTTGAGAAAAAAATCCAAGAACGTTTTGAATCCATCGTTGACCAAGTAAGCCACACCAAAGATTCCTTTATGAAGGGATTAAACCAAGAAACGGATGCGATCAAACGTGAAATCGAAGACTTGTCACTCGAAACACTTTCCAAACGAGATGACATCATCAATGAAACAAGAAGACAAGCTGATGGCATCAACCAAACCATCATCCAATTCCAAGAAAAGTACTTAGAGGCGGAAAATAAACTCCTCCGACAAGCAGACATTCGCAAACAAGAACTCATCCGTGAGATCGAAGCTTTTTCGGAAGAATTCCACCGTATTTCAGAGGAACTAAGAGAAGAAGCAACCACGCTGAAAAAGAGCGCCTTACAAGAATTAAAGGAATTTGACCGTGAACTCGAAACGGTTCGATCTGGCCAAGAAATGGTCATCAAAACTTCTCTTTTTGAACTCAAAAAAGAATTAGAAGAGAGAATGCACTCTGATTTCAAAATCCAGAAGCAGGATATGGAATCAGACCTTGATTCGATCCAATCCCAAGTAAAAGAACTAGGTGAAACAATCACAGCTCAAACGAAAGATGTGGATGAATATGTTGAAGAATTAAAGTCTGCACTGCGCGAATCGGCACATGAAATATTAGAAACTGCAGAAGAAAAAGCCAAAGAATCCGAAGAAATCGTTACGGAAAAGATCCGCATTGCCAATGCCAATTTAGAACAATTTGTGAGCAAATGGGAAGATGAACTTGGAAAGATGCGAGAAGACCAAAACTACAGCATCGAAAAACTCCAAGACCGCTTAAAAGAAATCCACGTGGAGGGAGCAGACCTTCTTTTGGAATTCCAAAACCAATTCCAAAAAGCAAAATCCAATTTGGAGACTGTTGCGGAATCCAAAACAAAAGAAAGTATCTCTCGTTTGGAAGACGAAGCAAAACTGGCTCGTAGTGAAGTGGAAAGAATCCTCAAACACTTAGAAGAATCGGGTGAATCTTTCTTCAACCTACAAGAAGAAAAAATGGATCGTTTGAATGAAACCATCGATTCCAAAATCTCTCACCAATTGACAAAACTCCTCGACAAAGGGAATGTCCAACTTGGCCAACTTGAAGAAAAAATCTCAAACCACCTAAACACAGTTCGTCGCAACTTAGAAGAAAGTATCAAACGTTCCAAAGACGAATCGAAAAAACAAATTGAAACTTACCAAAGGGATTACGAAAAATCGTTTAAGGAAATCGCAAAAGAAAGCCAAGATTTTTTGAAAGACAGTTTGAACCGATTCCATGATCTCAAATTTGAAATCCAAAATGGATTGGAATCACTCACGGAAACCAAAGAAGAAACTTTGTCTGGTTTCCAAAACGAACTCGAGAACCTAAAAGAAGAAATCCTCACACTTTCCAGTGAACTGGAAACGGTGAAAGAACATTCTGACCTTTTCGCTTCCGCCAAACAAATTGCAGACGAATCGAACAAAGCAGTGGAAGAAATATCAGAAGCACTGCGATCTCTCGAAAAAGGCAAACCAGATTTGGAATTGGTCCAATCGGCCATCTCTGAATTCAGCGAAATGAGATCGCAAATAACAACGGAATTGGAAGCCTTAAAAGAAGCACAATTCCAATCAGAAGACATCGACAAACAAATCCAAATCCTTGCCTCCAACTTGGTACATGTATCAGAAACCATGGAAGGGTTTGAACAAAGCCTAACCGAAGTCAGCTCCATTGAGTCACGGGTGGCAAACCTAACCAAAGAACAGGCAAAAATTGAATCCTTTTTGTCTTCCCTCCAAGAATCACAAGATTCTGTTTTCCACTTAGTAGAAAACTTGGAAGGCCAAAAACACAATGCACGGGAACTCCAAGCCCGCCTCGACATCCTCGACCGCGAGATCGATGTGGTGGAAGCAAGGGAGAAAGAACTCACAGAAACCATCCGCCAGGCCGAAAACCGCACTTCCTTCCTTGTGGAACGTGAGGCTCAGATTGATTCCGTCGAACGTAAATTTGACAAAATTGAGGAACTGCTTGGGGACCTTTCCGACCGCCACCGACAAATCCTGACCCTGCAAAAACGATTGGAAGACCTAAAAGATTCCACTCGTGACACAAAGGACGATTTGGAATCCCTCCTCGGAGAAGCGGACGAAACCTTCGAAAAACTCTCCCAATTTCTGGACATTGTGCAAGGGGCGATGCAGAACCCAAGTACCCCAGCCAAAACTGACCGCAAAAATTCGGGAAATCCCTTAGTCGAGCGAAAAAGAGCGACCATCCAGAGCCTCCATGACAACTACCAGTGGTCTTCTGAGGCAATTAGTGAAAAATTAAATATTGAAAAATCCCTTGTGGATACCATCCTCGGAGTTAGAAAGAAATAACCGAGGTATCCATGTCCGAAGAACAAACAGAAACAACGTCAAAAGAATCCCTTATTGTCACTTCCAAGGTGAAAGCATACATCAAAAGTAAGGGTTTTATGACTTCCGGGGATGCCATTGATGGTATCAACGAAGAAATTTACCGTTTGATCGACAAAGCACTCGAAAGAACTTCTGCCAACAAAAGAACAACGGTTCGGTCGACTGATTTCTAATCCGTGATTTATATCAAAAACAAATCAGAAATTGAAAAGATGAGGAAGGCGGGAAAATTTGCCGCCGAACTCCTCGTGTATTTGGAACCCTTCGTGAAAGCGGGCGTTTCCACTTTGGAACTGAATGACATCGCAGAAGCCTATACCAAAAAAAATGGCCACCGTTCTGCCCCACTCGGTTACAAAGGTTTCCCAAAATCCATTTGTACCTCCATCAACCATGTGGTCTGCCACGGGATTCCCAAAAAGGAAGACGTACTCGCGGATGGAGATATCGTCAATTTAGATGTCTCCCCGATAGTCGATGGTTACATTGGAGACACTTCCAAAACCTTTATCGTGGGTGGTAAAACCACTCCCGAAGCGGAAAAACTTGTCGCAGATACGGAAAAAGCCATGTGGGTGGGGATTGAACAAATCAAACCAGGGAACCGGATTGACGACATCGGGAATGCCATTGATGACTTTTTAACCCCACTTGGGTATGGGATTGTGCGTGACCTGATGGGGCACGGCGTGGGCCGAAATTTCCACGAAGAACCACAAGTACCACATTTTCGCTCACCCCGAAAATTAGCCAAAATGGAAACAGGAATGATCTTCACTGTGGAACCAATGGTCAATTTGGGAACTTGGGAAGTGAATTTTGATCGTTCAGACAAGTGGACTGTCCGAACCAAAGATGGGAAACTATCGGCACAGTTTGAACACACCATCCTTGTCACAGACAAAGGGTATGAAATTCTAACAAAAGTTTGAAGAAAAGGTTCTTGCCTTCGCTATGAAACTTTCGTCTAATTTGAAGAGAGGTTGATCGTATGAAGCTTACTGTTGCGATTTTAAGCGTATTATTTTTTACAACGTCGGTATTTGCCATTTGCCCGGGAAAAGAAAAACGTTCCTGTCCAGGCCATGACAAATTGACCGAGTGCCCTCACGACGGTAAATAATCCAATGGGCAAAGCCATCCTCTTCGTCGATGACGAACAAATCATTCTGATGAGTTTGAAATCTCAGTTAAAAAAACATTTTGGGAACGAGTATCGTTATGAAACGGCCCAAAATACGGAAGAGGCATGGTCGATCATTGAAGAATTGGCCGAAGAAGGAATCAATATCCTCATCATCATTTCGGATTGGCTGATGCCAAACCAACGTGGTGATGAGTTCTTACGAGAAGTTCACAAAACCTACCCAAACATTAAAAAAATAATTATTTCCGGACACATCGATGAACATTCCCTCAACCAATTGAAAGGGGAAGTGGACCTACATAGTTTTTTAAACAAACCGTGGTCGGAATCGGATTTAATCAAAAAAGTAGAAGACGCGATAACGAAGATTGCCTAGGTTCTCCTAGGAAACCTCCGTATGTCCCAAACTATTTTAAAAAATACCATCGAAGATTTAGAACTTTTACGTTCGAAAGTCCCACTAGTTCATAATATTACCAATTACGTTGTGATGAATAACACAGCCAATGCCCTTCTTGCTGTCGGTGCCTCTCCCATTATGGCACATGCCATCGAAGAAGTGGAAGAAATGGTTACAATCTGTTCGGCAACCGTCATCAATATTGGAACCCTCTCGGAACCTTGGATCCAAAGTATGGAAAAAGCAGCTAAAAAAGCTGTTTCATTAGGAAAACCCTTGGTTCTTGACCCTGTGGGAGCAGGAGCAAGTAACATTCGTAATGCGGCAATCCGAAGGATCTTAGATGCAGGGAACCCGACCATTGTCCGTGGAAACGCTTCTGAAATTCTTTCAACACTTTCTTCTTCCGGAAAAACCAAAGGTGTGGATGCAACCGACTCCTCTGAGTCTGCAGTTGAGACTGGAAAGTCTTTATCCAAGGTCACAGGTGGAGTGGTTGTCATCAGTGGTGCTACTGATTACATCTTAAAGGGAACCGACATGGCGCAAATCTCCAATGGAGATGCTCTGATGACAAAGGTCACAGGCCTTGGTTGTACTGCCTCTGCGCTTTGTGGTGCCTTTGCTGCGGTCCAAACAGACCAGTTGAGAGCGGCAACTTCTGCGATGGCGGTGATGGGAATTGCAGGTGAGATGGCAAAATCCAAAACGTCTAGCCCTGGCAGTTTCCAGGTGGCATTCCTTGATGCCCTTTACGAACTGAATGCAGATACCATCAAACAAAGGTTAAATGCAAAATAGATTCCGTGGGGTGTATCTGGTGACAGATAGACCCCTTTGCCTCCACCACTCCTTAGAAGAAGTGGTACGATTGTCCGCTTCCGGTGGCGTATCCCTTGTGCAACTTCGGGAAAAAGAAACCACTTCCCGAGAATTTTTGGCTCTTGCCATCCATTTAAAAGATATCCTCACACCCTTCCAAGTCCCCCTCCTCATCAATGACCGCGTGGACCTCTGTTTGGCATCGGGTGCAGATGGGGTGCATTTGGGCCAATCCGACTTGCCATGGCCAGAAGCACGAAAACTCCTTGGAAAAAATGCCATCATTGGCCTTTCCATCGAAACAAAAGAAGACTTTGAAACCTTACAGAAAGAACATCCTAACCCCAATTTGGATTACCTGGCCGTTTCTCCTGTTTTTGCGACTCCTACTAAAACCGATACCAAAGAAGCTTTAGGACTAGCAGGTGTTCGCTGGCTCAGAGAAAATTCAAATCTCCCCGTTGTCGCCATTGGTGGCATCAACATAGGCAATGCAAAAGAGGTAATCGATGCGGGGGCCGATATGGTAGCTGTTGTGAGTGCAATCTGTTCGGCAAAAGATCCAAAAGAAACAACAGAATCATTACGAAATTTGTTTTGAATCCCCGCACCAAACGAAATGGTTTGGAGAGAACCGTTTTGCCACGAACACGGTATTCGTTCCTTACCCAAGTATTTTAAAAAGAATACTTCATTTTTTTTACACGTTATGAAATGATCTATTCGTAAGAATCTTTTTTATTCACTTGGTTTCGGTTCCAAATAGAGACTCCGATCCATTCGATGGGTGACTTCTCAAAATATCCTTTAAATTCAGTTTCTGATAAAAACTCTTTGGATTGGAACGTGGGATCTTTCCAAAACTCTTTTGGCAAAAAACTAGGTTCGTTTGTTTCCACCTGGTTTCGTTTGGCGATCCCTTCATTCCAGGGACAAACTTCTTGGCATAGGTCACACCCATAGACCCAACCCTTTCTGTCCCATTCCAAAAATGATTCTGTCACCAGAGGATCAACTCTGTCTTCAATGGTAAGGTAGGAAATGCATTTAGAAGCATCCAATTGGTAAGGCTCCAAGGCATTTGTGGGACAAATGTCCAAACACTTACGGCAACTCCCACAATGGTCTGTGGTGGTCTCTTCGGGAATTGTTTCACCTAACTCTAAATCGGTGAGAATGATGGAGAGAAAAAAATAAGATCCCAATTTGGGATGGATGAGATTGGTATGTTTCCCTTGCCAAACAACACCCGATTCCCTTGTGAGGATTTTTTCAGCGATGGGCAAACTATCAACCGATTGGCGGAAATGGTTTGTTGGAAAAAGATTCCGTAACTCCTTTAAAATTTGGTTTCCTTTGTTCCGTAAAACAATGTGGTAATCAGTTCCGAGGGCATACCGCGAAACCTTTCGTTCCATTTGAGAGACTAGGGCTTCACTTTCGCTCGACCGGTAGACAAAACCCAAACAAATCGCAGACCTTGGAACAAAACCCAAATTCTCAAATCGGTTGCGAATGGCAATGGCATGGTCTTTTGCAAACCAATCCATATTGCCATATTTCTTTTCTGTGATCCATGTTTCTAAAAACTGGAGGTCTTTATCGGGTAAACTTGCCTTCGTAAACCCAACAAAAGAAAATCCTTCTTTTTCGCAGATGGTTTTGATTTGAAATTGGTCAGAAGAGTGAGTGGCCATGGCAGACAAAGAGAATGAAGTTTACCTTACAACAATCCAAAGCCAGTTGCCAAGCCATTTGTCGGTCCAGTTGCCAAAACTAATCCCCCATTTCCAAAAACTAGAAGCACTTGTCCCCCTGCCAAAGGACTTACCAGAGCTCTTAAGAAAAGGGATCTACTTTGCCTTGATCCAAGCTGTTTTGCGACTCCTCAACCGAGAAACAGACCCTCTCTTGCCAGAGATCCTTCCCGAATACAAAGAACTCATAAAAACTATCAGAGAAACCTATGCCTCCCTCAATCCAGAGACCGAATCCAACTGGTTAGACGAATGCATCCAATTTGGGGATAAGTCTGCTTACCATTGGGAATGGAAACATTTTGATTCAAAAGAATTGTTTTAAAAACAAACCAAACCAATCAATTTTTTTAATTCGATTCATCCCATTTCCTTTTCCAAACAATTTCTAAATTCGTTTGGGATCGGCAATTTGGTTTGGGCGCGGTAATCAAAATATACCTGTATGGTTTTGGCTTTGACATACAAAACATTTGTTTTTTGGTTTTTGATTTCGTATGAAAATTCCCAAGAACTCGTACCAATTTTAGAAACCCAAGTGTGGATGTAAATGGAGTCCCCGGGCAAAACAGATGCGATCAAATCCATTTCGACACGGGCCATCACAAAGGGAATGTCTTCTAGTTGCGAAACAGACAAATACCGATTACAAAAATCAAGTCGTGCCAATTCCAAATAGGCCGAATAACTAGCGTTATTTACCCTTCGCATGGGGTCCATATCATTAAATCGAATTTGGATTTCAGTTCGGATCATTTCACTGACAAATTCCCAAACCGATGGATTTTGTCACGCCGAACCGTATCCCTTCCATTGGATGACGACCGAACGAAATTGTTCCCTTTCCTTTGGCGTTCGCCCTTGGATGGGTTCTAAATATTGGCAAAGTATCATTTTGGGGTTCACTCCCCTGGAGATGAGATGTTTTTTAATCCCTTGCACCCGTTCTTTTACAAGCCTTCGGTTTTTCGCCAAGTTTCCCGTGGTATCCGCCGACCCAATCAATGTGACAGAATCTAACGATTGTGATAAATAATGGGAAACGGAATCTTTCCATTTTTGTACTTCGTTTGGTGCCAATTCAGATCTACCGGCATCGAAATAAACTACGGTTTCAGCAGAAAAAGGTGGTAAGGATCCTTTTGCTCCTTTGGACAAATTGTACGATTCTTGTCCCATTGGTTCACTTCCCTTCCCATTTTTTGGCCAAAGCCAATAAAAAACAAAGGGCAAACTAACTAAGATTAGGGAAATCCAAAACATACAACGATTAGACTCTGCAAAACCCGCTCATTATTTTACAAACCGCTAGACAATTTTCCTTACGTTTGGTAAAATTATTTCCATGCCTTGGTTACGATCGACATTTATCACCTACTGTTTGTTGATCGGAGTTTTCTTCCAATGCAAACCAGCAGACCTCTCGAATGCCTGTGATGCCAAAACCGATTCCTTTCTTTTGGGAAGTATCATTCGTTATGTGACAGGGGACCGTTCCCCATCATGCCTCCCTTCCTTTGATTTCCAAGACCTTTGGGGAGTGTTCCGTGGCACATCGGGTTTCCAATCTGCCAATGCCATCACGAGTTTCAATGAACAAATCATCATCGGTGGGAACTTCCAGTACCTTGGGCCATCGACTGGAAATGTTGTCTATTTAGAAACTGCCAATGGAAATATTTTGCCAAATCGTTATTGCCCTTACCTAAAAGTTTCAGGAGCTACTTACACAGCGATATCCGATGGGAGTGGCGGTTTTTACATAGGTGGTGCTTTCTATAGTGTCCAAAGGGAAGATCGGTCGAGCATCGCCCATATCCTTCCTGGTTGCCAATTGGATCGGAACTTTAAAACTCCAGTTGATGATACAAGAGAAGTGAGGGCCTTCCTCTTAAGAGGGGACTCTTTATATGTGGGAGGTAACTTTACCAATTGGGATGGGAATACAAATTACACTCATCTTGTTCGATTGAATCGATACACGGGAGCTTTGGAACCAGATTTTAATCTCCAGGTGGATGATCCAGTCTTTGATTTGGATTCCGATCTTGATGCGATGTACATCTGTGGAAGTTTCGCAAATATAAGCGGACTCAGTCGAAGGAATTTAGCTAAGTATCATTTTGTATCGGGAGCCGTTGTCTCATCCTTTAACCCTGGTGTTGACGGTGGGGTTTGCCTTGACCTTCATTACGGAACCGACGTTGCAGGTAGCCCCAATATTTATGCAGTGGGTGACAGTTTATCCATTTCACCCCTGGTCAATGCGTTCTCAGTGTACCCAGATGGGACAGTCACAGCTTGGACACCCAATGTAAACTCGAATGTCCGCTCCGTACAACAGTATGGGAATACGATTTACCTAGGAGGACAGTTTACAACTGTTAACGGTGGGACAGCCGCTGCTAATTTAGTTTCCGTAAACAATAACACTGGTACGGCGATCTCCACAAATTTTGTTGTGAATGGAGAGGTGGCCTCTCTCCAGGTAATTGAGAATACATTGTATATCAGTGGGAGTTTCACTTCCATCAAATCAGTTCCAAGGAATTATGTAGCGGCTTTGGACCTCCCAAGTGAAGGTGTGACTGCGTTTGATCCCAAGTATGATAATACCATCACGAATCCTGGTGCACGTTTTGTTCCCGCAGGCAATGGAGTGATCCTCGTCGCCTCAAACCGTTCCACCGTCAATGTGACAGCCCGTAGTAATTTTGCAGTGATCGACGAATACACAGGGAAACCGATCGAAGGCACACCTTACTTTGATATGCCGATCAAATCCCTCCTACGCATTGACAATCGATTGTTTGTGGGAGGTTCTTTTACCAATGTGCAAGGCCAATCAAAAAATGCATTTGTGGTCTTAGATCTACCACATTACACAATCAATGCGAATAGCCCCACTGTGGCGGGGGGAACGATGGAAGTTCGGTCCATTACAAGTGATGAAACGCAAGTTTATGCAGTTGGCAATGCAATCACAACTGTAAATGCTGCCACAAGGAACAATGCCTTTGCATTGAATACAACAGACCTCTCTTTAACCAATTGGAATCCCAATTTGAATGGAGCGGGAAATTCTGTATTGGCTGTGAATGATTTGGTTTTCATTGGTGGGGCTTATCTTGGAATCAACGGAGATGGATCAACCTTTCGATACCAAGCCGTGGATAAAACGAATGGAACCAAAAGGCAGGTCCCATCAGGTAGCATTTTCCCAAATGCATCTGTCAACACACAAACATTAGTGGGTGACAAAATCTTTTTAGGAGGTGAATTTACCTCGATTGGAACAGGGTATAGTTATTTGGCTGCTTACAACCTAACAACCCAAAGTTATGAACCACCTTCCCTACTTTACGCAGATAATTTTGTCAAATACATTGCTTCCTATCCTGATGGGAATGTTTTCATAGGTGGGGATTTTACGGTGCTCAATGCTTCCACAATTTATAACAAATTTGGAGTGTACAATTCGTATTCGAATGCCTTGTCTCCTTGGAATGCGAGAGTGAATGATGCTGTGCTTTCCTCACATCCAAAAAATGGAAAGTACTACTTGGGTGGGTTATTTCAAAACGCAGTCAAAAATACATATGGAGGCTTGTTTCGTACTCATTTGAATGAATGACGTGCATTTCGTTTGGAACGAAACACATTGTACTAGATATAACGACAGAATAGAAAAAGCAAACACTCGACAGAAAACCTGCCTTTTTAGAATGGAATCCATGCGTCCTTTGGCAAAAAATTTCTATTTATCGATTTTCCTTGTTCTCATTGCAATGGCATCCACCAATTGCAAACCAGCCGACTTAGAAAGTACCTGCGATGTCAAATCGGAATCTTTTTTATTGGCTTCCCTCGTGAGACTTGCCACAGGAGACCGGTCGCCTTCCTGTTTGCCTGCCTTTAGTTTTTTAGAGGAATGGGGGGTGTATGTATCGACTTCGATTCCAAAAGTTCGTTCGATTTTATCCTACCGCAATCATATCTTAATGGGAGGTGACTTCAATAAAGTTGGCCTTTCGACAGGGAGTGTGGCCATTCTCGACAAACATTCAGGGACAGCGATCCCAAGTCGGTTCTGTCCCTTCCTCAAAGTGAAAGGAGAAACCTATGCAGCAGTTCCTGACGGGAGCGGAGGATTTTACATCGGCGGAACTTTCACACACGTGCAAGGGATCAAAAGGAGCCAAGTTGCCCATATTTTGCCTGGATGCCAATTAGATCCAAATTTTAATGTAACAGAAGATGCATCGAGAAGCGTTTACACACTCCATGTATTAGGTGATAATTTATACGTTGGTGGAAATTTTGCAAGTTGGGGATCGAATCCACAATCAAATATTGCATCTGTCAATCGTTATACGGGAGAATTAAATACAGGATTTTTCCCTGGTGCCATGAACAATTATGTTTATTCTATTGTGTCTTTTGGCAATTCTCTTTTTATAGGTGGGTCATTCGATACAATCGGAGCCGTAAGACTTGGAATCGCAAAACTCAATGCAACAACAGGTGTTGTGGATACAAGTTTTACAAGTCAATTGAATGTTGGTGGTGCAGCATTTGATTTGAATATGGGTACCGACTCCCAAGGGAGTCCTGTATTATATGTGGGTGGTTCCTTTTCCACGCCAAGGAACAATGCGACGGCCTTTTACCCAGACGGAACACTCACTTCTTGGGCTCCGAACCCAAATGCTCCAGTAGAAGCCATCCAACAATATGAAAACACTGTCTACTTAGGAGGGAGTTTTACTTCAGTCCTTGGTGCACCAACGGCCAATTTTTTAGTAGGTGTAGACAATGGGTCGGGCACTGCAGTCAAAAATGATTTTGCCATTGACCTTACTGTCACATCTCTCCACCTCGTTGGAAACCAGTTGTATGCCTTAGGACAGTTTACGATGGCAAAAGGAATCTCGAGGAATTATGCAGCGGCATTTGAAGTTCCAAGCGGAGCACTCACCAATTGGAATCCTTCCTTAGATGAAGCAGTTTCCAATCCAGGAGGAGCTGTGATCCCTTTTGGAAACGACGTGGTACTCGGATTCAATCGGTATGGAGTGAACCTGATTCCGAAAAAACATTTCGTGGTGTTTGATGAAGCAACAGGTTATCCCTTAGACAACACCCCTGAATTTGACTTCGGAATTGTTACGATGCATTTGAAAGGGGATCGCTTGTTTCTCGGTGGGAGTTTTCGAACCATCAATGGAATCAGTCGGAATTCATTTGCGGCTTTAGATTTACCTCACTACCAATTGAATCCAATGGACGTACAAATACCGGGAATAACGGGTGATATCCGAGCCATCGCAAGTGGGAATGGTCAGGTTTATTTTGGTGGGGATGGTTTTACAACGGTTAGTGGGCAAACTCGAAATCGAGTCGCGGCCATATCGGAAGAAACACTGGCACTCACCCAATGGAACCCCAATGTTGATGTGACTGGCATTGTAAGCTCACTGCTTGTCGTAGGTGATGCCGTTTTTATCGGAGGATTGTATACAAGTCTCAATGGAAACAATACAATCCAATATTACCGAGCCGTTGATACCGTCACTGGAACGGCAATCTCTTTGCCTTCCACTACTAATTATCCACAAAACGATGTGATGGTTCAAACTTTGTATGATGGAAAAATTTACCTGGGTGGAAGTTTCACTACAATCTCAGGCCTAGGTGCCTTTAACAATTTTGCGATTTATGATTTTGCGACAAACTCATACCAAAACTCCATTTATGCAAACGGATTTGTGAATGCCATCACACCTGCTCCTGATGGAAGGGTTCTCGTAGGTGGTTCGTTCACTGGCTTAAATGGTTCCACCACAACGCCAAACGTGAGCGCCTTCCAAACAGGTTCTTACAACATCCTAAATTGGGCACCGAACCCTGATAGTACGGTCTACACTAGCTTCTATCATAATGGAAAATGGTATGTGGGGGGAGAATTTAAAGATGCCTTTAACAAGGCCTATGGTGGATTTTTTCGCACCGACCTAAACGAACCACCTAGCAACTAACAAAATTCGATCCAACAATCTTTGTATTTTTGATCGAGATAGACAGGGTGAGAGAATTTTGGGAATTGAATATGGATTCGAATCAAGTTTTGGACTTTGGTTTTGGTTTGCGTTTCAAAATAAACTGGATTGCTTCTTCTCCTTTTTTGGCACCGAGGTAAGCCGTTTGGTACAATTTGTTGCGGATCGTCGTGGTGAGTTTCACCGGTAGTGGTTTATCAGGGGCTACGGTGATGATCTTCACACCTTTCGGTGGCTGTACCACAATCTCACGTGCTAAATTGAAATGGAAGTGGTGGAACTTTCGCATCATACGGCGAATGGTTCTGTGTTTGGGAAACGCAAGCAGGCTGGTAAGCCTTGTGAGTGGACCCGAGATATGACGTATCGGTGAATTCATCACTACTACAATTTCTTTATAACCCGCTTCAATGATATCTTGGATGGGCAATGGATTGAGGATTGCTGCATCCGAATACAATTTTCCATCTAACTTATGTTTACCGCGAGTGGCGATGGGGAGGGAGGTTGCTGCTTTTAATAAATCAAAAACATTATTTGATGTGGCTTTGATGTATTCAACAGAATGTGTGTGCAAATTGCTCACTGCGATCACAAAATGTGGGAGTTTTTTCGAATCGAGGGTTTCCGATTCCAACCTAACTTTTTTACGAAAGATAAAATCAATAAGGTATTCTTGGTTGAGTAAGGTTTTCCCTTGGAAGGGATGGAAGAGGGAAATGAGTTTTCTTCCAGAAAGGTGTCTGTACCAAACAGCTAACGCTTTTTCACTTTTGATGGGTTCTGGTTTTGGCATGGATACATAATACGCCGCAGCGCAGGCCCCAGATGACACTCCCACCACCAAATCAAAGTAATTTGGACTGAGGAAGCGGTTCCAAGCATACAACACTCCCCCAGAAAAAGCGCCCTTCATCCCACCACCTTCTACGAGTAAGGCTCTTTTTGCCCCCTTCGCTTTTGGGATTTGGTGAGTCTCTGTTGTTTCTGCTGGTTTTTTAGCCATCTCACTGTCAGAGTTCCTGCCCCCAGATTTCGTTGCAAAAAAGTTTAAAAAAAAATGGCGGGAGGACAATAAATTTTGCTACGAATGCAATTGATTTGTATGCTCGGGGTACGGACAATTGAAGTCACAGTAGAAGGGATTTTGGTCAAAGGGACCTTGCAGTGGTCAACCAAGTCCTTTTACCAATTGGAACTCTTCGAACCCTACCTTGGTCCCGTCTTCACCTTTTCCTTTCCCAAACTTTTCCCTCCCTTCCCAGAAGAGTCCCTTCTCGAAATTGACCAAAATGCAAAAAGCCACCTCCGCACTTTGTTTTATAAATGTGAGTCTCTAAAAAAGGAAATCCCTAAGTTTGAAAGAGCAATCAAAGAGTTTTGGTTGGAACTCCAATCAATCCCCGTACTTTCCCCAAGTGAGTGGAAAGAAAAAAATGAGTATTTAAAACAGGCCTTACAAGAAGGTTATATGGACCATGACATATACGAAAAAACAATTTTTGATCTAACATCTGTCATGGAAAAAAAACAAAATGAACGCGAGAAACGTTGCGAAACGTTTTTATCTCAGTACCTTCCCGAGTTTTCTCACTTACAAAATCATTTTTCATGGATTCGTTTTTGTTATGAATTCACTGAAAAAAAACACTTACTGCTTCTTTAAAAATTCGTTTTTCTTGCCAAAGAGATGCGTGTGAACTTTACTTTCCTATAGATGGGAAATTTATTTCCCATCCGAACTCAATCGAACTGGAAATTAGCTATGCGACCAATGGACCAAATCACAGGCAAAGAACAAAAACACCATGTGATCTTACACTATCTTATGAACCAAGAAATGAAGGCCAATTGGAATGGTCAGGTGCAAACCATGACTGTTTTACAAGAAGTGCCTGGTGGTGAGGAGATCATCGTACAATGGAATGAAGTTTGGGTACTTGCCGAAGGTTCCACCATTGTTCTTTCCAAATTGCTTGCACGTTACTTAGAACTGCATTGCACCTTTGTCAAACAACTAGCACCTCATAAAGTCCAACTCCGCGTTGAAAAAGTCCTCATTGCAAAAAAAGAAAGATTAAACCCAAGGTTTACCATCACAGAGGAAGGCATTGTCAATGTGACAAACATTGTCAGCTCCAAAACCATCATAGAAGCCAACATGTTCAATATCCCTACACTCGTACGTGTTAATTTTGAAGACTATCGCAAACGAATGATGGTTCGTTCTGGAGAAGCAGGGACCATGGATATCTTCAAATCGGGTATGGAACGAAAGTTTGATGTTGTCAAATCCACACAAAAAATCCTCTACATCAAAGATGCAACAAATCCAGAAAGTTATAAAATGGACGACGAGGGTTTTATCAATTACGAAGATGATATCGAGGACAATGTCGAAAAACTCGCGTTTGCTGCTCGTGACAAAAAAATTAAGTCCGAACTCATTCTCCCAATCTTGTACAAAAATGAATTAGAAGAAATCATACCCATTGGGTATTACTTTTTGCAAACAAAAGATAAATCCATAACTGAGGATGATCTCAAATTTTACCAAACCCAAATTGCCGAGATGATCGAACGGATCAAAGATGCAAACTTAATGACAACAGTGGAAAAATTTCCTGTCATAGACCTTTCGGCAACTGGACTCAAACTGAGGGTGAAGAACAGCAATTTGGTGGAAACACTTCCAAAACAAAAAGGCATTTTACTTGAACTTGTATTCAAACTGCAAACCCCATTTCGTTTTTTTGGAAAAATCGCTTGGGCACATAAAGAAGAAACTGGTGATTTATTAGTGGGAATTGAATTTTCAGGGAAACGAAGTTATGCGGAGAAAGTTCGTTTTGAAGAAAACATCGAAATCATCAAAAACAACGGAAGGACTGCGGCGTAATCGTTTATCTGATTTCCAACTTGATTGTTTTTGTGAATTTTGGAATTTCATAAACACAAACATAGTATAACATCTTTAAGTCGATGTAGTCGTAGGCACGAGCCAAATCCTTTTGCCACATTGTATCCATTTTGTCCCACGGCAGGTTTGGATACTTTTGTTTTTCTGACTGAGGGATTTTTAAGGATTCGGTTTGGATGGTTTTTAACATTTCTTCTGCAAAAAAACTATCATGTTCCCCTTCCAAAAATTCTTGGATTTGGTTTCGCAGGATAAACGATTCCAATTCCTTACAATAAAAAACGAGTTCGTGAAACATAGTTTCACCATAATTTAGGAAGTTCCTTCGGCTAGTTTTTTTCATTGGCAAAGTTTTTGGTTTTTCCTACCCTTTCCATCAATATGAAGTCATTCCTTTCCCTAACAGTTTCCCTATTCTTTTTCCTCACAGTTCCGCTGGTTCCCGCAGAAAAGGATTTCCAAATCATTGATCTTGTCGTTGGGAAAGGGGACGAAGCGTTTTCTGGTTCTTATGTGACGGTTCACTATGTAGGTCGATTGACCAATGGGACCAAATTTGATAGTTCAAGAGACCGAAACCGCCCGTTTGAATTCAATTTGGGCGCAGGCGAAGTGGTCAAAGGTTGGGACAAAGGTGTGAAAGGCATGCGTGTGGGTGGCAAACGAAAGCTCATCATCCCACCAGAGCTTGGCTATGGAAGCAAACAAGTGGGGAATATCCCACCCAATTCCACTCTTATCTTTGAAGTGGAACTCCTCAAAATCTATTAAAGTACAGTTTGCACAAATTGGAAAGGGAGTTTCTCTTGGGCGAAATTCCTTGACAATCCCTAGAATCATTCTATGTTGAACCCCTTATGGAAAGGAAACAAATTCTAGCGGCCTCAACTTCAATTGTACTACTCGTACTTTCACTAACCAATTGTAAAACCAAATCTGATTCGGACGACGAGAACTTACTCTTGTTAGCTGCCGTTGCGAGCCAACGAGTTTGTGCCAATTCTTCTTTTACAGGGACCACTGTTGTGAACTCCACTGCCACCTTGGATACCAATACAGATTGCATCACAGGCATGACATCTTCTATGTCGTCTGACCTGCCCGCTTGGATCCGCAATAATTTTAAATGTGCCGTTGGTTCTGTTTCTGGAAGTAATTATGTATTCCGTTCGCAAAATATACCGAATAACAAAAGTTATTATTTTGGATCCTCCTCCCCTATGTATGAAGCATTGGGTTCGGGCCAAAAGTCTGCAGGGAATAACCAAATCTCATCTCAGTGTTTGGTGTATTCGATTCCAAGCTCCCCTGCAGAGAAATCTGGATCAAAAACAGGGACACAAAGTGGCTATGTATCGGTTGGGATCACAGTGAATGGCCTTGCTATTTTTAATAATGCGGCCGCACCAGGTGATACACTTGCGTCAGAAGTACAAACTTTTGACCAATATAATGGACACCCACAAAGTTCTGGAGTCTACCACCATCACTCCCAACCTTTAAATGTTTCGAATAACAATGCGAATTTGATTGGTATCCTTTTGGATGGATTCCCAGTTTATGGTCGCGACTGCCGTACTTTTGCCGGTGTAACTTCGACTCCAGGAGATTTAGATTCAAATCACGGTCATACCACTACGACAACACATTTCTCTTCTGCAATCTATCACTACCATTATACTAATGATACAACTGCTGGCACCAATACCCTAATCGGTTCCTATTTCCACGGGACACCAGGAACGGTTTCCAACTAAGACTCGTTTGGTTCGATTCCTTTTCCCTGTATTCTGGTTTAGCCTCCTCCTTTGTTTGTCTTGTGCCAAACAAAGGGTAGAGGTGGGGAACGAAAACCTATCGGAAGACCAAAACCACTTCCTCCTCTACCAAGGGGAACGGTTTACGGGGATTTTGGTCGCTGAAAACCCCATTCTAAAGGAAACCTACGAAACAGAATACTACAAAGGGGCACCTCACGGAGATTATACGGTCAAATCGTTTGACGGAACCCTTTTAGAGTTTCGTTATGTACGGTATGGGCAAAAACATGGAAAACATAAATTGTATTTTCCCAATGGGACACTTAGGCAAAGTTCCGAATTTGAGAATGGGATCCCTGTAGGCGAACACATCGAATACTTTGACAACGGAGAGATGTCTACCTACCAAACCTTTTTCCCTTCTGGCAAACCCAAAGTCGTAAAAAAATGGAACAAACGGGGACAAATTTACTTGAACCATGTATTCTTAGAAACGGGGGAAAGTTTTGGAAGGCCTGGTAGCAAACTCTGTGAACCCATCCCCGAAACAGAAACCAAACCGAATCCACAATTTTAACAAACGAAACAAAGTAATCTTTCGTATGCAAAAGACGCAAACACACCTCCCTCACAGATTGGCACTAAAACCATTTACAAACCATCACTCAGATGGGTCTTTTAGAATTGTTTTGCTCATTCCACTTTTTAGGAAATGGATTTTCCTTTCACTCATTGGATTTAGTTTGTTCCTTCTTTCGTGTAAGGAATCCAATCCAATTCCAAACAGCAATGTACTACCTTATTTTACGGGGAAGGATTTTGATCCCGTATGGCCGGGAGATCCAATTGGAACTTCTGGATTAAAACAAATCCCTGATGCATTCAAACTCACAAACCATTTGGGAAAATCCATTTCTCTAAAAGAAAATTCATCTAACATCAGTTTGGTTGTCTTTTTTTATGCTACCTGCCGAGGCATCTGCCCTCTCATCACAAAAAATATGATCCAAATCCAACCAGATTTGGCAGAATTCCCCAATTTAGAAATCCATTCCATCTCCATTAACCCAAAAGAAGATACACCTACCGTCCTTTCAAACTACAGAAAACTCTATAAAATCCAAAACCCCCATTGGAATTTTTATACCGGTGATCCAGAAAGTATTGGAACATTTGCAAAAGAAACCTGTGGAGCAGAGGTAGAAGGTTTTTCATTGGAAAAAAACAAATATGAATTTGTACATACAGAAAATATTTTTTTGTTTGATGAAAAAAAATACTTACGTGGGATTTATAGAGCCAAAGGAACTGGCGACATACAAAGGTTAGTTTCTGATCTTAGGATCTTAACCAAAAAATAGTTTTGGATTCGTTTTTAAAGGAATGAAAGAAAAAAGTTTTTTGCTTCTTCCCTTTACGAAAGGGAAGCAAAGAGAATCCATTTCCCAATGGGTACGAACCCAAATGGGAAATTTGTATGGTTCGACTTAGTTTTTGATTTTATAACCAGTGCGAAAGATGAGCCAAGTCACAAACAAACAGAGTGACAAAAATACCAAAATCATGGTCACACTCACGGACAAAGCCACATCCGCTCGTTCAAAAAAGCTATAGCGAAACCCACTCACCAAATAAAGCACTGGATTGAACATACTTATTTTTTGCCAAAAACTTGGTAACATTTGGATGGAATAAAAACTCCCACCAAGGAAAACGAGAGGTGTGATCACAAGCATTGGGATCATTTGTAATTTTTCAAAACTATCTGCCCAAATCCCAATCACAAATCCAAACAAACTAAAACTAATGCATGTTAAGAGAAGGAAAAATACCATTAAAAACGGATGGTCAATGCGAATGGGAACAAAAAAGGATGCGGTGATGAGCATAAGAACCCCAAGCATCAATGATTTTGTGGCCGCTGCTCCCACATAGCCTATCACCACTTCCCACATGGTGACCGGTGCCGAAAGGATTTCGTATATGGTTCCATTGAATTTTGGAAAGTAGATTCCAAAGGATGCATTGGAGATACTCTCTGTGAGTAGCGACAACATCACAAGTCCAGGTACAATGAAACTTCCATAGTGGATGCCATCAATTTCTTGGATGCGAGATCCAATCGCAGAACCAAAAACAATGAAATACAAAGAAGTAGAAAGTACGGGAGAGGCAATACTTTGTAAGAGAGTACGAAATGTACGAGCCATTTCAAATCGGTAAATCGCTTGGATTGCAAAAAAATTCATACTGACTCCTGTAATAATTGAACAAAAATTTCTTCCAAACTACTTTGTTTCGTACTCAAATCGCTGAATTGGATTTTCTCCTTTTTGAGATCATCAAGTAGTTTTGTGATCACACTGCTGTCATCAGAACGGTCATAGGTAAAAACAAAAGCGGTATTGTTATCTGCAAGTTCCAATTTGTACTTTGCTAATGACTTTGGGATCGTTTTGATTGATTTTTTTAATTCAATCCGCAATTGTTTGGTACCCAATTGTTTCATGAGTTTGTCTTTGTTTTCGGTAAGGAAAATTTCACCTTTTCGGATCACAGAAATTCGATCCGCTATGGATTCTGCCTCTTCAATGTAATGAGTTGTGAGAATGATGGTGACACCTTTTTTACGAAGGGACTCCACAATTTTCCACATGTCCTTTCTGAGTTCCACGTCCACACCGGCACTTGGTTCATCCAAAAACAAAATCCTTGGCTCGTGTGACAATGCTTTGGCGATGAGCACCCTACGTTTCATTCCACCAGACAAAGTCATAATCCGCTGGTCTTTTTTGTCCCAAAGGGAAAGTGACGTCAATACTTCTTCGATGTAACTTGGATTTGCTGGTTTTCCATACAATCCTCTAGTAAAACTCACACTCGCCCAAACGGTTTCAAAGGCATGGACACTGAGTTCTTGAGGGACAAGTCCAATTAGGGATCTTGTTTTTTTAAAATCATGAATGATATCAAAGCCATCCACTTTCACCTCACCAGAGCTAGGTGAAACAATCCCACAAATCAAATTGATCAGGGTCGTTTTTCCGGCACCATTGGGTCCAAGAAGGGCATGGATTTCCCCTTCCTTTACTTCCCAATTCACTAGGTTTAGGGCTTGGAATCCATTGTCATAAGACTTGGAAACTTGTTTTACAGTTAGGATTGGTTTCAAACGGTTTCATCCTTCCAGCCAATGTCTGAGAGGAAGTCGTCATAACCACCATCATAGACAAAAACTCGGTCATCATCGAATACAATTAGTTTTGTCGCCACAGCACGCAAGTGCATTTCATTGTGGGTGACCATAATCACGGAACCATCGAAGTTATCAATCGCTTCGATGAGTGAGTCACAGGATTGCATGTCCAGGTGGTTTGTTGGTTCATCTAAGTACAATAAGTGGCAAGGTGTCACTAAAATTTTGCCAAGTAAAACCCTACTTTTTTCTCCCCCTGAAAGGACTTTAATTTTTTTTAAGGCCAAGTCTTCTGAGAACATCAAACCACCGGCAATGTTACGGGCCTTACCTTCAGAACAATTGGGATCAGCACTCATAATTTCCTGAACCACTGTATTTGCTTCCGTCATATTCAGTTTGTTAGTTTGTCCAAAATACCCTTCTTTTAAGATGGGGTGTTTTTTCACCTCACCTGAAACGGGACTTAGTTCTCCGGCAATGAGTTTGAGAAGTGTTGATTTACCTTTTCCGTTTTTACCGATGATACAAATCCGATCCTCTGGCCCAACGCTAATAGAAAAATTTTCAAACAAAAAGGGAGACTTACCATCATAGGAAAAAGAAACATCTTCGACACTTAACATCTGATTGGCGGAGAATGGAGCACTGTTAAAATACAATTCCATATCTTCAATCGTATCGAGAGCCTTCATCTCCCCTTGTTTTTCTAATTTTTTCACACGGGATTGGGTACGGCTTGCAAAACTTGCTTTGGCTTTGAACTTGGCGATGAACATTTCTTCTTGTTTCCGTTTCTTCGCTTCGTTTAACCTTGTTTTTTCATAAATTTCTTCTGCTTGGTTGATTTGTGTGTACAACTTTTCTGTATCACCTTGTACCTTGATGGCTTTGGTGCGGTGGATGGCCACTGTATGTGTCACAACACTGTCCATAAAACTTCTATCGTGTGTGATGAGGATGATTTCTCCTTCCCATTCGCGAAGGAACTCCTCTAACCAACGTATGGTGACAATATCCAAATAGTTGTTTGGTTCATCGAGGATGAGCATGTCAGGGGCAGAAACAAGAAGTTTTGCCAAGTTCATTCGGATTTGGTAACCACCCGAAAATTCATTGGGGCTTCGTTCCATATCCCCTTCCGAAAATCCAAGTCCAAACAAAATCCGTTCCACTTTCCAAGTTTCGTATTCATCGCCTTCCGGTAATCCGAGGGCACATTCTTCTAATACGGTGGGTTTTGTGAACACTAAGTGTTGTTCCAAGTGGCCGATGCGGTAACCTTTGGGGATGGTGATGTTCCCTGAGTCAGGTTCTGTTTTTCCTAAAATGATTTGGACAAGTGTTGATTTACCGTGACCGTTACGGCCCACAAGGCCTACCCTTTCTCCACGGTTGACACTGAATTGTAAGTCATCGAATAAAACTTTGCCATTGAATTGTTTGTTTAAACCAGATATTTTGATCATAAAAATTCCGAAGAGAGAGACGAGATACAACCAAGATGCAAATGGGTTCCCAAAGGACGAGTAGAAAGAATTGGAACCAAGTGGGTTTTTTCAGGAATTCTTATGAAAATTTTGACATAATCGGAAGGGAAACGAAGTGCAATGATTATGAACTTTTTTTCGACCCCTTCGATACCGAAACTATACTGTGCGAACTTTAGTTTTGTATCTACTGGGAGGACTTTGTATGTTTTGGGGGAGTCGCACTCACTCCAATGGAAACTTACAAGTAGCGTTCGGTGCAGAAGAAAACTACCTTCTTGTTCGTTCCCTAGATTCTAGTATCATCCATTTAGGAACTGCAGAAGAAAAACTAGAATACAGAGAGATCATTGATGAATACCTACGATTCAAAAGCCTTCACATCCAGGGAAGGTATGGAGATGCCTACTTAGCGGTTCTTTCCACACAATTCAAACTCATTCAACTCTACGATAAAATCCTTACAAAAAACATAACACTTGTTCGGAGTGAGCTTGAGTCACTCGGGAGGAAAGCGAGAGACAAAGAAAAATCGCAAACCAAAGCTTTTTTGCGATTAGCACTCCGAGATGTGAGTGAAGCCGAACAAAAATTAGTGATGGCGAGGAATATGCGCCCTTACTTGTATCTTTTGAAACTAAGAGAAATGTTATTTGCACTTAAAATTTTAAAACATGCAGGTAAGTTTGTGATCTTTCTCAATTTGTTACACGATGGCCAATTTATGGACGTAATCGAGTTTTATGATTTTGATACAATTGAATCGGAGCTCATCCGTGGCTTTGGGAAAAATTCAAAACTACTCGCATTACACTATGACAATGCTTTTTTACCTTTTGGAGAAACTAGTATCTACGAGGACAAAATGACAAACTTTAAAACCCAAAGCATCAACCAAAACGAATCCCTCAAATAAAAATCCGAAGGATTCGGAATTCCAAATTTTAAAGTTTACTCCTATCCATTAAGTGGTTTTTAATTGGATCAAGTCGCGGCCACGATTGGCTTTTTCTTTTGCTTCTTCGATGGTTTTTCCCAACGCTAAACTAACACCCATTCGGCGCCTCCCTTGCACTTCTGGTTTTCCAAATATTCGAATGTCAACACCTGGAGTAGACAATGCTTCTTTTATCCCGAGATACACGGGAGAATTTGTATTTCCATCGAGTAAAATGGCAGAACTTGCAGCGGGGGTTTGGAAGATGAGTTCGGGGATTGGAAGTCCAAGTAATGCACGGACATGCAATGAAAACTCGGATACATTTTGAGAGATAAGAGTCACAAGTCCCGTATCATGTGGCCTTGGCGATACTTCACTGAAGTACACTTCGTCCCCTTTCACAAAGAGTTCGACACCGAAGATACCATAACCTCCAAGACCCGTTGTGACCTTTTCTGCTATTTGTTTTGCTTTCTCTAAGGCAATTTCTGACATGGGTTGTGGCATCCAAGATTCCACATAATCGCCGTTCACTTGTCTATGCCCAATGGGAGGTAAAAAACTTGTACCGCCGATGTGACGGATGGTTAAAAGGGTGATTTCAAAATCAAAAGGAATGAACTCTTCAATGATCATCTTTCCTTTTCCGGTGCGACCACCTGTTTGGCCGTATTCCCAAGCCTTTTTTATATCGGCTTCCGTTTTGACTAAACTTTGGCCTTTCCCAGAAGAACTCATAATGGGTTTTACCACACAAGGAAAACCAATCGTATGGACTGACTTCGTGAAATCTTCCTCTGTATCGGCAAAGACGTAGTTTGAAGTTTTGAGTCCCAATTCTTTGGCAACAAAGTTACGAATGCCTTCACGGTTCATCGTGAGGTTCACTGCTTTCGCACTGGGTATGATTTTAAATCCATCTTGTTCTAGTGAAACAAGAGTTTCTGTATGGATGGCTTCAATTTCCGGAACAACAAAATCAGGTTTTAACTCGCGTATGGTGGCTTCGAGTTCTTTTGGGTCGAGCATACTGATGACACGAGATTCCTGTGCCACAAGCATTGCCGGTGCATTGGGATACCTGTCCACTGCGATGACATGGACACCCAAACGATTGGCTTCGATTGCCACCTCTTTGCCTAGTTCTCCCGATCCCAAAAGGAGAAGTTTTGTCGCTTGTTTTGTAAAAGGTGTTCCTATCATATTCGCAAAGATGGACACACCACAATCTACGACAAGAAAGAATCCTTACATCAAATAACGTTTTCCTAGTTTGTCCCTTTGGTATACATTGGCGCCCATTCGAATGAGTAAATCTGAGATCTCACCAAGCCCATCAAAACTATTGGCGATATGCAATGCTGTGACTCCATTTGGATCTGCGGCATTGGGATTGGCACCCGCGTAGAGTAAAATCTCCACTGCTTCGATATTCCCGACTTCTGTTGCTTTATGAAGTGGAAACAAACCCATGTTATCTGGTTCATCAGGATTTAAGCCGATGGCAAGCAGACGTTTTAAAAAATAGATATCTGTTGATTCCACAATCGCGAGGCCGAGCAAAAGAGCTGATTCTGTTAAACAAACTTTTTTTAGTTCCAAATCTGAGATTAACAAATCAAAACTATCTTTGTCTCCCCGGGTGATGGCAGAACACAAACTACGAAGTCTGATATTGGATTTTGATTTCCCTACGAAATCGATTATGTTTTGGATCATGCCCATATCGTATCACCCTTCCTTGGCCTTCTGCTTGTAAAAATGAGACATTTTTTCATATTCTGCAAACCAATCTTTTGGCATACTGCCCGAATTTCGTTTGAAATCGTTAGAAAAATGGGATTGGTCGGTGTATTCAAAATGATGGGCAAGGTCTGTCAGGCGTAAGTTTGGATTGTTTGTTTGGTAATGGTCTGGATTTCGCACAAGATCCAAAACACGATGGACTGAACGATATTCGGAAGGATTCAAACCAACCACTTCCTGGAATTTACGTTCCAATTGTTTTCGAGTGATTCCCAGTTTTTTGGCAAGTATACTAACACTTGTTTTGGGATTTGTGAGTTCGAATAACGCAAATCGAACATAGGCTGGAATCTCCGCAGGTTTTCCAGAAACGGAAAGTAGAGATTCTTCTAGGATTCGTATCACTACTTCTTCTTTCATTTTAGAATCGAGTAAATCTTGAATCAATCGTTCCTTATTCGGGATCGCAACAAATTGGTTTTTTAAATCCTGCCCTGGGATTGAATACATGGCATACACACCTGCTACATAAAAACGGATGGACACTAAATTCAAATCAGATTGAGAAAGCACTCGCCATCTCCTTGTTTGGGGGCCAACCCAATGCATTTTCGGTAACGGAATGATTTCACCTGATTCTGTTTCTACACTCGGCGGATCTCCCAAATGGAACACCATCTCACATTCGTAAGATGGCAAAATCCAAGGCAAATGATTTGCTTTCACCTCCCTCCAAACCCAAAACTCTTTAATCAAAGTTTCGAATTGGGAAGAAGGTTTGAAAAACAATATGTCCAAAGATACTTTCCTATTTCGTTTTTTCTTTCTTTATTTCCATCGACTCATCCGAAGTGCATTGAAGACAACGGAGATGGAACTAAACGCCATTGCAGCGCCACTCACCCATGGGGCAAGCAGGCCCGATGCCGCTATAGGAATCCCAAGCAAATTGTATCCAAGTGCCCAACCAAAATTTTGTCTGATGTTTAGCACAGTATCTTTTCCAATTCGGATCAGGTCTACAATCCTTTGGATATCACCATTCACAAGAACCACATCAGCAGTGCTAATGGCTATATCAGAACCACCACCCATGGCAATCCCCACATCGGCAGAGGCTAGAGCTGGTGCATCATTTATCCCATCACCCACCATCGCAGTACGGATATTGGCAACTTTTAGTTGTTTCATGATTTTTGCCTTTTCTTCTGGTAACAAACTGGAATAAACAGAATTGATGCCCACAAGTTTTGCTACCTTGTTTGCAGCAATCGCATTGTCACCAGTGAGCAATACTGGTTCCACACCAATGTTTTTCAGTTGTTGGATCGCTTTTTGGGATGTCTCTCGGATTTGGTCTTCGATCCGAAACACAATCATACCTTCCAATTTACCACGAATTCCAACAAACACCAAACTCACACCTTCCCTGATCCAATTTTCAACAGCACTTCGAATCGTTTCAGGAATGGAAAAACCTTTCTCTTCGACAAACGACTGCTTGCCGGCGAAGTAAAAATTACCATCAAGTTCAGTTTGGATTCCACCACCAGGAGATGTGATCGTTTTGACCATACCAAGATTACCTGAGTTGTAATTTTTTTCCTTTCCAAAAGAGAGGATGGCTTTGGCCAAAGGGTGATCGGAAGTTTCTTCCATTGCCAATATATGACCAAAGACAATCGCAGTTTTATCATCCGCTATACCAGTTGCTAAAACATCAGTTACCTTAGGTTTCCCTTCTGTTAGAGTCCCTGTTTTATCAAAGAAAATCATATTGATCTTCGACACCGATTCTAAGGCTTCCGCACTGCGAAAGAGTACCCCACGTTTAGCAGCCCTTCCCGTACCCACAAGGAGAGAGATCGGTGTGGCAAGGCCAAGCGCACAGGGACACGCTATCACAAGGATGGCAATACTTGTTTCGATGGCAGAATTCACATCACCCGGTGCCAAAAAGAAATACCAAACGAGAAAATCCAACACACTGATGGCAATGACAACAGGCACAAAGTAAGCTGAAATTTGGTCAGCAATCCTTTGGATTGGTGCTTTTGTTCCGAGTGATTCTTCAACGGATTTGATGATGTGAGATAAGGTTGTATCATTTCCCACTTTCATCGCTTTCACAACGAGAGACCCGTTTCCATTCACAGTTCCACCAAGAATTTTATCACCTAACTTTTTTTCCACTGGCATACTCTCACCAGTTAACATGGATTCATCGGCGAAACTCTCTCCCTCGGTAACAATTCCATCCATTGGGAAACGCTCTAGGGCTTTCACGAGCACCAAATCTCCTTGTTTTAGGTATTCATTGGGAACTTCTGTCCAAATCCCATTGGATTGAACCGTTGCCGTTTCAGGACGAAGTGTAAGTAGGGCTTTTATCCCATCACTACTTTTCCCTTTTGCCATATGTTCAATCCACTTCCCACCTAAGATGAAAGTGATTAGTACCGCCGATGTTTCAAAATACAAATCCTTACCAAAGATACTGTATCCATAAGCCGCAGTAGTTCCGATCACCACAAGTACATCCATATTGGCAGTTCCATTGCGAAGGGCCCGGTAAGCCGATTGGTAAAATGGAAACCCAATGATAAATTGAACAGGTGTTGCAAGGATCATTTGAACCCACCTGTCCATCAGAATGTGTGGCATGGGAAGGAAGGATAAAAATTGGAAATGTGTCACCATCCCATAAAACAACGGAAGAGAAAATAATGCAGAAAGGAAAAATCGAATTTTTAAAACGCGAATGTGATCTTTCTGTTTTTTTTCTGTTTCCGATTGTTTGTTAGGATCATGAAGAGTTGCGCTATAACCAAGTGACTCAACTGTTTTTAGTAAGGAATCAACTGTTACTGATTCTTCTGATCTTAAAAAAACAGACTCTCTTGCGAAATTTACCCGCACTTCCGACACACCAGCTAATTTGGAAAGGCCCTTCTCTATCCGAAGGGCACAATTAGCACATGTCATTCCAAAAAGATCTAACGTGTGTTCTGCTAGTTTATTTGACGTTTCCAAGGGTATATCCATCCTCACTCAAACGGTTTTTGAGGGTATCCAACTCTTCAGCCGTTAAAGTTTCGTTCACACTCACCATTTCTGCATCAACATCAGCAATTGCTTGTTTGCCATTCTCTGCAAAAATTTTTTCCACTGTTCTTTTACAATGCGTACAAGTCATTCCTTCGATTTCGTAATTAACCATGATGATGCTCCTTTTTTTCTTCTTTCATCTCGCCTAACGGCAATTTATATTTTACTTCTGCGCCTTTTTGGCCTTTCCAAACTGGATTCAAAAGTAAATCCCCATTTTCCATTGATGCCCCTTTCGGCAACTCACAATAAAAATGATCTGGATGCCCAGAACAGTTTAACCTGACTTCTTTGCCAGCATTCACAATGGTAGCACTGACATTCGAATTTTTGGAAGTAGGATTTTCAAAGTTGATATCCAAAAGATACACCTTAAATCCTTGGTTTTTGTAAGCCAACACTTCCGTATGGAAGGCCCCTGGCATTCGGATTACACCCCCATTTGGTCCCGGTTTGTGTTCTCCATGCGCAAACATTGGTTGGATGCTGAAAAGAACCGAAAAAACTGCGATTCCTATTTGCTTTTTCATTGTTTTCTATTAACTCCTTTGTTAATCTAGAATCCAGTCTAAACCTTCCAATCATTGGAAGGTCAATAGGCGATTTCATTTTTTTTACGTTTTTTTTAATTTTTTTTATCATTTTTAGGAGGGAAAAAATGAATATTGGAGAACTTTCGAAATCTACAGGCGTCGGTACAAAACTCATCCGTCATTACGAAAGCATTGGCCTCATTCCAGAAACAAGGAGGAATGAAAACGGTTATCGCATTTATTCTGAAGATGATGTACACTATGTACGTTTTATCAAACGATCAAGGGAACTTGGATTTTCTTTAGAAGACATCAAAAGTTTGCTTGGACTTTGGAAAAATAAATCGAGGAGTAGCAAACAAGTGAAACAACTCGCAGAGAAACATTTAGAAGAACTCAACTTAAAATTAAAACAAATTAAGGATATGGCAGATACTTTAAAACATTTGGTTCACCATTGCCATGGAGACCATAGGCCAGATTGTCCGATCTTAAAACAATTAGAAACAAATTAATAGTATCAATCAAAATTGATCAAAATTGTTGTTACATCCAATCAACGTTGGTTTACAAAGATTTTTTAATTGTATCCGCAATCAACCGATTTGCTTTTTCATTGAAATGGATGTCTTCTGGTTGCAGAAGGTCTTTCGCACCACGAAAGGAATGGCGTAAATCAATGATGGGAACATTAAATTGAGTAGCCAATTTGTTTAATTCTATAATCAATTCAGAGTCCCCCGTAAGCCAATTTCTATCCATCGGAAATCCAATTTCTTTGTAGATTTCTAATCGATTGGGATCAAACTCAACATCTAACGGGATGTAAACGAGAGTCAGTTTAACATTCCTTTTTGTTACATCTTCCATCAACCGAAAGAATACTTGTTGCCAACGATCAAAATTTTGATTGGATACTGATTTTACATTGAGTGATTCAAAAAAGTAATTGGGGCTGATCGAATATAAAGTTTTAAAAGAAGTATAATTAGGTAGGATTTTCTTGGCACTGGTCGTTTGACGGAGATTTTTCGATGGGAGGGTTTCTTGTGCCGAAATGCGACTCATTTCTTCTGTCATCCGCACTTGAATGGTTTGAAAGTATTCCCGTTTCCAAATCGACCGAGTGTATTCAGGCAACAGAAAAGCAAAAAACTCTCGATACCATTTTTGTCTTTTGGCAAAATGAATGTAATCGGGTGTATCTCCTGTTTCAAATACATCATTACCATAAACCACTAAGAATACTTTTTGGAATGGGATGGAACCATCGATTTTTTTGTACATCGAAAATTCATTCTCTAATGTATAACCTGGAACACTTACATTGAACCAGTGGCATTCGGTTTCGGCATTGAGTATTTCCGAAAAACGATCCTTTAAAAAGATGCCGGAACCAAAAGTTTGAGAATCACCTAATAGTAAATAATGGCAATTGGTTTGCTTTTCGTTATTTGGTTCGCGGATTCCAAACTCGTTGGTGAACCCCATTTCAACTTCCCCATTTCGAAAAAATGGTAAAGTTGTTTTTGGTGGATAATGAAACGTTCCATACTCTAACGAGGGAACCAAAATCCATCTGTCAATAGATCGAAGGCTAAGGAAGAATCCGAGAGAGATAACGAAGACAAAAAAAAGGGTACGTATCGTCTTATCAAACCATTTAAAATTCACTTTTTTCATTGTAGAACTGCGGAACTCTTACACCATGTACCTGTTTCGATTTGTTATGAACCTTTCAAAAAAAGCAATAGGATTCTTTTTCATATTCGGTTTTTTCATGCTTTGTTTTTTTCTTACGAAATTGGACTCAATCAAATCGTTTTCTGATTTTTCCTTATTTGAATGGCAAACCAAATTAGGTACACAGGGCATATTCCATCTTCCCTATTCTTTTTCTCATTTCGATCCAAACTATCAATTTTTTCCACTCCCAAACCTTTTTTTTCACCTAACAAATAACTTCGCTTATTCTACTTTTCCTAATTTATATTCCATTTGTGTTTCGCCCATGTACCTTATGTTTGGAACAAAGGGAATTCAGATCACACAATTTTTTCTGTTACTAGCAAGCGTTTGGTTACTTTATAACGTAACAAAAAATGAAGTATTGGCTTTGTTTTTGTTATTTGGGTCTTCCATCTTTTTGTATGTATTTTTGATTCATGACACAATTTTTGTTTTCTTTTTGGAGATGGTAACGATTTATTTTACTGCGAAAAAGAATGTAAGTTTGTCCGCCTTATTCAGTGTCGTTCTCATCTGGATGAGACCGGAGTTGGTTTTTGTTTTTTGTTTTCTACCATTTCTCTTTCCCAATTCCATTCCTTGGAAACAATATTTTCTGTTATGTGGTGTGCTTTTGGTCTTTGTTTCGTTCATAAATTTTGGGTTCTATGCAACATTTTTACCCATCCGACTGATGAAAAATAGAAACTCCATTGGGAACTGGGAAGTAACTGTTTATTTATTTCGTTTGCTTATGGAACAAATCCCATTGTTTCTCCTCTTTCTTTTTTTCCTTATATGGGAATGGATCCAAAAAAAGAAAAATGTTTTGTCCCTTTTGGTAGCCATTGCTACCATTTTAGTGTGCATTGTATCACCAAACACAGGTGGGCATGGGACACCTCGGTACCTTTATGGTTTCCTTCCCATTTACCTAATTGCGATTCACATACAATATCCCAATCTTAAAATGCCGAAAAAACTCGTTTATATTCTCATAACGTTTGTTATGCTTTATTCAACCTACCAAATCAACAGCCAACTTAAAATATTAACTAAAATTTCCAAATACCAAACGAACACTTTGTCCGCAATGGAGTCAATCAAACCAAAAACGATTGTCTTCGATAACTCGGATATGTCTTTTATTGCTTTACCACTTTTAACAAAAGATAAAAACATTTTCCTACTTAGAGAGGATGTTTCCCAATCTGGATTTGCCAATTTTTTAGATAAAACCCAAATACAAGAATTTGTTTTTGTAGAAATCCCACCGAGCCCCTTCCCGCTGCCCAATTCACTCAGAATCCAAAATTGTATCAAAAATTGTGAATACCGAAAAGTAGACTCACGTCCCCTTCCTAATACAAATTTACCCATTTCTTACAGCCATTACCTTCGCAGTTTCGATTAGAAAGAAATTTCCGACTTGATTTCTATTTTGTATTTACCTAAACTCTCCATGGAAAATAGATTATGAGTTCAAACCAATGCCCTAGTTGTGGCAGCACCAATGTATACCGAGAATCGGCAAATGTATATCGCTGTGGGGACTGCTTCGACAAACTACCGTCAGCTTCTCTTTATGATGCCCCTCCTCCTAAAGTTTATGGAACGAATCAGAAAACCGAAACCTTTTCATTTACAAAGTACAAATACATATTAATTGCCATTGTTGTGGGGTGGATGTTTCTTGGAACCATCATCACAACTGTTTTCCAATGGGTGCAATCAAACACTTCTTCCATCCAAGAAGAGGAAACACAGGAAATTGCAATCGATCCTAATTTGAATTCCGTTGATATCATACCAGAAGGAGAGTTTTCGCTGTTAGGAGAATTTCCCGATTCAATCGGCAATGTCTATTTTGTTGGGAAGTTCACAAATCAGTCTGAGACTTCCCTCCTCATGCCAAAGTTCACCATCAGTTTGTTTTCTGAAGATGGCAGTAGTTTGGCCACATGTGAAGGTTATGGTGAAAAAAATTTGGTGGTTCAAAATGAATCAGTTAGCTATGAAGTGCTCTGCAACCAAGCTCCAAAGTTCCACCATCATGAAGTTTCTGTCACAGCCACAAGTTATGTTGGCGATCTGTCTCGCCCTGAACTCACTCTCACAAACATTAACTTAAAAAAGGTAAAAAACAAAGGGACCATTCTCACCGGGAAAATCCAAAATACAGGAACCTCCATTGCCAATTTTACTAGGATCAAATGTATGTTAGTTGGATCGAACGGAAAGACCATCGATTACGGAACGTATACTCTAGAAGAAGAAGATTTTTTACCTAAAGCCACCCAAAATTTTTCTCTTGAGTTGTTTCGCTCAAAAGTTGTACCAGATTCTTTTTATTGTGAAACCGATTCAGTAGCAAAAGAAACAAATTGAATCCAAAGAAACAATTCGGATCTTAAGATTTTATTTGTCCCATTGTGCATGTAGCACTTGGTAAAAATTTTCAATTGACTTGTCTAAGTTGTGAGACCTCCAATATGGATTGGATTCGAGTGCAATTTGAACGTTTTTAACCACACTTCTGATAAAATTTGTGCGTTCTATTTTCGAACCTTTTTCCAATTTTTCGAAAGTAGTATTTCGACTTGCCAGTTCCCTTTTTAAAGCAGTAGAAATCACAATCACCGCATCTTCGCTTGTTAGTCGGTGCTCCATCACCAATAATTCTGCGGCTTCTTTGATGAGTTTGAGTTGTCGATCGCTAACTGCCATGGTAAGGAAGTTTATCACACAATAGAGGTCTCTAAAAAACAAGACAGAAATGGATTTTTGTAGCGAAAAATTCTTTCAAAATTTCCAATACAGAAAAAAAAGAGAGAACTTTGGCAATCTCGATCAAAATCAAAAATGAAGACATTTCATTCGATGGGTTGAGTGGATTTCGAGAAAGGATTATGTCTACCATCCAAAATGCCAAAGAAGACATTGAATTGGATTTCACGGAGATCACCATGTCTCTCGA
The DNA here is from genome assembly GCF_004769635.1 of Leptospira jelokensis. Lineage (GTDB taxonomy): Bacteria > Spirochaetota > Leptospiria > Leptospirales > Leptospiraceae > Leptospira_A > Leptospira_A jelokensis. The sequence continues at coordinate 53,148 of NZ_RQGH01000013.1, forward strand.
CAGCGCCACCATTGGCGAACTGATGAAATACCATTCAGCTTTAGAATCCCAAAACTTACAATTACGACTAACCGGTGTGAACAAATTGATTCGCACGGTGTTCCGTTTGAACAAACTCGACACCATACTGCACCTCACCGATTAATTTAGGATAAGTACGCACTATAACGCTTCCAACTTTTATCCCAGCCGAATGCTTAGGAAAAACGAAACCCTAACCAGAAAACGATTCATTCGCTGTTTCCTTTTCTGTAGGAAGAGCCATTTGGAAAGCGACCTTCGTTTTGGGTTTACCATCCCAATCCAGATGGTCTTTGACATTGAATATAGACATTTTACCACTATGTTTTTTGATACAATTGTCAACGTAACTCAAACCCAAACCATAATCCAAAGTTCCATAATCTTCATAAACGGATTTTGAGAGTCGATAAAAGGGTTCAAAAATCAAATTTTCATACTCAATTGGGATCCCAGTTGTACCATCAAAATTCTGAGTTGGTTCATTATAAACAGCACATTTAAACCAATCATTTTCAAATTTAATGATGATTGTAATCGTCGAATTGGGAATCGAAAATTTACAAGCGTTGGTAATGATCTCAACAAACGATTTTTTAAAACAAGTTTTACTTATAGATATCCTGTGATGAGAATGATTTAGGTTAAAGTCACTGATTAACAATTCATGATTTTTGATTTTTACAATCGGATTTAGTTCTTCTATCCAAGACCTCATCTCTTCATATAACGAGTGTAAGTTAATTGATTCCAAACGGGGTTCATTGGAAATGAGTGCATCAATTTCAATGAATTTGTTTAAGGATTTTTCTGCCATGTCAGCATTGATTTGGATCAATTCCATTAACTCCGATTCAATTTTATAAAAATTTCCTTCGACTTGAGAACTATCCCTTACCATTTTTAAAATGGAAACAAGGGACCCAATGCCAGCTCCTTGGCAAAAACTATGTTTCAAACTTTCGAAAAGGTTTTGGTTTTCTCTTTTGAACTTTCCAACAGAAGTCATTTTTTCCTTCCATTGGATCCATTCCAATTGCCCTTCTAAACGTAATTGTTGTTCTTTTTTTGCAATCAACTCCGTTCGTTTCATTTCATAGTATTCGAAAGCACGTTTGAGTTTGATGGCAATTTCAAAATCCTGAATGGGTTTGATGAGGTAATCAAAAATACCCATCTTCATCACCTTCACAATGAATTTTGGATCTTTGTTCCCTGTGATCATGATGATGGAAGGTTCCACTTCCCCCATTTTTAAAGCGGAAATTAAATCTTCACCATTCAGGGAAGGCATTTCTTGGTCGGTAATCACAACAGGAAATGGATATTCACGATACGCTTGTAACGCCTTCTCACCATCTTTGGCAAGGAAAACTTTATACCCTAGTTCCGTTAGTCTTTGTTTTAAATAGAAACCTAATATTGCATCATCTTCCGCAATTAAAACTCGTTTCCCTTCCACAAATTTTCCTTTTCAAGAAACTAAAAAACCTATCATCCGTTTGCTGTTCTGCCTCTATTTATCTCACCTAACAAGAGAAAATTTAATTTAGGACAACTCCGTAATGGATCCGTAGAATGATTCTAATGAGCGTTTAGTTTTTTTCTACGGAAGTATTTCAAAATTTCTGAATACAATAATAAAACCAGCGTTCCGTGGAAGGCAAAACCGTAAACATGAATTGGAAGGGGTGCAAAATAATAAATAGAACTTAGTTCTGTATAAAAAAATAAGTAACAAAGTAAGATGGAAAATCCAATTCCAATCCAAATGATGCGATTGGAAAATAAATTCATGCTGAATATGGATTCCGTATATGAACGTTTGCTGAGTACATTTGCGATTTGCACAGTAATTGTTGGAAAAAAGAAGGTGGTAAGGGATTGCAAATACTCGTTGCTTGCTTTTGTCATGTTGAGGCCTTCCGGTGAGAGAGGCATCACTCCACCACATTCCGTGTAAACAAAATAGTAATAAGTACTAAGGCAAGCACCTAACAAAATCATCCCTTCCATACAATAGGATTTGAGTATAAATCCGATCGATATGAGTTTTTGATTCCGATTCCTCGGTTTTCGTTTCATGATTCCTTTTTCTGGCGGTTCCGAACCAAGTCCCATCGCAGGGATCAAATCCGTTCCTACATCGACTGCGAGTACTCCCATCACGGTCATAAGCAAAGGAAAACCAGGAATCATAGCCCAAAGGAGAAAGGGTATCAATTCTTGTGGATTCGAATTCAATACATAAGCTGAGAATTTTCGAATATTTTCAAAGACACCCCTTCCTTCTTCAATCGCCGAAACGATGGTTGCGAAATCATCGTCGACGATAATCATCCGAGCTGCTTCTTTTGCGACTTCAGTACCCCTTTTGCCCATAGCAATTCCAATATCTGCTTTTTTTAAGGCAGGTCCATCATTCACTCCATCACCTGTGACTGCGACAATTTCACCTAGCTCTTGTAAAATGGAAACAATTCTCAATTTTTGAGAAGGTGAAACTCTTGCAAAAATTGGTTCACCTTTTTTCACCCATTCACGAAGACTCAAATCATTCATTTGGTCCAATTGCACACCTGTGATCACAACAGGAGTTTCACCACCAATTCCAATTGATTTTCCTAATGATTCAGCTGTTAGAGGATGGTCTCCTGTGATCATCAGGATTCTGATTCCAGCTGTGTGGCATTTATTGATTGCATCAGGAACTTTTGGCCTAATCGGATCTGCAAGACAAGCATGGCCTAAATAAATCATATTTGATTCAATTTGTTTCTCCGAATATTCATTTTTTGAATCTGAATTACCATCTAACATTTGGTAGGCAAAGGCCAAAACACGATTTCCTTTTCTGGCAGATTCATCTGATGTTTGTTTTAATCTCTCACGTTTCTTTGGATCGAGAGGTAATACGGAACCATTTTCATACACATAAGAACAAATCGAAAGGATCTCTTGTGGTCCACCTTTCGCAAATGACTTCGTAAATTCTTTGTTTTGAACCACAACACTCATTCGTTTTCGAATTGAGTCAAATCCATTGGTAAATATCCTTTGATAGTTTGTATTTTGAATCTGTCCAGAAGCCAAATACAATAATGCAAGTTCGGTGGGATCACCCATGGGGTTAGGTTCTAATACAGCATTGTTACAATAATAACCACATTCAAATAACAATTGACTCCCTTCTTTTTTAGAAAATAATTCAGGAGATAAAAATTGAGAATCAAAATATAACTCCACCACTCGCATTTGATTTTGGGTGAGAGTTCCTGTTTTATCCGAACAAATGACAGTAGTACAACCCAAAGTTTCTACACTTGATAGATCTTTGAGGATCGCATTCCGTTTTGCCATCCTAGATACACCTAACGCAAGTGATAAGGTAACTGTAGGAAGAAGTCCTTCTGGGACATTGGCTACGAAAATTCCAATAAAAAACAAAAAGGCTTGTACAAAGCTAAGTCCTGCAACAAAATACCCAACAATTAAAAAAACAACGCCTATCGTAAATGCGAATAAAGAAATAGAAATTACAGTTTGTCTAAGTTGTTTTTGTAACGGACTTTCTTCCCTTTTGATTTGTGAAGTTAATCCTGCGATTTGGCCTATTTCTGTGTTTTGACCGGTTCCAAATACAATTGCTTTTGTTTTCCCTTTGATCAGAGAACTTCCAGCAAACAAAATGTTTGGCATTTCCAACCAAAGGAATTTGCCTTCTAAGACAATTTGATTTTCTGATTTATAACGACGAGCTGAAGTGGACTCACCGGTTAAAGAAGAGTTGTCAACTTCAACATCTTCTGATTCGATGATGCGGCAATCTGCGGGAACAATATCACCTTCTGACAAAACGATGAGATCCCCTGGCACAATATCATCTGCTTGAACGATTCCCAGTTCCCCATCTCGAATCACAGGGCATTCATTCGCAAGTAAGTTTCTTAATGCTTCCACTGCATGGTCTGATTTGGATTCTTGTAAAAAGGAAAAAATCCCATTGATCAAAACAACGATAAAAATCGCAATGCCTAACTCGGGCATATCCACACCAGGCACAAAACAAAGACCAGTCGCTACCCAAAGTAAAATTGCAAATAGATTAAAAAAACTTTTTATAAACTTCCAAATGATAGGAGTTGACTTTTCCTTATCGATCACATTTTTTCCGAATGTTTTTAACCTTAAGTTTGCTTCCTTTTTGGTGAGACCATTTTGCAAATCGGTTTGTAATTCAAACGCAATTTGTGATTGGTTTAAGTTCTTATAACTTGGTTTCATTTCCTTTTCACCAAGTTGGACAACACTTAGGACCTCACGAGCTTCCTGACACAACATCAATTTTTCAAAGATTTGAGGCAGTAATGACGAAAGACCATGTAACAAACGTAAATGTAACGAAGGAAGGTGTTCTGGGATCATCTGAAACAATACTAATTGAATGTTCTTTCCACCAACTTTGATCCCTTCTGGCAAAATGAACAAAAATAATTCGGGAGTTTTGATGTTTGCCGATCGGAAATGTGGGATTAGAATCTGATCTCCAACTGTTTCAAATGTATTGGTTGGAATAGAATGGAATCGATATTGAATCTCTTGTTGTATTTCTAGTTCGGGTATCTTTTTGATTAGGGCATTTTGTACGTCTTCCCAATGTTTTGAATCTTTCAAAATTTGGATTGAATTTACATTTAAATATTCAAGTAACATTTTGAAAGATCCATGCTCAAAAGACTATGATTGATTTTAGATTCAAACCAAACCTATATCCAAGATTTTTTAAATACGGAAAGTTAGTTTTTGTCAGAGGATTCTTGAAAGATTTCTTTGGCAGCTTTTGGATACCTAAGCTGGATACCATCCCACCAAACATCGGTACTAAATGCGGCAGATTCGGCAATTTGCCATTTTCCATTCACTTTCTTGAACAATGCTTCTACATGACAACAATCGTAAGGGAGGTCTTCTGCCAGTTCAATTTCCTTTCCATCTTTACGTTTTGTTACACCGCGAAACCAAGCAAAGTCACCTGAAAGTTTAAAGTGTTCCACAACAAATACAAATTCTTGTTTAAATTCTTTGGCTAACTTTGCCCTCAATAAATCCAATAAATAAGTTCTTTCAACTTCGTTTGTTTTATTTTTGGTTTTATAATCTAGAACATTCGATTGTGAATGTAAGGCAAAACTAATCAATACTACGAACAGAATGTAAATAAATTTATACTTCAAGTGGATCTCCTTTTTTAGCGAACCTTTGCTTTTTGTATCATTTTGAAAAATAACGAAGGGAAAAATGTTTGTAAAAACAAACCAAATTTTTCTCTGAACCCAGCGATCACAACTTCTCTTTGTTTGTTAGCGACGGCATGTAAAATGCGATGTGCACAAAGTTGCACAGGCAAACCCGATTCAATCACTGCATCCATTTTTCCTGTGGAGGACCCGTCGCCTTGTAATGCATTTTTAGAAATATTGGTTTGGATAAATCCCGGGTAAACCATCGTTACAAAAACTCCAGATTTTTCTTCTTCAGCTCGTAAGGCATGAAAAAATCCAACCAATGCAAATTTTGAGGCTGAATAAGCAGATCGAAGTGGGCTACCCAATTTCCCTGCTACACTCGAAATGACAGCAAAATGAATTTCTTTTTTTCCTAAAACTTCTGGCAACATAGCGCGTGTTAACTCTGCAGCACCGTAAAAGTTTGTATTCATAATTTTTTCGATCGTCGCTAAATTAGTTTCTTTTGTGAGGGATCGTTGGCTTATCCCACCATTGTGGATCACAACTTTGGGGACTCCGTATTTTTTTAAACACCGTTTCGCAAATTCAGAACCATCGTGGTATTTCTCTAAATCAAGTTTTTCAACCGCATATTTACCTTTTGCCAACCCCAATTCCTTGGCTATGGATTCCAAGTCTTTTGGTTTGCGAGATGCTAGTAACACATTGGCTTTTTGGTTGTAGGCTTGTTTGACTAATTCCTTGCCAATTCCAGAAGAGGCACCTGTGATCCAAACCCATTCCCCTTGGTAAAACTCGTTCATAGATTCCCCTTCACTTTTATCACATCAGATTAGAGAAAATTTGAATGGCTTGTGATTTTTTTACAACTTGTTTTCTATCGAAAGGAGAATTCTAGGAATGGTTTCGAATCTAAAAATGTATGGTCCGCCTAAGGAAAAAGGAACAGACCATACAACTTGTATTGTTACTTGGTAACAGCAAAAATGGGGCATTCAATGCGATAGGGATTTTTGATGCCTAAAGAATTTAGATACATCCCTTCGTGCACCAAACGGTATTCACCCTCAGGAACAAAACCATCCACCTCCCAAATCAAATCCATTTTGCCGAGACCGGAAGAAAATAGTCCTGGGTTATGGAATTGGAATTTGGTATCATAGTCGGAATCGGAACGGAACCGGTTCCAGCTGTTTCCCTCTTTTTTCTCAACATAAAGATAAGATTTCACTTGTGGATAACCAACATTGGGACTTGCTGCATTCACTTGGCAATAGACGGTATTTCCATTTTGAATCTCTTTTCCGTTCCCTTTTAACACTTGTTTTGGTTCTCGTGAAGTGATATTTGCATTTGGAAGGGGTAACGGATTTACTTTATCAGACAAGTCTAGTGGCATCAATACCGATTTTGTATCTTGGGAAAATTCATTTCCCTTCATTAATTCTTTTGCCATAAACGAGAATTCTTGACGCAGAGCATTCAAACTTTGTTGTCCGTGTAAGGTATGCCCACCTTCGTAATTCTGTGTGGCATACTCTTCTGGAGTTGTGATGTATCCGGAAAAATCATTGGTAAGTCCAGACAAAACAATTTCAGATGTTCTTTCTTGTAATACCTCTTTCACTTGTTTTTTCAAACGCCGACTTGACATTGTTGTGACTTCATGAGGCAAAACCAAAATGGAAAGATCACCGATGAGAACAAGTCCATAGGGAAGGATTTGTGGCAAACTTGGAATTGGTTTGGTTTCACCCATCGGAAATAATACAGCTTTTGGTTTTTGGCATTCTCGTAATGAATCAGAAGGAGACTGTAACATGAATTTGGCGATCCAATCAATATAAAACCTTCGATTACTTTCTGTCATACCTTCATGGAAGAGCCAATGGCCTCCTCCTTCTTCGGTTGATCCGGCAGCAAATGCGTATCCGTAAGCAGAAGGGCATGTATACTCCGTTTTTCCTGTTCCTGAAAATTCACTCCGAACTGGATGATGGCTCATATCTATGAAGGTATGAGAAAAACTAAGGCCTAATTTGAGTGGTTTTCCAGGTAATGATAGAATCTCTTGGCTTGCTAAAAATTGACGTTTGCCAATGATAAAACTACTATCATAAATATCCTTTCCTGGACCTGTATTGTTTAAATTCAAATTGGGTGAAACATCCCCTTCATTTGCTTGTGCAAATATCGCTACAAAAGAAGGATTTCCTTTTTTAGATTCGTTTTCTTCAGCTAATAAGGAGGCAATCCCTTTGTTATCAGACGAAATCAATCGATTATCAAACGTTATATTGGTAGGATGTACTCCATACCAGTTCACAAAACCAATCACTTTTCCATTTACAAAGACATTGAGTTGGAGCATCTCACGGTCGATATTGTCTTCGTACATCTTTCGTTCTGATTCAGGATTCGCCAAGTATGCAGACAAACTTCGATTAACTCCTGCTTCACGAACGATTGCCTTTCCAATTTTTAATTCAGCTTGTTTTCTGGATTGGTAGGCTTCTTTGATTGCTTCAAATATACCTTCTCTTAAGACAGCATAAGAAACGCCGTAAAACTGAGTGGAATAAAAAGATATTTCCGAATAATGAAAATGACCAGCAGGTCCACTATGAGTATGTGAAGCATTGAGTAAAACATTTCCAAAATGAAATTTAGGATCTATTTCCTTCTGAAGCCGAGAGACAACTTCTCTTTGGATCTCAAATGGAATCCCTCCCACTTCAGCAGTGACGTAGGCCAAAAATTTTTTTTCAGTGGGCTCTTCGATCACAAGCGCTCTTGCAAATTGGCGGGTTTGGATTCCAAGTCCGGTTTGGTCTTCTCTTGCATACCCCCAGAACATAACACCCACAGGCGGACCAGTGATGTCTTTTTTCGCCATGCCCGCGAGATAAGATTTTTGAGCCTCAGAGAAAAGGGAAACCGAAGAGAAAAAAAGAACAAAAAAGAGGAGACGTTGCTTCATCCTACTGGTTTTCCCGTAAACGAGAAATCTTGTCAATCCCGAACAAGTGTCGACTAATTTTTCGCATTTTGGCACGAATCCCCAATCCAGGCCGAGAAAACGCCAAAAAAATCTTCTCTGAAGAAAGTAAGGACGAAAATGGAATGGGTTTTGATTCTGGAAAAAGGAACGGTAATGTAATTCTATGCTTTCACTTTTGCAAACGAAATTGGGTCGATTTCGCATTTTAGCGTTTTTAGAGGGACTTTCCTTTTTAACGATTCTTTTTGTCACGATGCCCTTAAAATATTTATACCAAAATCCAGAACCGAATAAAATCGTCGGATTGGTTCATGGTTTATTATTCCTTTTGTATTTAGTTGAACTCTTCCACGTAAAAATGGAATACCAGTGGAAACTCAAAAAAACCTTTTATGCGGCTCTGGCTTCTGTACTCCCATTCGGAACCTTTGTAGCCGAAAAGTATTTATACTTAAAACCAGACCATGATGAATCGGAAAACTTGAAATAAACTATGAAATCCAAATTTCTTTTCTGTCTTTTTCTCGCCAATCTTCTGTTAGTAGGTAATATCGTAGCCCAAACGAAAACCAATAAAAAGACGACGACGATTAAACCTGTTGTCGAAACTCCTATAGAAATCGAAAGGACTGCAAAGGAAACTCCAGACCAATACCAAGTAAGACTTATAATGGAGAATGATGCATTTGGTGGATTTTCCGATCGTTATTATACAAATGGATCTCGATTAGAATTTCATATGAAAGCTGGAGAATCCAATCCAACTAGAAAAGTATTTAGTTACTGGAACGATTTTTTTGTGACTCCGACTGAAACCACTAAATACTTACAAGGATTTGCCGTAGCCCAAGAATTTTATACTCCCACAAACATAACAAAAGCGGACGTTTCGTACGGTGATAGACCGTATTCTAGCAGAGGGTATTTTAGTAACTCATTAACAACTGCATCAGAAGATACTAGTGTCACAACCGAACTCGAGCTTGGTATGATTGGACCATCCGTTGGTGGAAAATCTGCCCAAATGAATTTTCATAATTTGATCAACTCACCAACACCACAAGGTTGGGATACACAAATCCCTGACTCTTATTCAGTTGCTTTACGCACTGACATTCGTAAATACTACCATCGTTTTTTTGGGACTCAATACAATCTCAACTTAGGCAATATCAACACAGATGTATCCTTTGGATTGATTTTTCGTTTTGGGAATGTAGACAAAACACCAGGCCCTGGTAGTTCTGCTTTGCAACCTGGCCCACCAATCCTTCATAACGAAGGAAACGGATACTGGTATTTCTATATCAATCCAGGCGGAACTTTACAAGCTTACAATGCAACAATACAAGGCCAAATGGGAACCGATAAGGCATATAAGTCGCAAAACAGAAGTTCCGCGTTTAGCAATTGGGATAGCTTTTTAAATAATCCAACTCCAGATGTAGGTGAAAGGGAATTACAATACCGAGCCCTATCAGAAGACAATGGAAAAAACACATTACAAAGATATATATTGTTCAATGAATTTTTAGTGAAAGGAACTAACAATCCTTATAATATTGGATTAAACTATTTGGTTTTTAACAATATTTTTAATGGTGCCGAAGATATAGAATTCAATACCCGTTTATTCTTATTAAAAAATTTATCAGACCAATGGGACCAAATTCCTGATAACGCCAAAGCCTTGGCAATATATTCAATTTTTCGTCCAGAAGGTGGAAAACTTCCTCCAATCGTTCGTTTTTATTCTTACGAAATTTTATCACAATTCATTTTAGATCCTAAACAAAGGGAAACTCTATTACAACTCTTACGAGAAGAAATTGAATACCGAGAAGACAAAACATACATTGCTGATTTAAAAAGAGCCGTAGGGTTTGTCAGAGCAGGATTTGTTTCAGTTTCGAACTCAGGATTTATGTTTGGATTACATTATAATTACCAAACCATTGACTTTCAATCGGCAAGGGGATTACCACAACAACACCAATGGCTAGGTTTTCAATTGGGTAAGGTTTTCTAACGAGGAACCAAACCCTTCAGTTTCAAACTTTTGAACTCAATTCAAAAATAAGACTCGCCAAACAATGTTGATTCACAGAAAACTGTGCGATCATGCAGAATCATAGTTTGGGTAAACGCCTTTGGTTTGTTTTAATTTTATTTGGCCTTGTCGGTCAAATAGCCTGGTCAGTCGAAAATATTTACTTCAATTTATTCATCTATAATACTATTTCAAAAAGCACTTCATCAGTCACCCTTATGGTGCAATTGAGCGGTATTGTGGCAACCATCACAACTTTGTTTGCGGGCATTTTGTCCGACAAATTAGGAAATCGCAAGTATTTTATATCGATCGGGTATCTATGTTGGGGGTTGTTAACCCTTTCCTTTGCATTTGTAACAAAAGAAAATACACAAATTTGGTTTGGGTTAACGGAAGAACTTCAAATCATCCAACTGACAATCGCCATTGTGATCACATTAGACTGTATCATGACAGCTTTTGGTTCCAGTGCAAATGATGCTGCTTTTAATGCCTATGTTACAGATAACACAGGCAATGCGAGGAGTTTGGCGGAAGGTGTATTGTCTGCGATGCCTTTACTTGCCATGTTGATTGTAGCCGGAGGTTTTGGATTCATTGTCACAAGTTTTGGATACCCAGGTTTGTTTGTGGGAGTGGGAACTCTCATGTCCCTTTCCGGTATCATCGGCTTATGGCTTATCAAAGACAATCCTAATCTCAAAAAAACAAACACTGATTTTATTTCTGATTTACTGTATGGATTTCAATTCTCAGTCATCAAAAACAACCGGCAACTTTATTTATATTTTTTGGCAATGGGGATCTACGGAATTGCAAGCCAAATCTATATGCCTTATCTAATTATCTTTATGCAAGAGTATTTACATTTTGATGTAATCCAGTATTCAATTGTTTTCGCATGTGTCATCATTGGAGCAAGTTTCATCACCATCATTTTAGGCAATCGATTTGATGGGAAAGACAAAGATCGATTATTAATAGTATTCTCTATTATTTATATCATAGGAATGTTATCACTATACATTACCGCAAAAAATACCATCGGGGTAAACATAAACTTGGTTATGTTACTCGTTGGAATCACTAGTTTAATTTTGATGACTGGATTTGTGCAAATATTGGCATTACTTGGTGCACAAATCAGGGACTATACCCCAATTGAAAATATTGGTAAATTACAGGGGATCCGTATGATATTTTTTGTATTAATTCCGATGTTTATCGGACCCATGATTGGACAAAAGATCAATGAAACAACTAACTTAACTTACATTGACCCAACTAATGGTTCCATTGCGCATGTACCTTCACCAGAAATTTTTCTTACAAGTGCAATCATTTGTATTTTTATCTTTTACCCATTAACAATACTAAAACGGAAATAATCCATTGAACCAAAATATCCCTTTTCCAGAATACCCGAGACCACAACTCAGAAGAGATAGCTACTTAAACTTAAATGGTGAATGGTTTTTAGGCCATGCCAAACAAGGAGAACCTATCGAATACCAACATAAAATTTTGGTTCCTTTTTCTCCAGAAACCAAGGCTAGTGGTCTAGGAAATTTTATCCTCCAACCTAATGAAGTATTATTTTATAAACGAGAATTTGATATCACACAAAATTTCATAAAGGACATCACATTTTTACATTTTGGTGCAGTGGATTACTCTTGCATTTGTTATGTGAACGGAAGAGAAGTTGGTTTTCACCAAGGCGGATTTTTACCTTTCACATTCAATGTATCAAAAGAAATCAAAATTGGTAAAAATGAGATACGACTTACGGTAACAGATCCTAGCGATACAGGAACGCAAAGCCGAGGGAAACAAAAATTAAAACGAGGTGGAATTTGGTACACACCACAATCTGGAATTTGGCAAACAGTATGGATGGAAAGTGTTACAACCGATTATATAAAGAATATCAAAATCACTCCAAACATAGACACCAAGTCCGTTGAAATCGAATTGGACACGGAATCTGAATCAATACTCGTTCAAATTTTGAGTAATTCAGAAGTCATAACAGAAAGTACAAAAAAAGTTTCGGTTTTAAGCATTCCCGATATGGAACTTTGGTCACCCGAAAATCCAAAGTTATACGATATCAGAGTCCAAACAAAATCGGATCAAATTGAATCTTATTTTGGAATGAGAAAATTTTCGATTGGGTATGATGGCCAATACAAACGATTGTATTTGAATAACAAACCGTATTTTCATAATGGACTATTGGACCAAGGTTATTGGTCGGAAAGTTTGTTAACGCCACCTGACGATGAATCTATGGTAAAGGAAATTACTTTGATGAAGGAAATGGGATTTAACACGTTAAGAAAACACATTAAAATAGAACCTTTACGATGGTATTACCACTGTGACCGAATCGGAATGTTAGTTTGGCAAGATTTTGTATGTGGTGGGGGAGCTTATGAAACTTGGAAAGTCGCCTATTTACCGTTTATTGGATGGAAAACAGATGATACCAAATACAAATTCCTCAATCGTACCGACGAAAATGGAAAAAGGGAATTCATCAAAGAAATGGAAGAAACGATTTCACTTTTATACAATTCCGTATCCATTAGTGTTTGGGTATTATTCAACGAAGGATGGGGTCAATTTGACAGTGTGTCTCTCACGAAAAAACTAAAGGTTTTGGATAATACAAGAACTGTTGATAGTGTCAGCGGTTGGTATGACCAGGGCAAAAATAGTAGTGATTTAAAAAGTTTACACCTCTACTACCAAAAACTAAAAGTTCCCAAAAAAGAGCCTAGAGTCATCGTATTATCGGAATTTGGTGGTTATTCTCTAAAAACTGATGGCCACGTTTATGACGAAAAAAAACTATTTGGATACAAAGTTCTACCTTCAAAAGAATCATTACAATGGGAATATAAAAAACTAATCGAAACAGAACTATTGCCATTAATCAAACAAGGTCTTAGCGCATCCATTTACACCCAAGTCAGTGATGTCGAAGAAGAGATCAATGGACTTGTGACTTACGACCGAAAAGTAGTCAAATTTGACATTCCCTTTCTAAAAGAATTGAATGCAAAATTAAAGTATCATTGAAAGATTGCCTATGCCTTTCGGTAATTTCGTTTTGATTTTCTTTGGGATTTGTGGTGTTGGGTTTATCTTATATTATATACTAAGTGTCATTGAAACTCCTGTCCTTAGGTTTAATGAATCGGAATTTACAACTCAAATCATTTCTAAAACAAAACGACTCACAAAAAAGTATTATCCAACATTCTGGTGTTTCAACCACCACCTCATGTTACTTCTATTGATGTTACGTGAGTCAAAATCAAAATTTTATCCTTACGATAAAATAGAGCATTTGGAAATGAAGGATGGAGGGACAACTGGGCTTGCTTGGACAGGCCTATCCACAGCCAATCAAAGAGATCTTTCACCCATTATTGTCCTTTTCCATACGATTAGCGGCGATGAACAAGACGTTAAAGCAACCGTATCTTATCTGAAGAAAACCTATAATTGGATCGTAGTGGTTTGTATAAGAAGGGGTCACGGAAACCTGCCACTCACAAAACCAGTGATCAACACAATGGGTTCGACTTCGGATCTAAAAGAACAACTCATTTATATCAAACAGAAATTTCCCGGTAAACCTCTGTTTGGTGTCGGAATTTCAGCAGGTTCAGGACTTCTTGCTCGTTATTTAGGTGAGTCTGGATCAAAAAGTATGTTTAATGCCGCTGTTGCCGTTTCACCTGCTTATGATATTGAAAAAGCATTTCATCGAGTGCATCCAGTCTACAGTAAAATTATGGGTCAACGGATGATCAATTATTTTCTAAAACGGCACTATGAAAGTTTTGCTCGTGTTAAAGGAAGTGAAGAACTTTTCCATATTAAAACGTTAGGTGAGTTTCAAGACAAACTCCATACCATTTCAGGACATAAAGACAAATTTTCTTATTATCAAAATTCAAATCCAATTTTGGTAGCGGATAAAATCAAAACACCCTTACTCATTCTAAATGCAGCAGATGATCCTATCTGCGTGAATCAAAATGTTTTAGAAAATTTACATTGGTTAGAAACTCTAAAAAATACCATCCACGTTCATACGAAAAGAGGGAGTCACATTGCTTTTTTTGAAGGATTATTTGCTAACTCTTGGTCTGACAGATTGATCGGAGAATACTTTCAATCGATTTTAGCGATTACAAAACAAAATGCAAAAAGATCCAAAAACTTTTAAGTAAAGATTGTTAACCAATCACTTATCTCTTTCTAATACGAAAAAGAAAGGTTGTTTCATCCCTTTAAAGTCCATACATCCGAGTAATGTATTTTGATTTACTTTTTTAAATACATCATGGATGGGAAGGTTATCATAGATCATTGCCGATGTGACTTGCCCTCTAAACTCGATTTGACGAACTCTTGCTTTGGATTGATTGGTTTGGAATAAAAACCGGACCAATAGAAACAAATACTTGAGTGGCCATAAATGAGTCGAAGGAATGATGGTAGCCAGTTTCACAGGCATTAAGGAAGGATTCACCTTAAACAAACATTTTCTTAATGATTGAAAAACCAATGGGTGTACATTTTCAGGATCTACAAATTCCTTTCCATACCAATTGAAAGTTTCTAAGGCTCCATCCATGGTGTGACCCGTATGAAATCCAGATCCATGCCACCTACCCATCATTTCTTGAATGGAAACAACTTCTAACGCATCAAACAGCGCGAAAGAATCTTCTGTTGAATTGTTCTTTTTAGAACGCATTTCATTAAATTTGATTTGGATAGTTTTATTTTTCATAAAAGATAACTTTAACCTGTTTTCACAGATGTATCTAATTAAGAAATATTTTTACAAAATAATTTGTTCGATTTCATTTTATGATTCGAGAACATTTACCATTTGTTTTCGTTCTTCTTTGATCCGATCAATGGCGAATTTCACTTTATTTTGAAAATCCGATGGATTCGATATCGTAATGGCATCATTTTTAAAATCTTTGAGCCCAAGTGATTTAGAAGTCATTGTTGGAATAAAAATTTGAAACATTTCGCCATTTTCACTTAAAAACCACATGGAAGCTGTCCTTGAAGATTTTGCAAAATCACCAGTAAATAAGGACATTTCATTGAATTCGGCAGTGGATGCAATTCTGTCGACTTCATCAACAAGCTCCTCTACTACTTTTTGTTTATCACTTTGTTTTTCCTTTTTCCCATCTTCAATAACGGACAAAGCGAATAAATGTTCCGAAATTGCGAGTAAGGTATCTAAGTAAACAATCGTTTGGTGGATTAAAAACTTCTGTTTTTGAAAAGTAGATCCCCTTGGTTGTGTAAGGTGTAAACGTTCCAATGCGGTGGATGTCAAAGAGATAAATTTTAATCGCGAATCAATCGATTGATAATTTTCTTTGTCAATTACATTATGCAAAATACCACCGAAACGAATACTTGTTAACACATTCATTTCGATTTTTTTTGTAGTATCTGAATTCTTGTCTTTAAGGAAATGACTGATAGTAGAACGTGCTTTGAGAATGTGTTTTCCTAATAACGACTCTCGTTTTGCACCAAAGATGAGATGCGGGTGGGCATTGATTTTCATAAAGTTTCCTCGGCAAAAAATTTCTTTCGTTCTTCTTTAAGGAAACGGATTCCTTGCTCCAAGTTTTTAAGTGAATCTATAGCCGACATACCTGTGGAAACAGAAATGATCCCACCATATGAGTTTTCCAATTTTAGAGTTCGAAACAAATTACGGTCAACCCCGATCCATTTGCCTAGGTCTTTCATCATCAAAACAAGGGATGATACAACCATTTGTTGCGATTGACGATCGATAGAATGATAGACGCCACTTTGCATATGATACGCTCGATTTTGGATTGTTTCCATCGCTGATTCAAAACTATAAGAACGAATCAGATTTTGGTAATGTTTATGATGAGAGTTACGCATTTTTAAGTTTTGCCAGGATTCATACTTCCGTTGTGCATACTCCATATAATAGAAACGCACTGCATACTGATGCCACCTAGCACGTATTCCATCGACTAAATTTATCAAATTTGTTGTGTGAGAAAAAAACTCGGTGGTTCGCAATGAAATTTCAGATTGATTTGATCCTTTTATCTGCTTCGGATCGAGACCAAAAATTTGTTCCAAATCAATTGTATATGAAATTAGTTTTTCCGTTTTGATTCCACCAAACCAAGGCAAACGAAGGGAGATTTTAAAAGGTTTCCAGGATATTTTTTTAGTTTGGTGTTCTAAAATCATTGGGATTTTATGATTTTGAATTTTGTTACCAAATCCAATCATCGCATTTTTGATTGTATTTGAATCAGTTTTGAAATCTCGAATTTGATATCCATCGAATCCAATTTGGATGCATAGATTTTGCCATATGCCAATGAGCATAATGGTCAGCTCACATAATATTTCCATTTTAATCGAAAAGGAATACAATTCTTTGTAAGATGAGATTTTGTTTTTATCTTGTAATGGGAAACGAACTTCGAGCTCTTTTGCAAAAGAGTCCAAAAATAAATTAAATTCAATCTCTCCCTTATTTACTTCCGCTAAAATGGAAGATAGGATTTCCTTTGTTCGATCGATGGGATAGTTTGCAATTTCGAACTCAAAAACGTTTTGGTCTGATGTTAAATTTGTTTTTTTTGCATCTAAATTCTGTCGGATACCTGAGACCAATAGCGCTGTGAGAGAAATCCGGCTCAAAAATTCAATTCTTTGCATTTTGTTTCCATCGCTTTGGAAACTTTAACCTTCAGTCAAATCTCCTTGCGGACCAATCTATTTTCATTTCCAAATGCAAAACACAATCATATTTTTAAAAAAAGAACGTTAGAATGACAAACTTCCCATAGCGGATCCAAAATGAGAACTTTTTCTTGTCGGAGTCATTGGATCATGCTATCATTCTATTATGAATGTTCCAGATTCAGACATCAAATCCTTGTTAGAGTCCTATCAAACGATTACTGTTTATGGCTTAAGCAATGACCAAACAAAACCGAGTCATTATGTTCCAGTCTTCATTCGTGACAAAGGTTGGAATGTAATTGGAACCTATCCCAAAAACCACAATGTAGGTGGGTTTAAAATATTCAAAAGCCTAGCCGATATCCCAAAAGAGGATCGTAGGTTTATTGATGTCTTTCGTAGTTCCGACAAAATACCAGAAGTGGTAGACGAAATACTTCAGTTAGGTGGAACGGAAGTGTTATGGTTACAGTTAGGGATTTCACATCCAGAAGCCGAAAAAAAAGCGGAAGAGGCAGGAATCAAAGTTGTCTCCAACCGTTGTCTAATCATCGAGTACAATCATTATTTCTGAACACATAGAACACGATCAATTCAAAGTGGACAAAACCTACCTAGAGAACTTTCTCCTTGTATTTTCATATTCGGTGAGGTTTCAACTACCGCGCAATTTCCAAATTAAAGAAACATATTAAATCTAGGGTGCCGTTAAGAAACTGCACCCACTCTCAGGATTCCATAACCCCTCTTTGGACAAAAGTTTTCGAATTTGAGTCTCTATCTCATTTAATCTTGCCAAAAACACCCACACCGGAAACGATGCCGGTATGCACCAATTAATTGAGAATAAATCTCATTTAATACCCTGGCATTTCCAAGAGAAATCCAGAATACAAAAAGAGCCAACGTTTGCAGAACACAGTAGGTTTTTCACCATTGCCCTAGCTTTTCTACTTCTGTTCCCAACCATTCCCCTCTTACCGCAATCCATAGATCCAAATCGTAGGCCAGAAGGAAATGATTCGAATACGAATTCAGGAGCCAATAAACAAGACAATGGAATCCGAGTCACAGGTAAAAAAGACCAAAGGGACAGGGAGATATTAAAAACCCCGAATAGCATAAGTCGATTGAATGAACAAGAAATCCAAGACGCAGGTATCAATCGAACTAATGATATAGATAAACAAGTTCCTAATTTTTCGATCATTGATTCAGGTTCGCGTAACTTTACTTATTTCAACATTCGAGGGATGCGAAGTATAGCATTTAGCGAACCAGCAGTTGGGTTGATTTTAGATGGAATTCCACTGAATGATAATGTTGCCCTCAATACTGAACTCTATGGATTAGAAAGTATTGAAGTATATAGAGGCAGCCAAGCTACTCTGTTTGGAAAGAATTTCCAAGGTGGAGTTGTTGAAATTAAAACAAAAAAACCAACCAATTTACCAGAAGGAAAAATTAGTTTAGATTTAGGTAATTATAAAAAACAAGAAACATCAGTATATTATAATGCTCCAATCATATATGACAAACTATATTTCGGAGTCGCCGGTAAAACAACGGAACGTGAGGGGTATTTATCCAATGTAACTGGTTTTTATTATCCAAACAATCGACCTTATGAATTACCTGTCGAAATTTATAAAACTCATCCAGATGGTAGGAAAGGAAGAGCCGGTAGATTTCGATTATACTTCACACCAAACGAAATTTTTGAGGCTGATTTACAAATCAGTGCTGAAAGTTTTGATGACGGGTCACTTAATTTAGTTAATTATCTAGGAGCTAAATCTGAAAGAGAAAAAGCGTTATTGCAAGGCTGTGTTGCAGCACCTTCAAATTGTTCAAAACTATATGGAACTTACGTAAATCGGGTAAATGGTGATAGAAAAGTATATTGGGATTACGAAGGCAAAAGTAATGTAACTGGGAATACTTATTCATTAGCAACTACAACCAAGTTACCATACACAAATCTAAAAACAGCATCTGCGCTTCGCAAAATGGACATCGATCCTATCACAGCGGATTCCGACTTTTCTAAAGTAGATCAAAATCGCTCCATTTACATTGAAAAATCAACAACCTTTCTGAATGATATTTACTTTGAATCAAAAGACAAACATGATCCTCTTCAATATAAAATTGGAATTTATACTTCAAATAAAATTTCAAACATTGACCAAGCAAGAGAACATAGAGTTCAATTATATGTTGTAAACGATTTTCCTGGTTTGAGTGCACCAACTCAGGAAAAAAATTTATCGAGACTACAAGATAGGAATGTAAGTTTTTACACTCATAATAGTTACACCTTCTTTGAAAAATTTACAGTTACATTAGGCGCAAGATTAGAAAGGCAAGAAAGTCGACTTTCACACACCGAACAAGCGACCGGAGTATCTAACACTAATCCTATTGGAGGGACACTCCTCTTATCCGATCCATACACAATTAGTAATCGCTACAACTATAACGTTTCGCGAGTCATCTTTGATTATAAGCCAATTGAAAATATAATGTTTTTTGTCGGAGTAAGCAGAGGCTACAAAAATGCAGGTTATAGCACAGTTGTCAATGTACCTTCTCGAGCAAGTTTTAAACCCGAAATCAATGATACGATTGAAGCAGGGATCAAATCAGAATTCTTTAAAGGAAAATTTGGTTTAAAATATACTCAGTTTTACACAGAAACCCAAGACTTTCATGTGATACGTGCAATCAATTTATCTCAATATGTGAATCTCAATGCAGAATTGGTTACCATTAGAGGGTATGAACTAGAAACTTTTATAAAACCACAAAAAGATACCAAACTTGGATTATCAGCAGGATATACCGAAGGTATTTTTAACCGATTTCAAGATACAGTTCTAAATCGTAATTTTAATGGAAAGTGGGTACATTTTATACCCAAGTATGACATCGTAAGTTACCTACAATATAGAAATGATTTTGGAATTTTTTTAAGAGGAGAATTCCAAGCTGTAGGTCAAATGTATTTTGCAGCAGATAACACAGTGTATAGTGATCCCTACTACGTGTTAAATGCAAGGATTGGGTATGAAACTGATACGTTATCCGCATACCTTTATATGAATAACATTACAGATCGATATTATTTTACATCTTATATAGATGGTACTTTTCAAGCAGTGCCAGGCGCACCACAAACTTACGGCTTTATGTTAACTTATAAGATTTAATTTTCTGGAGAACAATATGAAAACAAAACTCAACTACTTACTTCCGATCTTAATGATTGGTATGACGGCTTTCCAATGCGATCTTTTTGACCCAAAGTCAAAAATAACAAACAATGAACTTGTCGAAATTGTTACATTACAACAATTGAATACAAATAGCATGAGTGAAGGACAAAAATTAGGTCTTACCATTGCATATAGCCACCGCTTCAGCGTAAAGAATGGACCTCAATTATTTTGCCGTGAATATTCAACAGCATATCTAGAAAAACAAGCAGAATGGGAATTGAATATTGAACAAACTTATGCCACAATTGGGAATGCAATTGGAATCGATATTGTGGTCGAAAGAATTAATGGTCCATGCGCAATTAATAACAAAATCAGTGCATGTCATTACGATGGAGTTGATGGAATCAACGATTTAATTCCTTATGCTTATTCAACAGAAGGAGAACATCAATACTTAATTCCGGCATATATCTATTATGGGATTACGAATCTTAAAAATGCAAAAGAAGCATGTGAGGGATATAATGGAACTTATGTTTGTTATGATCCAAACAAATGTTGGCAATAAGACCTAAATACAATTAACGAACATTAGAACCTAATTTTAAAGATTGGGTTCTAACTGCTAAAGAT
>NZ_RQGH01000003.1 GCF_004769635.1 Leptospira jelokensis
ATATTGAGTTAAAACTATACTACATAAATGAACAATTGTATCTGTGTCCGAATAAATCTTATTACATTTAGTATTCATCAGGAGATCGCCACTTCCTATTTTAATACCCCCCTCTTCGCTTCTTTCTTCAAATAGTCCACGGCTTCCATCGCAAGATAACCCGCTTTAACAATCGCCTTTGGATTATTTTCCAAAATACTCAACCAAGAGCCAATGTATTCTTTATGTTGCAAATCTCCGCTAAATCCAAATTCACCGGCAAAGATGGCGGAGCAAAGTTCGGCGACCAATTCTTCAAAGGCATAATTGCGACTGCCACTAGAGAAACCTCGGTTCAATCTGTGGTAGGCACCCGTCCAATGACCTAATTCATGTAAGTAGGTGGACCAATAATCAGTCTCGAAATAGAACAATTCTTTCTTTGGCATAAGGATCGTATCGGTAGAGATTTGATAGGCTGCTTGGACAACTCCGATTTCCACCATCTTGTGTTTGATCGATTGGACAAACTGATCTATACTTTCGGGTGCATTTTGAATCGTCGTCCTGACAAACCAATCATATTTACTTTTAGGAACATTCACTTGAGAGATGTTCAATACTGGATACACTTTATGAACGGAATATGATTTATACTCAATCTCTGTTTCTTCTTGTTCTTCTGTGCTATCCTCAACTATACTCATTCTTTGAGGAATGATCGGAATCTTTACGCGACAAGGATACAAAACCTCTGTCTTTGCTGATTCCCCTTCTTTTAATGAATAACCGAGTTCCTTCCATTGTTTCTCAGTTGCCCAAGCCGGATAGGTATACCCAAATTTCATCAAGCTATCTGTGAGCCAGAAAGAATTCAGCAATCCATAATTCTTATATGTTTTTGCATTCCAAGGAAACCCAAAGCTCTGCCAAGGTTTGACCCACTGACCAAGATTACCGGACTTTAACGCTGCCATCACATCGTTTGTAATGCTTTTGATAATTGTTTTTGCATTGTTCTTTTCCATGCTAATGGGTGTAATGCCGACTCAAAAAGTGTCACAATTTTAGAAGAAAAGTAACGCAAAGAAGGTCCGTGGCAACAAAGACAGAATATAAAAACTACCTAGGACAAATTGGAGAAAAAATTGTCTTATTTCATGTAAGAAAATTCGAAATAGAGCAATGGAGATGGAAGTTAGGATCCAAGCACAGTAGATTCAAATTTAGGCGAGGAAATCACTCTTTCTTCATATCAAGTTGGGTAAAGTATCTCAAACCACTCGAAAATTCATTCGGTAATTGCAATTAACCTTTATCCGCAGAAACAGGAGGAATTGGCAATTTTCCTTTTTTGAATAAAAGTAGTGATTCTGATATTGGAACAGATCCCTGAATATGACTAGTTGGATTTAAATAATCCATATACATTTCGAATTTGAACTCTGTTCCATTGTTTGAATATTGGAAATGAAATTCTTTGATAGTTTCTCCTGTTCCATCAGGAGGTGGAAAAGAAGTATCAGCCACTAAGATTTTAGGAGGTTGGTTCAAATTACCTTTGTTAGGAATGAAATCTTTATTTAAAATCCATTCATTAATTAAAAACTCATTTGGTGTTAAAATTCGAATTCTCATCGAACGAAAGAGATCACCAGTAGGAAACGCATGTGCAATACCATTCGTTTTAATCATTAGTTTAAAATGATCGATTGAAATTCGCTCTAAGGTAACTTCAAATGACTCTTCCAAATATTTTTTGTCGTGACCACCTGGGAAAGTATGTGATTTTACAGAATTTGGGAAAAGATGGCACGACTGGCAATTTCTTGTTTTTTTTAATTTGGAAAGTTTATACTCCCCCAACGTATTTTGCATGGGTATATTCGTATAAACGATTGTACTGTTTGGGTCAATAAAACTCTTTCGAGTTGGCCAATTGAATTGATGGCAATTCCCACAGAATTCCCCTTCTTTCATCACAGGAACTTCATCATATGTATGTGCAAGGGAATCCCCTTCCATTTTCTTTGACGTAAGTATCTTTTGATTTCTCACATGACAAGTTATACAAGAAACCCCTTCTTCTGCATGATACCGATTGTTTTCAGAATTATGATTAACAATAGAAGTTTGCTTTAAAGGAGCATGACAATTTAAACACCAATCCAACGGCTCGTCTTTATGGCTATCTTGGTAGATTCTGTTTGTAAAAGATTGCCTATGCATTGACTTTTCCCAGTTTTTATAAATTTGTTCATGACAACTTGCACAATCCTTACTCGATTCCATCGGCTTCTTTGAAACTGGATTTAGCGCACTGTCCTTAGAAACATCAAATGATATGGGATTCAATCCATTAGAAAATCTTAAAACATGATTGCTTTGCGAATTCTTACAGAAAAAGGCAAAAATCATGATCATTGATAGAGAAAGGAATTTCATGATTAGCGAATCAATTTTCCGTTCTCCAATTGGTACATATTTTTATGACCATAAATTCCGATTTTCTTGTCTTTGGTAAAGTGGTTACATATTTTATCATAATCATCACTTCCGTTGACTTTTATACTCATTGATTTTTCGCCAGATGCGAGATTTAATTTTGCAATGCATTGATTGGCATCAACTTCATAGTCATTATAATCAATTGTCAAAAATTTGATCGCTTTGTTATTTGATATTTGAAAATATTCATATGTATAGCTTCCTCGAAAATCATTTATAGCAATGATTTCATTGATTCCGTCACCATTCAAATCTTGAAAGTTAAACTTTTCATACTTGGAACCGATTAAACTAATAAACGAATTGTCCGTTTCTTCTAATATATACTCCTCTTCTCCATCAGGCGCCATATCGGATGACAAGTAATATATGATAGCATGATAAATTTGTTTTTCGGAAGATTCTGTAAAATTAAGTTTTTTTAATTCTGTTCTTTCAAAATCTAAATTATTTTTGTTTGCAAAACGAACGAATTTTTCGGGAAACTTATCTCTATAATTTTCAAGATTCCAAGATGCGAATGCTTCATTATGATATTCTACATCCTTTTCTGATACCCATGCGTAAATACAGGTATCCATTGATTCATTATCTCCTCTGTGATGAAGTTTTTTGTTGATCTTATAATAATTTGTATCTCCCGATGGAGCTTTCCGATCTACTAAAAAGTATTTACCACTTCCATTTAAATTTGCGCCCTTTTTTTCAGTAACACCTTTAGAACAATAGTCTTCAGAAGCATATCCCTTTTCCCCCCCTGGAGAAAGATACGCAACATGATCTGGTGATTTAAAAGCAACGAACCCCTGGATGGCATCACCTTCTTCCACCATTTCTTCTTCGTTTGAGGTATCTGCTGATTCTTGGTATTTTAAATACCCTAAAAATGAGAACCCGATTTTTTCTGATGGTGCTTTGATTCGCGCCCACACTTCCGACAAACCATCAATTTGGTAACGTGTGACACTGAGTCCTAATATCGAAACTTGATCCCCATTTGGTAGCAGCTCTAAAATTTCGCCTTTTAAACTTGGGAGACTTCGCAATCGTAATCTCGAAGCATTGACAACCATTCGATAAGGATGACTTACAGGCGCCATGGTTACATATTGAAACAACTTGACCTCTCCTTCTATTGGTAAGAAGCCAATTTTACCTTCGCGAATTACTTTTCTCCAATTGAATTTTTGGCCTAAGCTTTTGTCCCCAATGGATTTATCGATTACATCGATTGTATCTTCTTTGTTTAGAAAAAGCATACACTCTGACTTTCGAGTTGGCTCCAAGTAAACACATGTTTTATCTTCTAATATATAAGCCAAAGCAATGGGAACTTTTGAATCCTTATTGCAATTGTACGAAAGGAAGAGGATAGAAATGAAAAAGATAATTTTTTTGGAAGCCAAGTTGAGTCTCCTTCACAGATCTTTGATTTTAGAATTGAAAAAATATAGCAAAAAAGTTAGGAGCTTTGAAAAAAAGGAGCATTTTACCTCCCATTCTCTCCTTTCCCCACTAACTTCGCATATTCACTCGGTGACATCTTCTTCAAGGACTTAAAGGCAACATTGAAGTTTGCTTTGGAATTGAATCCAACTTTGTATGCAAGGGACAACAAATTGACCTTTGGGTTTTCTTCGATGAGCTTACAAACTTCAGCAATTCGGTATTCATTCACCAATCGATTGAAGTTCATTCCTAAATATGCATTGGTATATTCACTGAGTTGGTAATCTTTGATGCCCAAACGTTCCGAAAGATTGGATAAATTGATTGTTTCTTCTCGGTAAACGAATTCATTTTTGAACAAATGGTCTAAGTCTTCTTGTAATTTTTCCAAATTGAGATTTAGGATTCGGGAAGTGCGATAGGACTGACGAAGGCCAGGCAAAATATCTTTAAACAATTCATTTTTGATTTTCGTTCCCACATAGGCCAAAACTGCCATAAGTGTAGCAAGGCTTGCCGTAAAATAAAGTCCTGAATGTAAACGAAAAACTGAACTGATAAAAATTAAACTAGCAAATATGATATTGCCTTTTAAGATCATCCCCAAAACTCGGACTCCCAATTTTGCTTCCTCATTTGGATTGTTGTATAGGATATTTCGATACTGGTAAATCATCGAAAGTAAGATGATCACATAATACAAACAACCAAGTTGGGCTAAGTATTCCGGAATGGAATACGGAAGCCCAGTAAAACTTTCTTTCATTGATTGTTGTAAAGATTGTGGATAAAAAATTTGTAATAGAACCAAGAGAACCATCATAAAGAACGTGGGGAACAATCTTTTGAGCTGACCCATAGAAACGGGCTCGGTACTCAAAAAATGTTCAATGCTGTATTGCATACTCCCTGGAATCAAATAGAGGATGGGCACATAACCATGATTAAGGAGTGGAAGATCAAATTCGAATCCTGCATACAATCGGTATGCGTAAATGATGAGTGTCCCTCCGGAAAACGCAGCAATGCCTAAGAAAACCCCTCTGATTCCTTTTTCTTGTACCATGACTCCGATTCCCAAAACGAAATGATACCAAGCACCAAACTGAAGCCAAGACCCGAAAAATTCAGACATACGACAAAAGTCGGTCAATGTGCACGGTTTCGTCAACTGTTTGGAAGTGAGAATGTCAGAATAAATAGTACAAAATGATGATTTTAGACCTCAATTTTCGTCTAGGATTGCCATTTTAGACGCAAAGCCCCCCTCTTTATGTTATTTTAGAGTCAATTCAGAGGCGAATTATGAAAAAGCAAAAAAACTATCTCACTCTCCTCCTCATTGTAGGGAACTTCCTCCTTGTGGCGTGTGGGGGTAATGGAAATCAAAACGGAAAGGAAACGAGTGCCATACTGTCGGTGTTAAATGGCCAGGCGGAAACTTCAAATGTGACACCAGAAGGTTTGCAACTCAGCAATGCCGCAACCACAAGAGACATCCAAACAGCATTCCAAAATGAAAATGATGGAAGTTTTACTTTTAACGATAACATTTCGTTTTTAAGTAACGATGGTGTGAAAATCACAGGGAACTTGTTCATACCAAAATCAGGTACAGGCCCCTACCCTGCGGTTATCTTTGTCAATAGTTGGGCACTCAATGAATACGAATACATCGTTCCTGCTGCAAAACTGGCAAAAAAAGGATACGTTGTGTTTAGTTACAACACTCGTGGGTTTGGAACGTCAGGTGGACTCATCAATGTCGCTGGTCCAAAGGATATGGAAGACCTTTCCAAAGGAATTGATTTCCTATTAGCAAATGCTCCTGTCAATCCGTCAAACATCGGTATTGCGGGGATTTCGTATGGCGCTGGGATTTCATTACTGGGACTGAGCAAAGAGCCAAGGATCAAAACCGCAGTGGCCATGAGTGGTTGGGGAAGTTTGCCTGATTCGCTTTATGGAAACCAATCACCAAGACTTGTGTGGGGACTCCTCCTCGTGACAGCAGGTTACTTCACAGGAAGGATGGATCCCATCATTGCAGAGAATTTTCAAAAACTATTGGATACAAGAGACATTCCAACAGTTTTATCATGGGCAAGAGATAGATCACCTAATACTTTTGTGGCGGAACTCAATGCAGCTGGCAAACCAGTTTACATTTCCAATAACTCACAAGATAATTTATTCCAACCAAACCAAATCCTTCCCTACTTCGAACAACTCACTGTTCCTAAAAAATTGGATCTCAATAATGGAATCCATGCAACCGCTGAAGTTGGTGGGGTCTTAGGACTAGAAAATTATGTTTGGACGAATGCTTACGACTGGTTTGATTATTGGTTAAAAGGAATCCAAAATGGAATCATGACGAAACCAAAAGTGACAATCCAAAAACGATTCTCTAGTGATCGTGTGAGTTATGCAAATTGGCCAATCCCTTCTAAGGTCGAAAGAACTTACCATTTACGACCAATGGGCTTATTTAGCCCTGGGAAAATCACAACAACAGCGAACACAAGTAACGGGAATGATACCATTCTATCAGGTGGAACGAGTGCCTCAACAGGAGTTCCGCTATTATCAGAAATATTGGATGGTGCCGTTTCTGTACCTGTGACAACCAATGTGAATTTGATTGATCGCACAAATGCTATGGTGTACCTTTCTGACAAACTCTCTTCCCCTCTCAAACTCCGTGGAAGAACCTATTACAAAGGTCGTATCAATAGTTCAGACTACGCACCTCATGTTGTGGTATACCTCTATGAAGTAGACTTTTGGGGAACGGGAAAATTGATTAGCCACGGAACAGCAACTCTTTTCAATGTGAAGGGAAAAGACGTAGACCTAAATGTAGACCTACAAGCAGTTGCACATGACTTCCCTGCTGGATCTCGCATTGGTTTGGCCATTGACAACATTGACCCAATGTATGCTGTACCAAAACCAATTTCACTCTACACAACGACATTCAAACACAGCACAACAACCGCATCCATACTTAAGTTTGAAAGTGAGTAAAGATGATATCACTTAGTTTTTGCTAGGTGGGCATTTGGGAGAGGCAACTCTCCCATTTTTCAAATTCATTCCGATAGACAAGCGCCCCGGATAGTAGCGGAAATCCTTTGCCTTTGGCAAAGATTGGAGCGGATAGCCGGAAATGGCGCCCTAATTCCTTCTTTTTCAAAAAGGAAGAACAGATAATGATTGCGTTCCACCTTCTGTGAGGTGAAACTATCTCTGATTTTTGAATTAAGGGATTTTTTTTGCCAATACATTATTTTGCAGGACTCCACCTGCACGAAATCACTTCGGAACTAACCAAACAAATCAAAAAGGAACAAATTGAAAACCCACTTCGTATGCCACTTGTTGTGGTGCCGAATACCAATTTGATACCATGGTTAAAACTAAACATTCCAAAATACAATGATACACAACTTTCCATCAACATTGAATTTACATTCTTAGAAAAAGCGATTTTAAAAACAATCTTCGCTTCCTTACAAATCCCTTCATGGGCAGAAGAGGAAGAATTTTACGATTACAATTCTTTTCAGAGGGATTGTTTTCGTTACCTGTATGAAAACCAAACATCCTTATTCCAAAACCATCCAGAGATCCAAACCTATATTTCCGATGTACAAAAGTTATACTATCTCTCTGATTTACTCACAAAGTATTTTAAAGACTATGAATTGAACCGCTCTGATTGGATCAAGAGTTGGCTTGGGGGAGGAATCAATTCCATATCAAACCACCTAACAAGTGATCCGTACTGGGAATTAGAAAAAGGGATATACCTCGGCACAAACCAAGGTGGGAAAAAAAACTTATTCTATTATTTAAACAAAGGCAAAGACTTACCTCTCGAAGGCAATTTGCACTTTTTTTGTTTGTCCAATTTGTCTGGGACATACATTGATTTTTTGAAAACGGTTTCTAAGAATTCAAATTTTAATATCTACATCTACCAATTTCATAATGGCAAAGTCATTGGCCAAATTCCAGAAAAAACCAAAAACTATTTATCCAAATTTGCAAAACCACAATCGTATTTAGCGAAAGAATTTTCGAATGTTACCAAAAAAAAAGAAACATCCAAATATGCAAGTGGTGGCATGTTAGCAAAACTAAAATCCATTTTACTGGAAGAGCAGATAAAAGAAGAGAACTACTTAAACGATCAAACCGTTCGGGTATGGAATGCACCTTCTGAATACCGCGAAATGGAATCCATCGCTCATGACATCCTTCATAAAATCAGCATCAGTAAGGGAAACTTAAGTTTATTAGATTTTGCGATCCTTGTTCCCAATACAAATGATTACAAAGCAGCCATTGAATGGGTGTTCCATGGAGGGATCTATACAACGCAAACTGCCAATGTTACCCCTACTCTCCAAAGATTAAATTATTCCCTTTCTGATTTGGTTGCAAAAGATACATCATTGTTATACAAAGCATTTGAAATCCTATTCCAATCGTTTTTAAAAAAGCGGATGGAAAAAGAGGATCTCATACATTTACTCCAAAACCCACTCATCTCCGGGAAAAACAAAACCGAATCCATGGAGGAAACAAATTCCGTAGTCCAATTACTCGATTCACTTGGTTCTCTTTATGATGAAAACAAAGAGGAGAACCCATATACAATTTCATTTGGTGTGAAACGTGCTGTCCTCTCCATCCTCGGTGATGGAGAAACCACTTGGGAAAAAATGGGTGTGATCACAGATCCATTGGCAGAAGGAGATTCCGTTCTGCAGTTGAATTTGATTTGGGAAGGAATCAAATCCTTACAAACATTTTTCGAAACTGAATTTTTGAATTTGCCAACAAGTGAAAGAGCCAAAACATTCGAAAGCAAATGGAACCAATTTTTTAAGTTTAGTGAAGAAACAGAAAACGAAAGGATCTATTTCGCTTCCTGGTTGGATCAGGTTTCGATTTGGTGTGAAAACGATTGGAAGGATGTGAATGACTTTTTACAATTCCTTACCTTACAAACGGATGGAATCTTTTCGAGTATCCCGACACAAAAAGGAAATTACCTGACGGAAGGGATCACGATCTCCTTATTGCAACCCATGCGACCCATCCCCTTCTCCCATATCTATATCGTGGGACTTGGAGAAGGAAAATTTCCAGGTTCCAAAGACCTATCTCGGTTCAATCTAAGAAAAAATGATTCGAAACCTTGGGACCTCAATCGAGTGGAAATCCAAGAATCCTTATTGTGGGAAACCATATTATCAGCGGAAGATAGCATCACATTTTCCTATGTAGGAAAAAACACATTAGAAGATAAAGAATTTGAGCCTTGTTCCAGTTTGTTTGAGATCATGAATTCTCTTGGGATTGATTCTGCAACAGAAATCCCCCTAACACCCTATAGTCGTTTTTATGAAAAAGGAATTTTACATTCCTATGATTATGCGAGAAATTTAATACAGAATAGAAGTTTGGATAACGATTTACCAAAACCAAATTTCACTCAATTAGAAGAGTTACATCTACCGATTGCAGGATCGAAATTCAAAAAAGAAATTCCCATAGGGTCGATTGCTTCTGCGTTTAAAAATCCCATTCTCCCTTATATCAAAGAAAATCTAGGATACTTTGATGATGAGGAAGAAACCCCATCAGAAGAACCATTTTTTTTCAATTCACTGGAATCCTTTTTATTCAAATCAAAATTTATACCTTTGTTCACGGAATCATTGGCAAAGGAAGGACCTTGGCCTTGGGACAAAGATTCGATTGGAAAAAAAATTTCTGAGTTTAGTACAATCGCAGAGAACAAAGCAGAGTTCCCTTATGGTGCATTCCATTTGGTTACAACAGAAACTTTGTTAGAAGAACTCACAGACATTTCTTTAGTGTATGAAACGTTAAAAGCAGAGTTATTTTCCAATCCCAAGGAACTGCAATACATAAGTTCCCTTTCCATCGGTGATACAGGTTTACGTGATGGCTTCCAATTGCCTGCCTTTTCATTGGATGAATCCCAAGTGGTCACGGGAGAGTGGGAGAATTTGATTGCGGTCGGTGATACTTATTATTGGTTTTATCCAAAAAGTTTCCATCCAAAACCGGAAAAACCAAACAAATATGTGAAAGACTATTTTGGTAAGATGGTTTATTTATTCCTAAGTGCTTGTTTGTTCCGAACCATCGGAAAAAAATTAGCCGTCATACCCATCTTATCAAAACCGAACAAATCAAATGAAACCCTACATTTGGAAAGTTTACCGGAAACGGAATCTGCCGAATACATTCGACAGATGGTCGCTTTCACAAGTGAATCACCTCCAATGTATGTACCAAACCCTGGCCTCAATCTCTTTTTTGCGGAGATGGGAATGGAACACTCATTAGATGGCATGGAAGAATTAGAATCTGCTTGGAAAGAATTTTTGGAAGAAGAGTCAGACCAAATCTTAGAATATGAATCGAAGTACATGAAATTGTCTCCTTATACCAAGGATTTACTACACCAATTTTCGTTTCAGAAGGTATACCCTCTCCTTTTACCCCTTCTGAAAAAAGGATTTTGATCATGGAACATCCTTTAGCAAACCATCCCAATTTTATCGAAGCTTCCGCTGGGACAGGGAAAACCCATCTCATTATACAAATGTTAGGTGATATGATGGCCCATGACGTGGCAAATCAGATCAAAGAAAACCGTCTGCTCCATTTTTTAGTGCTTACCTTTACCGAAAAAGCAGCTGGTGAATTAAAGACTCGGTTAAAATTAAAAATCTTAGAACTTTACGAGAATGGAAAACACCCCGAATACTACCAGTATCTCCGAGATTTAGACCAAGTCACCATCTCCACCATCCATGGTTTTTGCAATATGGTGTTAACGGAATACCCGGTAGAAACCCAAAACAATCCCAATGTAAAACTAACATCGAACGAAGAATTGATTCGTAAAACTTTTTATGATCTCAAAAGGAGCCAGTGGGAAGGAAGGGAAAAAGAATCACTCGCAAATGATATCCTCCTTTCTAATTTAAAGAATCATGAGGACCTCGTTGTGAGCACAACGTCCAAACTCCTTGCTGACACAAAAGACTATGCATTTCCAACATTGGTATCCTTAGAGGAATGCATTGCCAAAGCAAACAAAACCAATCTTTCCGATGCACTCACTACAATTTGTGATGCATTGAAAGGACCAACAGGTGAGGCCATCGCCGCACAAGGTGCGAAAGGTAGTATCCCCAAGTGGATGGGAAATTGGCAGTCACTCGAATTACTCGCGAATGCAATCCGAAGCCAAGATATAAAAACTGTGTCAAGAGAATTGAAACGAATTTCAAAATTAAATCGATCTCTTGGTAATAAAATAGACACCATAGGATTCGATTTTTTCCTTCTGAAAGGTAATACCATTGTAAAAAATCTAGATGCCGCATCACTTGCGTTACAAGGAAAAATTGAATCTGTTGTCCATTCTCTGAAAGAAGTATTTCCTTTTGAAAGGTTGGATTTTGATGGATCGATCTTTTTGCAGAATACGGTAACCGAACTCACATCCAAAACAAAATCCATCATCGAAAAGGGAGAATCCATCACCTATGACCAATTGATCCTAAAGGTACACGATGCGATTGTTCGTAACCCCAACCGAACGTTGGTTCAATCTTTACAAGAACGATTCCAAGTTTGTATCCTTGATGAATTCCAAGACACAGACAAAAACCAATACCAAATCTTCAAAACTTTATTTTACGATCAGGATACCAAGTCTAGAATGCTCTTTTGCATCGGAGACCCCAAACAAAGTATCTATGGTTTTCGCGGAGCCGATATTGGAATTTACCTTGAAGCTTCTCGTGACTTTGAAGGGTCCAAAGCAACCCTAGAAACCAATTACCGGTCCACAAAAGAATTAATCCATGGCTTAAATTCGATTTTCCATGATGAAACAAAAGAATTGGGGGAAACACATTTTTTCCCCATCGAAGAACCAGGTTCGAGTAAAGAAAACTACTTATACAAAAAGGTATCTTCTCCTGATGAAGCCACCATCAAATATAAGTATGCGAAACCAGAGGAACAAGCGATTCATATTTTTGAATTCCAGGAACGCTTTCATACAGTTAACAAAACGAGAAATATTTGGGCTGAGACAATTCGTAATGAAATCAAACGGATCCAAAACAAAGAAACAACCCTCTCCTACTTTAAAAAAGGAGAACGTGAAACGAAAGAAGTCAAACTAAAGGACATCGCCATCCTTTGTGGGAATAAAAAAGAAACTGAACTTGTCGAATTTTATTTAACAAAAGCGGGAATCCCTTGTTCCATCTACAAACAAAGAGGGATTTACCAATCGAGAGAAGCAGACCAAGTTCAAAATCTTTTGGAATGTTTACTGGGATCCAACTCTTCACAAAGTTATAAAAAAATTCTATTCTCTGATATCTTCTCAATCCACCCAAATGAGATCCAAAAGTTTGATGAACATTCCATTGATTCGTATGAAAAATCACTCATTGACAAATGGCAAAGGCTCATCAAAGAAAATCGATACGCAAGTTTCTTTCGTTCTGTGATGGATGAAACCAAACTCTTTTGGCAGGAAGGAGATTATAGCCTTGAGTGGGAACGAAGGCGCACAAACTTCCGACAAATCTTTCAAAAATTATTAGAAATACAATTAAAAACAAATTGTAACCTCCAAGAATTATTGGCTACGTTACGCGAACTCAAACAAAAAAAACAATCGCCCGAAGAAGAGCCGTTATTTGATCGCGAAACAGAAGAAGATTCTGTCCAAATTTTAACCATCCATGCGTCAAAAGGATTGGAATGGCCTGTTGTATTCTTATTTTATTTTGGAAACCGAGGTACCAATTTAACCAACAAAGAATACCCAATCGAAATCGAAACACCGGAAGGCAAACAGAGAAAATGGATCCTCGAATTATGGGATTTAAATCCTGACAAAGAAGACGAAGAAAACCATTTCCTAAATGAACAAAAACGTCTGTTATATGTTGCACTCACAAGGCCCAATCTAAGACTTTACCTTCCGAAACTCCTTTGGGGCAAATTGACTAAAGAAGATTCGATTCCAAAATCTGGTTATGGCCAAATACTCTATCGAGAATTGGTCCGAATCCAAAGCCTACGAAACGAAGACCCTTCCCTTACAAAGAGTTTTGTCTTCCGAGATCCCAATGGAATTGCAGAAAGAGACCATACAAATCCTCACCCATCGGTTGGCACCCAAAAGAAGGGACAATCCTCCCCTATCCTCTACCCTTCTGAAATCAAAATTGGAAGGGTACTCTTGCAACATAGTTATACAAGTTTGCAGGCAAATGAAAAAAATGCAAATGCCTCCCAAGATGAAAAGAGAAAGGATCTGGAAGAAACTCTTGAGGAAGGCATCCCTTCTACTTTTGAATTGCCCTCCAGTGCAAAGATCGGAAATTTTTTACATAACATTCTGGAATTATGTGATTTCTCTACCTTCCAATTGGATGTGGATGCGATCCTGAAAAGCCCTTCTTGGAAGTGGGCCTACCAAAAATCTTTTTCTCGGTATCCGATTGAAGTGAATCACAACGAACCAAACATAGAATTGACAGTTGCTTCTTTATTAAAGGATGCAATGACAGCAAAGTTAAACCTTGCGACGGGAAACTCGATCTCTCTGAGTGAATTAAAAGAAGAAGAGAAGTCCGCCGAATTAAAATTCCATTTGTTCTTACAAAACTTACTGAAAGAAAGTGGTGCTTCTTTGACAGAAGGGTTCGAACACTATTTAAAAGGAGCCATCGATTTGGTATTCGTGAAGGAAGGGAAATTTTATATCGTAGATTATAAATCCAATCTTTTACCCAATAACGATTATAGCAAAGAAGCTGTGGCAAATGCCGTCCGAGACAAAGGGTATCTCTTCCAAAAGTCAGTGTATTCCTTTATTTTATTTGAATACCTGAAGTCACTTTTTGGACAGAAAGGAGCCTTAGAGAAGTTTGGTGGTGTTTATTATTTGTTTTTAAGAGGGATGTCAGGAGACAAACAAACTGGAATTTATTCCGATTTAAAACATTCCGATTCCGAATGGACAACCGAACAGTTTGAAGGGATCAAAAAAGAAGTGATGGCCTATATCCGTAACGCTTCTGACCAATTAGAAAAGGTATATTCATGAAAACAATCGATGAAAAAACCCAAACCTTTCTGGATACCTTATACAAACTGTTCCCAGATTGGGACCCAACACTGAAGGATACGATCGCAAGTTTACTTGTACAATCCCAAAGTGGTGATTTGTATGTTCCGCTTGCGGATGGCAAAATAATCGATCAACTGAAAGATTGTTTTCCGTTTGTGATTGAGACAGTGGGAAATGAAAACCGGTTGTATCTGCAAAAAAGCCATTCCGAAAAAAGTAAATTCGAATCTTTATTCTCAAAATTCTTAGAACATAAAACCAACCAAAAAGAAAGTGCCGAGGCCACTCCCAATCAAATCACAACGATCGTGGGTGACTTAGAAACCGAATCAAAGATCACTCTTGCAGAAGAACAAAGGAAAACGATCCAAGAGGTGATCACATCCAACTTTCGTGTGATCTCTGGTGGCCCAGGGACAGGGAAAACAACAGTTGTTTCCTTTCTCTTAATGGCGTTAGACCGATTGGACTTACTTCCATCTGTGGATAGGATTGCACTTGTTGCACCAACAGGAAGGGCCTCACAAAGGTTAACCGAATCCATCCAAAGGAATTTGGAAAAGTTTTCTCGGGTTCCGCTTGAGAAAACCAATTTCCGAGGGCAAACCATTCACAATTTATTAAAAATCAACCCATTGACGAACGAACCCAAATTTGGAGAAAAACGGTACTTGCCTTATGATCTCATCATCATGGATGAAACGTCTATGGTGGATTTAAAATTGATGGGTTTATTTTTTTCTGCGATCCATTTTGATACTCATATCATCTTCCTCGGTGACCCGAACCAACTCCCTTCCGTTGGGCAAGGTGAGGTATTAACCGATCTCATCACCACGTTAAAACAGAAAAAAGAATTTTTATCGGAACTTACGAGTAACCATCGTTTTTCGAATGATTCTAAATTCAGTGTATTTGCAGAAATTGTAAAACAATCCTTTGACGAAAACGACAAAGCAAAACCATTTCCAAAACCACACTTGATCACGAAATCAGAACTCAATTTGGAAAAGGATTTTGTTTGGATCCAAGGGGATAAAAAAACAAAGTCACCAAATGGAAAGGACCAAACAATTTTAGATTGGAACCTAGACAGTATGGTTCCCTTTTTATGGGAGGGATTCTATCTCCCAACTGCCCAAGCGACTTCCAAATTCCATTGGGAACCAAACGCGCTAAAGGACCCTAAGAACAAATTAAGTTTTGAATCGATCGTGAATGAATATAGATGCCTAACGATTTTACGAAATGGATACTTTGGGATCGAAGCGATCCAAAACCAAATTTTATCTTATGCCAAAAAACAATTAACGAATCCTAAAAACGAGTTTCGTTTGCAGTACAGACAATTATCCAAGTCGTTTTACTTTGAAGGGATGCCCATCATCATCCAAGCAAATGATCAAATGAGAAAATTGTTTAATGGTGACATTGGCCTTGTGGTTTCGATCCATTCTGAATTGAGGGCAGTTTTTCCGATTGAAGACCGATTGTATTCCTTTGCCTTAGACACACTTCCCGACCATGAACCCGCTTTCTTTCTTACGATCCACAAAAGCCAAGGCTCTGAGTACAAATCGATCCTCCTCTACCTTCCTCCGATGGCAGCACTTGGTATCGATGCTGAAAACAATCTTTCCATTCTCAACCGAAGGATCTTATACACGGCCATCACCCGCGCCAAAGAAAAAGTAATCCTCCTTGGTGACTTTCAAACCTGGGAATTTGGATTACAATCCTTTCGCAAACGGTATACGGGGATTCACATTCCCTAGTGGAAAGATGTTACACCTTATGAATCTCCATTCTTTAGTTTCACATCACTGAATGCAAATTTCCCATCCAAACCAAAATAATAGAATCTTGGACGCTGCGGATTGTATTGTAAATCCCAAGAATCCAAAGCATTGTCTACGCCAACAAACCATTGGAAATGGCCAAAAAATTTCTGCGAAAGCCTTACGTTTAAATTCGTGTAAGGATTTACCATTCGATAACCGTATGTAGGACTTGTTGTGCAATACGAAAGATTCTTTTCAGCGCAGTAATCAGATAGAACCGTTGGCAAACTTCCAAATTGATTTTGGATTGCAGTTTGTGAGTCTTGGGTTAAGACAGTTTCCAAAGAATCAAAGTTAGATGGCAAATCAGGATTACACCAAAATGGATTTTTGATACAATAGTAGGGTTGTTTTCCAAATACAACAGCAAAAACCGATAAAGAAATCCCACTTGTTTTTTCTTCAACCCTAACATTCAAATTCCAACGATGACGCCCTCTACCTTCTAATGGCAGATTGGTCAATTCATCTCTACTATCCGTGTAAGTGTACCCAACTCCCGTTGTCACCATGTCTGTCATTCGCACACTGATGGAGGATTCAATCCCTTGTGTCATCGCCTTTTGGTAATTTGATGTTTGGTACACCATAAGACCAGATGAATCCCTAACTGGATTTGTCCGGTAACCAATCAAATTGTCTACGTTGTTATGAAACAAATTCGAACTGTACCAGATCCGTTTTGTAATGTCCCATTCCCAACCGAAATTATAACTTCTCGATAACTCTGGTTTCAAATCAGAATTCCCAACAACACGATAACCAACACCTGGATTCAAAAAATTAAAGTACAAATCTTGGAAACTAGGTGCTCGGTATCCAAGTCCATTGGCCACTCGGAATCGAAATTGGTCTGTGACATCATAGCGAATGGCAAGTTTCGGAAGCCACTCCCCACCATAAATCGAATCATGGTCATTACGAATCCCAGGGACAATTTGGATTCTCGGTTTATCTGACACCCTCCACTCATCTTGCAAATAAAACGCATTCCGAAATCGGTATGCATTCCCATTGATGACCTGGCCTTTGGTTAACAATGGATTATAGTCCTCATAACAAATATTAGGGTATGTCCTTCGGCAATCGGGAGCTATCCTTGACGAAGAGATTTGGTCTTGTAAATTTTCAGCTCCCACTGACGTGACATGATTTTCTGAGATTTTATAATCGACCCTCGTTCTAAATTCTGCCACAGCATTATCCGTTCGCTGTTGTGAATCCAAATCATCTGCCTTCCTTTGGTCTGTCACATATAAGTCTTGGAACCTAGAATAGTTTGCATTTAAGTTTACATTGATTTTTTGAGATGCAATCCAATCTACATTAAACGCCCCCATAAAGTCATGCGTTTTGTTCCTACGATCAAAGACTGTCCTTGGAGGTGATGCATCAACAGCGGATTGGTCCAAATGCCTATAGTAAAATTGGCCTGTGAGAATCAAATTATCAGTTGGTCGGTACACGGTTTTATTTGATAAATTCATATCATTAAAGGCACTCCCTGATGTGGATTCAAGAGGTGGGGAGTACATAGGGAATCGTGTCGCCAAAATGTATTGGTTTGCGAGTGGTGTATCAAAGGTATACGGATTGTAACCGGGAGCAAGGGAAGCATAACGCCCGTTCCTTGGACCGACCGTTGCATCAGGTGTGAGATCATACCCTTCTCCCTTATGCCAACCAACTGTGAATAGAGTGGATAAGTTGTCAGACTTTGCACCGACGGATGCATAGTTACGGTATTCCATATAAGGACCAAAGTAACGTTCGCTACCCGTTCCACCTAACGAACGAAATTCTGCATACAAAGGGTCCTGTGCTTCTTTTGTGATGATGTTGATGACCCCGGCGATTGCATCAGATCCATAAATGGCAGATGATGCACCTTTTACAATTTCGATCCGTTCAATGTCTTCCGCTTTGAACCGAGTCAAATCGATCGAACCACTGAAACGCCCTGTTGTCCTTTGCCCATCCACTAAGATGAGAACATTTTGAGCCGACAATCCTTGCAGGCGAACAGTCTGCCCTCTTTCCCCTGACTGTGCCGGTTTCACCTCAATCCCCGGCACATTGCCTAAGGTTTGCGATAAATCTCTGGCACCCATATCATCGATATCTTTTCTTGTGATGACTTCCGTTGTAATCGTGGAATCTTTCAATAGATTCTTTCGCCTAGTACCCGTTACAGTGATGATATTGGACCTGTCTTCGTTTGCCTCCGTTTTGGATTCTGGATAAATGTCCTGAAATGAAAACAAAAAGACAAGGCTCCAAAAAAAAAATGAAAGATAATACTCTCATTAGTTTGGACACTTCCCATTGTTTCATTACAGTTTTTTCCATTGGAACTTCGGAAATCCTGATGTACCCGCTGCATTATAATAATCTAAAAACTGAATCGCATACTTGGCACCATCACTGCCTGTCACAATGTATACTTTTGTCCTAGCAGTTAGGATACCGCTGGAATAAGAATACCAAGCACCATAACCTGATGGCATCGGCGATAGGTCCAAAGGAGCCGCCATGGTAGGATTGATGCTTTCTTGGGAAGCGGAAACAGGCCCTCCACCAGAGCTTGTGAGTTTAACATCAACGACAGCCGTACATTCTGAACCATTGAATGCATTGGAAAAATTTGTCTGACCAGAATCACAGGCTCCACCAGATCCAGAACCACTTGTCCCACCATTGGTTGCGACATTGTATCGTTTGAATGCGATGTCCCACTGGCTATTCGCATCGGATAACACTCCATTGCCTTTTAAGCTGACATAAACCCAATTACAAGTAGAGGATGCATTTGCAGAAGTGGTAAAGGAACCAGAGGTGACAACTGCATTGGTTGGGGTACTCGTGCAATTCAAACTCGTTTTATTTTCATCAGATAATAAAAATAGTAAGGCCGCCGAACTATCTTCTGATTTTGGTTTCATGGAACAAAAAATTTGGAACGAACCAAAAATGATGAAGACTAAGGATTGAAATGATGTTTTTAAAATAGATTGTACTAATGGCATATCTTTTCTCATGATAAGATTTCTTGCCAGATCGTATTTTCCGATCTGGCTTGGTTCGATTTAGAGGACACTGTCCGAGGAAACGACGATCTTTGAGGCAGTTAAGAGGCTCACGTTGCTAAACCGAAAGAAGGATTGCCCACTTGTCGACAAAACATTCGCTGAATTTGACCAACTTGCGTAATTGATGATGGCATTCTCCTTTTGGAGGGTAGCGACATTCTTACAATTTGCACCACTTACACCCGTTACCCATAAATAAGTGGTAGGCGCACTCGTTGTCCCTGAAAAAGAAACACATAACTCTTGCTCTGTGGACAAACTAAATGCGGTTGAGTTGGCACCACTTGCTGTTTGCCCACCTTGGTAGTTCCCGTATTCTAAGTTACGAAACCAAACATATGGGTTTGGACTGGATACAGATTTCCCTGCGACAAATGAATATTGCCCTGATGCATTGGGTGTGGACGAAGTTGGTGTTTGCGAATATCCCAAGAATAAATAAAAGTATCCATTGTCCCCTAAGGCTTTCATTCCTTCGAAACGAAAGAAACGCCCTGGCCCCGCTTGGGGGGTACACAAGGTTGCATACGAACCGGAAGTGTAGGAAGCATCGATTGTTGTTTCACAACGTTTGTTTGCGTCAGCTGCTAACAAACCGAGAAAGATTGTATTTTCGACTTGGGAATCCTTATCATCACATTGAAGGGAAAACAAACTTACGCAGGTAAGAAGGCTTATTTTTAAGATTTGGTTGAGCAGGTTCATAGATGCTCTCCTTGTTTAATTGATTCTTAGTCTCAAAAAAGAAACCTACCGAATCCCGTCAAATACTATTTTGAGTCTCATTCTCATTTTAGTTGACAAACAAACAGACCCCTCTCAGTCTTGGCGCATGATCCGAAGCCAAAAACCGATTCCAAAGCATTCACGATACCAACTCTTCACCTTAGCCATTTCCATTGCACTGGTGGTATCACCCCTACTTTCGCAAACAAAAGAGCGAATTGTTTCCGTTCATGGAACCATTACAGAAATTCTATATGCTCTTAACTTAAATCCTCTACTCGTTGCAGTGGATTCAACTTCAAGTATCCCAAAAGATTCAGCACCATTGCCTGTGGTTGGTTACCAAAGAACCTTAACAACAGAAGGGATCTTAAGTTTTAAACCTACGATTTTGGTGGGATTAGAAACAGCAGGGCCAGCACAAACCATACAGAACCTAAAAGATACAGGGATAAAGGTCAGTTTATTCCCCGACGAATACAAACTAGAAACTCCCATTGATCGGGTGTTAGCTGTCGGAAAACTATTTGGGAAAAATGCAGAAGCAGAAAAACTCGCAGGCCAAATTCGTACACAAATCCAATCACTCCAACTGAAGAAAACAAATGTAAAGGTGTTGTTCCTTTACTCAAGGAACCCAAGTTCCATTTTCATTTCAGGTGTAGGCACTGCAGCTCATGCCATGATCACTTTATCAGGTGCCAAAAATGCGGTCACCGAGTTTTCAGAATACAAACCACTCACAAGCGAAGCATTAGTAAAAGCAAACCCAGATATCATCTTAATGCCTGAAACATCGGCAGAAGGATTTGGCGGAACAAAAGCGATTTGGTCCATCAATGGGATCGAACTCACACGGGCCGGGAAAGAAAAAAATATCATCTTAGTGGATGACCTACTCCTATTAGGTTTTGGCCCTCGCTTACCTCAAGTGTTAAAAACACTGAATGATAAATGGAAACAAACTGAATAATGAATCAAAAAATTTTCATTTTATTCAGTATCCTCTTCGCAGTCGTTTCAGCCATCATATCCTCCCAACTGGGAGCCATGGAAATCAACTGGAAAGAACTTTTATTCATGGATACAATTGAATCTAAAGTTTTCTTTGAATTGAGAATCCCTCGTATCCTTTTTGGAATCCTAGTCGGAGGATCACTTGCTTGGTCAGGAGCACTGGCACAAGGTCTCTTTCGTAATCCCATCGTTGATCCAGGCCTCATTGGGATCACAGCAGGTTGCTCCCTCTTTGCATCAATTGCAATTGTTCTTGGTGGATTCATCCCTTTCCTTCACTCCATTTGGAGTGTTGTCATTTTTTCCTTTATCGGAGGGATGTTGTCTTGTTCGATCATCTTCGTTTTTGCCAATGCAAAGGGGAAAACAGACATCGAGTCTATTTTGTTATCAGGCATTGCGGTGAATGCACTTTGTTTTTCACTCATTGGAATTTTAAGTTACATCGCAAGTGAATCACAATTAAGAAATCTATCCCTTTGGAATATGGGGAGTTTAGGAGGAGCCTCTTGGAACCTACTCAAATCCTTTTCAATCTTTTACGTAATCCCTATCCTCGTAAGTCCGTTTCTTGCCAAACAACTGAATGTATTAATCTTAGGGGAACGAGAAGCAAATCATTTAGGCATCTCTGTTGAATTCCTTAAAACACTGATGATCCTACTCATCGGTGTTAGCGTGGGATCTTGTATCTCCATTGTTGGCAATATTGGATTTATCGGTCTAGCCGTCCCCCATATCGTACGACTTGCGGTTGGACAAGATTATCGATTTTTATTGTATGCATCTTATTTTTTGGGTGGCGGACTACTTTGTTTTGCTGATGCCATTTGTCGGGTGATCATTGCTCCTTCTGAAATTCCAGTAGGGATTGTGACTGCACTCCTCGGAGCTCCCTTCTTTTTACACTTAATCTTAAAGAGGAAAAAATCCTTATGAGTCTTATCGGCAAAAACATTTCGTACCAAATTGGCAATAAACATATCCTCGAAGGGATCGATATCGAAATCAAACCAGGTGAATTGCATGTTCTCATCGGTCGTAATGGTGCGGGGAAATCTACCTTATTCCATATCCTTTGTGGAGATACAAAACCCCAATCGGGAACTGTATATTGTAACGACATAGAGATAAATGCTTTTTCGAAAACGGAACTGGCAAAAACAAGAGCCGTCCTAACACAAGACACACAAATCAACTTTCCCATTCCTTCGGAACAAATCATTGCCCTTGGTCGTTACCCACATGCGACCGATAAAAACAAAAATAAGGAGATCGTTGAATCTTGTTTGAAAATGACAAGTTCAACAATCTTAAAACACCAACACTACCCAACTTTATCAGGAGGCGAAAAACAAAAGGTCAATTTCGGAAGGATATTAGCACAAGTGTGGGAAACTCCGCCACGGTATCTATTTTTGGATGAACCAGTTTCTGCCCAAGACATCCCGAACCAATACCAAACTCTCAATATATGCCGGCACATGGCAAACAAAGGTTATGCGATTTTCTTAATCCTACACGACTTAAATTTAACTTCGCAGTATGCAGATAGAGTGACCTTACTCGACAAAGGAAAACTCATCCAAT
This sequence comes from Leptospira jelokensis, assembly GCF_004769635.1. GTDB lineage: Bacteria > Spirochaetota > Leptospiria > Leptospirales > Leptospiraceae > Leptospira_A > Leptospira_A jelokensis. The sequence goes on from NZ_RQGH01000003.1 coordinate 22,419, forward strand.
CCGGTACTGCCGAAGAAGTGTTAACCACAAAGAATCTAGAAATCGCATTTGGAATCAAAACAAAGATTCTAAAGACAAATGAAATCAATTTTATCATACCAGAGATCATAGGAGGTCCAATATGAACGATACATTGAAACAAAAATGGGAAACACTTAAAACCGAAATCCCAAACCTACGAATTCGAGACGCAGCCAAACACTTAAACGTAAGCGAAGCAGAACTCCTTACAACAGGCATTGGATACGAAGTCAAACCACTCAAACCTAATTTCGCAGAATTCCTTTTGGAAACGCCAAAACTTGGGTATGTGATGGCCTTAACTCGTAATGAATCCTGTGTCCATGAACGCAAGGGAATCTATGCCAATCTATTGGTGAATGGACAAACTGCCCTTGCCGTTGGAGAAGACATCGACCTCCGGATATTTTTGAAAGATTGGAAATTTGGATTTTATGTAGAAGATAAAAAGGGAGATGCAATCACAAAGAGTTTCCAATTTTTTGATCCAGCGGGTGCGGCTGTACACAAGATTTACAAAACCGAACAATCATCCGATGCAGGATGGGAATCACTCAAAGAATCTTTTGTAGATGAAAGCACTCCACTCACCCTTGGGTTAGAAACAAAACAACGAAAGGTTGAAACAAATGATAAAAGCCAAATCCCTCAATTTTTGGAAGATTGGAGCAAACTAGAAGACACCCATGATTTTTTTACCTTACTTAGAAAATACGATTACTCACGTGAATTTTCGTTAGAAGCTGCGGAAGGGAAATTTTCCTTTCGTATCTCAGTCGATGAATTCACAGAACTCCTTCATAAAGTGAGTAATATGGATCTCGAAATTATGATTTTTGTTGGCAACCCCAGCATCATCCAAATCCATACTGGCAAAATCAAAAACTTACAAACAATGGGGCCATGGTTCAATGTTTTAGATCCAATTTTCAATTTGCATTTAAGAACCGATCACATCCAAACAGCGTATGTTGTCAATAAACCGACAAGAGACGGAATGGTGACATCCATCGAACTATTTGATAATGAAGGGAATCTTATCTTACAAATGTTTGGAAAAAGAAAACCAGGAATCCCTCAGTCAAAAATTTGGTTTGATCTTGTATTTGAGTCCATTGGAAGGGAAAAAAATCTAAACTCTTCTTTTGTATAAATTATTTGGAAATTCAAACCTCAAACGAAAACCTTGGGTACCATCAATGCTCAAGGTCCCTCCCATTTGCTTCTCAGCGATGATTTTTGACAAACTTAAACCCAACTTCTTTTGATCATTGATATTAAAGCTAGGTGGTAATCCGACTCCATTGTCAGCATATTCAAACAAAGACCTATCCCCTTGGATCTCAAAATGAACATTGATTTTTCCATTGTTTTGGTTTGGGAAAGCATATTTATAACTATTCGTTAGTAACTCCGTGAAGATAAGACCCAAAGGAACTGCCGTATCTAATAACAAAACCCCTTCATGGCAATTCAACCTCAACCACTTTGCCAATGGGTGGGAACGTTGATTTGACCATTTCAGAAAGAGAAAACAAATAATTTGAAACCTGGATTTCACTTAAATCTTTGTTTTGGTACAAATGGTCATGTACAAGTGACATGGTTTGAATTTTGATCGATGTATCTTCTACTATGGACTGGATATTTTTATCATTTGGAAAACCTGAGGCCTGAATCATAAGAAGGGAGCGAACCAGTTCAATCGAATTTTTCGTTCGATGGAAGATCTCTCCAATCAAATTCTCTTTTTCTTGTAAGGACTTTTGGATCAAACGAGAATATTCTTCATTCTCTTTGATTTCTTTAGATAACAATTCATTGGATTGGATTAATTTTTCATAAGGTTCATTGATCGCCGACACGAAGACTGCTTTATAAATCAATTGGAATGCAAAAATTTTATAGATATGACCTAATACATTGTATGTGTCAAACACACTCGTGTACACAGCAAATACCAACTCACTGAAAAAACAGATGATAAAGGCTCCAAGGTAATATTGCCTTTGTTTTTTTGAGAAAATTGATTCGGATCGGATGTACAAAACAATCGAGATCGCAATTAAAATCATAATCACAAACTCTGCATTCCTTTTGAATTGGGTTAATCCTACCCCATGGATATACGTATCAGGTATCAAATGTGAATTAAATATCACCAGTTCATAAGCAAAATAAGCAAGTAAGAGAGCAATCCCAATATACAAACTCCGCCTAACCAAGCCATAGCTCTTGTTAGGTTTTACGTACACTGCAAATATAAAAGTGAGGGCAGTTAATAACCTGGATACCAACCAAAACTGAGTTGATTTATTTCCCGAATTAGGGGTAACAAAATCAGGCATTCCCTTGTAACCAAGCATATGCATAAAATCAATCAAACCAACAGCCAAAAACCCAATGCTAAAAATAAAGGTTTGGAAATTACGACTTTGAGAATAAGAATAGTAACCGACTCCAAATATAGAAAAGGAAACGATGACGCTAAACATCTCTGCAATATTATGAAATACAACAAAGGACTCAATGGGGTATTCTCGATAGAATGTGTTCGGGTATAATTGGACAAAAACAATCGGTGTGATGCAAAATAAGAATAAAATGGAATAAAACCGAAGCTGATTTTTGTCTCTGAGTAAATCTTGGAGTCGCATGATTGGTTTGAAATTCAGAGAAGGATCGGTCGCATTCCAGCGTTAGGCAACCAAAAAAAATCCCACCTTTAAAAATCGAGATCTTGTTTTAGCTGATTTCTAGGGAAATCATTGTGATATCATCTTTTAAAATGATTCTAAGTAGCGATAGGCGTTCTAATAACTTTTGGTGAAACTGTTCATGTGACAAACCAATGATCGGTTGGATTTCCGGAAACAAAATTGAATATGGTTCTTCGTTTGGTTTTAAATTTTCATACAAACCGTCTGTAAAAATCAAAATTCGATCCCCTGTTTCCAATTGGATTTCTTTTTGATCATAAACAAACTCAGGTTTTACGCCAAGGAGTAATCCAGGGCATTCGTAAGCTTGGATGGATCCGTTTCGGATGAGGATGATGGGAGGATTCCCCGCCGAACAAAACTTAAGCTGCATCAAGTCAAAATCAAGATAAAAATATGCGGCACTCACAAACCTTGCATGAAGGCTTGTGCATAAAAATCGATTCATGGCCTCCATCAATTCTTTTGGTGAATCCATAAATTCTTTGGCGTTACGAAAGGCAATTTTCACTGTTGAAGAATCTAAGGCAGCACTCACACCGTGCCCTGTTACATCGGCAATCACGATTCCTAATTTATTTTCAGAGGAATCAAAATAATCATAAAAATCACCACCCACATCATACAATGGCAGATACGAAACAATGGTATTCAGTTGTTTCAATTCTGGAAACTTACCGGGAAGGATACGCATTTGGATGCTACGCGCAATCTCTAAATCTTTTCTAATGGTGGTGAGTTGGTTTTGGGCAGATAAATTTTCTTCTAACAAAAACCGTAACCGTCGCCCCAAGGCGAGAGAAAACAATATAACTTCAAAAGCAGTTCCAATTTGAACACCATACCTCCCAAGTGTAGTAGAAGGGAGGATACTTGCTTTTGTTAACGAATCTACAATGACACCGATGAATAATGTCACCCAAGCAGAAACAAAAAACAATGAGGATTTTGTGCCCTTCCAATAAGAATAGATCCCTGAAGAAACAAGTAAAAGGATCATATACGGGAAGGTATAAATAAATGATACCTCCATCCAATAAAAGGGAACAAAAAAGGATGCTACCGCAAATACAAATGCGACAACTGCACTCACCAAAATCAATCGGTCCAGTTTTGGATACAGGGTTTTTAAATCCAAAAACGATAACGAAAACAAACCCACAAACATAAGAGATGAATTGACAGAGAAGTATAAATACGGTTTGATATTCCCTTCTATCTCTGGGATCAGATGTTGTTTGAAAAAACCTCCAAGTAACGAATAGTTGATTAATAATGTGGTGAGATAAAAGCAGTAAAAGATATAGGCTTTCTCTCTTACACTGACAAAGATGAGTAAGTTGTACAAGAGTAACGCAGAGATAATTCCAAAATAAATTCCATTGGCAATATAATCTCGTTCCACCCGATCAAAAAAAGAATCAGTTCGCCAGATCCGCACGGGCGCCGACAAGATCCCTGAATTGGTAATTTTCATGTAGATCGTTTTTGTTTCATTGGGTGATAACAAAATGGTAAATACAGGATTGCGATGGGGAATTTCTCTTAACTTGTGGGAATCAGAACCTCTGTAGAGTTTTGTTATGGTTTGGCCATTTTGGATCCAGGCCACACTGACTTCGTCCACCCAAGGTGATTCCAATTCCAATAGAGATTCCGATTGTTTGCTTTGTGGATTATATATCTCAAATTTTATCCAAACAAATCGTTTCCAATAACCGAAGTTATACTTCATCTCTTCCGGTTTGGACCAATTGACCTTCTCACTTAGCACCTGTTCCCATGTTACATCCTGGAAACTATATTGTATGATGGGTCTTTCCGGTAATTTCGAGGTACAACTTGTGAGGAGAAGGAAAACTAGGAGTAGAGACCACTTTCTTCTTAGAATTCCTTGGATCATTTTTTAGTCCCTACTCTTACCTAATCTATTGGATGAAAAAAATGAACGGGAGATGATCAAAAAAATGGAGATAAAACTTCATTGCCAGATTTTTTGAGGATCGGATAGACTTGCTTTTCCAAGGAGATACGTACATGTCAGCAAAATTTGAAATCTACAAAGACAAAGCAGGTGAATTCCGATTCAGACTCAAAGCAGGTAATGGTGAAATCATCGCTTCTAGTGAAGGATACTCATCGAAACAAGCCTGTGAAAACGGCATCAAGTCTGTCAAAACGAATGCCGCAGATGCTGCAATCGACGATCAGACGTAAGAACAGCAATAATCTGTTACCGTTTCTATTTTCAATTTGAACTTGGATCCAGCAGGGACTTCAAAAGTAGCTTGCCCGTTAATTTGAAGCCATGTTTCGGATCCTGGCAATAAAACAGACAATTTCCCTGATTGGATTTCCATAATTTCTTTCTGATCCGCTCCAAATTCATACTCACCTGGTAACATGATCCCAAGGGTTTTTTTCTCCCCATTGGGGAAGAGAACGGTGCGGCTTGTCACCTTACCATCAAAGTAAATATTTGCAGATTTTAGTACTGTTACGGACGTAAATGAACTCATAGGGACAAGATTTCGAACCAAGGGAAGGCTTCCAAGTGATTTCTATTGCTTTTGTCATGGATTTCAGTCCAAAAAGTGTTTGCGAAATTCCAAATAACAGGAACGGTGATGACAGTGCCACAAAAGATTCCGAATAAGTCCGATAACAAAAAGCAACTAGCTAGGGAGAGATCAACCGAGAGAATTTTGGCCTCTGCGATTGTCCTCTTCTCCAAACACGGATTTGCCCAAACGACCATGGAAATGATCGCCAATCATGCGAAAATTTCGAAAGGGTTGGCCTACAATTATTTTAAGAGTAAAAACCAAATCTTTGAGCACATCATTGATTCCCATTTAGCAAAACAGGAAAGATTTTATAATAATATCCCACCTAACCTTTCTGCGAAAGAGTATGTTCGGGAGTTTTTCATTCGTTCCATCCAATTCGCCAATGAAGAAAGGAAAACGATGGTACTCATTTCCGTATGCCTCTTCCAACCTAGTGCCGTATCCCTTTCTAAAAAAATGATCGAAAATGTGGAAAGGCGGTTTGCACCTTTTAAGGAAGCAATGCGGGAACGTTTTCGAGCCTATGGGATCAAAGATCCCGATAAAGAAATGATTTTCATCAAAACCTTTTTGCACGGTCTCATCATGAGCCAACACTTCAATGACACAACCACTTGTACTCCAACCATCATTGAAATGCTTCTCGAACGTTACGATTCTAAATAAAAGAAATCTTACTCCCCTGCCCCACCAGGTATTTTTAAAATCAGCAAATTGGTAGTGGCGGTAGCCAATAATTTCTCTTTTTCTGTTCTCATCTCCCCTACCATATGAATGGTGGAAAACCCTTTTGCTTCGACACTTGCCGTTACAATCACCTTTTGGCCAACGGCAACTCCACGGATGTATTGGATATTCATGTCGATGGTAGTAGTTGGGCGTTTAGCCACTAGGTAACTCAGAGGTCCAAATGCATTGTCAAATGCTGCAGCAATCACGCCACCTTGCATCATTCCCATTGGATTGGTTTGGTCTTCCGTAACAGGAAAAGAAACGGTAATACTTTTCCCTTTGGTATAGGAAATGATCTCAGCATTCATTGCGACAAAGATCGGAGGAGGTACTGTGATTTTTCTACCACCGTGATTAAAATTTACGGTCATTTCATGTAAAATGGCCTGTGTTTCCTGGGTGCTTAGTGTTTGCATAAATTCCCTTCTTATGTTACCAGTAGTAACATTTATAGAAAGAAAAGCAAGAAAAAATGTTGCCAATGGTAACTTATTTTTCAAAATATCCATGTGAGAAAAAGCACCTACCACCATGGAGATCTAAAAAATTCCATTATCAAGTCCTGCCATAAATTACTACAAAAAAAGGGCATGACCGATTTTACACTTAGGGAAGTTGCTAATTTATCTGGAGTTTCTCACGCTGCAGTTTACAGGCATTTCCAACATAAAGATGGAGTTTTAGAAATTTTATCTTCGATTGGTTTTGATCGATTGGCTTCTTTGCAGAAAAAAGTCGCAAAAGACAAAAAGAATCCTGATGATTACTTTGTGAAACTTGGACTTGTTTACATCCAATTTGCGGTGAAAAATCCCAATTATTATAAACTCATGTTCCAGACAAAACGAGAAAAAGAATCCGAACAATTGAAACGGTCAAAACTAAGGTCGTATGCAGTTCTCGTACATGGTTGCCGTTTTTACCTGAAAGCCAAAAAAAGAAAAGAAAACCACAGAAGTTTTGCACTCATGTCTTGGTCACTTGTCCACGGGTTTAGCAATTTGAGTTTAGAAACGAGTTTTCCGATTTCCGAAGGCAAACGTTTGCAATTAAACCAAATTGAGTTGGCAGAAACAATCCTTCGCTTTGCAACCTAAGTGTTCACGAAAACAAAATCTAAGTTAAGAAAACTTCACTTCTTCAAATTTCTCTAAAAATTCTGATTTTTCTCGTACAAACTTCATTGGATTTTCTTTCCCATATTCCGTGTAGAAAAACATTTTTTCTCCATCATTTGCATTGGTGCAATTTTTCACTTCATCCAGTTGTAAATATAAGTTTCCTGTTTTTTTGTGGCGGTATAGTTTCATAAAATCCCTACCTGGAATCGATTGGATTTAGGTTCTGTTTTTTCCATCCACTGGTTCCAAATTTTAAGTAAACTGCCTTCCATAAAATCGGGAGAGGTTAAGTGGGAAATTTTAGAATGTGTGGAATGGGATAAGGTCCTTTCACTCCAAATTTTAAATTCTTCAAACGAAGATTTCGTATGTACCTTTTTCTCTAATTGTACTGTACTACTAGGGATGTAACAAGATTCCAATGCTGGTTTGGAATCCTTTGTGGTGGTGGTTTGGATTTTATTGTCGTTTTTCTTTAATGCCTGCATTGGATTTTTTTCCGAACCTTGCTGTTGGAACTGAAGGATTGGTTTTAAAAATCGTCTCCTCCCATCAAATCCAGTTTGTTCCAAGATGCCTAATTTTTTTAGTGAGGTGATGAGCCTTGATATGGTGTCTGCTTTCAGTCCAAGGATTTCACTGAAATATCGATTGGAGGCAAAACACCCACCGTTGTCATGGAGGGAAACGATTTCTGCAAAAAGTTTTGTTTGGCTATGGGATAAGTTTAGGTTTTCAATCCAAACGGGGATCCATATTCCTTTTCGGTTTGTTTTCATTTTAGGTTCCTTTTCCAAACCCACACAACTCCGGCTACGAGTGTTTGGTTGTATTTAGCCGATACATCACGAAGATGCATTGTCCCCTACTCTCTCATTCCAAAGATTCACTTTTGAAAAGACAAACCTTCGGTCATAGAAAGAAGAAACGTTTTGGAAGTTCTTACGAACGTCCATCGGAACTTTTGGTAAAATTCCGGGTTGAACTAAAACGGCATAAGTGGTAGAGCCGTGTCCGGTTGTGTGCCCCGAACGTTCCCTACATGTACAGATCTCTCCATTTTGTCAATGGAAAAAATGAGACATAATTCGACGTGAGTCTCATTGGGAGCTTGGGGGGAGTCTAGGAAACTCGGATGGTGGGAAAGGTTTGGGTTTTGGAGGATTTGTTTGGAGTGAAAAGTCCCTGGGTTGCTACCACACTTCCCAGGGTTTTTGTTCAACCCAGTTAAGGATTGGTTACAATGTAACTTAGATTGGAATTCAGTACAAGTTTTTTTCTAAAAGAAATGTAAAAAAAATCAATTCGGTAAATCCTTAGATCAATCAATCTTTACTTCTTATACTTTCGAATTGTTTCTTCTAAGATCGCTTTTTCATTTTGTAAAACAGATATTTTTTCTTTGATTTTTGCGAGTTTTGATTTTAAGTCTTTGAGTTCCAATTGGCTTAGTTTCGGTTTCGCTTTGGAAGGTTTTGTAGGTTTTAAGGGCCTTACGTATTCACGTAGGTCATTTCTGGAAGGGAAGTCACCTTTTTTCTCGAGTCCTTTGATAAGGTAATCGATGGCTTTTTTGCGGTTTGTAACATCGAGTGGAGCAATTTCAGTAAATAGGCTAGTTGGGATTTGGTAAATTGGATGGGATTTGTCTACGTTTGAGTTGAAACTAGATTCCTTTAAAATCTCAGCATGTGCGATTTTTGTTTTTACCCACTGTGCTGATTTGTTGATTCGTTTTGCTAATTGTTCGTTCGTTTCTTTATGCCTACTTTTTAGCTCTTGTAGGGAGAGGGCAAGGTCTGCTTCTGATAAATCTTCTCTTTGGAGGTTTTCAACGAGTTTGATTTCAGGTAATTTGGTGATGTCAATTTGTTCTACGTTTTTGACAACCGCAGGAATGGTTTTGGATTTTAAGAGTTTGTGTGCTCTATACCTTCTTTCCCCATTGATGAGTTCGTATTTTCCTGCTTTTTTTCTGACAACAATTGGCTGTAGTAACCCGTATTGAGAAATGGAGTCGGCAAGTTCTCGGATACTTGCCTCATTAAATGTTTTTCTCGGGTTGTTTTCTGTGATGATTTGGTCTATTGGGATATCAATGGTCTGGTGTTGTGTTGAGGTTTCGGAACTTAAGAATGGATTGAGGGAAGAAGTTCTATTTGATGCTTTTGATAAAATGTCTGCTGGATTAAAGTTTGTTTTGTTTTTCATAAATTTTTCTAAGGTACGCCGGCGTACCTTATTTAAGAATCTCCGCTAAATTTTCGAATGCTTTCCAAGGAGCACTCCCCTCTTGAAGAGGTTTGCCAGTCTCTGTACGGTCCCGAATGCTGTCGTTTTTTGGGATAGGTTCTAATATTTTTAAAGATTTGATATTTCGTAATTTGTCCAAAAGGTCCATTTGTTTTTGGGATGTTCCCCACTGAGAGGGGAGGATCATGACAGACTTTTTTTTACTTTGTTCATCAAATCTTTCTGCTTCGTTTACTTTTTTTAAAACTTGGGCAACGGTGCGCACAGCCCATTTGGATGGAGTCACTGGCACAAGGATAACAGAAGCCGGTAGGTAGGAAGTGATGTTTTCAGAAGATCCTGACCCTGGTGTGTCGATCACAACGTAGTCATATTTTGTTTTTGAAAGTACGTTTTTTAGTCTTGGGATGATGGAAAAATCTTTTGAGGCTAGATAACTCAAATCAGAGAGTTCGATGATGGATGGAAGGACATCTACATTGTTTGATTTTTTGATCGATTCCGCGAGAGTTGTTTCTGCGTTTAGTACGGATAAAGTGTTGCCAGAGTCAAAAAACTCAACTGGTTCTTCCGGGAAAAAGAAGTCAGAAAGGTCTGCTTGGGGATCCATGTCGATGGCGAGAGTGGAACCTTTTTTGGATAGAGCAAGGGCTAAGTGAATTGCGGTGGTGGATTTTGATGTTCCGCCTTTGATGTTGGCAACCGTAATGATTTTCATTGCAGATTTATTTTTTTGTTCCTACTTACAGCTGCAATGAAAATTAAATTTTATGTTTAAATTTTAGAAAGTACGCCGGCGTACCTTGGTATTGAGAGATAAATTTTGGTTTTGTGTTTGGGATGAAGGCCCCGCGCAAAGGATCGTAGCGGAAAACGAAACCGTGAGGTGGAGTTTGGAGCGAAGAGCCTGGTCGTTTTTTAATTCATTGATTGGAATCGGTGGATTCGATGCGCCCCAAGGAAGAGAAAAAAACTAAGAAGGTTTTAGAAATTTTCTTGTACTATTTTGAATTGAAACGGATGATGATCGTAACCCTTTCACTGGGTGATGTAAACTTTCTGGATTGTGTGGAAGCAGTCCAGAAAGACTCTCTTCCCTCCCCTATCAAATCCAATCTCACTCCAAACAAAGCACGGAATCCAAAGGTTTTTGGTCAAAAGATTATGTCACATTAGACTTGACAAAAAAATCCATTCTGGTGAATAGAAGCATGGAGTAGGGGAGGTGTTCCCATACTCTCATGCGGTCTTCCACATATACCGCAACATACATCACCTGGGATTCCTATGAATTCCAAGCATGGACGTTTGCAAAAACTTCCAAATTCAATTACGGTGCGATAGCTTTTGCTTTTTCGTACAGTAAAGATCCAAAGAACATTTTGTCTTTTGGGCACCGAAGGTCTCTGTTGGAAAAGAGAGGAAGGATGAAAGGGAAAGAAAGGACGGGAGTTTGGGTTGCGCAATGGATGTATGATTTGGATTTAAATCCGAATCAGATTCGTTTGTATGCAGAAATAGTTTCTTTGGATGCAAAGGAGGGGTGTTATGCATCGAATGAGTATTTTGCAAAGATACTCCATTTGAAAGCGGATACAATCTCGCGACTTGTCTCACAGTTGAAAGGGAAGGGTTTGCTCGTTCAAACTCACTTTGATGGAAGGAAACGATTTTTAAAACCAGTTGTAAAGGAAGGGCAAGGATCGAAGGGAGCTTTAGCGCTTCGTTCTCCGGACGAGAGTGCGAAGCGAGTAGGGGAGAGTTTAGGACGTTTGTCCAAGGCAGATCCGCTTAGTCGTGAGGTTTCATCTTATACATTACAAAAACAAAATAAATTACATTTGAATTCAAAACCATTTTGTGAAGAGAAATGGAAAGAGTTCCAACGTTGGATGGAGGAAAGCATGTCCCCGTCCACTCGGTTGTCTCTTGTCCAATTGAAAGGGCCTGAAGAACTCTCAGGGTTACAGAAACGTTATTGGGAACGCTGGCTTGCTACCCCGAGGCCCTAGCGTTTATTTGACTTGGGTGATGTCTTGTCGGAATTGGGATCTGCCACCTGGGTATTCAATGAGGTATACACACTGGCAATTTTCCCATGCAGGGCTTGATAGGATAAAACCACCTTCTTCTGATTGGCAAGAATCTTGTTTGGGTTTAATTTTGTGAGAAGCGATGAGACGCCCTAAGTCTTTGATTTCAGATTCGGAGAGCTCAACCGATTCATTTTCTAACAAAATGCTTGTTAGTTTCGGGGAAGTGGAGAGAAGGTTTGTTGCGTTGACACAAGTAGTCCTTCGCATGGCAAGGCTACCTGATTCGATTGCTTGCGGGCTCGCTTTTGCAGAGACTGCCGCAAAAAATACTTCGGAACCATTGATTTGTTTCCATTCGGATTTCCAGGGAGCATAGCTATGGCAAGTGAAAAGAAAAAAGAGAAAGGGGATCGGTAAGTATCTCATGCCAAAATTGTAACGAAGGATGAGTCTTTGTCAATGGAAAGAGTCGTGCCGAAAGATCGGGTTTTGTTAATTTATTGAAAAATAAGAGTTTCGTTTGAGATTGGGAAGGAGCCAAGATGAGTTCATTCAAACCAATCCCTCTTTTTTCTGGCCCTATGGTGCAGTCCTTCCTTGCTTCTTTTAAATCGAAGGCAGACAAATCCTATGGGAAAAATCTGGAAGGGGAATGGAAATCGGTAAAAACTAAAAAAGGTGTTACGTTACTCGCAAGGGTCCATGATGTTCCGAACCCAAGAGGTATCGTCATCTTGGTGCATGGCTGGGAGGGTAGTATCCATTCCAGTTACATCATACGGACCACCAAACATTTTTTAGCAAAAGATTATTCTGTGTATCGATTGAATTTGCGAGACCACGGAGACACCCACCATTTAAACGAAGGCATCTTTAATGGAAGTTTATTGGAAGAAACCTATGATGCCGTTCTCGAATTAGCAAAGTCTGTGAAATCCAAACTCCCCGTGTATTTGGCCGGGTTTTCTCTTGGAGGAAACTTTGTCTTACGAATGGCAAGCCGTCATTCCACTGCGAAGGGTGATCAAAAAATTCCAGGGCTCAAACATTGTTTTGCCTTTAGCCCGGCCCTTGATCCGAAACGTGCCACAATCAAAATGGATGACCATCCATTCCTCAGGAAATATTTTTTAAAATCATGGAAGTCTTCTCTCGAGAAAAAAGGCCAACTTTTCCCTCATTTGTATTCCTTTCATGATTTGGACAAATATGAATCTGTGATGGATTTAACAGAAAAAATGGTAAAAGAATTTTCTCAGTTTCGTTCTGTGGATGAATATTTTTTATCTTATACTTTGTCTGATCTTTTCTTCAAAACCATCAAAGTTCCCACATCGATTTTGACTTCTATGGATGATCCCGTGATCCCTTGGAAAGAGTTCACAGAGATCCCAACTTCCGCCTACATTGATGTGGTGATTGAAGCGAAAGGTGGGCACTGCGGTTTTATTGAAGACTGGAAACGATCTTCCTATTATTGGAGGATTATGGAAAGGAAGATGGGTTGATTTCACCCCAAATCGTTTTCCAATACTGCCCCCATTTGGATTTTTCCGAGGTCCAAAATTTTTGATAAAACAAATCTAATAATTCACGATTGGAAAGGATGTTTAAGATTTTTTTTCGATCCAATCCTTCTGGCCCTTCACTGAGTAAAATGTCGAAATCCTTCGCGATGGAGTCCGAAAGTTTGGAACGGTATGATTTGTTCCCTTGTAATTGTTTGTGTTTTGCATGGAATACAGGATGGGCTAGTGCATAAAACATTTCCTTTCCTTCCATTCGTTTCTCGCCAATGCGACCCAGTTCTTCCTCCAAATGCATCGTGAGAGAACGATTGGGTTTCCAATACGAGAGATCAAAAAACGATTCTAATGATTTTTGTTCGCGGCTTGTCAACATGACAAGGGGGATGGAGAGGGCCCAAGCAATCCAAATTGGCATGGTTAGAAAAAAAAGCATTAGAGAATAGGAGTAACTGATATAAGCAGAGACAAGTCCAAGGATTGTGATTCCAAAAAAAGATGAGACCACGTAAGAAAATGGGTAACTTGATTCCGCATCACGGTTTTGGGGTCCCCATGAAATCTTTTTGTTTAAGAAGATGGAAACCACAAAAACACTATGGTAAATCATATAAATGGGTGCGATGAGGATTGAAAATAAGGTCTCAAAAACGAAGGCTGGGAACTTTAAGAAAATCTGTTTTAGGGGCAAACTGAAGTAACTTAATAACCTTGGTAAAAAAAGTAAAATTAAGGAAAGATACAAAAGTTTTAAATACAAGGGATCATAAATCTGAGATTTAAAATATTCGAACTCTTCTGGTAACATCGAATAATTGAGAAACTTACTTTCTTCGATATAATTCCACAAACTGAGTAGGATGTAACAAAGCCAAATGGGTGAATTTAAGTAAGACAGAATTCCATTTAGGATATGGATGCGATTGATAAACGGGACCTTCTTTCCAAATAAAAACCAAAAATGTTGCATGTTCCCTTGGCACCACCTTTGGTCTCGTTTCAAAACATCGATGATATTGGGTGGGTTCTCTTCGTAACTCCCTTCTAGTTCATAAGCACATAGAACTTCGTAACCAGCCTTTCGCATAAGGCTTGCTTCCACTGTATCGTGGCTTAAAATTTTTCCACCGAGCCCACCATATTCGGGGAGGTGGGGGAGGGCACAGGATTCCATAAACGGTTTGATGCGTAAGATGGCATTATGACCCCAATAGCTATTGGCATTGATCTGCCAAAAACTAGCACCTTTTAAGAAATAAGAACTAAAGAGATAAGAGGAAAATTCGGTTAATTTTTGGAAGAGGGTTTTTGCGCGGAATAATTTTGAATTTGTTTGGATGATGCCTGCTTTCGGATTTTTTTGCATCATCGCAATGAGTTGCACGATGATCTCTCCACTCATCAAACTATCCGCATCCAAAATGACCATGTACTCATACCGATTGCCCCAACGGCGACAAAAATCAGCAATGTTCCCACTCTTTCCGTTTAGGTTACTCTTCCTCCTTCTGTAATGGAATTTTTTGTAATTCCCCGTTGATTCACATAACTCAAGGTAAGCGGCTTCTTCTTTGATCCATTTCTCAGGGGTTCTTGTATCACTTAAGATAAAAAAATCTAATTTGGGAAGTGAGTGGTACTTCTCTAGGGATTCATAGATGACTTTGATCCTTGCAAAAATCGAAACTTCATCTTCTTCGTAAACAGGCATCACAAGGGCAACAGGTGTCTTTTCAATGTTTAAAAAATCCAACTCTTGTTCGGGGATTTTTTTTGCTTTGAGAGAAGGATCACCATTTTTCAAAAGAGAAATGAAAAATCCAAATAGGGATGTTGTGGCACCATAGGATAACATGGGCAATAGGAAGAGTAGGGTAATGAATTGGTAGTACTCGGTTAACTCCACTCCACCAAACGAGATGATTTGTGCGAACGTGGTTAGGCCAATGATGATTGGTACGATGAATACGAAAAAAAATAGGAATCGATGGAATTGGATCATAATAACCTAAAGATGAGGATGTAGTAAAGTGCACTCCAAATGAAGATGGAAACTAAAATGAAGATGGGTTTGAAGGAGCTGATGATGGATTCTTTTGTTTTTTTAGGACCCATTTCCCAATCGGAATCCTTGGGAACCATGGAACCAAATTGCCAAGCTCTGTCAGGGAACGGGAGAGGGGACTCTCTTTTGATATTGTTTGTCTTTACATATTCCAACCAAACGTTCCAATCTGTTTCCCATTGGCACGAAATGGAAACGTTTTTGAAAAAATCGGAAAGGGTATTGGCGATGTTATATTCGTTTTGGATTCCCGATAACAAAAGGAAAGTTCGCAGACGTTCACTCAGTTCTATTTGGTACAAGGTATTATTTTGATATGCCATCTCGATAGATCCATGTTTCTGTGATTTTTTGGTTTTCTTTCTCTAAATGAACATTCCAAGTAGACACTTCTATGGGTGAAGTATGCCAAATTTGTAATCTCCATTGGTCAAGTTCTCGGATCTTTTCGATTTGGTACCGAATTTGATCCGCTGGGATCATGTCATTTTTGATCGCGGCTTTCAGTTCTGTTTTTGGATCTAAGGCCTTTAGCAAATCACCTGTGAAGTACACGGTTAACATTTTTTCTTTTGGGAATAGAGGGTCAGTCCCTTTGTAATAGGAGGATGTTTTTCCTAAGCTGTGTGATTCAGGTGATTTTTCCAAATAACTTAGTTTGTATTGGTATTCGAATCCTTCTTTCAAATTGGGAGGGATGTTTGGTTCCCAAAAAATAGTGATGTTGTCATCGGAATCTAGATTGGTTGTGAATTCTAAAAGATAGAGTTCACCTTCACCCCAATCCCCTTTGGGTTCGACCCAAACACTTGGCCTACGATGGTATAACAATTTTTCATCTTGGTAACTTTTGAATTTTCGATCCCTTTGGATGAGGCCAAATCCTTTGGGATGGTTCAGTTCGATTCTTGTGAGTTTGGTTTTTTTGGGATTGATGAGTGGCCTCCATTCCCAATTCTCTTCGCCAAGATATGTGAGCAGTCCATCAGAGTCGTGGATCTCTGGATGGATGTTGCCAAGGATTGGGATGTTGGATTCACCATAGAGAAACATGGAGGTGAGTGGAGCAAATCCCAAACGTTTGATTTTTTTTCGTAAGTAAATTTTGGCTCGTATGTCAATCGTTGTGACCTCGCCAGGTGTGACAAAAAATTCATACGCACCGACAACGGATTCACTGTTCATGATGGCATAAATCAAAATGGAGGAATCATTTTTTTCGGGGCGTTTGATATAAAAACTTTCAAAGATTGGGAATTCTTCTTTTCCGTCAGGGCCGGTGTTGATGGCAAGCCCCCTTCCTGACAAACCATACACTTGGCCTTTGGATAAGGCACGGAAATAAGAAGACCCTTGGAATACTAAAAACTCTTCCAGTGCTTCCTTTTGGTTGATGGGGTAATGGACTCGAAAGCCAGTGTACTGTAATTTTTTACTTAATTCAAAAAAGTCATCTGTGAGTGGGAGGTTCCCAAATTGAAACCGAGAAGAATCATAAGGGATCTCCACTGGTTTTTCTCCGATCACTTCATAGATTTTGATCCCATTGCTATAAATATGGCCTGGGTGGAAAAAATGCAATTGGTAGGGGAGTGCTAAATTTTTCCAAATGGCAACATCGGGTTTGTATTCAATTTGCCTATAGTCCTCGAAACTGATTCCATCGAGACCTGGAATTTTATACACAGGGGTTGGGATGAATTTAGATTTTAATTTTTCTTTTGCAATTCTGTCTGCAGCATTGAAATCAAAAATTTCAACATGGGGGGTGATGGAAAAGAGAGCATGGAACGAGAGATCATTTTTTTTAAAGACAACCAAGACACATAACAAAATGGCAATGATGGCAAAGTATATGTTTAATTTCTTCATAAGAATGATTCTTTGAAACAATCTCGATCGGTCATTCAAATTCTGTAATGCAGTCAAATAGTTTCACTAAACATGGATTAAGCAATGGGAAGATTTTTTTCAGTTGCATGATTCATTTCGTTCGAAATCATTCTCCCAACTTATGAAGTCTCATTTGAAATTCTATGTTTGTCTTGTTTTCGTTTTTTTCGCAAATTTTGTGAGTTGTTTGAGTGAACAAAAAGCAGAGAAAGTATTCGGTGCCTCTGTTGTTTCCTCTGACAAACCACAATCATTTAAAAAAATTGCACCCTTAACCGCCAATTCCCTTGGCTCAAGGAAAAATCTTTATGAACATGGATGGGCTGTGATCCCTTCAGGGAAAAAAGCAATCGATCTATCCCAAGAAAATCTAATGAGTGCTAACGTTGCCAGGGCCATGGTACTTGTGAAATTAAAAAAACGAAGTGAAGATTTCCCAGGTAAACTTGGTAGTACGATGGAAGCTGTGAAAAATTGGACGAAGGAAGGGTATTCCGATGGAACCAAACGAACAGAAGATATTTATGATGCCGGTCTTGAGTTATCAAAAGAAGAGTGGAAACTTTCCAAATCCAGTTTTATGGAAGCGGGAGACCGCTTTGTTTTGGGATATGTATATTTGGTTCCGAGAGTCAAATCCGATATCGATGTATTGGATAAAGAACTGAGCCGGTTTGCGGAATCAAGAGATCAGAAATCAAACCAACTCAATCAATTGTTTGCTTCGACCTTAAAAAACAATTCAAAGAATATTATGAACTCTTGGGGAGATTCCTTTAAAAAAGCATCGGATGAATTCACACGAAATTATGAAGAGTCAGGGGAAAGGGGCAATGCCCTTCTTGCCCTCATTGATATCTTCCAAGGGTATACGGTTGCATTGAAGGAAGTCGTGATTTCTCCTCTTGCCAAAACCACGGTGAATACGGGAGAGCTCTTAGTTGTGAATGGAGTGTATGTCCCTCTTTCACAAGGGATGAACTTTTCTTCCAATGCACTCGTTTCAACCGGTTTGGTTTTTTATTACGGAACAAAATCG
Organism: Leptospira jelokensis; assembly: GCF_004769635.1. Classification (GTDB taxonomy): domain Bacteria; phylum Spirochaetota; class Leptospiria; order Leptospirales; family Leptospiraceae; genus Leptospira_A; species Leptospira_A jelokensis. Next base: position 40,395 of record NZ_RQGH01000003.1, read on the forward strand.
GGATACAGAGTTTTTTCTCCCACATTGGAAGCAGGGCTCTTTAGTTCGATTGGGATTCTATCGGCATCGGCAACTGTACCCACGTACACATCGGGAACTTCCATTGCTCTCTTCAACCAGGTGACCTCAGTCGCTGCAACGACTGCAGGTGGTGCCATCGGAGCAACAGGTGGGGTTGGGCTTGAATCGGCAGCGTATGCAACAGGCCTTACCTATGACCTCACAACGGGTGTGGCAGAAGCGGGAATGTACACAATGAGTTCTGGAGTTGTTTTAGGTTATACGGCTCTCACAGCTTTACCACCACAGATTTTACTCACAGCAGTGGATGGTCCAATTTTCATCACCTATGATGGCCCAAGGGTTGTCATCGCAGTTGTGAAAGGGAATTATGCAGGTTATGATGATATCCCAACGGGAACTGTGATTAACTTAGAAGAAGCAAAAAAACAAGGCCGTGTAAAAGTATTAACCGATGATCCGAAACTCATCAAAAAGGTGTTAGATGCCGAGATGTCAGAGCAATTGAAACGTTCCAAAAAATTAGAGGCACAAACAAAGTGAAATCCAATCCATTATTAAAAGCCAATTGTTTTCTTATCTCCTGTTTCCTTCTTGTTACTTGTGCAAGTTCTGATAAGAAGGCGGAAGATCCATTAAAGAATACCAAAAAACTTGTGATCGAAGGTCACAGCTCTCTCTATTACCAAGGGGCACTCCCTGTGAAAGGGACAAGCATCAAGTTCATCCCTCCCATGGAAGAGGCATCGATTACCGTACTTGGGAGTCGTTATGATTTTGCCGCGGAACAATTTTCCAAATCCATGATTCGTGCTTCAGAATCAGTCGTGATTGTGAAAGACGGAACAAAAATGAGTTGGAAGGCAGCAGGGAACATCAATGAGAAAGGAGAAGAGGTTCGTAAGTACTTAAGTGAGAATGCAACGAAACCTGGTCTCTTCATTATGTATGCATCTGTTGCCGAATCTTATGGCCTTATTGGTTCTTCGTTTGATCGTGGGAAACAAAGCCACCAAGCAGTGATCGCAAAATCCGCAGAAATCCGAAAGGAGTGGGATGAATGGGCCGAGATGCAACTCAATAAAGAGATGCCAAAAGATACTTCGCCTTCTGCAAAAAAAAGATTCCAAAAGTACCAAGAAAATTTCCAAAAAGATTTTGAATCTACTGTATACGGCTACATAGATTTGGATGAAGCGTTAAAGGCATCATGGAATGAATCGTACGAAGACTTTCGAAAGGGTGGATTTTTTAGTCGGAATTCTGAAATCAACGAGATTCGTTCTGCCGTTTCTGAATCGATTTTTGGAAGTTGGAAAGAAACCATTTTCCAATATGGAAAGGAAACAAAAGAAGAGTTAGGGAGAGCCAAAGGAGAAATTGAGGCCATCGCTGACAAAGACGAAGGCATTCCCACTGCCTTACTCAAATCCTTTTCAAGAGCGACCAAAGCAATTTTGTATGACAGTATCATCAAACCAATTGGAAAGTTTGCTCTGTTGTCTGTTGGTTATGTGACTTGGAATGGGCTCATTTATCCTGTAGCACTCAGTGCAAACGCTGCAGGGACAACCATGTATGGGTTAGTGGAAACAATTACACTCACAGGGAAAGGTGTTGTGTATTTGACCGCACCAAGCATTGAACTTGTTTTGGGATCAATCATCAATAGTACAGAAGTAGTTGTACATGAATCAGTCCAGTCGTTAGACAAAGGTGCAAAGATCACTTCTGCCATGTCTCGGAAATCCTCTGCATATTCGGTGAAGTCTGCTGCCTTTGTCACTGAGTCATCTGGGAAATACATCCTTGCTCCCATGAGTTATGTTGGTGTGACAACGGGACAGGCTGTCTTGGGTGGCGGGCTTGCTGTCACAGGGACAGTGGCAGGTGGGACTGTGGCCGGGGCATCTGCCACCACTGAGGTGGTCACGTATGCTTCGTCTAGGGCTACGTCGGCTACGGTGGGTGTCGTTGGAACAGCTGCTTCTTTTGGAACCGGTGTGACCTATGGAGTGTACCAAGTCACAAAAGCGGTTGGGGTTCCCTCAGGTGTTGCGATAGGAACAGGCATCGTGCTTAGTTATGAGTTTATGGCTCAAATCTCTGCGCATTCCATTTTGGCAGTCGCTGATTGCACGTATTTAGTGTTATCCCTTGAGGGAGGCAAATGGGTTGTCTATGGAGTGAAGGATCATTCTAAGAAAGCAACACGGTTGTTATCGGGGGCTGTCGTTGACTTAGACCAGATCCGAAAAGAAGGTGGGACGGTTGTAAAAGTACCGATGGAACCAGGGGAAGTAGAAAAAATACTAGGTAAAAAAAAGAAAAAGTAAACGATAGGTGAATGCCAGAGGGTCAGAGAAACATCCTAATCATTGAAGATTCTGACCTACAACGGAAATTACTCAGTCGTTGGGTTATCAAAAATGGTTACAACGCGATTGAAGCGGAAACCATTTCTGTTGCTCGGGAAAAGATTCTCAGTGAACCAATCGATGTCGTTTTACTCGATTGGGAATTACCTGATGGCAATGGGATCGATTTAATTTCTGACATTCTATCTACCTCACCAGTAGGTTGGCTTCCGATCATTATGGTGACAGGCCATACAGAACCAGAATATTTTAAATTAGCAATCGAGGCAGGGGCAACAGATTATATCACAAAACCTGCCAAAGAAATCGAACTACTCGCAAGAATTTTTAGTGCCTTACGAATCAAAGCCTTACATGACCAATTGCGTGAAACGGCGATCCGTGATGTGATGACTGGCTTATACAACAGACGTTATATGGAAGAGAGGATCGAACAAGAATTCCAACGTTGCAAAAGGCATAGTAGCCAATTATCAATGGCAATGATCGATATTGATAAGTTTAAATCGATCAATGATACATACGGGCATGAAATTGGAGACCAAGTGATCAAACAATTGGCCCATGAGTTAAAAACGAGTTTTCGAAAATCAGATATCATTTCTCGTTTTGGTGGGGAAGAGTTTGTCATCCTATTCCCAGAAACAGGAATTGTAGATGCGACAAGAATTTTGGACCGCGTGCGAGAGAATGTATCCAAACTTGAGATGAAATCGGATACAGATCAAATGTTCCATTTTACGTTTAGTGGTGGAGTTGCTGGTGGAGAGCTAGCAGACTTTCAATCCAATCATGAATTATTAAAAATTGCTGATAAAAATTTATATGAAGCAAAGTCTTCTGGACGAAACAAAATCGTAAGTTAACGCATTAGATTATCCCCTTGAACATCCACCATTCCTTTTACCAATTAACGCCCGATACAATTTTAAATGCTGTTGAATCCCTTGGTTACGAAACAACCGGAAGGTATTTTGTTTTAAACAGTGTTGAGAATCGTGTTTATGATATTGAAACTGCGAAAGCAGGAAGGATCGTGGTTAAGTTCTATCGACCTGGGAAATGGAATGAAAAACAAATCCTAGAAGAACACGCTTTCTTAAATGAATTAGCAGAAGAAGAGATCCCTGTTTTAGCTCCTATTGCCATTGGCGGGAAAACTCTTTTTGAATGGGGTGGGATTTACTTTGCCATTTGGCCGTTACGTAACGGTAGGATTGTGGAAGAAATCCAAGCGGATGATTTGGAACGAGTAGGTGCCTTACTCGGAAGGATTCATTCTGTGGGGAAAAGGAGTCAGATTGTTAGAAGGCCCTCACTCGATATTCCAAGTTATGGGCTTTCGTCTCTTCAGTACATCTTAGATAAAAAATTGATTTTGAATGCTGCCTTAGCGGATCGATACGAAAAAAATGCACGCAGTGCCTTTCAGGTTTTTGAATCACTCATCAAAGAATATAAGATCCCTTCCCAAAGGATCCACGGTGATTGTCACAAAGGGAATTTATTAATCTCCAGTGATGGGTTTAGCATTTTAGATTTTGATGATTTTTTACATGGACCCATCGTACAAGATTTTTGGATGTTACTTCCGTTTGGCGAATCAGATCGTAGGCATGAGTTCTTTGACTTTTTTAGTGGTTACTGTATGTTTGCAGACTTTGATGAAAATTGGCTAAAACTCATTGAACCGCTTAGAATCATACGTTTCATCCATTATGCAGCTTGGATTGGAAAACGTTGGGAAGATCCATCGTTTCCATCCTTATTCCCACATTTTGGAACCGAAGAGTATTGGTTAAAGGAAACACTAGACTTAGAGAATGCAAACCGAGATTTGGACGAGGCCAATCCAACGCCTTCTACATCGAAGGAAAACGAAGAACCGGAAATGACAAATAAAGATTTTTTTTGGGATTGGGAAAACTAAGTTTCAGAGAAGGTGGGATAGTGCCACAGCCAAGGCATGGGAAACATTCAAAGAATCGATTTGATTTTTCATCGGGATATAACCAATCACATCCGCTATGTCGAGGATAGTTTCTTCAATGCCATCTGCTTCATTGCCAATGACAAGGACTAGGTTTTTTGGTTTCCCTATTTCATGGATTGTTTTGGTTTTTTGTAAGTGGTAGGCATTTTCTTTTGGGAGAGCCATAGCGATTGTATTGGCCGATCTCTCTTTGAGTCGTTTGATCGAATCGAGGAGACTCGTTGTTTTGGCTAATTCCAATTGGAAGATTGCACCCATAGAAACTCTGACAGACCTTCTGAGATACGGTGAGGCTGACTTTGCATCCAAGAGAATGGACTGAATGCCAAATGCTGCTGCATTGCGAAGGATTGAACCGATGTTTTCGCTATCCACAATCGAATTGATGATGAGGATGGGGAAGGTTAGGTTTTCTTCCGTTGCCCACCTTTGTTTGCCTACTGCCATAAACCCTTGGTGGACATGAAATCCAATGGTTTCTTCAAAGATGGATTTATCTGCTACAAAACATTGGTTTGGATCAATTAACTTTCTTTCGATGAGGTCTTTATGTTTAAGCCAATACTTTTCTGTACAAAAAACAGAGGTAACTGCAAAATCTGACAGTAACAACCGAACCGCCGTTTTCTCGTGATCGGCAATGAAAGATTCTGAGGGTGATTCCTTTGCCTTCAGGAGGTGGTAATCGCTCAGTCTTTCGTCATGTGGGGTAAAGATTTTTTGCATGGGTTAAAAATTGATCTTTCGATCTTTTATGTACCTACTGAAACTGAAGCAAGAAAGCGCTGTTATCCGAAGTAGTGGGTTTTTAGATTATTTTTCTATTAATTTTCCAGTAACAAATTTATGAATTAAGCTAGAAATAAAGGTTTGGTAAGGTAATCCTTCTTCGAAAGCTTTCTTTTGGATCGATTGCAAATCTAATTGATTAAGCCGAATGTTAATTCTTTTGTTCTTAGCTAAAGTCGCAGAGGCAGCTTTCTGATAACTACTGATTAATTTATGATTCAATCCAATTGATTTCCATTCACCAGCTTCATATGAAGTGAGAATGTCATTTTCTTCTTTAGAAAGCGAAGGTATATTTTTTGATGTTTTATTTTTCTTAGATTTCATTTTAATCGCCTTCCTTCAAAAGATAATTTCGGGTAGCCTTTCTGCTTGGTATAATCGTTTTGAGAAAAATCTCGTCTTTATTTTCAATAAAAAGAACTAAGTAGACGTAGCCGTCAATTTCAATAACGAAGATTGATTGGTTTGGATATTTATCCTGATTCGGGTGTTTAATGATATCCAAAAGAAATCCATTCTCAATTTGAAAAAGAATTAATGCAAAAGAAATTCCTCGTTCTTTTCGTAAGATTTCGTCTTTCTCTAAATCCCAACGATAATTCTTCACTCAAATATATCTGATGACAATGTGTGCCTCGTGTCAAGTATTTCTATCTTAATACTTTTCTGAATCATTTTTAAAAAGTAGATACAATATTTTTAGAGAAAAATTTACTACGATTCCGTAGAATCTTCGTTATTTCACAATCTCATATTCATTTTGAACAAATCCATTTGAAAAGGATTTTGTTTTTCTGAGTTTGAGTTCAATCACGCGGTCGGTCTCACCAAAAAGAGGGATCCCACTGCAAGTAAAATGGGAATTTGTGTGATTGTGATTGCATCGAGCATGGATACCTGAAGCAAAGACTGGATCAATTTGCCTTCGTCAACATAGGAATCTTCTTCAATCAATCGTTCGATAACGCTCGTTTATCCTAAATTGGATTCATACCTAACTTGAGTGGAACTACTAAATTAGAATCATTCTGAAATCAAATCAATCGTCCCATCATGATTTAAAATGAGTTGCGTTCCGCATCTTTTCGTTTTTCTATACAAATACTCGTTAAAGTATCGATTTTCATGAATTTAGATCCAAGAACCGTTGTTTTTATCAATATTGTCGGATGTCTTTTGATGTCTGCTGGCCTTTGGTTTGCATCGGGGTATTATTTTAAGAAACTCAAGTTGGTGAAAGCATGGTCACTTGCGACATTGTTACAAGCTTTCGGCTGGATTGTCATGGGAGCAATGAGGGGTTTAATCCCTGATTGGATTTCCATCAGCTTCGGCAATACATTTATCTTCTTATCGATAGTAATCTATCATTTCATCATTGTAAGTTTATTTGGGAAAAAATCAAATTGGAAATTAGGAGTATTCTTTGCATTAGTGCTTTTTGTCTCTTTGGCGCTCCACCAATTTACAACCATCCCTCAACAATATAGAGTCTCGCTCCTTTCCTTATTCCCTAGCATACAGTTACTTCTAACTGCAAAAACAATCTTTGAAGAAAATAGAAAACAACGCCTAACAGGGAATTTTATATTTTACTTTTTTCTTGTTAGTGGATTATTTTTATTTGGCCGATTCCTAATATATACATTTACAGAAGTCTCAGTTTCTCAAATTGCTTTTGGGAAAGGACCAATCCAAGACATCACATATTTATTTTTTTATATTGTATCAGTGATGATCACATTCGGTTTTTTATCGATGTGTATTGATATTTTTATCAAGGGCCAAATCCAAGATGAAGAAAAGTACAAATCACTTGCCGAAAATTCGACCGATATCATTTGGGTATGGAATTTTGACTTAGAGAAATTTACATATGTGAGCCCATCGATTGCGCAAGTGACTGGTTTTACTATTGAGGAAGCAATAGACCACCACATTTCAAGTGTGTTCACAAACGATTCTTATTTGAAATTTACAGAATTACTGAACCCACGTATGGAAGATTTTCGAAAATCAAACATGAAAATCCCGTACGCCTATGAACTGGAACAAAAACGAAAAGATGGATCTACGATTTGGATTGAAGCAAATACAGTTTTCCAAAAGAACCAAAATTCAGAAATAGAATTACTTGGTGTCTCTCGAGATATTGATTCTAGAAAAAAATCAGAACAAGAGATGAACCGGTATTTTAATGACTTACAATTATTAAACCATACAAAAGATAAATTTTTCTCAATCATATCACATGATCTGAAAGGGCCCATTGGTGGGATGAATACTTTCATTGGTATGCTCTTGGAAGATATGGAAACCAGATCTCCTAAACGGATGCGTAATGATCTGAATCTTCTATTCCAATCATCTGGTGAGGTATATGCCTTACTAGAAAACTTGTTAACATGGGCAAGAACACAAACCAATGAGATTTCATTTTTGCCAGAAAATGTATCAGTGAAATCATTGGTGGATACAGTTGCCTCTTATTTTACTTTTATGATCGAAAATAAAGGAATTCGGATCCAAAACTTAGTGAAAAATGATGTATATGTTTTTGCTGATGAGAATATGTTGGAAACGATTCTTAGAAACTTAGTTTCCAATGCGATCAAGTACTCTCATATCGGTGGTCAGGTAACAATTTCTACGGAATCTACTGATGGCAAAGTTTCCATCCAAGTGGAAGATTTTGGAACAGGAATTTCCGATGAAATCCGAAGCACATTTTTTCAAATTGATGCCAAACAAAAAAGTATGCCAGGGACTTTAGGGGAGAGGGGAACTGCTCTTGGTTTAATCCTTTGTAAGGAATTTTTAGAAAGGAACCATGGACAAATTAAAGTTGAGAGTGCAGTAGGGAAGGGATCAAAATTTTCCATCACACTTCCCATGGGCAAATAAGGTTTATTCCGGGATTACCTTTGTTCCGTTTGTGATCCCATCACCTGGATACAAAATGATGGATTCACCTTCTTGCAATCCTTCACTGACAAGACTCATCCCTTCACTTTGGTGCTCCACATTCACAAATCGTAGTTTCGCTCTTTTCTTCTCAACCGTATACACTGCCCATTTCTCATCTTGCCTGAAGAGTGCGGAACTTGGAATGAGGATCGAGTTTGGTTTTTCGAAAAGGATAATTTTACATTCTAATTCGTATCCGTCACCCATTCCCGTTGGAGGATCAAAGGCGATGGAAATCGGTACCCTTTGTTCTTCCACTCCAAGGGAAGAGACCTTGGTGATGGCAGCAGGTTCTATGATGGCAATTTTTCCTTTGAGGATTTGTTCGCCAAATCCGGAAAGATTCACAGGATCTCCAAGAGTCAGCTCAGGCATGTCTTCTGTTAAGATGTAAGCAATGATTTCTAGTTTGGAAAGATCACCATAATCTAATATCCTTTCACCCATGGCAACAGGGCCCGCACTTTCTCGGTATACCTTTAAGATTTGCCCATTTGTATTGGCCTTTACCGTTTTCACGATGTCCCAATCCACTGTGATGAGGGTCATACCATTCTTTACTTTGTCCCCTGCATGAAGTTCCACCCTTCGCAACACCCCGTTCACAGGTGAATACACCGTATATAATTCTTTGATCTTTGACTTCCCTTGGACCGAAAGGATTTGTTGGTAGGTTCCTTTTGTTACAAGTGAGATTTCAACAGGTTTGGGATTTTTTCGTAAGATAAGGTATGAGAAACCGATAAGGAGTAAAACTCCGATTCCAATTTTTATTTGTTTCGATTTTAAAATTTCGACGAAATCCATTTTCAACATTTTATTCCCTTACCTTTAAAACACTTAATAAATCCATGGTCTTTAATTTTCTAAATACAATCATATAGCTAATGCCCGCTGTGAATAATGCAAGTAGGATTGAAACATAATAGGTTGATGGGTAGATCGTTGCAGGGATTTTGAACCCTTCGGTTTCATTGCTATTTAAAATCAAATTGGCTACCTGGTAACCAAAAATGCAACCAAGCGGAATGGCACATAAGATTTGCCATGATAATTCCCAAGCAATGATGGCAAAAACCTCTTTTAACGTGAATCCTAAAATGCGAAGACTGCCCAATTCATAAATGCGTTCAGAGAGTGTGATCATGGCAGTATTGTAAATCACTCCAATGGAAATGATAATCGTAAAAATCAAAATAAAGATGGATGTTGATTGTAACGATCTTTGCATCACTTCTTGGAATCCTTTTAAGATGGCCGTTTTGGAAAAAAGACCGATCACCAATGGATCATCTTTGAATTCTTTGATTAAATCGATGTCTTTCTTTGGATCGGTTTTGAGTAAGGCGATGTTGATGAGATTTCCTTCATTTAAGATTCGGTTTAAATTCTCTTTGCTCATGAAGACACCTTGGCCTAAGATTTCATTGGCAAGCGAGGTTACTTGAATAGAGAATTTCTTTTTCTCACCATCAAGCGTTTCGATTTGGATGGTTTCACCAATTTGGATGTTCATACGATTGGCTAAATCTTGGTTCACCATGATTCCAGAAATTGGGATTTGAATTGGTTTTAAGTTTTTTCCAAGAATTTTTCTTAATTCGGATTGGTCTGGAAGTCCAGTGAGCACAATGTCTTTACTTTTCTGATCTTTTGTCATCTTGATGGGAATGGATCTTTGCCCTTCCGCTACGAACACTCCGTCCATCTCTTTTAGCTCAAATAAAACAGACTCATGGACAGGATTGCGAAAGGTTAGTGTCAGTGACTCACGTTGGATGGTATTAAACTGCAAATCTAAAAGATTGCCAACAGTGTCTTGGATGAAGTTTCCAATGATCATGATCATAATGGAAGTGGATAACCCAAGGATGGTTAAGATTGTCCGCAAAGGCCTTTTGAATAGGTTTCGGAGGACCATCCTCTGGATCGTTTGCAAATTTGTGATCCATGATTCCCAAAATGCAATGGAATATTTTCCTGGTGGGGCAGGGCGCATTGCTTGTGCCGGGTCTAGTTTGATGATGCCGTATAACGAAAATAGAGTGCCGATCCCTCCTATGAAAATTCCAAAGGATAAGGTAAATAAAACTAAAAGAGGTGGGAAAACGGGAACCAAATGTGGGAATTTATAAAATTCGCCGTATAGGTTTGTCATCGCGTTCCCAAGAAGATAACCAATGAAAATTCCAAACAAACTGCTAATGGCTGTGATGCACGTGATTAACTTGAGATAATGGAAAACAATTTGTAAGGCAGTGTATCCTAATGCTCGTAAGGTTGCAATTTGTTCTCTTTCTTTTGTGATGAGACGATTCGAGATGATGTGTAATAAAAAGGCCGCTATGGCAAGAAAGATCCCAGGAAGGAAAACTGCCGTTGTTCTCAGTTGGCGAAATTCATCGTTCAAAAAGGATTCGGATGGTAAAAACTTTCGTTCTTTGGCACCAAGGCCACCGTATTCCTCGAGCAGTAAATCTAGGTCATGAAGTGTTCTCTTTCTATCTAACGGGTCTTTGGTGAGTTGGAAAACCACCTGGTTGAATGATGATTCAAAATTAAAATTGGTTTCGATGGCCTCTCGTTTCATCCAGAAGATTCCATAATGTTTGTCATCAGGGAGTGGGTTCCCAGGCCGAAAGACATACACATATTCTGGTGAAAGTCCAATCCCTGTGACCGTAAGAAGGACACGTTTTCCTCCAATGATCGTTGATAGTTCTGCACCTGGTTCTAAGCCATTGGCTTTTGCGAAACTTTCACTGATCACCACTTCTTCATTTTGTTTCGGAAGGGATCCTTTAGTTAAATAGATGGTATTGATGTGATCTGTTAATGACAAAAGTTGTGCTGCTGAAGGGTACACTTCCGTGGGAAAATCGAGAACAATCTCTTTTGAAATCCTTGTTTCGAAACTCGTAATGCCAGGTAGGGCTGCAATTTTCCTTTCCAAAAAATTGGGAGCCCGGTTCAAATACACAAAACCATCACATAAACTTTGTTTGCTGTAAAATTGTTCCTTTGCTTGTAATAAAGAAAAGTAAGAAGACCAAGAAGCTGAGAAATAACTAAGGCCTGCTGCAATGACAAGCCCAACGGTTAATCCTTGTAAGGAGATCGATTTGAGGTCTCGTAACAGTTTTAAATTGAGAGTTGAGCCAATCACCAACTCACCTCGGAAACTGATTTTTTGTGTTTGTTTTTCGTGTCAGAAACAATGGTTCCATCTTTCACAAGGATGATTCGGTCTGCAATTTGAGCGATCGATTCATTATGGGTGATCACAACGGTTGTGGTCCCTAAATCTTCGTTGATCCCAGTGATTGCCTCTAAAACGATCCTTCCTGTTTTAAAATCCAAAGCTCCCGTTGGTTCATCACATAACAAAAGTTCTGGTCTTTTGGCAATGGCACGTGCGATGGCAACACGTTGTTGTTCCCCACCTGAAAGTTGGGCTGGAAAGTGATCTTTTCTTTCTGCCAATTTAACGAGAGTGAGAGCATCTATTGGTGACATCGAATTCTTTGAGAGATCCGTCACAAGCCTTACGTTTTCTTCTGCTGTCAAACTTGGGATTAAATTATAAAACTGAAACACAAAGCCCACATGGTTCCTTCTGTAAAGTGTGAGGCCTTCATCTGACTCGAGAGCCAATGTGTTCCCATGAAACAGTACTTCCCCTGTTGTTGCTGTATCCAAACCACCTAAAATATTGAGAAGGGTGGATTTGCCAGAACCTGAAGCCCCTAACATGACAACGAGCTCCCCTTCAAAAAAATCTAAATTGACCGAATGGAGGGCAACGAGTGGCACTTCACCAACTTGGTATGTTTTTCCGAGGTTCTTGGTTTGGAGAAGGACTGCCTGTTGTTTCATGTTTCTGTTCCGGACATTCTTAGAGAATCAATTGATACAAATTACAATTTTGTAACAATCCTGTGAACAGAAAAAACGAATATGGCTCTGAGAGGGAGGTTGATACTTATCAATCCAAATTAAGGATTTCCACTGTTTTTAGATTTGAAAGTTGGCCAGAAATGATTTGGATATCCTTTTTTGTGACCCCGAAATGCTCTGCTAAAAGACCAACTAATTCCTGATTGGCTTTGCCTTTTATCGGCAATGACTTTAATTTTGCAATGCATTCCGTCTCGGAAGTAAATGTCAGGCCTTGCACTTTTTGGTTTGCTTTCACTTTGATGGATATTTTCATTTTTGACAAAAATCGTGGAACAGCCGATAAATGGTAAAACCTAAGTATTCAAATAAAAAGAATTGAATGTACAAGAAAAATCCTTAGTTTTGAAAATAAACTCGTCTCGAATTGTTGAATCAAGTATGCGAAAGTCCCAAATCTTAATTCTTTTTCCTATCCTTTTCTTCCTAAGTGATTGTATCAAATCGAAAGCTAACTCGGGTGTCTCTGACAATGTGATGACACTCCTTCTCGTCAACTCAATCCTAAATTCCAATAATGGGTCATGTGTCAAAACTGAATCCATCCAATCGAATACGATCGGATGGTGGTATCCCTTTGGGAATTTATACTATTATACTGAAATTCATCCAGTGACCTTGGATCGCAAACGCCCTATGGTGCAAGTGGTAGTGGAACATCCTGATACTTTCTATGGAGGATTATTCCCTTTATGGTATTCGGATCGCAATAATTTTAATACTTCTTTTATAAATCGGGATTTAGCATCTTTTATTGGCATTAACACTCATATTTCGATGTTACCGTATGCAAAAGATACTTCCTATGCAACTGATCCTGCTGTTTCCATCTTAAACACAGGAGATTCTTCTCAACCATTGGGAGTTGAATTTAATTTTACATATCCGTTCAATGTAAAGACTACATTGATCCATTCCTGTCGAGAACTGGACAATGATGAATCAAATTTTCAAACGGCAGATGCCCTTAGTCCTATGAGTGGACTCTACCATACATGGGCAAAAGAGAAAATTCTCGATGTCAACCTAATATTTGTGAATGGAAGTAATGGCCAAGCATACCCCATCCAAACGGAACAGGCGATCGAAGTTGCATTGGAAAAATGGAGAGAAAACTTTTCTCAATCATCTGTTAAAATTAAACTGAATGTTTCAGTTACTTCTGCAAATTTAATTGACTATGATTTGATATACAATCTTGGAACAGAAACTGCATACCCAGGTACTCTAGGTGGTTTGTTTAAAACAACAAGTTTTATCGGCAAACAAAATGCGTTAAATGTATTCATCGTAAGAGAAGAACTCCAATATGGGGGAGTACTTGGCGTGTCAGGTGGAATTCCGGGTCCTGCCACTTTACTTGGTACAAAACAATCAGGCATTGCTGTGTTTGTTGATTCCCATAGGTTGTATTCGAATTCTGGAGAAGTTCTTACATATGATGAACAATTGTTACTTGGTGAAACCTTATCTCATGAAACAGGTCACTTTTTAGGCTTGTGGCATGTAACAGAATCTTCTGGAGATTATGGGAATCTTTGGGATAGAGATCCACTCAGAGACACGCCTACCTGTCATATTTCCAATGATACCAATTTAAATGGGTACATCGAATTAAATGAATGTTTGGGTGGGAGTGGAACCAACTCAGGTGGTAGGAATATGATGTTTTGGACAGGTGCTGTGGGTTTCACTCAAGGAGATATCACAGCGGAACAAGGATGGATTCTTCGATTGAATCCTTTGGTATATTAAATGAAACAGATCGTTCAAATCATCATCCTAAGTGTCACGCTCTTCATCATCATGCCAATTGGTGCAAATGATATAGATCACCAAAAATACCAATCGATCAAAGAGATCATTTCGAACCCTCACCACCAGGAAGAAGTAGAAATTTACGAAGAAAGGATTCGAAAGGTGACTGACGAACCATTGCCTTATTTGATAAGGATTGCCCAAGCAAAGGATACCTATGTTTTCATCAGAGCAAGAGCGATCCAATTATTGGAATTGTACCAAAACCAAACAAGTCAATCTGCTCTAGAAAAAACGATCGAAGACAGTCATGAAAAATCTCATATTCGAAAGCTTGCGATCCGAACCTACTCTAAGTTTTCAGAAATTGATACGAATAGACAAAGTAATTTTATCAAGCGATTTGAATCCGACAAAGAGTTAGGTCCCATTGTAAAGAACCAACAAAAGTTCAATGGCAAAACCAAACACAATCAATTTGATAAAAAGAAGTTAAACCAATTGAATCATAAATAAACTAGGATGAGTACAGCATTTTCAGCACCTAATCTCGATTAGGAAAGAAAATCCATCTCTAAAATTCGACAAAACCGACTCGTTTACTGTCGAATTTGTCGAAATTGTCGAATTTTTACACCAAATACAGCAGAGGGATTCAATTCACAGGGATTGAATTTCCGGGGGTGCTGCATTGGTTCCAAACGATTTGATCATGCGAATTCGTGTCTGAAATTGGAATGCTACTGAGAATCGGTTCTTTCGTTTGGTACGGATTAGAACTTTTCTTTTTTTTCTTTTGTTCCTTAGGGAAACTGAATGTTTCAAAAGGAGGAATGAAAGTTTTTAAATAATAAGGCATAGACTTTCGTTTATGGATCCAGTGTAACATGCAAATGACGCGATGGAAGAATTCAGAATTGAGTTCTGTTTCAGGGAATCTGCGATAAATCCTCTTCATGATGCGTTTGCTCCTTTTGTGGTCTGGTTCTGATACAAATCCAAAAGAAGACAAATCCCAATCAAGTTTATCCAGTTCTTGGCCATGTTCAGGTGATTCTTCTCGTCCGCAGTATCCGAAGTATGCGACACCATCTCCTTTTATTTTCTGCATCCATAGCTTATTTGGCTTCCTTCTCAGACCATTTTCTTTAGGCCGATTGAATAATGATTTCGCTAGTTCTTCTCTTAGTATCCTTTTGAAGTTCCTCACTTCTCCTTTTGGGATTAAAACATAACCATGTAGGTGAGGATTGTATTTCCCATCGATTCCATTGCCTTCAAAGGTCATGATTGGTATTTCTAATCCATAAATATTATACCCGTAAACTTCAAAATTTATTTGTTTTAATGCTTTTTGAAGTGCCTCTTTCAATTCCTTCATATCCGCTTCTTTATCACCTCTTGTTAATGTGAATGCATATCCCATGTATCCAATCTTGCTATATACCTCATGGTTTTTCTGATTGTATTTCTTAAGACAATTCCAAGTGACTCTGTTCGTGACTCGTTTAACATGTCTTATGTTCATTGATTCTTTTCCGTACTCTCTTTGAAGTTTATCCCATCTTACTTCGCAGATATTGACTATCCTGTTTCTCTTAAACCTTTCTTCCGCTAATTCCTGTAGACATAGCTCGACCATATACGGCCCTCCCGCTTTTAAAACTTCGAAAGTCCGACAACAGATCACGAAGACTTTGGGTCATCGCACTTTCTGGGGTTTTCAAAAGGAGGGCTTTTAGGTCGCCAAGTGATCACCTTGACTAAATTCTATAAAAAAATCGAATATCGGAGAACCGATATCGCATATTTATTGAATTTTTTTCACTTTTGCTGTACGAAAAATTTTTTAAGAAACTCAAATTTTTAAGTTCATAAAACGAGGTCTTAAAAATCTGGTATTTAATATTATTATAATAATCTTATGTAATTTGATTCCATACTGCTGCATTTGATGCATTTAGTATTGGGTTTTGCCAGATGGATTTTTTTATTTCCGGGGTTCTTCCGAGTATATACTCGGAGAAACCCCCACTTACACTAACGCATATTATGTGCTGCAATTGTTGCAACTACAATAGATCTCCTGAAAAGGAATCAGGGAATCTGAATAGAGAAGGTCTCTCTAAGTAATAGGATCCTTAATTTCTTCAACATTTACTGAAGTGGAGGCCTTCTCTTCTTTTCCTGACTGAGGCAGCAGGGCTTGCATGCGAATGGTTTTTTGCCTCTCCATCTTAACCTCTTCAAGAGCCTGTTTGAATTTTGGATCATTTTTCGACCATTGTGTAATGATCGTGTGGTTCATTCCCAATGCTTTTGCCGTCTCTCGGTAACTGCGACCTTTTTCGATATGGACCAAAGCAGTTTGTTTTTCGTTTGATAGACCAGGGTAGGGATTCTTTAAAATCTCATTCCTTTTAGTAAGTATCTGCAAAAAATGCTCAACTGCTATTTGATATAGCTCTGGGGTCAGATTGTTTTCTTGTTTGGTTAGTATTTGGTTTTCCAAATTAGTTCTCCTTCGATTTCTTACCTAGATTTTATAAAGTTTTCGAATATCGGAGAACTCCGTTTTGCGATTTTTCGATATTTTATGAAAAAAATGCAAAATTGCTTCGTTTTTTTTAAAATTGTCTTATTGTACCCTTTAGGGTATAATATTTTCTTATAATAACAAAATATACCCGATCGGGACTATTTCGCTTTACTACTTAATTTTTATACCCGATAAGGTACATATATGGAACTAGATCATTTATCTGATTTTGTCAAAAGGGAACGAAAAAAGAATTCATTAACTCAGGAAGATCTAGCTCGTATGACAGGCGTTGGATTACGATTTATTAGAGAATTAGAACAAGGAAAGCCATCACTAAGAATGGACAAAGTGAATCAGGTATTAGAAGCCTTCGGTGCGAAACTGGTTCCAAAACCAAAAGCAAAAGGTAGCGAATATGAATCGTAAGGGAAACGTTTTCTACAGAGAAATTTTTGCAGGAGAGATATTCGAGAATGAAAATGGCTATGTATTCCAATACAACGAAAATTACATAAATAATGAAGCCTATCCTGCGATTAGTTTTACTTTGCCAAAACAAAAAGAAGCATACCAATCAAAAACTCTTTTTCCATTTTTTGATGGTTTAATCCCTGAAGGTTGGTTGCTTAACCTCACACAAAATATTTGGAAACTTAACAAAAAAGATCGGTTTGGTATCCTACTGACTGTATGTGAAGATTGTATTGGTGCAGTCAGTGTAATAGGGGAAAGATAATGAAATTTTGCCTCCTATGCGCGAAACAGAGTGAAGATGACTATCATTCTCATTGCAGCAAACTTTTGTTTGGGAAAAATCAAATTCCAGAAATTGATATCGATATCAAGTCTATTCGTGAATTGGCAAAACAAAACATTGAATCAAGGATGACAGTTACTGGAGCTCAATCAAAAATATCTCTTGATCTCGATACCTCTAATCCTAAATCAACAAGACTCACTATCCTCGGAATGAAAGGAGATTTCATTCTAAAACCTCCCTCAGAAGAGTATACGAATCTTCCAGAAAATGAACATCTTACCATGTTACTTGCAAAAGAATTCTCTTTTCCCGTAGCAATATCTTCCTTGATTCGATTAAATTCGGGAGAACTGGCTTATATTACCAAACGATTCGACCGTGAGAAGAATATAAAAATTGCCCAAGAAGATTTTTGCCAATTAACCGAAAGATTAACTGAAGATAAATACAAAGGATCTTATGAATCGATTGGCCGGTGGATCAAACAGAACACAACTTCTCCAGGAATTGATTTAGTTCGATTCTTCGAAATGATCGTATTCTCATTTCTTACAGGCAATTCGGATATGCATTTGAAGAACTTTTCCATCCAAACTGATCTTGAAGGTAGAATCAAGTTAGCACCAGCCTATGATTTGTTGGCAGTAAAATTATTTTTTCTCGAAGACAATGAAGATTTAGCTCTCACATTGAATGGTAAGAAGAATAAAATCAATCTAGCGGATATTAAAACTTTTGGGAAGTCGATCCATCTTTCGGAACTAGTGGTTGATAGAACTCTCTTACAAATCCAGTCAAAGTTACCTTTGCTTGTTGAAAAAGTAAAACTGTATCCATTTTGGAAATCTGGTACAAAGAAGTATGTTGAGCTGATACAAAAGCGAGCGAAGAAGCTAGGTTGGTAGAAAGGGGTACATCTTATGTCCGAAATACCCTAATGTAAACTAAGTAAGAATTCACAAGCAACCTTAATTGTTTCAGCTAAAATTTAGTCTATATGAACCATAAACTGGTCGAATGAGTTTCAAAGACTTTGGAATCGTTTATGATTTACCCGAAGAATGTGAATCAATTATCATAATTTATATACTTTTGCTCCAAGATTTTTTCTTAAACCATTCCTTCCATCTGACAAAACTTGAATCGTTTAGAAGTGTTTGTCATCATCAGAATAACAGACATAAACTGTTATGCCAGGTGATATGCAACTTCCGAGAATGTATATTATGTCGCATAACATATACTAATTGATGTATAGAAAGGCACATCGGTAACACATTAGATCACTCACATGGGTTACACTTTGATTCATCTATTCTATACAAGAGCGTCTGGTATTTCAACACTTTACTCGTATACAAATCTAAAATTCCAAGAATTGCATTCGCAAAATAAAGCCGACAATGCCTGTCTGAGATCTCTTCAAAGCCAACTACCTCTCCAATAAACGGATTCCCAAAGAACACTCGATGGGGCCCGTACTGCGCAAAACCACTTTCGTGAACTTTATCAGTAAAGATATGAGTTGGATATGCAACCTCTAAGATCCTTTTTGGAAACTCGCGAATGGACCTTTTGTATTCTTTAGCTGGAGTTAGAAATCCCAATGCTTCATGAGGTCGAACATGATTGAACTCATATCGAAAGTTATCAAAGGAAATCTGTTGAGCTTCAAGGCTTGACCTTGGTGGCAAAGCAGTTTCTTCTTTTAGAGTTCGATGCATCCTTTCATGACGTCCATTCTGAGATGGTTTCCCAGGTTGGATCCGTTCCGGTCGAATCCCTAGTTTTAACCACCAAACAGAAAGACTTGTGAGGCCACCAATCGCCTTACTTGCAAATGGAGCTCCATTGTCCGACTTAATGGCAAGAGGAAGTCCGTATTCTTTAAAAACCCTTTCAAATACGGCTTTTGTTTGCTCTACATTCGTTTTACTTAAGATTTCGCAGGCAAGTAGATAACGACTATGTGCATCGGTTATCGTCAATGGATCACAACGATGCCCGTTTCCTACAGTAAAATGCCCTTTAAAGTCGACACACCAGACATCATTAGGAGAAGCAACATCAGAAAATGGAAAGAGAGATTGCGGAACTCTCGGTCGTTTCTTCTTTGGCTTGATAAGTCCTTTTTTCCTTAGGATATTACCGATTGTTGTTTCACTGGGAATGTGTTTTAATCTGTGGAATCGTGCTTTTAATATGGGCCGAAGTTTCTTAGGTCCCCAAGATGGATGTTCTTCTCGTAAATCTATAATCAATCGAACAATTTTTTCTGGAGTTTCATTGGATTGAGTGATCCGTTTTCTGGATTTATCTTTGAGTCCATCGATTCCTTCCGACTCGTAGTTCTATAGATACTTATATCCAGTTTTTCTTGAGATGTTGAAGTCTCTGCAAAGATCAGCAAAACACCATTTGCCACTTTTAACAGCTGCTATAAACTTGATTCTTTCTTCTATCACTTTGGTTTCCTTCCAAGGCATCGGATTGTCCTCCGATACTCATTGTCGGTGTTACCTATGTGAGTTGTCTCTTTTGTTACCTATCTGACCTACCCATACCTCGTTTGAGTATACTCGTACATACTTTACAAAAAGGATGATTAAAATCCTGATTCAGACGTTAAAGAGGATGGCACTTTAGTTTTTAAATTGCAACAATTTTCTAGCGAGATAAAGAAAAAGAAACTAAAAATAGACAAAACGATTAGCTTAAACTTTCCTCTTCAAATACTCTCGTAAAGCCCTATCCGTCGCATACACATAACAACCTTTCATTCCTCTTGTCATGAGAGTTCGATAGGTATTTTTAATCACCATATCAATCATCTTCGCACCGTCTACTGGATGATTTTTCAAAAGTGTTTTATATCCTTTGATCGTATTGTCTTGTTTTGCTCTCTTGCTTGCGTCTGTTAGGAGCATACCCGATTCGTCTACCGTTATATCTGGACCAATAATTACACCAACATAATCAAGTTCTAAACCTTGGCAAGTATGGATACATCCAATTTGATCGATAGATTCTGGCTTTAAGATCCATAGACTACCGTCTTCTGAAAGATTCCATTTCATGGAAAAATTATCCTCAGGAAACGTGATATCGAAGTCCTTTGGATCTTTTTTACTTTTCCATTCCCAACAATACCCAGCCACAAGACGAGCTTTGTTTGAAATTTTATTTTTTTCTTGTATCGCTGACCGAAGTTCTGAAGGGGAATCGAAAATTTTAAAATCATAATCGATCCCCTCCAAATTGTAATTTGCAGTCTCTCGAATTTGCAAAATCTGGTCTAGCCAAGCAAGATATCCATCTGAACCATTACAACGAAATTGAGATTCTAATTTTAGTTTCGTGATATTTGCGTTTGCGTTTTTTGCCCAACGTTCAATCTCTTCTCCAGTTCCTACATCCTTTAAGGTAACTCGCTGGTCTTCGTCTAAAAAGAAAACGGAAGATCTAGATGCATGAATCAATTCTTTGACTTGATTTTCTCCTAAGTTTCCATACAAGCCGCTAAATTGATTCAAACGATGTGCTTCATCGATTAATAAAACATCATATTCATCTTGCTTTGAATTATAAAAACTACTCGAGCCTGAAAATAGAGACGATATCTTCGTTTTTTTTAAAGTTCCGGACAACTTAGATTCAAAAACTGCCCTAGGTGCGGCATTCCTAGAAACATAACGGACGTTTAAGTTTTTATTTAATAATGCAACAAGTAGGTTGATCGCAACAACTGACTTACCTGTCCCCGGCCCTCCTTCAACAATCAATACAGACTTTCCTGCTTTCTTTACTTGTTCACTTAAATAAAGTGCTTCTTCGAATACGATTTTTTGTTCGTCTATCATCGTAAATTCAGGATTGCCTTTCAACATCATTGCAATTGATTCAGAAAGTTGTTTTGATGGTTTTACATCTGATTTTTCGATTCGATCGATCGTTTGACCTGAATCACCAAGCAGAATCTTCGCTGACAAAAAGTTTCGTAACGCATCTGCATCATCTCTTAAGAATAATGGTGCAAGAGAAGTATGTGAGGAATAAAACACATCATTTAAAACGCCATTTTGAGAATTATAATTATGCAAATAAGCGCATGGATTGATTTCGATATTCTTCTCGTATACTTCTACATTAAATGATTTGAGTAACTCTGCGTAACTCCATGCTTGATAAGAAGGATGTGTGGTTTCTACAACTGACTTACCAAATCTTGTCTTTACAATTGCATCCTTTGCCGTGATTTCCGCTGACTCCCATTGCTTTAATTCAATAATAGCGATAGATGGTTTTTGATTGGGACTATATCCTGAAACAATAAAATCTACACGTTTTGCAGTTGCTGGTATATTGTATTCGATGGCAATGCCCGCGTCTGTAGGTAGATCGCTTCTACCTACAATTCTTTCCATTGCCGAGAGTGAATTTCGCCACGAATTCACTTCAGCATCGGAAACGCGGCCGAGAGTGCGTTTGTAATAAGTGTCCACCATGATTTCGCCAATTCGATTGGAATCTACATCACCGAGAAAACCTTTCACTGTAGATTTATAAATAATCACTCAATGTCCCACCTTAATATCATCCGTTAGATGCTATAAATCGAATATTATTAATTTTAATGCAAT
Organism: Leptospira jelokensis; assembly: GCF_004769635.1. Lineage (GTDB taxonomy): Bacteria > Spirochaetota > Leptospiria > Leptospirales > Leptospiraceae > Leptospira_A > Leptospira_A jelokensis. Next base: position 62,203 of record NZ_RQGH01000003.1, read on the forward strand.
ATTTTTTCTTTAAAAGGATATCTATATGTAGAATTAAAATCTAACTGAAATTACAGTATAGATAT
>NZ_RQGH01000006.1 GCF_004769635.1 Leptospira jelokensis
GAAAAATTTTGGGAGCGAAGGAACATACCCAACCAACCCACCTTATTTGATCCACCTTCTTAAATTTTTCAAATGGATGGAAATCAAAACATCAATCCATTTCGGTTGGAATGGATTTTGTTGCATTTTTTTCAAACTGTAACATCCGTTCCTTGGTAATTCCTATCAAATTATGGGTCAAATGCAAATTGGTAGATTTGGATCTAATTCCAATCTTTCATAAGAATCCGCAAATATGGTAGTGATTTTATTGTTTTCAAACTGCACTTTTTTGTCATAAAACCATTGTTTTGTGGAGTTAAATGCGTTAGATAGGTCAAAATCAGAAAGTTCCAAAAATTCTTTTGGAATTTCTTTTAGGTTCATCAGCTCCTCATAACTAAGATCTAAAAATGTATTTTGATCGTTCGTTTTGAGATATTTATTGATGTTTTCCTGGTTGGCAAAGTATTTTTTAGAGCTAAAGGAACCAGAAACCCATTGCCAACTGCATGTATTACTTGCTAAGTCTGCATCTAACAAATGATAATACATCCACTGAGAAGGTAGTTTCCAATAGGCACCGGAAAGATTACAAACTAAAGATGCGATGTACATGCGGACGTGGTTGTGCAAATACCCATTTTCATAAAAATCCAACAATTCCCTGTCGATCCCACTGATACCCGTCCCGAGAGAACTTTTTAGTATTGCCTTTGGGATTTTAGTGTGTTTCACATTCGGTTGGGGATGTTTCAAATCTTGGAATAAAAGATCTCCTTTATTCCTCCAAACTTCCTGAAAATAATCCCTCCAGGTAAGCTCTTGGACAAATTTTGTGATTTGGTATGGTTTGAAACCTAAGTTGGAAACATAATCAAATATCTGTTTTGTGGAAATGAAACCACGTGCAATGTATGGTGAGAGCAAGGAAACTGCCCCATCGATGTAATTGCGGGAGCTAGCATACAGGATCGGATTTACAGTTTGTATTCTTCTTTCGATGGATTTTAGGTCTGTTGGGAAGGTGACTTTCAATGGATTTACGAATGCCTAAGTGAATTGGTTAGTTCCAATCGTTAGACGGAAAATCCAAGTGATCCCTCCTTAATTTATTGACAATTGGAAGGATTTTCTTTAGAATCAAAAGTCATTTCCATGATTGGGTTCTGATCAGATGAAGCAGTTACAACAAATATGTGTTAAGTTATTAATTTTGATTCCGATGTTCCTTTGTTTTGGACCTTTGGGTGCAATCTCCTATTATGATAATGGCGAAACCTTAACGGTTATGGCTGAGAAAGGACTGAATCTGCGGGACAAACCATCCGCCAAAGGCAAAAAACTAACACAAATTCCATTGGGTGGTCAGGTAAAAGTACTTTCAAAAAAAGAAACGAAACCAGAAACAATTGATGGAATCAAAGGGTACTGGATCGAAGTGAGTTTTCAAACATCGAAAGGTTATGTATTTGATGGTTTCCTGAGTCGACTGCCTTCTCCTCCGAAACAATGTAAAGGTTTGAAGGATTACCTAACAAAATCGTATGGACCGAGCAAACTCGAAACAATTTCGATGGGAGATTACGAAGGTAAGTCTGCGTATCGTTACAAACAATCAATCTTGTATATGACAGAAGGAGGAGATACATTTGATTTGTATTTTCCTGAGATTTCGATGGAAGAGATGTATTTGCTTGGAAAACTTTGTCGAGAATTTACGGGTGATACTTTTACATTGGATGGATCCAATGCTTTCACTGCTCCCTCCAAAAATAAACAAGAGTTAATGATTCGTATTTATCAGGATGAAAATGGTGTGACCATCCTCAGAAAAGATTTATAAGGACGTAAATAAATTTCCATTGCCATCATTTTGAAAGGAAATCAAATCTGTATTGAGGACAATATGAAACTGATCAAAAAAATTATTTTAATCGTTGTGATCGTTGGTGCGATTGGGTTATCCTTTTACGCCTATATGGGTGGATTCCGTGAAGTTGAAGTGAAAGAAACAAACTTCGGACCAGTCGAAATTTTTATCTACACTCACAAAGGCGCTTACAAAAATTTAAATGAAAGTTGGGATAAATTCCAAAAAGAATGGGAATCGATAGGCCTTACAGAATGTAATAGTCTTGCTATTTACTTGGATGGACCAGAGACCCCAGAAGAAAATTTGAGATCTGTTTTGGGATGCCGTATGGATGGACTCTCCGATGCCCAAGTCAAATCGATCAAAACAAAATTGAATACATTCCAGATCCCTGCTGTGAAGTGTATCACAGCAACCTTTCCGTTTAAGAATATTGTTTCTTATTTCCTTGCGCCAACAAAGGTGTATCCAAAGTTTCAGGAATTCCTTTCCGATAAATCTGCCAAAACATCTGTTGCAATCGAAGTGTATGGCGGATCTTCAAATTTTGTTGATCACATTGATTTTTTTATGCCAATCGAAGTCAGTCGTGAGGCATTCGCTCCATTGGAAGGACTTTTCCAAACCAAGTAGGGAATGAAAATATTCCACTGTCCGATTTTGGATTCGAACAGTGGATTGTTGATGAAATACGTTCTTTCACTCTCCTTGGCCCAAAGAATAACCTGGAACTCCATCAAACTCATATAAATTTTCTGTTTTGATAAAGTCATAACCCTTTGCTTCTAAAATTGTAAGCACTGCTGTAATGTCTTTGTGTTGGATTTTTCCACCAGTTGGAGATACAAACCGGCATCGGAAATGGTCTGTTAAAAATGTTTCCTTTTGACCTTTGGGATAAACTTTTACTCCACGGTTAGTGATCATTTTTAAATGTAAAAATTGTTCTGCAATTGATTCTATGTTTTTACCTAAAACATCTGGGTTTCGATTGTTAGGAATATCTAAAAATACATCCACACCAACAAGTTCCTTTTTTTCCTTTTGATTGGATAAACTTAATTGAAATGACTTAGGTTTCACGAGTTCACTTGCAGTTAAAACATTTGGATCTTTTCCGAGTCGATCAATGATGGCATCCGCATATTCTTTGGTTCCAACTAGAATTGTGTTTTTCTCATTTTGATAGATATCTGCTGTCCGGTATCCGTCTTCTAAAGTTTTTAATACGGCATTCCGAATCAATTTTGCTTTTCCCGGTTTTCCTAAGTGGGTTAACATCATCACGGTTGCTTTGATCACTGCAGTTGGATTGGCAATGTTTTTCCCAGCGATATCAGGAGCACTTCCATGAACTGCTTCAAACATTGAGACCATATCCCCAATGTTAGCTGATCCACACATCCCTACAGAACCTGTTACCTCTGCGGCTATATCGGAAAGAATATCACCATAAAGATTGGGAGCAAGGATTACATCAAATTTTTGAGGTCGATTTGCAAGTAAAGCTGCGCCAATATCAATGATCATACTTTCCGCTTCAATCTCTGGGTATTCTTTTGCAATGGTCAAAAAAATATTAGCAAACATGCCATCAGTAATTTTCATGATATTGTCTTTCACCATACAAGTGATCTTCTTTCTTCCATTGGACCTAGCAAATTCAAAAGCATAACGAACAATTTTTTCAGTCCCTGGCACCGTAATCAATTTTAAACATTGAGTGACTTCTCTTGTTTGGCGGTGTTCAATCCCAGCATATGTGTCTTCTTCGTTTTCACGTATGATGACAATGTCCGTACCATAATGATTTGTTTTAATGAAAGGATCATATGTTTTTGCCGGCCTAACATTTGCATACAATCCTAAAGTTTTTCGAATGGTAACGTTTAAACTTTTGTAACCTTTACCTCTTGGTGTTGTGATTGGACCTTTGAGAATGGTAGGATATTGACGGATGGTATCCCAAGCATTTTCACCAATCCCAGAGAGTATTCCGGATAAATAAACGGAAGAACCAGCTTCGATTTTTTCAAATTGAATGCCTGACTTGGCATAATCTAAAATACGAATGGTTTGACCAATGATCTCTGGCCCAATTCCATCTCCTTCGATAAGTGTGACAACGACTTTATCTTTCTCGTCCGTATTCGATTGGTTTGGATTTTCTAATGTTTTTGTTGGCATTTTCGTCTCCTGGTATGTAAAATAATACGCGAATTTTAGTTCGTATATTAGACCCAGTGAAACCATTTTGGGTATAATTTTTTTTTATTTCCCCCCGATTTCCATTGTTGCTGCAAACAAATGGAAATCTTGGATGTAATTTTTTAGTTACTTTCTCTTATTTTGTTTTTGATCGAGAGTAAAATTCCAAGGACATGACAGATGATAGCCAATGGAACAAAAAATAAAGGGATAAGAGTCATTGGAAAATATCCAACGATTGCATTCGATGGATGAACATCATAGAATTGGAATGGGTAAGGTGCAGATAAAACTCCTACACTCAATGTATGCAATAATCCTAATAAAGAAACTACATTCCAAATTAATATCCAATTCGTATTGATGAACTTGAATCTGAATAACAGGTAAATGATAGGGGCTGTGATAGGAACAATGATATCAAAATTGTTTCCTGTAAATGTCATAATAGAGGGTTGAATTCCTGTAAATACGTTGGTGTAGATGATTGATTCTGGTATGAATCGCCAAACTTGGAATAATACCAGGTTTTCTTTTCCAAAATATTTGATTAAATCATAAAGAGGAGAACATATAATCAGATAAAGGCTTACGAGTGTAATAGAGAAACTAAGCAGAGGCATTCTCGGCGGAAATTTAAATGTTTCCAAAAAACCTAAATAGGAAAGATACAAACAAAATCCAAAGTAGAGTGAGATTTTAAACCAAATCTTTTTGATTTCATTTATCTGATTCGGGAATTGTTTTTTGCTATTTTTGAATCCTATCCAACTGATGAATAGGTAAAGGAGACAGGAAGAAACAATTGTGATCAATTGGTTAAACCAGGGGATGTAGATGATTGTTGTGTTCATAGACATCAGTCTATCGTACTCTTAAATTTTTTGGAATCTGCGACTTGTCATGGTTTGTATGAATCCCCATGACAATTGTCATGAATATAAGATTTTGAGATTGTTTTTGATAAAAAATAGAGAAATCTTTGGAATTTATCTCCAGTTGTGTTTGGTGATTCTCTATCAATAGTTTTGGAATATAAATTACTGAGATGGTTCCTGAATGTTCCATCGGAAATATCTAAATAAAAACGAATTTGTTTTTTAGAGAAACCTCTGATCATCATTTCTACGATTTCAATTTCTTTTTTTGTCAGTTGGTATGAATTCATTTTTGCAGTGATTTGAGAGACATTCGATTTTTCTTGGAATGCATTCCCTCCTATCAAACCATCATGATTTTGATTATGAAAAGCATTTGCTTTTGCATTGAATTTTTGAATCAATTGAAATAAAAAATAAAGAAACGCCATTCCAATGATAAATGAAATCAAATACTGGACAGATGGATTGGAATTTAAAGTCCATTGTAGCAAGATAAAACCTAAAATGGTGGTACCAAAGAGGGATAAAAATTCAGTAATATAATGGATCTTATGTTGAGACCAGTTCTTTGTTAATAAAAGAGAAAAGAATGCACTGATGATTGTATCAATCACCATGCCAAAAGGAAAAATAGGAACTCCATACAATGCTAAGAAATTAAAAGCAAAGCCAATCCACCAAACAAGGAGTAAATATGAGAAAACCGTAAAATCGTTTTCAACTTCCTCTTTAGGGCTTACTAATAAATAAAGGGAAATGAAAAATGATAAGAAGAAGCCAAAGCCAATTAGAATTTTTGCTCTGAGATGTAATATTGGCCAGAATCCCCAGTCGTATTGATTCCAACCTAAAATGAGAAAGGATTGTCCTAAAAAATAATCAATATTGATGAGAAGAAGGTATATGAAAGTGATGGCAAGAGATATCTTCATGAGAAGTGTGGATTGGCTTCTACCAGAAAGTGTATGGCTCATTTTTAGAAATAGATAAGGTATAAAAAAGATCACACATCGAAACAGATGAAATGCTAAATATGCTTCCTTTTCGGTTTGAGATTTGAAGACTCCGATTAGGAATAAGTTTCCAAACAGCAAAGCAATGGATATCCACTTTAAAGATATGAAGATAGGATATTTGAATCTTACTGATGAAATGAATACAGAAAGATTAGAAACTAGGGCTGCTATACATAATAATATTGGGATTTGTAATTCACCGATCATCCTAATTTTCTCCTAAAACATAATTTTGGTTTTTGATTATGTAGCCTAAAGGAAATCCTAGCCAATAGCCTTAAAAAAGATTCTCGCTTGAAGTTCCATGCCCAATTATGAAAATAACCTAGTTGTTAGTTTTCGATTTTAGTTTGTCATGAAAAGAAAAATAACATTCGAATTTTAAACATCATTTTTGACTTGGTGGTTTTTATGCCTAAGATTGTGGATCATCAACAGTATCGAGTTGAGTTATTATCGAAATCACTTCCTATTTTTGTTTCAAAAGGTGTGGCTTCCGTTTCTATGCGAGAACTTTCGAAAGAATTAGGTGTCTCCACGGGAACATTATACCATTACTTCCCAACAAAAGAAGCCTTATTCACTTCTATGGTCAAATACCTCGTTTCTTCGGATGCTGAAGCAATTCACAAGCTTTCGGAAGAAAGTTCAAGTATCATCGACATAATGAATTTTGTTGCTGGAAAAGAAGGGCATTTTTTAAATTTGATGTTACTTGCAGTGGATGTGAAACGACAACTTTCAGATTCACAGGAATTGATCCAATTAGTAGATGAATCGTTTTCAGCATATGAATCTGCCTTAAATAGATTTTTTCCAAAAGAAACCGATGGCAAAGGAGGTAAGGCATTTTTATCATTCTTTGTTGGTGTATTGTTTTTGAAATCCAAAGGTGATGAAGATACTTCCTGGATTGAGTTATTCGAAGGATTAAAATACCTGGGAGATCTTTTCTCCGATAAAGGTAAAAATTCGGATTCCTCAATCTCTTAAATATCGTAATTACATTTTATTGATAAACTCATCACCTATATGTTTCCATCTGATTTGATCCTGATTGCAACCATTCCTTTTACTTACGCACTGATTGGATGGTTTACAAATTGGTTGGCGTTAAAAATGACTTTTTATCCAATTCGATTTTTCGGTTATCCTCCTTATTTTGGTTGGCAAGGAATCATTCCAAGAAAAGCGAATAAAATTGCACATAACTTTGTTGAGGTGATTACTGAAAAATTGTTGGATGTGAAGGAAATTGCAAAAAAAATAGATGATACAATAGTTGAAAAAAAATTATCGAATGCACTGGAACCAACGATTCAAAAAGCTACAATCGATTTTGCAAATTCCATCGATCCAGAGTTTTGGAATAAAATTCCAAAAAATTTGCAAACGGAGATCATAGGAAAAATCAAAAAAGAAAGTGGAGTGATCATAAAAAAAATCACTCGTGAAATACAAGAAGACATCCATTCAAAATTGAATATTAAACATCTTGTATTTGAAAAAATGACTGGTGAAAATACAAAAACGATTGTCGAAATGTTCCAACGTGTTGGAGGACCGGAATTCAAATTCATCGAGCGATCAGGGCTTTATTTTGGATTCCTTTTAGGTTTGTTCCAACTAATTGTTTGGTTTTATTTTCCGATTGCATGGACATTGCCACTCCAGGGAATTTTAGTTGGGTACGTAACAAATTTTTTAGCAATTCAAATGATCTTTCGTCCAATTGAACCAAAAAAATATTTTGGAATTTTTGAATACCAAGGTTTATTTTTAAAACGTAAAGATGCTGTTTCACTCGCATTTGCAAAAATTGTTTCAGAACAAATTCTAAGTTCCAAAAATATTTTAGAAGAGTTGTTGTTCGGAAAGGCTGCAGAGATTTTACTCGCTGACATACAAAAAGAGATATTCATTCAAATTGATAAGATCACAACGTTTACAAAACCTCTCATTGCAGTCTCCGGTAAGTGGGCTACCTATGAAACATCGAAACTTGATATTTCTAAAACAATTACTGAAGCCACCATTCTCCATGCGAAAGGGTTAGATGATTATCTACATTCATGTATGGCCTTAGATACAATCATCACAAATAAAATGAAAGTTATGTCTGCGAAAGAATTTGAATCTATCTTACGTTCAGCATTCCAGGAAGATGAATTACTTTTGATTTTAATAGGAGCCGCATTAGGAGCTTTTGTTGGTTTTTTGCAATTGGTTTTGGTATCAGTTTAAATTATAAAAAAGTAGTGATTCCAAATCCAATGTGGAGGGCTTTCCCTCCGTAACTGAAGTTTGGATTTTCCGATGAAGGCTCACGTTTAACAATTTCTCTCGAACTCCACGACTGGTAGTCCAGTACAAAATCTAAAACAACTGCTTTTTTAAGCCCAGTGAGATAAGAAGAAGATTGATCGGTTATTACATAACTCATTCCAAACGTATAAATGTTTCGATCAAAATCAAGTAGGTTGGCCCTACCACTAGAATCCCCAATCGCACTAGGTCTTCTTGCATAACCCAAGCGAAAACTTGTATCTGGCCTAAAGAGGTATTCAAATCCTAACCTTAAATTGGTGGTGTCTTTTACTTCTGGGTTTTGGTTGTATGTGGACTTTGTTCTGGATAATTTATATTCACTCCATTTTTCTAGATTCACATCAAAAGCGAAACGGTATCGATCTTTTAAGAGGTAAGAGATTCCAGATGTATATACTTTTGGTTGGTATAAATCAAGTAAGGCCAAATCTAAATCCAATTGGATGCCGAGTAATGTTGTTTGAGCCCTCGTTGTCACAGGGTCTATTGATAAAAAACTTTCGCTTCTAAATGATAATCCAAAGTCAAACTGGTTCCAATGGAATTGTAATCCATAGATAGGATTGATGATTGGTTTGATTTGTAATATGACTTGTTGGTCAGGAGTGGATTCCTCTTTTGCGATGGGAACGTTTTTTAATAATACAGACCCACCACCTCTCACAAATGCATTAAAGCCAATACCAAAATAGAGATGATCTTTCCATAACTCATAAGCAAGTCCTCCCATAATACTTGGCCTTTCATTGGCAGCACCCGATTGGATGGGTCTCGGGACATTGGGATTTTGATCGTTGATGGTTACAATATTACCAGTGGCTGGGCTTACGATATGCAGCCCAAAACGAAGTTTATTTTCCATGTTGTAAATTTCATTTAAACTAAAGGTCAGTCCAAATGTGAGATGGTGGTCTTTTGTATTCGAAAGACTTTCCCTTCTTTGTAAATTTGTGCTGATTTTTGGATCAACATGATGATAAGAAAAGCTTACTTCATGAAAATTAAGTCGTTCTTCTTTTGGATTCGCGGTTGAATTTTCGCGAATGACTTCTTGTTCATTTTTTCTTGCGAGTCCTGCAATATTGTAAAGTGGTGCCGACGAATGGTTAACAAAAGAAGAAACAGCCCCTGCCATACCCGCTTGTTTGGGATACCCGCCATAAACATCACCATAGGAGCCGGCATGCACATAACGCACGCTAAATAAAAGTATGATACAATAGATAGTTTTCATTATTTTTTAGAAAATACAAAATTGAAATGATCAAACAAACTGAGTTCGTTATTACGATTGGCTTGGTCCAAAAACCAATAATCTGTTTGCATTGGTTTGGCCTCAGAACTTAGGATTTGGGAGAAGAGTTGGAAGGTTTGGCTTACGTTGTAAAATAAATCGTTTTTATCTTTTGAAGGAATTTGGATCATAGAACTTTTACAAAATTTTTCCAAGTCCAACCAAATTTCAGAAAAGGAATATTCGCTAATGGTTCGTTTGTAAAAATACTCAAAAAACGAAGACTCACCCGTTAAAGACTCCAAAATTTGTAACACAGGAATTGATTTTCCTGAAACTTCTTCGAGTAGATTGGGTAAAGTTTCTGAAAGGAACAAACTAACTCGATACCGTGGGTTTCCATTTTCTAAGATAAAAATTTGACCTAACCATTCTAAGATTCCATAAATCTCTCCTGAAGTTAAATTCGCATCTGATAATGTTAAAAAAACAGTTTTGAATTGATTGCTATAAGAGTATGGTGACTTTGCATTGAGTAAGGTAGAAAAAAAAGATTCTATATCATCAATGAATGAATAAGCAGAGTGATTCGGATTTTTCCCTCGCTCAATCACCAAACTACTAATGTAGTCCTCGATTCCATTGGAAAACTGATTGATGGAAAATTGATTGGACTCAGGACTTTCTACATCCAATTTCCATTCGTAAAATAACTGTTGTAAACCTATGATGGCTAAGGAACGACTCTCCTTATGATTAGGATCCCCAAATTGATAAATTGTTTCTAGTAAAGATGAAAGGAGACGGCCTTTACTCATTGCATTCAGGATACCATCATTCCATTTCCTTTGGTTTTCTATGAGAAAAGATAAATGGGATCGAAGTTGTGTATTTGGGTAATACAATGCCAGGTTTGGCATATTGGGGGAGCGAATTCCAAAAGCACCAGAATTCCCTCGAATCCGATACTGCCTGGTCATAACATTTCTGTTAGGTGATGCTGTGTCCTCTGTATCACTTGCCGCAGTTGGATCTAAACTTTCAAATAAAAATGGCCGGTTCAATACTTGGATAAAATTTGTTAACAATGTAAATGAATTTTTATTTTGTGATGGATCTGAAGTTAAAACAGATGCGTGGGCAATTGAAGAAATAATTGGCAAAAGGTGATTTCGTTTTTCCCAAAGGGAACCAAATGATATTTCTCGAATATTACCTTCGGCTAAAAAGCCAAGCCGTTCGACACTAGGAAATCCTGCTGATATGACTGGAGGAATTGGTCCATAAAATTCCGAAGGAGAATTGAATTTAGAAAACAAAAGTCGATACACTTGTTGGAAAGTTGTATCATCCACAAAACCTAAATTACTGCTGGCATTTGCGCTGATCCCATAACCCCATACCTCAACCAAAAAACAAGAATCACCTGCTAAATTGGAAAAGTTTTGTAAGTTTCCTTGGGATTTGATATCATTTTTAATGAATGTATTTGCATGTAACCACCTTCCTGAATCAAACTCACTGCATTGCGATTCGTTGCAGTATGGTTTCACATCTATGAGACCTTTTAAACCATTTGCAATGATGACAATATAAACTGCATCTTGGATAGTATCACCTAAAGCTTCCAAAGCAACTGGCACAACGATCACATATCGTTTTTGGTACATTAACCAATAAAAGTTTTTGTAAAATGCTTCTTCGTCCGATCCAACGGCTCTCTCGTTTTCTGGTATATTAATTTCTGTTATGTGATAGTCACTTCCATTACTAGAATCGAATTCTGGGTATTCAATGCCACCAAGCCCAACCCCTCGGACTTCACCATTTTCGGAATTGCGTACGCCGATTTTATATTTTGAAGTGTTCCATTCTTTTTGATAAATCAAATCATTACCAAAGGAGTCCTTGTAAACACGTCCATCGACAGTTTCAATTTGACCTAAATCATTTTTTCTGTTTTGGTTATAATATGGTCCTTGGCCCGAATACAACACCGAACTGAAACTTGCAAGGATCCAAGGTAAGGTCTTTGAATAAATAGGATCATTTGCATTGCTCAATATGACATCGTTTTCTATGCGTGATAGAACAGCAGTATTCAGGTTTACGTTTTCAACCACTCCATTTTTTTTCACTCGTCCAGAGATCGCCGAGTTCCAAATCGCTGCCGAGATTCCAAGGTTAGAAATTGAAGTACTCCGTTTGAATGTAACAGGTGAGTTGTTGAGTGTATAGGTTGTTTGATTTGATAATTGAACAGATGTGGTATTGGCTGCAGTGACGATTGTTCCGTTTGGGATTCCAATTCCGAAAACAGAATCCCCGTTTTGGATGGCCAAATCTGAATTTGGCAAACTGAGAACTTGTGTGGCACTGTTGGCATTTGCATTACGAACTACAATTCCAACTGATTTCAATTTTGATGATAAGCTAAAAAGGGAATCACCTAATGTAATGACACCACCAGATGAAGATTCAATTTGTGGTTCAAAAGGATCATTTGACCAGTAGTATCCAAAATCATTTGTCACACCAATTGTAAATAATAAATGTTCCAATAAAGAAATTGATTCTCCATAAACATCCAAGGTGCGATTTCTACTAAACAAATCAGCACTTAACATTTGGTAGAAGGAATCATTTGCTTTTTTTAATGAAGATGTGAACCTAAGTTTGTGGTAAGACTCCGCAATGTTTGAAATGTATGAATCATTCTGGTTTTTAATCAAGTTTGTTGGAGGAACAATGATTTGGCGAAGATTAATGATGAAGTCTTTCAAAAAAAAATGAATTTGGCTTGAGTGGTTAGGGTTGGAGTAAATCGTATTGAATTTTGTCCCTTGTGGTGTATAATAATCCTCTAAATTAATCAATAATTCTTTTAAGCTTGTACCACTTCGTTTGAACCCAGATCCAATGCCCGTTTGGTAAGAAAAACCTTCACCTATTCCCCCAATCATTTCAGATAAGGAGGAATAAAATTCAGGACTTTTGTATTGTAATATCCCTGATAGAATATTTGTTATGCCAGCTCGAGTTTGTTCATTTTGGATGATTAGTTTTCCAAAGATCCTTTCGATTTTTTTAATAAACGAAATTAGGTCTGCATCTTTTAGATTTTCATTGATCCTTTGGATGGAAAGAACGATCGCAGATTCTGATTTGCTTCGTAATAATTCTTTAAATGTTTGATTGGAAATTGGTATAAGATTTGGTAATAAATCAAATTGAGATTTTCTGATTTTATCTAAACTTGTTGAAACTGATATGAATAAATTTGGTTTGTTTTCTCTAAGAAATTGGAGCTCATCGGAAATAAAGCGTAATGATTGTTTGATGGCGTTACTTTCATCATTGAAAAGGTATCCTAAATGCAATAGAATATTGGATAAATTCCCCCGAATTGGTTCTAGGGAAGAGTTTAATCGAATGTTAAATTCGACTGCTTCTAGTTTGGTGAGTCCACTTTTTAAGGCCGGGAACCCATCAAATAAAGTAAACAGTTGGATCCCAGTTTGATTGAATATTCCATCCCAAAAAAGATTTTTATCTTGGTAATTGAGATCCTCTGATTTGCAAGATGGAAGGTATTGAAAGCAAATGAGTAATATTATAATTTTAGCTTTCATAGGATTATAGATTACAATTTCCCCAAAAGGTATAATTCGATAATTTTAGGTTGATGAGAAGGTAAGGATTTGATTCTGCAGTTGTACCACTCAGAGTTGAATATTGGGTTGGATAAGGTAATGTAACAAGATCGTTGATCCGAATTCCGCAGTTGGCTGCAATTTTATTTCCACTTGCATTTGGATCTTCTTTTGTGCCAGTCGTATATGAATAGTTTGGTGATCCGTAAAGATTGTCCTTTGCGAGAGATGCATTTTTTTTCTCCAAAGGAACGTATTCCAAAACATAATTGATCACTGGTATGATTAATTTTTGGATGGTTGGTTGGAATACTTCTTTGATTCCATCTGGATTCAATCCACTTGGATTGTCATTGTAAGTGTCTATAACTTCTAAACTATAAAATAAATCCAAATCATTATTTGGATTTCCATCATTAAATCCGTTTCGCACTGCATCACAGTCGATTTTTTTGAATCCAATTGCTAAATTGGCATTCGGAATATCAATATCGTTATTATCATCACATAAATTGAATTGAACTGCAGATACTTGGTAATAATCATTTTCTGATCCATTGCAGTGAGAAGGGTTTAGTCCTGGGCAACCAACGGCAGAAGTGAATTTGCCGGCACCAAACAAGAGTTTAGTAGATATACCTACTTTTAATGTTGTTAAAAGGTATTCATCATTTCCTTGTTTGCCATAAATTCTGAAAATAAGGTCAGTCCACTCAAAATCCATCAAAGGAGATTTTCCGTTATTAACTGTAACCGATTGATTCGTGTTCGAAAAACGTACATTTGGTGGTAGTAGAGGTTCCACTTTGAAAAAGATATCGTCAGTCTTTTGGATGGTTTTGATTTGCCCTTGTGAGTTTTTGAATTGAATTGAATTTCGACCAGGTGCCAAAACTTTTAAAATGGAATCTGCTTTTAGTAAAATTTGGAAGATTTGGAATAAACGATCACCGTCTCCACGAAACGTTTTGATTTGATCAGCAAAACTTTGGTTTAGTTTTAAATTCAGTATCCCATTCCACCAAAAATGATATAAGGTTTGGTTGATCGTATCAGAGTGAACTCCGACAAGAACACCTGAACCATCTGGATCATTTATTTTTCCCGTACCTTGGTTGCCATTTACGGAAGAACGGGTTAGTTGGGATCTAGGTGGAGTTCCGTTACTATACATTAAAAAACTATTTTCAAATCCAAAACCTTGGTGTGGTAAACTTGGTTTATCACTTAAATCATTTCGATTCAAACAAACTGTTGAATTTGGATCTGATTTTTGGCATACACTGACAGAGGTAGCAGCTGTTAAGTCAATTCCATCTGCATGAATGCGATTTGTATTTTCTTGTTTGAGATTCACACCAATATTGATTAGTGTTTTGTTGAATGGTGTGGGTAAATAATTTGGTAGGTTGATGTCGATACCATTTGCATTGGTGTCTTTTCGCATTTGGTAAAACAATGCATTTAGGATATTGGGGGTAACTGACTGGATGGTGTCACGGATCACACCTTGGACAACCCTCCATTGAATTCCAGGTATCACTGATTCTAATACAGCTTGGATGATGCTATCAAATGTTCCTGGTTTGATGGTCCGAACATTATATGCACAAATAGCAGAATTCCAAGCTGCCACTTTAAACTCCGTCGCATTCGGATTGTTAACCCAACCTGGTTGGTTTAAAATAGTAAGGTCAATGGCACCATTGGTACCTGGTATGGTGAAACTGGCAAAAGCTTGGGCTAAATGAAAATTGATATTGGGATCATAATTTAAAAATTCAGCGCCTGCATTACAACCTCCACTTGGACTCATTAAAAAATCTACATCGTAGACCGCACCGTTTGCAAGCCCACCCGCAAGCCCACCACCTGAATGCATAAACAATCGTAAGGTGCCTTTTAATCTTTTTCCATTCAGGTTGATATTCACTTGACCATTTTGTGTGGCACCAGCAGCAGGAATGAGTTGGACTAGTAAGTTATCATTCGGTATAGTGTTTGTTGTATTTTCAATTGTCATGTTTGTCACATAAACATCTGATTTTCCATTGGCTAAAAACCCACCCCAAGACCAATTGATCCTACAAAATGGACCAATGGATAATAAATGATTTAACTCTTTGTTTGTTCCGTAATCATTTGGATTTGATAAACAAGTTTGGCCAAGAGCATCCACCCCTGTTAAAACAGTTCCAGTTCGTTTCGGATTTTGCATAAAGGTCCTACCAATGTTTACAGTGGTTGCCATCACTGAAGCAGAACTTGAGTTGGAAACTGTCCAGACATTTCCACTCACTTGGTTTAAAAGAGTAGTCCCTGCTTGCAAACTTGGGTGGTTGATAAAAACTCCAGGATACAAATCATTTGAATTATCAAAACTGATTTGGTTTGATCCACTCGTTAGGTTTACAACCTTACCGATGTCAGGCCCCGCTGTTATTTTTAGATTGGAATTGGTTTCACCAAAGCCATCATTGGCTGCTCGACTGAGGATGAGTAAGGGAGCTGTTGTGAATGTACTTGTGTTGGGACATCCATCTCCTGATGGAATCGATCCATTGGTAACGATGGATTTGACAAACGTATTAGGTGCCAAGGAAACACCACGCAGAATGTGTCCTTCTTTGATTCCAGACAAACTATTAGGTTTTACCCTTGCACAATTGTTTTCCGTGGTACCTAAAAATTCTTGGATAGGATCACTGAATATTTTTCCTCCAATGCGAAAGTTGTCAGAGAGTGTTGTGAAACTGCCATTGGATTTGAATAACCGTTCTAACAACCTACCTAAAACATTGATTCCTTGGTTTCCTGTCCCCATATTGACTCTTGCAGTGGAAGGATTTGGTTCATTAGGATTTGGTGAAGTAGTCCCGTAGTGAAACCCAAAGACCCGATAATATAGTTTTGCACCTTTTTTGATTTCTAAGTAGTATGTATTGGCTCCATCGGATGGCCTGAGGTTTAGATCAGAAATGGTAGATAAATTTATATTGGTTTGCCAAGGGATAAACGATGTCGTTGGTGGATTGTTTAATTTTTTGATTTTTATTTCATCTGCTTCCAAAAATTCCGATATTGTCGTTTGGATCGTAACTTCTGGGGTAAATACTTTGTTTATGATAGCAGATTTGAAGTTAGGTGTTGGGTGTATCGAATAACCGTTCTGTAATGATATTTGAAAATAAAATGCAGGCTCTGTGATGAATTCTGTAACTAATTTTTGTCCTATACAATTTCCTTCATCGATCCTCCTAACACATTGGATTGTATTGTTAGAACCATATAACCTAGCGTCTGGCAATATGATATAATAGCGGGTATTAGGTTCTAAAACATCTAATGGATCCAATACTAACTGTCTATGTGAATTCCAATAACAATTACCAACAATCGCTTGGTTTTCATCATTCGGATTTTTAGTTATCTTAAGTAAACTTCCTCCATAAGGATTGATTCCAGGAAACCCATATGCATTTTGAAGGTTTTGGCAAATAGAATCCTGGTCCACCGAATGCGAAAATTCAATGATTATGGAATCTGACCTGGAAACTACCGAATAGGGTTTCATCACGATCGCACTGGCGTTCGTAGAACCGATCCCTCGAAGTTCCAAAAGTTTTTCTGGTTGGTTGGGATCATCTGAAACGATGCGTAAACTCCCTGATTTGCTCCCTGAATTTGTGGGTTGGAATTCAATTTCAAACTCAACAAATTGATTGGGTGAAAGGATTATATTTTGTGTGCCGTTATAGATACCCAAATTGATAAATTGAAATTGGTTAGTTTGGGAAGTAATTTCTGTGGAGACAATCGTGACCGAATCATTGCCTACATTTTTTAACCTAACTAATTTTTTTTCAGAAGTTCCAATCTGTTTCTCAGCAAAATGAAAAATTGAAGCATTCGAATAATCATTCCCATCAATTTCTAATTTCAATGTTCTAATCAAAGTTTGGTTGCCACCAGGGGCCGAAATAAAACTTAAGTCTAAGTTTGGCGGTAAATTGGGGACTTGACCGTTATTTGAACCAATGACAACATCACTAGCATTTGGTGGTGTGATGTTGTTAAAGTCGGTTGATTGCCCAACATTGGAATTTTGAGAGTTATTGTTTGTAAAAAATGATTCCAATAAGTTTTGGAATGAATTTTTTTCCTTTTGTCCACCAACACAAGAAATGACGAATAGAATACAAACAAAAATGATTTTTTTCATAACCGACAACTTCCTGTAAAAAGTATATTTTGAACTTTTGTATGCAGAATTAAGAAAGATTCATTCGTATTCCCTGGTATTGGCAATGTTTCTAAATCATATAAATCTAAGCCACAAGCACGTAATTTTGGAAGTGGTATATCGCGTGTGATGTTATTGATGAGAGGGATGATCAGTGATTTGACTAACGGATTGACTATCTCTTTTATCCCTGAAGGACGAAGGGCAAGTGGATTGTGAATTGGCCCTTCAAGAGGTTCGATCAAATAGTATAAGTCACCTATTTCTTTACTTGTGATTAGTTTTAAACTTGGATTTCCAATGGAAGCTAAAACAGAATTGGAAAATGTACAAGTTCCTGTGCAATTTGGTAAACTATACGTTCCAAAACTTAAAGTTGATTTTGAAGTTAAACTCAAACGAACTTTCGAAATGGTATAAAGACTTCCATCTTTACAATCAATGGAAGGGCAACTCGTACGAGTAGGGTCTGTCTTTTTTCCTTTGATTGTAATTTCCAAATCAGCGAAGTTGATTTGGAGTTTTGGCGTTTCTAAATCGGGTGTACCTGTTAAGGGGCTAAATCCGATATAAATCGGTTGGATTGGATTAAGGCTTAAAACAATATCATCATTTGGATAAATGGCCCCATTACTTGTTTTTAGATTGTTTTGCCCTGGTGCAAAAATTGTAACAATGGGATCTGCTTTTAATAAAGAAGTAGTAAGCCGTAATAAGGAAGAAGTGCCTGCAAATTGGTTGATGTTTTCGATAAATGTTTGATTTACTTCAAAATTAAAACCTCCATTCCACCATAAATGGTACAATGCTTGGTTAAGAAGATCGTTGTGGATTTTTAATAAAACACCTGGATATTCGTTTGCGTTTTGTAAATTGGAAGGTAACGGTAAGTTTGATTTTGTTTGGATAAAAGAATTTGTGCCATATGGTTGGATTGGGAAGGTTGATCGAGTATAACCAATGTTCCAAGGACAACGATTTGCATTGTCTTTTACGCAAGTGAGTAATGAAACGTCCAAACTACCTTCGATTCCAAAATTGGGTGATTGGTATTTAGTTGAGGTATCTGTTTTTAAATTCGCATTGAGTTTTAATGTGACTTTATTTAAAGGATTTGGTAAATAATCGGGAAGGTTTATCAATATTCCGCTATCGAGTTGGCCAAGTAAATTATTTAAAATCTCGGGCGTAACTCGCTCGGTAACATCCTTAAGTACATTTTGTACAATTTTATTTTTTAAACGAGGGATCTCTTGGTTGATCACATCGGCGACTATGGCGGCAACGGCACCTGAACCTGTCACTTGATTCACTTGGATATGATTTGCCCAATCTGTCACAAATGGGTTACAAGGTAAAATTGTATTCGGTGCAACGATGTTTGGCAAATCCAAACAATCGGTATTGGGTTGGAAATTTGTGGGGAAGTTGTTTGGATTTACTTGTAGAGTGATTTTACCAAGGGAATTTACTTGTAAATTAGATCTAACAAATGCTCTGCGAGAAATTTCAACAGGTGGATCTTCGTTGAATGCAAAAGCCACCTCATCTCCATCAGTTCCCTGGATTGATTCTCCATAATAAACTAAAGTATTGGCCAAAAGGTAATCAAAAAATTCAATTTCTTCGACTTTGATGACGATGGCAAATTTTCCTCTTAACTTTTTTCCAAAGACATTGGTATCAAAAATTCCATTTTGAATATCAAATTGAAAATTGAGATTTGTATCTCCAGAAGGAAAACTAGTTTCATCCACAACCAAACTTGTGATATAGATATCGGCTTTCGCTTTATAATCTACATTTGGATATGTAGCACTTTCAAAAATGCTTCCTTCCACCTCAATCCCACAAAATGGACCTATTGTCGAAAGGTAATCTATATGATAGGGAGTAGGTGCATTGGCTAATTTTGTAATTGGCCAAGGAAGGCAATTGCCACCCGGAAAAACATTCGATTTCTTTTGGATGAATTGGTTTAATGATTTGTCCGTTTGGGAAATTGAGTCATATAAGGTAAAATTACCTTTAGCATAATTTGTGATTAGTTCTGAAATAGCATTGATCCCTTGGTTTTGGCCAACTAACAGGTTTGCTACATTCGATAATTTTGAGTTTGTGTTACTTGTTAGTTCTCCGTATAAAAAATTTACACTAAAATAATTAAAACTTCCGGAAATCGATTCCAATCTGATAAAATATAGATTTGTTCCGATGTTAGGTGGAATTACTGTTGAATGTAATAGGTCGTAACTCATATGTGTTAGGCAGTTTTGATTGCATATCCTAACTCCTACGGCTACGATAGATGAACAAATTACAGAAAGAGGATCTGCCGACTGAGTTTGTCCAAGTTTACATAAAATAACTTCTTTTGTTTCCTCAGGGTAATTGATTTCTAAGTCGAGTCGCAAATTCGTTGTTTGGTTTTTGTCTATCACAATTCCTTTATCTGTGGAGACAGGGTAGGTAATGGATCCATTCACTACCAAACTCCTAGCCAACTGTATGTTTTTATTTGTATGAAAGGATTCTTGGAAAGGTAATAAGGAAATATTTTGATTTGCTGATTTCGCAATCTGGTTCAATTCTATTTCGTAATTTTGGTTTGAACCCAGTTCTTCCCCCATCCGAATGGATAAGTTGACGGGGCTTGTCCATCGTAAGGTAAAATTTGAGACAATAGATCCCGTTGTCAGATTGCGAATGGTGAGAGCACTCGCGACTGAGGTGGGATCCATCGCTTCGGAAAATTGAAGCTCAAGTGGTTTGTATCGATCGACACTATTCGGTAAAAACAAAAATCGTACTTCGGGCCTTGCACTCCCGAAACCTGAGGGTATTGGTAAATTGGGAACGCTGTTAGGTGGGTCAATTGGGGTTTGACCAATACCATCAAGTTTTGTTCCCGAAGATAAAACGGTAACCGATTCAGAGCTTGCAGAACTAGGTTTCTCATTTTTGCAATTGAGTTGGAGGATCGTAATTCCAATCACTACCCCCAATCGAATCCAATTCTGCCAGCCCATAAGTTCAGCTATTCCTTGTTAGATGCAATTAATCTTGCGATTCCACTTTTTTCATTGGCAATTTTTGCTAATTCCAATTCTTCTGGGCTTGCAAATTTTTTATCCCATTCCATCACTTTTGGAATCATAAGATAATGCCAAAGTGGAGGAATAAGAGCGACCACTATGGTTGTCAAATACCCACTGATCATCATCGGTGCATTGGGATAAGGTCTGAGGTCTTGGTAAGCGACTTCACCTTGTGCATGGTGGTGTGAATGCCTTGTTAAGTTAAACATAGTCCAAGAACTAATTCGTTTGTTTGTGTTCCAGGAATGCCTTGGCTGGACTGGTTCTTCTGGTAACCGAACCATCCCATAATGTTCCATATAATTTACGATTTCGAGTAATGTTTTTCCAAACAATCCAGCAGCGATGAAGAAGAACATTCCAGGCATACCACCAATCCAATATGCTAGGCCTACTAAGCTAAGGCTCATTAAATGGCCACGAAGGAAGGCATTATGGTATGAGAGAATTGATAAATTCTTTCTCTTTAATCGTTTGGTTTCAATTTTCCAGGCGCTCAGATTTCCTTTGATTGTAGAGGCAAGGATATGGTAATACACATTCCTTCCTCTTGGTGCAGTGGCAGGGTCTTCTGTTGTAGAAACATAACGATGATGGCCGTATACATGTTCTATGGAAAAAATTGTATCAAAACTGAAAGCAAGTAACCATCGACCAATGAACATGGAAATTGGATCCCAAGTTCTGTGAGTCAACTCATGGGCAGTGATTGTTCCAACAAGCCCAATCATAAGGCCCGTTAAAATCACTGCATAAAAATGTACGAGAGTTGGGGTGTTTGCTTTTGCTAAGTTGAAGTCATAACCGAATAAATCTGTGAGCCAAGATCCAAAACCTAATGTATCAGTTGGGCTTACTGTCCAGGTAGAACAGAAAAAGATTAAACTAAGAATTGGTAATGCCATCCATAATTGTAAGGTTAAAATTTCTGGTTTGGAATAACTAGGTGTACTTTTATCATCTCCAGAGATGGCATCCCCAACAATGTAAAAGAAGAGTAAGGAAAAAAATCCAATAGTGGTGTATGTTCCACCCATTAGCAAACTCACAACAGATGTGAG
Source organism: Leptospira jelokensis (assembly GCF_004769635.1). Lineage (GTDB taxonomy): Bacteria > Spirochaetota > Leptospiria > Leptospirales > Leptospiraceae > Leptospira_A > Leptospira_A jelokensis. The sequence continues at coordinate 21,578 of NZ_RQGH01000006.1, forward strand.
GCCCACCGCATGGAATAAAAAGAATTTGAGGTAATCGAAGAAACTAGCTTTGTATCTCGTTTTTTTATCATCAATTTGTAAACTGAGACTATGGTCGATGGTTGTGAACCGATCAGCAAATATCGATTGTTTTTCGATTCCAGATTGGAGGAGTTCTTTTGTTGCGATATCCACCATTGGAGGAGGGCCACACAAATATGCTTCTGTATCTTTTGTTAGGTGATCTTTTATTTTCGAAGTGACAAGCCCTCTTTCTCCTTTCCAAGAGCTGTTTTTTGGTTCTTCAGATAATATGGGAACAAAGGTAAACTTTCCTTTCCAAATTTTTTCAATTTTTTGGATTTCATTAATTTTGTATAAATCTTCTTTTTTGCGTGCTCCAAAAAGTAAAGTGAGTGGTCGTTTGATTCCATTTAATATCCCTTGTTCTAAAATCGCAAGGATAGGAGCAAGCCCACTGCCACCTGCTACCATGAGGATTGGATTTTTGTTTTCTCTTAGATAAAAATTTCCAAAGGCACCTTTGACTTTTGCTTTTTTGCCAACCAATGGTTCGTTAAAAATATAATTGGATAATTTTCCATTGGGAACTTTTCGAATGATAAAACGAACAATTCCTTTCTCATTAGGGGCATTTGCGATAGAATAATTCCTTTCGGCATCCAATCCTTCAATAGAAAGTGATACATATTGGCCAGCGTTGAAATTTAGTTTTGTATCGAGTTGGATGGAAATTTCACAGATTTCGTCAGTTAAAATTTTTTGTTGGAAAACTTTCCCGTAAATGGTTTCTTTATTTTCAACTCTGATGCTAACGTCTGTTTGCGGAATACTTTGGCATGCTAAAATGAATCCATTGTCTAATTCTTCATCGGAAAGTAGATACCCAGTTTCAGTCAGTTCTTTGACCTTGCCTTCCACGAGTTGGCATTTGCATGTGGCACATCCTCCCACTCGGCAGCTATGAGGGAAATCGATGCCTTGTCGTAAGGCAGCGCTGAGAATGTTTTCTTCTGGGCGCACTTGGATGGATGTGCCATTGATGATGACTTGGTTTGTCATTTTCTCCGTGTCTCGTTTCACCGACACTTTCGTTTTACCAGTGCTTGTTCGATCTGTTAGGAACATATCCAACTCCTTTCTTTCCATTGCGATGTCTCGTTTGTAGGAAACTTGGTTTGTTCCCCGCAGACAATTTATATCGCACGTTCGTTATAAATAGAGTAAGTCAAAAATAAGTCAAACATTAAATTTGTGTTTTTTTAGAGAAAAATTGCCACCCACCCAAGGGATGACTTGGTAGGCGAGTCCCAGGAAGTCCGGTATGGTAGGATGGGAGGGGTTATGATAGGCTTACGGGCAACCTACCCGCCACCGGTCCCTCTTACCGCTCTAATGGGACGAGAATGGGATCCCCGTAGTCCCAGTGCCATAAAGAGGGACCCGTTTGAGGGTTGATGAGGGGGATCAGTGCTAGTTGTGGATCAGGGTGTTCACTGGTATCGATTTGGAATTCGAACACATGCCCTGATTTTCCCAAAACATACCTTTTTTTTCCCTTTGCCCTTTCAAATTCCCAACCAAAGGCATCATTTGGATTCATTTTGAATCCAAATCCAATTCGTTCTTTTTGTTTGGAAAGGTCGGCAAAAAAGAAATAGAGATCTTTTCCTTTCGGGAAAAGTTCTCTGAATGGTTTTGTTGCGGCCAACATCCCATATAAGATTTTGTCTTTCAGGAAATATCGAAATTCTATATGGAATGGGTTTTGGTTCTTTTGATTTTGCACCGTTATGGTTTTTGGATCTAGGAATTCCCAATCATCCTTGATGCCATCAAAGATGATTCCATGGTTACGAATTTTGTTTTGGAACCCATCACGATCGTTTGGTTCGATAGGGTTCGTTCCTAATACCACTTCTGCGAAATCACCTAATCCATCTTTGTCGCTATCCCATTCTTTTGGATTCGTACCTAATTTGAATTCTTCCAAATCTACGAGTGAGTCGCCATCACTATCTATGAGGATTGATTTTGATTCAGAATGGTAACCAGATTGTAAAACCCACCCTGATAGATACTTGTCCCAATTGAGATCTTTTTGTAGTTTTAATAAATCCAAAACTCCTTTCGAGCGCTTTTCTAAAACCAATTGAGAAGGGGCAATGAAGTAATCGTGCCACGTCTCATGGTTTGGATCCATAAGAGATAATAAAAAGTTTCGATACCTTTCGTTCCCTAATTCTAAAAACAGTAAGTATTGGATTTTAAAAGTTTTTTCATAATACAATGGAAAATTGGATTGGATGTTCTCAATTCCCTTCGACTTGTCACCTAACGGTGAATCGTTTGTAGGCAATGGATTAAAAAATCCCCACCATGACTTGATTTTATGTATTTCTAAAGGATCTAAATCTAAATTCCCACTTTTTGTCATGGCGATGGGTAAAAAACTACTCACCCCTTCCGATATCCATCTTGGGTCTTGGCCAAACCACAAATGTCCTATTTCATGATAGAGCAGAGGGGCTTGGATGGGAAGATTTGGATCAGGGTAAGCAAACGGAAGGTAAATGACAGATCCTTCATTCCTTGCCGTTGTGCCGTCAGTGATGTCTTTGATAGTAAAAACGTTAGCGTTTGGTACCACGTTCAGATACTCGGCCACCTTCGTTATGTAAGTCGCTGCAGTTTCTAAAACCAATTTTGCAAATTGTCTTTTATTTCCTTCCGGTTTGTATACCACTCGAATGGTTTTTGATGCACCTAATACTTGGATGGTTTTTTCTTGTGACTCAAACCCTTTTTCAGCTAACAATTCAGAAGGATCCGATAGATTCGATTTGGGAATTGTCTCAGAGAGTGAAGCCAAAGAGATTGTTAAGAAGAGGCAAAGGAAAGGACTTCGTTTCATGGACCAAAATTGTATCCCACCCATGATTTTAGAAAAGCAGTTTCTAAAAATTCTTTCAAAAACCCCCTAAACTGGGGGTGGAGTCGAGTGAAATATTTATTTCCAAAAAGAGGTTTTTTGAAAGCTTCTAACGAATTCTTAGCAAAGGTATGATGTCTTTGCGGAGAAATTCGTAAAACAATTGAGGATTCCATGTTACCAATCCCTGAACTTTCAATCCATCCAGGAGCGATTGAATACTTTTGGCACAAACTTCCTTGGGCCATTCCCAATTTTTTAACTATTTTTGTTGGATTAGCACTAACATCGCTAGGAATCATCGCCACAAAAAAATCTGAAAATCGTAAAATTTTATTAAGCTTTATTTGTTTTTGTTTTTCCTTTGCCTCTCTTGGTTTCGTATTATCAATCCGAAGTTTAATTGAAGATCAATCTACGATTTTATATTGGAACAGGATCGGATACTTTGGAGTTATTTTAATGGCTCCATCCGCATCATTTTTGACATACTACTTAACTAACGAACGTTATCAGTATTTAATCTTCTCCGGTATACTCACAATGTTAACTCTTTTATATGGGTACTACGGGCTTTTAAATCATGATGATTTTACAGGCAGTTATTTTTATTATTCCTTTGGTAAATATCCAATTGCAAAGTTACCTCTAAAAATATGGGGCGTAGTCACTTTTTTTAATTATCTATTTTTATACACTCCGGCTTCCCTTCATTACCGGGTACGTTTTAAGGAAGATTTTGAAGCTAAAAAATTGATCTTTTTGGGTCTACATATCTGCAGTATTCTTTTGATTACTAATTTTTTAAGTTTAGTTGGTTATCCCGTATTTCCATTGAGTAGTTTTGCATTCATACCATTATCGATTTTAGGTTATGGGATCTTCCGGTCAGATTTTCTAAATTTAAATGATTTATTATTCAAACAAAGAGGTTTGTTTTATTTTTTATCAGGGTTTATCACTACGATTTTACTAGTTATTGCCTTTATCGTTTCGTTTTACCTCCACCCAAGCATTCAACTAACGGCTTATGAGCGACCCTATTTTTTGGTTCCACTATTCTCTAGCGTTATGGTATTCGCTTTGGCAATTTACATAGCGGGAAGTAACCCAGATAAAAAATTAAATATGTTGGCTTCCATTTCATTTTTTTTAGCCGGCGCGTTTACGATCGTGATGGTGATTTTCAAATTTGAGATGCCACTGATCGTCGCAAGAAGGATTGAACAAATATTTTATACCTTGTTTGTTTTTACACCAGGGATACATATTCGCTTTTGTTATGCGTTATTTGGAAAAAATTCCCCGAAATTTGTAAGGTGGATCGATTTTTGTTCCTTTATTTTGTCTGTCGTATTATGGACTCCTTATTTTTTTAGTGGGTTTTACGAATATTCGTTTGGAAGGATTTCTGCTGGAGGCATTGGGCTTAATTTATTTGGAATCTTGGGTTTTCTCGGGATAGGTTTATTTCTAAAAGATTGGTTTCGGTTTCACAAGGAAACTAACAATAAATTGGCGAGTTTAATTGTTGCTTCATTGATTTTTGGTGATTTTCTAATTATACTTAATTTGCCAGCGACAATGGGTTTACCAATTTATTCATTTGGTGAATTACAATTCCTACCTGCTTTTTTTATATCCATTTTTATCCTCAAATTAGGTGCCATTCCTACTTCCGGACAAGCCACTTTGATTGGGAATCGGGTATCACTGATGATTCTCTTTTTCATTCCGATTACAATGTCCTTTTATGTATTGAATCTCATGAATCTATTCCCAATGAACGTGGCGATTTATCATGCCATTTTTGTTGCCTCACCCATCGCCTTGGCTTTTTATCTTGTTTCATTTGTATTTTTGCGATCCACCGCTGTTAGGTTAGACCAAACAATATTAGCATTGGCTGAAGAGAAATTGAGGACTGACTCTGCTCTTATCGAATCCGAGGAAACAAAAAAAGAAATTGAAGCTATCAATCAACTCACAAACTTAATCAACTCCGAATCGGAATTATCAAAAATCATTAATGCCATTGCAAATTATGTTCATCAAAAATATGGAATTCTTGCTACTTGGTTGTTCCTTTTGGATGAAAGCAAAGAAGAAATAAGAAGTGTACATGCAGAAACGTTTGTGGAGGCGACAAAAGAACAGAGAACATTTGTCAATAATTTACGAATTCCTTTAGATGAAACGGGAGGAGTCGCATACTTAGTATGGAAACGAAAAAAAAGTATGTTGTTATCCTTTGTGAAGCGATTTAATTTTGAAATCGATAAAAGGATTAGTGAAGGTGTTCATGCGACTTCATTTTTGCATGTCCCATTGGTTTTAAACAATGAAACAATTGGGATCATCATGTTTTCGAATTTTGAAAAACGATTAAACATATCAAAAGCAGAATCAAGGTCAATTGAAAGGCTTTGTGCCCAGGTTTCTGGTGTCATTCAAAGAGTTCATTTGCTCAAACAAACTGAAAAACAAAAAAAAGATATCCTTGCACTTAACGATCTCATCAAAGATCTCAATGAGAAATTGGATATCCATTTGATCATGAAAAAGGTACATCGGTATGTGAAAGAAAATTTCAACATCACCTACTACTCATTACTTGTTGCAGACAGTGAAAAAAAATTCCTACGTTTCGTGGACATGGAAGTTCCAGAAAATGTAACGGAGTTTCAGAAAAAAAGAATTTATGATATGAAAGTACCAATTAAGGGAGGGAAAGGTGCTCACGAATTATCCCTTAGGAGGAAAAAACCAATTTATATTCCCGATCGTAATGGAAGTTTTGAGCGTTGGTTATCCGAGGATGACAAGTGGGTGCAAGAGGTTTGTAATATCCGATCTTTTATTTTTATTCCTATGATTTTAAATGGTGAAGTAGTGGGAATTCTAGATTTATCCAATTCTGAAAGCAAACTTGAGTTGACCGAAGAAGATATTTCCAATCTTTCGATTCTTGCGGAGCAACTTGCTGGGATCATATATGGATCCACTATTTTTAAAGAGCTTGAGATTTCTCGTAATATCGCTGAAGAAGAAAGGAACAAAAATGAAAAACTTTTGCTTAACATCCTACCCGTTGATATCGCCCAAGAGTTAAAGGAAAAAGGTGCCACAGAACCAATCTTATACGAAAACGTCAGTGTCATGTTCACTGACTTTAAAGGATTCACTCAAATTGCCGAGGTTTTGTCACCACAAGAATTAATTCGTGATTTGGATGCTTGTTTTGTTCAATTTGATAAAATCACGGAGCGTTATAAACTTGAAAAATTAAAAACCATAGGAGATAGTTATATGTGTGCTGGTGGAATTCCTAAGAGGAACCAAACACATGCTATTGATTCGATTCTTGCGGCTTTAGAAATCCAAGCCTTTATGAATTTAATGAAACAAATCAAAGCTGACCAAGGGTTACCATTTTGGGAGTTAAGATTAGGAATCCATTCAGGGCCACTTGTTGCTGGTGTGATTGGAGAAAAGAAATTCGCTTATGATGTTTGGGGAGATACGGTGAATACAGCCTCACGAATGGAATCCTCGGGTACCCCTGGAAAAATTAATATCAGTGGAACAACTTATGATATGATAAAAGATGTTTTTGAATGCGAATACCGAGGAAAGGTAAATGCTAAAAACAAGGGTGAGGTGGAAATGTACTATGTGTTAGGCTTAAAAAATGAATATTCCATTTCAGATGACAAACGGACTCCAAATGAAAGTTTTTGGAAGTATTACGAAATGTTAGCAGGAACTAGAGAACATGTCGCCTAATTCTGAAAAAAACATAGATCCGATCCAACTTAAAATTGGAATTTTGGAAAATGATGAATTCTTCTTGGAAGAATTAAAAAATCGAATTTCGGAACTCACCAATGTATCAGAAATTCATTCATGGGAGACGGGTGAAATTTTATTAAGAGATCCAAGACACAAAACCTTAGATATTTTATTTTTAGACATCATGTTGCCAGGAATGAGTGGAATTGAAGTGGTAAAGGTATTGTCAGAAAAAAATGAAAACATTAAAGTCATTATGCTAACGAATATGAATTCAGATGAAATGATTTTTAATTCAATCAAAAATGGTGCACTTGGTTACCTATTAAAATCCGAACTCGGTCAAATCAAAAGTATTGTGGATGTGTTATTAGATGGTGGTGCATACATCACTCCAACAATCGCACTTAGAGTATTTTCTAGTTTTCGTAAGCCAGTTGATAAACCTAAAGTGTACTTAACTGATAGGGAAAAACAAATTTTAGAATTATTGGTAAAAGGGAAAACGATACCCTTGGTATCAAAGTTTTTGGATCTGAGTGAACATACTGTACAAGGATACGTAAAATCTATTTATCGAAAATTACAAGTTCACAATCGATCTGAACTTGCTCTCAAAGTACAAGAATATTTTATTCTATAATGAATTCGTTTTCCAAAATCATCTTTATTCTCATGTTTTCCTTCCTATCATTAGATTGTTATCGGAATTTGGATCCATCAGATCAGGGTGATTCTATATTAGATTTGTCAAATGTAGATTGGGAAACGAATGTCCCTCTCAATCTTGCATCGAACTGGGATTTTTATTGGAATGAATTATTGGAGCCTTCCGATTTCGAAATGGGATCATTGCCGAATGTCCCCGTTGTGGAGTTTCGCCCATGGACCAATCTCGAAATCACTAAGGAAAAATTTCCAGCAAAAGGATATGCAACGTATCGGAAAAAAATAAAGATCCAAAAAAAGGTAGGTTCTATCCATTTAGAGATTTATTTTTCTCATTTATACTCCGCTTGCAAGGTTTACCTCAATGGAAAATTGGTAATAGAAAAAGGAAAAGTTTCCTCTGATACTTCGCAAATCTTACCAGATAGAACCAATACGACGATTGAAATCGAGTCCAACCAAGAAGAATTAGAAATCATTTTGCAGATTGCGAACACAACCTTTTACCATGGTGGACCGAGAAGTGAGTTTTTAATCGCGTCACCCAAACAAATGTTATTATTCAAAAACAAAAGTTTGCTCGTAGAAATTTTTGTTTTTGGACTAATTTTTGGATCTGCATTGTATCATTTGTTTTTCTATTTTATCAATAGAAAACAAAAGAGTTTTTTGTATTTTGCGTTTGTTTGTATAACTTTTTTAATACGAATTCCTTTCCTCAATTCAAAATCTTATGAATTGTTTTTGCCAGTTTTGAGTTTTGAATTTCAGACTAATTTATTACATTATGTTAACATTGCTACTTTTTTGTTTTCTATTTCATTCTTAAGTGAATTGTTCAAACCTTATGATTATCCCTTTGTACGATTTACTTTTTATTTTGGTGCATTGTTAGCGTCGTTTACACCTTTTGCACCTGTATCGATCCAACATTATTTCAACTTAATTTACATCATAACGTTCCTTGTTTTGTTTTTGGTTTTTTCCATTTTTTTATTAATCAAACACAAAAAGGAGGCACAAGGTTTTTATTTTATGGCAATGGCGCTCTTTTCGCTGGCTGTATTTTGTTTTTTGGCAATCTCTCTAAATTATTATGGAGTTCAGGGGGGATTGTATTTGATTATTGGTTATTTATTTTATGTGGTATTTCAGAGTGTTTCCCTTAGTCAATATTTTGCCTTCGCTATCGAATCGAGGGCAAATATTGAAATGAAACTTCATGAAGAATCTCTAATTGCTTTGTCCAAACAAAGGGCAGAAATGCAGTTGATGGTCCATGACCAATTAGGGGCTAATTTAACTGATTTAAAAGTATATGTAGAAAGGCAGATGTCTGGTTTAGATGAATCGTTAAAAGAAAGAATCAATTTAGAGCAAATTAACCAAAGGGTTATCTCAATCATTCAATCCCTCCGGAATCAACTTCTTTATATAGAAGATTTAAATTTGATCTTCGAAAATTTTGTCACAGGTATTCAGTTAACGTTACTTAGACGTTATTCTGATGTCGGGCGTGAGTTTGAGTTTGTGCCTACTACTGAGTTTGTCAGATATTTTTCGCAGATAAGAATCATAGGGAAAAACCAAAGTTTTTTTTTAAATATTTTTTATATGTTATATGAAGTTTGTACAAATGATATAAAGTATGGAACTGGGGAATCAGTTTGGAATCTCCATTATGCAAACGGAGAATTTTTGATAAATCAAAAGAATCTGATACGAAATTCTGAATTGATCGTGCAGGTAAATCCTGAATTAAAAAGTATCAAACAAAGGTTGGTGCAACTCAAAGGAAGGTTGCATGTTCAGATAGAAGCTGGAATTTATGAGTTAAAGATTTATTTTCCTGAAGATCGAAGTATTCCTCACTTTCTTGCATTCTGATCGCTTTTCTTAAGTTTTTCCCTGCATTTTCGTTGTGTTTTTACCTGATTTCTTCACTGGAAAGTTGTTTCTAATCCTCTAAAATTTCCGAGTCAAATAAAACTATTAAGGACATCATATGTCAACTAACATCTATGTAGGTAACCTCTCTTACGAAATGACCGAAACTAAACTTAACGAACTATTTTCAGTTCATGGCTCTGTTTCATCAGCAAAAATCATTACTGACCAATACACTGGCGGTTCAAAAGGATTTGGTTTTATCGAAATGAAAGATCGAAATGAAGCAGATAAAGCGATCAATGATTTAAACGGAAAAAATATTCTCAATCGTGAAATGAAAGTGAATATTGCAAAACCAAAAACAAACAACTGGAACTAATCATTCCAATGGATTCGCTTAGGTATAGATGGAGATTCCATTGGAATGCCTAAGTGAGTTTGATTTCTTCTTTAGCAAACATTGATATTAAAATCCCTTTAATTTTAACTTCCTTTTTTTAATAAACGATTCTTCGTTAGGGACAGGTATGTCCCAATTTTAAATTGTATTTACTAGATAAATAACATTCCACAATTTCTCTGTCATTTGGAGTTAATACTTGGTCGAAATATAAAAAATCACCGATGCTACCATTCAGATAATCTCCGTTATTTGGATAGATTCCAACGTTCCAAAAATATCGCCCCATACTCAAATCACCTAATGCACAATTGTATGCTGTACCCGAGGAAGGCGTTACCGCAACACTGGTTCCATACTTATAAATGTTTCCGGTGGTTCCATTGTGGTCGAGTGTCAAAAGGATGGTTTCGCCAAGTGTGCTACTAAAGGTAGAAGATGTTATGACTTTTGGTGGGTTCCCAAGTTGTAAGTCAAATAAACTGACAAGTTTATTGGGAGGTGTACCATCAGGTAAATACAATAGTTTAGCGCCATTTTGAAAAATTCCATCACTGCCTGACATCTCAGTATCATTGTAGACAACAAAAATTGTATTGGCTGAAGAAAGTAAGGAAGTTGAACAAGCAGCAGATAAATAAGTGGCGTCTGGTCCAATAAAACGAATACCAGGAGATCCATTTAATATGTTAGCGTTGAATATTGGTTGAGCACTAGCAGTTGCTTGTGTTAGGTTTAAATTGTTTCTACTACGATCATTCCACGCATAAACACAGTTAGCTCCTCCGTTACAACCACCTGCTCCAAAATTTGCACTTTCGGGTAACAAAAAGAACTTTAAGCTACTACTAGCGACTGTTTGGTTCCAAACACTGGTTTGTGTAGGGTAATAACCTGAAATTGCTCTTATTTCTGAAATGGATAAACTCCGATCATAAATTCTAACATCATCAATATCTCCATTAAAATAACCAGTTGGTGTGATCAATCGACCAATATTGAGAGTGGAACTGATTCCTGTATTCCAAGAACTTTTTCCTTCTGAATGGCGAAGGGTTCCATTTTCGTATACAAAAGCAGTTGTGCCATCGAAAACACCGCAAAGATGGATCCATTGGTTTAAAAAATCTTCTTTTATGACCTTTGCTTCATCATTCCATCCCAACATCCCAACTTCGGGTTGTAAAATGACGAGACCGCTTGCAGTCGAATTTATGGCAGTCCCAAAACTCACAATGTATTGGGCTACTGGACTAGATGATTTAAACCAAGCACAAATCGATCGACTGCTTCCACCAATTGGCAATCCATTCGGATTCGATTTTTCAAAATAACTTGTCCCATTGAAATAGTAAGCAGAACTTGGGAAACCATTTCGATCCGTGGTAGTCGCAACAACTCCAAATGAAGAGAGATCATTGGAATAATTTCCAAAGTCTTTCCCATTTCCATTGAATGGGTAATAGGAAATTAAACCAGAGGGCACTTGGATCGCTAATTTTTGAATGGCATCATCATCCAAAGCTCCATTAAAAAATTGAACATTTGAAATTTTGCCTTTGAAACGAGATCCATTCCCATCATCTCCGACCTTAAATGTGCCGGTTGGTGTGATTGGGTTTGTCGCATAACCGATGAAGTCGGATTTCCCATTGAAAAAAATTTGCCAACTGCCAGCAAAACGACGCATTGTTACATGTGTCCAACGATTTGGAGATACTTGCATAAAGGAAGCTGGGCTAAACAAATTTCCAACGGAGATTCTAAGATTACCTGAACTTTCGATCACAAGTCCATACCCATCTGTTCCACCCAGTCCATTGTAAAAAACAGCTTGATTGGTTGTTTTTCCAGAGGTATGAATCCAGGCTGAGATGGTTAGATTGTCTGTGATTTGAGAGACATTGGAAGAACTTACTATGGATTGAGTGGTCCCATCCAATTCATAGGCACCATTGGACAAACCATTTTCATCTCTAGTTGTGTTAGGCGCTCCAATCAAATTTCCATGATTTGTACCAATTGAATCATTTGCATTTCCATCAAGGGTATACTGTAATAATTCTGCGGGTTGTAAGGTTCTAATTGCATGGTTTCCTTGGTCCGCAATGTAAATGGTTTGGCCATCGGTTGCAATATAACCTGGAAAATTGAGTAAACCATTTCCAGTTGCATTGTCCGCATAACCAGAAACACTTCCGACAAGAGTGGTCACACGATTCGTTGTTAGGTTTAAATGTCTGATGCGATGTCCCAACCATTCGGAAATGAATAAATTGGTTCCATCTGTTGTCAAACCATGTGGGTCATTGAATTGGGCTGAAGTTCCAATCCCGTCAGTGGAAGCCTGCACTCCATCGCCAGCTATGGTGTCTACGGCATTGGTTCCTGTGAGTGAGATCCTTCGGATTTTATAACCACCACCCGCACCTACATCCGATACATAGAGATAATTTCCAACTCCAACAATGGCGATTGGTGAAACAAATCGAGCGTTAGTTCCAACGGGACTATTGGCAAAGGAGCAGAGACCAACACCACCGGCGATGGTCGCAACTGCAGTTGTTGTAGGATTTAACGTACGAATTGTACAGTTTCCTCGATCCACAATATAAAATGTTCCATTATGGAGAGTCATCCAAGACGGATTTGAAAAGGAAGCAAGGATGCCTGAAGTATTATCTAATGAACCATTATTGCCAGAACCTGCCAAAGTTGATACAGAAGTGGTTGTTAGGTTGACAATCCGAATCCGATTTCCATTGTTTTCTAAAACAAACAAATTATTACCATTTGTTGTGAGTCCGACGGGTCCATTGAATTGTGCGGCTGTTCCCACTCCGTCTAAACAATTGGTGATCAAAGTACCTGGACAAGGAGTCCCACCACCCGAATTCCCTCCGGCAAAAATCGTTGTGATACCACTCACTTTGTCTATTTTTCGAATCACTCCATTTGTTGTATCAGCAACATATAAGAAATTTGTATCCGCGGCCATCATACTTGGGTTATTAAAACGTGCTACAGTACTGGTGGTGCTCATTACAGCAACTCCAGGAGCAGGTCCCAAGCCAGAATTATTTGTTGGGAATGATCCAGCAAATGTTCTTAGGTATGACTTTTGGTTGATTAAACTTGTGCCGATATCAGTTGATGAAAAAGAAAATAGATTACCACCGACAATATAACCCGATACGCAAGTGATAAACACCGTGACATTGGTAGCACCAACGGTTCCCACTGTGAGAGAAGGGTTGTCAAAAGAACAAACTGTACCTGCTGGTTGCGAAGAAATGGTAACAGAATAATTAGATCCAGTTGGTTGGACAATTGAAAACTTTTGGAATCCATTCGCAGAAAAACTGATTGTATCGGCTCCATTATTCTGAACGTCTACTGTCCCAGTAATGCCTGTTATATTAACGCCAACTTCATAATAACCAACTCCAAGCCCGCAGGTAATGCTGATATTTGTGATAGGCGCGTTTTGTACGACACCCTGGGCATTTGCAATTGTACAACTTAATCCAACTCCATTCGTTGTTACGTTGACGTTATAAAGATCTCCCGTGTTCAATTTTCTGGGGAAAGTAAAATTTCCATCAGTAGAAACTGTAATGGTATCATTTCCGTTTGTTAAAGTGACGGATGTATTGGTGATAAGACCAGAGACAACCCCACCAATGGTTTGTCCGGTAAATTGAGTACCCGTAAATATCCTAAGGAAAGCGAAGAAATCTAAGGGGCTACGGGAAAGTTTTGGAATGGAACAGGAAGCGGAGAGAAGGCATACCAATAGGAAAGTATTTCTTTTCATTTGGTTTCTCCCCGCTTAGGGAAAGGATGAATGCCCTGTGAAAAGAATCAAGAAATTATCATCGGCAATGATTCTGCTTCACGATTTAAGCTGACTCTCCCACCGGCAAAGGACAGAATCGATACAAGGTTCATCCAATCGATATTCGTGAAAGTTTGTCTCCTTTTAAGGAAGTTGGACAAAACCTTTTTTGTTTTTCCATAACATGTATTTTTCTAAAATGATTTTTCCAAAATTATACAGAAGGTTTGGAACCATAAGTTCAAATTGTCTTGGCTTAAACAAATGGTTCGTTAGGATCCATACTTCCTTTTTCCCAGCATCCATAATACAAATACCGGGAATTTTTCCAAACGGCATTGTTTTGAATTTCCCAGTTTTTTTGATATCGTTACGAATGTTTTCTGCGACAATTTTTCCCATCACATCAGAAGGAAAACCTGTTTTGGGAACACCAAAGGGAGCCGCAGATTTTTTGAATGGTGCAATGACTTCGACTGCAAGCCCTGCTGCATAAACATTTTTATAATGAATGTGTTGGTATCCATCATTTGTGACCACAAAACCTTTTTCATCTACGAGCTCTGGAGAATTTTTCATCACATTGGCTCCTAAAAACGGAGGGATCATCATGGACATTTTGTACGGTATTTCTGTTTTGTCACCTAAGGTGATTTTGTTTTTTTCAATTTTTTGAATCGTAGCATTTGTATGCCATTTGATACCATATAGTTTCATAAAGAGTTCTAACATAGATTGGCCACCTAAAATGCCACCGATTCCAAAATGACCTAAAAATGGTTCAGGTGTGATCCATATGATTTCTACTTTGTTTCGAACTCCACGTTTTCTCAGATATTTATCTAAATTGAAAAGGTATTCATACGCGGCACCCATACAACTGGCACCTTGGGTTGCAGCGACTACAACTGGTCCTGGATTTTTAACAATTTCTTCGAATGCTAAGGCTGATTTTTCTGCAAGTTCAGGTGTTACGATGCATTGGATCATATTCTCTTTTGGATTCAGATTGGGTAAGATATCAAAATTGAGAGAAGCTCCTGTTGCAATAATGAGATAATCATAACTCATTTCACCGTTTTTTTCTGTTAGCACAATGTTTTTATCTGGTATCACTTTGATCCCACGGTCTTGGATAAATTTAACACCTTTTTTATTTAACATGGGTCCTACGGGGAAAGTAATATCTTTCACTTTTCTTGTGCCAAACGGAACCCAAATGAGAGAGGGAACATATAAAAAATCTGATGTGGGTGAAATCACAGTGACTTCTACTTCATCACCTAATTTCCTTTTCGTGGAAATTGCCGCAGTGACCCCAGCAAAATTACTTCCCAAAACTAAAATAGATTTCATCACAAATCCTCCATATACAATACAGGGTATTCTATTTGACGGATACAAACAAATCATTTTATCCCATTGCGTCAAAAACTGTTTCGAATTGATTTAAACTTAGAATCATTCAATGGAAAAAGGCAGCCCGAAGGTAAAGTTTGTGACTCTGGAAAAAAGAATTGGAAAATGGTTTTCTTCCTGGGCAAGGATCGCAAAACTTCCCTTATGATGGAAAAAACTTTGAAAGCGAATTGGAAACAAACAATTGGTAGTTTATGTATTGGTATTTTGGGAATGGCTTGTTCTTGGAATGGAATCCCTTTGGAAAAGAAAAAACATATCCCCATTTCGGTTCCCTCCAGTTGTGAACCAAATTTGGAAACCAGAACCTATCGAATTTTATTTTTACTCCCAGTTTACACTCGAGACATTGGGGTGGCAACCAATTTGGACCCTAACGATGCTTTCGTTGTAGAAACAAAAGCATATGCAAAACCTTGGGACATCGTGTTCACAACACTTGGTTTTTTGTTTTCGGTTACATCATCGTCTGAAATCAGTGTGGTCTGCCCCAAACAGGTTGTCCTTGAATCATTGGGTAAACAATCTCCAATCCAAGGGAACGTGTCCAAGTTTTCCTTTTGGCAGGCAAGTGGTAGTCCATCTCCCATCCAAAACATTTCGTTTCCACCTGACGATTATAAGTTAACGGAAGAAACAAAGGAAAAATTAATCCAACTAACAAGAGATTTGCTCAAATCGGAATCTAATTTTAAAATTGTTTTGGTTGGTAAGTCTCATACTTCCGGTGATATTGCCTACCAAACAAGACTCGTAAAACGTCGGTTTGATGAAATACGCCAAATTTTGGTGCAAGAATCAATATCAGAAGATCGGATTTTCCCTTTGATGGCGGAAAGAGAGACTAAAAATTCTTCGGACAAACAAGAAGAAAATCAATCTGCAATTTCTATATTTTTAGTCAAAGAATAAACCTTTGTTTGGGGAACGAAACTTTATGGATAACAATCCAAATGTTCAATGGCAACCTATTGGTGATTGAACATGTTAAGCATCATCGTTCCCACAGACATAGATGAAAATATTTATTACAAAGAATCTCTTTTACCGTTTCAAGGGCATAATGATGTAGAAATCATTCTGATCCCTCAGAAGGAAGCATTTACGAGGGCAGAAAGGTTCAATTTAGGTTTCCATCGGTCAAAAGGAAATCTGATTTTATTCCATCACCCTCGCACAAATCTTCCCAAAGAAGCAATTGTTTATCTCATAGAAAAAAGCAAAACACAATTGGTTGAATGGGAATGGGGTGGTTTTCTCCATTCCTTTGACCAAAAACATTTTTTTTTAAATTGGATATCCTGGTATTCTAATGAAGTGAGGGTTCGTAGAAAAGGCATTGTTTATTTTGATCATTGCATTTTCTTCCAAAGGCATCTTTGGAAAGAAGATTTAAGTCCAAGTTATTTGTTTGAAGACACAGAGTTAAGCCAAAATTTTTTGAAACAAAGTAAACCTGTTTTGTTACCCTTCCAAGCAGTGACCTCCGCACATCGTTTTATTAAAAATGGAATCTACAAACAAACTCTACTCAACTTCATTCTTAAAATTGGTAACCAGTTACAACTACCTTCCTCTTTCCTTTTCTCCTTGTACCAAAAGTAGAGGTTTCGTATTGAAATCAAACTTAAAGTTTTTGCAAAACTCTCAGCTAGTTTTTTACTCTATCTGACATTCATATGGCAATGGGTCTCATTTTGAATTTCTGAACAACGATTCCCATTCAAAATAATGGATTGCTATTTGCATTCACTTCCTTAGGATTCGGCAGATTATGAAATGGAGACGGGAGAGGACTATGTTTAAAAAATTACTCTTATTATTGATTGTTGCAGGAAGTTTGGTCATTTTTGATCTTTCTGCAAATGAATGCGAAGAAAATGATTTAGAATGCCAAATGCAAGGAAAAGTGGAAACCGCTGAAAATGAGCCAGCCCTTAATCCAGACAAAGTTGACGATAAAACTCATAAGGTGTGCACGAAAAAACCAGATAGTGTGAAGTGTTTAAAGAATCCAGATTGTTATTGGGATTCCACTGTCAAGGGAGGAAAGTGTAAGGGAAAAGGGCATCCATAACATTGGATTGGCAATCATAACAAGGAATCAAATTCGGCCATAATTGTATGGGTACGAATTTGATTCGGTTTTAAGACTGTTTGATGAATTTGAGAATGGCTTGGTCTCTTTCTTTGATTGGCTCAAATAGAATTCCATAATGGTTTGTTTCGATTTCCATTCCCTTTGCCTGGGGGATGCGTTCTAACATCGACAGATAGGCGTTCGCAGGTAAGAGATCATCGTTGGGATATAAATTCATTTTTGTCCCTCTTAAGATGAAAGTCGGTATTTGGATGGATTCAAAATCCAATTGTTTATTCCTTTTTATTTTCTGGATCATATCTATGGGTCGAAAGAGAAACTGAAGGAATGCCTTATTAAGATGGATTGACCCACCCATTTCCTTTAATTCTTCTTCCATTACAAATTTTGGCATATGGCAAACATAACCACCATTAGCTTTATGTAGTTCCTTGGTGAAATAGTTTTGAATCTCTTTTGACCAATTTGGGATGAGTGGTGAGTTTTTTACCAATTGTAAGTAAGACTCCGGATTGGGAAAAACAACATCCAAACGATCGAATGATTGTTTTAGAACTTTTAAAATTTGAATTCTCTTTTTTAAAGATAAAAGCCCACCTCCATCTAAAAGGACCATCGATTTGATTTGGTTTGGGTACTTGATGGCATACCGAAGGGCAATCATACACCCAAAAGAATGACCAAGTAAGATTGGATTTTTTAGATGATAAAAAGAAATGATTTCATTTAGGTCATTGGTATGATTCTCAAATCCATATCCAGTAAGTGGTTTGTCAGAATGGCCACGCCCTCGCAAATCATAGGTGATGACCTTGTGTCCTTGTTTGTTTAAGATCTTGATGATTCCCTCCATCGAATGTAAGTTACCTGACAAACCATGCAGACAGATGATGGGAGTTTTTTTACCAGGCCAAATACCCACATTGAGTTTGATCCCGCCGATTTGGATTCGCTCTTCTTGGAATTTTGAATTTGATGGTTTGGAAGATTTTTTTGATTTGATCATAAAGAATCAGGAGGAAAAAAAATTTGAAATAACGTTTCCTTTAAAATAAAACACCTTGTTATTATTGCAATCTATTCTTCAAGAGTCCAATTGGATTCAATGATTCAACCCTAATGATTTGTAATCAAAATGTAACAAGAAATCAATTATTCGCATTTAAGAAATTATCACCAATTAAAAACATGAAATTCTCTACCTAAATGATTCAGGTTTACACAAAATTGGAATGGAATTGAAACTATGTTACGTGGAATGAAGCGTCTCAATCGATATGAAAATAGGATCTTGAGGATTGCGAAACTCGGTGGCAAATTGGTTCGTTTGAAACAATTTGGATTCTCAAGTAAAACTGAGGAAGGGTTTCGATTTCCAATTTATGTTTTGGAAATTGGAAAACCCAAAGCCATTAAAAAAAATGTAGCCGCTTTAATTGCCGGAGTGCATGGATTGGAGACAATCGGAATCCGAGTGCTTTTGGATTTTTTAGATGATTTATTATCCCACAAAACATCTGTTTTATACAAAGAAATCAAAAATGGTGAGCTAGGTGTTGTATGCATTCCTATTTTGAATCCGGGTGGTGTTGCCATGAAGAGGCGTTCCAATCCTCGTGGGGTTGATTTGATGCGGAACTCTGGAGTAGAAGCAGTGAAGGCTCCATTTTTCTTTGGTGGACATAAATATTCCAATTTTTTTCCTTACTTCCGTGGTAATGTATTACAATCCGAATCGAGAGTATTAGATCGTTTTTTTTACGAGTATCTATTGAATGCTGAAAATGAGATGATTCCTGTCGTAGACATACATTCTGGATTTGGCACAATTGACCATGTTTGGTGGCCTTATGCGAGCACACATGATCCTTGTGCTGACGAACCTTTATTCCAAAAAATGGCAAATCATTTTACCAACACATTAAATCATTATTTGTATCGATTCGGTCCTCAAAGTGAAACGTATACAACCCATGGTGATCTTTGGGATCGGCTTTATGATTTGTTTCTTGCAAAAAGGAAATTTAATCCAAACACTAGAAACTCAAGGTTTTTGCCACTTACTTTGGAAATGGGAACTTGGTCTGATATCAAAATCGACCCTTGGAAAATATTCCGCAAACGTGGTATTTTTAACCCAGCGCGCGAATCCAAACAAAAATCGATCATCAGCCATCGAAAATTCTTATCCGATGTTATGCGACTGGCAAAACAAAAAGCAGACGATCTAGTCTAAAAATCAATTTTTTTAGATTTTTTTTGTAAATATTCTCTTTACCTTTCCCCATTCTCTGTTACTCTTTTTTTCCTGGGAAAAAATATTTCCAAAGGCAATCGTTATGTACCAATTGAGCGAAGTACTAAATCTTATCTTTGATAGTATTGGCCTATTGATTCTCGTTCGATTGTTTTGGCTCGGACTAATCCCAAATTATAAATTTTTATTACTCGGCTTTCTTTGTATTTGGTTTAGCAATATTTTTACAGTTGTCGAAGGTTATTGTTTTCCTGACCTATTTAATTTATTAGAACATTCCTTTTATTTTTTCTCTTCTGTATTCTTTTTGATTAGTGTGAAAAAAGAAATATTGGTTTCAGCCCATTGATATGAATGCAATCGTTTTTTTAAATGTAACATCGTTTATCATTTATCTCTTAGCAATATTCCAGATCATATTTGTGTTGATCAAAAAACCTGTATTTCGCGGAGAAGGAACTATGGTTTTAGTTCTTGCACTTATTCCGTGTTATGTGAATATCTCTAATATTTTTGAACATGGTTTTTCCATTGACTATTTTGATGACTACGAAGGTTTTTTTAAAGATTTGTATGCGATGTTCCTTCTGATCTACTTTTATGTACATACCATTAAAAAAGAACAAAACACAATCATCCAACACGAATCTCAAATCAAATCGGATCTTAAGTTAAAAACCAAATTACTAACTGAAATTCACCATCGTGTGAACAATAACTTACAAATTATCTCTGGTCTCATGGCATTACAAATTGAATCAGAAAAAGATGAAAAACTCACAACATCACTCAATTTAATCCAAAATCGTATCAATGCAATCGCATCAGTCCATAAAATCATATATGGTTCACCCAATCTTCTTTTTGTGAATCTGAATCAAATTTTTAGTTCAATCTTATTAAATATAAAATTAACTTACCTCAAAGAAAATCAAAATATTGAATTACGTGAGTTGATAGAAGAAGGATTAGAAATGGACTTGGATAGGGCAATACCAATTGGACTTATCCTAAATGAGTTGGTTTCAAATGCATTTCGACATGCATTCAAAAAAGAAGATAAAGGAATTATTGAAGTGAGCTTAGGAAAATTGAGCGACGAATATGTATTGGTAATCAAAGACAATGGCCTTGGTTCGGAAGTTGAGCTGAGTGAATCTAAAGGAATTGGAATCATGCTTGTTAAAAATTTAGTAAAGCAGATTAAAGGAAAAATTATTTTTGATAATACGATAGGAATGAATGTTGAGATTCGATTTCCTTTGGTGAATGACTCTCCAATTGAAATTTAATTATAAGTATAGAATTTCATCCAAATTTTTCACAGAATAATTGGCTTCATCTTGGTAAGGAAAATTTCCACTGGGGTCAATATAAATGGTTTGAACTCCTGCATTTTTACCAGCGAGCATATCATACAAATAATCCCCTACCATAATCGTAGCATCAAGTTTTGCATTCCATTCTCGCATCAAATGAAGGATACCATCTGGCATTGGTTTGGGTAAGGCTTTATTTCGACAGATAATATGTTCTTTTTCGAAAAAGGAATCAATCCTTGCGGCCTTTAGCGTTTCAATTGCATTGTCGAAACTATTCCTAGTTAGGATACCAATTTGGTGGCCCATTACCTTTAATTGTGTTAGGAGATTTGTTGAACCCTGCATAGCAATAGCCAATTTTGCGATTTTATATTCGATTTCATCCAATTGGATTTGTTTTTGTAATTTTATTTCCTCTGGTAATTTGGAAAGGGAAGTGAGTATATCAAGTTCCAATGAAATTCCTAATTCTTGTTTGATTGCCAAAAAATCATGTTGGGCTACCGTGAGTGTCCCATCCATATCAAAAATCCAATATTTTTTTTCAGTCAGTAATTTCATTTTTTGAAAAACTCCAAATCTTTTTCAGTATTAATATTTTGAAAATACCGTTCTTCAACTTTTGGTAATAGAATGAAATCAGGTTTTGGTTCTAAATTTGTAATCTTTTTTTGAAGTGAAAGTTCAGAATCGATTTGTGTTTCAAAATCCTTTAACCACTTATCCAGAGTTTGGTGGTGGTAAATTCCGCAAAGAGGTTCAAGGCCAGTACTCGATTGGTAAAAGAAACCTGAAGCATTTGGTTTTTTTTCATAGAGGTTGATCAATCGATTTATTGTTTTCAATTTTATATATGGTATATCAACGGGTAAAACAAAGAGTGCATTATAGTGATGTTTTGAATTCTTTAATAATACATGAGCGGAGAATAAACCTAAAAGTGGACCGAAAACAGGGATGTTTTGGTCTGTGATGATTTTATCTTCGGGGAAAAATGAAATGTAATCTTTCGTTTGTTCGGAACGGAGGGAAAGGTAGACCTCCTTTTTGAAAAATTTTATTTTTTGAATGAGTTTTGTTATGAAATTTGAATTTTTTCCAATGGGAAGGAAGGCTTTCTCTTTTCCCATTCGGACACTTTGTCCACCTGCCAATAGTAAAAAGATAAGATCATTTTTCGTGTGTTTCATGAACACAACCTTTTGACCATTCAGAACTTCCATCAATATACGTTTCTTTTTTCCATATTGGAACTTCGTGTTTCACGCGATCAATGATATAACGATTTGCTTGGTATGCTTCATCTCTGTGGACAGAACCTGTGGATACAATCACCGCAATTTCTCCAACAACCAATTTTCCTAATCTGTGGATACAGTCTGCATATTCTAAAACCCATTTTTCTTTTGCATCCAAGATAATATCTTGGATCATTTTATTGGCCAACTCAGAATAAGCTTCATATTCTAAATGAGTTACGGATTTCCCTTCATTGGTATCCCGTACGATCCCAGTAAACATGACAAATCCACCCATCTTCGGTAATGTTGGTAAAATTTCTTGGATTTCTATTTTGTTTTCGGTAATATGTTTCACTTAGCTTCTGTTATCCTCCGCTTGAAGGTGGTAAAATTGCTAGACTAGAATTTTTTGGAATGATCTCTGATTCTTTTGCTATCCTTTGGTTGATGGAAACTCTTGAAACCTTTATGATTTTTTCAGCGTTTGGTATTTCTTTTGCCAAAATTTCCTTTAGTGCCGCGACAGTAGTATTTGAATCGATTTGTTTGATTTCTCGACTTGGGAAATAATCTTTTAAGGCTGCAAAATATAAAATTTCAACTTCCATTTAACCTCCAATATACTTCATCGATAATTCAGAACCAGTGAATTCTTTCTTTTTTGTTAACATTGCTTTTTCTAATGTGTTTTGAATTTCATCAAATGTATCAGGAATCTCAAAAGAAGTTTCGTCACTCAAACATCCATAAATCCTTCCCCTGCTATCCATACGCAATCTGTTACAACCAGAGCAAAATGGCTCTGTATGATTGGCGATCATACCAAAAATATATCCTTCGTTTGTGATATAATACTGAGCCGTTGAATCAGGTGGAGTTGGATAATTTTGGAAACGGTACTTCGTAAGAATTTGGTTTCGAATTTCTTCAGCGGAATAAAAATAGGAAGGGTGCTCTTCGTGTAGTGGACCCATTTTCATAAATTCTAAAAAGCGAATGGGGATTCCTTCTTCGCCGCACCATGAGAGTAATTTCAATACTTCTTGGTCATTCAATCCACGTAATACCGTGGTATTTATTTTGACTTTGAGGCCTAGTTGTTTTGCTGATTTGATTTGGTTTAACACATGTGAAACAGGAATTTTTCGATCACTCAATCGCTCGAAAACCGATTGTGACATGCTATCCAATGAAAAGTTAATTCTTGTTAGTCCAGTCGAAACCATTTCTTTTAATAATTCTGATTGGAAATGACCATTCGAAGTGAGAGCAATTTCTTGGATGTTGTGTTTTTTTACGATTTGGATCAACTCGATTAAATTTTTATGGAGAGTTGGTTCCCCACCGGTTAAATGCACTTCCTTAATTTTTATATGGGCTTTTAGTAGGTGTAAATTTTTATCTAATTGGTTTGGGCCGAGAGAATGTGTATGAGCATGCCGAGAGGATGGATTTTCTTTTTCTTTTGGTGCACAATAGACACATGCAAAATTGCAATGGGATAGGATACTAATTCGTAAAACTTCAAATTTTCGAGTATCCGGTAACATCGTTATAAACGAATTTATACAGTAATTCTAAGTTGGAAACTAAAATTGATTTTTTTCAATTGGATCTATTGGAAAAATAGGCAAGATGATCCTTTTTTTGAATCGATTTTCATACAATAGAAATCATGAATATAGATAAAACGAAATTCTTTCAAAGGCAAAGTTTGGTTCCAGAAATTGGTGAATTGGGTCAAACGAAATGGGCCAAATCGTCCGTATTGATCATTGGCCTTGGCGGACTTGGTTGTCCTTCTTCATTACAATTGGCTCTTTCTGGAATTGGAAGGATTGGACTTCTGGATTTTGATGTTGTCGATGTTTCAAATTTACACCGTCAAACTTTGTTTACATGGAAACATATCGGTCGTAAAAAAAATGAAGTTGCAGCTGAAGTAATAAAGGAACACGTTCCATGGGTGCAAATTGAGATCTATTCAGATTTCCTGCATTCTGAATCAAATCCAAGTATATTTCAAAGTTGGGATCTTGTCTTAGATTGCACTGACACCATCGCTTCAAAGTATGCCATTAATGATTTTTGTCTAAAACTTGGAATTCCATTCGTAACCGCATCAGTTTTTCGAACAAGTGCTCAGTTTGCATTATTTTCTGGGAAAGGAAAGCCTTGTTATCGATGTTTGTTTCCTGACCTAAGTGAAGGTGATACGCTAAGTTGTAATGAAGGTGGGGTTTTAGGATTACAAGTTTCAATTGCAGGAAATTACCAAGCATCACTTGCCTTACAATACCTTTTAAATCCACAACAGTTTGAATCAAGTTCTGTGTATTTCATTGAATGGAATCCGATTTCCTTTTTTGAATCAAAAGTAGAACCCGATTCAAATTGTGTATGTAATCATCCTAATTCTAACATAATGACACCGGTCATAAAAAAAATGGAAATCGATTATGAAGGATTCATTTCACTCAAAAAAAATGGATCTGTTGTGTTACTCGATGTCAGAGAAAAGGAAGAGGTGAAACAGTTTCCCATAAAAGATGGATTCCATTTTCCACTATCAGAATTGAAAAAAGGAAATCTCCCTGATATAGATGGTAACCAAACAATCGTTTGTATTTGTGAATCAGGGATCAGATCAAAACATGCAATTTCTTATTTTTCACATCACTCGCATTGTTATTCCTTCTTAGGTGGAAGAAAATTATATATACAGGCGAAACAAAAAATGGAACCAAACTAATTTTTGATTTTCATAATTTTCACTTGGACACCACTAAAAGCGGCATTTCCAGAAAATTCATCTAAATTTTGATCATCCGTTAAGTCATTAATGCTCACTCCTGAAAATTGACTTGCTACCTTTTGGTTTGTTCCCGTTCTGTTATGTCCAAATCCATGGGGAATGCTGACCACTCCTTTCATCAATTCCTCTGTGATTTCAATTGGTATTGTTAGTTGGCCTACTTTGGATGCCACTATGACTTCTTCTTCATTTTTGATTCCGAGTTGGTTGGCATCATCGGGGTGGATCATCATCGTACATCTAGGTTTTCCAGACATGAGTTTCGGAAGATTGTGCATCCATGAATTATTATTTCGTAAATGCCTCCTTCCAATTAAAAGGAATGGGTATAACGATTGATTGGCGACAAGGTGCTTTTGGAATTTTTCCTTAAGTCTCGGTAAGTCTTTTTCTAAATGGTTTGGAAATAATTGAATTTTTTTATCATCAGTATAGAGTCTCTCTGGGAAAGATCGTTTCAGTGGACCTAAATCCACGCCATGTGGACTATTTTTTAATAATTCTAGACTCATTTGCAAATCAGGATTTTGTTTGGCACCATAGGGTCCTGACTTTAGAGCATGGTCGATGATATTTGCTGGTGTTAACTTCGTTCGGATCAATTCCTCGGGTAAATCTTTACCAGATCGTTTCAGTTCAATCCGTTTGGTTAAATCGGTAAATATTTCCCAATCATGTAACATACCTTCTTTAGGAGGGAAAAGTGGTTCGTTGTATCTAGCTGTGTTTCTTATGGCAAAAACATTAAAAATCAAATCATAATGATCATGCTCTAAAGCAGAAGTTGGAGGTAATATGTAATGAGCATGCTTTGTTGTTTCATTCAGATAAAAGTCAAAGCTAATCATTAAATCAAGTGAAGACAAGGCATTTTCCAGCCTTTTTCCGTTAGGTGTTGATAAAACAGGGTTCCCAGCGGATGTCACCAAACATCGAATTTGTCCTTCACCTTCTGTTAGAATCTCCTCGGCCAGGGCTGAAACTGGTAATTCATCATTGAATTCAGGTAATTTTCTCACCCTTGATTGGTAAGTATTAAAACTTCCTGGAGAGGATCGAATGACAGATCCTTCACCAACTAAATCCACAGCTGGCAAAGTGAACATGGCACCACCTTCTTTGTCTAAATTTCCGGTAATGGTGTTAATTGTATTGATGAGCCATTGGCAGAGTGCACCAAATTCTTGAGTGGATACTCCAACTCTTCCATAACAAACTGCAGATGGTGCAGTTGCAAATTCTAACGCGATTCTTTGGATGGTTTCTTTTGGGATTCCCGTAATTTTAGAAACAGTCTCTGGATCAAATTCGTTTACCAAACTTTGGATCGAAATTAAATCTGCTTCTTTGACCAATGGATTTGGTTTTGTGAGTTTTTCTTTAAAAATGACATGAACAATTGATAATAAGAAAAATACGTCAGTTCCTGGTTTGATGAAAATATGTTCATTCGCATGTTCTGCCGTTTCCGTTTTCCTTGGGTCAACGACAATGTATTTCCCACCTCTATCTTGGATGGATTTTAGCCTTTTTTTCACATCGGGAACACTCATCAAACTTCCGTTAGATGCAAAAGGATTCCCACCTAAAATTAAAAAAAACTGAGTCCGATCAATATCGGGGATTGGAATCAATAATTGATGGCCAAACATTAAATAGGAAAGTAGTTGGTGAGGGAGTTGGTCAACGGAGGTTGCAGAAAAATTGTTTTTGGTTTTGATTCGACTTACAAACCGTTGGCCAAACAACATCGAACCATAATTATGAACAGTTGGATTCCCGTTATAGATCCCAACAGAATCGTTCCCATATTTCGATTGGATGTTAACGATTTTAGTCGCGATTTCAGAAAGAACAGAAACCCAAGATACTTCTTCCCATCCCGATTCTGTTCTTTTTAAAGGAAACTTGATACGATCAGGATCTTCGTATAAACTTTTTAATTCTGGACCTTTTGGGCAGATATGCCCTCTACTAAAACTGTCTTTCGGGTCTCCCTTAAAACCTTGGATAGAACCATTTTTAACTTCGATTTGGAGTCCACACATGGCCTCACATAAATTACAAGATCGGTAATGAGTGAATTCCATTTGTTTCTCCCAAGAGGGAAATTTTAAAATGGGATTTTTTGAGAGACAAGTGTAAAATTGCCTCTCAAAAGAAATTTGTATTTTTGTTTTAGATCAAGTAGCAGTTAACAAGTCTGCCTTTTTCTCACCTGTTGGCACGATTTGACTCATCTCGTCTCCCACTTCTTTTTCTTCTTCCATTGAAAAACGAACGAGTAATGCAAAAAATGCAGAGACTGTAACCAGAATACCTATGATGAGTAAGGCGTTTTGGTAGGTCAATTCACCTCGGAATAAAAATCCTGCCGAAACTGCGCCAACATTTCCGCCGGCTCCCACAATCCCGGATACTGCACCAATCGCTTTTTTGTTAACGAAAGGAACTACGGAAAAGGTTGCTCCTTCAGACATTTGGACAAATAAACTGAATACGATCATAGATGATATGGCAAGTATGAGTGAAGTCATTTGCGAAAACAAGATCAAACAAATTCCTTCGCCAGCGAGGGCAGCCGATAACCAAATCACTCGACCGCGTAACCCCCATTTAATGCCAAATTTATCTCCGAAAACACCACCTAGTGTTCTTGCAAACAAATTCATCAGTCCAAAAAGTCCGGCAATGAGTCCTGCAGTAGGAGGTTCAAGTTTGAATTGGTCAACATAATATAACGCAGCTATATTGTTAATGGTTAACTCAATTCCGAAACAAGCTCCATAAGCTAGGAATAATAACCAAACTCTAGAATCTTTTATCACCAAAAGAAAGTTAGAAAGAGAATTTTTTTTACCACCTTGAAAGGTTGGATATGTATCTTTGATGTCTTTAAAATTTCCTCCTGGCGTATCTTGTGTTCCGAAATAGTAGATGATCCCCATAAGGAATAGAGCAACACCAGGGACAACCATGGCAAGTCTCCAAGAAACTCCCGTTGTAAAACCAAATGCGACAAAAAAACCAAAAATCAGAGGCATCACCATTTGTGTTACACCCCCACCTAGGTTTCCCCAACCGGCAGTCGTTGCATTGGCTGTTCCAATTATATTTGGTGCAAACATAACAGATGTATGGTACTGAGTGATGACAAATGAAGCCCCAATTGCCCCAATCGCCAATCGTAATAATAAAAAGGTAAGGTAACTGTCAGCCAAACCGATGCACATAACCGGAATTGATCCAAAGATTAATAAAAATGTATAAGCAATTCTAGGTCCAATTTTGTCACACAACCATCCGATCAAAAGTCGCATAAATATTGTTATCGCAACTGATGCGATGATGATGTTTCCAATTTGTGCTTTCGTGAGTGATAACTCTTCTCTTACATAAACCATTAGTGGGGCAATGCCAAACCATCCAAAAAAACACAAAAAGAAGGCGATCCAAGTGAGATGGAAAGTTCTCATTTGGGGAGTTTTGAAAC
The DNA here is from genome assembly GCF_004769635.1 of Leptospira jelokensis. Taxonomy (GTDB): domain Bacteria; phylum Spirochaetota; class Leptospiria; order Leptospirales; family Leptospiraceae; genus Leptospira_A; species Leptospira_A jelokensis. The sequence continues at coordinate 49,747 of NZ_RQGH01000006.1, forward strand.
TGAATAAATCGATTTTAGTTGCTTTCGCATGAGGTGTAATCGTCACGGGAATGATTCTCCTTATGGAGAATTTATTTGCAAAAATTGTACCAAATGATCGAACTCATAAACTCCAAAAAAGGCTAAAAATAAAGGGGTTTTATATAATTTTGGAGGATTTTAGATAGGAGGATATCCCTAGAATTAGAATTGTATAAAATTCGAATTATCTGTGTACGGAACGTACAATCTGTCTAAAGTCAATCTACCATGGTAAAAATTGGATACTAGATTCGGATAAGATTTCCTTTGATTCACTTGGGAATAGAGCGAGGCCATCTGAAAAAATACCTGCTTTGATATCACCACTTCCATTAAAGGCAATCGCTTCCAATCGAGTTTTTTCATTGGTTGTAAATCGAACAGGGAAAAACTCTGTGAGTGAATGTTTTTTCTTTTTGGTTTGGGAAATTGGAAATTTGAGATAAACTTCTTTTTTTTGGGAAAAACAACTCCTTAAAAATGGATCGATAAAAATTCGTAGGCAAGTTTGAACACTAAAGGGATTCCCAGGTAAGCCGAAAACTATGGTTTTCTTTTTTTTACCAAACCATATTGGTTTTCCTGGTTTAATCGCTGTTTTGTGAAAAATGGTCTCAACTCCCAATTCTTTTAAAATAGAGGGAACTAAATCCATTTCTCCCATGGAAACGCCACCAGATAGGATCAGGATATCGCAATCTAATGATTGTTCGATTGTATTTTTTATTATACTTACGTCGTCTGGAACTCTTGAAATTTCAATCGGAGTGATTTTCCATTTTTTTAGAAAGGTAGAGATGGTAACAGAATTTGAATCTCGAATTTGGTGAGGTAGGGGAGTGACACCAAAAGGGACAACTTCATTTCCAGTTGAAATGATTTTTACCTTCGGGAGTGAAAATACTGTGACATCCATTGTTCCTAAACTTGCTAATAAGGAAACTTCTGATAGATTGAGATATGTTCCAACAGAGAGCATGGGATCAGATTTAATGGCATCTTCTCCTTGTTTGGCGATGTTTTGCCAAAGGGAAACATTTTCGATTGGGAACTTAACCATTTTTTGATTTTGATGTTCCGAAAGAATTGTATCTTCTATTTTGATCACAACATCAAATCCTTCCGGAACAGGGGCACCCGTCATGATTCGAATGACAGTTTCCTCTGGTAGTTTTTTTAAAGTGGACCCTGCGTGTAGTTCTCTTTCATAAACAAATTGTTTGTTTGCTTCAAAATCTTTAAGTGCGATTGCAAATCCATCCATTGCGGAACGATTGAAAGGAGGGTAATCACGATCAGCTAACACTGATTCAGCCAAAATACGTCCGTATGCCTCAAGTAATGGAACCGATTCCGTACCAAAAGACTTGGCTTCTTGGTCAATGAATTGAATTGCCTCTTCGTAAGGAATCAATGTCCTTCCCCTCGCATCATTTTTTTGGAATGAAAGATTGCAGGTAAAATGGATGTCATACTTTCTTTTGCCCCATTACTGCTCCCAGGGACGGAAACAATGATGGATTTTCCAATACTTCCCGCTATGGATCTGGATAACATTGCAAATGGTGTTCTGTCTTGGCCAAAGGAACGCATCACTTCTGCGATTCCAGGAATTTCCTTTTCTAACATTGGTTTAATGGTATCGGTTGTGTTATCTCTTGGACCAAGCCCTGTCCCACCGGTAGTTACGATTAAATCTATGTTTTCATTTGTCCAATTGGTGATTGTTTCTTTGATAACATCGGGTTCATCCGGTATAATTTTAATTTCTAAAACTTCAACACCTTCTTCTTTTAAAAGTTCAGAGATGATTTTGCCAGAGTTATCTTCCTTTTTTCCGGCAAAACAAGAATCGGAACAAACTAAAATTTTTGACGTTGAACCAAACGCGAATTTGGCGATTTGTTTGTCTGTTTTCCCACCTTTTTTTTCTAGAAGCCTAACCGAAGATATTTCTATGGATTTATCAATTGGTTTTAATAAATCATAGATCACAAGAGCCGCAACAGTTACTCCTGTTAAGGCTTCCATTTCGATTCCAGTTTTGCCGATTGATTTTGCTTGCGTAAGGATGCGAACTGCATTTTTTTCTTCTAAAATTTCAAATTGAATGGAAAACGAATCGATATTAACAGGGTGGCAATGCGGGATGAGGTCGGATGTTTTTTTAGCACCTAATAGTGCAGAGGCTTTAGCGACTCCAAACAAATCTCCTTTGGGGAGGGTATTGGCTTTGATTCTATCGATGGTTTCTTTTTGACAATAAACAAATCCTTCTGCTTCTGCAAAACGAAGGGTTGTTCTTTTTCCAGTAATATCATTCATTCCTATCCCTTATACAGGAGATAGAATGGAAGCACAGCCATTTTTCAAAAATTTCATCTCTTCATAAAAACGGACAATTTCGCCAATGACTAAGATTGCCGGAGATTTCACTTCATTTTTTGTGACTATGGATTCAATGGTTTCCAAATTACCAGTGAAAACTCGTTCTGAGTCTAAGGTTGCATTTTGTATGACGGCGATTCTAGTCGAAGGAAGATTTCCCGATCGAATGAGTTCAGAGGCAATCAGAGTCAGTGAATTCAGTCCCATATAGATGATGATTGTTTTTCCGATACAATTTAAATTTTGAAAGGCATCGGTATTCACTCCGTCTTTTTTATGCCCTGATAAAAATAATATTTCTCTAGCATAATCTCTATGTGTCAGTGGGAATCCCAATGATGATGCTACACCAGATGCAGTTGTGATCCCTGCTATGATTTCACAAGAAATTCCTGCTTGTAAAATGGATGCATACTCTTCGCCAACCCTTCCAAAGATAGAAGGATCTCCTCCTTTTAATCTTACAATGGTTTTGTGTTCTACACTTGCTTGGATTAGTTTATCATTGATTTCATTTTGCAAACAACTATGAATTCCCAAACGTTTTCCTACATATACCATTTGGATTCGTTTGCGACAAACTCCAAGAATCCTAGGAGATACCAAGTCATCATAAAATACAATGTCAGCTTTTCTTAAGATTTTTAATGCTTTGATTGTGAGAAGTTCAGGGTCACCAGGACCTGCACCAACCAAATAAATTTTACCTCTGTTTATTTGATTAGAAATACCGCTCATGATGGTAAACCAGTAGATTGTAAAAGAGAAGGGTCTATTTCGAGATAAACAGACCCATTTTCTACGATGACTTGATAAAGATTCACTTTATATTTTTCATCACTCAAACATTCACCTGATTGTAATGAAAAATTTCGTTTGTGAAGTGGGCATACAACTTTTGGTTCACCGTTTGCGTCGCCTAATAAACCTCTCGATAAAACCATATCACCTGTGTGAGGGCATGCATTATCACATGCATACCATTCATTTTTTGATTCAAAATAAAAAATGGCAATTTGTTTCGTTCCAATTTTTGCACTAACTCCACCTTCTTTTTCAAAATCTGCGATTGGACCTATGAATACTTTTTCTTTTGTATTTTGATTCGTTTGCATAAAAATATCCTTTTTTTAAGTTTTCACCAAATCTTTTTGTAACCAATCGATAGGTCGGATTTGACCACGTTCTTCTGTAAACTGAATGTTTGGATCTGTTTCGTTGCTATTGACAAAGTGTTTGAACTTTTTTTGTTTTTCGGTGTCTTCAACAACATCTTTCCATTCGCAATGGTATGTGTTCACCAAATGTTTCATTTCTTCGTCTAACTGTGAGTTTATGCCTAATCTGTCATTTATCACAACATCTTTGAGGTATTCGATTCCACCTTCCAGTTGTTCCAACCATGTTGAGGTTCTCATTAATTTGTCAGCAGTGCGGATGTAAAACATCATGTAGCGATCTATGTATTTGATACAGGTGTCTTCATCCAAATCTTCAGCAAATAGGATGGCATGTTTTGGGTTCACACCTCCATTCCCACCGATGTATAAATTCCATCCTTTTTCTGTTGCGATGATTCCAAAATCTTTACCTCGAGCCTCCGCACATTCTCGGATACATCCAGATACCCCACATTTTAATTTATGAGGAGCGCGGATACCTTTGTATCGTTCTTCCAATCTGATGGCAAAAGAAGTACTGTCCTGAACTCCAAATCTACACCAGGTGGAACCAACACAACTTTTTACAGTTCGCATTGATTTGCCATAGGCATGTCCACTTTCAAATCCATTGTCTACTAAATCTTTCCAAATCGCTGGAAGTTCGTTTAGTTTTGCACCTAACAAATCGATTCGTTGTCCACCTGTAATTTTGCAGTACAAATTGTACTTTTTAGCGATTGCACCGATCACAATCAGTTTGTCGGGTGTAATTTCTCCGCCAGGAATTCTTGGAACTACGGAATAGGTTCCTCCTCTCTGGATATTGGCTAAGTATTTATCATTGGTATCTTGGATTTCTCTGTGTTTTAATATAGGTTCATTCCAGATACTTGCAAGGATTGACGCTACCGCAGGTTTGCAGATTTCACAACCATGGCCTTTTCCTACTTCTTTTAAAACATCAGGAAATGTTTTTAATGATTTTACTTTAATGACTTGGAAAAGTTCCTTTCTTGAAAACTTAAAATGTTCGCAGAGGTGTTCTGTGACCACTTTTCCCTGCACCTTAAGTTCTGCTTTTAAGATAGAATTGACTTGGGGTAAACAACCACCACAACCACTACCCGCTTTTGAACAATTTTTTAAACTAGTGATGTCAAAACATTCCTTCTCACGAATTGCACTTAAGATATCTCCCTTGGAAACATTATTACAGGAACAAATTTTTGCTTCATCTGGCAAAGTATCAGCACCAAATAAATTTTCCGAAGATACAGAACCTACAATCAATGTCTCTGGTTCGTCTGGTAATTCCATTTTGTTCAGATAAAAGGATAAAAGATTACCATATGCTTTTGCATCTCCCACAAGGATTCCACCAAGTAAATACTTTCCATCCGGTGAAATGACGAGTTTTTTATAAACTCCGCTTCTAGGATTTTTGAATACAATAGGGATGTGTTCGTTTTGTCCTAAGGCATCTCCAAATGATGCGACTTCTACACCAATTAATTTGAGTTTTGTGGAGAGATCAGATCCTACATAAACTTTTGGTTTACTACCGGGGCTACAAAGATTAAAGGCAAGTGTCTCTGCCATTTCATATCCAGGTGCTACGAGACCATAAATAAAATTTCTATGTAATGCAACTTCGCCGATAGCATAAATTCCATAAACATTGGTTCCCATACCATCATCTACAATGATACCACCACGTTCGCCAACGCTAATGCCTGCCTCTTTCGCCAATTCATCCCTAGGACGAATTCCTGCCGAGACAACTAACATATCAAAATCTAAGGTCCCTCCATCTTTGAAGGCAAATCCTTCAATTTTTTTGTCTCCTAGAACAGTTTCGGTTTGTTTATTTAAATGGATTTCAACACCAATTTCCTCAATTTTGGCTTTTAAAATCGAGGCTCCACCTTCATCAAGTTGGCGCGGCATTAGCCTTGGTGCAAATTCAATCACATGTGTTTCTTTTCCTAAGTCTACAAGAGCTTTTGCCGCTTCGAGACCCAGTAAACCGCCACCTAACACAGCCGCTTTTTTGATTTTTTTGCTATATTCTAATGTTTCTTCTAAGTCTTCAATGGTTCGATAAACAAATACACCTTCTTTGTTTAAACCTTCAAGTGGTGGAATAAAAGGGGAAGAGCCTGTTGCAAATATTAACTCGTCGAATTCTAATTCTGTTCCTAAACTTGTTACTAATTTTCTTTTTACTGTATCAAGTGAGATGGCAGGTTCAGATAACAATAATTTAATGCCATTGGTTCTATACCAATCTGGGCTGCATAGATAGAGTTCTTCTGCAGAGCGATTGGCAAAATATTCAGAGAGGTGAACTCGGTCATATGCTCGTCTGGGTTCTTCTCCAAGGACCGTGATCTCAAATTTGTCAGTCCCACCAAATTCTACCAACTTTTCGCAGAACCTGTGGCCAACCATTCCATTCCCTATGACAACTAACTTCCGCTTGATCATTTCTTTACCTAACCCAAGGCACAAATTAAAGGAGCTACAAAAGCCCCTTTCCATACTTTTTATGCACGAATTGTACCAAAGAAAGGCATCTAGATCAATAAAAGGTCTAAATTAGCAAAGATCCGTAACGATCGTGTACAAAATGTCGGTTTTTTGGAATGAATCAGCTGTTGGACAGCAGTTTGACTCAGAACATTCCATTCTTTTGAATGGCCTTTTCTATTTACGGGAAAAGATTTTTCGTGATCAAATTGGGGAAATGGAGGCATATCGCCTAGGTCGTGTACATTTTGCATCCTAATCATTAGAATGTTAGAAAAGAAGAATGCCAAATTTGGTTCTAATATTGATTTTTTATATTAGAATAAGCATTTTTGTGAAATATTCAGCATTTGGCATAAAAATTGCTAATTTTCCAATGTGCGAAGCAAAGAATCATATCCTTCAACTTGTTCCTATTGTGGTGTTGGCTGCGGTGTCACGATTCAAAAATTAGGAAATCATGAAATTCTTGTGGAAGGGGATAAAAACCATCCTGCCAATTTAGGGTTGTTGTGTTCGAAAGGAAGGAATTTGCATTATACCGTGATGGACAGAAGTGATCGGATCTTCTATCCATTACACCGTACAACACGGAGTTCTGAATTAAAACGAATTTCTTGGAACCAGGCACTCGATTCGATCAGTGAAAAGTTTAAAAACCTAATTGCTATGTATGGTCCAGATTCTGTTGGATTTTATGTATCAGGACAGTTATTAACAGAAGAGTATTATATTATTAATAAGTTAATTAAAGGTTTTATCGGAAGTAATAATATCGATACCAATTCTAGGCTTTGTATGAGTTCCGCGGTTGTTGGATACAAAATGGCATTAGGTGAAGACAGTGTTCCTGTATCATATGAAGATATTGAACTTGCAGATTGTTTTCTCATTGCAGGTGCCAATCCTGCTTGGTGCCATCCAATTTTATTCCGAAGGATTGAAGCACATAAGAAAAATTTTCCCAATACGAAACTCATTGTGGTTGATCCCAGAAAAACCGACACATGTGAAGAAGCTGACCTTCACCTTCAAATCCATCCTGGAACCGATATTTATCTTTTTCATGCCATTGCAAAAATTTTGATCGATCATGATTGGATTGATCATTCCTTTCTTACATCTCATACGGAAGGATTCGATGAGTTAAAATCATTCCTTTTAGGTTTTGATTTGTTTGAAGCGGCAAACATTTGTGGTATACCTTTGGAAGACATTGCTCTTGCAGCAAAATACATCCACGAAGCAAAAGGCTTTTTGTCCCTTTGGGCAATGGGTTTGAACCAAAGTGTGATTGGTGTGAACAAAAATCTAGCACTACTCAATTTATCACTCATCACTGGAAAAATTGGGAAACCTGGCTCTGGTCCATTTTCCCTTACCGGCCAACCGAATGCCATGGGAGGAAGGGAAGTGGGGGGTCTTTGTAATTTGTTACCCGCACACCGAGATTTGAATGATGTAAACCATCGTCATGAAGTAGAGAAGTTTTGGGGAGTGAGTGAAGGTAAAATCAAGGACAAACCAGGTTATACAGCCGTCGAGATGTTTGAGAATCTAAAAAGCGGTAAAATGAAAGCCGTATGGATTGTGTGTACGAATCCAACTACGAGTTTACCTGACGCAAGGACAGTGGAACAAGGATTACGTGAAGCGGAACTTGTTGTTGTCCAAGACATTTCCATGAGTAATGCATCGATCCCGTATGCGGATTATGTTTTACCTGCCGCAGGCTGGGCTGAAAAACAAGGAACGATGACAAACTCAGATCGAAGAGTAACGTATCTTTCCAAAATCATCGATCCACCTGGAGAAGCAATTTCAGACACCCTCATCATCCAAAAATTTGCGGAGAAAATGGGTTTCGGTTCTTCTTTTGCATACCGATCGGAAGAAGAAGTATTTTTGGAACATGCTGCCTTAACAAAAGGGACAAAAATTGACATTAGTGGATTAGATTATTCGATTTTACGGGAAAAAAGATCGGTCCAATGGCCATTTCCTGAAAATAGCAGAGAAGGAACTCCCAGGTTATTCACCGATCATCAATTTTACAGACCGAATGGTAAGGCAAAAATTTTTGATGTCAAACCAGATGATCTTTCTGAAAAAACTTCAGAAACGTATCCATTCATACTCACAACTGGGCGAATCCGAGACCAATGGCATACCATGACACGGACTGGTAAAGTTCGTAAACTCATGGAACATAAAAGTGAACCTTATTTGGAAATCCATCCAAAAGATGCTACATCGATTGGAATTGAAGATGACACACTGGTGGAAGTTTTCAATGACCGAGGACTCGTGCGTGTAAAGGCAAAGGTAACCGATACCATCAAACAAGGGTCTGTTTTTTTACCAATGCATTGGGGGAAAAAAAATCAGAACGATGAATTTCGAGCGAACAATTTAACAAACAAAGAATTTGATCCATTTTCGAAACAACCAGGTTTTAAGATATCTGCTGTACAAATTCGTAATTATCAAAAGGAAAAAGAAAAAATTTTAATCATTGGTGGTGGAAATAGTACATCTGCCTTCATCAAACATTACAAAGAACTTTGCCCAGATGATGAAATTACGGTTTTATGTAAGGAAGAAAATCCATTGTACAATCGCATCTTACTTCCTGATTTTATCAGCGGTGAGAAGTTGTTTACTGAATTGACAAGTGTGAGTGCAGAGGAAGTAAAATCTTGGGACATACAACTGCATACATCAACTTCGGTCACTAGTATTTTGCCAGAAGCGAAAATTGTAAAGGATTCACTTGGGAACTCATATTCCTACAACAAACTAATCATTGCAACTGGAAGTTCTCCTCAAATTCCAAAATCCATATCTCCAAACATGGTTGGAGTCTTTAGTCTACGAGCTAAAACGGATGCTGATAAAATCAAAGGTTTTTTTGTTCCAGATTCTCATGCATTAATCGTTGGCGGTGGGTTATTAGGTTTGGAACTCGCATCCGCTCTGAAATCTTTAGGTGTTAAGGTAACTGTTTTAGTTCGCACCAATCGATTGATGTCAAAACAACTTGATTCAATTGCTTGTGAAATTTTACGAGAAGAGATCGAAAGTCGTGGAATTGATATATCATTCAATTCAGAAATTTCAAAAGTGCATGGTTATGATCGAGTTACTTTTGTGGAATTGAAAGACGGAAAAAAAATATATCCTGACGGTATCGTTTATGCGATGGGCACAAGTCCAAATTTGTCCTTGGCAAAAGAGATGGGAATAGAAATTGCTGAAGGTATCAAGGTAAATGAATTTTTGCAGACATCCGATCCTGATATTTATGCAATTGGAGAAGTCGCCGAACATACATCAGGTGTATATGGAACAGTCCTTGCCGCCGAAGAACAAGCGAAAGTCGCTGCAAATCATATTTATGGATATCGATTTCAAACATATAAGGGATCCTTACATTCAAATTTATTAAAAATCCCTGGATTGGAGTTAGTATCCTTACGATTACCTGGAATCCAATTTGAAGATTTATCGGATGAATATGAAGAAATTGTCTTCATGGACCGTAAAAGGCGTAAATATAAAAAATGCATTGTAAAAGGTGATAAATTGGTGGGAGCTATCCTTGTAGGGGACAAATCTGAATTTGTAGAATACAAAAATCTCATCGCTTCCGGATTAGAGTTAGGTGATAAAAGACACCAACTGTTGTCGAGTATATCCACCGCCAAACCTCCCAAAGGTGTTTTGGTGTGTTCCTGTAACGGAGTGGGCCAAGGAAATATCGAAGACGTTATCCAATCAGGTGCTAAAAATTTAGCCGAAGTGATGGAAAAAACGGGAGCCGGAACTGGATGTGGGAGTTGCCGGCCTGAGGTGAGTCAGATCATTAAGAGATGTCTCGCCATCGTGTGAACCCATACAATTCAAATTACGTCTTAAATTTTTAGCGATCGGCACTCCTAGTTTTTCCAATCGGAAACCTTTTCCTAATTTACTTGAAAATGAGACCTAATATCATTTAATGGGAGAAAAGGAAACTAAGGACAAAGAATTGAAAGCAAAACATTGGTACAAACTCCATCTGGTTTTGGGACTTTTTGGATCTATCTTTTTACTGATCCTTGGGATCAGCGGCTCTCTACTTGTATATGGAAAAGAAATTCAATCCCTTTTGACACCAATGGAAATCACAGGTGGTGATAGGCGACTTGGATTTGATGAACTCTATCACCAATTCCAAAAACAAGTCCCAGATGGTAGCATTGCGGGATGGTTAGTTTCCGATCTCAAAAACCAACCAGACCAAGTTTGGTATCATGATAAAAAAAATCCAAGTCAGGAATTCGTTTATCTTTTGGATCCATACCAAGGTCATTTGATAGGATCATTAAAGGACGATCGTAGCGATAGTTTGTATGGGTTTTTGTTAGTATTACATTACAGTTTATTTATGGGAGGAGTTGGTTATTTTATTACAGGTTGTTTTGCTATTATATATCTATTATTAGTTTTTACTGGGATCAAACTTTATAAACGATTTTGGAAAAGTTTATTTCGTTTGCGATTCAAAGAAAGTTTTCAAATTCTTTTTTCCGACTTACATAAATTTGTTGGCATTAATGCAGTTTGGTTTCACCTCATTTTATCAATAACTGGTGGTTGGTGGAGTATACGTGATACTTTGATTCGTAATCATCCTGAGGAAAACATTGTTCATGGTTTATGGTCGGAAACAAAATCTATAGAATCTTTATTAGAAAAATCTGAAAGTCAAATCCCTGGATTTCAATTAGGTTACATTTCTTTTCCACATCATTCAAAAGAGGAAACCATTGGGTTTTATGGGAATCGATTCCAATCTTCTGGATGGGAAAGTCGATATGGATCCTATGTTTTATTCAGTAGCAATTCAGAGAAAAAGCGTTATTGCAAGGCTGTGTTGCAGCACCTTCAAATTGTTCAAAACTATATGGAACTTACGTAAAT
>NZ_RQGH01000010.1 GCF_004769635.1 Leptospira jelokensis
GGTTTCACAATTCGCTAAAGAATCGTGCGGTAAAAACCAAAGTAATTTCAAAAGCTAAGCAGTCAACACAGTTTTATAAAAAAGTTCGCAGTTCGTAAAAAGAAGATCAAATTTTTTTCGATTGGTTTGGGATTATTGGCGCAGGTAATGAGACATAATTCAGTCACCGGGTGTCGGCTTATGCTGGAGTGTTGTGCAGGGAATTAATCAAAGTTATATGGCATGCGAGAAGGCGCTTGATCAATGTTATGTGGAGTCTGTGGCCAAACGAATCATGGAGGTGCATGGCAAGAGTCGAGGGTCATAGCATTACCCTTATCATAGATTCGATCCTTATCCTTCATCAAAAGGAATGGATCGATTATCGTAAAATCGAAACCAAGATTGACACCAGCTAACGTTTGATTGGTTTCTCTTTGGTAGAAAGGTGAACAATTGGGGAGAATTTTTTTAAGGGAGTCGGTTTGTGGTGGTAAGTTCTGTAGTTCTCTGGTATATGGAAGCCATTGGGCGGCGGGTGGTTTTCCCCACCCAGTTCGATTAGGGCGGGGATCTATACCTTCTTAGTACCAACTAAGTGCTTAAAAGATCCTTTTTCATCACAGTTACATTCCGACTTCCAAAACCAACAACCTCTACTTTAGACCAACCAAGTCGCTCATACAATGCAACAGCTGTATCAGAAAATAAATGTAGCTCCAAGATTCCGCGTTCTTTGGCAGTACCCTCTAAATAACCACATAGTTTCCCACCCAAACCGTTTCTACGAAACTGAGGCAATGAATAGACCAAAGCTAACCAATGTTTATGGATTTTAAATTTTGGCTCTTGGTCCAACAAACCTACCTGATGGTACACTCCACCCGTTGCCACAGGAAAAGAATTTTGGAATAAAACCAATTGGAATTGCGAATGGTCATTTGTGACAGCCTTTAGCTTAGCAATTGTTTTATCATAAGGAATTTTCCATTCATCCATGTACCATTCTGCAATGATTGCCATTAGGTCTTCATCATCCGGTGATAGAATTTTATATTCAATCTCTACCATAACTGAAAATTAACTCCAAATAATCGAATCGCAAGTGATCAACACTAACACGATCAAGGCGAACCACAATCAAAACTATATTTCTAGCTTGAAGCCTCAATAGCGAACATTGAATTGCATATAACCATACCCTTCACGCGAGTTTTGTCCATAACTCACGCTCGAAGGATTTACGGGTAAAAATCCAATTTCTATTGACTCCTGGTCTAAACCCAAAAAGTAAAATGTAGCAGCAGAAACCAACATAAGACCGATCATGACAACCATTGGACCTGCGACTAATTGCCGATCCCTTCGGTTTTCGATTGGAAGGGTGCCTGCAATTTGTTTTAGATATTTTGCTTCGGATTCCGCATCTTCGATAATTTTATTTTGAGTGTAGTACCAGAATAAAAACTCGTTAGGATTATTTTGGTAAAAGTTTGTGATCGCGACAAAATTAGTTAAATTCACTTGTGACCTAGCGCCTGCATACACTTGGCGAGATGCGTAATTTAAATATGCATAACTTGCATAAAACAATAATGATCCGTAGATTGAATAGGTAGTGAAATCTTTATAGGTGTGATCCAGAAAAACATTTTGTTTATTTTTATAATAAACTTCAGTTTGTCCCTCTCTCATTTGGACAGCAACGGATGTTTCTTCATCGTCCCGAGCATCAATTGCACGAAAAGAATCAATGTAACCTTCTTTCGATAATCGCAAACGGTTCATACCAGAAGGGATTGGCATTCGACTGATGGGAGTTTTGCCCAAATATTGAATGCCCAAGTACACATCGGATTCAACATCGGAGGTAACCGATAAAAAAGAACGATTCAATCTCAAATTTAAAGTCACATCTAATTGAAATTTTTTACCTTTTTCCAGTAGGACATTTGATTTAAAGGGATAAAATCCTTCTTTGAAAATAAAAAGAGATCGTTTCCCAATTGGGAATTTCTTTTCACTCAATGGAGTTTTACCTAGATAAATTCCATCCAAGTAAACAAGGGCACCCTCTTCCCCGTTAGCTGTGATGCTTAGGTTTGTAGTTTCTTTACCTTGGAGTTTTTCCTTGATTGATTCACCGAGAGGTGACATTTCTTGGTATGCTCTGATTACGGAAGTTTGGTGCTCAAATGGAGTTGATTTGCCTTCGTAATCATCGAATAAAAATGCTTTTGTTTTTAATGTATTTTCCATTACTTCGAAGGTTCCGGACATCACATAATCACAATTGAACTTGGTTGCAGCGCCAAACGACTCATCGGCGGACAAAGGTTTTTTATCCCACATTTGTTTGATTGTAATTTTTATATAACGAGGATCTTTTTCAGGGGAAACTTGTTTTTTTCCAATCCTTAAATCATCCAAGTCCTTTTCGTCGTTAATTTCTTTCTTTTTTCTTTTTACGTTCGTTTCCTCGGCGTCAATTTTTTCTTGAAGCGTTAACTGTGGATTCTCGCCAAAGGAATGGTAAATGATATTCTTTCTAGGATTCTCTATATAAGTATATTCTAAATTACGAAGATCAGACAATAACACAGAAGGGATGCCCTTCATTAAATATTCTTTTGTGTTATCCTCTTTTACCGCAGCAAAGGGAAAAATACAAAGTGTTCTACTTGACTCAAAACTAACACTCCCCTTATACGATTGGTTAGGGAAATTATAATAATCATCAATGGAAAATATAGGAATCGTATGACAAAGTAATCCAATGATCAATAAAAATGCTGAGATCTTATGTTTCATGTTTATGATTACGTGACCCCAAGGAATACACCAAGATTAAAATGGCAATGATCGGAAGCAAAACGGAAAATGGTGATTTGTCAAAATAATCCTTAGAAAATGAAATTTGTTCTCCAAGGCCCGGCCCTGTTTCCCCAACAGATGTTTGGATTCCTAAATACGAGAAAAGTGACATTGTCATCACAACTGTTGGCAATCCAGAAAAAAACAAATAACGAAACATCGATTTCAATGCAGGTACATAATGGTATGCAATTAATTGGAATGGATTGGCACCAAAACAGATCGAAGCTGTAATGTATGGACTGGATTGGATTTCTCGGATTTTTGCCGTTATCGATTCGTAGGCAATCGCCCAATCGGAAACCACAATGGCGATCAATATGGAAATAGGGTTATCAGGCAAAATGGTAATGACGACAAGTGCTGACAGAAGTGATGGAAGGGACAGTGAAACCGAAACAAACCCAGACAAAACAAAGTCAACCTTGGATTTAAAAAAAAGAGAAACTGAAGATATTAAAAACGAAAACAAGATAGTGAAAAATCTTGCCGGTATCACAAGTAAAATCGTAGAGAAAGATCCAAAACAGAATAAAGCCAAATTATCTCTTCCCAATCGATCCGTACCAAATAAAAAGTCTTTCGAGAAAATTGGTAAGTTGTTATTGGCCAAATCAACGTATGTCGGAGCCTTGAGAAATAAAATTCCGTAGAATATAGTGCCAAAAAACAAAATACGAATCAAATTAAGGAGCATTTTGATACTCCCCAGAAAAATACTTTTGTAAGTAAAATCCAATACGATTCAAAATATAAAAGAGAATCCCCGAATACATTAGCAAGGTTGACAAAAGGTATGTATCCATCGATTTAATCGAATAATACAATGATTTACCAATGCCCGGAAAAAAGAAAATTTCCTCTACCACCATTGCACCGGAAAGCAAAGATCCAAAATCCAAAACCAAGAGAATTAATGTTACAGGTAAAACTTTTAAAAATATTTCAATCCTAACAATATGGCTCCACGGATAAGATCTAGTGATTAATAATTGAACATACTTAGATTTTGATTCTCTCTTAACTTCCGGTAAGAGATACAACGCCAATCTTGCAAATATTCTAGAACCCAATGCTACCCCTGGCAACACCACATAATATATGTTACCCGATTCATATCCACCAGGAGGGAACCACTCCAATTTATAAAAAAAGATCAAAAGGAGAAGGATTGCAAAAATAAAAATAGGAGTAGAAAGAATAAAATTTGCTATAAAAAATACAATCCTGTATAAAGTATCAGACTTTAGATATATTACTAACAAAGACAAACTGAATGCTAAAAAAGAGCCAAATAGAATACTAAAAATTGCCAAATGTAATGTGGCAAAAAAACGGCTCCCAATGTGACGATAAACCAACTCTCCATTTTGAGTGAGTCCTCCTGACTCAAACAAAATTCGATTCCAAAAATCTGAATACGATGTAAAAAAATCTTTTTGGGAGGATTTTACTTCTGTGATTCCAGAATCTGCAAAAAGATAGGTTTTGTCTCGGGTATGGAATTCGGAAACAAAGGTGCTTACTGCCGAAAGTAAAAATAAATAATAAAGAAAACGGAAAACTTCCGACTTCACAACGTTAACTTTTAGAGAGGAATGCCTTTTGAATTTCTTCGAAATTTTTGGCTTTGATGAGTTTTTCTCTTTCTTCAGGAATGTTTAGAGTTTTTGCAATCAATGCCAATGTTTTGATATGATCTTGAAACTTGTTTTTAGGAACGATCAACATAATGAAAATTTGAACAAGGCCATGATCTAATGCATCAAAATCAATTCCATTTGGTGAGATTGCCATGGCACACTTTAGTTCATTAACATAGTGAACGGAACAATGAGGAATTGCAACACCACTACCAATGCCTGTAGACATTGATTTTTCTCGATTCATCAATGAAGATACAGTTTCCTCTTCATGAACAGCATCTAATGTTTGTGTGGCGATCATATGAGAAATCATTTTACGAATCGCATCTTCTTTAGTAGATGCTTTAAAGTCGAAAATGATATTCTTCGGATCTAGAATCTCCAGAAGTTGATTCATTTGGTATTACTTACTCCCACCTTTCCAAACTCGCCTTATTTTCCAAGAAAAACCCTGACAAAGAGAGCCTCTACCAGAAAAAAAACGATCACGACCCAAATTGCACTTATCCCCATTTTCCCTACAAAGAAAGCAATGGGAAGTAAAATAACAAAACTGAATAATGTCACATAATAAGAACCATAAAAATTTCGACCTGGTGCTAATTGCAAAAAGAAAGCCAAAGAAGCAAACGATAGAAGCCAATTGGTTCCGGAAAGGCCAGTGCCTAAGCCCCAAACATAAAAAAGAAGGGACCAAAGGAGAAATAAACTAAGTAATATTGTCCTTCGAAAGGAAACCCATGCAACACAGACGAGAAGGTAGATGCCCAAACATTCCCCAATGGAGACAAACCGAATGGTCTCGGTCGGTTCAAATGCCACCCAAGGTAGAGAAATGGGGAATACGGAAGTTTCTAATTGAATCCCAGAAAAAGACTGTAATTCAACTGTTTGGCGAAGTTGGTATCCAATGAGTGAAAATGCCGTGTCCAATAAAAACAAAAATAAAAACACTAAACTTACAATGGGCAAACGGATTGAATAGTTTTGGATTAAAAAATAATGAAGAGCATAAGATAAAGTAAAACTGAAAGTCAATAGGATTGGATCAAACCATGTTGTTGGTAAAATCACAATCACTAACAACAGTTGTGAGATGAGTCCTAACCAATAGGGGGATTGGTTGGCTCGGATGCATAAACCAAGGTAAACCAAAGTGACTAGAGCCACGAGTAAAATAGGAACGATAGGGATCGGTGAAACGAAGGCGAGTGAATACCCCAAAAATCCTATTAGAGTAATGAAATAGAAAAAATCGGCAAAGATTTCGGAAGACTTAATCCCCCAACTATTCTCAGAAAGGATGTAAAGGTTTTTTAACATCATTACTTAAACCAAAACCTCTTCGATTCGTTTTCTAATATCGATCCCAGCAGGACAATAAACAGAACAAATCCCACAACTTACACATTTATCTTTTTCGAATTCTTCTTTTTTTCCTTTAATCAATTGAATCGGATTTGCTTGTGTTGGGCAATATTGATTGCATTCCATACAATCGATACAACTGAATTCTTTACGAGAAATCGGAAGTTTTTCATAAAGAGTAATCGAATAATGTTCGTAGATGTTAAAATAACCTAACGATTGGACATCCATTGGTTGGATTGCTTCAAACACTGTATCAAAAGAAGCAATTTTGTAACGTTTGTCCATATTGGCAGGAATGAAAGCTAAAGACTGACCGTTAGTCAAAAAATATTGACGTGGCTCTAAATCCATTCTACCTTTTCGATCCACGAGAAACACAGCTAAATGCCGTTTGGTGAACGGTTCACCAAAGTATAACTTTCTTAAGAGATGGTAGATTGTCTCAGCACCTAAATACAGAACTTCATTTGAGTTAAGCATCTTTTTTGACTTCAGAACATCCCATTGGAATTGTTTGTGCAAAAAATATTCAGGAATCCCCATTGGATGTTCAAATTGTAAGTTTTGAATTTCAAAAAAATTTTTGACCTCTGCTTTTGGGAAAACAGTTTTTAGTAGATCAACAAAACTGCGAAAAGCCTCTTTCATTGAGGTTAAAGTCATCTCTTCAAAATCAAGGTGTTGGTATCTGGAAAATGGGGAAAGGATTAAGGTAAAGGTAGAGTTTGAATTGAATTTTGAGAAATAATCCTTTAAAGGAGTATTCACTAAATCGAGAGAGGCAAGCGCACCATCATCAAACGCCTGCAACATGGATCCAAGATCATATGTTTGGAATTTATACTCCGCATTTGTCGACCATGAACCATCTTGTTTGATTTGGAAGAATTTTTGGTCAGGAGTTAATGTTGCTACCCCATTGACTGGTGCAAGCACCTTGGTTCCGTTATGCGACAACATAAGCTGTCCATGTGAAACTCTAGTAGGATAAGAATCTGAAAGTACGCTGCCCGAAGGAACGGGGATCAGGAATTGACCCTGAATCGTCCGTTCTCTTTTGTTTTCCGTTTTGTGAAATTTTCGAGCGAAGGCGCGAGGTAACCTGGGAAACAACACGCCAGTTATGATTTAGACGGCTTTCACCATGTAGATTTCGTCTTTGATTGGGAGTTCTTTTTTCAAGTTTTTGATGTAAGGTAAAATCTCTCCCATTTCCTCGTAATACTCACAATTGGTTTGCATACGACGAGCGACAGTAAAGTATTTATAAAGTTTTTCTTCACCGGAACGTTTCGACCATTTCTTCTTGTTACATTTTACGCGAAGAATGTATTTATCTTGCTCCGACTCGTATTGGCGAACCACAACACAATGCAAACAGTTCGCGCAGTAGACTTTTTCACTCATGGATGACCCCTGAACCTAGGTTGAATTTACAGCTTTTTGGAAGGAAAGGTTTCGTCAAGTAAGTACCATCGCCTTTCCTTAAGCGACGGCACGTAGTTCCTTTTCGGCCTTGGTTGCTGGTTTAAATTTCCAAAACGACTCCGCAACCGAAAGGTAAGAGACATAGAAAAATCCAATGGAATAGAGAACCATGAAACCAATCATATAGGGTTTTCCAACCATAAAGGATAAATAGATGCAAAAGACACAATACGCACCCATAAAAAATTCTAAAAAGGCGCGGTAATCCACAGGAACCACATACTTGATTTTGTCCTGTAGGCTATCCCCTTCTTTTTCAATGCGTAGTTTGGGAGTGCGTTTGAATCCTGACTGGATGCCAAAAACAGCCTCCATCCATGCATACGTATTCATCACAGCAATCCCTGTTCCAATCATCACAAGCACAGGCAGGTAAATGAGTTTGGATTTCCAGTTTTTGTGGATTTCCCTTTGGGAATATGCGTAAAAAATAACAGGTCCCATGGAACCGATGGAAAGGAAAGCTGCCGATCCAAAAAGTATTTCCATTGGAAGGTCTTCCATCTTAAACCCAGCCCAATATTCCATAAGGAGAAGTGGTGCTGTGAGCAGGATATTGATGATCATAAGTGGGTGCACGGAATAATTGATGAGGTGTGTGATTGCCTCACCTTTAATTTTCCAGGATTCATTGGATTTCCAAATGCGAGGGATGAGTTTGACTGCGGTTTGGATGGAACCTTTGCACCAGCGGAATTGTTGTGCTTTGTATGCATTCATAGTCGCTGGGATTTCTGCCTTACAAACCACATCTTTGATGTAACGGAATTTCCATCCTTTGAGTTCCGCACGGTAGGATAAGTCAAAATCTTCTGTGAGTGTATCATGCTCCCAACCACCAGCATCTTCAATGCAAGAACGCCTCCAAATCCCAGCCGTTCCATTGAAGTTCATCCATAAGTTGGAACCATTACGCGCCACTTGTTCGATCATAAAGTGGCCGTCGATTCCAAAACTTTGAGCCTTAGTGAGGATGTTATAAGTTTCGTTGATGTGTCCCCATCTCGTTTGCACCATACCAATGGATTCGTCATCGAAATAACCCATGGTGCGGAGTAAGAAGTCCGGGTCTGGGGTAAAGTCTGCATCAAAAATGGCAATATAATCCCCTTTTGCTTTTGCCATCCCTTCGTCCAAAGCTCCTGCCTTGTGGCCTTTGCGATTGGTTCTATGGACATGTTCAATCCAGATGCCTTGCTTTTTGTATTGCGAAACAAGACCTGCCACCTTTTCGATGGTTTCGTCAGTGGAATCATCTAAGACTTGGATCTGGAGTTTTTTAGCCGGGTATTGTAAATTGCAGGCAGATTCGATCAAACGATCTACCACATAGAACTCATTAAAAATGGGTAATTGCACCGTGACAACTGGCAGATTTTTGTCTTTGATGGAAAGGATCTTTGTATCATCCTCTGCGCAGTTTTCTTTGTTTCGGCTATACAAAAATACCATCAGGTAAGTGTGTAAGCCAAAGTAAAACAACATCACAATGTCAAAACCATAGAGAACCAAAAAGGATATAGATAAGAACGTTAGCATAGTTATAGTCAAAATCGGCACAAGGGGCCTTTTGGTCAAACATTTTGTGCACCGCCAAATAAAATTAGAATTTCTTTCGTTTGCGAACAAGACCCATACCACAAGATTGGTAGCAATTCTATGGACTCTCAATGGAAACGATTCTGGGAAACTGGCCTCTTCCCTTCGCTTGAATTTAGCCTTAGCCTATCAATTGGATATATTTTGTCTTTGTTCTTTTATGTTGCGGGTTCAGAGATGGCTCTCATTGATAGGACGGACACAGCATATCCCGTATTGCAAGCGTTAACTGCCATATCCTTTGCTGCTGGTTTCATTTATCGAAAGTACAAACAAAACTTATCATTCACAATTAGTTTAGGATTACTCATTCTTTCGATTGGACAAGCCATCTGGTTGTTCTCAGGGAATAGCTCCGAGTTCTTAATTGATTACATCTTCTCTTTTGAATTGGTTTTAGTTGGAAGTATTTTATCAGCATTTTTGATTGGAATTTATGGAGGTTCTCTCCGCGATTTTCGATTCCTAAGTTTCACTTTGGGTGTCACTACATTTACTTTTTACTCTTTATTTGAACCTAACCAAAATTATTCGATCAAAGTATTACTAGCATCTCTTTATGTCCTTTTGACTTTTTATTTTTTTAGTTCATTATTCCAACAAACGCCTATCTCGAGTAAATTTTATAAAATTAGATCAAAAATTGGTAAACATCCGTTATTTGCTCCTTTTTACAGATCTAGTTTATCATTACTGATCTCTTACTGTGTTTTACATCTCTACTTTCAGCCAGGTCCAAAAATACCGCTCATCCTATCTATCTCCTTCTCTGTTACAATTGGAAGAGTGTTATCTTTGCTGAGTGGATTAAAAAAAGAAACGAAGGCAGTGTATTTGATTGGTAGAGTCTCTTTGTTATTTGCATTCTTCTTTTTCATTTACCAAACATATTGGAGCTCGTTTTTTATCGCACTATGCATCATCACAGGGACAATCGTTGGTTTTTTTAAGCCAAACAAAACTCCATATAAAGAATATTTGATGATTGGAATTGAAACCTGCATTTACCTTTGCCTTTCGTTTCTTTTGTATTTTTGGAATTTGCCAATGGGCATTCGTACATTGACTGCCATGTTGTTTGTACCCGTATTGATGTATCCGTATCTCTTACAAAAACACATCATTCGTTTGCCAAGGATAGTGATGTTAGTTGTAGCGAGTCTTATTGTAATTCTATTTTTTTCCCCACCGACAATCCGTACAAATATACCTTTTTCCAAAAAGGAAATATTTGACCCTATTCCTTATGCGATTACAAATCTCAATTTTAATGAAGAAGAATATATCTTTTACAAATCGGTGTTGCCCTTCCCATCAAATCCGTTTTTACCAAAAAGGTCAGAAATTGAGGGCAAAACAGTTGTTTTAGGATTGAATTCAAACCAATCTCAGATCATATCTTATATTGAAAGATTGAGTGAGGAAAACCATCCCTTTTTAATCATCACAACGCGGAACAAAACGAATCAATTCCATCACATCAACGCTTTGTCTCTTCTCAGTAGAAAGTCTTTTTGGAATTTTGATATTTATTATCCAAATTACATGGCAAATAAAATCAATTATTCCAATTCTCTGCCTTCTGATTGGAAATTAAAATACTTCGCAGAAAAATTAGACAATCTAACTTTTTTGGAAGCAGTCAACGTACTTGATTCTGTCTTAAAATATTCTTCTGGAGATTTAAGAAAGGATGCAATTGATATCAAACACCTCTACTATGAATCATTTTCATCCTATGCGAAGTTTTACCATAACATTGGCCAAAGCAAATTGAGTTTAGATGCAATTGCATTGGCTAGAAAATTTGAATCACCCAAACCTGACTTATTAAGAATTGCATTCAATAGTTTAAAATTCACAACACCGGAAGCAGACTACATTCCAATTTTAGAAGATTTGAGCAAAGATTCTGAATTCCAAGAATTTGCATGGAACTCTTTGATTCCCATGTTTGAATCTCTTGGTGAGTGGAACAATGCTTTAAATACCATGAGTTTACTTGAAAGATTTTACCGATCCAATAACCAAACAGAACAAGCCAACGAATTAGAATTAGCGAGAGTTAGGCTGTTTATCAACCAAGAAAACTGGAAAGAGGTTGAACCTGTCATTTCTACAAGGTTAAGAGAGAATCCAAATTCAGTAATTTGGGAACGTCTTAAAAATGAAGTTATCGAAAAAAAAGATTCACTCAGGCGAATCAGTGTTCGTCCTGATCAAAAAGAGGCAAGAATCCAATGATCCATTCAACATTGTTAGGTATCCTAACATCGATTTTATCCGTTTTTGTTGCGATTTTGATTGAAGGTGCTTCATTAAGATCATTTTTCCATGTCCCAGCAATGTTTCTCATTATCGGAGGTACCTTGGGAGCAACCTTTGCCTCATTTTCCCTCTCTCAAATCTCTAGAGCCGTGCGTGATACTCGTTTCGCCTTAAAAAAAAGAAAGGAAACTGATCTAAAATTGTTATTCTTTCGGTTCTGGGAAAAAGCAAGAAAGGATGGCTTACTTTCGTTAGAAGATGAATCTAAAAAATTAGACAATTCTTTTTTGCAAAAAGGAATTCAGTTGATAGTGGATGGATCAGATCCAAGAACCATCGAAGAAATTTTATGGGAAGCTCACGAAGAAAAAGAAAAAGAAGATATGAAGTCGGCAAAAGTATTTGAGACTGCAGCGGGATTTTCTCCCACCATTGGAATCATTGGAACTGTACTTGGACTTGTCACTGTCCTTGAAAATTTAGATGGAGGGACAAAGGTGTTAGGGCAAGGGATTGCAACTGCTTTCATTGCCACATTTTATGGAATTTCGTTTGCAAACTTAATCTTATTACCTATATCCAACCAACTCAAAGTTGTGGCCAAAAGAGAAAGTAACGAACGTCAGGCGATTATGAGAGGGATTTTATCTTTACAATCAGGTGAAAACCGAAGGATCCTCGCAGAAAGGATTGATCCATTTGTGAACCAATAATACAAAATTCAAATTTGATTCGTCAAATTTTTAATGAATTCGTTGGATAACATTCGATAATTCATCACTAATTGGTTCCATGTAAGATCGTTGTGAATTTTGTTTTGCATAACCAACTCATTGATCTTTTCCGTGAGCTCACCATCTAAAGAAGCAGATAAAGTGTCTGGAATAATTTTTTTTATAGCATACTCCACCGTAACAGATGAATTTTCAAATGACGATTGAAAGTGTTTTGTAAGATTAGATATCTCAATCAATTGTTCTTCTGATTCCCAAGAATTGGCTTCCACAACTCCTTTGCCAATATTCCAAATTGCATTTCCGAATTGATAAGAAGTAAAAACAATATGGTTCGGTATAAAATTCAAAAATTTAATTTTTACCATCCTTTCTATAAAATTAGTTTTTAAGTAGGAACGTAGATACACTGTTACGGAATCATCTTCCACCACTTCTTCATCTAAAACCATTTTCTTTGTAAAACTTAAATTCATTTCAAATTTTGCTCCGTATTCGATCGATCCTAATCAAATCGTTACGTCATGATTTGGTGTGATACAGAAAAGTTGATGGATCTTATCGTCTCGGAAGTCAAGGGGAATTGATTCTTTGGTTTTGTTTATACATTTGTATCCCCTTTCCTTCCATTCTTCTTCTTCCACTTCCATTTTGAATTTTCTAAAATTTGTGGAAAACCAAATCTCTCCATTATCATTTAGAAATTTTGTTAACAATAATAATAGTAAGTTTCTATGTTTGGTTTGCACATCCCATTCTTCATACATTTTTTTACTATTTGAGAAGGTAGGAGGATCTAAAAAAATCAAATCATAACGTTCCCGATTTGCGTTTCTGGACTCATCTTCAACCCATTTTAAAATATCTGCATTGATGATCTCATGATTTTGGTTTACAAATCCATTCCGTTCCAAATTTTGTTTTGCCCAATCACAATAGGTTTTTGATAAATCGATGCTCTTTGTTTTTTTGGCACCACCTGACGCAGCGTAAACGGAAAATGCCCCCGTATAGGAAAACAAGTTGAGGACGGATTTATTTTTTGACCTATCTCTAATCCAACTTCGTGTCACGCGATGGTCCAAAAACAATCCAGTGTCTAGGTAATCCGTTAAGTTTATGCGAAATTCTAAATTTGTTTCCTTAACCCAGAAAAAATTCCCTTCCAGTGCAAATTTTTCATACTGTTCTTTGCCTTTTTGTTTTTGCCTTTGTTTAAGAAACAATTCTCCTTCGCTCAACTGAAATACATCACGAATGATTGCTTGAATTGTTGATAATCTTTCGTCGTGATCGCTTTCTGCCTTGAATCGCAGCGAACTTTTATCGTATAACACAAAACCATTGGGATAACGATCTAAAATGCAAGCAACCTGAGGAATATCTTCGGAATAAATGCGATAACATTCGATGGAGTTTTTTTTTGCCCATTTTTCGCGTTCTTTTTTTAATTTGCGAAGGCGATTTTCAAACATGATGAGGGCGCCTAATCCTCGTTCGGTCATTTGGTTTTCCTTTGGGGGTGATATTAAGGTATACTTCCCCGCCCTAATCGAACTGGGTGGGGATATCCACCCGCCACCCAATACGCTCCATTTATCATGCCTGCTCGAAAAAGTCCTCCTAATTTCAAAATCACCGTCTTTTTTTTCAAATTGGTTCATGTTTTTGATTGGTGAGAGGGATCACGACAAAAACAATGTCGACTATATGTCCACAAAAGACACCACATTTGTCTATTGCGATGGGAGCTCACGAGGAAACCCGGGACCTGCTGCCATTGGCGTTTCCTTCCAAAACAATGATGGAATCGAATTTTTTTTCCTTTCTGAAAAGATTGGGAACGCAACCAATAACATTGCCGAATGGCATGCGTTACTCCGCGGAATGGAAGAAGCTATCAAACAAAATATCAGAAAAATTAAGTTTCGATTAGATTCAGAATTGGTCGTCAAACAGATGAAAGGTGAATACAAAGTCAAAAATAAAGATTTGATGGGATTTAAGTCAAAATGTGAAGAACTAAAATCTTCGTTTGAAAATTTTGAAATCCAATACATCCCTCGCGAACAAAATGCACGAGCTGACCAACTTGCCAATTTTGCCCAAGATTCAAAAGTATGAGAAATCAAACTTTCGTGCGACTATTTCTCTTGATTCATTTTGTTTTCATTTGCTTATCATGTAAACCTTCGATCAATAAACAATTGGATCGACTTTTGGAAAACGGCTCCGTGATGCAAACCGCAACTTTTTGTGCAAAACATGAAACCCAACTGCAAGAACGAAAAGAGGATTGTGATCGTGTCACAAAGGATGCCAAATCAGAGATTGACACGATCTTAAACCGAAGGTTGGACTTAGGAATTGCTCCCGTCATCGTTCCCAAATCCCGAGGAGAGGAAATTGAAGAGTTTTTAAAAGTCCATACGCAAATGGGGATTCGTTATTGGGAAATCTGGAAATCCAACGTGATTTTAGAATAGACAATCTCTCCCATTCTGAGATAACCATTGTATATGGCTGGTGATCCTTCTCAAATCCTCAAAAAAATTGGTCTCAAGGTAACAAAAAACAGAGAACAAGTTTTATCTATTTTGCAAGGATCCCCTAGACCACTCAACCACCAAGAAATCATGGAAAAACTTCCAAAAGAAGAATCATGGGACCGAGTGACCATCTACCGTGCTCTCTCAGATTTGGAAGAAAAAAATCTTCTCAACTCACTTCACTCAACTGACAGAGTGACTTACTTTGAATTAAAATCTGACGGCAATCATGTAGTCTCTTTTGCCCATGGCCACTTGATTTGCAATGTATGTGGTAAAATTGAATGCATTGATGATCCATGGAACGGAATGCCTTCTTCGAAACAACTCAAAGGTTTTACTACAGAATCAGTGGAAATTGTATTCAGAGGCAAGTGTAGAAATTGCCAATAAACTTCCATTCACTAGTTCCCGATTTTTACAGACACCATTTAGAAACCATTGACTCTACCCTAAAAAAAGCAGGGTATGAATGTTATTTGGTGGGTGGTTCGGTTCGGGACCTTGTGATGAATAAAATTCCAAAAGAATACGACTTCACTACCAACGCAGAACCCAAACAAGTCAAAAAACTTTTTCGAACTGTGATCGATACAGGGATCGACCATGGGACTGTCACCATTGTTTTAGATAAAGTCAATTACGAAGTCACGACCTATCGTATTGACAAAGACTACCATGACGGTAGAAGGCCTGAACATGTTGAGTTCGGTACAACTTTAGAAGAAGATTTAAAACGACGTGATTTTACAATGAATGCTTTAGCATTTGATATACAAACTGGACGACTTGTAGATGAACACTTTGGTTTAAAAGACATTGAAAATAAAATGATTCGTACGATTGGAAATCCTATCAAACGATTTAGTGAAGATGGATTGAGACCAATTCGAGCTTTACGATTTGCAAGTACACTCAATTTTACAATCGAAACTGAAACAAAAAAAGCAATCCAAGAAACAAAATCAATCACACAGAAGGTATCATTAGAAAGGTTTCAAGATGAGATCCTAAAGTCATTTTTAGGGGACAATCCAGCAAAAATGATCCAACTCTTAGTAGAAGAAAATATTTTTCCTTTATTTGTCCCAAACCTTTCAAATTCTATTTCCATAAACCTTAACAAAATCAATTCACTCAATCAAGTCTCAAATGATTTGGTCGGGATGCAACTTGCCTTTGCATTTGATTCGCTAATCTCTGATTTAACTCCTAAAAACCTTGAATCAATTTTAAGATCATTGAAGTTTTCAGGCCAAAACATAAAAGATTCTCTATTATTTTTGGAACTTATGAACAAATGGTACTCAATTGGAAACAAAAACTCTCTCAGTTTCTATCAAATCAAAAAAGAATTATTAGCACCTGTTAAACGACACTTCCAACAAAGACTAGTAATCGATAAGAGTTTTTTGAACAAATTGTTCCCAATTTTTGGAACTCATACAGATACATTGATTCAAGTATGGGAAGAAAAACATCCCCTCCTGCTCTCTGATTTGGCTGTCAATGGAAATGATTTGGCAAAAAATTTCCCCGAATTTCCCAAAACAAATTTTGGAGAGCTCCTGAATTACCTCTTGGACTTGGTTTTGGAATCGCCTAAAGAAAATGAATTTCAAAGATTAATCATCCATTCTGCTGAATTTATAAACAAATTGTCCAAATAAAAAAATTTCAGTAACGATCTTAGGGCAAGCTTTGTTCTCTTTTTAATCAAATTCCATTTTTTTTTCTGAATTTTAACCAAAGAATCCCTTTTCTTCCCTTTTTTCTCACTAGTCCCTGCCGTTGGCATGCCAACCTGGTACACAACTTGCAAATGATGTCTACATAGGAGAAATGGCAAATGAGAAATAAATATACTCTTCTCGCAACTTCGGTTGCCCTTCTCGTTTCAAGTTCAGTTTTTGCACAAGGCGAGGCAAAAGAAAAATCTTGGTACGATAAGATCAACGTTTCCGGTTACGTAGATGTATTCTATATGTATACTGCAAACAACGTGGAGGGAGCTAAACGTGATTCCTCTGGAACTTTCAACACGCAAAACAAACAATTCGGTGTCTCTTCAGCAGTGCTCGATTTGCAAAAACTTGCGGATAAAGATAGCCCTTGGGGTTTTAGAACTGTTTTCCAAAACGGTCAAAATAACGTTTACCAAGAAGCACCTTATAACCAAACAAACAGTACAGTAAACATGAACATGCTCCAACAAGCTTATGTTTCATTTTACTTCCCTGTTTTAAAAGGTTTAACGGTTGATATGGGTAAAATGGCGACTCACATCGGTTACGAGCTATTGGATACAAAAGATAACCCAACTTATACAATTGGTTATATCTTCTTTAACACAATCCCGTTCATTAACACAGGTGCAAGAGCGAACTTAGCTGTTTCCGATAAGTTGAATCTCGGTTTCTACTTATACAACAGTGTTGGTGGAACTGGTTCCGATATCTCTGCATATAACAATGCAAACATATCAACATACCGTGACGGCGTTAACAAAAATAAAGCAGTGGGAACTCAAGTTTCCTATGACATTATTTCTGATAAGTTGAAAGTTGCTTGGAACACATTGTACGGTGTAGATGTTACTTACGCAAGACCATCCAATGGTGACTACTGGATGAACGAAGTATACGGAACTCCAATCAATGCACGTCGTGCAAGTTACCAAAATGACTACTGGTTAATTAACAACGTAATCTTGAGTTTCACTCCGAACGACAAAACCCTTCTCGTGTTTGACTACACTCAAGGGGATAAAAGTGGAGCTGCTGCGACTCTTAACGATCCAACTACACAAGTTGACTTAGACGGAACGGGAACAACAAAAGTATCTCTCACTCGTGATGATAGCAATGCGAAACGTGTTTACAAAACTTACGGACTCTGGGGACGTTACAAGTTCTCTGATAAGTGGGCTCTTGCTGGTCGTTATGAAAGAATTGACGATTCAAGAAACGGTGCACCACTCGGAGTTAGCAATAACACAGCTGGAAGATATGACCTTCAATATATGAGTGGATTAGGATACAACAGCACTAAATACTACCTAGGAAGTGCTCAAACATTCACAATCACACCTACTTACTACTATGGAGACAACATTATCATTAAGGTTGACTTCAGAAGAGACCAAGCGAAAGGCCAAGTATTCACTGATGAGAAAGGACAACCTCAATCCCATCAAAACGGTGTAACTTTAGGTATCGTTGCAACATTCTAAGGAAAAGGAGAAAGAAAAAATATGAAATCCATTAAAGTAAAATCCGGATTCGTCTCCCTGGCAGTGATCGTGGCTTTGTCTACTATGTCATTTGTAAATTGTGCTCAGTCTTCAGCAAAGAAAAATGAAGATACAACACTACTTACATACCTCGTAGCAAACCCATTCACACCGCAAGGCGCTCAAGCAGATTGTTTGGTATCGGTTGGTTTGATCAATTCGTGTATCTCTTCCAAAACGCAAATTGATGCAGGTGCAAACTGCTCTCTTGTGAAAATTGGTGAGAACCAAGCGAACGGGGCCGACTACTCCACTATAAAAACAGCTGTGATCAAGAAATACAATGAGTCAAAATGTAACATTGCAGAGAACAAGTATACAAGTGCTTCTTCCGCAGTCGATGCATTCAAGGATTCATTGACCTTCACTTCAACAAGTGATGCAAGTTCAGTGGTAGTTTTCTCTGCTCCAACTTATTACTAATTAAGTAGAGCAAGTTCAAACTTCGAAATGAAAATAGAGTGGTATCCCCACTCTATTTTTTTTTATTTTTCCTCTAAAACATCGGATCCTTTTTCGTTTTGGTTCTTTTTGGAACTCTTCAACCAATTACCCCAACTAAAACCTTGTGCACGAATACTCTTTGGCTTAACTACGTTCACGGTACGAACAAAATCACGTTTGAAAAAGATATAAATTTCTTCATCGGGTTCTGATCCAGGCTCATAAATAGAAATTGGCCTTGTATAAACCCAAACATCGCCATCTGCATTCCGAATCATTTGGTCTGGTTCTCCCAAATACCCTCTGACGAAAATTCGAGTTTGTTTGTAAATTTTCTCAAGCATTACCTCCCGAATTTTTAAACCATTATAGCCTTCTTCCGTTAATTCTTCTCTTTGGGCACGGCGTTTCTCTTCTTCTGTCCTCAAATCATTTTCAGATTTTGATAGAAGTTGATTACATTTGGACTCGTCTTGAAAAGTCTCCATACAATTGTCAAACAAGGCTTGTTTGTTTTGGATGATTCGCTCTTCGGAAGATACACAATTGGAAAAAGAGAGAATTAATAGGGAAGATAAAAAGATAGAAAGTTTCATTTTTCAAGTTTATACCGAAAGACAAAATCTTCCAAGCAATATGTGGAATCTTTTTTAAAATATCGATTCGTATATTTCCAATACCTAACATAAAATTGATGAAAACTATTGGTAAAATTCCTTTGGTTAATTCAAAAGTTCCATTTGTCCAATTTTTCTTGATTGCGAAAATATTTATTGATATAAGGATAAAATAAAATAATTTTGAATCGTCTACTCGCTTGGTTCAAACTTGCAATGTCAAATTTACTTTCAAAATTTTCGATTCAACTCAGGCTCATTTTACTTCCCGTACCCATTATTGTTACTTTAATCATCATTTTGCTGATTTTAGTACGTTCCCTGAATGAAACCATTGAATTTTCTGAAAAAGAACAAAAAGGAATACAAACATTAAAACCTATCTACATTACATTCCGGGAAGGTCTAAAACGTCTCAAAATTGGAGAAGAAAAAACGGAAAACTTACTTCCCTTACTGCAAACGGTCAACGATCAGGTCATAAACTCAAAACTTCTAATCAGTGGTGATGTGGAACTTAAAAAATTAGAACCTTATATTAAAATGACGACATTCTCAACTGAAAATTCTATGGAATTTTTATCCGACATACAAACCTTAGCATTGAAGATAGGTGATAATTCAAATTTAATTTTAGATCCTGAAGTCAATTCCTATTATCAAATGGATATTGTTTTATTTAAAGTTCCAGAAATATTCAAAAACATTTCCATTCTCAAAGGAATCATTAGAGAAGAATACAGAGGGGAAAGTGCGAAGAATCAATCATTTACCAATTCTAGTTTTACAAAAGCATTACTTGCAATAAACGTGATCGAATTAAATTGCAATGAAATCCGAAAATCCTATACAAAATCGATTGAAGACCCTTCGCCATATGAATCTGAATTGAAAAAAGCAAAAACAGTAGCAGGAGACTCCTGTGCTGATTACATAAACTCACTAAAATCAATATTCATCGATTCAAAAATAAAACCTCCAACTCCTGAAGCTGTTTTTTCAACCATTCACAAAGGAACCTCGATAGCTGGCGTGATCCAAGACCAATCTATTTCCATACTGGAAAATCTTGTACTCGACCGAATCAATTTACTCACACTAAAAAGGAATTTTAATATATCATTAACATTAATCGCAATATTTATATCTACGATCATTACTTTTTTCATTTTCAAAAGTATAAACAATCCACTGACAACTGTATTATCAAAAATAGATGAGCTTTCGAGCGGTGAAGCCGACCTCACTAAAGAACTACCAGATTTCGGAAACAATGAAATCGGAAAAATAACTTTATCTATCAATCATTTTCTAAACAATTTAAACCAAATTATGAATCAATTAAAGGCATCTGTCAGTGAATCAGAAAAGGTTTCGGCTAAATTAAAACAAGATGCGATTTCAGTATCAGATAATGCCACATCACTGGCATCTATTTCAGAAGAATCTGCTGCTTCACTTGAAGAATTAACAACTAGTTTCGAAATTATGTTCGAGTTTATAACCAATGAAACAAAAAACATTGTGACGATCACAGATGAAATGGACACGATCAAAACCTCGATCATCAATATTGAAAAAGCAATTATCGAATTAACCAACCTCTCTGAACAATCTACACAGCTCGCAAACTCCGGTAATGTATCGATCCAAAATACGGATATTACAATGACTGACATTCGCTCTGTAACAAAAGAAATTACAGGAATTGTAGATTTGATTACTGAGATTTCAGAAAGAACCAATTTACTTGCGTTAAATGCAAGTATTGAAGCAGCTCGAGCTGGAGAGGCCGGTATGGGTTTTGCAGTTGTCGCCGAGGAGATTTCAAAACTTGCAGACAAAACCCAATCATCAGTCAAAAGCATTAAAAAGTTAATTGAAAAAAGTCATTTAGTAGTCAATGCCGGATCTAACCACGTCATAGAAGCAGTGACATCATTAAGTGAAATTGTAAAACAATCCATTCGCATGAATGACGCCGTGAATCATTTAAAACAAGAAATGAAAACACAATCCAATAGCTTAATGAAGGTTACAAACGAAATCACTGATTTGGAAGAGATGGCAAAAACAATTGAATTCTCAAGTAGAGAACAAAAAAAAGCATCAGAGGATATGGTAAACACTGTGAATACCTTATCAGGGAGTGCGCAAGAATTGGCCAACAACTCTGAAGACTTAAACCAAGTGAGCCAAAAAATTGGCGAAATTGCAACTAACATTGCCATGATTACAAACACATTTCGCACAAATTAATTAAGTCGAATTCCTTTTTCTCGCCTAACAAAATCAAAAAATATATTCATCGGCAATAAAACATTTGCCCAAATCGAGATGATTTCTCTGTTTGGTCGTCATGTGCGCCTCGTTTCCAATTTTCTCAAAATTCAAACTCACTTTGCCTTTTGTAATAATTTTTATATCCATAATTCTAACTTTATTCAATTGTCAAAATTTCACTTCAGAAGAACCCAAACAAAAGAATGCAGAATTACTCATAGCGACTCAAATTTTTTTAGATATGTCGTATGCCATGTCGACCCAAGAAAAAGCAAAACTGCAAATTGGTTATTTACCCGACCAATCGCCAGGTTCGGAAAATGACTTAAAGGAACTAATTCAATTAGGTAATAAATTATTTCGAGACATCAATTTATCCGCAAATCGCATTCAAGCATGTATCACATGTCATCCGTTAGATGGTAGATTGGCAGGAATGGATCGCCAAAGTACTTCTAGAGGGACCTTTGGCCAACTCGGGAAGAGAAACACCCCTACAATTTTAAATATTGGATTTTCATCCATACTTTTTTGGGATGGTAGGCGAACGTCACTTTATGAGCAAGCAATTGATCCTTTTGTGAATCCATTGGAAATGTCACTTCCATCTGAAACAGAATTAGTGACTCGTATTCAAAATGATCAAAGTTATCAAAGTCACTTTACAAATCTTTTTCCCAATAATCCAACAGTTGATTTACATAAAGTACGACTTGCTCTCTCTGCATTTGAAAGAAGTTTGGTTTCTAAATCTAGGTTTGATGATTTTGTGAAAGGAGATTTACTTTTATTAAGTAAACAAGAACTTGATGGATTAAATTTATTCTTAGAAGTCGGTTGTAACAGCTGTCATTCGGGATATAATTTTGGAGGAAACGGGTTTGCCAAAATTGTATCTGAATCACTTTATAACCCAAATGATTTTGGTAAGTATGAAGTGAGTGGAGACACAAACGACAGATTTGTATTTAAAGTTCCAAGCCTTCGAAATGTTTTTCTCACAGGTCCGTATTTCCATGATGGTAGTGTCTCATCGTTAAGGGAAGCAATCATCCGAATGAATTCCTATAACCAGAACAGAAACTTGGACAATTCAGAAATAGAATCTCTCATCGCCTTTCTAAAAACATTATCTGATCGCACGAAATCTAATTAAAAAAGTTGACACCAAAAATTAGTACGGCAAATGTGACATTACCTTCAGGGAGGAAACAGGTGAAATTCCTGTGCTGACCCGCAACTGTGATACACCAAATGAATGTTATGTTCATTAGGTGGTAAGCCAGATCTTCCCCGCAATGTTTTCTCGTGGATTGGGAACTTTGCACACTTATATTCTTTTATGCAACAAAGGATATAAAGGGGCCCCGAAGGCAAACTCGGGGCACCCGTATGGAAAATATTGGAATTCGATCAAGATTTTATGCTACCAGTAGCATTTGTTTTAGGATTCTTTCTATCTATTTTCTTTTTCGTGTTCCCCTAAATTTAAGATTTAGGAGAATCTAAATGAAAACCAAAATTAAACTAACAATTGTGATGTTATCTGCATTTGTTTTGATGTCATGTGCAGATACTGGGAAAGTTGATAAATCGGTTGCCGATACAAATCTAACATTAGGTTTATTGAAAACTGCTGAAGCATCAGCAAAAGAAGCTGGTCAAATTGAAATCAGAGGAACTTTTTTACAAGCAAGTTGTTCTGCAGGAACATGTAATACTCCAGGATCCAATACAGTTACCATTCAATCCAATTTTGGAACGACAACTGGTTACCTCTATGTTGACTATGTAAATGGAAGTGGAACTTCAAACTACAGAGTCAATGCAGAAATCGTTGAATTTAATAATGCAGAACGTGTGCTCTACTACAAACCGAAAAATAGTGCCAACATTTCAGCACTGATTTGGACGATTACAACTGAAAACGAAATTTTAATTTGCGATGTATTCAATGGTAAACCAACTCTTGCTGAAACGAAAACAGATTTAAATTCAAGAAAGGCTTCTGGCACAGTTTACACTACGAATCCAAAAGCAGCAGGGTGTAATGGATCCTTTGCTTTTAATTTCTTAACAAGAACATTTTAATTAAAATAGTTTGCCTTTGTTTAACAGGACAAAGGCAAACAGGAGAAAATTCGTGGATCGATTCAATCAGAAGTTTATCATCCTATTTTTTATTTTTACCACTTTTTTCATTCAATGTGGTGAGAACGAAAACAATAATGACCTCATCCTCACTTTGCTCGTAATGCCAAAAACTAACACAACGAATGTGGGTCCTTGTCCTCCAACCTCACTTCCAACGGATATTCCTATTGCGAATACAGTTGTAACTGCCAATTCAACTGTAAATGGTTTTAATAATTCATCAAAGGCAATCAATGGAATTTGTGGAGGAGGAGAATTTTCTGGATCGTTGGATGTTTATGCATTAAACCTAACTGGTGTGGGGGCGACACTCATTCTTTCTTGGGCAGGGAAAACAGTTAAGAACGTATCTGGGATTGATTTTATAGTGTATGAAAATCCATTTAGAGTTTCCGAATCAAGTGATCGGTATGCATTTGATCCTATGGTTGTTCACGTATCTTTTAATGGAACTGAGTATTGTGGATTTGATCTGAGTGGATTTAATCCAAGTGTTGCGGATAGTAATAAAATTTCTTCATGGCCAGGATTTGCAGGACTTCGGCCGACCATTTACAATATGGCAACAAAACCGTTTTCCTTAGAGGAACTTTTCACAACCACAAATAACGATTTTTTGTTAGGTGGTGGTGATGGTTTTGATCTAAATGATTTGATTGTAGGAGGACCTGGTACGAATTGTGATGCTGCAGCCCGAACCTTAATCCAAACCAATGGATTTAAATTCATTCGAATGGTTTCAGCGTCGGCCGTTAACAATCCCAATACGGGATCCGGTTATGTGTACCCACACTCTTATGACAATGGGCCAGACATTGATGGCGTAGTGGCAAAATCAGTGGAATGAAAATATCAAACTAAATTGTACTGATTCATACAAATTCATTCAAATTGCTATCAGATTGTAATTTATGATAAACAACCGATGCCTTGTTGGTGATTGGATATGATTGACAGCGAGGTAATTTTTAATTCCCAACTCGATTCTAAAGAGTGGGTATCTCTTTGAAGAGTTGGGAATCATTGAGAATGAAAGATTGAAAAAAATTATTTTTTCCTTCGACTCGACCTTCTTTCAGAACCTCCACCAGAACTTGTGGTAGAAGAAACTTGTGGTTTGGTTTTATTGGTTTTCACCTCATTCCCAAACATATCCACTTCTGCCCTTTGTTCTTGGCCGATTTTTTTGTATTCTTTTGGAGAGGCATCGTCTTCTTTTTTGTCTGATTCGGTGACTTCAATTTTAAGTAAAAAGGAAACCACTTCGTTTTTTAAATTCTCAACCAACTGATCAAACATTTTAAAACCTTGCAGTTTGTATTCAATTAGTGGATTTTTTTCACCATACCCAACAGTCCAAATCCCTTCTTTTAAGTGGTCCATGGCATATAGATGTTCTTTCCACCTGTGGTCTAAGATATCTAAAAATACATTACGTTCAATGGATCTCCAAATTTCCTCACCAATCGATGAAACCTTAAAGTCATAAAGTTCTTTCACAAGTTTGGAAACAACTTCAAACACCTTCAATTGAGGATTTGATTCTTTTCTAAAATCTTTTACTTCAATTGAATGATTGATACCTAAACTCTGTAACCACTCATTTAGTGAATCCAATTCCCAAGCATCTACATTATTGCCTTCACAATATATAATGATCTGGTTTTCTACCACTTCATCGAAGAAATCAACAATAGTTTTGGACATATTCCCTTTATCCAAAAGTTCATTTCGAATTCCGTAGATATAAATCCTTTGACGGTTCATAACATCGTCATACTCTAACAAATGTTTCCTGATATCAAAGTTATGACCTTCAACCCTTTTTTGTGCCCTGGCAATAGCATTTGAAACCATACTATGTTCCAACTCTTGGCCTTCTGGCATTTTTAAAGTGTCCATAATGCGAGCGATCCGATCAGAACCAAATATTCTCATCAAATCATCTTGTAATGACAAATAGAATCTGGAAGACCCTGGGTCTCCTTGACGTCCCGACCTTCCTCGCAACTGGTTATCGATTCGACGAGACTCATGTCTCTCGGAACCAATGATATGAAGTCCACCGGCAGCAATGACAAAGTCATGATCCACTTTCCATTTCCTTGCATCAGAAAGTATCTTTACACATTCTTTTTTGATTGTATCATTGCGAATGTCAGAAATTTTACTTTCCGCTTCATCAAACTTCTGTTTGATTAAACTTTCTCTAAAACTGTAAATCAATTCGAGTTCGTCTTTATTTTTGATTCCTAAAGAATCACACTTATCATCTAACTTCTCTAAATCTTCTTTGTATTTAGGGGCACCACCGAGGACAATATCAGTTCCCCTTCCCGCCATGTTAGTCGCAATTGTAATGGCACCAGGTTTTCCTGCATTGGCAACAATCTCCGATTCACGTTCGTGTTGTTTTGCATTCAACACATTGTGTTGGATCCCATGCGAAAATAAAAGTTTGGAGAGAACCTCTGACTTCTCAATTGAAATTGTACCAACTAACACCGGTTGTTTACGCGAAACTTTTTCCTGGATATCCTTTACAACCGCATCAAACTTCTCACGTTCTGTTTTGTAAACTCGGTCTGGCATATCCTGTCTTTGGATTTTTAAATTGGAAGGAATCACAATCACATCTAAATTATAGATTTTTTTGAACTCTTCTGCTTCCGTATCAGCTGTTCCAGTCATACCTGCTAATTTTTTATAAATTCGGAAATAGTTCTGGAAGGTGATGGATGCTAAAGTTTGTGACTCACGGGCAATAGGAACACCTTCTTTTGCTTCCAAAGCTTGGTGAAGTCCATCGGAGTAACGTCTACCTTTCATTAGGCGGCCAGTAAACTCATCCACTATGATCACTTCTCCGTCTTGTACCACATAATCTTTATCTTTATAAAAAATCTTATGAGCTTTTAAAGCTTGTTGTACGTGGTGAACAAGTTCGATGTTCTCAGCATGGTATAGGTTTTCAACTTCCAACAACCTTTCTACGTGGTGGACACCGGCTTCCGATAAAA
Organism: Leptospira jelokensis; assembly: GCF_004769635.1. Lineage (GTDB taxonomy): Bacteria > Spirochaetota > Leptospiria > Leptospirales > Leptospiraceae > Leptospira_A > Leptospira_A jelokensis. Next base: position 26,319 of record NZ_RQGH01000010.1, read on the forward strand.
TTACGTTTTTTGCTTTTTCATCAATTTCAAAATCTTCGCCTTCAATTAACTTAGGTATGATTTTGTTTACCTTGAGGTATTTGTCCGTGGACTCTTCAGCAGGCCCTGAAATGATGAGTGGAGTTCTTGCTTCATCAATTAAGATGGAGTCTACCTCATCCACGATGGCAAAATTATGTTGCCTCTGTACTCGGTGTTCTTTATAACTCACCATATTATCACGTAAATAATCGAAACCAAACTCATTATTGGTTCCGTACGTAATGTCGGAATTATAAGCTATTTTTCGTTCTTCATGGTCCATATCGTGTTGGATGACTCCAACTGAAACTTTCAAGAATTCAAATACAGGCCGCATCCAATTAGCATCTCGCTTCGCCAAATAGTCGTTAACAGTTACAACATGAACACCTTCTCCAGAAAGTGAGTTAAGATAAATAGGCAGAGTTGATGTTAATGTTTTACCCTCCCCTGTTTTCATCTCAGAAATATTTCCCCAATGTAAAGAAATACCTCCCATCATCTGCACATCAAAATGGCGCATACCTAATGTTCGATAGGCCACTTCTCTTACAGTGGCAAAGGCCTCAGGTAAAACATCATCCAATGTTTCTCCATTTGCCAATCGCTCTTTAAATTTTTGAGTTTGCGAGGAAAGAGTTTCATCATCCATTGCTTTGATTGAAACTTCAAATGAATTGATTGCTTCTACGATTGGATTTAGTCTTTTTAGGTCTCTTTCGTATTTACTACCGAATAATATGGTTAATATTTTTTGAAACATGTTTTGTCCGTTATAAATTTATAATATTGCGAAATATGATTTTGGCACTTTCTTCCATTGTTTTCTGTTTGGTTTCCAAATCTGAAAAATCGCCGTTACCTTTTGCGATAAATTCTTTATGTACATTTTGCCAAACATGTAACATCCCAAATGTAGGTTCCAAATGGGTTTGGAATGCGAATATTTTGTTTTTGTAAGAAAACATTTGGTTAGCGTAAAACTCACTGGCTAATAGGTGTTCTGCGCCAACTGGTATATCAAATATATCTTCGTGCAAATGAAAAGCCAAAACAGAATCTCCATTTAATCCAGAAAAGATAGGATGTTCTGGCTTTAGTATTTGTAAGTCTGAAAATCCAGTTTCTGGACCCTTGGTTCCAGGCCGAACATTTGCACCTAACGCGCGCGCTATGATTTGCGAACCCAAACAAATCCCAATCAATTTCTTTTTTGGCATTATCGCTACGTTTTCGACTATTTCATAATAAGGCTTAAAAAATTCCTGTTTGTCTGGATCTGCAACAGATTGTGGCCCACCTAACATGACTATCAAATCAAAGTTCAAATGGATTTCAGGCATCAATCGAACACGAGGATCATAGGCATTATGATAACTGATTCGGTAACCTTTTTCTCGTAAAATCGGTTCTAAAATCCCTGGACCTTCACAATCAATAAAACGAATCAACACTGCTCTCATATCGATTCCATCCCAAATTGATAACGAAAGAAATTAAACTTAGGATCTTTTTCGATTGCTTCTTTGTTTGTGAGCTCAGAAATCGAACCTAAAAAATTATAATACAATCGAAGTGGATTTGTTTCAAAGAGTAATGTTTCTGGAGTGCCAGTAACTAACCCACCTTCTTTCACACGAAACGGTTTTTTCATGTACACAATTGGAACTTGTATGTTTCGATTTTTAATCTCCACATTCATTCTTTCTTTTGCCATCTGAAACACTTGACCAAACGGAAGTTCGTCGGTAATATCAGGAACAATTTGGTATGGATCCACCACCATAAATAATGCTTTCTTTGGAAACTTGTTTTGGATTTCCGAGTGGAGTAAGTTCAAAGCGGGAATTTCTTTCCAACAAGGCACACAGTCCGGCGAATAGACATTTAAGGCAATTTGGTCTTTTTCCAGTTTGGCAAAGGAAATTTCTTCTCCAGATGCCGAAACCCCAGTAAAGTTGGCCTCTCCAAAATAGGAAGATTTCGCTGGGGCGCAACTAATGAGACATAAACTAACAAATAGAATGAGGGAGGCTTTCATAAATCCCATAAATTGGACGGTCCATCCCCATGGTTTGGACTAGGAGAACGTCTGTAAAGTCCGTTTTCGAACTTTCCCTTGACATCTGACCCCCGTACCCCAATCTGGTCTAACGTTCCACTCACTTCCCCAGGAATTTATAAAAAATGAGCCAATCACAGAAAGAAGACTTTGATATCGTATCCTTAATAGAACTTTGCCGGGAAAAAAAATACGAAACATGTGTGGCCGGTTTCAGTGCGATCGACAAAATCGAAAAAATCACTCTACCTAAAAAATTAAAAAACCGTAAACTCACGGTGCAAGCTCTTTACGCACTCACAAACGACGTGGTGCAATGGAAATACCTTTCTTCTGAAGAAAAAGCGCAACTCCAAGCAGAAAAAGACAAACTTGCTGGTGTCACTTCCACTGCAGGAACCTCTTTTGCTCCACACGCCGAAGAAGACATCGAAGAAGATTTCATACCAGAAGAAGAAGCAAAAAAACCAGAATTTGAAGATGGTTACGAAGATGAGTTCGGTGATGATTCTGACGAAGATGAAGACGACGATGATGATGATTTCGACGACGACTCTGACGAAGATGAAGATTCCGATGAGGACGAAGAGGATTAGAGGTTAGTCCCATCCCTCTTCTTCCCCTCTTCCAAAACAACCTTCTCCACAACTTTCAAACTCCCGAAACATTTTACCTACACTCAAAAGTCTCCCCTGAAAAGGAGGCTTCTCGGTTTTTAAGCCAAATCAAAACGGATTCCATTCCACTCATATTAGGAGTGGGTGCTTTGCACTCCGTTCGCTCTCTTCTTACAAACAAAGGTCCCCATTCTGTGGTTTTGTTTTGGGAACCAAATCCTAACATCTATGAACTGCCAAGTTTCCAAAAAGAAGCCGACGAGCTGATCCAAAACGCGAAGGAGATTGGACTGACAATCGAGATGATCACGGGACCAAATCCCAATTGGTCTGCAATCAAAAATACTTTGTTTCCAAACGGAGATCCAAACCAAACCGGTATTGCTAAATGGACGTTATATGAATCTCCTAATTACGAACGATTATTTCCCGATTTGGTAAACGAATGCCGGAACCAATTTCGTTCACAGTTCCAATCTCATAGTACAAATGAATCAACGATCAAACACTTTCAAAAAGTTTGGACCCATAACTATCTAAAAAACAAAACAAATCTTGAGTCTGCAAAAACCGATGTCCATTGGTTCCAATCCTTTTCCGCCGTTGGTCCGAATGTTTTATTTTTGGGTGCAAGCCCCAGCTTAGAATCAGTTGTAGAAACAATAAAAAGCCACCGCGAGCAATTGACAATTTTTGCCAGTGACACAGCACTTGGGTATTTAGTTCCAAATGGAATTTTCCCAGACTACATTGTTTCATTTGATTCTGGTCGGGGTACTTTGTACCATTTTTTAACAGAATTTCCAAAGGAAATCCCCATCATCACTTGGTTAGGTGGAGCATCTTTTTTATTCGAATTACCAAATCCAAAGATCCTCGTGAATACAGGCCATCCCTTGGACCAAATCGTAGGGCATCTTTTCCAATTAGAAAATAAACAAAATTGGCCTATCTACCAAAACCCAAGTTTGAATTTATTGGGAATGGTATTGTCCATCACGAAGGGCATTGTGGATCGAAAGTTTATCCTCAGTGGGGTGAGTTTTATTTCGGAAATGGGAAAGTCCCATTGTAAGGGTACGGGGTACGAGAGGTATTATCTCCCCCAAATCCATAGGAAACAAAGTTTGGAATCTCTCACCAAACGGTTGTATTCCGGTGTAAGGAGAGGGAAAAATCAAATTGTTTGGGAAGATCTAAATTCCCAAAAAGAAAAAAATCCGATCCAATTCCTTTCGAAGGAATCGCCATTGGATTTAACAATCCATCCCAATGGAAAACCGAAGTTGCATTCATTTCAGGGATTTCCCCCAAAAGTTTCGGATCTGGTTAAGTGGGCCGACCAAGACCAATCCGGTATCATCTCTGTAAAAACTCTCAACACTTGGTTGCGGTTTTCACCAGGTTAAGCTCCGTAAAGAACTGGGATCTCTTGTAAATTCCATTCAGCTCGTTCTCGGTTTGCAGGAAGTGGGTTCACCGTTTTTATTTTTTTGGTTTTTCCCTTAGGACGTTTCTCTAAATCCTCTAAAATTCTTTCCAATCGATCTTCCATCAACATATGCAAATTGATTTGGTCTAACATATCCATCGTGTTTTCCTCCACTGATACAAACACGATACCATTCTCCATGGACAAAATAGAAAGATGTTTGGAAAAAAATATCTATTGCGTCTAAAAGAATTTAATTTAAAAGAGTGATACGGGAAAAAGCGTTCGTGAATTTTAAAGATATTATTTCGCAATTAGAAACAGCAAAAGAATCTAGGATTAATTTTTATTTTGTCACAGAAGAACAAAATCAGGAGATATACGCATTACTTGTCCATGTAATGGGGTATATGGACAAGTTATACCTTGTCGAAGTCATCTTCACTGTCCTAAAAGAACTCCTCATGAATGCGAACAAAGCCAATGCAAAACGTGACTATTTTAGCCGCGAAAATTTGGACATCCAAAATGAAAAAGATTATGCCAAAGGTATGTCTCGTTTCCAAGAAAATATCATCATGAAGTGGAACGAACAATTAGACCGGTTAGACGGTGGTAATTATTACATTAGTTTGCTGATGAAAGTAGATGGAAAATCCATCCACTTTGCTGTGGAAAATAACGCACCCATCACCAAAGAAGAATTATCACGTGTCAATCGCCGAATCGAAGTGGCAAAAAACTACAATGACCTTTCCGATGCCTTTACCGATGTTTCCGATAGCACCGAGTCCGCTGGCCTAGGACTTGTACTCATCCAACTCTTATTAAAAAATTCAGGCATTGGTTCTGATAAGTTTAAAATCTTCACGAACGACAAAATAACGCGCGCTACACTGACTGTTCCTGAAGTCACAACACCTGTTGAAATCCAAACCGGTCTCAAAACCAAATTACTCAATGAAATTGATGGACTTCCACCTCTACCTCATTCATTAACCAAAATCATCCAACTTTGTAATAACCCTGATTCCGACCTACATATGATTTCTCAGGAAATCGAAAGAAATCCTGCTTTGTCTGCCGATTTACTGAAACTTTCCAATTCCGCATTTTTTGCAAACCGTAGCCAGGTTAGCTCCATCCTCCAAGCGGTAAAGGTTGTAGGATTAAAAAACTTACGAAACCTACTTTATGTATCGGGAGTTCGTAAGATTATGGATGGCCAATACGGCAAAATGATGGATGTTTGGGAACATTCCAGCCGTTGCAGTTATTACGCTCGTTATCTGGCGACAGAAAACAATCATACAAATAAAATTGCGGATATCATTGCCGTATGTGCCCTGTTACACGATATAGGAAAATTTTTATTACTTTCTGTGGACCGTGGTTTTTTCAAAAAAATTGAAACCTACCAAAGAGGAGCCGACTCGGGAAACTCCACCCTTCTAGAAGAAATGGCAATTGGACTAAGCCACCCGCAACTGGGAGCCCTACTCGCTGAAAAATGGGAATTCCCACAAGACCTTCGAGTCGCCATCGAGTACCACCACAAACCATTTTTGGCTCCACCTGAACTAAGAGATTTAGTAGAAGTGATCTATATGGCAAACATGATGGCTGACTACCATGAGCAAAAAAAAGGTTTTTATGCCATTGACAAAAACCTTTTGGCTAAGTTCAATTTGGACAATATAGATGTTTTCTCCGCAGCGGTAAATAAGGTAGAAGTCTTATACAAAAAAACAAATGAGTGAAGTGCTTCGGTTTGATTCAGTTTCCTTTATCAGAAATGACAAAACCATTTTAAACGAAGTCAATTTTTCACTAAAACAAGGCGAATCTTTGGCCATTGTGGGACGTAACGGGGCCGGAAAAACAACTCTTATCAATTTGCTGTTTGGTTACCTCTGGCCAACGAGTGGAACTGTATCGGCTTTTGGGGAAAGATTTGGTGAAACACCAATGGCTCCATTGCAGAACCAAATGGGAATCGTGCAACCAGGCCACCAAGAAACATTACTCCAACGGCTCACTTGTTTTGAAATGGTAGTCACAGGTGTCATTGGTACACTTGGACTCTACAAAGAACCAACTCCTGATCAAACCAAACTGGCAAACGATTTACTTTCCTCAATTGGTCTTTTACAAAAAGCAGACCAACTCTACCAAACTCTCTCTTCAGGAGAGAAAATGAAGGTATTACTATTACGTGCGTTTGGCGAAGGGAAACAGATATTAATTTTGGATGAACCAACGGCGGCACTTGACCTCACCGCAAGAGTTGATTTTGGAAAGTCTTTGGATTCTTTAAAAGATAAGAATCCTAATCTCACACGCATCCTCATCACCCATCGTATTGAAGAAATTCCAGAAGATTTTGATAAAGTACTATTGTTAAAAGAGGGAAATGTCTTGGCATTTGGAGTAAAAAGTTCCGTTTTTACAGATGAAACTCTATCAAAACTTTATGATCTCAAACTTTCTGTGGGCCAAAAAAAAGGACAGTATCATATCACTGTCCTTTCTTAATCATTCTATTTTAGTTAAGTCCCTCTCATCCGTTCCCAACTTGGAAAAGATGAGAGTTAGTTATCGAGTGTTTACCGATACATTGACTGCTCGATAAAGTTAGTTGCCTTACAACTTCCTGTTCCCACATCCGTGATGGATTTGTCTTGTGCGATACAGAATAGTTTCCACCAACGATTGGAATGGTTAGGAGCGATGGAATAATTCCTTACTTCCCCTACACTTCCCTTGAACACCCGAACATTGGCTCCAGAAATTCCCATACTCGCTTCTCCTGACCAGTTATACACACTGTAATAACGGTTAGGTTGGTTCCAAATGGATCCCTGTACGGTAATGGTTTCTGGACCATATCCTGTAGTGATGTCATAATCCAAACTACCATTGCCAGAACCAAGTGGAGTTCGATTGTTCCATACAATTCGATCATTTCCACCTGTTCCATATTGCATATGGGAATCTAAGTCACGAGGTTTGGCACCCCAAGTGAGGACCACACGCATCTCGTTTTCTCCAAGGATAGGAGTGACGAGGATGTTTTGGTTTGCAGGAGTTTCGGAACCTGCAGAGACAACCGTTCTATAAGTGGTAGAATAGTTTTCTTGTGCTGATGTACAGTTCCCTCGTTTTCCCGCACCAGAGACTTCTAAAGTATAGTTTCCAGGTGGGACAGAAGGAATCGCATAAGATCCATCAGTCGAAGTTTTGACAGAAGGAATGGTGATTCCATTTCCATCAATCGCATAAGGACCTGATTTTACATTCACACCAGGTCGGATACGTGCTGTTAGGTTACAGACACCAGTGTTATAAAGGGCAGAAAGTGCTCTACCCGAAATGGTTCCACTGGTTTGGCTCCCTGGCACAAAGGTGATGATGTCAAAATTGGTAGTCACATCCGCTTGGATGTCCACAATCCCTTCCACAGTTTGGTATCCTGCCGAAACAAATCGGATTTTCCATCTACCTGCATTGATATTGAAGATGGTGTATTGGCTTGCGTTTGAAAATGCTGTGGAGCCGGTTGCGATCGATGCTGGTTGCACACCCGTTGTAGGACGAGCTGTTCCACCATTTGGATCCACGATCTCAAGTGAGTAGGTTCCAAGGAATGCAAATCCACCAGGAGTTCTCACCGATCCAGAAAGGTGACCCCGACCATCGTTTGTGATCACTGGTGTATTCACGACAACGGTCCCTCCACCTGTTCCCACTTCCACTGGGAAATAAGTTGTGATTCCATTTTTTTCCAAGCGGAGGTGGTAAGAACCTGGAGAAAGGTATGGAAAACTGTAACTTCCGTTTGCTTGTGAGGAAACAGACCCAACGAGTTGGTCACTGCCTGCTGTTCTTGTATTGGGAACGGAACAATTCGGAGCATCAAAACTTCCAGAACAGTCACGTCTGACATCTTGAGTAAAATTTCCACCCACTAACCGACCGAGTGTGATTGTGGCACCACTCACAACGGAAGTAGAAACCGCATCTGTCACAACACCAGTAACCGTTGCCCGAGCACTATGTAGGACAACACCATTTAGCTGGAATACTGCAGGAGCTCCGGCATAAAGGTTAGTAGCCACAGTAGATGTGTCTACCCGAAGGCTATTGGTTGCTAGATAACTCGATTGGTAAGAAGGTGCCACACGGTCCACAACAATGATTTGGTAAGAACTTTGGCGGAAATTGTATTCAGATCCGTTAATGATGTCTACCGAAGCTGTGTTGTCATTCGCACGAGCGACACTTGGTGAATTGGCAAGTGTCGTAGCAAGACCCGTTCCCAATTGGTAAAGGGCATAGGTTACTTTTCCTGCGTCATCATTCGTAAATGGAGCAGGTAACACTTGTGGTAAGGTGACAACATATGAGTTTGCACCAAAACTAAATTGTCCAGAAACAGTGGTTGTGATATGGACAAGGGATGCTCCGGATTCATTTGTATTGCCCAACATCACAACAAAAAGGCCAGTCTGCGCCGTATGGACCGAGTTAACCGTCGGTGCATTGTCACGAACAGAAATGGAACCTGCAATTTGAGACCTTGTGGCGATTGAAGTCATGGAAATGGTTCCAGCATGGTACGTGGCACCGTTTAAACTCACTTGCAATGGATTGGAAGAACAAGGAGCGGCATTGTTGCCACAATAGTTTTCAAAACCAGGTGCTGAGATATAGTATGCCCAAAGCCCACTCGCTCCCAGGAAGGAAACTTCTTTTGTGGAAGGATTGACTTCATACAATTTGTTCGCATAGGTTTGGTATGCCCACGGTCCTGTCCCTTGGACAGCCGCCAAACAAGTTGCGGTTGGGTTCACGGCACAGGAGCAAACAGCTCCGGTAGGATTTAACGCACAATTGGTGCCAGCGACAGCACTCAATGATTCGAGGATCCACAATTTGATGGCATTTCCTAAAATTGGATCATCTTTCAGATAAACAATATTGGATGGCGCTTGGTTCGCAGAAGGCCGCACATTGATCACTGCACCCGAAATGTGTTCACCATTTGCATCTTTCACATAACCAATGACCATCGAAGGTTTTGCAACGATGAGAATTGGATCGGTAAGAGTGACAGACTTCACACCTCCATTCGGAGCTGCGGTGAATAAAAAGGATTGTGTGACGGTATAAAAAGAAGGATTGGATACCTCAAGGTAATACACACCATTTGTGAGCTCAAACCCTTCTATGGAAAAATTGCCATTCCCTGTGATTTGAATCGTTTGTAAGACAGCACCTTGTTCGTTCTTCAGTTTGACTGTGAAAACAGTGGATGAGTCATTTGCGAGGGCACCATTCCGGATGACACCGGAAAGGAGAAGGTCACTTTCCGTAGCAGCCATCCATGGGAGGGATGTCTCGCCTAAGTCTAAAACGGCAACTGTGTTAGGGTTTGTTCCAGGAAATGTAAAATGAATGGATTCTTGGTTTGTCGCAAATGGTTGGCCAGAAACGGAAACAGAGTCTCCCACATAAACAACCGTATAATTTCCGTTAGGAAGAGGATTGATCGTGATCACATATTGGCCATTGGAATCGGTAACACCTGTTCCTACTGTGTCTCCATTGGAATCCACAATGTTTACAACAATGCCTGCCACTGGGCCTTGTGGGATGTTCACACCATCTCCCACATAACCTGGGCTTGTGACCACTCCAGTAAACTGAGCAGGGCCACCTGAGTAATACATCCTTTCTGCAAGTAAATTACCAACGTTGACTAAAGTAAAAGGAGTTTGTGTTGGGTCGTACACATAAGAGAAGTCTTGGTAAGTGTAATTTAGACCATAACCTGTGTTAATGAGAACACGGTAGTTGTTATTTGGTAAGTCAGATAAATCAAATTGGAAGTTTCCATTCGCTTCTGCGTATCGAGAAGCAACAAGGGTACTCGCATCACCATTTGCCACTTCGATGCGAACGGAAATTAACGTGAGGTCAACACAAGTGGGCGCTGCCGGGGCTCCAGGATTCCCACACACGATATTGGCAGGAACACCAGACACGACTGGCACGATGGATCCAATGACACGCGCAGGTCCATGGTTTGGCACTTCTTGTTCGGATTGGTTTCCAGGAATTTCATCTGGATCCGTGACCCCTATGGAGCCACCAGGTGGAGGGAGAGGGACACCGTTGGAATCGGGTGGATTTTGGTTTTGGTCACGGCTGTCAGAAACGGCACCGCCAGTTCCAAGTAAAAACCAAAACGGCATGGACTTCTTTTTGCGGGAACAACCCACAAAAACCAAAGAAATGAGTACGAGAATGGTGAACAACCCTCGAACGCGCATAGACTTACCCTCTAATCAAATTCGCTTTGTGGCCTGTGGCCACTTCCTTTCAAATCACTTCGGGAAATTCCTAAGGACTCCCAAAGTGTACCAGTTGTAGTTTGTTTTCGTACACAATGCAAATCTTTTTTAGGGGTATCGGATAAAAATTTCCATTTTTAGACAATTTGAGGGAAAAATAGACTTAAAAATGAATTTGGATTGCCCAATCCCTTCCTCCCAAAGCCTACTCCTAACGAAATATGTGGGATTTTTGGCTATCGGTTGGCGGGTGGAAATTGCTCATGATCCCCTTTACCTATGGGTTTGTGGGTTGGGTGACCAATTGGTTGGCACTGAAAATGACGTTTTACCCCATCCATTTTGTAGGAATCCCACCCTACCTCGGCTGGCAAGGCATCATCCCTAGAAAGGCACACAAAATGGCGAGTAAGTCTGTGGATGTGATCACAGAGCGACTACTCAATATCAAAGAGGTTTTTTTAAAAGTAGATCCAAAAAAAGCAGAAACTGTTTTTTTGCCAGCGCTAGACTCTAGCATTCGTTACACGATAAAAGAATTTTCAGATAGCCTAGATCCAAAACTTTGGGAAATCATCCCTGACCTTGTCAAAGAAGAAATTTATCATAAGGTAAAACGAGAAAGTGGGATCACCATCCGCAAAGTGATTCGAAAACTCCAAGCTGATATTGATTCTTTATTTGATGTAAAGGCCTTGGTATTAAAAAAATTATCCGGAAGTAACGTAAGTTTGGTGGTCGAGTTATTCCAAGAAGTAGGTGCACCAGAGTTTCGTTTCATCGAACGTTCTGGTTTTTATTTTGGATTTTTATTAGGCCTTGTCCAAATGGTATTTATGATTTTTTTTCCCCTATCTTGGACACTTCCCATCCAAGGGGTCATTGTTGGTTATCTGACAAATTATTTGGCGTTAGAGATGATCTTTCGACCTCTTCTTCCTAAAAAAGTATTAGGACTTTGGACGTACCAAGGATTATTTTTAAAAAGGCAAAATGAAGTATCCAGGTTGTATGCAAAACTTGTGAGCGAAAAAATCCTCACCCCAAAAAACATCCTCTCCGAACTCATCTTTGGAAAAGCGTCCAAGGAAATCATTGAAATCATCCGTAGAGAAGTGAGTGGTCATGTCGACACTGTCACTTTCCTTGCAAAACCTGCCTTATATGCAACAGGCAAAATCAGCGAATTTGATGCAGCCAAAGAAAGGATCGCGATCGCGATGGCCGATAATGCAATCGAAAATGCTTTCCATTTAGAAGCCTATTTAGGAGAATCATTACAAATTGAAACCATGATGGGAGACCGGATGTCAGCCCTACCACCAAAAGAATTTGAATCGATTTTACGTTCTGCTTTCCAAGAAGATGAAATGTTGCTCATCCTTGTGGGAGCAGCACTCGGTGCACTGGTTGGTTGGTTTCAAATGGTATTTATTATATGACAAAAACAATCCTCATCACTGGTGGGAGTGGAGTTCTTGGTAAGGCATTGATTGGAAAATTAATTTCTGATTATAAAATCATCGCTATAGGTACAAACCACTCTCATTTTCCAGAAAACCTTCGCCACCATAAACATTTTAAGTTTTATGAAAGAGATTTAGCCAAAATAAATGCACCAGATGACTTTGGGATTTCTGAATCGATTGATTTAGTTTTACACCTAGCGGCCGTTGTATCTGGAGCAAAGGTCAATGAAGAAACATATTACCAAATCAATGTAAACTCTACAAAACATTTAGTTGGATTTGCGAATGAAAAAAAAATCCCATACTTTGGATTTGTCAGTAGCATTTCTGTTTATGGATCGAAGGAAACAAATTTAACTTTGAACAGTGAGCGGTTTGGGAAAACAATTTATGCCAAAACCAAATCATTGGCAGAGGATTTTGTTTTCCAATCAGACAAAACATATTCAGTGATCCGACTGGCAAGTATCTACGGAAAAGGCACAAAAAGTTTCATTTCAAAATTAAAATCACTTCTGAAACGAGGGGTGTATCCAAAAATCCCTCCAATACGGAAAAAGTCGATTTTACACATCGAAGATGCAACAGAAGCAATGTACCTTTGGACCAAACAATGTTTAGCTGGTAAGAAACCAGAGCGGACTTATGTATTCTCCCATCCAGAGGCTGTGACAATCCAAGAAGTCATCGATACCTTCCGTAACCTGGGAATCACCAAAAAATACCAAGTTCCCATCCCAGTTTCTGGGATTTGGTCCCAAATTTTAGAAAAGATCTTTCGGACCTTCAGTTGGATTCGGAAAAAACCATTCCATGGTTCACCCCTGCAACCATTACTTGAATCGGTTGCGATCTATGACCATGGTTCCTGGGAAAAGATCGGTTATTTTCCAAAATCAGATTTGCGAAAAGGATTAATGGACTATCAATAATCATAGTACCTTTGGCCGATATTTTAAGTATGAAAAAGCGACTCTGCCTCTTAATTTTATTATGTCTTACTCTAACAGGAATCGAAGCTGCTACATGGGTTGAAGACTCTTTGGGATTTGCTTTTGAATATCCGAGAGGTTGGGCAAAGTCAGTCTTACGCCATGCAGACACGGTGCGGATCCAAATTGCCAAAACCAATCGAGAAGCGATTTTACAAATAGATGTCGCTCGCCGAACAAAAGAATACGACTTAGATCGTTTTATTGAAGAAACCATTGATACATTTTTAACGAAATACCCTGATCTAAAACTCGTGCGCGAAAAAGTATTAGAAAACGAAATCGCAGGTTTTGACGAATCAGTGTTTGTTGTCCTTCATTATACAGAAAACAAACAAACCATTTCCAATCGGTTTTTATTCCACAGAAAAGGTGGGATGTATTATGTAATCCAAGCAAAAACCACTCGGGTATTGTATTCCAAATATGGAAAAGAATTAGATACCGTGATGAAGAGTTTTCGTAGGGAACCACGGATGAAAAACAGGTGGCGTAACGATAGTTTGGCGTATTTGGATCCCAAAAAAGACGAAAGGCTCATCCAATATGTTTCCATCACCATTCGCCCCATAGACACCTTCCCTCATGAACAAGGTGTGTCCCAAAAACAAGAAGATGGCTGGTTATTCTCTGTCGAAGGGAACCACAAACCTGGCCCTGGTGATTTTGATAACCGTCCAAAACCAAATGACCATGGTTACACTCCCTCGGACGTGAAACCAGACACCCCTACTTCCGATGAACCTGTTGTGATCCCGGACGGTTCTGGGATTTAAGGAGATCCCCAAAAGGGAGAAAATCCCTTGACGTGAAATTGCGGATTCAATAATCGTATATTTACGATATACTATGGCAATCAATAAAAAATCCGAATTCCAAGATTCCATCCAAAGGTTTGCATCCTTTGCCAAACTATTATCACACCCGGCACGGATCTCAATTTTAGAAGTATTGGCCAGTCGCCAAACGTGCGTTTGCGGCGAGATTGTAGAAGTATTACCTTTGGCCCAATCAACTGTGTCACAACACTTAAAAGAATTAAAAGAAGGTGGGTTAGTGAAAGGAACAGTGGAAGGAACAAGCTCTTGTTACTGTATCAATTGGGAAAATTTCAATCAAATGTCAGAAGAGTTTATCACATGCATTCGTTCAATAGGAGAATTCCAAAAGGAAAATGGGGGTTGTTGTTAAGATGAAACAAAGTATTTTAATTTTGTGTACAGGGAATAGTTGTAGGAGCCAAATCGCTGAAGGTTGGATGCGTTTTTATGCCAAAGACAAAGCAAACGTTTATAGCGCAGGCATTGAAACACATGGAGTGAATCCAAAGGCCATCGCTACGATGAAAGAAGTAGGAATTGATATCTCAAGTCATACTTCCAATCACGTGAATGAATACAAAGACATTCGTTTTGATTTTATCATTACTGTTTGCGATCATGCAAAGGAAAATTGTCCTTACATTCCTAGTGATGCAAAACGATTCCATCATAACTTCACTGATCCTTCTAAAAAACAAGGTACTGATGAAGAGATACGGAATGCCTTTGCAGAAACAAGAGAAGAGATCAGACGTTACTGTGAAAACTTTGTAGAAAAAGAATTAAATTAAAATGGAGGTAAAAATGGAATCACTCACTTGGATCAAATTCAAACAACAAATGGAATTGTATCCTGATCTGGAGTTAAAATTTATTTATCACAATGATCAGACAATTTTTCCGAACTTTCATATTACTGAATTTAAACTCGCAACCATTGAAGCCGTTGATTGTGGTGGCAATTTAGATTCTTGGAAAGAAATCATCCTACAAGTATTGGAACCGAAGGACAAAGCAGAAAATGATAGATTTTATCTAGGAAAAATTGGCAACATCTACTCGAAAGTTGCAAAAGCGATTACGATCCCTGATGATGCCATTTTGCGAATTGAATTTGGAAACCAAACCACTGCGATGAGACAGTTTTTTGTTTCGGAAACTCAAATCAACGGCTCTGCTTACGTTATGCATTTAAAAGATGGTGCTACTGAATGCAAAGCAACAGTTAGCTGTGGAAAACCAAAAGTAGACGAGGTCATGCCATTACAATTAGCAGGAATTCAAAAAATCGAAACGACTTCTACTTCTTGTTGCAAACCAAGTAATGAAAAAAAAGAAAAAGCAGGTTGTTGTTAAATGAAACGATTGTCATTTTTAGATCGTTATCTTACTGTATGGATCTTTGGAGCGATGGCAATTGGAGTGATACTAGGAAAATTTCTGCCACAAACAGTAGAAACGTTTTCGAATTTCAATGTTGGTACTACGAATATCCCTTTGGCGATTGGACTGATCCTAATGATGGTTCCACCGTTAGCCAAAGTAAAATACAATGAAATGGGCAAAGTGTTTCGTGATGGAAAACTATTAACATTATCTCTGGTGCTAAATTGGATTGTAGGACCAATTCTCATGTTTATTCTTGCGATTCTATTTTTGCCAAATGAGCCAGAATACAGGAACGGCTTAATCCTTATCGGACTCGCTCGTTGCATCGCAATGGTCATTGTTTGGAATGATTTGGCAAATGGAGATAGAGAATATGGTGCGGCCCTTGTCGCACTCAACAGCATCTTTCAAGTATTTTTTTACAGTTTCTATGCCTATCTTTTCATCACTGTTCTTCCACCTTATTTTGGTTTTGCGGCAACAGCAGTACCAATAGAAATTTCTGAAATCGCTAAAACTGTTGGAATTTATTTAGGAATTCCTTTTTTTGTTGGGTATGTATTGCGATTTGCTTTTGAAAGGTTTGGATTTAAGGAATACTATGAATCCAAATTCCTACCCAAAATTTCTCCAATTACACTCGTCGCTCTTCTCTTTACGATCATTGTGATGTTTAGCCTAAAAGGGGAAATGATTTTTGATCTGACCGATGATGTTGTAAGAGTTGCGATTCCTCTCCTATTCTACTTCATTACAATGTTTCTTTTAAGTATAGGTTTAGGATACAAACTTGGAGTGGATTATTCCAAAAATGCAGCGGTGAGTTTTACTGCCACTGGCAATAACTTTGAATTGGCGATTGCGGTATCCATTGGAGTATTTGGAATTGGAAGTGGTGCTGCATTTGTTGGTGTCATCGGTCCACTCATCGAAGTACCAGCCCTAATCCTACTTGTGAAACTGGCATTAACG
>NZ_RQGH01000029.1 GCF_004769635.1 Leptospira jelokensis
CATGCAGGGAATGCCTTTAATGTTATTCCGGAGACTGCCGTTTTACATGGAACAGTGAGAACGTATTCCAAATCAGTTTATGAAATGGTCCCTAAAAAAATGAAACAATTGGTGGAACAAATCGGATTAGGATTTGGAGCAAACATTGATTTGGAATACAAACGAATCGATAAACCAACCATCAACGACAAAGAAATGGCGGATGTCGTGAGAAAGGCGGCAAAAACCGTTCTTGGTGAGGATTGCCTTACGGAAGAAAATACAAGGACCATGGGGGGCGAAGATTTTTCTGCGTTTTTAATGGAGAGACCAGGTTGTTATTTTTTTATCGGCTCCCGAAATGAAGAGAAAGGATTTGTCCACCCGCACCACAGTTCCTTTTTTGATTTTGACGAAGATTCCCTTCCCATTGGACTTTCTGTGATGAAAGAAGTGGTCCATACCTACCTTTCCGAATTTTAAAAAAAAATTTTCTTGCCTAGATTGAGTGTTGTTTTATTAGTTAGATATCTAACCAAATTGAGGGAAGTATGATCAGTTTCGAACTAAATGATGGAGTTGGAGTCATCCAAATTGCCATCAATGATAAAAACAGTTTCTCCAATGAATCGTTTTTGGCCCTAAAAAATGCAATCCAATCTGCAAAAGTATCCAATGCAAAAGTTGTTGTGGTGAGAAGTTCCAGCAATGGTTCTTTTTCCCTTGGGCTTGATCTGACAACAGTCAGTACGATGGATATGAATCAAGATTTGGCAGCGTTTTTAGAGTTATTTTACCACAATTTAACGGAACTTTACCAACTCCCTATGCCTACGATTGCTGAAATTTCTGGCCATGCACTTGGGTATGGGGCAATGCTTGCACTTGTTTGTGACTACCGTTATGCGACTTCTGATATTCGATTTGGTTTACCAGAGGTCAAAATAGGAATCCAAGTGCCATCCTTTGTGTATGCCCTTATGGGTGAAGCAGTTGGTTATGATGTTGCCAAAAGGCATGTTTTACTTGGTGATGCTTTTAAAGCGAAAGAGATGCCAAACCTATTTGAAGAAATATCGGAAACGGAAGAGGACTTAAAGAAAAAGTCCAAATCGTTGCAAACAAAGTTGAAAAAAAATTCTAACTCTGCCATGAAAGATACAAAAAAAGGAATTTTACAAGTTCATAAACCACTCTTAGACCTTGTAAAGGATGACATCAAAAACACCATCACAAGCATCCAATCTCCAGATGCAAAAGAAGGCATCACCGCTTCCGTTGAAGTGAGAAGGCCAGTGTTTACATCATAAACGTTCAAACGAAACTTTTACGGTTTCGGATGTGTTTGTAAATTTCATCGAGGATAGGATACAAAATATCCTCGTTTTCTTTTGAGATCCCCCAGGTTTGTAAAGAAAGCAGTTTTGCCGAAATGGTAACTATTTTTTTACGAATCTTTTTTCCTTCTTTGGATAAAAGGATTGCCCACTCCCTTCCATCACTCGGAGAAGGATTCCTATCGACAAGTCCCTCCTTTACCAATCGATTCACAAGTACCGTACAAGTTGGTTTTGTTTTTTCTATGGTTTTTGCGATTTGGGTCATGTTGATTGGCTTTGAAGTTCGAATTAAAAATGTTAAAATTTCAAAGTGGGAGGTTGTGAGACCTGGGTATCCGAGTTTTTCCATTTCATCTCGAACGATGTCAGCAATTTCAGAACTGATCCGATCAAAATACCGAACCGACCGAAACCTTCTAGGGAGTTCTCTTGCCATAAACTTAAACGTTTAGCCCTATGCCTTTAATGCTTCAATATCTGAAATTTCTTTGGGTATGGATTCTGTTAAATTGATTGGGTTTTTCCCATGGATGAGGATGTCATCTTCAATGCGGATTCCAATGCCTCGGAATTCATTCGGAATGGAATCATCCGTAGGATCAAAATAGAGACCTGGTTCCACTGTCACCACTTGGCCATCCTTAAGTGGCCTTGACTTTCCTTCCAAATAGTACCTGCCTACATCATGAACGTCCATCCCTAGGTAATGGCCTGTCCGATGCATATAATACCTTTTATAGGTTTCCTTTTCTAAAATTTCGTCAAGATTTCCTTTTAAAAAGCCCATTTCTCTTAAACAATCAGCAAGGAAACGCACCGTTTTTTCATGTACTTCGTTAAAAGGAATACCTGCAACCGAATGGCGGATTGCATTTTTTTGCGCATACAACACCACCTCATAAACTGTTTTTTGTGCTTCCGTGAAACGTTTGCCTACAGGAAATACACGTGTGACATCCGCAGTATAATAGTTCCACTCTGCTCCTGAATCCACAAGCACTAGGTCACCATCTAACAGTTGGTCGTCGTTATTTACATAATGTAGAATACAAGCATTTTTGCCTGATGCAACGATATGCCCATAACCTCCACCGATGGAACCATATTTCAAATACTCTTGTTCAAGCAAAGCTTCCAATTCATATTCGTACATCCCTGGTTTACTTTCGCGCATGATCCGCATGTGCCCAAACTTTGTGATTTCAGAAGCATTCTTTAGAATTTGAATTTCATCCTTTGATTTTATTAACCTTTCTTCATGTAAAAAGTAAGGGTATTCGATGCGGTGTGGTCCAAACTTACCTTCCCTTGCCCTTTCCGAAAGTGTTTTGCATTCGGTGAGTAGTTCACGGTCTCTGTCCGGATTTTCACCAAAAAAATAATATAAAGTATGATTCCCAAGTAAAATTACTGATTTTTGTTTGTCCCACTCAGTTAAATCATAACTAAAATCTAAACCTAACATAGATTTGATTTTCTCTTTTCCTAATCGAATGCCAGTCCAAATTTCTTTTTCTTTGTCTTTTGGTAAACAAAACATCCCTGCCGTATCGGATGTAAGGATCAATATCGAATCTTCTTCTGTAATCCCTGTTAGGTAATAAAAATCAGAATTTTGCCTAAACTTATATTCTACATCTCGGTTGCGGATCTTATGACTGGCAGCAAATAAAATTAGGATTTCACCCTTACTTAGTTTTTTTTGGATTTTTTGAATCCGTTTTCGAAAGGTTCCAGCATCATACTCTTTTGTTTTTAACGAAGGTTGTTTCATCATTTCATGACATCCTCAAGTGCTTCAAAAATTCGAACTGGATTTTGATCCAACATACAACGAAAATGCCCCTCTGGGCAAACCCTTCCCCCGTGGATCCCGCAAGGGCGGCAACCTAGCCCATTCACTTCTAAAATCCGATGCCTTTCAGATAAACTTCCATAACCGAATGCAGGGATAGTGGCGCCATACACCATAACGGTAGGTGTATTGAATGCAGATGCAAAGTGGATGGGACTTGAGTCATTGGAGATAATGGCTTTTGCATTTTGGATCCATACCATCAGCTCTTTTAAACTGGTTTGTCCCACGAGAGATAACAATCGTTCCCTTTCTTTTAGTTCGAGTGGTTCTGTTTTCATGAGCCGAAAGATATGGTTTTGGATGGAAGTGTCAGCCTTACTTCCGATGAGAATTACCGTTTCTTCACGTTTTCGCAAAATTTGTGTGATGACACTCACAAACTTTTCTTCTGGCATTCGTTTGGTTTCCCATAAGGAAGAAGGAGCAATCAAAATGTAACCGGATTCATTTTTTAATAGTTTTGATTTTTTTGATTCGAAACTAGTTTCTTCTTCGTTCGTTGGAAATAGATAAGGCCTTCTTTCGCGACCCATGGGGAAATCATAGGGTTCAAAGAGTAAGGCAAATAATTTTTCGACTTCATGTGGGCCTAGTTTTGGCCTTGGTACTAATTTTGTATGTAGGAACGAAAAACCAGATTCCTTGTAACCAATGCGAATTTTTGCCCGAGTGAAAAAAGAAATGAGGCTTGTCCTATAAGAAAAATGAGGAGAATATACCTTATCAAATTTTTCCATTCTCAATTTTTGAATGAATTGGAAAAAAGCAAAAGGATTCTTTTTGATTTTCTTTTTATCCAAACACCAAATCTTTGTTATATCAGGATTATTGTCCAAGACAGATTCAGTTCCCAGGTTCACAACCACATGGATTTCACTTTCTTTGTGTTCCATTTTGACGGCATGAAAAAAGGAAGTGGATAAAACCAAATCCCCAAGGAACGCAGTTTGGATGATGAGTATTTTTTCTGGCATCAGACTCTTTCTAGTATCGAAACAAAGTTGTTTGTAGCTAGTCCACCTATACTTTGTGCTATTGCCAATCGCTTTTCAGGCCATTCAGAAAAGAAGCGACAAAGTTCCACTATTTGAGCAAGTCCTGAGGCTCCGACAGGATGGCCCCTCGATTTTAGGCCACCTGAGGCATTGATTGGCAGTTTCCCTTTGGGATGGGTAAGACCAGCTTTCACCTGGAAAAGTGCCTCCCCTCGTTTGAAAAAACCAGCATCTTCGGCTCCTACGAGCTCAAACGGTGTGAATGCATCATGTAATTCCGCAAAATGGATGTCATTTGGTCCAACACCTGCCTCTTCATAGGCTTTTGCAAACGCAATTCGATTCGCTAAAAAACTTGGCTCTGCTGACACTAAGAATGGAGAAAGTCCCGATCCCATCCCACGAACAGCCACTGTACTTGGATCCTTGGAAAGGATCAGGGCACAAGAACCATCCGAAAGCGGAGAAATGTCATAGAGACCGAGTGGACTTGCAATTTTTGGTTGGGTTTTGTATTCTTCCCAAGTTAGATTTTTTTTAATATGTGCCTTGGGGTTTTTTAATCCATTGTCATGGAGTTTTTTAGCAATGGCAAATAAGTCTTCTTCTTTGTAACCATAATCATAGAGATACCGATTTGTGATCATAGCACCCCCTTGGGCCATCGACATTCCTAATTTTCGTTGTGAATCGGAAAGGACAGAACCTAACAATAAATTGCTTTCTTCTCGGTTCAATTGAGACATGAGTTCAGTCGCAATCACAAGGCCATGATCATACCTTCCACTGAGAATCAAATTCACTCCCAATTGAAAAGCAGATGCACCTGAGGAAGAAGCTGTTTCCATACGAATGGAGTACACATCTTTTAATCCTAATTTGGCTGCGATCTTTGCAGAAAGGTGGTATTCCTTTGTGTATGAATCGGGAGAAAAACTTGCATAGATAATGAATTGAATTTTGTGAGATTGAAACTCATGTACAGATTGTTTTGCGGTGGCATAAGACAAATCGAGTTGGGAACCTTTGTGTTTACCAAATACACTCATGGAAGTATTGTGAATGTAAACTTTCTTCATTCGAATATAGTTTCCGCTTGCCTATTCTATGAAAACCAATTATCTTTCCATTTGAACCGAGATTTTGAAGGGTACCCATATGAAGGGAAAAAAAGAAGTAATCGACATCCTAGCGGAAGTTCTCTCCGCAGAACTCACAGCCATCAATCAGTATTTCATTCATGCCAAACTCTGTAAAAATTGGGGATATTTGGAACTTGCTGACTATCTCAGAAAAGAGTCCATCGAAGAGATGAAACATGCAGATGAAATTATGGAACGTATCTTGTACTTTGATGGAATCCCTGATTTACAAAAGTATATGAAAATCAATGTAGGCCAAACAGTTCCTGAAATGTTCCAACACGATTTACAATTAGAATACAATGCTGTTGACCGATTGAACCGTGGTATCGATATCTGTGTGGCATCAAAAGACAATGGTACCCGCGAATTATTGGAAAAAATCCTTGTTTCAGAAGAAGAACACATTGATTGGATTGAAACACAACAGTCTCTCATCGAGTCCATCGGTTTACAAAACTACTTGGCTCAAAAAATAGGAGATTCGGAATAAAACCTACTCACCCCACCTATCATGCCATATGCGGAGAAGGACTTTCTCCGCTTTTGGAAAAAGAGATCGAATCCTTCCATTTAAAAATTCACAACACAAACCGTGGTGGTGTTTTTTTCTCAGGGAAAAAAGAGGATGTGATCCAATTCGCCATCCAAACAAAATTTGCGTCCCGTGTGAACTTACAACTCCTACATGACAATGCTCTCAATTATGATGAGTTTTATACAAAAGCTACAGACCTACCTTGGGAAAAGTACATTGGTCCTAATGTGAGTTTTCGCATTGATGCAGAAACAAAAGACAAACTAAAAAATTCTGAATTTACCATGCATCGGATGAAGGATGCCATCTTAGATCGATTGCGAAGTAAAAAAGTCCCTTTGCCTGAAATTGAAAAAAGAATGGCTGACATCACAATCGTTGTAAGGTCTCATACGGATCGTTTTAGCATTGAATTATCATTATCTGGTGATGCGGTAGGAAGGCGAGGTTACAGACTCCATGCTGGGAATGCTCCTGTACGGGAACCAATAGCGCAAGCTATGCTTGAGATGTCTGATTGGAAGGAAGGGGAAACACTTGTGGATCCAATGTGCGGATCAGGTACTGTCCTCATTGAGGCAGCTCTCAGGGAACGTTTGTTTGGTGAAATCAATCGATTCCTTTTTGCAGAATCACCAGTTTTCCAAACCTTATTTCCTACCTATGTTTTTTCTGAACGTAAAAAAGAAAATCTAACACCACCACATTTGTTTGGTTTTGATATTGATCCTGAGGCAATTCGTATCGCCAAAGAAAATGCATACGAAGCAGGTGTGGAAGATTTTATTAAGTTTGAAGTTGGAAATTGTTTGGAACTTAAAAATACATTTGGTTCCAAAGGCCATCTAGTGACAAACCCTCCTTATGGAGATCGGATTGGTAAACCCATGGACGATTTACGGGAAATGTACTTTCAATTTGGGAAGGTTTTAAAAAACGAATTTGGTGGCTGGAAATTCACTGTGTTATGTGCAGATTTTTCTTTACTGGGAAAATTTGGTTTAAAAGAAAATAAACACATAAGCTTAAAACACGCAAACCTCAAAGCAAAAATAGTGGACTACGAACTTAGAGCGGGTAAATGAAATCGAAGGACATTTTAAGTCGTGTATTTGAAATCACAAGAGACCCAAGAGATGGACTTCTTTTCTTAAAAGAATTCCAATCGCTTTCCCCAGAATCCTTTGCCATTCTTTATGCTGATTCGGAGACCATTTTTGAAAGTTCAGAAGCTTTATTTTCGGATTTGAAACTTCTCTACCAATTGGATTTATTTCCCTTTGTTGTTTTGGAAGAAGATAGTTTCCAATACCTAAAAGTTTTTTTTCCACTTGAACAACTAAACCCAAACCCATCTGACGATAGGTCCCTTGGTTTCTCTTACGAAATCATTCCAAGGGAAAAACCATTACTGGAAACTGTTAAATCGACAATCACCAAGAAAAAAATTCCAATTTTATTATGGAATGATGAAACTGAAAAATTAGAATCAGTGCTTGACCGTTGTCGTTCCATTCTCAATTCATCTAAGATCATTTATGTTTCCATTGATGGACCTCTAAAAGATCCGAACTCAGGGAAAGTAAAATCAATTTTGCAAATGGAAAATCATTTTTCCATCCCAAGTGACATGTCCATTACGGATAGCCAAAAGGAATTTGTCCAACTTTCAGAAGCCCTAGTATCCAAAATTGAAGATCCGAAATTTAGCATTGTTCTCACTTCCCCTTTCACACTTTTAACTGAGTTGTTCACCGTGAAAGGAAGTGGAACCCTAGTCAAACGTAAGAATCGAATTCATAAGTTTACTTCCACTGAAGGTGTGGATATGGAGAAATTATTTCGTTTGATTGAAGAATCATTCGGGAAAAAACTAAAACAAAGTTTCTTCGATACAAAGTTTGATGTTTTGTTTTTGGAAGAATCCTACCGTGCTTGTGCTTGGATGCAAAAAACAGAATTTGGGTACCTACTATCCAAATTTGCTGTCAATGGTGTCGCCAGAGGGGCTGGTGTTGGACGTGATATTTGGGACCAAATTTTAGAACATTGTAACCCACTCTTTTGGCGCAGTAAACCAGACAATACGATCAATAAATGGTATATGTCCATTGCACAAGGCATCGAAAAAGACGAGTCGTGGTACTACTATTGGTTAGGTGTGGACCGCCCCCTGATCCCAGGTATCGTCTCCCTTCTCCAATCCCAACCTGAAGATTTTGAATCCAAAAAACCGTGAACCAAACCCAAAAAAATCTATTAATTTATGATGGAAACTGCGGTTTCTGCGCTGGTTTGGCAGAAAGAATACAAAAAAATTCAGTAAAGCCGATTGAAATCCTTTCTTTCCATACTGTTTCCGAAACGGAATTAAGGAATATCCACAACCAACTGACGATAGATAGGTGCCAAGGTGAAGTGCAATGGATCCAAGAAGGAAACCGTTACCCAGGATTTTTTGCGGTACGTATTTTACTTTGGAATGTAAAGTACATTCGATATTTTGTATGGATTCTTTATTTACCTCCCATTCCTTTTTTAGGAATGTTTGTAATGTATGTATTAAAAAAAATTAGAATACAGCTTTCTTAAGATTGAATTCATCCAAACGAGAAAGTCCCAAATAAAAATCCTTTCTCGCCTCTAAAGCCAAACGATTCCCTTCCATGACTTGGTGTCTCGATTGGTCTGTATCCGAAACTTCAGCGATGAGATCAAACATTCGTTTGCTATGCCCTTCGTCTGCGTCCAAATTCACTTGGAAAAATTTTCCCTCTGGTAAATTGTATTCCAGTTTTAATTTTTGGTAAGCATTGGCTATTTGAGAATATTCTAATTTTAATAGGTATTCGTTTGCGGGACCGAGTGCACCTAGTCCATAATAAAATCCTAAGTCGATCACAGATTTCATTTTCTCTAAATACGTCTTCGTTTCTGGAAGGATCTCGTGGGTAGAAAAATCAAATTTTAGTTGGTTTAGAAATTCGGTGAGAATTGATACATGAGTATCATCAATTTTTCCCTCACCTAATTCTTCCCAGATATTTTCGACAAGTACGATCTTGGCTTTTTGGTTCCGAGTTTTGGCAGCAACAAGTAAAAACCAATCCACAAATCCGATGGATACAAAGTATTCTTGGCTAAGCCATAAGACCAAGTCTTCAAATCGTAATCTTTCTTTTCGATCTAGAAGCCATTTAGAGGTTAAAACAGGGTGAGATTCTACTTCTGATTTTAAATGTTCTATGAAATCATTCATAATTGGTCCTTTCCATATTGGAAACGTTTGTGGTTTTTATATTCCTCGAAACCTAGTTCCAAACAAGTTTTCAGTAATTCAGAATAAGTTTTCCCAGTTTTTTCCCATAACAAAGGCAAGGTGGAATAAATCGGAGAAAAACCTGGAGTTGCATTCACTTCCATAAGGTATGGAATTTTGTTTTCTAATTTATAATCGATTCGAATGTATCCGGACGAACGAAGGTATTTCGCTACTGCAAGAGAGGTTTTTTTGAGTGGTTCCGATAACGATGGATCCACTCCAAAATCCAAAGTTTCTAAGAATTCTGATTTGGATTTGATCCCTTCATGGTAAATTCCACTCGGAGTGTCCACATAAGCAATGGGCAAAACTTGGTAAGATCCAAAATTTCCAATCACGGCAACTGTGAGTTCCCGACCGCTGAGGTAAGGTTCCGCAAGTATTTCTGAATACTCCAAAAGTCGTTTGGGTATCTGAACATTCCATTCCTCAATCGATCGGAGGTGGTTCTCCTCTGAGATTCCGAGACTTGAGCCTTCTCCATTGGGTTTGATAAAAATGGGAAAAGGCAAATAAGGTTTTGTTTCCATTTCAGTTAGCAACTGGGAATCAGGAGTACAAATTCCAAAGGATTGTAAAAATAATTTGGTTTTTTGTTTGTTCAATGTGAGTGTTTGGACAGAAGCATCACTCCCTGTGTGAGGGATTGCTAAATATTCGCATAACGCTGGTATGTATGCCTCTCTTGAATAAGAAGAATAACCTTCAATCAAATTCCAAACAATCCAGTCACCACGTTTCGTTTTGGGAATCCCTGCCAGTGCCGAAGTGATTTCTGTTGCATCATTTAAACTCACTACATCATAACCCAAATCCTTTATGGTTTTTTCCATCATTGAAATGGTTTCTTCGGATTCCCACTCCTGGGATAATTTTGGAGTTTTGGGGTTGTAAATGTCACAAGCAAGGAGAACTGTTTTCATTGGGTTTGGAATTTCTCCCATTCTAAATCCGAAATCACTGGATAGTAAGATTCCCTGTTTGATCCCACTGGTTCAAAGGAAAAATGGATTTTTTTCGTAACAGCAGAACGGAAAGCATGTTGCCTCGTTTTTGGATGATAACCCAGGTACCAATTGGCGCCGATGGTGATTTTCCCTCCACCACCCGGTAGGTCATTGACAAAATGCGGAATCCCCATACCCCCAATTTTACCACGCATGTATTCAACAATTTCGATACCACGAGCAAGTGGTGTCCGAAAGCCCCGTGATCCTGGAATGAGTTCTGGGTCATAAAGATAATATGCTCGTACCCTCATCTCGAGTAATTTTTTATGAAGGGTGAGCATAGTCTCTTCATCATCGTTAATCCCTTTCAGTAGGACTGCCTGGTTCCCAACAGAAACACCCACTTTTAATAACTTTAAAATAGCTTGTTTTGTTTCTTTTGTACATTCTTTGGGATGATTGAATTGGGTATGACAAAAGATGGATAAATTGTCATCGTTATATTGTTCAATGATTTTGCAAATTTCGTCTGTTATGCGAAACGGAAGGGTGACAGGATTTCTTGTCCCCAATCGACAAATTTTTACATTCGGAATTTCATTTAGTTCTTTTAGGATCCACGCAAGGCGAGAGTCAGCCAAATTCAAAGGATCTCCACCGCTAATCACCACATCGTCTACTTCGGGATGGTTACGAATGTAATCGAAAGCATTTTCCAGATCTGACTTCTCCATCCTTTCCTCATTTGATGATACTTTTCTCCCACGCATACAATGCCGGCAATACACACTGCAAGAATGGTTTGAAAACAGTAATACGCGGTTTGGATACATATGAGTGAGCCCCCGAACAGGACTTAGTCGCTCTTCTTCCAGTGGGTCAGGACTTTCTTCTTCGGAAAATATAACTTCATCAGCTGTCGGAACAATCATCCTTCGGATCGGACAATTCGGATCACTTGGATCTGAAAGGGAAAGGTAATAAGGAGTTGTGGAAACAAGGAGTCGGATTGTGTTTTGGATTCCCAGTTTCTCAGATTCGGTTAGTAAAAAATAACAAGATAGGTCTTCCCCTTTCACACGGTTTTGCAACTGTGAAGTGGGATCGGTCCAATTTGTCTTGGAAAACAATTCTTCTCTGGCACGAAGAACTTCTGATAAACTGTTTTGCACGAGCATAAGATTTTATTCCTTACTTGCCAACAGACCACCAAATTCTTTTCTGGTGGTAATGCAAGAAAACCGCTTGGGGGAAATCCGCATGGTCGCCTTCGATGTCGACGGGACCTTATTTTCCTCAGAATCCATAATCTTTAAGACGTATGTGCAGGCAATCGAAGAGTTTGCCCAGAAAACAGGAAAAATCACGTCTTTACCAACACATGATCAGATTATGAATGAAATTGGGAAACCAGTGCGTACCATTTTTGCAAACCTTCTCCCAACCTTACCGGAACCGGAAAGGGATACCATTTCATCTCGGGTTTTAGATTTACTCTGTGATTCCATACGCAGTGGCGGTGGTGATTTTTATGCAGGGGTTGGTTCTACCATCCATTACCTGAAAGAAAAAGGATACACCATCACCTGTGCCTCCAATGGAAGGAAACCATACATCGAGACGGTACTGGATACGGCAGGTGTATTACAATACTTTGAGCCGATTGTAGTCATCAACCAAGAGACCATCCACACAAAAGGTGAAATCCTTGCGGAGTATGTCCGAAAGTACAATTTGGAACCAAACTCCATTGCCATGATTGGGGACAGATTCAGTGATTGGGAAGCGGCAAGACAGAATGGATGTCCGTTTGGATTTTGTACCTATGGCCATGGTGTGCCAGGAGAGATTCCAAACTTTGATTGGAAATTCGAAGATTTAACTTCCTTAAAAGATTTTTTTTAAATCCAAAATTCCTCCCCATTCCGACAGTAATAGTGTGGCGGTACTTCCCCAAATCCAAGAGGACAAATGGAAATCATTACGGTATTTCCTTGGTGGGATTTTCTTTGTACTAGTCCTCATTGAAAAGTCGATGGGTTTTGACCCAAAGGCGGCGGGAAATTTATTTCCCAAACAAGGGTTTCGAAACCTTGGCAAACAAACATCCCTCCCAAAATTTGCAGAGCCAACAGACCCGTTCCAAACCGATGGGTTTGAAGATGACTTAAGTTGGGAAGAAGAAGTCTTCAATCATAGTTACCCAACAAGTCCCACGAAAACTCCTGCAAAAAAAATCATCGATGATGCCATCCCAGAAATCACTCTGCCGGAAGACAGGTTCCCTGGTGCGGGCAAACGGATCAGTGCTGAGCCTGGATACCTACCTGTTTACTTTTTGAAATTTTATGGTACGGGAAAAAATAGCCAGTCCCAACTTGTCAAACTCACACGCGAATTTCCAGGTGGCGACCCCATCCTCTTTTTATTCCAAGAATTGACAAAAGGCCCAAACTCTGAAGAAAAAACCAAAGGGGTTCTTTCTGCCCTCACAAAGAAAGTCCGATTGGAACCAAACTACCGATTGGAAAATGGAATCTTACACCTCTCCGTATCAGAAGATCTGAATTATGGAGGGAGCATTGAAATCTTAAAAGATCGGTTGGACCAAATCACCTTTACCTATGTTGGTAACTTTGGAATCCAAGGAGTTGTACTATACAGTAACGGGGAACGGATTCGTTCTCTCGGCAGTGATGGATTGTCTTTGCCGGATGTCCTCGCCAAGTCACAGAGAAAAGTGATCTTATTTTAAACTCACGAAATGGTTTACTTCCCAAGGGCCTATGTTAGTCTAAATCCTGGTTTCCGAAATGCGTAGGTATACTTTCAAACGATATGGGTTTGTTTTACGTAAATTATTTTTACGATCCTACCACCCAAGTTTTATCACCAATAACCTAGACGATATCGCTTCTTCGTTACAAATTTTCAGTGTGATGACAGCAATCACCTCCATCATTTCCTTACTGTTTGTAGATTCACTTGTTAGGACAAAAGAAGCTAGTTTTTGGATCGCTTTCTTTCGGATTTCCTCTCTTGCCATTTGTTTTATGGTGTACTTACTTGCAAAACGTGGGATCAAACAATACAAACAGTACATTCAAAACATCACAAGTCTTGTTTTGGTTGGACTTGTGATTTTATACATTCCAATGATGGTTTTTGATAATCCAAACCATGCCTATTACCTTTTCGGATCCGCCATTGTGATTGCTGCGGCTTCCATCTTACTTTGGTTAGAACCAATCCGGATTTGTGTTTTATCTTTGATTTATACGGCTTTTTTCATTCCACTTCATTTAAATTATTCTCGAATCCAAGGTTTTGATCGTTATTTTTTTTATCAAGATGTACTCATCGTCACCTTCTTATTGGCATTTGGAATTGTTGCAAACTTTCTAATCAATTACTGGCGTTTCGAAGAATACCGTGTCAAAGAAAAACTTCACATAACAGTTGGTAAACTCCTTCGCATCAACCAAAAAATCGAAGATTTATCCCGTGTTGATTCCATGACAGAGCTTTTCAACAGAAGGCACCTCCTAGAACAATTTGATTTATACAAAAAAAGAGCCCACAGAGAAGGTTTTTTGATTGGCCTTGTCATTTTGGATTTAGACAGGCTAAAAATGATTAACGACCGTTATGGACACAAACAAGGTGACTTAGCCATCCAAGCCTTTGCCAAAACATTAAAATCAAGGACAAGGATCACAGACATAGCGGCAAGGATCGGAGGGGATGAATTTTGTTTGTTAGTTTCTCCCATTGATAAAATTGGATTTCAGACACTTACGGAATCCATTCGGGAAAAAATGGAGGCATTACAAATCCCAATTTACAATGCTCCCAACGAATCGCTCACGCTCACTGTATCCATTGGAGGGACTTTGTTCCATCCAGAAGACAACCCAAGTTTTGATGAACTTTATCATAAAATCGACACGGCACTCTACACTTCAAAAAACGAAGGAAGGAACCGGATCACCTTACTTGAAATGTAAAAAAAATGATCGACGGATTCTAGGTTTGGATTCAGGTTAGTAGATGAGACTGATTCTCAGTTTATGTCCATTACGGATAAGGTGTAAAACTTACGAGATGGGGAGAACTCCCCCATCTTATTTTTTAAGTGATTAAAACAGTTTGGGTTGTTTTTCTAAGGCTTCGTTCAGAGCTGAATGGGAAACATCGACAAATGTTTTTTCTGTGGTTCCATTCAAACCATAAAAAGGCATCAGTGGGATGGTCAAAATCCCTATCCAAGTTCTGAAATGTACTTCTCTGACCAAACTGATTTGCGTTTTGCTCTTTTCATTTGCAAACTGAAAGGTAATCGTGCTATCCTGTTCTACATCCATGGGAAGTGCCGTTAAGGTAAGATAGGAAATTCCTGTGAGAATCATTCCCAATGCACTCGAATATAAACTCACTTGGGATTCCAATTTGATATCTAGCTTCAGATCATACTTCGCCTGAGGATCGGTTACGACAGAGAGAACCCTGGGATGGACTTGCAGGGCTCGAAGGAAACGATCTTCTGATTGTTTCCGACTCGATTCATCTGCTACTTTTCGCTCTCTGTCCCCAACTGTCGCGGCTTGGGAATAAGTGAGTAAAATTATCTTTTTCTCAGCATAAGCGTTTTCTGGAAGTTTCGTTTCTGGTAAGTTGTATTTGGCAAAACTGATGCACTGAGAAAATACAAGGAAACCTAATAGATAAGCCACATTCAAAAGTTTCATAAGTGCAAATGATTGCCCCAATTTGCTCTTTTGTCTACTGATATCGAAATTTGGAATGTAAAAAAAACGAGAATTAAGCCATTTCGAGATTGGATCTTACTTCTTCGTAATTGAGGTTACGCCTAACAGGACGAAAGCCACCTTCCAAAAGAAATTTTCTTGCCTCTTTTTCCGTTTTCAAACCAAACGAACGCAGAACATTTTCTTCAATCACAACAGAAGAGATATCATCAGCTCCCGAATAAAGAGCCAGTTGCCCAACCCCTTTCCCAAGTACCATCACGGATGTTTCGATGTGTTGGATGTTATCTAAAAAAATACGGCAAATTCCAAGAACCTTCAAGTATTCATGCGTTGGGACAGGTCTCACTTTGAATCGTTTGGTTTGCGGTTGGAAGGTCCAAGGGATAAAGGATAAAAATCCACCGGTTCTGTCTTGTAAGTCCCTGACCACTTGTAAGTGTTCAATGACCTCTTCTTCCGTTTCTTCCGATCCGAACACAATATTGGCGGATCCTTTCAAACCCACTTCATGGCAAGTTTCCATTGCACGCACCCATTCAGCCACAGAGGCTTTTTTGGGAGAGATGATTTGGCGCATCCTTTCCGTAAGAATTTCTGCCCCAGCCCCTGGCACAGAATCAAGACCTGCCTCTTTTAAAATGAGTAATACTTCTCTCAGGGGTTTTCCCGTGATGGATTCCAAATTGATCACTTCCACAGGGGAAAAGGCTCGGATATGCATTTGGGGGTATTTTGTTTTGATCGTTCTGATCACATCGAGATAGTAGTCGAAGGGAAGTTCTGGGTAGACCCCACCTTGCAAAAACATTTGGTCGGCGCCTTCTTCCATGGCATAGTCCATCTTTTGTAAGATGTCTTCCTTTGAGAGTACGTACCCTTTGCCATTCCCGATTTCATCCATAAAGGAACAGAAATTGCACTCTACATTGCAGTAGTTTGTGTAATTCACGACCCGAAACATGGTGTAACTTGCCTCTGTATGGGGCCTTACCTTTTCCCGTAAGAATCGGGCCACCATCTGGATTTTTAGAAAATCACCTTCTTTGTAGAGAATGAGGGCTTCGTTTGGAGAGATCCGTTTGCCTTCCACGGCTTTGAGTAGGACGACATCAGCAGGGTCATTTGGGTTCAGGGAAAAGGAGGTTACGTTCATATCTCTACCTACTTGGACAGGAAATCTTCTGATAGATCCCTGTAAAAACCGAATTTTCCTGGACATTGATTTTTCTATAGAAATCCTAGGAAATACCAAACACCTTAAGGGCATAAATATAAATGGATATCGGAAGAATTCTCTTTCACCTATTATTCACAGCTTTTTTCGTCGTGGCAAACGTAGTGTTTGTCCGCGCTATCCTTTACAGGCTCGGATTGATCTTCAATGGTCGTCCTGCATTCTTTAACGAAGATGCAAAAAAGAACCTGAACATCGGATTTCGTTTAAAAAGTTTTTTTATAAACGTAATCTTACAAAAGAAAAACTTCCGTGAACCAGTACGTGGGATCATGCACGCGTTTGTTTTTTATGGATTTATCGTGTATACAATCCATACAACAAGCCAAATGATCGCCGGTGTCTTTGGTTATGCCATGGAAGACCCTTACCAATTTGCATTGCCAAATTTTTTATTCGGCGAATCAGCAAACCACCTCTATGAACAAACAGTAAACTATGTTTCCATTTTAGTATTAACTGGTCTTGGGTTTTTTGCTTGGAGACGTTGGATCAAAAAAGCAAAAGGATTGGATGTTCATTCTCCAGCATCTGCCATTGTGATCAGTATGATTGCGACTCTTATGGTCACAACCTTACTTGGCAATGGTGCCAAAACAGTGGCAGCAACCTATTACACTCATGCAGGATTCATTGACGGTGCGATTGGAAAACTTTGGGAATCTGTGGGAGTGGCAAACTCTTCAGCAGATGTCGTGTTCCAAATCATGTGGTGGGGCCACATCATCACGGTATTCTCTTTTATGTTGTATGTTCCTACATCCAAACATGCCCACTTAATCTTTGCTCCGTTCAACTACTTCCTAGCAACAGACACTCCAAAAGGCCAACTTTCGAAACTGAATTTGGATGATGAAAATGCAGTTTGGGGATCAAACCGTGTGGAAGATTTCCCTTGGCCGAATCTTCTCGATGGCATGTCTTGTATCGAATGTGGTCGCTGCCAAGTGGAATGCCCAGCAAACCGAACTGGTAAAGTTTTAAATCCTAAAGCAATCATCGTAGAACTCAAACACCAAATGTTAGAGAAAATGCCTGAAGTGGCAGCAGCTCGTGCTGGCAAAACTCCAGAAGAAGCAGCAGAAGCTGTGGCAGCTCTTGAAACTGGTGTCATCAATTCACACGAAGGCCTAAGTGAAGAAGCACTCTGGGGATGTACAACTTGTTATGCGTGTGTAGAAGCTTGCCCTGTTGGAAACAACCAAGTGAATGCCATCATTGAAATGCGTCGCCACCTAGTATTAGCAGAATCTAAAATGAGCCCTGAACTCCAAAAAGCATTCACAAACATGGAAAACAATTCCAATCCATGGGGTGTTGGTGCGCACACAAGAGCAGATTGGGCAGAAGGCTTAAACGTAAAAGTCCTTTCAGAAGCAGAAGATAAAAACGTAGATGTACTCTACTGGGTAGGATGTGCGGGGGCTTTTGACGAAAGGAACAAAAAGATCTCTCGTGACTTTGTGAAAATCATGCAAAAAGCAGATGTCAACTTTGGTATCCTTGGAACAGAAGAAGGATGTTCAGGAGATTCTGCAAGACGTGGTGGTAACGAGTACCTCTACCAAACGTTAGCACAAACCAACGTGGACACAATCAACGGTTATGGAATTAAAAAAATCGTAACTGCTTGCCCACACTGTTACAACACAATCAAAAACGAATACCCACAATTTGGTGGTAACTTCGAAGTCATCCACCACTCGGAATACATCAACCAACTTTCCAAAGAAGGGAAAATTGATGTAAAAGTGGCTGATGATGCAAACACTGGGAAGTATACTTACCATGACTCTTGTTACATTGGTCGTTATAACAATAATTACGATAACCCTCGTGATGTTGTGAAAAAGGTTTCCGGTGGAAAGATTGAGGAAGCGGTAGACCATCACTCCAAAGGACTTTGTTGTGGTGCAGGTGGTGCGCAGTACTGGATGGAAGAACACGTGGATGAATCCAATCCTGAAAGTATGCGAGTGAATAGCAAACGTACAGGACAACTCCTTGATACAGGTGCTACAACCATCGCTACTGCTTGTCCATTCTGTATCACGATGATCACAGATGGTGTCAAAGCTGCGGAAAAAATTGATTCCGTAAAAGTAAAAGACATCGCGGAACTTGTAGCCGAAAATATCGACTAACAAAACGAACGTTTTGAGGATACTATGAATTTTCAAATCTACCTCAAAACGTTGACTCGGTTTCTAACAGAAAGGTGGAGGGTTCCTTCCACCTTTTTTGTTTTGAATCAAATTCATACTTTCCATTTTAAAACTTGTTTTCTTCTGATTTTTTCTTTCCAACTTACAGCGATTTACCCTGAATCGAAAAAAAACATCCTACCTCCAGAAGGTGATGGGATCACCATCATTGTGGAAAAAGGCCAAACCTTAAGCATCATTTCCAAAACCTACTTAGACGATCCAAGAAAATGGAAGGAACTCCTCAAATCCAATCAAATTGACAATCCCAACCTGATCATTCCTGGAATGAAATTATGGATCCCAAAAAGTTTAGGGAAGAAACCACTCGCCGACTTACAACGATTTTCTGGTGTGACAGAAGTATTAAAAATCTCACAAAAACAAAATGATTGGGCGAAAGCAACAAACGGAGAAGGACTGTACGCAAAAGACGAAGTGAGAACTCTCAAAGATTCAGAAGCACAGTTCTTATTCCTTTCAGGGTCACGATTCGAAATTACAGAAAATAGCCATGTCATAATGGAACGTGGCAAAACAGAAACGGAACCAGATGAACTATTTTTAAGACAAGGGAGAATTCGCTCCCTGATCCCAAAATCAAAAGCACCAAACCAGAAGATGTTTTTACTCAAAACAGAA
Source organism: Leptospira jelokensis (assembly GCF_004769635.1). GTDB lineage: Bacteria > Spirochaetota > Leptospiria > Leptospirales > Leptospiraceae > Leptospira_A > Leptospira_A jelokensis. The sequence goes on from NZ_RQGH01000029.1 coordinate 18,977, forward strand.
TCAGCTGAGTCTGTTGTCAAAGGTACTGACTTTCTCACAGAAGTGGATGGCAGTGGGAATACAACTCTTAGTTGTTACGATGGTGCTGTTTCTGTAACTGCTGAAAAAGTCACCGTACAAGTAAACGCCGGTTTCGCTACTTATGTGGAAAAAGGAAAAGCCCCTCTAAAACCCTTCGCCGTTCCTAACCCTCCTATCCCTGAAAACAAATGAATGTTAGGTTATGCAAACTCAAAATCGTTTGTCTTTTGTGCTTTAGCTTTGGTTTTTCCAATTCTTTAATCTCTAAACAAATCCAATTTACATTGGTTCCCGATCGGGAGGACATCATCCAGTATGAATTAGAACTCTGGAAATCTGACCAAATGGATTCGGAAATTCCGTTCCGAGTTTTATCAAATCCTGGACCAATCAATTTATTTATCCCGGATGGGTATGAATACTTTCGCATTCGCGCAGTCGCAAAACGAAAGGTGCGAGGTTATTGGACCGAGTTGTATGAAGTCAATTCCTTTGGAAAAAAACCAAAAGCCCGGGAAACAGCTGTCGCAAAGGTCCCTGTGAAAACAGATGTCCTTGTTCCCATCCAAACCAAAGATGGTAATTCGGAATTATTTTTAACTTCTAAACAAATCACCATCGTTCCCACCACCATCACCAAACAGTTTAAGGTTCGTTACCGAGTGAATGGTGGCATTTGGCAAACCACGCAGTCGCCTCATATGGATTTTCCAAAGGATGGGAATTACCGCTTAGAATATAAAGTGACAAATGAATTGGGTGTTTCCGATGGAATGCAAATTTGGGAGTTTAAAGTGGACCAAACGCCACCCGAATCAAAACTTTCGTTTCAAAACCCACCTTTTTCGACAAAACAAACCAATTTTGTATCACCAAACAATCGTTTGGTCATCCAATCCAAGGATTTAGGTTCTGGAATTGGTTCCATCCGTTATCGTTATGTTTGTGATGGAGGGAGTCTTTCTGAATATTTGATTTGGAATGAGGAATCAAACAAAGAGCTCTATTCAATTTGCCCAGGAAATTTTCGGTTGGAAGTGAGTGCCATTGACCGATTGGGTAACGAAGAGATTCCGAAAACCATTGATTTTAAAAGAACGTCCAAAGTCCCATAGTATGGCATCTTCTTTGGAGAAAATTCAGTTTTTACTCTCTAATTTTCTTTTTGTTGTAAGGTCCAAATCATTTTTAAAGTTATTCTTTTCTCTCTTTCTTTTTCTTATCTTACCTTACAGTTTGATCGTTGGCAGGATGATTTACAGGGAGTATAAAGATGCATTGGATTGGAACCAAAGATTCCAACTCATCCGAATCCAATTATTGGCCATTGACATTGAAAACCAAATCAGAGAAACATTGGAAAAAGATTTTTCCGAAGGAAATTCTAACTCTTTCTCTCTGCGCTCCCTCTCGGAACTCAAGTCCCTTTGCCCGAATTTCATTTTAGAAAATCAATTTTCCTACCAAATCCTCCAATGCGAAAGAAAGGGAATTCTGAATTCTTATTTTTTAGAGTCCAAAGGCAGCGGTTTTCGTTTGCATACCAGTGCATTCCTGGAAGATGCCCTTCTCCTTTCTTCTTTTAGTGATCCGAACGAAGGATTATTTTTACTCAACCAAGCTGGCGATTATGGAATTTCAGGATTTATAGAAGACCAATTCCTTGTATCAAACGAATGGAAAGAATTGGTGAGACCTTCGTTACAAACAAATTCCAATGTTCCAACTCTTAAACAAGTGGAAAAAGAGGAACTAGGTTATTTTCTTGTGGGAATTCCTCTTTATGGTATGCCCATTCACCTTTTTGTCGTGAGTCCGATCCATTTAGTGCTCCAACCCATTTTGGATTCATTACAAGCAAATTTAACAACACTTGTTGGGATACTTACGCTTACATTTATAATTTCAATTGTAATCTCTCTACGAGAAATTGAATCAAAACAAAAATTAACATTAATTCTCAATGAATTCCCATATGCGGCCATTTTATACGATTCTTTGGGAGAAGTGCTTTTAGAGAATCCCAACATTGAACAAACTTTGAGATTAACAGACGTATATTTATACCAAGAACCATTAAAAACTTGGCTAAAAAAAGAAGTGACTTTGTTTCTGAATGAAATCAAAAACCAATCCAAAACAGAAAATCATTCCAAGCCCAATGGCCAAAATATAAAAAAAGATGAATTCGAAGTGATGACGGTAACAGGGGAGATTCTTTTATTAGAAATCGTTTATCAAATTTGGTACTTTGGAGAAAAAAATAAATTTGCGAGTGGAGCCTTACTTTTAATACAAAACGTAACCAAAAAACATTTAGAATTTGAAAGGGAAATGGATTACGCCAAGGACCTTCAAAAAAAATACTTACCCAACCAAATCCAATTATTCCCTAGATTTGATTATGAAATTTTGTATCGACCTTTGATCCAAGTGGGAGGTGATTATTATGATTATTTAAACTTAGGCAATAATCGTTTTATTTTTGCGATTGGCGATGTCATCGGTCATGGAGTGAAGGCTGCGATGATGATGACAGTATTAAAAGTACTTTTCCATCAAATCACTCGGACAGAAACAAATCCCGAAATGATATTACTGAAAATGAATGAAGGGATCACTTCTCATTTCCCTGACCCATATGCATTTGTTCCCTTTCTTTTTTTACTATTTGATTTGAATGAGAATATTGTTTCCTATGGCAACGCAGGACACCCTGGTATGGTACATTACTCAGAAACGGAAAGAAATTGTTATGAAAAATTAAACCCTATGTTTGGTATGTTACCAAAATTTAAACCAAAAGTATTACAATTTCCCATCCAAACAGGAGATCGGTTTCATTTGTTTACCGATGGTTTAAAAGATGTAGAAAATGCGAAAAAAGAAAAAATATGGGATACAGAACTTTTGTCTTTTTTTGACAATATGAAAAACAATCATATTTCCTTAGTCAAACAAGAGTTAGATTTTAAAATTCGCTCCTTTTCCGAAGGAAAAGACTTACTCGATGACATCACATGGATTGGCATCGATATCATCTAATCAATCTTCTAAAGGTGGATTCTCTAATAATTCAATGCCTTCGTTATTTTTTTGAAAATAATTCATATCCCATTCCGTATCAAATAACAATGCCATATTCCCAAACAAATCCTCTACCAAATTTGCATTCGATGGAATCTTTGTACGATCTTCCTTTTTTACCCAACGAGAAATTCCGTAAGGTAAAATATGGATCGAGGTTTCAGCACCGTATTCATCTTTTAGGCGGCGTTGGAACACTTCAAACTGGAGTTTTCCCATCGCACCAATGATGGGAACACCCCCACCAATCGTTCTTGAAGTGAAGAGGTGTAAAATCCCTTCTTCTGCCAGTTGGTCCAATCCTTTTTTAAAGGACTTCAATTGCAGTGTGTCCTTACAAGAAATGGTAGCAAATAACTCCGGGGCAAAACTAGGAAGGGGTCGAAGTGGAGGTGTATTCCCTGTTGAAAGCACATCACCAATTTTAAATGTTCCAGGGTTTACAAGACCAATGATATCACCTGGGAATGCTAAATCGACCGTGTTTCGGTCTTGTCCAAAAAAGGCAAAACTAGAGGACAACTTTACTGGTTTGTCCAATCGGTTATGATTTACGTTGAGCCCTCTTTCAAAAACTCCCGAACAGATCCTTAAAAAAGCAATCCGATCTCGGTGCGCCTTATTCATGTTAGCCTGCACTTTAAATACAAAAGCACTAAATGGTGCATTCACTGGATCTAAATAATTTCCATCCCGAAGAGGGATATGGTCAGGGCCTGGTGCGAGTTCTAAAAATTTATTTAAAAAAAGTTCAATTCCAAAGTTGTTCACCGCCGAACCAAAGTAAACTGGTGTTTCCTTTCCAAGTAAAAATGAATTTTTGTCTACTCCCCCAATTCCATTTTGCACCAAATCGATTTGTTCTCGGAATGCCTTTACAATTTCTTCATCAAATTGTTCGTCGAGGCTTTTGTCACCTGGACCTGCCACTCGAAACCCAGCTTTTTGTTTCCCACCTGGGGTGCGGTCAAACAAATACAATTGTTCGTCTCGCAAATCATACACCCCTTTGAAATCAAAACCTGTACCGAGTGGCCATACATCCGGAACAGCCTTGATGCCGAGCACCTTTTCAATTTCGTCGAGGAGTGCATAGAGGTCCTTTGTTGGACGGTCCATCTTGTTGATAAAGGTGATGATGGGAATGCCTCGGTCCCGACAAACTCGGAACAATTTGATTGTTTGCGGTTCCACTCCTTTTCCAGCATCCAAAACCATGACCGCAGTATCGGCTGCCATAAGCGTTCGGTAGGTATCCTCGGAAAAGTCTTCGTGGCCTGGTGTATCAAGAAGATTTAGGATGTTATTTTTGTATTCAAACTGTAAAGCAGCGGAAGTGATGGAGATTCCCCTTTCCTTTTCCATAGCCATCCAGTCAGAAGTTGCCGATTTTCCCTCTTTTTTTGCCTTCACTGCCCCCGCCAGTTGGATCGCACCCCCGTACAAGAGGAGTTTTTCTGTGAGCGTCGTTTTCCCCGCATCGGGATGGGCAATGATCGCAAACGTTTTTCGGCGATTGACTTCTTTTTCTATGGTATCAGGGGACATAATAACAATTCCATCTTAGCCAAATTGGCGAATCTGTCGAGAATAAAGAGGGCAAGCTCCCCTGAACCAAAAGGAAGGGGTTGACTTGTGGATTATGTCCCATTAAATTGGGGGACAGAGGGAGAGTTTTTTTTGCGAAAGTTTGTATCCATCATCTTTCTTTTGGTCTGCACCCAAATCTTTCCTCTAGACTTTCCCAACTTTTCCTTAGGGGAAGAGAATGCCAAGGAAGAATTCAAACGGGGATTGACCTATAAAAACCAAAGGGAGTATTCTGCCGCAAAAGAACGTTTCCAAAAGGCAGTGAACCTAAAAAAAGATTTCCATTTGGCGAGGTTGGAACTTGCCAACAACTACTATCTATTAGGTGAATGGGAAGAAGCATTGGATGAATTAGAAATCCTTTCCACCAAAGCCAAAAATGATTTACTCATCACTTCTAAAATTGAAAGCCTTCGCCTAGCAATCGCAGGTGGAGTTACGGAAAAAGAAAAAATTTATTTTAAAACCATTGAAGGGGATTCTATTCGTGGGTACCGGTTTCGTAATCCCGTTGATATCACATTTGATGAAGATGGAAATTTTTACGTAGCTGGGTTTGATACATCGAATGTAATCAAATTCAATGCAGCAGGAAACCCAATTGCAAACTGGCGCGGTGGAATCACAAGAAAACTAGACCGTCCCGTTTCTTTGGTTTACCATAACCAAAAGATTTACATCGCAGACTTTTCTCGTGATGAAGTTTTGGTATTTGATCTATCTGGTAGTTTTTTATTTTCGATTGGAGGGCCTGGCAAAGGACAAGGCCAATTCCGTGGGCCCTCTTCCATTTGTTTTGATAAAATGGGGAATCTATATGTTGCCGATTCCGGGAATGGACGGATCCAGAAATTCAACACAAAACAACAGTTTGTTTTAGAAATCACTGGTTTGGGTAATTCCAAACTAATCAATCCTTCCGGAATTACCATTGAAGACCAAAAAATCTATGTTGTGGATAAAGATAAATTACAAGTGATTGTATTTGATGGAGATGGAAATACCTTAGATACAATCACCAAACCGGAGTGGAAAAAACCGCGAAATATTAGAATTTTAGACAATCAAATTTTTTTGACAGATGAACTAACTGGCATCTGGACATACTCCTTAACCAATGGTGAATGGAACCAATTGCCAAAATTTCGAGACAAAAAAGGAGTGTACCGTGTTTTGTTTCGACCATTTGCAACCAATATGGACACAACAGGCAGTTTGTATTTTGTAGATTTTGGAAAACACCGCATTGATATTTTTTCTCAAAAGAATAACCTACTTTCCAACCTTGACTTAAAAATTGAATCCATTGATACGTCTGATTTTCCCAATATTCACATCTACACTAGGGTCAAAAATAGAGCCGGAAAAGAAATAGTAGGAATTGATCGATTAAGTTTTCGCATATTCGAAAACGATAATATGACCCCACTTTTTTCGTTAGCTAACAAAAACAAAATCAATGACAAATTACAAATTGCGATGGTTTACGAAAATAGTGAATCCCTAAAAAAAGGAAAGTTGAATTTAGAAGATGGATTGTTTCCTTTATTTCGCTCACTTCACGAAACTGATAAAGTAAGTTTATACCGCGCAGGAAAAGACAGCCAACTCATTCTTCCAGAAACAGTTTCCTTACGTGATGTATTGGCGAAAATTCGAGATAGCAAACCAGAAGATAAATTTAATTTCGGAAAAGCAAGCATCGCAGCGATTAAAAAATTATCAATGGAAACTGGTCCAAAGATCCTGGTTTATTTAGTATCAAAAGAAGCAAAAGAGGATGGTTTTTTGCAATACCAAAAATCAAGAATTGTTTCTTATGCGAAGGCCCATTCTGTCCCGATTTACGTATTAACAACGAACCCAAACCCCAGTTTAGAAGAATCCTGGAGCGACCTCACTGGTCCGACAAACGGAAAGTACATCCTCTTAGATGGTGAAGGAGAAGAAAGAGAACTGTACAAAGAATTTAAATCACAACTTGATTATCGTTATATCCTATCTTATAAAACTGATACCAATCCAGAACTCATCAATCGTTACATAAAAATAGGAATTGGTGTGGACCACAGAGGTGTAAAAGGAAGAGATGAAGGAGGTTATTTTGTACCAGAACCTCGTTAAACGAAAAAAAGCTTATGTATCACTTTTCATTCTCTTTATCAGCACAAATCTCCTTTTAGGTGAATCGTCTGCTTTAGAAGACATTGCGGAAGGGAAAAATTACCAATTAGGAAACCAATGCACAAAGGCAATTTCATACTACCAATCGGCCTTACAAAAAAATAAAAATTCAATAGAAGCCAAACTTGGAATTGCGGACTGTAGTTTCAAATTAGGATCTTATCAAGAGAGTAAAAAATTCTATTTGGATATTTTACAAAGGGATTCGAAATACATTCCGGCTGTAACAGGATTATCGGAAATTTATTTATTGGATGAAGACTATAAATCCATTTCAGAATTAATCCAACCTCTACTTACCGAATACCCCAACCATACTGGCCTGAGGATTGCCGAAGCAAAATCCCTAGTCAAACAAGGAAAACTAGATTCCGCATTATACAAAATCAAAAGTTTATCAAATAAATTAGAGGAACCATCTGATTTATTATGGATGTTAGGTGAAATTTACTTCAGCAAAAAACAATATGAAAACGCCTTAGTTGCTATCGATGCTTACACGAAAAAAGAGCCAAATGATCCAGAAGGGTTTGCCTACAAAGCCAAAATTTTATTATACGAACATTATTTTCAGCCAAATTTATTACTCTCTGCCTTACCTCAGGTGAAGGAATCGATAGAAAATTCTTTAAATTTGGATCACAAAAATGAGAATGCTAGGTTTTATTTGGTTTATCACGATTTGATTTTAGGAAATGCCAACCAGGACAAAGAATTCAAAAAAAAGGCATTCAAAACAATTTATGAACTGGCTCGGGAATTTCCCGAGAACCAACTTTACCATAGTTTGGAAGCAAATCTTGCCTGGGAACTAGGAGAACCAAAATTTGCCTCGTTCCACTACAGAAGAGCCTTAACTTTAAATGATTTGGATGAAGTCCTTCGTTATGAGGCAGAAGAGTATGCAATCGAATATGAAAAAGAAGAATCCAAATTAAGAAGAGAATTGGGTGATTACAGAAGGGATCGATTTTACTCCGAAAAACACTCCTTATACCACAAAAGTAGTTTGTTCCATCTATTCCGGGCTAGAGATCTGAGTGCCCAAACACCTGTAATTAGAAAGGAATTGTTGGAATTTTATAATTTGTCTGGTGATGCTGTTAGGTATACAAATTTGTTATTACGCCTTCGAGAAGAGGATCCGAATTCGTTTAAACTCCAAAATAAACTAGAATTTGTCTTAAAAAATTTAAAGGAGTCCATCGAATTCAAGGAAGGATACATTCAAATTGATCCAAATTCAGTTTTGGATTCACCAATTCGTTATAGTCCAGAAGTTTTTGTATTCGATTTAGAATCCATTTCTCCTTTTCCTGACCACTTACAAGCAGGAAGGCTTTTTGCGGATGGATTACGTTACCAATTAAAAAATATGTTATCTGTTAGAGTAATCGAAGGATCAGAATTCAAACAAATTCGTAATCTTTTAAAAGAATCAAGTTTCCATCCATTTTCCCAAACCATTCCATTTTCAATTGATAACCTCCACCACTTAGATTCAAAACGAAAAAATGCAACTAAGGTTCGTTATGTAGTTCATGGTAAGTACCAAATCCAAAATGGTGACATCAAATTTGATATCTCGGTATATGATAGAAACCAATTGAAAGACATTGCCAATTGGAAAACCAACCAAAGGGGTAGAGACAGTTTACCAACGATTTTACATCGAATCAGTGAGAGAATCAAACAACTGTTACCTGTTGAAGGGAAAATCCTTAAAGTCAAAAAAGATGAAGTGATTGTTTCCATAGGTAAGGACGATGGTTTAAAAAATAACTCCACAATCTCTTTTGAAAGACAAGGGAAAGTTTTATTTGATGGAGAAATCCTCATCCTTGGAAAATCAATTGCAAGTGTGAAACCCAAAATGAGGGGTTGGGAGAAAGAACTCGCTACTGGTGATTCTGTGGTTTTGAAAAAGGACTAAGGTAAAAAGAGGAAAGGTAGTCGAGGAGTGCTTCCGAAATCCTCAATTCTTTTTCAGAATCCAAATCAGTGATTTCCAACTGGCAAATATTGCCATTTAGAAAAACGGATTCTACTGATTCTTCCTGGAAACATTTGGACAATTCGGATTGAAGATTCCCATAGTCTTTCGGTTCCAAGTAAACTGAATCATTCGAGAAATCATAATTGGATACTATTTTATGGATGTTTTTTTTGGGAGTTGGGTGCCATTCGATATCAACATTGGGATAAAAATAGAATTTTCCTTCTTGGAATTTGAATTCACCTTTGCCTAACTGTGTTTCTATTTCCTTTGTTTCATAACGAACCAAACCATTGTCCAGAGGAGTTTTATCTTGGAATCCAACTAATACTTCTCCCCTACCACTTACATTTCGTTTGATTGTGGCAAACAAAACTTGTTCTTTTCCTCGTTTGTTTGATTCATGCGCAATTTGTTTGATGGTATCCAAATTGAGTTTAGAAGTTTCTGTGTTTTTTTTTCTAAAAAACCAAGTCATTGGATCAAAATTCTCCTTCTAATGGATATGAACACTTTCATTTTCCGATCCCAGTTCCCCATTCCAAAGGAAAAATTGTTCCAATTCCACGAAGAGCCAATCGGATTTACGACTTTGATGCAAGCAAACCCTGGGATAAAAATCATTCAAAAACCTAATTCCATACAGGTTGGTGAAGTCGCCATTTTAAAAGTGCCATTGATTCCCTTTGTTTACACAACATGGATCGCAAAACATACAATATATGAAAAAAATCAAATTTTCCAAGACAACCAAGAAAAGGGTCCATTCCGAATGTTTTTACACTCACATCGTTTTTTAGATGTAAAAGGAAACCCGAACGAATCCATCCTCTCAGATGAAGTGCAAATCTCCTTTTTTTTATGGCCCCTATCAAAATTTTTTATTTTTCCAATTTTATATTACCTGTTTAGAAAAAGGCACCAATTGACAGCAAAGCACTTTCAAACAAAATACCGATTAATTTTTTGTGGGTATTCTTGATCCATAATCAATGAGTTGCCTGTTGTATTCTTTTTCCATAAGTGGTGATGAAATTAAAAAGTCTGCACTGGAACGATTGCAAGCCATAGGAATATTATACAATACGGCGATTCTAAGTAGTGCTTTCACATCTGGATCATGAGGTTGCGCAGAAAGTGGATCCCAAAAAAATACCATAAAGTCAATGGAGTCTTCTACAATTTTAGCTCCAATTTGTTGGTCTCCGCCAAGTGGACCCGAAATGAAGCGAAATACTGGCAGGCCAATTTGTTCGTGAATGAGTTTACCGGTTGTCCCTGTGGCAGACAGATGGTGTTTGATTAAGGTTCCCTTATTGTATTTCACCCAATCCAAAAGATCCTCTTTTCTGTTATCATGAGCAATGAGAACAATCTTTTTTGTGGTTTCCATTTTTCTTTGTATTAGTACCATAAATTGATAGTTCTTGCCAATATCCAGGATTCAAGGAAAGTTTCCCTGAAATGGTAATGCAAAACCGATTTTTTTGGATCTTCCTGGTTTTCCTGTCTCTACCCAGTTTATTTGCCAAGGATGCCAATCCAAATGGAGATTCACGTGTTGAATCCATTTTACCAACGAAACCAGAATCAGGTTCGCCTTGGGGAGAAAATGCACTGAATGTGGAAACCATACCTGTTCTCGATTTAGTTGATGAAAAAAATTCCCAAAAACGATGGAGCGATGCCAGTAAAGAATATTCGTTTGCCATTGATGGCTTTGAATCTGGAAAAAAGAATCTCGAAAAACGGCGTGAGGATTTTAAAAAAGAAGTATTTTACGAAGACCGTTATGAATGGCAGAAAGTAGCTAGAAGAGAAAACAAAGAAAAAGAATTCCAAAAACAATTATATGATCTAAGGTCACAAACAACTTTACGTTTGGTGAAGGCAATGAACCTACTCGATAAAATCGAAAACCCAAAGGTAAAAGAAAGCCCTTCCTATATCGATCTTAAGTCGGGGATTTATCGAGAATACATCAAACACCAAGAGTCATTCAAAAACTACCTGCAGGTAATTGATTTCACCATTCGTTACATTGACATTTCGACAAAAAATGAAATGGAAGCAGAGCCTCATAGGCTACTTGCGCTTTCCTATGAGAAAATGGAACAAAATGCACTTCGATCGAAAAACCAAGAACTCTATTATGAGTTTAAAGAGTTAAAGAAAAAACATTTATTACGGTTTGCCGAACTCCATTATGGTCGCGAATCAAAGGAGTTTGCAACCATCGAAGAAAAAGTGGGAAAAGACTTTTAAAGTCTACATCATTCCTAATTTCTTTTTTAAAGCACGATTTTCTTCGACAAGTTCCTTAATTTCCTGTTCTGTGTATTCGAACAAACGATCTTGGGCCCGTAAAATTTTGTCTAAATTCATTTCTTCGATCCGGGAATAGTTGAGCACTTGTTCAGTTGCCTTTTGTAATTCCAAAGCTTGTTTTAGTTCTTTTTCCCGCAACTCATCCAATTGTTGGCTCGCTTTCACCCGCTCATGTAACTCAATCAGTTCTTGGTTTTTCATATCATTCACTTTTTCAAGTGCATGATTGATTCCCGCTTGGGAACGTTTGACAAGTTCTTCGTATTGGAGGATGGAACGAAGGGCTTCGTTTTCTTTTTTTGATTCTTCGTATTCTTGGTGGGCCAAAGAGAACACACCTTCAAAGAATCCAACATTTTCCAAACAGGAGTTGCCGATATCAAGTGCCGCTGCTTTGTAAGACTCAGATTGGATGGTTCGATCCAAAATCATCCTTAGTTCTCTTACATGCAATGGGTTTTCTAAAACTAAATACTTTGGTTGTGATTGCACCATCTCTTGGATTTGGGCCTCTCCATCTTCAGAGGAAACTAGTACCAATGATACAAAGGGACTGGCTTCAAAGATTGTTTTGACCTTGGGTTGGATTTCCTTCCATTCAGCAAAGGTCACTTGGATGAATGCAATATGAATATCGTTTGGAGTGATTGAAATTTGATCCAGTTCTTTTAAACCAATTTGGTTCACTTGGATTTTGATTTTTGAATGTTTCCAAAGCTCCACCGGAAACGGACGGCCTTGGGAAAGATTCCAAATGTATGAAGTTTTCAAACCCGATCTCCTAAACTACAACTAGTCTCTATGGAACCGTAGATAGTGGAATTTTCTAGCAAATTTTGTCTTATTTTTTCTTTGGAATTCGATTTTTTAACGATTCCCAAAGGATTTCGATTCGGTCTCTTGTACGGAAGTAAAAACCCAATTTATTTCGAATGGAGTCGGGTAATTTGGCATCTGTACGGGAAATCATGATGTAGATAGAAAGTGTGGCAATGACAATATTGGCAGACCATGGCCCTACCCAATCCGGAACGTTTTCCTTATAGGAAATCCCCGACCCAAATATAAAAAATGTATAATAGATGAGCAAAAAAACAACAGCTAACGTGAAACTCATTCCCTTTCCCGATCGTTTCACAACAAGACCCAATGGGAATGATAAAAAGAAAAAAATCTGACAGGAAAGTGGTGTGGCAAATCGTTTGTGGATTTCCACATTAAAACCAGTGAGTGTTTTTTTGGATTCGTTTAATAGTTCTGAAAGTTGAGAATATAGCGTGAATTTTTGTGTGACGTCTTCTTGGTTTCCAGAGCTTGCACCCATGATGATCTCATACTTAAATTGTTCCACCATTTGTTTTAAGCCACCCACACCTTTGATGGAAAGCCCATACTCTTTTAAAATTTCTAATCCAGGGATTTTTTCCAAACCATCTGATTCGATTGCATTACGAATTTCGATTAACATAGGTAAGGAGAAAGTATCAGGTTTTACATTGATACTCATGGTTTTGGTATCTTTTTTGGCTGGTGTGTTATAGTCCATCTCACCATTCATAAAATTGGTGATTCCAATGGCATTGGTTTCAGGGTCCCATTCGATCACATAACCTTTCTTTAACCGGACTGATTTTTCAAATTCCCCTGAACTATTCTTCTTTTCGACAAGTAAACCTTCTTTGGCATTGATGATTTGTAACATCTTTGACCCACCCATTGGGACAGCTAAATTGTTTACCATGATGAAGTCAGTTCCGGCAGCTGAAATAGCCCATTCGCGGATTTGCACATTACTTAAGTTTCCATCTTCATCCACTCCGCCAGAATACATGGTTCGACCTTTTTCCGAAAAGAAATCCTGGGTTTTGTCTCCCGAAAATTGTCCTGGTTGGATGGCAAGCAATGGATTATAGGTTGCAATCCAGTTATCAAAATCCTTCATCTTACGGGTGTTTTCTGGTCCCAGGTAAAAATTAAGATAACCAACAAGTAAGGTCATCACAAAACCAAATAATAAAAAATTACTATAAATATAGGGAAAGGAAACACCCGAAGCACGCATGGCGGTTATTTCAGAATCTCCAGACAACCTTCCTGCCGCCATAATCCCTGACATAAGGCAGGCCATAGGAATGGTCATGGGTAAAGTATTTCCAAATACATATCCCATATAATCTAATAACCGGAAAAAATCGACTCCCTTACCCACAAAGAGGCCAATCATTTTTTGTATGGCGACCGCCATATAAATCATTGTAAAAAAGGAAAGAGCAACTAAAAAGGGACTTAAAATTTCTTTTAAGATATAAATTCTTAAAATAGAAGGTTTGAATCGTTTCCATTTTCCCAAACGATCCGTCTCCACCATAAAGCCTGGAGGCAAATCATCTTTGGAAAAAACACGAACGGTTCTTAAATCAACCTGTTTACTCACACAAGTTTTCCCTTTAAGGTTGCACTGGTAGCTTGTTCAATTGTTACATTCACAGTTTTTCCGATCCAATCGGATAAGTCTGAGGAATGGCCTTCAGGGATTGGAAAAACAACCATACGCCCGCAATGCGATCTACCACATAACTCTTGTTTTGATTTTTTCGAAGTATTTTCGATTAAAATTGAAAAAGTTTTTCCAATTTTCGAAATATTTTTTTCTAATGAAATTTTGGTTTGTAACTCAACAAGTTCTATCAATCGTTTACTTTTTGTTTCTTCCGGTACATCATCAATAAATTTTCGTTTTGCAATTGTACCTTCACGTTCAGAATATTTGAACATATAAGACATATCAAACTTCACTTTGTTCACAACTTCTAACGTTTCCTGAAACTCTTCTTCTGTTTCCCCAGGGAAACCCACAATGATATCAGATGTGATTCCAATATCTGGTATCACAGACTGAATCCTTGCTACTAGTTCCAAATATTCTTCCTTTGTGTAACTTCGTTTCATATCACGGAGTACCTTAGAGCTACCAGCTTGTAAAGGCATGTGGATTTGTGATGAAAAACGTTCTTCTTTTGCCATGAGTGAAATTAGATGGTCAGGAAAGTCTTTTGGATGAGGGCTTGTGAATCTTACTCGTTCTATCGTTGTTTCTTTTAAAATGGATTCAACAAGAGCACAGAAATCATAACGTTCAAAGGAATAACTGTTTACATTCTGTCCGAGCAGTGTGACTTGTTTCACACCCATCGATTCCAATTCTTTGATCTCTCGGATGATCGATTCTGGTTCACGGCTCCTTTCACGCCCTCTGGTGTAAGGTACTACACAGAAGGTACAAAAATTATTGCAACCACGCATGATTGTGACAAAGGCTTGGATGCCATTCACTACTTTTGGTTCCAATTCATCATAGGTTTCGGTTCTGGAAAGTCTAGTGAGTTGGACATCCCTTTCCCCGGCGCGGATATTTTGAATGAGTTCAGGAAGGGTTCTGTAATTGTCTGGCCCAACGATGAGATCCAGAGGTAATTCTTGGTTGAAAAGGTCCTCTCCTAAATTCTGTGCCATACACCCAAGCACTCCAATCACAAGATTGGGGTTTTTCTTTTTTAAGTAACCGAGGGATTGTAATCTGCCATAGATTTTCGCATGGGCATTTTCGCGAACAGCGCAGGTATTGAGAAAGATGATATCACTGTCTTCCACCGAATTTGTGGTTTCGTAATGTTCCTTTCGGAACAATTCTTTAACGATGCCAGAATCGTATTCATTCATTTGGCAGCCATAGGTCTCCACATAAACCTTTCCCAATTGGATGGAAGGGGGTGTTTCCTGGCTTTCTGTGACGGTTGGGTTCATATTGGTATCATTTCCCAGTAAAATTCCTTGTAAAGCAAAGAAGAAACGAAACTAAAGGGTATATGGCCTGGACAAAACGGGAAACCTACTATGAAATTTTGGGCATCCCTAGGCATGCCACACGCGAAATGATTGAGGAAGTCTATACCTCAGAAATTGCCTTTTGGAAACTACTCACAACAAGTGGTAGCATCGAAGCAAAAGAAAAAATCTTAGAACTAACAAAAGCCTACCTGACCCTTTCCGACCCAGATGGACGAAAGCGATACGACAAAGAACTAGACTTTACATTTGTCCTTCTGGATGGAAAAGCCAAAGACCCGGAAATCGAAGAAGCCTACGATGTATACCGCCTTGCTCATAAAAAATCCTACCACGAGATCCTAAATGAATTCAGCAAATTCCGAGAAGAAATGGGGGAAACACTTTGGATTTTGAAAAAAACAACCATTTACTTGGTGGGCAATCTTTTGTTGTACGCAGGGATTGTTTTGTATCGCTCTTTTTTCATCCAACCCAGTCAGACGACAGCACCGAATGAACAAAATCCTTTTGATACTGTTTCCCTATTCTTTTTATGTTTTAGTTTTTTAGGTTATTTATGTTTCCGTTTTCTGTATTTACCAAAGCAACTGGAAAAAAGACGCCTTCAAAAACCAGGTTGAACCGACTTTGGAAATAGAATGGGTAATAAATTGGGAAAACATGCCCCACTCAAATGGAGGGAATCCACAAAATCCTTACACTTCCAATTGGAATCCAAACTAGGGTCCACAACCGTAAACTTTGAATTAGGAGTTTTGGAAACCAATCCCACTTCCTTTCTTATTTCTGAATTGAATTTATCCAGTAAACCATCCAAAGCCATTCGTTTCCTTAATGGTTCCGAAACAACAGGAAAATAAACGATCACTGGGATTCCAGTCCCTTGTAACTTCTGTAACATTCGTTTAAAAAAATAAATTTGTGTCGGAGATAAACTTTGGCCTTTTAAATATTGATTGTACATAGCCTCTGCATCTCTTTCTAAAAACACATCCATGTTGGCAAATTTGATTTCATTTGGAAGGGCTCCAAACTTCACACGGTTCACCAATTTAATTTTGTCAATGTATCCTCGTTTGTGTTCTTTTCCAGTAATCCCTGCTGTCATACCAGGAAAAAAACCAATTTCAATTTCTTTGTTATTTGCTTTGATTGCAGTGGGATCGAGTGGATACTTGTAGAGAGCAAATAATTTTTTAAGAAAATAAACTTCCGCTTCATCAACAGAAAATCCTTTTGCATTGGTTTGCCAAGGGTCCTTCGCTCTGGATCGAAAAAAATCAATGTTTTCAAGGACGTAACCTAAATCATAAGAACCATTGAGAGAATAATCAATGGAGGCACGCGAAAATAAAAGTGGGTCCACTTCGATGAGCACATACCGAAGCTTTAATTTTGTTTCTAAAACACGTTCCAACCAATAGGCTTGGAAACTAGGAGGACCAAAAGGAGCAGCATAATTAAACGAATTTGTGTTTGGAAAATATGTTTCCAACATTTCTGAATCAAATTCACCAGAACGGGAGCTACCAAGGATCAATCCAATTTGTTTGTTTGGATTTTTTTCTGCTTCCTCCAGCATAACCTCAAACAAATCTTCTTTTAATTCATAAAACTTCCGTTCGATTTTTTTCCAACTGTACGTATTCTCTACGACCACTGGTAAAAAAAATAATTTATCAATACAAAAAAGTAAAAATGCTAAAACCAAAGGATATAAAACAACAGGAAAAGATTTTTTCATATTAGAATTGGAAGTAAATAAACTCCGTTCCTCCTGGTGCTAAATAACCGAGTAAAATTGTGATGACGATCGAAAAGAGAAGTAAAAACGTAAAACTCTTTGTCGTTGACCAATTTTCTCTAGGGAAACTTGGTTTTGTTTGTAGATAATTCAATAAAAAAGTTAACAATAAGGAATATCCGATTTTTTCCATTTGGTTAATCCTTTCACCACTTGCATTGGTAAATGTACGTGTGTACATAGAAACCGCATTATGGACGCTAGGTGCACTGAAGAAAGGAACAGACAAAACAAAAAATGAAAAAGTATAAAGAAATCCAGCGAACTTTTTCCATGGTTTTGGTTGGCCCTCTTTTGATTTGAAAAATAAAAGATCTATTTTCCTTTCAAAACTCAACATAAATCCATGTAAAAAACCCCAAATCATAAAGGTAAAATTTGCACCGTGCCAGAATCCTGCCAATGTGAAAGTAAGCATTAAATTGAAATACCCTCGGTATTCAGAAACTCGCGAACCACCTAATGGAAAATAAATGTAGTCTTTGATCCAGGTTGCAAGAGTCATATGCCAACGAGTCCACAATTCCCTTACTGATGTGGCAAGGTAGGGTGCATGAAAGTTTTCAGGTAAATTGATGCCCAATAATTTGCCTAAACCACGAGCAAGATCGGTATACCCACTAAAATCACAAAAGATACGCGCCATATAACCTAACATCGCTGCCAAATTGGAAACACCATCATAGGCATCAGGATTTATGAAAATAGGATCAATTACGGAAGAAAGATTATCCGCAATCACAACCTTTTTGAATAAACCTAAAAAAACTAAATAATATCCTTCAAACAACTGTTCCTTTTTGGCATTCCAAACTTCAAGTTGGTAAAAGAATTCTCCGTGTCGGACAATGGGACCTGCAACAAGTTGGGGAAAAAAGAAAATGAAAAGGCTATATTGCAATAGATTTGGATTTTCATTTGCATTACCCCGTTTTACATCTATCGTATATGCAACCATTTGGAATGTATAAAAACTGATTGCGAGAGGCAAAGTGATGGAATCAAAACCAAACTGTGATTGGAAAAAAGTTTGTACGGCTCCTTCCGAAAAAAAGGCACTCCCTGTGATCTCAAATAAAATCGACCAAAGAAAGTAAAAGTACTTAAATAGGAAAAGATTTCCAAAATTGATGAATAACGAAACTGGATACCATACACTCGTTTTGTCCTTCAATATCTTTTTGTTCATCCAGTGGTTTAGGCAAACTAAAGACAAAAAATGAAATGCAAACGGAATCGACCAAGCTGCATAAAATACAAATGACGCGAGGAATAAAAATACCAAGCGGTATTGGCCTCGGACCATCCAATGGATCCCATACACGACCAAAAAGAACAAGAGGAAACTAAGCGATGTAAATTTCATTCTAAGATTTCACCAATATTTTTCTTTATATTTCTCCATCAACCTGAATCACAAGCCCTTTTAAGTATTCACCCTCTGGGTGGAAAATGGAATACCCGTGGTCCGGACTTTGGGTTAAGTGGTGCAAAACTCGAACTTTTTTTCTCGCATCCTTTGCCGCACCGAACACAATTTTTTTGAATAAATCGCCAGAAATATGTTGGGAACATGAAAAGGTAAACACGAGGCCACCCTCTTTTACCTTTGAAATTGCTTTCATATTGATTTCCTTATACCCCCTACTAGCCTGCATTACTGTGGAAACATTTTTTGTAAAAGCGGGAGGGTCCAAAACGATTAGGTCATAAAAGCCTGTTTCCATGTTTTTTAGATAATCAAATGAATCCATAACCAATGATTTGTGTTTACCGGTTTCAATTTCTTTGGTTAGGCCATTTAACATTAAATTTTTTTCACAAAGGTCCAAAGCTTGTTTTGATATATCCAAACTGTGTACTAATTTTGCCCCATTTAACAAAGCATAAATGGAAAATGCCCCTGTATAAGCAAAGGTATTCAAAACTGTTTTGTTTTTGGCATAATAACCAAGTAAGAGGCGATTGTCCCTTTGGTCTAAAAAAAATCCAGTTTTTTGGCCAAATGGTAAGTCCGCTAGGAAATGGATTCCATGTTCAAGGAATTTGGTTTCCGTAAGAGTTCCTTTCAGAAGAGAAAAACTTTCGCCTTTTGGGTCTTCCTTTTTATCCCGTTTTTCGATAATGGTTTCAAAACCCATACCATCGAGGAATTGCACTAAATCCTTTCGTAATCGGATGGCTCCAGGAGTTTTTAATTGTAGAACGGCTGTTTTGTCATAGACATCCACAACAAGGCCAGGCACTCCATCCCCTTCTGAATGAAACAATCGAAATCCATTTGTCTCTTTCGGCAAACAACTTTGTTTCAAATGCAAAATGGCTTTCCATTTTTCAAACCAGTAATCCTTGTTTTTTCCATCTTCTGTTTTGCGAAAGGAAAACAAACGGATCCGAATTTGGCTCCCAGGATCAAAAAAACCCCAGGCCAAAGAAGAACCATCATGTGCTTGTACTTCGACAATATCCCCCGCACTTGTTCC
>NZ_RQGH01000018.1 GCF_004769635.1 Leptospira jelokensis
ATTTTGTTGCATTTTTTTCAAACTGTAACATCCGTTCCTTGGTAATTCCTATCAAATTATGGGTCAAATGCAAATGATCCCCCAAATAATCTGGTGACAAACGGATTTCCACCACACGATACCATGTTTCTTTTGGTGGAACAGAAAATGCATGGTTCACACACAAACATTTGAATTTAAAACCAAAACTATGTTCGACGGGCAAAGCAGAATGTGGGGCAGCAAAAAAATACACAGGTTCGTTTGTTGGATTTTCCATTACGAGTAAAAATTGTTTTTTAGAACCTGGTTTTAATACAATTTGGCTTTCCGGTATTAGGTCTCCAAATGGTGTGCGTTTGCCTGCAGGGATAGAGCCAGTTGTCCATAAGGTCAAACTTTGTGCACCACTTGGTTCTCGTATCTCCATGGTAAGTGGTAAGGAAGTGTATTCCCACTTCACAACCACCTTTACCTGGTTACTTGGTTTCGGATTTGTAGCAGAGTTTGCAACATGATGGTTGGGATCCGATTCCTTTTCACCACAAAACAGAAAAGCTAAACAAATAAAAAAACTGATGATGGGAAGAATTCGATAAACTTGCTTCTTGTTTCTCAATTTCCATCACTCCAAATTCAATTCTAATGTAGAGAAGTCTAAATTTTGCGTTTTTTTGGAATTCAATAAGTAAAACTGTTTGCCTTTGGCTTGTAAGGTAACAAACTCCTGGAAAATTTTTTCGGTATTGTTTGGATCAGGATTTTTGACTATGTTACAGTCTCTCCCACATCCATTACAATCACCTCCACCATAATCCAAAAAGTTTGTGAAGGTTTGTTTTCGTAAAAACCCAAAGATCCGAAGTTGGATTTTTCCTGGTTCAATTTTTTTCACTTCATAATTGCCTAACCCATAAAATCGATACGTACTTTCTTCACCCGCATCATAATTGGTTCTGGAAGTTGAACCTTCTAAAAATAATGTTCCATCCGAACGCAAACGAATGGTCCAATCAGAATAACTCGGTGCATCTATGTTTTCTTCTATTGGGATTTGGTTTTCAGAGCCGGCAGGTTGGTCAGAAATGGGTTCGTCTGCATTTACTGCAAAAACTTCCCTCCCAGTGAGCCCTCGGTTTAATACCATACGCAAAGAAGCTTTCGTAAAGGATTCAAAGTTTTTTTGAGCTGTATCTTTTGATTTAGGAAGTGTATCCATCACAATCCAATCACCATCATGACCAAAACGTAACTCTGATATGACGATCCCCCCCTCCTCAAAACCCGGATAAATTTCCTCTACCTTCATCGATACGTTTTTGCCTTTGAAAGGTGTTGGCAAATTGATTTCTTGTGCTCCCATTGTATCTTCAACATTGATTTTAGCGGAATACCCATCATCTCCTGTGATCAAAAACGATTTCACCCTTCCATTTTTGATGCAATGGACATCAGACCTTTGGTAACCATTCCAAATTTTGATCACAGAAATTTTTTGTGTATCTTCAAATGAAAAGTTTAATGTGACACCAACCCCTCCTTTCACTGAGGAATAACCATTTTCATATTTAGAATCAAATAAATTCATCACCGAATACGTTGGTTCAGGTGATGCGGTTTCGGAAGCAGTTACCTTACCGGAAATGATCTCAGGTCCATAAGTTCTATATGACTTTTTTTTCTCATCGTAGAACTTCACTGATTTCAGACAGATGTTTTGGTTCCTTTGGAAATTCAAAGTGAGAGATCTTGCTTGGACAACTGGATCAAAAATAATTTCAGAATTGGATTTTTCAACATCCGTACTCGCATACACTTCATCAAAATTGACATAAGCGGCAATTCGATCTTTAAATTTTCCATCACAAGACTCAATGGAGACTTGCGTTAAAGGGAAAGCGTTATCAGCATAAAAATGCAATTTGACAAATTCAGCACCTGGCTCTGCTTTCCATTCTTTTCCATATAACAAAAGAAAGGGGAGCCCATTCTCCATCGAAGTAGATGTCACCATCGAAAAATGGAGTTTTTTCCCACAATTGACCGTAAGCCCTACCAAAAGGATCAAAAGGTAAATAAGGTTTGATTTCGTTTTCATCAGAGCACCTCAGAAAATGGTGGTATCAATGAACAGATTGTTCACAAAAAGGCAAGAAATTTTTTATGGACTTGTTTCTTTTAATACCCGCTCCCATGTTTCTGCATTGAGAGCTCCGACAATCCAGCGGCCGTTGACCCAAAAAGTGGGAACGGAATGAACACCGAATTGCTTCGCTTCCCTCCAATCCTCCCTTACGATATTCAGATAACTCGTATTAGTAGACAATCTTTCACATTCAGAAAAATAGTTCCAAGTTTCCAAATTAGTTTTTTCACCCTTCACTAATTGATTCGCATGGGAATATAATGCTTCCATATGACCTAAAAATTGTTTGGGATCTTTTTCCCAAAGGCAATGTGAAATGGAAAGGGGGATTAAACTTTCGTCAGTTTCTCCGTCTAAAGGAAAATCTTTATGAATGTAATGGATTTGGGATTTGTACTTGGTTAAAAGATGTTTTGTATGAGGGAAGGTTTTACGGCAAAACCCACATAAATAATCACTCCATTCCACAATCACCCATTTTGCATTTTGATCACCAAACTTGGGTGAGTGATCCGTATTCAATTTTGAGAGAAAAGATTTTCCAGGAAAACTGACTGGTTTTTGTTGTAACGTAATTCCTGTTTGATGAAAGATCCTACTCCAAACAATCCGAATTCGTATCGAATCCCTTAGGCGGTCAATGGCATCGGTATCTTGGATGGAAGAAATTAATTTCTTTTTCTCTGTGGGCCAATAAAAATTAATATCCTTATCTGTTACAACTGACTTTTCCGATTCCTTCCATTCTTCCAAAGTTAGGCCCATCGTTTTTGCTTTTTCACGTAACAAAGCCAAATGGGAATCGGATGATAAAGTTTCTTTTACCATCTCTTCGGATGGTAAAAATTCCGGTAACTCATATACCTCTTTGGGAGAACCACCACAAGTGATCAGAAAAAGCAGTAGTAAGATGAAGGACACAGACAAAGGATACAGATAAAATCGAATTCTCACAAGTAATTTTAGCATTGGAATTTATTTTTTGATTGAAATGCGAAGGTAACTTAGACTCATAATGAGTCCTAAATGAAAACAAAGATTCTCTCTCGCCTTTTACAACTGTTTGCTGTTTATCTATTTATTTCAGGAAGTTTAATCATCATCGATAAAGTGATCACCATTCGGACAGGAAAAAAGACATTTGGGAAAGTAGTATCTTCCTATAAAGAATTTCAATCCACAAATCAAACCAGTGGAAGGCGTTACGGAACAAGTAAGTACATCCAAAGGCCCATCATCCATTACCAAGTGGATGGCGAGATCTACGAAATCCATGGACAAATCTTTGGAGAAGTAGGCGATGAATATAAAATCGGCCAATCAGTTCCGCTTTACTATTCACCCACCCAACCTGATTTTGCAATGATCAATACCTTTTCAGAAATTTGGGTAGATCCGATCCAAAAACTATTATTGAGTTTCCTTGTTTTTATTTTCGGTACTTTTTTATCAAAAATCATCTTTTCGATCAAAACAAAAGTCACATCTCTCTTCCATCCACCATTTTAAGGGAAAAAAGACGAAACAAAATGTACATGCAAACACCTTCCCCTTGGAAAATAAAAACATCACAATTAATCGTGATACTAATCTTACTTTCCATTCCAAAAATTCTATTGGGCCAGAGTAAAGACATGATCAAATTGGAATGGTACCATTACATCATCTTATCACCTGTTTTAGTCATCGATGCAGTGCGTAGTGGTTATAAAGAAATTAAAAATGGGATATCTCATTACAGTGATTATAGATCATTACCTGAATTGCACAGGGCCGTATTAAATTCTGATTTGGAGATGGTTCAAAAACTTAACTCCCAAGGTGTGAACTTAGAATCCAAAGACAAGAAAGGTGAAACAGCTCTCTATTATGCTGTAGACCAAAACAAAATTACTATTGCGAAGTATCTCATCCAAAATAAAGCGAACGTAAATGTTTGGAATACAAATGGAAAACCTCTTGCACATTCGGCTATTGCCAATAACCAATCGGACCTGATCCAGTTAATGGTAACAAATGGCTTAGATGTAAAATCAACAAAACAAGGAACTTCCTACTTAATATTAACTGCAAACCTCAAACCAAAAAATTTCAAACTGATCCAATTGTTCATCAACCAAGGTGTGGACATCAATGCAAAGGACAGATACCAATACACTGCCTTGATGCATTTGGCTACCAAAGACAATCCCAATTTAGAAATCATAAATTATCTCATCAAAAAAGGTGCAAATGTAAACGTTAAGGATCCTTCTGGTAAATCCATTTTAAGATTATTAATAGAGCAAAGGACACATAACTTAGAATTGGTGAAAACTTTGGTAAAAAACGGAGCCGACATAGGCTCAAAAGACAACGATGGTATCTCTATTTTCGATTTTATCAATTCTTATTACGACTACCCAGAGACAAATGAAGTTGTCATTTATTTAAAGAAAGCCAAGAAGAATTTATCGTTACGATAGATAACAACAAGCTGACTTGTCACAAAGAAGAACAACCAAAAGCAAAGTTCTCATTTCAATTTCAATTTCTCGAAGAATTTGAAAAAATATCTCGCATAATTAAAATCATATGCTCTCGTTAGCCCGAGGTATGTTATGAAAATGATTTTTTCCAATATGAAATGGATCATGTTAGTCTCTGGTATCATCACTTGTTCCATGATCCTTTCCGCACTCCATCCAACACTTGGCCTTACTTTGACATTTGGTGATTCGATCGATGGTAACCTTGCCAATATAATCGTTCGTAACTGGGGTGCTCTCATTGCATTAGTGGGTGGGATGTTAGTTTACGGAGCTTATCACGAAGCCAATCGCAATTTAGTATTAGTTGTAGCAAGCATTAGCAAAACCACATTTGTTGGTTTGAATTTAATATATGGACAAAATTACCTCACAAAATCTGGACCTGCATTGGTATTTGATTCCATCCTTGTGATCATCTTCTTAACGTATTTATTATCAAAATCGTCCAAAAAGTAAACATTGACTGGTTTGGTTTCTGAATTTCCCAAATATGAAAAAGAAACCAAATCATTTTCTGATTCATTCCATCACGTCAAATCCATAAGGAATGCTTCTATTTTCCCAAGGCCTTTTGCCTCAATCCAATTGGATATAAAGTTTTGTTTCTCAGAAATCAAATCATAGGTAAACCGAGAGATTTGAATGCAATTAGGTAGGCCACTCGCTTCCATCCTCTGTGCAACATTCACAGTATCACCCCAAAGGTCATAGGTAAATTTATGTTTACCAATCACACCAGCTGTCACTTCACCCGAATTGATACCAATCCTTATTTTTAAAGGTAAGTTTTCTTTTTTGGAAAAAGTTTTCATAAAAGAAATCATTTCTTTTCCCAATTGAATGCATCGATCTGCATGATCAATCAAATGATTGGGCACTCCCGATGCAACCATATAGGCATCTCCAATGGTTTTGATTTTTTCAACACCGTATTTCAATGTTAGGTCATCAAAACTTGTAAAGATTTGATTTAAAATGATTACTAACTTTTCTGGATCTATCTTTGAGGCAAAACTTGTAAACCCAACTAAGTCTGCAAACAATACAGAAGCAGAAGGCACTCGCTCGGAAATATTCACTTCGCCCAATCGTAACCTTGAGGCTGTTTCTTTGGGTAAAATATTTAATAACAAGGTACTCGACTTAAGTTCTTCTTGTTCCAAATCATCAGAAGTTAATCGTAAAAAATGACCTAGGATTCGTTTGTCCCTACGCAATTGGTCAATCTCTCGTTTCATCTCTTCCATGGTTAAAACTTCTGATGCAGGTTCGAGTTGGATGATACCGGGATTGCCTTCGATTCGCTCAAAATCGTCTCTATTTTCATCTTCAACACTACGAATGGCGACAACCGATATGACTGTATTATGGAGTCCACATTTACTATGCAAAGAATTTCCAATTTCACCCCATGAGCTAAAACCAATCACATTTCTGTTCCATAATTTATGAATGGCATTTAATTCCAAATTCATGTATGGTCCAAGAGACCTTGAACGAACCGCGCAATTGAACATCAAAATAAAATCGGGATACAGTTCTTGCAAATCAGTTCGAAAGGAAAACATTTCCTGATAGGAATGTTGGATGGTTTCCATCGTATTCGGTGAACAAAATCGAACTAAAGAGCCTTCCGGAATGTCACCTCCGTATGATACAGATTTTTCTTTTGAATCCATTTGTATGGCAACTCGTAACACTTCTGATCCATCTTCTTTCCGAATTAATAATGGAAACTCACTTGCTGCCAAAAGATCAGGATCGATATGATTTTTCCGAATCCCTAAGTTTTCTGTATTAAATCCAAAGTACTTTGCATAAAAATCTGTCGCAGGTTCCCCTTCGATTTCAGATACCTTTCGACCGATTGATTTGGTTACCTTTTTCGGTGTTCCTAGTTCTTGCCACCCACTAACAGCCAATCCATGAATCTGAATTTTTTCTTCATCAAAAATTAAAACACAAACTCCATGTGTTTCCAATCCATACTTTGTGTAAAAAGGTGGGTTTTCGACATTCCCAAAACTACTGGCGATCCCACCAAATATCTTTAATCCCGAATCAATATCTAAAATTCCTTCGATCATCTTTTCAGGTTCAAAACTCAAATCTTTAAATGCAACTAACATGAGTAAGGCAGGTCTTAGAAATTGGTTTTTTGCATCTCTTGCAATTCGATTCCCCAAAAAATAGGATTCCGAATGGGCAGGGTAATGCACCAAGGAAAAATAGGATCTTGGTATCGCAAGGACAAGTGCAATCAAGGCAAATTCCGATTTCGAATCATTATAAATGACCTCGGCGGAACACGTAGCAAATACCTCGACACCTTCTTCATAAAACGGTGCCACCAAATCAAAGGACAACGATTTATCGATCACAAAGATAAATGCGAGTGTTGGAAAAAAAGATGATTGCTTCAATCCTTCTAAAAACTGAATGACTTCTTCTTTTCCATTGGCTTTTAGGATTCTTTGGTTCATTTTGATTCGATTCTAATTTCGACTTCGATGGAGCAACTAACTTTATTTTGAAATGATCAGAAATAATTTCTGAACCAAATTCATAATCAAGGATTTTCACTTCCCCTCTCCCAAGGAATCTCTGAAAACACTTGTATCATTTCTCTGAAAAATGAAACTAGTGCAAAACGATAACAGAGGTTTCTAGATGAAGTTATTCCACTTCTCATTTTTATTTTTATTTACCTTCGCATCCTGTATCACAAGTTACAGGGACTATCCCCGTATCGAGGCTACATCAAAACCCACTAACGTTTCTAAAAACAAATTTTACTACCACCTAACTCCATTCCCAATCCTTGAGTTTGGTGGTTATGCCGCTCTTAAATCATACTTCAAAAATACAGTAGGTCCAAATTTCAGTGAGGCTGAAGAGATCTCTGACCCAAAAATCATTCCTCCCAAAGGAATGTATTGTAAGGTAACAACCCAATGGGCTCCCGTTTCCGCACCTGCCCTAATCTTTGGTTACATCTCCATTGCAACGGCAACTTTCCTTCCTGCTTGGAGCCGAAATGATGGATTCGATGTAACGTACACTTTGTACAAAGATGGACAAAAAATCAAAGACTTCAATTACTCCCCAAGAAGGTCTGTATTTTTGTGGATGTTTGCTTTGCCAGTCATTTGGGTAAACCTCTTCACTTCCTCGGAAGAAGAAGTATTTAAGGCTATGTCTGCCCAATTTATGGAAGACGCAAAACCATATTTAAACCAATAAAGGATTCCATCCACCACTGGTTTCCCTTCTTGCAAAGGATCCAGTGGCAAACGATTTTCACAATTTGGAACTCTCTCCACAGAAGAGAGGTGCTCCCCTTCCTTTTTCGTTTCCTCTGGGAACGAGTCCGCCAATCTCGTTCTCCATTTTGGAAGGAATGGAAACGGAGCCATTTCGTTCGAAACGATTTTATTTCCCCAATGACTTTGATTGCCTTTTACATTGCGTACAAAGAGTCCACAAGTTCCGAAAGGGCCCTTTTCCTTTTACTCAAAATTCTCAAACAACAATCTTCCGAAGTATTTTTCGAAGTGATGGGACTCTTTCGCCAGTTCGGAATCGAAATTCGTTAGCCCACCGACGTTGCATTCCATGGAAACAAACATGTTCTTCTTGTTTCACCCTTTGTTGGTCGATCCGATTTTTTCATTTTTGCCGATTTGGCAAAAAAATAGATTCGCAATTTCAGGGCAGAGCTGTTTAAGATGGGCGTTCGATCGGACATGAAACGCATTTCGCCTCTTTTGAAAATTTTAATATTCTCAATTGGATTGATTCTAACATTCAATACTGCGATTGTTGCGGAAAAACTTGCACCCGAACTCTGGCGAACCGAATACCATATTCTGAAACCCAATGAACCTTCCGATCTCTCCAACCTGAAATCCTTGGATTGGATACCCTTCCAAGGTTCGCTCGCATTCGGTTTCGAATCCCAAAAAGTATTGGTACGAGTGTCCTACCTCGGCCAAACAGACAAGTGGGAACACAGTGCTCTTTACTTAGAAAATCCAGTTGCTTATGTAGACTCTATCACTGTTTTCCAATGGGAAGAAGGAAAACTCTTCCGCATGCAAGATGGGGACATCTATCCGAAACGAAAATCCATCTTCAGCCAACACCCTTACCCTCTATTTTCTTTGGACATAAACTCTCTAAAACAAAACAAAGAATTTTATATCTTATACGAATCTCTTTCCAATTTATTCATTTCACCTGAAATCTATGATGAAGGATCCATCCTTTCCGAAGTTTTTGGTGTCAGAGATTTATTTTTCATCTATTTTGGTATCATCCTAATCGTATTCATCCTCAATGCGATCCTGTTTGGATTAACGCGAAATTCGAGTTTTTTATACTACATGCTTTACGTTTTCACATCCTTCCTTTACCAATTATCTTTCACTGGGTATGCCAAAATTTTCCTATGGCCAAACTCAGGCAAATGGAATGACCAATCCATGGTCTTTTTTGGATCCATAGCACTCGTGAGTGTTGCACTTTTTTCCATACGATTTTTAGTCTTACAAAAAAGGATTCCTATCGTTTACCAAGGCATTCGGATATTCATTTACCTAATCCTTACGAACGCAGTTATTAGTTTGGTCATACGCTCTATCTGGAACGATCCCATTGTCCATGTTTTGGGGATCATCACATCACTCACGTTATTCGGCTCAGGGATTTATCTTTTACTCAAAAAACTTGAGATCGCTAGATTTTATGTTTTGGCATGGACCATCTTACTCATTTCCATTTTGTGTTTTAATTTTTATGCATTAGGGATCTTACCTGATTCCATTTTGTTTCGCCATGCCATCCAATTGGGAACCATCGCTGAAATGTTATTGTTCCAATTTGCGATTGTCGACAGATTGATGAAACCAAAAGAAGAAACCATAATCACAGTAGAAAAAGAATCCAAACAAAATAGCCGCACACAAAGGATATCCAACCTCAACCAAGACGATTTAATCTACCAAATCAACCACATCCTATCCGAGGAAAAATTATTTTGTGATGAGGATTTGAATGTGAACCGTTTGTCCACAATCCTCGGCATTCGCTCCGACCAAACATCGGCTCTCCTCAATCAAAAACTTGGTGTGAGTTTCAACCAATTGTTGAGCAAATACAGAATCGAAGAAGCCTGTAAAATCCTAAAGGAAGACCCATCCCAAAACATCCTCACCGTTGCCTTTGCGGTCGGATTCAATACCAAGTCTGCATTTTATGAATCCTTCCAAAAAATTGTAGGAAAAACGCCAACCGAATACAAAAAAAGTCTGAATTCATGATTCCAGACGATCGATTTGGGTTCCTCTGGTATCCTATCCTTCCAAAAATAATTTAGGAAATAAATTTATGAATGCCAAAACCCAAGTAACTTCTCGATTTAAAAAACCGGCGAAACTGCTTTGTTTCGTTTCCTTCCTCGTCGCCACCACTTACAACTGTGCTACCAGTTTGTACCCAGTAAAAGCATCGATCGAAAAAAAAGAACCCGTTGCGGTTTTTATCAACCTCGTAGAATCAAAACCAGTTCTCAATTCCAGAGGACAAATGAGTAGTGCATCGAAAACCATTGTTGAGTTTGATGAACTATTCACTCAATTCAAACAGTTGGCTGCAAAAGAACTTCCTTCTGTTAAAATTGTTGAACCCAAATCAACCCCACAAGATATCTTAGGAACAACAGTTTATATGTATGATTTTGGAAAAACAGGAGCGAAGATCGGTATCGAATTCATTACTGCCACAAACATCAATCTCAGTAGCGAACAAGAATTTACTGCAGAGAAACTAAAACAACAAGCCTGGACACAAACAACAACAGTAACAGTCCGTTTCCGAGAAGTGAACGGCGACCGACTTGGAAAGTATCTAGGAAGCCGAACAGGATACGAATTAGGATCCGTAGTTCAAAACGGTTTCTGTCCAGTGGAGTGTTCCAAAAATGCCAATACCATGATTGATGTAACGTCACCAGGAAAACAAGCAGCAGCACTCAAAGCCCAATTACCAGAAAAGATTAAAAAAGTCATACAAGAAGTTATGGCTAGCAAACAAGACGAATAACCTACACAACGTAATGGATTCCCTTACGGGCGTTCCCGATTCTACCTACCAAAAAACAATTTTTTGACAAAGGGTCGGGCTCGTCCGGGGTGCGCTGACGCTCCCGTCCCCTGCCATCTAACGATGCCAGGTGACCGAGCCCTTCCTATCCCTAACGCGGACCCTTTTGTTTCCTATACCGAACCCAATCCAATACAAGATGCCATAAATTAGACTCGCCTTACAAAAGGCTCCCCTCCTATCATGGCGGATAGATTCTGAACTTTTTTAAAAACCCAATGCTTCATTTTTCAATTTGAATTCGGAATCCTAACTTTAATTTTATTGATATGGATAATGCATGAAACTTTCATTAGTTGATGAAATCTTAATCGCAAGGGAGATGAAAAACGAAAAAACGGTCGCATTTGTTCGATTTGCCCTATTTTCAGTCACTTCTACTTTAGATAGTTTATCCTATTTTGGATGGATCAAATTCACAATTGTCCCAACAAGTCTCATCACTGTTGGATTGGATTTTTTATTCCTAATCTTTGCCAGCTTTGTTTTGGTTTTTCTTTTTAATTTTCCTTATAAACCGTATTTAAAATTTTTCACGATCACATTAGATTATTTCATCATTGGGCTTATGATCTTCCTTGACCCAACGATTCTAAAAGGAAACGGCCTTATCTACTTTATCGCGATGACGAGTGCCATGTTCGTATTCCAATTTAACCTATTGAGGCATTCAAAAGCAGGAACGATTTACGGGGCTATTTTGGCATTTGTCTATTTCCTGGTGGTTTCCATTGGATTAGAAGATGGTTATCCGTTTGATTTAATTCCGATGATGTTTGGATTGGCAATGATGCTTGGCATGGGGTATCTAACAACGGTTTCGAATATCGAAATGGTGAAAGAAGCCAATGCAAAACAGATGATGGAACGGTATCTTCCTTCGCAACTTGTCAGTGAGTTTTACAAAAACAAAGCACAACTAGAACCGGGTGGCGAAAACAAAGAAGTAACCATTCTTTTTTCCGATATTCGATCCTTTACAAAATTTTCAGAACAAAGGTCTGCCGAGGAAGTCGTACAATTTTTAAACCATTATTTGTCTCGTATGACAGAAGTTATCTTTAATTTCAATGGTACCATTGATAAATTTATTGGTGATGCCATTATGACCATTTTTGGTGCCCCATTCAAACGTGATGATGACGCCCTCCGTGCTGTCAAATCAGCTGTAGCAATGATTCGCGAAATAGAGGTAATCAACAAAAGTATGCCAAATCCTGATGATCAAATACAAGTGGGAATTGGAATTCATACAGGGGAAGCGATCGTGGGCAATATTGGATCTGACCGAAGGTTGGATTATACCGTCATCGGAGACAATGTGAACTTAGCATCCAGAATCGAAGGCCTGACCAAACATTACCAATGCCCCATCTTAATTTCTGAAGTCACCTTCAAACAGTTAGAAGGTAAATATTCGAATGAAGATGGTTTTCTCATCCGAGAGATTGACCAAGTCATCGTGAAAGGAAAATCAAAGCCAATAACCGTGTATGAAGTTGTTTGTTTGTGATTTTACCAAATAACAAAGAAATGCCATTGGCATTAAAATAGAAAAGCCTCAGGTCTCACAACCCAAGGCTTTTGTTGGTGCGACAAAAAGAAAATTACTTTTTCTTTGCTGCCGTTTTTTCGACTACTGGAGTTCCTTCAACATAAACACAATTTAAGAACAAGTAAACAGCATGTTTTCCTGTAATTGTAACGTCTTTTAAACCAGTCGCGCCAGGAGCTTTACGTAATGCATCACGAGATGCTTCCGCAATACTTTGGTTATACCAAGTATTATTGAATAGAGCAAGGCCACATTCACGACCTTCCACTGTTCCAGATCCAACAACTTCTAAATTAGTTGGTGCATCTAATGAAAACTCTTTAAAATTTCCAACTTTATGAGAGCAACTTACCACAAATGCGATTGCAAATAATGACAACCATTTCATATTCATATATTTCCTTTTATTTCAACTTTCTTATTTGGGCACAAGCGGATGCAAAATCAGAATTCCATTGTAATCCAACGTTTTGATTTTTAACATTACCTTTTGCTCTCGCATCACTCACAACATCATCATAAATTCCTATGATAATGGTTCCACATTTCTCAGCCAAAACAGTGTCTGATAATTCTGCTGAATCGTTTTCTGCAGGAACTACATATCCAACCTTTCCCGCAGTGACACAATTTGACAGAAAAACGATAATTCCAAGAAGGAATATTTTTTTCATTTTTGTTCTCCTAATTCGGATAAGGGGATTTTATTTATTTTCTCTGTAAATCAAATAAAAGATTAGAACTCATAAATTTTGAAATTATAATCAAGTAACGAAAGTGAGTTTTCCGAATTTTTTGCACATTGCACCATATAACTATGGTTCTAGATTTACCAACAATCCCTACATAATAAAATTCATTACTAACGACTGCCAGCTGGACCAAACGTTCAGTCTCACGGCAGGGACAGTTTAGTTCTTTTCCTTTGGACAAAACCCATGGGCATACAAAGGACGGGATTCAATTCCATTTTATTCCGTCACGACTTCCCCAGGGATTTTCAAACAAAGGGCCTCGCCACGAGAGAGTTTGATCCCTTAAAATATCTAAATGGCATTTCAAAATAGGAAAACGATTTGCCCACCAAGTATGGCTGAATCCGAATCATACGGAACCATCTCAAATCTTCGTGTGTATAAAACTTCAGGAACGCATACGAACCCAAACAAAAGAGTTGTTGCAAATAGTCGTTTGGTTCTACTTGGACAGATCTTGATGGAAGAGGGTAAAATCCATGAAACAAATAAATATTTTTTATTGGATCACGACGGGCCTGGTCTTATTTTTTTTATTACCAGGATCTGTGATGAATATAATGCAAACCGAAGATTGGCTTGAGGTATTCAAACAACTTGGTTACCCAGCTTACTTATTGCCTTTTTTGGGTGTCGCTAAAATTTCTGCATGTATCGCAATCGTCATACCGAATCTCAGACGTCTGAAGGAATGGGCGTATGCTGGTCTTGTTTTCGATATCGTTGGTGCCATTTATTCTGCACTCATGGCAGGACCTTTCGATCCGAGACTCTTCTTTATGATCCTCCCTCTCTCTGCAATTCTTGCCTCTTATTTTTTATGGCATAAAAAAATCAGCTGAGCGAGCGACTCCTTTTAGTCAGTTGTGAGTTAATTCCATAAAGTCATTGGTCCACATTTTCCGATCATGCTCCAATCAAAGCCGGAATTCGATTTCGCGTTCTTTTTTGGATGCTTGTTAGTAAACCCCAATGGCTTTAGGATCAGTTGAATGAAAAAATTTGATTCCCCACAAACTTAGTATCCTCCAAATCACAACGAAAAATCTCAAAGGCAGGTAGGCTAACTTACATGAATCAAATGATATTGATCCCTACAACAAAGAAGGATCCTTACTTCTTTCTGAGGCTGGTTAATTCTTATCTTACATTCTACTAACTTTCTACAAGGAAAATTAATGAAAGGAAACAATGGTTCGACCTATGCAATATCGTTAATACAAGTATATTAAATCATGTTAAAATTCTATTGATTCAAATCATTTTCCTAAATTCTGAAGACCATTCGCCAATCCAGAATCACTAATCGATAACTTTCTATTCCCATTTGCATTCACCTTGCCTCAACAATTAATAATCATTGACTTTCTTTTGAAAATATTTTTAATAAGTCAGGAGATTTTAATGTTACGTGTTAGTTGCCTAAGTTTACTGTTTTTTTTAATTTTTTTGTCATGCAAAAACTATGTTTTTGTTCGAGAGTATACACCCAAGTCCACTGAGTTTAAATCAAAACCAAAAATTGCATTAGTGGGTTTTTTCCCTTACCGTTATAGTTCCACGACATCTGGAAGAAGGACAACTACAACCGCTTATTTAGATTATACTCATTCTACAAGTTCAGTTATGTCGGTCGGCACACCGATTGACTTGATCCCAAGTTCAGGACTAGACTTAAATGTTTCCAATGATCGTACAAAAGAAATTGCTATGAATTATTTAGAAAAAGTGAAAATTTCAGGTCTGCAAGAAATTTCTAAAATGATCGAAATTAATAAAATCGACGATAAAACAACATTTGCACTTAAAAAGAGAGATGTTGATTACTATTTGATTGCAATCCATGGTCCGGTATTTGATGAAAGTATGGGAAATCTTGGTCGTACCCTACTAACTGCTCATGTTTGCATTCTGACGTTTGGAACAATACCTTGTTGGCGCAGTATCCCAACAGAAACTAAATTCCTTTTATATGACAATAAATTGAACTTAGTTGATCAAAAGAGTTACTCTGACAGGTATGAACATCTTGGTGCATGGTGGGGACAAGAAGAACAAGGATCCTTCAATATGCAAACGAGCGAAATTCCTAATCCATTAAAAATCAAAGTATATAAGCCACATATTTTAGAGTATGAAGACCATTTAAAAGAGTTACTAAACAAATAGCTGAATAAAGAGAATTTTCTATATTTAAAGATACAATCCTTCATCAGTTGACTAGGCTTTGGTGGGTTGTATCCGACGAATTAGGTTCTGGCAAACAATATAACGTCCATTAACCGAAAGAGCCCATAGCAAGTTATCTGTCCCGTATATATGAAATTGATTCCGGCTTTGTAAGATCGTATTTCCATAAAACTCATCATACTTCACTACGAGATTAATCATTATTTTGAGAAAGTGAATGGGAAATTCCCTGGGCATTAAAAAGCAGCAGAATGCTTTCCTGACTCCTGCCAGCTGAACATCCTGTTCAGACTGGCGAGCTTCGCAATCCTGCTCCGCCTCCGTCAGAAACGCATTCTGACTTGGGTGCCAGATTGAATTTACGAATTGTTTTCCAGACATAAAAAAAGCCCCACATCTTTCGACATAAGGCTTCTCTCAATTTTAATCGGATTCAGAATTATACCTAAAAACAAAAAAAGCCCCAAACTTTTATTCAGAGCTTCTCCCAACATTTATATACGACAAAGGTTTTATCTTTCACCAAGAGGGAAAGCCGGCGGAGCAAAAAGCAGCACTGCTGCGACTGCGAGCCTTGCACTCGAAGCGTGAGCCTCGGGCTTTAACTTCGAAGTGCTTCGGCGCTGACCGCGGGACAGAACAAAGTAAAACAAACAACGCTATAATCTATACATACACGTTAACACGTGTATATTGTAATATGGTCAAGCCGATCGAGCGA
>NZ_RQGH01000004.1 GCF_004769635.1 Leptospira jelokensis
AATTTTATCATTTGGTTTCTTCCTGACCAATATTATACAACTCTCGATATTTGTATTTGCTAGGAAACCTCTTGGGGCGACGAAAATTCCATGGATATACAATCCATGCGATCTGAGTATTTTTTCATTTTTATTTTTATTTGAGAAAAAGCGATTGGAAGTTAATAAAATGCCAGTTCCATTTTCTGAAAGTAGTTTACATGAACGGAAAGCAAGTATGCTTGAAAAATCGGTGGTTTCTAATTCTGGGTCTAAGTCAGTTTTGATTCCTATTGGTAAAATGGATGTAATTAAGTTATAGCTATTCTTCTCTGTTTTTAAATACTCGATGCTATTTCCAGTTATAATTTCGAATTGATCCCTATTAATTAACTTTGAAATTTGATCGATCTCATTCTTGTTATTCGAAATTGCAGTCGTTTTTTCGAAATTAAGAAAAATTGATGGCGAGATCGGAGTTAAGTTAGGTTCTAAATGATTATTGCTATTTTCTTTCCTTGATAATTGAAAGAAAAACTCCATCAGATAAAGGGAAGGTATTATGAAATGGTTTTTCTCAAATAATTCTGTTATTTTAGGATCTCTGATAACCAAATTAACATAATCAAGTCCTTTGAACTTATCTATGATTTTTAAATAAGGAAGCAATCGTTCATGACGAGTGAATTTAGGATTGAATTTTTGGATGTTTTTCATACTTTCAAGTAATAGATTTTCCAAATCATCGTTTCCTTTCATACTTTACGCTACTGCTTCCGCTACCCAATCCCCATATAGTTCTTCCGCTTGCTCCAAAACTAGGGCAGTTGCTTTCGCTTGCATGTCAGGTGGGTATCCATATTTCTTTAGAATTTTCTTTATGTTCACACGAATCAATGCTTTGACTTGTTCTCTCTCTGACCAATTGATCTTAAGGTTACTTTTGAGAGTCTTAACTAGCTCTTTAGCGATGATTTTGATATCATCATTTTTCATCTCTCGGACAGCAGATTCATTTTCTAATAGAGCATCATAGAAAGCGACCTCGTCATCGGATAGTCCTAGGTCTGCGCCCCTTTTAGATTCTTCTCTCATTTTCTTTGCGAGTTCGATTAGGTGTTCTATTACTTGTGCAGTTTCAATAGCTCTGTTTTGGTATTTTTTGAGTGATGTCTCTAGCATCTCTAAAAATGTGCGGGTCTTAACAATATTTCGTTTGCCACTCATTTTATTTACTTCTTCTTTTAAAAGCTTTTGGAGTAGTTCCACCGCTAGGTTTTTTTGAGGCATATCTTGGACTTCTGCCAGAAACTCATCAGTCAGAATGGAAATATCAGGTTTGTTGAGTCCAACCGCAGAAAAGATATCTATGACTTCATTCGAGGATACTGCACCTGCAATCAATTGCCTAATCGCATAGTCTATGTCTTCAGGTGACTTTTTTTTCTCTTCACCTGACTTTTTAGTTAATGCGGATCTTACCGTTTGAAAGAAGGCAACTTCATCTCTGATTTCATTTGTTTTATCGTGCGGTACTGACAATGCGAAGGCTTGAGTAAGTTCTGTCACCATTTTCTGCAATTTAGATTTTCCATCTTCCTGAGAAAGGATATGTTCTAACGCCAATGGGAGGAGGTTCAATCGGTCTTTTGGTGATCCTGTGAGCCAAATGCTATAATCAAATCCATGAAATAAACCTTTCACGATTTCGTATTTTTCCAACATAACGGCAACTGCTTCTGCTTGATCTATGGCTGTAGATCCTTTCCCGCCTGACTGAGTGTAGAGGGCAAGAGCAGATTTTAGACTATCTGCAATTCCAATATAGTCGACAACAAGTCCACCAGCTTTATCCTTGAAGACTCGGTTTACTCTGGCAATTGCTTGCATGAGTCCGTGTCCGTTCATTGGTTTATCGATGTAGATTGTATTTAAACTAGGTGCATCGAATCCTGTGAGCCACATATCACGAACGATCACTATTTTGAATGATGATTTTGGGTTTTTAAAAATTTCTGCTAAATCCTTTCTTCGTTTCCCATTGCGGATATGCTTCTGCCATTCGGGAGGGTCTGTCGCTGAACCTGTCATAATGACTTTGATCACACCTTTGTTGTCATCATCACTTTCCCATTCAGGGTGGAGTTTAATGATTTCATTATAAAGATCTATTGCAATTCGCCTCGACATGGTGACGATCATCGCTTTCCCTTCCATGACATTTAATCGCAACTGCCAATGTTTTGAAAAATCGTTTGCAATGAGTTTCAGTCGATTCTTAGCACCAACTAACGCCTCAATCGCTCCCCATTTTGATTTGAGTTTCTGTTTGTCTCTTTCTTCTTCATCTTCCGTGATGGATTCAAATGTAGGATCAATATTTGGTTTTTCAGATTCTTTTAATTCTAGCTTAGCAAGTCGGCTTTCGTAAAAGATAGGAACTGTCGCTTTATCTAATACAGCTCTTTGGATGTCATAAATACTTATGTACTCTCCAAAGACAGCTCTTGTATTTTTATCACTCAGTTCGATCGGAGTTCCCGTAAATCCAATAAAGGAAGCATGAGGGAGTCCGTCACGCATATGCCGAGCAAATCCATCTATGAAATCATATTGGCTACGATGAGCTTCATCAGCCATGACAATAATGTTTCTTCTTTCGGAAAGGAGAGGGTAGGTATCATACTTTTCCTCTGGAAAAAACTTTTGCACCGTTGTAAAGACCACTCCACCAGATGCTACGGATAAGAGCTCTTTAAGATGATTTCTGTCGTTTGCTTGAATGGGTGTTTGGCGAAGTAGTTCCTTGCAATTTGAGAAGGTTCCAAACAGTTGATTATCTAGGTCTTGTCTATCCGTAATGATTACAATTGTTGGATTTTGCATCTCTGGTTCTAGGATTGCCCGTCCCGCAAAAAAGGTCATGGTTAAGGATTTTCCTGATCCTTGCGTATGCCATACAACACCGATTCTACGATCTCCCTTTGGCTTACTTGCTTCTATCGTTTGTTTAATTGCAGTGTTCACTGCATGGTATTGGTGGTAGCCTGCAATTTTCTTTATGTAGGAACCATTGTCTTCTTTCTCGAAGACCGTAAAGAATCGGATAAGATCCAGGAAGCGTTTCTTTTCGAAAACACCTTTGATCATTACTTCCAATTGAGTCATAGAATTCGATGCTAGTTTTTCTCCTTCGATCGTTCTCCAAACGGCAAATCTTTCTTTGTCTGCCGAAATCGAACCAATTCTAGCCTCTAATCCATCACTTATAATGAGAACTTCATTGAAGGTAAAGAGACCAGGGATTTGCTCTTTATAGGTCTGCAACTGGCTATATGCTGACCAAATCGTTGTAGTGTGGTCAGATGGATTTTTGAGTTCAATGACTCCAAGTGGAAGACCATTTACAAAGATGAGTAAATCTGGTCTTCGGTTATTTTGACCTTCGATAATTGTAAACTGACTGATAACATAAAACTGGTTGTTGTTTGGATTTTCAAAATCAATGAGTTTTACTTTCTCGGTAATAACTCGTTCTTTGCCCTTATAAGTTACGTCAATTCCTTCTGTGAGTAGTTTGTGGAACTCATGGTTGCAAGCTAACAAGGTTGGAAAAGAAATTCGAGTTACCTTTCTATATGCTTCTTCAATTCCATCAGAAGGAACCTTGGGATTCAACTTGGTAAGGCAATCTTTGAGGATAAATGGAAGGAATGACTCATTTATACTTTCCCTCTGGGCAGATGGTTCTTCTGGAAGGATGTCTTTTCCATGAAAATGGTCATAACCAAGTTCTTTGAAAAGATCAATTGCGATTTGTTCTACATCTGCTTCCGTAAGATTTGCTGTCATTTGGCAGGTTCCAATATTTTAGTGATTGCCTGATCTGATAGTTCGAGTTCTCCAGAGATAAGTTTGGGAAGAAGAGAGTCACGGATTAGAGATAGATTGCTAATTTCCTTTTTATTGCTTAAAATCTTTTCAAAAGTTTCATTTATTAGAGAATCAAAATTAGCCGTAATTTTCTTATTTGGAAGTAGGATTTTTATTTTCCCAAACTCACCTGTATTTAAATTCAATGTAGCGGAGCCTGCACTTGCTAATGCAATAAGCATTTCTTTACAGGTTTTCATATAGAAATAGATAAAAAATTTTAAATCATCCTCTATTGGAATAATACTATTTATTTGTTGATTAGTTTGGCTTGGCTCGGAAGTAATTGAAACTAAACCTACCGTCGCTATACAGCTAACACAAATTGAATTTCTTGGTAGAGTTTTGTTACTTTGACTCGAATAACCTTTTTCTGACAGTCTATCAGTTGTTTCAGTTATAAATACTTTTCCGTGCATGTCTGGAATTTTTATAAATAGTCGATTGCCCGAATAGTTCTCTTTTTCAGATTTTGGTGGTGTTTTTCCACAAATTATTTGTCCAACATCCCCCAGTTTCCCCACCTTCCATCCTTTCGGAATCTCGCCTAACTCCGAATCCTCAAACTCACTAGGAAACAAGTCTTCGATTTCTTTTGGCAAACTTGTAGGCAATCCTTCTGCTTTCTTTCGCACAGGGTCAAAGTCCACAAACCATGATTTGAATAAGGCTCGTGCCATCGCTTCTAGGGTTTCATTCATTTGGCGAAGGAGTTCTATTTTGTCGTCTAGAGTTCCTAGGATATGGGCTATGGCTTTTTGCGTGGGGAGGGGTGGGTAAGTAACAATGAGTTTTCTTAGTTCACTCTGTTTAATTCCAGTTACAGTAGTGCCTGATGATCTAGATATCAATTGATTTTGGAAGTTTTCAGTAATGAAAAAATACTTTAAAAATCTTTTTGTCATTTTATTCGGATTAGGTCGGATAGTGAAAACCCGTTGAGCAAGTGCAAACTTTCCATTGGGAATCTCTGCTACTTCTCCCAATGGTGCTTCCGAAGTTAAAATAACATCGCCTGGTTCAGGAATCCCTCTTCGCATCCAGTCATCATATTCGGTAGGGTCTATGAATTCTGTCGGTTCATCTAATCTTCCATCTTTTACTATTTTTGCAGTAATTAATGGTATTCCATATGATTTTTTGTTAGGTGTTTTTCCTCTGTAATCAATTATGCTGACACAATTTTCTAACAAATCATCGACCCATTTATTAATCATAGAGTTTCCCCTCAAATAAATTAAGCTGAATTCTTTTCATTCGAGGTATCCTAAGGATTTTAAATTCTTGAATATTTCTTTCGTTAGATTATCTGAATTCGATACTTGCTCTTTAAGTTTAGCTGTAAGACCTTTCATCTTTTCCTCAAAGTCGATCCCATCGTCTTCGATATCTTCCGCACCGACAAAGCGACCTGGAGTTAATACATAGCCATGTTCAACGATCTCTGCTAACTCAACTGACTTGCAAAATCCCTTAACATCGTCATATTTCTTTTTGCAGTCCTTATCTCCTCTCCAAGAATGATAAGTTTCTGAAATTTTCAGGAGATCCTCTTCTGTTAACTCTCTATGGACACGATCTACTAAAGTTCCCATCTTTCGAGCATCAATAAATAAAGTTTGCCCTTTTCGACTGCGGAACCTTGAATTTTCTTTACTTCTTGTTAAAAACCACAAACAAACAGGGATTTGGGTAGAATAAAAAAGCTGTCCTGGTAAAGCCACCATGCAGTCAACCAAGTCAGCATCGACGATTTGTTTTCGTATTTCTCCTTCACCAGAGGAATTAGATGACATAGAACCATTTGCCAAAACAAACCCTGCCATTCCGTTAGGCTTTAAGTGGTGGATGAAGTGTTGCACCCAAGCGTAGTTTGCATTGTTGGCAGGGGGAGTTCCATACATCCATCGTTTGTCATTTTGTAAAGAAGGCTGACCCCATTCCTTCATATTGAAAGGAGGATTCGCCATCACAAGATCAAACTTATCATGAGGGTGCTGGTCTTTTAAGAAGGAGTCTGCGGGTTCCTTTCCAAGATTGGCTTCAATTCCTCTAATGGCGAGGTTCATCATACAGAGTCGCCAAGTAGTAGGGTTTGACTCCTGACCATAGACAGCAATGTCACCGATCCTTCCTGCATGGTGTTCTAAGAATTTCTCTGACTGAACAAAGAACCCACCCGAACCACAAGCAGGGTCATATACCGACTGATTCTTAGTAGGTGCTAACATTTCTACTATGAGTCGCACTACACTGGCAGGTGTGTAGAATTGACCACCGAGTTTCCCCTCGGCAGAAGCAAATTTTGTTAGAAAATACTCGTAAACTCTACCGAGCACATCCTTGGAGCGATTTTCTTTATCTCCTAGTCCGATCGTTCCAACAAGGTCTACGAGTTCCCCCAACTTGGTTTTGTCGAGATCTGGACGTGCATAGTTTTTATTGAGAACACCCTTTAACTTGGGATTTTCTTTTTCTATGATGTCCATCGCATCATCTATGATTTTTCCAATCATAGGTTCTTTGGCTTTCTTCTGGATGTAGTCCCAACGAGCCTTTTCAGACACCCAGAATACATTCTTAGAGGTATACTCGTCTCGATCTTCTGGGTCTGAGCCATTCTTAACATCAGCTTTTAATTCAGCATGGAGGGACATGAAACTGTCAGAAATGTATTTGAGGAAAATTAAACCCAAAACGACATGTTTGTATTCGCCAGCGTCCATGTTATTTCGGAGTTTGTCCGCCATGGTGAAGAGCTTTTCTTCAAAACCGATATTTGCTGTAGTTGATGCTTTCTTTGGCTTTGCCATTTAGAGTCCTAAAAAGAATAAAAATAGTCGATTTTCCCACATTTCATCTGTCAGCTTGTTGAATTCAAGTAAAAACGATCAAAATTGATTAAATCAGCAGGGTGGGACAAAAAGAAGGATAAACTGAGAATTTCCGATTATTTTATTATTATAGATTCCAAATACAATTTGATATAAGAATTCTGAGCAGGAAATGGAATTACTGATGAAAGGAAAGTTCTACTTGGATACTAGTGTCGTAAGAGCTGACATAAATAGATTAATGGAGTTAAGCAAATCAACTTCAATTCATGTTTCGGCTTACAATATTGTAGAATTGCTTAGTCAATTGAGTGAAAAAACTTTTACCACGTTAGCACCAATCTTTCGGAAAATTGATCAATCCTATATAAAATTAGATTATAGATTACCAGAAGATATTATAGCAAAGAGTTATAATCTAAAATATCGATTTTCAAAGAAGAAACTGATTGGCTCATTTTTTAAAAAAGTAACTATTTCGAATTCATATCAAAGCTTTCTTGAGGGAATATCGAAAGTTGATTATCAATCTATGCTTCTCTATGATCGGCTATTCTATCCACCAAGCGATTCAATACAAAAGAATGAACTATTGGATATTAGAAAAGCATTTCAAAGAGAATATGGAATGAGTTATAAAAGCACTCTATTTAAAAAGGAGTTATTGTCAGAAGAATTTTTTCGAATATTTCTAAGAAGAATACGAAAATCGCTTCTTTTTTATATATTGGGAAGATTGACAAAAACAAATAAGTCGTTGGAGACGATTGAGGAAACGCTAAATTCTTACAACGGCAAAATCGACTGTTTCTTGCATGGGTTTTCTGACTACTTTGCAGTAAAATATAGCCAACAAAATTTTATAGGACGAAACGATTACTCTGACTTATTGCACCTGGTTTATTTAGGAAATTTAGATTCAAAAATTTCATTTATATATCGAGATGACTTATATAGAAAATTAAGATTTGAATTGTCCGAAAAAATGGTTCATGCTCAAGATGTTTTTTGATTTATCACGTAATCGAAAAACATGTTTAACCAGGTTTTCTTTCTTTTGAAGATTGTTCTTTGTTCATGAGGAGAAATCTACTTTCTTCGATTATCTTAAAGAATTTATTAATTTGGATTGAATGAATTGCGATATAGAATCGTCATAATAGCAGTAAAATATCTTTACGTTATTTGAGTAGCAGAGCTTCAGCTTTTTTCGATCCCTAGAGATTTGCCTTTTAAATCCTCTTCTTCCTCCAAAGTAATCAATCGGACGCACGTGCTGTTGCCCTTGGTATTCTATAGCATATTTTTTTCCATCTTGCTCAAAATAGAAATCGAGTTCAAGTCCACCGAGCCATTCGGGTCGATACCATCGTTTAATTCTTTTAGGTTCGATTACCTTTGTGAGTTCCTTATAAAGAGTATGTTCCTGAACATTCCCTTCACCAATTCGCTTGTATCCTAATTTCTCACGAAGTTGGTTTTCTGATTCCCTTAAGCATTCTTTGATTTTTACTCTAAGGAATAAGTAATAATAAAACTTGTTTTGTTCATAAGATTCAAGTTTAGGTGCCCAATAATCTTCATCTTTAACCTCAATGATATATTGTTCAATAAGTGGTTTTCTGTAATTTGTTTTGAATTTTGGAAGATTCTTTTTTAGAATACGGATGTATAAATCTAAATTTGAAACTACGAGATCTGAAAGTGGATATTGATCCTTAAAATAAAAAAGAAACACTCGGTAATTAATCGGATTTTTCTTTTTCGCAATTCGCCTCAAGTATGCTAAAGCATCTATGCTCAAGTTATTAATTCCGACCTTCCCATTATTCAGGATATAACGATAGAGATAAGACTCGAAGAGTCTGTTTGAAAAAAATTGTTTTAACGCATTGAACACGTAGTGGGTAAATTCTTCTCTTTGGGATAGTGGAAACTTTTTTAAATAAATTTTAAATAATTTGATTTGAATAAATTCTAGGCTGTCATTCCAGAATTTCAGTTCAGCAGTGTATATACCTGATCTACGATTAAGATCTATCTCGTATAGTTTTGATCTGAATTCTTCTTTCGTTTCACAAAGTAAAAGTTCTTTTTTGAAAGATGATTCAATGCTTTCTAATTTTGTTTTATCATTTATTGTTTCTATAGAATTATCCTCTCTTTTATTTAATACTTTTCCGACAAGAAATCGAAGCTTCCCGACCTTACTGTTCAGCAGGTTCCCTTCCTAAATCGTATTTCTTTTCAATGAAATCGGAGTATTCTTGAAGTTTATTTCTGAAAGAAGTGCAACCCAGTTCATAAAAATATACCATTGAGCTAAAACTAAATCCGTCATTCTTTCTTAAAGGATTTAGCTCTTCTGCAATCCTATCTTTATTCGCAAATTTCAGACTTTCAAAGAGTCTTTGCCATTCATCCAAAAGTTTTTTTACGAAAAGTTTAGTCTTAGGGATCAGGTCGTTTCCGTCGCCAATCTCTTGCATTAGATTGTATAGTTCCAGGAACTCAGGCTCCTCAATGTATATCATTCGTTTTGAGAACTCTGGTTTCGGATATTTATCTAATAGTTCCTTGATTTTGATATAGATAGTT
Organism: Leptospira jelokensis; assembly: GCF_004769635.1. Classification (GTDB taxonomy): domain Bacteria; phylum Spirochaetota; class Leptospiria; order Leptospirales; family Leptospiraceae; genus Leptospira_A; species Leptospira_A jelokensis. The sequence continues at coordinate 9,345 of NZ_RQGH01000004.1, forward strand.
CTTTGAGATTCGGTTAGGTCTTTCTTCAATAGTGGTCTCCTTTTAAATTCCTTTTATATTGTTATACGTGATAGGAGAGGAAGGCTAATAGAGAGTTTCAATTTGCCTTCCTCTCCGACAAAACACTTACTTATCTTCTTTCAAGTTCTAAGAATGAAAAAGACCAGCTTCGGCTTTTGAAATTTCTTTTAGAGATCACTCGGAAGTATTGCTTCTCGGAAAAAAGCCCCAATATTTCCCCGTCAAGTAGATGAAGTCTATCCCACCGAATACCGCCGTTATCACCTGCTTTGAAAACTATTACTGGATGAATTCTTTCTGGGCTGAACATTCTACCAAAGTATCCATTTATGCTTTTCGAAATATAGCTTTCGAATTGATTTGGATCGAGAATGTGAGCATTCGAATCTCTGAGCCGAGGCTTTTTCATTCCAAAATAGCTCTCACCTTGAATTTGTCCAAGAATGAGAGGTAACTTGCCTGCATATTCATCGCCAATTTTTCTACTTTCTCCGTCTTCATTGTGGACAATGAAGAGATATCGTTTGTTAGGGTCTTTTGAGATGTTGAATTTGCTTCGATGTCTATTGACAAAATCTCCAAATTCATTGTAAGTTCCAGTGTTGATTTTCTTTAAGACTGTTATCATAGTTTTTAAAACCTTCTATTCGTTTAATTTTAGGCAATAGCCGTTTCATTTTTTAAAATAGTATTTAGGCATGGCTTCGCCCATGCATGAATATCTACTTTTTTGATTTTGATATTTTATACTTCTGGTGAAGAATTCACCTGGTTAATAGAGGAAAATAAATTTAGCCTCCCTAAATTCGATGAATTGATCCAACAGAAATTTGATATCTTGGGATTTCATTTTGTTTTGAATTCCATAGCTATCAATTTTCCTTAGTGCACTTTAATCGTCTTACAAACATATAGTGGTCTCCTTGCCTCGAACTTTTCTTCAGTTTGAAAAGGGGGCAGGGATAATATCACGATCTCAGACTTTTTGTCAACTAAAAAAATATTCTTTATATCGATTTTGTGAGAAATAAGTTCTAAAATTTGTATCGAAAAATGTTACTTAATCTTGATTTTGAAATACTCAAAGATTAAAGGAAAGGATGATCAAGTAAGGTAGAGAAAGGAGAATGAAGCTAAATTAAATTCATATAGATAATCGTTTCAGATATTCCGTCTTTGTTTTTAGCCATTCAAAAATTTTGTTTGTATTGATGATAGTGACATTAGGTATAGTTTTCCCAAGTTTGTCGTCTGAAGTAATGTAAATGAGATTAGATTCATATGATTCCAAATTTTTCAATTTGTTTTTATTGTCTCCTAAGTGGGTCACTTGAATGAATACTGCTTCATTCTTCGTATTCATTGCATAGATATCAATATCCTTCATGGTTCTTCCTATTGGCATGAGTAAATGCTGAAGTTTCCAACCATTAATGCCCACTTCCCTAAGGTATTCAAAACTTACGACTTCTTGAAGGTCGGAGGTGAGATCAGTCCATTCTTTGATTTCATTCGAAATTCCATTCTTAACTACTTTGGTCAGCTTTCCCTGACAAGATCTCCAACGTACAAAAGTTCCTTGTCTTGGTCTGCGTACTTTTAGCATTAAAAGCTCGTTTGGTTTTATCTCTTGTACTATGGAGAATCTCAGAGTTTTAAGAAAGAGTTTACCTTTCGGGAAAATCTTTATATCCAAAGGTATATTTGGAATGAATTCTTCAATTTCGATTTTTGTTCCTGGTTCTACATAACCGATTATAGTTTTCTTTAGTTTACTATATTCAGCCCAAACATAACCTCCGTGAACGGAGATTTCCTTTAAATAACGAATCGAAGTTTTTGCCTGCGATGTTCCGTATTTAGATTCGTCTAGAAGTTCTTCTGGTGAATCAAATTTCGATTCAAAATGAACACCAAATTTTTTTTCATCTGCGATTCTTTTTATATCATCAGAATTCAGTTTGAGAACTTCTGTATGTCGAATAAAATATTCTTTTGGGTATTCTTCCATATTGTATTGCATCTTTTACATTATATGAACTAGGTCATTGATTTAATTTTAAGAATTTCCAGTAATACTCAAAAAAGTTAACTAGTTTTTCAATTGAAATAGGTTCATTCTTCGAATGCCAAAGATCGAATTTGTTATTTTTGAATTGATACGGTATCTGATTCTCTTGAAGAAATTCATTCAATTGAATTAAACTCGATTCGGTCTGAGGGAAACGAGTAAGAAGTGCTTGGGCAAAAACCCGTTTTCCAGAACGACTTATAGAAAAGAATTTTTTATCATCTGGTTGATTCCCGAAAGAAATGGAAACAGGATGACTAGGTGAATGTTTTATCTGAATATTATTAAAATTTTTCTGCACGAAATTCAGAAATTCTTTTGTTAAATCAAAAGATTCTTCTGTTAGCAGATACTTTTCTTTATCACAAAAGAAGTCAAAATCTTTATAAACGTTTGGAATCTTTTTGCCTGATACTTTTTCTTCTAATCTCGTTCTGAAGCCACTTTCGATGAAATTTATGAATGATCTGAGTAGATAGACCGTCTCTTGGTGAACGGGCTCAATATCACCAAGTTGAGAATCTCTAACTATATCTTTTAATATTTGAAGAATAGTGTTGCTTTGAGATTTGCTTTCACTCGAATCTTCCTTCCAGAAAAGAGGCAATTTTGGACAGTCTTTCTCTTCTTTATGGAATGTTTGGAAGATATTTTTTGTAACAGAAGAATCAGGAGAAATATAAATGTAAGAAACTAATTTTTTAATTTGCTCAATGGAGAGATTCAATTTGTCGTGGGAGTTAATAGTTTCTATAGTATTGTTATACTGATTTTTTAATTGTTCATCTTTAGCAGATCCAGTTTTGATTTTGTTTTCTATCAAGATGATCTGTTTTAATTCTCTTGTCTGATTGCCAGAAAGCATTTGTTTTGCCATTGATTCTATTTGCATTTTTTCCTTTTGGAAAATCAAAACTACGATATCAACAATCTCTTTCTTTGAGTTAGATTCACCTTTGAAGGCTTGTTCTAATAAAATCTCGACTTCAAAAGAGGAACCAGGAGTTAGATCAACTACTTCATCATTGTTTAGAAGACCTTCAGGGAAAGAGACATCCGATTCTAAGGAACTAAATTCCTGGAGAATTCTAGAAAGTAACACATCACCAAGTCCATGGTCAGCATATGGATCAAGTAGGTATCCGAGAAATGCTGAAACATTTGCTTCATTTATATTTCCATCACCACTTGCTAGTATTTTAAAAATATTCATAGAAAACCTCCTTGTTGCTTCTAAGTTTGAAATATATGCTATTACCGTAATTTACTCGGAATAAAGACCCAATGTTATCGAAAAATCTAGCGGTAATTTCTCATAATCAACAAGATCCAATAGAAAAGGTAGTTCGTTAGACAAAAAAGATAAATTTTCGTATGGTCGGAAATAACTCACCCGCATGGTATCTAGTAGATGAGCTAGTTTCTCACGGTTTAGATGAAGCCTCTTTCCATCCTTGTCGAAAATTTTTGGGAATCGAACTGTCCAACCTCGACCTTCGTCGTTATTTGCAAATATATAGTCAAAATAGTGAATGTTTTTTCGGTCTTGTATTTCATGACGTCTGTTCTCATGCCAAATCACTCCGACTTTAGGGATGATTGTGATGGGTTCATAGGAATTCCCATTGATTTGCAGGAAATAGGGGTGATCAATTATTTCTAGCATGTAAGCTCCTGTTAAAATTATTTAATATAATAAATAATATTAACAGGCTAGCGGGACAAAATACTTTAAACCAATAACAGAGTCTTTAAAACGAGGAAATAATTCTTTACCTGTAACTCATTATCTACCGTCAAAAACTGATCCAAAATTTAGACAGATGGATTCAGAAACAGAGTAAATTACTTTACTTTAAAAATGATTGACATAAATTAACTAAAGACATTAATGTTTATCGTAGTAGGCAGATGCTGTCAACCGACAAGAAGAAAGCACCCACCTACAAATCTCATACGCTAATTGAATAGGTTCTGGAAGATATATTCTAGAACTTGTTCTATTACGAATTCTCTAATTCGCATATACAAGAACCAAAGTATTCTCATTGCATATTCTCTCAAACGTCCATACACATGGGGGTTGGCGAAGTTCTTAGCACTTACCGAAGCTATTTTATATAATGTTTTAATAAACATGCAGTTTTTCTTTTCCGATAGATGTTCCTTTCAGAACTATAATTTAAGTATTATTACTAGGGGTAAGCCCTAGGTAATTCTACCTAATTTCGTTCGTATTTAAATTTGTCTCCAAGCTCAATAGTGACATAATCAACCTCCGAGCTTTACGTCATATTGAATCTGACTTTTTAGTGAATCAATAAATTTTTGCATTTGTATTGTGATGATTCCGTCACCACTACGATTTCTTCTATGGGGAGAATAATTAATTCGGTTTTAAAAATTTTTTATTACTCGTTTCACGGGTTAGGTGGGCTTTGCAGATGTCACAATAATTATCTGTTATGGTCTCTAAGTAATGTTTTAATTCTAATTGGTTATAGAATATGTTTTTAAGGTTTTTTCTAGAGTAGTCTGGCATTGAATCTAAACCACAATATGATTTTAGTTTACCATCCTCAATTAGATTGAATAGGTGGGACTCTCTATTTAATTTTAGTAAATGTATTTCCATTATCCATTATAAAGTAATTGTTATAATTTTTAATATGAGATAATTCTTCCTCGTTTTTCGCATAACCAATATCTATACGATCACATTTTTCAATTATAAATCTATTCTTATCCAGAAACTGTTCTATTAATTCAAAATCATTGATAATAAATTTACCATTAACTTGAGATTTGCTAGAAAGAATGATTTTCATAGTTCCCTTTCCGATAAAATTGCTGAAAGCTTCTTTTTTAAATTCCTCAAAATTCATATCATAAAAACCTAGAGTATATCTTACAAATTGGAGCTGTCAACTAATATCGGAGAGACATAAGGAGACATACCGCTCTTTATAGGAAGTTGGGTGGTTTTTTTAGTTTCTCCAATTGATTTTTTTGACCAAGTAAATGATAGGAATATCCCACTTATCTCGGTTAACTACAGTTCTACTTCGATTAAAATTTTCAATAAGTCTCGAAAGGGGTAACTGTTTCGGAATCTCTCTTGTTACATCCATTCTGATTCGCTCCAGCTTTAGGATCATCAATTGAATTCTTTCTTCCTTCGTTTCATTCACTATATCTAAATTGGCGGATGCCAATGTATTTATCTTTCGATTCCATTTTCCTTTCTCAGATTCTTTGAAGTAAATATTATTTTTGATTTTGAATTTGTCATAGGTCATTCTTTTCCTTTCTATTTTTTCAAAATTCTTCCTACATAATCTGTAGACAGCTTTGTTCCAAGAAATTGGATTATTATAGACTTTTTCCAGTTCATGGGTTAATACCCCGTTTTCCATATTTACGATGATTGATTTAATGATTTGATAATTGTAATTCATTCTCTAGAATTATTTTGCAAAGTTTTATTATTTCCTCTTTGGTTTTGAATCGTTTCAATTCCTTGAGAGACTTATCAATTAAGCATAAGTTCGTAAGTTCGTGTTTACCTCCTTTCGATAATGGAATTATATGCTCAATTTCTACGTTTTCGTATGTTAACTCTAAACCTGATATAAAACATCGAAAATTTTGGTCATTCAGTAGCTTTCTAATATGCCCCGCTCGTAATTTAAACTTTTCCATCGTCTTTTACCTCCGAAAAATTTGAATAAATAAGATAATAGAGTTTCACCTTCTTGATTTTGAATTTAACGACTTTTCGGTATCTTTCGTTTCTTTCAATTATATCAGCAATTCCATACTCCATCCATTTTCGCAGAATGAAGGTAATCTCTCTTTTGTTCATTCTTAATTCATGGGAAATAGAATCCGCATCATACCATTTCTGAGGTGAAATGTGAGTGTAGAGACTAAACGCTCTTTGATTGTATTCTATTTCATTTCGCATCCTTTCCTTTTGGTAGAAATTCATCCAATAGTAGTCATTGTGCAATATTGCTGATCGATATGATTTATTGTATTTTAGAATATCAGCTTCGTTATACTGGTTGATGAGTTTCTTATCTCTAAACCTGCCTCGTTCCTGGATTGTGAGGGGTTGATAAACGAAATCTGTTAGTCTACAAATGGATTTTGTTGGAGAATAGAGGAAATCACCAAAGCCAACAGTTTTAGAACCTCCCAAAGTTAGTAATTCCTTCAGTTCAGGCACAAACCTTA
>NZ_RQGH01000030.1 GCF_004769635.1 Leptospira jelokensis
CTCATATCTTTCATACTTCAAATGAAAAGGTTTGGAATTATATACAGAAGTTTACTGAATTTAATAATTATTTTCACCAGGTGCTCACTACTTATAAGGACAAAGTGTTCCAGATGCCCATTAATTTGGAAACGATCAATCAGTTTTACAATGTCAATTTAAAACCTTACGAAGTAGATGAGTTTTTAGCAAAGGAAAAAGCAAAGGACAAGATAGATCATCCTCCTAGAAATTTTGAAGAAAAGGCGATTTCATTGATAGGTAGACCATTGTATGAGGCCTTTATTCGTGGGTATACAATGAAACAATGGAATAAAGATCCAAAGGAGTTACCTGAGTTTATTTTAAATCGTTTACCAATTCGCAAAAACTATAATGAAAGTTATTATTTTAGTAAGTGGCAAGGCATTCCGAGGGAAGGATATGGTAAAATTTTTGAGAAAATGTTATCTAATCCATTGATTACGACATTGTTAAATACAAATTTTTTTGATATTCAAAAGAATATACCAAACTCGATTCCATTGGTATATAGCGGGCCGATTGATCAGTATTTTGAATATAAGTTTGGTAAATTGGAATATCGGACATTGCGATTTGAATCTGAAATTCATCCTTACGAAGACTTCCAAGGAACATCTGTTATGAATTATGCAGAACCAACAGTTCCTTATACGCGAATTCACGAACCGAGGCATTTGCATCCAGAACGAGAATACGGTAAAACAACCTTAACAATAAAAGAATATTCCTCTCTGGACGATGGATCAAATCCATATTACCCAATTAATGATGAAAAAAATTCTAGTTTAGTAAAAAAATACCGAGAAGAGGCGAGTAGACTAAAGAATGTTTTTATCAGCGGAAGATTGGGTGACTATAAATACTTTGATATGCATGAAACAATTGCTGCCGCTTTAGCCTTGTACGAAGATCAATTGAATCCGATTTTATCTGCTTAAGTGCTTTATATTTTTAGTACTGTTTGCTTGGTTTCTTCAAAAGTTTTTTGAACAGAAATTTAACAATCTCAAAACACATGATTATCCTGCCGCGCGCCATTTGTAAAATGGTTCTTTTTTTTCCTCCCATTCCTCTCATCGTGAATGTATCCAAATGCCTTCGATAAAGCAGGTAAGGTTCTTTCAGAAATAAAACACTTCCAGTTAGTTCTGCAACCAAACCTAGCCATAAATCATGGCCGATTTCTTTTGTTTTTGGGAATGGGAGTGCTTCTGTTAGAAGTTGTTTGCGAAACGCCATGCAAGATCCATAATAAGAACTTTTAATTATATTTTTTAAGATTCCCTTCTTTGAGCCAAAATATTCAAAAAAAGAAGGATACATTTGATTTAATGATTCATCAGTGACAATCGAGTCATGGATCACTAAGTCATGTTGTTTTAAGCAGGAATTTATTTTTTCAATTTTACCATCTAACCAAACATCATCTTGATCGGAAAGGTAAATGTAATCTCCGGTTGCATGGATTAACGCATTTTGGAAATTGAGAATAGGGTCCCTAAAACCTTGTCCTAAAAATAATTTTATCCTGTTATCTTTTTTTGCAAAATATCTTAGTATCTGGATTGTGTTGTCGGTAGAAGAGTCATCTGAGATGATCACTTCATCATCGAAAGTAAGTTGGTTTAAAATCGAATCGAGTTGGTCTTTTAGAAATTTTTCTCCATTATATGTAGCGATACAGACTGTAACTTTTGCTTTGGATTCCATAGGATTCAACTCTACCAATTTCAATGATTTGCCAAGCTATAAGACAACATAGCATTTTCTTCCGAAAGACTTTCAATTTTGAAGAAAAATTCATAAGTGATATTTTTATGAGCTTTTGATATCGAATTTTTCTATACGAAAGAGATATTTATAAAAATATATCAAGAAATCGGTCATATTTCAATTTATGCAAGTTCAAACTTTCCCAATAGATGGTCCTGTATTATTATTTCCTAAGGTGCATGGCGATGACAGGGGATTCTTTTTTGAATCCTTTAAGGCATCACTTTTCGAACAGTATGGTATTCCCAAGTTTTTTCTCCAGGATAATCACTCAAAATCAGCAAAGAATGTACTCCGAGGATTACATTTTCAGGCTCCGCCTTTTGACCAAGGGAAGTTAGTACGCGTCATTAAAGGTTCAGTTCTTGATGTCATCGTAGATATTCGAAAAAATTCTAAAACCTATGGCCAACACATTTCTGTAACTCTAACAGAGAAAGGGCATGAAATTTTTTGGGTTCCGAGTGGATTTTTACATGGCTTTCTTACTTTAGAAAATGACACGGAGTTTTTATATAAGGTAACCAATGAATATGCAAGAGAGAGTGAAGGTGGGGTTTTATTCAATGATCCTACCTTAGCGATCAAATGGGGTGTTAGTGGTGAAGATTGTATCTTATCGGAAAAAGATAAGGCATTGCCATTGTTTCATGATTTTGTCAGCCCTTTTTAATGAACCAATATTAACGATTACCGAAATTTCATTAGGAAAAGTTTGAATAGAATGTCAAAAACCAGAAATATTTTAGTTACGGGCGGAGCGGGGTTTATTGGATCTAATTTTGTTCATACAATTTTGGAATCAGAGGAAGATGTAAAAGTTACAGTAATTGATAAACTAACCTATGCAGGCAACTTAAGAAACTTAGAAAAGTGGAAGGATGATAAACGGTTTCAATTTCTTAAAATAGATATCACGGAAAAAGAAAAAGTTTTGAGTTTGGAAAACGAACTTGAAATTGGTGAGATTGTACACTTTGCTGCAGAGTCACATGTGGATCGATCGATTTTGGGACCAGAAGAGTTTGTTAAAACAAATGTTCTTGGGACTTTTTATTTATTAGAACTTGCTCGGAAATTAAAGGAAAAAAATAAATTAAAAGTATTCCTGCATGTATCCACTGATGAAGTGTTTGGGACATTAGACCATGACGGAGCATTTACAGAATCGACTCCTTATGCACCGAATTCACCTTATTCGGCCTCGAAAGCTAGTTCTGATCATTTGGTACGATCTTATTTTCACACTTATGGATTACCAGTTATTACTACTAATTGTTCAAATAATTATGGTCCTTTTCATTTTCCAGAAAAATTGATCCCTTTGATGATATTGAATTGTTTGAGAGGAAAGCCATTACCAGTATATGGAAATGGTGGAAACATTCGAGATTGGTTATATGTAAAAGATCACTGCCTTGCTATAAATATGGTAATGAAGAAGGGGAAATTTGGTGAAACTTATAATATTGGTACTCGAAATGAAAAAACAAATTTGGACATTGTACATACAATTTGTGATTTAATGGACAAAAAAAATCCCGAAGGAAAACCACATCGGAATTTAATCCAATTTGTCAAGGATCGACCTGGCCACGATTTTCGATATGCGATCGATCCTAAAAAAATAGAATCAGAAATTGGTTGGAAACCTAAATATAAATTTGAAGTGGCAATTGAAGAAACTGTAAATTGGTTTTTGGAAAATCGTGCTTGGTGGGAAGAAATTCTTTCTGGGGACTACAATCTTTATTACGAAATGCAATATAAGGCAATCAATTAATCATGAAAGGAATTATTCTCGCAGGTGGATCTGGGACAAGGTTGTACCCTGTTACAAAGGTTGTATGCAAACAGTTGTTACCAGTTTACGACAAACCGATGATTTATTACCCTCTTAGTACTCTAATGTTAGCTGGGATCAGAGAAATATTAATCATCTCTACTCCTGAATCAACTCCACTATTTAAAGAAATGTTGGGCAATGGGGAGCAATGGGGTATCCGTTTGGAATATGCGGTGCAGCCGTCACCTGATGGACTTGCACAGGCTTTCCTAATTGGAGATTCTTTTTTAAATAGTGGAGAGCCTTGTTCTTTGATTCTTGGTGATAACATTTTTTTTGGGCATGGAATGGAAGAGCAGTTAAGTGCAGCGGTGAAAAAAGAGTCAGGGGCAACTGTGTTTGCTTACCATGTGAATGATCCTGAACGATATGGGGTCGTAGAATTTGATGTAAATAAAAAAGCCATATCCATCGAAGAAAAACCACTTTCACCTAAAAGTAATTATGCAGTAACGGGATTATATTTTTATGACAAAAATGTCGTGGAGTACGCTAAGTCAGTAAAGCCCTCAAAACGTGGTGAACTTGAAATTACAGATTTAAATAAAATTTACTTAGAGAATGGTACTTTAGATGTACAATTAATGGGTAGAGGGTATGCTTGGTTAGATACCGGTACTCATGAATCCTTATTGGAAGCAAGTAGCTTTGTCGAAACAGTGGAAAGAAGACAAGGGCTAAAGATTGCTTGTCCAGAGGAAATTGCATTTCGTAAAGGTTATATCACTGGGAAAGATTTAGAGGAATTAGCCTTGCCGTTAAAGAAAAATGGTTATGGTCAATACCTCTTACGAATATTAAATGAAACTATTTTCTAAATCCATACGGAGTTATCATGCAAACAATTCTTGTTTTTGGTTCCACTGGCCAAGTTGCACAGGAAATTCAAAGTCTTCGAAATGAACATCAAAATTACCATTTTGAATTCATTGGGCGGGAAAAGATCAATTTTGAATCAAAAAAAGACATCGATACATTCTTCCAGGAAAAGATTCCAAATGAAACAATTGGTTTGATAAATGCTGTTGCCTATACTGCCGTAGATTTAGCAGAAACTGAATCTGATAAAGCACATTTGGTCAATGCGGAAGCTCCAGCTTTAATGGCTGAATATACAAGACGCCTTGGGATCAAATTGTTTCATTTCTCTACGGATTTTGTGTTCGATGGTTTGAAACCAACGCCGTACAAAGAAAACGATGAAAAGAATCCTTTGTCGGTTTATGGTAAAACAAAGTCGATTGGTGAAGATTTAGTCTTAGAAAGAGATCCAAATGCTATCGTAATTCGAACATCTTGGGTTTATTCAAAATATGGTAAAAATTTTCTGAAGACAATGGTTCGATTGGCGAAAGAAAAAGAGCAAGTTTCTGTTGTCGATGATCAAATTGGAACACCCACTTGGGCTAAAGATTTGGCCAAGTTAGGAATTCAGGCTTTGGCTTCAGATCAATCGGGGATCTTCCATTTTTCTAATGAAGGTGTTGCGAGTTGGTATGATTTTGCATATGAAATTATTTCACGTGTAAATCCAAACTGTAGAGTACTACCAATTCCATCGGAAGCTTACCCAACACCTGCCAAAAGACCTTCCTATAGTGTGTTAAGCAAAAAGAAAACGAGAGAATCTTTTTCCACCGAAAGTATTCATTGGAAAGAGAGAGTTTCAATTGTTTTAGATCAATTAAATTGTTGAGTATAAAAATTTATGGTCCAACCTAAAGTATCTGTTATCATGCCTGCATACAATGCGGTAGCCTATTTAGAAGAGTCGGTCAAGTCATTAAGAGACCAATCCTTTCAAGATTGGGAATTGTTATTAGTGGATGACTGTTCAAAGGATGATACTGCGAAATTGGCCAAAAAGATTGCCAAAGAGGATACACGTATCCAGTTCATTCAAAAGGAAAAGAATTCCGGTTCAGCGGACACTCGAAATAAGGGGATTGAATTAGCAAAAGGTGAGTTCATTTCTTTTTTGGACGCAGATGATTTATGGGAAAATGATTTTCTGGAAAAGATGATTTCTCATATGGAAAAAAACAACTCACCATTTTCGTTTGCTTCTTATAGAATTATAGATGAAAACGGTTTTGAGTTCTGTAAGCCATTTCTCGTGCAATCAAAGACGTATACCTATCGCAATTTATTGCATTATAATCGGGTCGGATTGTTGACCGCCGTTTACCATGTACCGAGTGTTGGAAAAAAATATTTTGATCCATCTTTGAAAAGTTTAAGGGACGATTATGCCTTATGGTTAGACATTTTGAGAGATGGGAAAAAAGCGATTGGGAATGAAGAGATATTAGCAAGGTATAGAGTGCGTAGGGGAGCTGCCACCTCGAACAAAAAAAAGGTAATGCTCGCACACTTTAGAATGCTGAAAGATCGGGAGAAATTACCTACAATATATGCCTTTTTGCTTACGATCATCCACGGATTGTTAGGTCTTCGAAAGTATAAAAACAAGTAATACATTCATGTCGAGCTCGTCTCTTTTTACGGCTTGACTAGACAAGTTTAAATTGATATAAAGTTGGTAGATATGGTCTCAAAAAAAAATAACTCGAATTCTAGTTCCACAAAGACTTCACTCATCATCCCTATTTATAACGAGTCTGGCCATCTGGAAGAATTCTTAAAGAGAGTGGATGCATTGCAACTTTCCACAAAAAAAGAACTGGTTTTTATAGATGATGCTTCCCGAGACAAATCATTGGAAATATTAAAAAATTTTCGGTTTAAATCTGAGGCGAAAATTTTAACCCAAGAAAAAAATCAGGGAAAAGGTGCCGCGTTACACCGAGGTATTTCGGAAGCTACTGGTGATATCATCATTGTCCAAGATGCGGATTTCGAATATGACATGGATGAAATCAACATGTTGATTGAGCCAATTGCAAAAGGGAAAGCTGATGTTGTTTTTGGCTCTAGATTTAAGAAAGATGGGCGCCAGGTTCATAGGACTTTCCATTATTTAATCAATCGGATACTGACCATCTTATCTAATTTCCTCAGCGGATTGTATTTAACAGATATGGAAACTTGTTATAAGGCATTCCGATCCGAAATAGTTCAGAATATAAATTTGGAGTCAAAACGATTTGGTTTTGAGCCTGAAATAACGGCAAAGTTGGCGAGATTAAAAATTCGAGTGCAAGAATACCCAATTTCCTATTATCCAAGAAATTATTTAGAAGGCAAAAAAATTACATGGAAGGATGGAGTTGCAGCACTTCGGCATATCTTATATTTCAATGTAATTGTTTCCAAACGAGATTTTTTCCATAAAAACATGCCAGAGAAGTACATTCCTAAATCTGCCAATTGGCTTTAAGATGAAACGAAATTTCATTCTGATTTTTGATATCATCTACTTTTTAGGATTTCTCACCCTTTTCTTTGGAGATACAAATCAAAAATTTTTCCGCAATGATGCGATTGGCTTCGGCATCCTATTTTTTTTAATTTATTACTTTTTAACATTCAAATCGAAGAAACATACATTATATTCATACTTCCATTTACTGTTTGTTATCCTTTTATCCAATTATGTTTTCTTTAAATTGGCCGAATATGATCCCATCCAATTGCTTCCAGAAAAATTAGCGATAAAATTGATGATGGTATTTTGGAATGTGTTTATTCTCCACCAACACATGTACGTTTCCGAAATGGATTTCCGAAAATTTGGTAGCATATTTGCGATCGTTCCATGTTTTGTCTTTTCTAATTTTATTACCTTTCCTGTGATACCAATAGGAATTGCAATAGGATTATGCTTTCGGAATCATTCGTTTAAAAATATTAACTTAACTATCCAATGGATAGTATTCTTTGGCTTTCTAATTTTTTGGTTCTTTAGGGATTGGACCGATGATTTTGCATTAAATCGAGTGATTTTGTTAGCTGAGGTATCGATTTTATATTTACTTTTGAAAAGTTCGGATCGGAGTTTAAAATATAGATTAATCGATAGTGTTCTAATTATTTTTTTTCTCAATGCTTTAATTTTGATTTCAAAAATGTTTTTAGACGTTGAATTTAAGGTGGATAGCTACAAAGAAGATTTGTATTTAATTCCAGTCAGTTTAATAGGTTCAAACGCATTTCTTATTCTCGTTTTGACCGTAATGTCTTTTAGAGGAAAAAATAAAATTAAGAATGCCTTTTATTTAATGGTTTTACTCTTTGCTGCATTGCTATTATTGCTCTCTGTTTCAAGAATTTCTATCCTTTCCGTTTGCATTTTCGTAATCTATTATATTTGGAGCCAAAGAAAATCAAAGGTAACTAGAGTTTTGTATGCGATATTGGCCATCCTTCTGGGAATTTTCATTCTCTATCTTGGATACAATGAAAAATCCATTATGAGCTTTGGGACTTTGGGAATTCGATTTTCGATTTGGAAATTACATATTCTCGCGACATTGAAGAATGCAGTTTTAACTGGATTTGGGTTTCATTCGGAACGTATCATTCCATTTGTAAGTTTAAGTGAATTGCCAATTTCTGATTTTGCCTTGGTAAAGGATTATATCATTCATTTTAATACCTATCCACTTGCACACAATTTATATTTTCAGATTCTTAGCTCAACTGGAACTTTGGGTTTGTTGATGTTTTTTATTTGGTTTCTTTTGGCCACTGTTCAATATTTGAGAAATTATCATCGATTCAATCAAAGGGCTCATATGGTGTATCTAGTTCTTTTGATTTGGTTGGTTCATGAATCATTGGATTTTAGCAGTTTGGAGATTGCCAATTTTTTTATTTTATGTTTACTTTTTGGGGACTTAGCATCTTCGGGAATCGAAGAGAAAAGTGAAGATCGAAATTTTAAAGGTGTATTTGTGTCATCTTTTGTGGTTTTATTTTTTCTTACGTTATTTCTCTTTTCCTTAAGATTTAGTTATATTGAACAATTATCTTTTAAGTATCATAAAAATATTCAATTGTCTACATTTTACGAATTTAGACCTGCTTCTGAATCTGCAGCTCAATCTATTCATGATAAAGTGAATCTGAATGTTGGCGATTATGAGATTCGTTTCTTTGGTGAAAGATATTTTTTTTTAAAACATGCATTGTCATATCGTTCTCAGTATGAATCAAATCAATTAAACCAATGTTTCCAGTATATCTCAAGAAAGGAATTGTGTTACGCAAATCTTTTAAGTTATATAGATCGGCTTGATGATCAAAACAAAGGACATTATAAATTGGCCATACAGGCATTGTTGGCTTCAACCGATCCATTCGGCATATACTCAAAGGATTTTTTATGAAGAAAAGATTTGTTAGTTTCGTCATTCCATGTTTGAACGAAGAGAAAACTTTACCGTTTGTTTTGGAAAAATTGGTAAAAGTGAAAACTGACCTAAAGAAAGATTTTGAAGTCGAAATTGTAGTATCTGATAATGGCAGTACAGATTTATCAAAAGTCGTTGCAAAGAAATATGGGGTAAGAGTCGTAGATGCGATTGAAAAAGGTTATGGAGCTGCCCTTGACTTTGGAATTCGTAGTGCAAAAGGGGAAATCATTGTTTTTGCTGATGCTGACGATACTTATGATTTTTTGGAATCACCACGTCTTATACGGGAATTGGTTAATCGTGAATGCGAAATGGTGATTGGTTCCAGAATGGATGGAACAATCCATAAAGGTGCGATGCCCTTTTTACACAGATACCTTGGAACCCCAGTGATCAATTGGATTATTAATTTATTATATGCTAAAAAAAGTAAGATTAGAGATTCAAATTCAGGTTTTCGCTGCTTTTTGAAAGAAAGTTATTTGAAGTGGAATATAAAGAGTAAGGGGATGGAATTTGCCTCTGAGTTGTTGATTAAAGCGCTTGTGAATGATTCAAGTTTGTATCATGTTCCAGTTTCTTTATATCCGGATAAGGCCGGTAGGATTCCGCATTTAAAGACTTGGAGAGATGGAATGAGGCATCTCCTGCGTATTTTATTTTACGGTCCACATTTATTTGAAAGAACGGGCTCAGTTTTACTTATATTTTTTTGGATCCAATTGTTATTGGGTTTGGGTTTTGGTAAGGTAATTAATGTGTTTGGAATGAATTTATATGGCATTCATTCTATGATTATATTTTCCTTTTTTTCGATTTTGGGTTTGAGTTTGTGGGGCACAGGTTTACTCATTGCAACGAAACAGTCTAAAATTAGTCGGGTGTATTCTTCCATTCTGTCTTTAGAGGAAGATAAGTTGTTCTTTGTATTGATCTCTGGTTTAATTGTGATTTTATTTGCTGTTGTTTGGATTTTTTTGCAATGGCGAAAGTTTTCATACCAATTTATCAATTTGGAAAGGGAATTTTTAGTTGCATCCACTTTGAGTTTAACATTACTTATTTTTGCTCTCCAAGCAGTTACTTCTCACATTATAAAAAGAGATTAAATTGGAATGAGTTTTTCCAAACGTTTTAGTATTTATTTACTCATAGTTTTTTTGCCTTTTTTTTATCGTTACCAGTGGAATCATAATTCGATTTTCATATCAAGTGACCCTGAAATAAAATACTATCAGGTAATTCATTCTTTGGAAGGGGGCTCTCCTTCGGAATGTTACTTTCCTGCGGAGAAACTTGGATTTAATTTATCGTTTATTCCTTTTGGTTATCCTTGGGCATTTAATTTAAAATCTGGAAATTGTGTATTCCAATACCCAGTTTTGTTTACTTGGATTCAAAAGGGAATCGTTTGGTTCACCTCGATCCAAGTCATTACCTATATACCGATATTATTTTTTCTTTTTAATTTTGTTCTTCTCGATCGCATTTTTACAAAACATAAATTGAATGATACAATGATACTCTTTGCTGTGATCATTGTGCAATGTTTTACTCCAATTTTTTTATCATCTTTGGATTATTCCGAATTAACTCTAACTAATTTTTTTCTACTCTTAGTCATTTATTTGTTTCATAATACCGACACTAAATTTCCAAAACTGAGTGATTGTACATTATCCTTAGCAATTGTCTTAAACTTCCAATTACGACCAGAATCGACAATTGCACTTGTCATCTATTTTAGTCTTTACCTACTTTTACATGAAAATCGAAATCAATTTATACGAAGGATGATTCCTATCGCTCTATATGCCATAGTTTTTCAGGGAATCTTTTGTATATACAATTATGATATTTATGGTCACATATTGGGAATGCGGGGCTTAAATACGATGAACGATATGAGTTCTGCAGACCTACAAAAAGATTTATTTGGCGGATTCATTGCCGATCTTTGGGGAAACGAATTTAAAATTGGAATTTTTAAAGGTTATCCCATTCTCTTCCTTACCATACTGTGCATTTTTTTTGAACGAAACAAAACGAGACTGTTGTATTTATTATCAGGAATTTTGTTTTTTTTGTTTTTGCCTTTTATATCTCCATACCGGGCTGGGGTAGATATATTTGGAATGAGGTATTTTGAGAGTGGTGTTTACCTGGCCATGATTGGATTTTTTTTAACGGTCACCAATCATAAAAAGATACGATACTTTCTTATTCTTTCGTTATTTTTGCTTTACTTTAGTTATAAATCGGATGGAAGAGCAATCAAACAATGGTCCTCATCTGCAAAAATGTACCAGCAAGTCATGGGAGAGTTTGATGCATTAAGACCAGATTTGATTGTGCACCGTGGACTTTCGCTTTCCTACCTTATTGGACAAAGTTATATCCAATATCCCCAGATAGCCATTTATTCCAATTCAGATTGGGAAAAAGTGGAATCCATTGCCAGAAATCAAAAATGGAAAATCCTTTTTTTAGAGTGGGAAGGAAACCAGTTAGTTAGTAATGAATTTCCAAAGAAAATTTGGAAGGAAAAGTTTGATATTAATTTTAATTTGTCCCCCAAAGCGTATACAGTGGTATCGAATCATAGAATTGCTCACTTTAACGGTTATTTGTTGGAAGAAAAGAAGTGAATCTAAACCAAAGAATTAAAGCAATTTTAGATCAATTTCTTTTGGAACCAAAGGTTTTAATTGTCCTTTCGTTATCTCTGATAGGGATTTTGGTTTTTAAACGGTACCAATGGGATCATGGAATTAGCCCACTTATACAATCTGATTCTCAAATCAAATTATACCAAGTCGTCGAATATAAAAATAATGGATTAGGGTCTCATGAGTGTTTCAATGAAAGGAATATACATGATGAGAATTATCGTTTTTTCCCCTTTCGGTATCCTTGGGCTTTTTTTGTAAAAGATTCAAATGGTAACATTAAGTGCTTTTTTCAATATCCTAGTTTTTTTCCTCATTCCCATCGGAGTGAGTTTCCTCATTTATTTTCTATTGGGACATCACAAGGAATATTTAAGTGCCGTCTTTACCGTTTCTTCCAAACACCAAACAAGTATCACAGTCGGATTTCCATATAAAGATTTGCTAAAACTCTTCTGGCCAGCAATCATCCTTACTACCATTTCCCTACTCATCGACTTTAAAAACGTTAGCGAAAAAATGATTTTCCTTATATTGACACTTACTGGAATCATTGGTGCAAGTTACACAGGTTACTTCTTCCAACATTATTTCCTAGCTTTAGTTCCACCTTTAGCAATTTTAGCGATTCCAAAAAAGCAAATCACTGTCTTTATTCCAATCATCATCACTTCACTTCTACTTTATTCTTGGTCAAACATTTCCAATCGTTGGAAAAAAGATTTACTCTACATTCCTGACCATAGTAAAATCATTGCAGCTCAAATCAAAGGTCTTGGTGGAG
Organism: Leptospira jelokensis; assembly: GCF_004769635.1. Lineage (GTDB taxonomy): Bacteria > Spirochaetota > Leptospiria > Leptospirales > Leptospiraceae > Leptospira_A > Leptospira_A jelokensis. The sequence goes on from NZ_RQGH01000030.1 coordinate 12,415, forward strand.
GCCAATTATTCGTGGCAAGCGGAGTGCATGCAACGTATATTTATCTAAACCAATTGAGCCCTACTGCATATGTCCAACCTGTGAATTATATAGATCCGTTCTTTTCGAAGAATTTTAGTGTCGATATTCAACGAGTTCTAAAAGAAATTGAAGCTGTTCCATTCATCCAGTGGTGCAATCCAATTCCATTGGAAAATGCCAAAGGAAATGAAAGCATAAACCAAGAATTTATTTCACCTTTGCAACTTATGGTAAAAGAGAAATACCAAAAACTGCAAACAGAGTTAGAAGAATGTAGTTTATACAAAAAAACTTATCTTAAATGATATTGTTATCTCTATAATAGAGACTTATTTTGCGGTCCATAACAAAAGCTTGAATCCAGCGATGGTTTCATCAGATTTTATTTGATAATAATTCGATTGTATTTCAAATTTTGTGTCAATCCACTCCTGATAAAATTCATTTGAGGAATTTAAATCTTGTGGTGGCTTAAAGTCATAATAGAAAATCTGAATTTGTTTTACACCTGATTGAAAAAGTTTCGATTCCAGCGCATGAAATTCTTTCAGATTATGCGTGATATAATGAGGTTTCTTTAAAAAAGAGTCCGAGACTAAAAGAAGATCAAAGGTACTCAAATGAATCACGGGCGCATTTGCATGTTCCTCTAATTTTCCTTGGAAAATTTCATGGTATTTTTTTACGTAATCTATTGTTTTAAAATTGCGCCTAACATGAAAAACACCAAGCAGTAACTGTAAAAATAATAATCCAATCAATAAATAGGACCAACTATTTTTCTGAGATGTTCCTAGGAATGAGATGAGAAATATACAAAATAAAATATAGGAAAATTCAGTAAACCGCATTCCCAAATATAAACCACCCGAGGAATAGGGACTAAAAAGAACGATCAGAACAAAGGAAATCAAAGATGAGTAAAACAAAAATCTTTGGATTCGATTCCATTCGAATTTGAAAAGGGAAAGTAGAAGTAGAATGATGATTGGAAAACAATAGAAAACAAAGCCCACCCTATTTTCGTCACCAAAAAAATATTGCCAGATTAAACGAAGTCTGTGGCTAAAATCGATTCTAAAGAAATCATTGTATGAAACCCTGCTTCTGATTCCAAAAAATTCCTGGAATTCAATATAATTATATAAACCAAATAAAATGAATGAAAATCCAAATCCAAATAGGATAAAAAAATGTTTTTTGATAAATCCCATTATATTGGAACGATTGTTTAGAATTAAATAAACGTAAGGAATCCCAATATAAAACAAAGATTCTGATCGTAAAAAGATCGCAAATCCGCCCACAAAGCCCGAAAGAAAATATAGTACAAGTAACCCACTCAGTAACTTCCAGAACCAATTTTTTTCTTTGTGGAAGGATACGATAACCATCGTTAGTGCAATCAAATGAAGAAATGAGGTCCATCGTAATGTGACTGGATCGTATGGTAACACGAAAAGGGAAATCGCGTGGATAAGGTAAATTCCAATTGGTTTGATGTCCCATAAGTCGACATACGGAATTTGACCAAGTAGTATCCCTTTTCCCATAATAAAATATGTGATTTCATCCCAGTCGAGAACGGAAACATTGAAAGTGAAGGAACGAAAGTAGTATCCGAAGGAAAAGAGAGAAAGTAATAATGTGAAAAAGGTGAATAAATTGGTTCTGTTAAAGTAAGATCTATTAAAATCTTTATTTGTTCGTATTGGGAATTTCATTTTCATAATAAAAATAAATCTGGGGATTGGCGGAACAGATAATCTACTCTTCTATTTAGTTGGACTTTCAACATCATAAATGTTCGTTGAAACCTGTAACTATTTTTTTAATTCGAATATTTCCAATTCTGCTAACATTAGGATGGAGTAAGGAGTATTCCGATTCACACTCATTTTCAATTGATCGCTAGGGCAATTTTCAATTTGAAATGCCAAAGAATGTGATCTTAATGGATTATCAATAAATTCCAATGGGTTTAACTTGGGAAATTGGAATTTGGTGATTGTCTCGCCACAACTAATATTGATTCCATACGGTAATTTTTCTATAAATGGACCTGCACTCATTTT
>NZ_RQGH01000002.1 GCF_004769635.1 Leptospira jelokensis
TTGTGGAGCCAATTCATTCATTACATAATCGCGAGAAATTCCTCGTAGAATATTTCTTCCTTCAGGTGAAATGATACGGTTGGCAGTTGAAAAGTATGGTCCCATTGTGACTACTATAGATAGTAATCTTTCAAAACTTCTTGTGCCGAATGATATGAATGATTTTGCAAGTTACTATGATAAAGATTCATGGAATTATGCAATTTATAGTTTTATTATTGAAAAGAAAAAAACTTCCGATATTAATTTTTCTGATATAAAACTTAAAAAACATTTTCCAGACTTTGTTGATCAAAAATTGAGTTGGAAATCAAAGGTAAAATCTAAATTTAATAATATACTTAATTTTCTCTCTATCATCCCAGTGATATGGTACAGTTTCGAATTCGTATTCAGACCATTTCTCTTTCCGTTTAAAAATTTTACACCACTCCCCTAGAAAAAGAACCGGTATGTCGGCAGACGGCCAAGTTTCTTCAAGTGCCGTCAAGATAAGATGGCGATTTTTCACCAAACGGTTCTACCTCCATCGGCAGAAATAATGGAACCATTCAGGTAACTTGCACTCTCACTTAAAAGAAACAAAACTAGTCCCTTATATTCATCTTTTCTAGCCATACGTCCCAATGGGATTCGAGATGTAACTTCTTTTAGAAATTCTGGGTTTTGGTTGTTTTCAACTCCGCCAGGGCAAATGGCATTGCAACGAACATTTTTATCTGGCCAATATGTTGCTAGATAACGAGTTAAACCGATCAAACCCGCTTTCACAACTGAATATGTAACTGGTTTTACAGGTTGTAAATTTTCCGGTAGACCATACTTTCTATACAATCTTTGGTCGGGGGCGATCAAACCTAAATCTGAAGAGATATTTAATATTGTTCCTCCATCAGGATTTTCGGATATTAGGTAACCATAATGTTTTGCACAAAGGAAGGATCCGGTTAGACCTACTGCTAAATCAGAATTCCATACTGATATTGGAAAATTTTCTAATCGAGAAAATGCTTTTTCGGCAGAATCTTCTACCTTTGGGTTATTTGCTGCATTATTTACCAATGCGTGAATATAATTGTATTTTTGTTTGATCAAAGCTACATTTTCAATAATTTCATCTTCTTTAGTAATATCTACCTTATACCCAACCGCATCTACACCAAATTTCTGTTTCAATTCAATTGCTAAATGATTGCACCTATTTTGATCCAAATCCAATAAAATCGGAATGCCACCTGCTTCCGCAACGACAGCTGCATGTTGGCTTCCTAATAAACCAGTAGCGCCAGTAATAATTATAACTTTCTCTTTTAAAGAAAATATATCCATCATAAAAATTGACTAATGAAATCCGACGGTTTGGCCACCATCAACGACAATACAAGAACCAGTGATAAACGAAGCTCTCTCCGAAGCTAAAAATAAAACCAAATCAGCAATCTCCTCAGGCGATCCAAATCGTTTCATTGGGACAGTAGATTCAATCAAATTCTGAATTCGTTCTGGATCCTTCTGAATCTTATCATCCCAACTACCTCCGGGAAAATATACATTACCAGGTGCAATACAATTGACTCGGATCTTTGGCGCTAATTTACGTGCAAGATTTTTCGAAAGAGCAATAATTGCAGCCTTAGCTACAGAATAATCTGTAGGAGCACCAAATGCTTCTAAACCAGCAATGGATGATATAAAAATAATATTGCCTTCCGATTCAATTAAATCTGGAATCAATTCACGAACTACGAATTCGGCCGATTTAAAATTTGTATTAAACACAATCTCAAATGCCTCAGTGTTTGGCATTGGCTCAGGAACGCTACTCCCGTTCCCTACGTTTGCCACCAGTATATCAATACCAAACCACGTATCTTTCAGTTTCGAAATATTTTCTTTGAGCGCTTTTGGATCAGTAACATCACAAGCCATAACCAGAAAATTATTCTCAGAATACTTTCCTAAAAAAAATTTCCTAATATCATTTAATGTCGATTCAGTTCTCGCAAACAATGCCACTCTCGCCCCCTCCTTCAAAAAACTTTCTGCAATAGAAAGGCCAATTCCTCGGCTAGCTCCAGTGACTACGATGCGTTTGTTTTTTAGATTAAGATCCAAAATAGATTCTTTTATTTTTTAAAGCGATAAGGCGTTGGTGCATCCGATTGATTTTTACCATCAACTATGTTCCAATTCTTAATCTGTGTTTCTATATCTAATCCGACATTAGATGACCATTGTGCAAGTATACTCTTGAATTTTGTCCCTACTGTTCCATTTCCAATTGGTAAACCATTTAGCTGTGTTACTGGTAACATACAAAATGGAGTTCCTGTCATAAATGCTTCATCTGCGGTATAAACATCGTATGCATCAAAGTTTTTCTCTACAACTTTCATTCCAATTTGTGGAGCCAATTCATTCATTACATAATCGCGAGAAATTCCTCGTAGAATATTTCTTCCTTCAGGTGAAATGATTGTATTGCCTTTTATTATGAAAAAATTATCTCCCGTTCCCTCCGCTACAAATCCATCTGGATCCAGGAGAAGTGCCCAATTGTTATCACCCGAAATCGATGAAGCTTCAATATTTGCCATTAGATAGTGAATTCGACTACGATTTTTAATTTTAGGATCAAGTAAATGACCGGGAATCGCACGTTGCGATGTAATTACCGCATTAATGCCAACATCAAACAAACTACCCATGGAAGCAACAGTCCATCTCAAAGGGAAGTCGGCAATAATCACGTTCGGTCCCTTATGTAATCCTTGTACACCTTGGTAAATTCCTAACGTTCCTCTTGATACATCAATCATTAGTCGATGTTCATCGTCAGAAGCAAACAAATGATCATTGGCTTCCATGGTTTCATAACAATGTTTTTCCATCTCATCAATCGTCATCTGTAGAGGTATACGCAAAATTTTCACTCCTGCATATAATCTTTCTAAGTGTTCGCGAAGTTTGAACTGTACCTTGTTAAATGAACGGGTCATTTCAAAGACCATATCACCAAACATCAAAGCCGAATCATAAATCGAGATCTTCGCTTGAGACTCTGGAACTAAATTTCCATTCATAAATACCACGCGACCACTTTCGTTAACTGAACTATCCATAAAATTACCTTTTAAAAATTAAACTAATACAAAATTTTTCATAATTGATTCACATAAACGGAATGATTCCATTGAATCAATTTCGAATAATTTCCAGAATTCCATTTCGACCATTCCAATTTTTTCTCCAAATCGATTATTCTTTTCCTTAATCACCGATGGTAAAAATAGATAAAAAGAACCATTCTCAATATACTGTGGCGAATGATCTTGCCTACGTTTTCTATTTCTCCAGTCATAATTAATACTATCAAGCTCGCCATCTTCCTTGCGCTCCCAAAAATATAAATCCTCTGCAATGCTACACGAAAACATAGAATCATAGTTACCTGATTTAAACTGCAATATTCCTTTTTCAAAATCAGTAGAATGTCTCAATGGTGAGGTTACTTGAGGAGCAACAACTAAATCTATAGTTCCAATCTCCGCTTCAATACAGTCAAGAGCATGAATCCAACCTTCCTCCGAAGTAGCAGTATCGTTTGCAAGAACTTCAGGACGCCGAATCAGTTTGGCTCCGGCTTCCGTCGAAACATTTAAAATTTCATCACTATCCGAACTAACCCAAACGGAATCAATCGATGGAACGGACAAACATTGTTCAATTGTCCACGAAATAAGAGGTTTTCCACAAAAGTTCATAATGTTCTTTTTAGGAATACCTTTTGAACCTCCGCGCGCTAGAATAATTGCAACAGTTTTCATTTACCCTACTAATAATATAAATTTATTTCGAACCCAATCTAATTGTTTTTTAAATATTTCCAATCCTTCGTCATCGCGATAAGCCTGCATAATGAAAGGCCCTGTGTATTTTATTTTCTGAATCATCGATAAAACTAGGTCAAACTTTGCATCACCCAACCCTAATTCTACTGAACTAGAATTTAACTTTCGATCTTTAATGTGTATATCTGTAATGTAACTACCGTATTCCGAAAACTCTTCCACTGGATCAAAACCCAAAGCAGCACTATTACCAATATCATAATTGACTGTTAAATATTTCGAATCGAACAATCTGATAATTTCTAAAAATTCTTTTGGACCTAAATCTGTTTCTAATGACAATCGAATATTCGCAGATTCGGCTTCTTTCAACAACGGTGAAAGATTTTCATAGAAGGATCTTTTATCAGCCTGAGTTTTTAGAGAGGATTGATCCACACAAGGAATCACAATATCTTTCACACCAATTTGATTGCCATTTGTTAATAATAAAGAAAGGACTTTTTGACTCTTCTTAACCGTATCTAAATCCTTGGAATGAAACGGTGCCTCCATAAAATAGTCAGCACAGATAGAAACCACTTTCACCCCAGTTTCTTTGATACAATTCTTTAGTTCTTGAATTCCCCCTTCCGAAGTTAGGGGGTTTTTCGCAAAATCATTAAAATCAAGAATAAATTCTATACAGTCCAAACCTAAAGATTGTGCAATGGGAAATTCATCTTGCCAATAACCAACTGGATGGGCTTGGTAGCGACCTTTGTACTTGGGAAGTAACCTTCCCTGCATAACTCCTAACATATTTTTCATCTATGTTTTTCCTTTTTTCAATGAAACAGAAGCGATGATTGTATCCGTAAGGCCATTAGAAGCCAAACTAGCTTCATAAGCTTTGTCTAATGCTTCAGAATTTAAATGATTCCAAACTTTATGACCACCTGGTTTGCCTTTTGCTAACCAGTATAAATGATTTGAAAGCGGATATCGCTGAATGTGTTTCACCCAGTTCAACTGTAAGTCCGCGATTCTTATAAGTGTCTCAAACGTTTTAGCGTTAAAAAGAAAGAGATGTTGGCTCCAATAAGTGAATTCCGAGAATTGTTTATTTTCATAAAGAGTTAACAAAACATCACTTGAACTAGGAACTTCAATGATCAACTCACCGCCATTTGTTAACAATTTAGATAAATTTATGATCATAGAAGCCGGATCTGAAATATGTTCGATTACATGAAATGCGGTAATTAAATCGTAAGTATTCCGTTTCTTTTCTAATTCTTCTAAACTAGTATAAACATTGATATTATTCTTTTGAAAATGATTTTGTAAACGGGTCTCTAATTCCACGCCGTCTGCTTTGGTGGCAACATTTTTAGCCTTAAGTAAAAATCCACCAACGCCACAGCCGAAATCTAAAACCTTCCGATTTACCATTTTCTCTTTCAGAAACTGAAATCTTCTTTCATCATCCTTTTCCGTTTCCTTCAGCCATTCACTGATTTCTGGTAAGGATTCTCCGTGCATTCCAGAATCCTGGTAATGTGTATCTTTAATATGATCAAACGAAGATAAAAAAACCAATCCACAGGATTGGCATTCTTTTATTGCAAGACTTTCATGATCACGGACTTTACCTGGTCGGTTTAGAAAAGAGTTGTTACCACAAAGATAGCAAGATTGTAATTTCATTTTAAGAAATAATTTTCCTCAACAAGGCCACAAATGATATGGCCAATCATAATATGGGCCTCTTGGATCCTTTCTGTTCTTTTTGAAGGTATACAAATGCATTCAACAAGTTCTTTTAATTTTCCACCAGACTCACCCGTTAAAGCTACCACGTGCAACTTCATAGACTTTGCAGTTTCAATGGTGGAAACAATATTTTGACTATTCCCACTGGTTGAAATGGGGATAAAAACATCTCCTGGACGTGCGATTGCTTTTAGTTCTCTTACAAAAATTTGATCATAACCATAGTCATTTCCAATAGCTGTTGTCGAGGAACTATTAGTTCCTAATGCTACTGATGCGAGTGGAGCTCGATCGAACTGTAGTCTAGAAATAAATTCTGCAGCTAGATGTTGAGAGTCAGCAAAGCTTCCCCCATTTCCAGCAAAGATAACCTTTCCTTCTGATTTGAGTGATTGTAAACATAAATCAGCTAGCTTGTTTATTTGAGTTAACAGGGCATCTGAATGATAAATCGCTTCTTTTACAGCAATCGATGACTGAATGACTTCTTTAATTTTTTCAAATGACATTAAAGAATTCCTTCCAACTTTTCTAAAGCAATCCAGAAACCTTCACCACCATTTTTATGACCTTGCCAGATTTCAGGAATGAACCAAGCCTTTGGTGCTAAATCACCGAAGATCTTACCTAAACGCGGGAAATCAATTTCACCTTCTCCCACCTGCAATCCTTCTCCATTTAATCCTTTAGCGTCGCCCATATGGATATGGGCAGTAAACGGAGCAATTCTCTTAGAAAAATCATAAAAGTCATAACCAAAATGATTACAAGTGAGCATGGTATGTGAGACATCGTAACACATTCTCAAATTTAATTTTTTACACCATTCTTCAATTTCAGCAATATGAACAAAAATATTCTGATATCGTTGTCCACCAAAATGCCAAGGAAAGGGAGCCATCGTTTGTGGGATAAGTTCCACTCCTTCTTGATTCAGCATCTGTAAACTTTCACCAAACCTTTGATAGTATGAAGGCAAAATATCTTTTGGAAGATTTCCGTCCATGGATATCCCACCGACATTTGCGACGATAAAGGGCCTCTTAGTCTTTGGAAAAAATTGTTTTAAGGATCGAGTGATATCAATCACTCTCTGCGTTTCTTTTAATGAAATTTTACGATAGGCATCGTCTGGTGTCGCAAGATCCATCAAGTGACTACCTTCAAACAATTCAGGAGCATGTACTACAAATTCACAGTCATATGTTCCACTTAGGTATTTTCCTGGATCCAACTCCATATCAGAATAAGACAAGTGGAATTCAAAAAGATCAGGTTTGACTCGATGATAATACTCTTGAAAGTCATGGTACCGAACCGGTACTCCCCATGGCCTACTAAATTTATATTGTTTAGGCTCAATTCTTTTTTCGCTTAAGTCCGATGGAAAGAAATAGTCTTCTTCCAACATATCCCGCTGAATTGTTTTTCCTATTAAGTCATTTATTTTCTGCGGTGAAAGCCCCTGCCCTGGACTGAGAACCTTTATCATTTCTTTTGTGATGACTGTCCCCTTTGCGATCGGCTTGGATGCAACACAACTTTTCGAAAGGTTCTCTCTATTGATCATCTCCCCTTGGCTCAGTTTTCTTTCATACTGAGAGGATCCAAGAGCCTCTTCAATTTCTCGAATTCCTTTCACAAGTTTAGAAAACTCGTTAGCTTCTAAACTTGCCGCATGGTCAGGACCTTCCATATTCCGATCTAGTGTTAAATGGCGTTCTACAACCATGGCTCCAAAAGCTATAGAAGCAAGAGTTATGTTGATTCCCCTTTCGTGACCAGAATATCCGATGTAATTATGGAATTCCTGTAACTGAGTCATCCACTTAAGGTTAATATCATGTAGAGGTGCCGGGTAGGTACTATTACAATGTAAAAACACAAACGGAACATTTGCTTTCTTTAGATAGTCACGAGTAAAAAGAATTTCCTCTGTATTACTCATTCCAGTGGATAATATAAGTGGTTTTTTTGTTTCTATTAACCGATCAAGAAGCACGACGTTTGTTAAATCAGCAGATGCTACTTTATAAGCAGGAACAGGAAAACTTTCAAGAATATCAACACTTTTATAATCCCAAGGAGTGCATAAATAAAGAATTCCTTTCTCCTTACAGTAAAAGTTTAATTTTCTATGAAATTCTTTATCAAGTTCAAATTTTTCAAGTAAGTCCAAGATATACTCAGTACCTAAATCTTCTCCTGACTTTTTTAAACTCTTTTGACGATAGACTTCTTCCAAATGTCTCATTTGGAACTTTGCACAATCGGCTCCAACGGAAACTGCCGCGTCTACTAATTCATTGGCTTTTTTTAAATCACCATTATGATTATTTCCTATTTCAGCTATTATGAAAGTTCTACCACTTCCGATTTCAAAATTCCCAATTTTTATCATAATATTATTAAATCCTCTTTCACTAACTCCTCTCTTACAGTCCAAGCCTGTAAACCTTCCGAATCAAAACGAAATGGACGGTATTTTAAACCAGAAGAATCCATCCAATTTAACAATTCATGTTTTGCAAAAGGAGGAACATAAAATAGAAAAAAACCACCCCCGCCAGCACCCAACAATTTACCACCGATCGCACCATGATCCATGGCATCTTTATAAATTTTATCTAGAAAGTTATTCGAAATTTTGGAACTTAATCCTTTTTTAATTTCCCACGCTTTGTGCAAACACAATCCAAATTGTAATAAGCGACCCCTGAGCAGATGATTTCTCATTTCATAAGTAAGTTCCACATTTGATTTTACTTTTTGTTTGATCTCAGACTCTTTCATTGTTTCACGTTGGTCATCATGAATATTACCAGAATCGTGGGTAGTCGCGGTGTCACATAAAACTAAACTTTCTTCTAGTTCAATCATTACATCCCGAGAAAGTCGTAGAGGATGGACGATATTCTGATCCAGTGCAAATTCCATAAAGTTAAAGCCACCAAACACAGTTGCATACTGGTCCTGCCAACCTCCTGCAATCCCTAAATCTAATCGTTCAGCTTGAAACGCCAATTCAGCTAATTCATGATTGTCCCATTTATCTTTTTTGAATTGATTGAAACATCCTAAAATTGCTGATGATACAACGGCGGATCCACCCAAACCAGAGTTCATAGGATAATCTGAATGAACAAACAGTTCAAAGCCAAAGTTAGGACGGACGACTTTGATTATTGATTGGAATAATTTAAAATCAGTTTCTCGTTTCAGCAAATCATCATAGTCATCAAATTCGACCGAAGCATTTAAATCTCTTGAATGGAAAATAATTTTATAATCATCTCTCACCCTTACTGTAGCATGTGTATAAAGTGTAACTGTAGAATTGATGACTGCACCTTTTTCATTGGAAAAGAAATGAGTTAAATCAGAACCTCCTCCTCCAAAACTAATTCTAACGGGTGATCTTGCTCTAGCATATACTTTCCGTTCTTCTAAATGAGGTAATTCATCTTTTGTGACGATTCCTACTAATTTTTTATTTTCATCGAGGATTGGTATGAAACGAATTCGAGAATCGAGCATTTTCAATAATTGTTCTCTTGGAGAATTACTAGAAGCCCAAAGAAACTCGCGATTCATACTTTCGGAAATAAGTGAACTTAGACTTTTTCCATTCAGTAAGTTACGGCGAATGTCACCATCAGTTGCCAGACCAATAATTTGATTTTCTTCGTTTTGTACGAGGGTAAAACCGAGATGATTCGATTCGATTTTCTTTAAAGTTTCCTCAACGGAATTGGTATATGAAATTAAAAACAAATCGAATTTCAAAATTTCTCCTCCCTACCTGACTCAATCCAATCTTGGAAACGTTTGTAATCGTCTGGAATTCCAATATCAATAAATTCTGTATTTAATGGAACAGCTCTCAATCTTCTTTGTCTAGCAAGTTCAGGAAAAACATCGTTCTCCATAGAGAATTCTCCAGTTCTTCCTATGAAAATACTTGAATGCAATTTATATAAACCTGCGTTAATCCAACCTGCTCCCGCATTCTCTCTCTTCTCTTCAAACTCTAACACAAATTTTCCATCAAAAGAAACTTTTCCATAACGAGAAACGTCATTGGTATGTATTATCGCTATTGAAGGCGAAGAAGATTCAGCAACATTCAACATTGATTTTTTATCTACCCATGTATCTGCATTTACGATCAAAAATTCACCCTCAAACTTGAGTGAATTCAAAGCATGGGCCACTGCTCCACCTGTTCCTAATTGGGAGGGCTCTATCGAAAATTGAACTTCAGTATGATTCAGCAAGGTTTCTTTCATTTTCTCTACATATTCGATAATTAAATCCGCTTTATAATGTAATAGAAAAAAGAATCTCCTAAATCCTTGGTCATGGTAATTCTCCAGAAGATATTGCAGGAATGGTTTTCCAAACACTGGTGCCAATGGTTTAGGAACATCATTGACAACTGAAGATAACCTGGTTCCACGTCCGCCAGCTAAAATGAATATGGGTAAATCTATGTTCTGATTCATCAGTTTAAAAAAAAAATGTTTTAAATAAAATAAGGAAAGGATTCTCTCAAAGAACCAACACTAACAAAACTAGAATGAGAGAGTTGATTTTCATTCTTCTGACTAAGAATCAAAATATTTGTATTGATCCCAGCATTGATGCCAGCATCTATATCGCTGATCTGATCACCAACTAAAACCGATTTAGATAAATCTAAAGAATACCTTCTAGCTGCCTTCAGAATCATACCAGGATTTGGTTTCCGAAAGAACGAATTACGTTTATACTTTCCCTTAGCATGTTCAGGATGATAGGGGCAAAAAAACACCTTTCTAATATTGCAATTTTTCTTTTTAAATTCAGATAACATCCATTTCGTTAATATTAGAAAATCTCTTTCAGAGTAGTAGCCTCGCCCTATCCCCGCTTGATTAGTTATGATAAAGATTAAATAACCCTTAGCATTAGCCAATTGACAAAGTTCAAAAATCCCATCTTGAAAGACAAAATCCTCTACTCTATGTACATAATCATAATCAAGATTGACGACACCATCACGATCAAGAAAAAGTGCTCTAGTTAAATTGGTCATATATAGAAAGGAGCACCTAATGATTGAAGTTTTGCTTCATAAGAGTATCATCAAGAAATTGACTTGACCGAATCAGAAAAAACGAAATCTTTTCTGCTAACAGTTTCGAAGATTACTTTTATTCTTTCCAAGTATCTTTCCCTAACCTTCCCATCAGCAATGGAATACATATCTATAATTTTTTTAAAATCTCTAAAATCGTGACTTGAGTCAATTATCTGAGTGAATGATTCGATTAGCTCATTAGCATCATAGGAAACTAGGGCCATGTTATCTAAGCCAAATAAATTCAATATATCTCGCCGGCCCTCAAGAAAGTTTTCATGAAATATAACTTTCTTTCCCATTGCAATTGCTTCCTCGGCAATTGAAGTCACTCTTGCAATAACATATTCAGACTGCACAAGCAAACGATAACTCTCTCCAATTTCATCTATATCACTGATGATAAGATTTCTTAACTGTTTCAATTTCAGAAAGATTTCTTGAAAATATGCCAATTTAGTCCAAAGAATATTTTTTCCCCGAATTACAAATTCATACTGAGGGAAATTACTAATCAATTTATAAATATCTTTATAAAAAAGCAAATTATTTTGCCAGGACAAAAGTGAAATCGAATTAACTTCTTCACTGTGGAAATCAAATATAATTACCTGATTTTTTTTAACTTTCACTTTTTTTTGAAGTTCGAAAGCATAATCCGTTCGGATTAAACCGATAGAAAAAGTTTTTTCTACAATCGAATATTGATTTTTCTCTATCACCCGATTAAAACTGTCACCTGGAATAAAATAATAATCTACAAAAACAGGCAGGTTTTCCGAGTGCATAACAAACTGTCTTTCAGTGAGAGCAATCGTTTTAATTTGAAGTTCATTTGCAGCTAACTGGAAATATGCTGGAAACAGAATATCATACCCAACGATAATATATGACGGTTTGATTTTCTTTAATATGAAAATTGAAAAGTTTACACGCAATTCAAAGACTAAAAAAATACGAAGTTCACGTATTGAATATATGCGATAAACGAAAATACACTTCAATAATTTTTCTATTGAAAAAAAAAACAATCCTACATGTTTCTTCTTTAGGTATTCTCCAAAAATATCCATAAAAAAGAATACATCGAATCCATTACTTTGATAAAAACTTTCTATTTCATTATCTTTATAAAACTCGATATATTTATACGAATTAGGATTTTCTCTATTAGGCAATATATAGTCTTTAGAAAAA
>NZ_RQGH01000025.1 GCF_004769635.1 Leptospira jelokensis
TATTTACTTTGTAGAAATTAAATAAGAAAAGTTCATCATTATGTCGTAGTGTGTGACTTATTTTGGATACCCAAAAGGGCAATATATCTCCTTTCTTTAGATATTTTCGAAGATAGTGAAATGGAAATATGTTTGTGTTACTTAAAAGACTTAACTTTCCTATTTTGAGGGAAGTTTCATATATGCATTCAAGCAAAGAAATTTCTTTTAAAGCTAGCTGAATGTTTTGTTCAATAGACCAAAGAGATTTATGAATCATGTATTCAATCCTAAATTGGGAGGATGAGGCAAACTTAGCCTCATCTCTTCCCAGTTTTTCGACATATTTTATTTGCCATAGAAATTCAACTTTTTTGCTTTCAGATGTCATACTGCGATCCCTAATTGACAATTTGCTTCAAACTCCTTGATTTCGTCTTGATGTTGAGAGATGAGTTTCGCTTGAGAATGCTGATCTTCTCTGGATTTTTTATATATAAGATACTTTCTGACACCATTTGACCTTATTTGTTTGAAGTTTTTTTTCTTTAATATCTTTCCGACTTTGTCTCTAGTGAGAAGTCGTTTGATACTCTCACTTTGAATTTGGTCTATTATTTCTGAGGCACTTAAGATTTCTTTTTCATCGAATTCTTCTTGAGGTTTATTCATGAAAAATTCATCTACGTATTCCTCAAAAGCTTCAATTTTCCTAAAGTCTTCATTGATTTCTTCAAATAATTTTACTTCTTCTTCACTGAATGTAGTTGGTTCCTGAAGGACTTCTGTGATAAATTTAATCTCTCCCCAGATTTTTGATGTATCTAAAAGAAGTAGTTCATTAAGCATTATCGAATTAAGTCTAAAAGTAGGAAATCTTCTGTTTCCTGAATCATCCATAAGGATTGAAGTGTCCGTATTAATTGATGCAATAAAGGAACATCGACGCTCAAGTTGAATATCAAGGCGACCGTAGGGAAGGCGATCCGTGAATTCTTTGGAAGTGATTAAGCTTTTTAGGGAAGACGTATCACTTTTACCTGTCGTACTGTCGAACTCATCCAAATGGATTACTGCCATTGTAGCGACTCTTTTTCTAGAATCTTTGTTATCTGCCTGAATAGCTCCTGTGTAGCAATATTCTCTGGGAATGGTTTCAAAAAGCTTATCAAGAAAACGGTTCTTACCAATACCCTGTCGCCCCGATAACACTGGGCATATTTCATTGTGTTTCGTCCGTTTGGCTAATAATGAGTAGGTTGCTACTAGCCAGCGTCTCATTACAGATTGAAAAAGTTGACTTTGCTCAGGTTTTTCTAATATAAAATATGAAAGGAATTTTTTTAATTCAGAATCTTCATCTTCTTTCACTTCGATTACAGGAATGTTCTCAGTCCAGTCTATGAATGGGTCATAATCATTCCCCGAAATGGACTCCATAGATGCCTCCAAAACATCTTTTTTTATAGCACCAATGGAATCTGTTAGGTTTTGATTGATTTCTTTCCAAATCGTTAAGAAAATTCGATCAGTAACTGGCGTCCATTCAGCAGTACCAATTTTTCTTATTTCAGCTCTGTTAAGTACAACGTTGTATCGTTTTTGATAGAATAGCTCAAAAACAAGATCTAATGCCGTAAATTTTTCCATACCAGTAGTTAGTTTTTTTATATCCTTCCATGCCAGAGGAGATTCTGAATTTTCTAATTCATCTATTTTGCGTTTTTCATCATTACATGCATTGAGAAGGTCTTCGAATGTTTTGCCTGATTCGATCCAATTCTTAACATCCTGTTTTTCTCTGATAAGCTTTCCATTTTTAATGATCTCTAGGTCTTTTAGCCCAGGTAATTCAACTATGTAAGCATCGATTTTTGCTATACGAAGAGATTTTAATACTTTTTGAGAGAATTTATATCCTGGTTCGTCATTGTCTGGGAATATATAAACTGTTTTGTCCTTTAGAAATCGAATAGACTGATCCTGGATCTTATTTGTCCAAGATTCAGCTCCACCACTTGTCGAAGCAGAATAATCTGGGTTAATACATATATTTTGAACACACTCTGCATTTCCCTCACCTTCGCAAAAGAAAACGATCTTGGATGGAACCAATTTGTGTAGATTATACAATGTGGGTTGAATGCCATTTTTGCCTTTTTCCCAAGATGCCCCATTATTTTTAGAATGTTGCCAATAGAATTGTTTACTATCTGAAAAATTTCTGTTCCTTACTAAGCGAAGTCCAAGTGATTTAAGGTTTTCATCATACCATTCATCGTAGTAGTCTATGTCACTTTCTAGTCTTTGAGTAAATGATTCTCCAAATACTAATTTACAGGCTTCCTTTTTGGTTAAACCTTTACTCATTAATAGATCGATTACACTACCACCTTCATTAGTTGCATGATCTTTATAACATCCCTTTGAGGCGGAAATATGGAACGATCCTACATTATTGTCTAATCGTAACGGATTCAAAGTAAAATATTCATCATCTCGCCAGTAGGCTTTTGGATTACCGAAATATTGTTCTATAATATGTTTATCAATTTCAGGCATTGTAACTACCTTCTTCTCTAGTTTTTGAGGAGGTTATCTTCAAATAAAGTGAAGATTTTGATTTATCATTCTTTAATGTCTCGATTTTGATTCCAAAATTGAAACCGAATGCATATAAAGTACCAATCCATTGATTCGTAACCTTTGATAAATGAATTCTTTTAGTTTCATTATCCTTATTCAATTCGATACACGGGTTTAAAAGTATATCCCCTATATTGAAATAATCTTTTATTAAGGATTCCTCCAGTGTTAGTCGACCAATACCAATCGTATTCCCGTCGTCCTTTAATTTGTATTGTATTTGTTCCATTGAAGCACCGCCTAAATTTTAAAGCCAAAGGTTTGAATTTTGTCTTATTTAGTTAGTAGAGGTTCCGAAAACTATTTTCACTTTTTGTGACAGGTATTATGACACTGATATATTCACATAAAGTTTCAGAATCTTTTGGGGTTAACAATACCACCTTGTTCCACGTCAGGCACAGATTTCGCTTCTGGATTATGGTTGGTGTAAGACAAAGAATAGGATTAAGTATATACTCTTTAAAATTTGAAAAAACGTGGTAAAGGTGGTATATAATAATCTACTCCTTAGTTTTTGTACAATATACTTTAGATTTTTGATCTTTTTAGAATTTTATTTTATATAAATTTAGAGATTTTCTTCAATTTCAAACCTTCGATTTATTTCTAATTACCTAAAAGGTTACACAACTTGGAATTTTGTAACCCTTGTAAAATTTGAAATATGTTAGTTGGCGATAAAACCTTCATAGCAAGGCATTAGAGATTACTTTATTTACAGAATCGGTAAATTTGCTTTTATAAAAATTTGAGCAATATCGCTAGAGATAGGTAGCGGAGTCATAATCCCAACATTGGAACCACCTGTATTGCCTATAGGTGCTCTTCCCAGTATCGATCCTATTCCAGCAACTGCAAGCCGAATGATCTGTCCTAGTATTTCTTTTTTGTCCTTTTTCCGAATTCCGATCTTTAGCATCCACCAATGATTAACGGTATGAGGGATGGCATTCCTTTGTCCTAGGATATGGGCTTTTTCTAAATGAGTAAAAGCTTTGTCCCATTTTTTAGAGAAATATAACTCCCTGGCTACTTGCATTTCTTTTTCAAAAGCTTCTTTGATGATTGGATTCATTTAGATCGATTTCCTTGAATCTCTAATGCAATGGTCTCTTCCTAAATTTTTCAATCAAATTTTTACTTTACAATTTTTTGCCAGAAAGAAGATGTAAATATGGGTTCGGTAAGTGCCAAAATACTAGTGGTTTTTTCTTTAATATCTGCTACTATGTTGGCATCTAGCTGCAACTTATTTTGCGAGTTGAATTATCTTGATAAGATTGCAACTTCATTGCAATTAGATGTAGAGCCATGTCATAACTCTGAAGGAGCTGATGACTCAAAAAGTTGTGAATGGGATTCTGGCACACTGGATTTAACTCAAAAAGATAAATTCAAAAATTTTTCAATCTTCTTCTCATTACTTCAATACTATACTGTATCTTTTATTAAACAGGATATTAACCAGAGAAAAGGTTTCCCTGCGTTCGTTTGCTTTAAAGTATTTTTCCATATCCCCTCGGATACTATCATAAGTATCAACTCCATCCGTATCATCATTTAACCTCCGTTATTAGAGTGAATTCTTTTGGTACTCGGAGGTTTTTTGTATGTACTCATATTTTCTTAGATGGAATTCTTTTTCTATAAAAAACATTTCTATACGGATAACATTCGTATTTCTCGTCGCTTACTCTTTGATCTACGGTGAATCGAACAAAAAAGAGATAAGTTTAAGTGAAATTTTAATTTTGGCAGAGAAGAATTCACCTTTGCTTATGTCCATGAATTCTGATTTGGAATCATTGTATTATCGAAAAAAACAGGAAGGTATGACTCAGAATCCTTCCGTTACCATTGACTATGGACAAAGGAGAGCTGCAAACGAATCTGGATCGGAATACTCCTTTCAATTTGAACAACCGATCTATTATCCTGGCAGAAAGGAACTCAAACAGTTGCTTGTTGATAATGATGCAAAGATAAAGGAAGTTCAATTTGAGGAAGCTAATAATTCTATTCGCTTGAATTCAATTAAGTTTGCGTATCGTTATTTTATTGCAGATAAAAAAAGAAATCATGTTAAAGAAAGAATTCGAAGACTTTCCAAGATGGAAACTTATATAAAGGCAAGACCATTTATCACCCCTCAAGCTAAGACAGATTTATTCATAATAGAAAGAAGACTATTAGGTTTGAAAAAGCATTTTAACGATTTGGAATTGGATGCTTCCAAAAATTTTGAATCAATGAATTTCTTTTTACGAATGGAATCAGCTCCTATTCTATTTCTACCATTTTTTAACGACGGTATCAAGTTTGATCAAGCTGAACTTCTTAAAAAATCTATGAATCAAAATCCTATGATTCTTGCGGCAAAAGGGGAAATTGAAAAAGCAAAAACAGAGCTTCGGATAGCAAATTTGGAAAAATACCCAGATTATGCACTAGTCAGCCAAATAGGAGAAGACCGTTCGGGAGTATCCAACCGTTTCTTTGATCTTGGATTGAAATTCAGAGTCCCTGTGTGGGATCAATATCAGAATAAGGTCGGTTCGGCGGAAACTAACTTGGAAGCTAAAGCCAAGAAACTTTCCTACCAGGAAGATTTGATTCGCATGACTTTTAACCAAGCATATCTTGATTATGAACAAGCGAAATTAAATCTTAGATTATTTAATTTATCCAAATTGGATGAAATTGAAAGAGATTTGAATTTTGCTGATCTGGAGTTTACCAAAGCTCGTGTTCAGCTAATCAGCTACTTGGAATTAGAAAATCAACTTCATGAGACGCATCATGCTATTTTAGATGCCCAACTAACTCATATAGAAGCTTTTTTAAATCTTTTATATATAACGAATGAAAAAGATATCGTAGGAGTATTAAAGAATGTTAACCAGACTTTTGAATACAATTTTAAATAATGCCATTTTATATTTAGGCATCATTTTATTTCTTTTTGTTTATGCATTTTTTGGTTTAAAAGAAATTTCTATCGATGCGGTTCCTGATATTACGAATGTTCAAGTTATAGTAACTACCAACACTAGATCACTTGATCCTGAGCAGGTGGAAAAGCTTGTTACTTTTCCACTTGAAACCGAGTTGTTGGGTCTGCCTAATTTGATTGATGTTCGTTCTGTTTCAAAATTCGGTCTTTCCAATATTTCTTTGATCTTTAAAGAAGGCACTGATATTTATCTAGCTCGCAATATGGTGTCTGAAAGAATATCTAGTGCGAAAGATCGGTTACCAAATGGACTTTCTCCTGAAATTACTCCGAATGCTACGGGACTTGGTGAAATCTTCTTTTACTCTGTAGAAGCAAAGCCAGGTTCTAAATTAGAACAGTTTGCAGATAAAGATAGATTGTTATACCTTCGGACGGTTCAGGATTATACGGTTCGTCCTCAATTAAAAGCTTTCGTTCCAGGTATTGTCGAAGTGGATTCAAATGGAGGTTATGAGAAGGAGATACATATTGATTTGATTCCTTCAAAAATGAATCAGAGGGGAATCACGATTGATCAGTTGATTGCAACAATATCAACGTTAGGTGAAAATTTTGGAGGAGGAGTCATTGAAGAAAATGGTAAGATTGCCATTGTAAGAACTTATGGTTTGAAAAAGAATTTAACGGAAATATCCAAGATTCCAGTCAGAAGAACATCCTTTGGTGAATCCATCTCTATCTCCGATATTGCTAAAGTGAATGAACACGGAAGGTTTCGACTAGGAGGAGCTTCTTCGGGAGGAAGGGAAATAGTTCTTGGAACAGCTCTTATGTTACGGGGAGAAAATAGTTATAAAATAAACGAAGAACTGAATCAAGCAATAACTAGACTTGATCTACCTGAAGACGTAGTGGTCAAAGTTCTTTTAGAACGATCCTTTTTGATCAATTCAACGATCCATACAGTATTAAAAAACCTAATAGAAGGGGCGATACTTGTTATTGTTACTCTCTTCTTTATTCTTTGGAATTGGAGAGCGTCATTGATTGTAGCATCTATAATCCCTGGATCAATGTTACTTGCTTCACTTTGTATGAATTACTTTGGAATTTCTGCTAACCTAATGAGTTTGGGAGCAATCGACTTCGGTCTCTTGGTAGATGCCTCCATAGTAATTACCGAAAGTGTTTTATCGAGATTTGAAAAGGAAGTTTATACTACTAAAGAGGAAAAAGTAAAAATCATTTTAAAATCCTCCATAGAAGTTTTAAAGCCAGTTTCATTCGGTGTGATAGTAATTATACTAGTGTATCTTCCTATTTTAAGTATGGATGGTATACCTGGTAAAATGTTCCGACCAATGGCTGAGACTGTGATTTTGGCATTAATATTCAGTCTTTTTCTAGCTATATTTTTCCTTCCCCCTCTTTTGGTTTTTTTTATTACACCGAATTTAAAAGCCAATCATTCCACAAAGGAAAGCAAAATCATTGAGGCATATAGAGGCTTTTTGCCAAAGATTTTAGAAAAACCGAAAACACTCATTATTAGTTCCATTGTTTTTTTCATTCTTACTGGTATTGTTTATTTCCGACTTGGAACTGTCTTTTTGCCAAAACTTACGGAAGGCGATCTAATGTTGGTTATAGTTCGTGAAGGTGATATTGGTTTGGAGGAAAGCATTTTTGAACAAAAAGATGTAGAGAGAATGCTTGGTGAACTTCCTGAAATAGAAAGTGTTTTTTCTAGGATTGGAACTAGCTCGGTTGCGAATGATCCTATGGGTCCATTCAATGCGGATACCTTTATCATATTAAAGAAAGATACTCTTCCTGAACTATTAAAAACAGAAAATTGGGAAAAGTTTTTAGATAAAATTCATTCTACCGTTCGAAAGAAATATCCTAACTCGGAACTTACGCTTAGTCAACCATTAGAAGCACGATTTAATGAATTATTGGAAGGAAGTAGAGCAGATATTAGCGTAAGAATTTTGGGTAAAGATTTGAATACCTTGTTTCAATTACAGGAATCATTAAAGAATACCTTGGAAAAAATAGAAGGAGCAGAAGAGGTTGAGCTTGATCCGATCATGGCTCTTAGAAAAGCCCAAGTGATTGATTTGGTGCCTGATTTAACAAAACTTAATTACTACAATATTCCACTAACGTCATTTAATACTACCGTTGAAGCTGCAATGAGTGGTTTTGAGGTAGGAAGTTATTATGAGGAGGAAGTAAGATTTCCTATAAAAATGTGGCTTTCGGAAGAATTTCGCAATAAAGAATCGGAGATTGCCAATATCAATATAGGAACGGATGACGGAGGAATGATACCTATAAAGCTTATGTCATCCATAGAAAGAACTGAAAAAGTAATGACGATTTCAAGGAATCGTTCCAGGCGTTTTGTTGCGGTGTCTGTCAATCTGCGAGGTAGGGATTTAGAAGGGTTTTATGAAGAAGCAAAACTGAAAGTTAATTCTCTAAAAATTCCAGATGGATATTCCGTTTTTTGGGGAGGGCAGATAGAAAATCTAACAAAAGCAAAAGAAAAATTATCTATCATCATTCCATCAACTCTGTTTATGATCTTTGTTGTACTATATATAGGTCTCCAATCTTTCAAGCAGGCACTTCTTGTTTTTTTCTGTGTTCCATTTGCTTTAACAGGTGGAATTTGGTTACTCTATCTAAGAGGAATGGATTTAAGCGTATCTGCTTTTGTAGGTTTTATTGCTTTATCGGGTATTGCTGTATTAAACGGTCTCGTTAAATTGGACACCATTCATAGGATTCGTAATGAGAAAAAAATATCTGTGAAAGAAGCAACCATGGAAGGTGCAACTAGTCGAATTAGACCTGTTGTTATGACAGCACTTGTTGCTTCATTCGGTTTTTTACCTATGGCATTTGGATCGGGACTTGGTTCTGAAGTCCAAAAACCCTTAGCAACGGTAGTCATCGGAGGTATCATTTCATCGACGATTCTTACCTTAATCATCTTACCTGTATTTTACTATTGGTTGGAGAAGGAATGATGAGTTTACTTGAACTATATTCGATCCGACAGTCGGTGTTATTTTCTTATCAAAAGGATTTATAAAAAATGAAGAAGTTGCTTAATTTTAAAACAAAAAAAGAAAACTCATGTTGTTCTGATGAAACAGAATGTGTAAGTAGTGAGTCTTCTTATAAAGAAAAGGATTCTTCGGATAGTTCAAATTACCAAATATTTTTTCCAGTGATCGGGTCACTTTTCTTTTTGGGTGCGGGAATCATCTTCGATTATCATTTTTCAACATGGTTTTTTGGTTGGGTTAGACTTGTTTGGTATATTCTTGCTTACCTTCCCGTTGGCTTCCCTGTCTTGAAAGAAGCCGTAGAGTCAGTTTTAAAAGGAGATGTGTTTACCGAATTCTTATTGATGAGCATCGCAACTATGGGGGCATTTTATCTTTCGGAATATCCTGAAGGGGTGGCTGTCATGTTGTTTTATTCGGTAGGGGAGATATTCCAAACACTTGCAGTTAAAAAAGCAAAATTGAATATTAAACATCTTTTGGATCAGAGACCAGATATCGTAAATGTAATTGTCGGCTCTGATATCAAAGAAAAGAAAGTCTTTGAAGTTTCCATAGGAGAAATAATTCAACTCAAAGCTGGTGAGAAATTGGCTCTAGATGGAATTCTGATTTCCGAGGTGGCAAGTTTTAATACTTCTGCTTTGACTGGGGAGAGTAAGCCCGATACGAAAAGAGAAGGCGAAGTAGTGTTAGCAGGGATGATTAATCTTGGTAACCTATCTAATATTAAGGTTACATCCAGTTTCAAAGACAGTAAACTTTCTAAAATCTTACAATTGATGGAAGAAGCTGTTAACAAAAAAGCTCCTACTGAAAAATTCATTCGTAAATTTGCAAAGATATACACTCCCGTGGTAGTATTTCTTGCCATAGCTATTTGCATAATACCTTACTTTTTAATAGAAGAATTTATTTTTAATCAATGGTTTTATAGATCATTGATATTTTTGGTTATTTCTTGTCCATGTGCTTTGGTTATCTCTATTCCATTAGGTTATTTTGGTGGAATTGGTGCCGCATCCCAAAACGGAATCTTGATAAAAGGATCAAATTATTTGGATGCTATGGCTTCCATTCAGAATGTCGTTATGGATAAAACTGGAACTTTGACGGAAGGAGTATTTGAAGTTCAGGAAGTGAAGATTGAACCTAATTTTGACAGAGAAAAAATTTTAGATTATGTCAATGCTATAGAAAATAAATCCACACATCCCGTAGCCACGGCAATTTGTAACTTTGTAGGTAAGATCAATGATAGTCTTGAATTGAAGGATGTAAAAGAAATTCCAGGTTATGGTATGTATGCTACCATTGATAACAAAGAAATTTTAGTTGGGAACTTCAGATTATTAGATAAATACAAAATTAACTATGATGTAGATACTGCTACTTTTAATTCTACAGTCATTGCCATCGCTGTAGAACAAAGATTCGTTGGTTATATTTCTATTTCAGACAAAATCAAAGAAGATTCAGCAGCTACAATACAGGAATTGCACAAACTGAATGTAAGAACGCTTATGTTAAGCGGTGATAAATCATCCGTTGTTGGTTTTGTCGCAACCAGAATCGGAATAGATGAATTTTATGGAGACCTTTTGCCAGAAGAAAAAGTGGAAAAAGTTAGATTGATTAAATCTAGAAATGAATCTGTCGCATTTGTTGGAGATGGTATTAATGACGCACCTGTAGTTGCAATAAGTGATGTGGGACTTGCTATGGGAGGACTAGGCAGTGACGCTACAATAGAGATTTCTGATATCGTAATTCAAGACGATCAACCTAAGAAAATTCCAATGACAATCCGAATTGGACGGGCTACTAGAAGTATAGTATGGCAGAATATCTGTTTAGCTTTCCTTGTTAAGGCAATTGTTCTGATACTCGGTGCAGGAGGATTGGCTACAATGTGGGAGGCTGTTTTTGCAGATGTAGGAGTTGCATTTCTAGCTATTTTGAATTCGATTAGAATGCAAATGAAAAAGTTTTAAACAAATAACTCTTGAACGTATATATCTCTCTCTTTCTTAATCAGGAGAGAGATTTCAAATTAACAATGATTGAAAAATTGTAGATTACATTCTCAGATCAGATCATAGAACCATTTCCACTTTTATAAATTCTTTGGCATCTTCTTCACCAAAAATATCCAAAAACATAAGTTCATTTTTATAAGGAAATCGGAGGTGGACGCTCAAAAATGGACAAAATCTTTTTTCCATAAGAATGATATTTATTAAATCCTTTGAATGAATATCCACATTTATAAAGGAAAAGGAGTAGCTATTCTTCAATTCTATTTCATCCTCGAAGTTATCTTTGATTGTTTTCTATTCATTCTCCTTCTTTGAATTCAAGTCTTTCGAAGGTAGTGTGCAGGAAACTGGCAGGGAAGGGTCTGTATCTATTTTGACAGTTTCTTGAAATAAATTGGTTTTCGCTTCAGGCTTACAGGAACAGTCAACTGAACAAGATTTACCTAATTTACGTTTTAATACCCAAGCACCTAGCAAAAGCAAAGAAATCAGAATGCTAATTATTCCAATTTTTTCTGATAACATAAATAGCCAGGTTAATGAGGATATTCCTAGTAATGCAAAAAATACTGGAGCTAGGCAACAAAGCCCACATAAACCTATTCCTAAAATTCCGAATTTTTTAATTAAAGCTAAAAGTCTATTTTCTAAGGTCATTATTCTAATTTTCCTTTTATTAAATATTTACCTCAGTCTAAACCATTGACTATACTCCACTGTCAATAGAGGATGTAAAAAAAAGG
>NZ_RQGH01000032.1 GCF_004769635.1 Leptospira jelokensis
GTCTAATATACATTTTTGGTTGGCAGATGAACGTTGTGTTCCTATAGATGATACAGAACGTACGGAGAAGAAAATAAAAGAAGCAATTGGTGAAAAAGTCATTTCTAAAGTTATCTTTCATTCTCCTGGATTTGGAACACCTATTGATATGACAAATAAATATATACAGGAATTAAAAAAAAACACTACATTTAACTTGGCTATTTTAGGTATTGGTGAAGATGGTCATACCGCAAGTTTGTTTCCGGGTAATGATATTGGGGAAAACATAGATTCCGATGATGTTTTTCCAGTTTACAATTCGCCAAAAATGCCCTCCGAAAGAATTTCGCTTTCTCTGAATAAAATCAATCAATCTGAGCATGTCATTTTTTTGGTATCGGGTGAAAGTAAAAAAGAAATTGTCCGGAAAGTTTTATGTGGAGATAGTTTGCCTGCTTCCAAAGTTAGGGGAAGAAACACTACGAATATTATGAATTTAAAAGTTAACAAATGAAAGTATTAGTATTTGGTGGATCAGGATTTCTCGGATCTCATGTGGCAGATGCATTGAGCGATGCAGGACATGAGGTAGCAATATTTGATTTGGTAAAATCTCCTTGGTTGCGTCCTGACCATAAGTTTTATTCTGGCGATCTTTTAGATGAAAACATTGTATCCGAAATAGTATCTGGATTTGATATCGTTTACAATTTTGCTGCACTTGCTGATTTAAACCAAGCTCTGGATAAGCCAGTGGATACAATTCGAATCAATGTACTAGGAAATACGTACATTTTGGAAGCTTGTAGAAAACATAAAATCAAACGTTTCCTATACGCAAGTACTGTATATGTATATAGTCGTGAAGGTGGCTTCTATAGGTGCAGCAAACAAGCATCAGAAAGTTATATTGAGGAATACCAAAAGTGTTTTGGATTGGATTTTACGATTCTTCGGTACGGCTCCTTGTATGGACCAAGATCAGACGATTCGAATGGGCTCTATCGTATTGTAAAATCAGCTTTAGAGACGGGGCGGATTACATATGAAGGAAGTGCTGACAGTTTGAGAGAATACATCCATGTTGAGGACGCTGCGAGAGCAAGTGTTGTAGCAATGGGGGATGAATTTAAAAACCAAAGTGTTGTTTTAACAGGTCAGGAACCTATGAGAGTCATCGAATTATTGAAGATGCTCGCAGAAATTCTAGGAAGGCCCGATTCTGTAGAATTTTTAGAAGGCGATCAAATTGGCCATTATGTGAGAACCCCATATGCTTACCAACCTAAGTTAGGAAGAAAATATATCCCACCTATGCATGTGGATCTAGGACAGGGGCTTCTTCAATTGATTGATGAGATAAAGAAAACGTCGTAATTAGAAAATTAAAGATGTCTAATTTTCCTTTTATATTGATAATATCGTGTGATTAGACCTTGAATATACATAGTTTAGATAAATTTAAAGTCATCTTTTGGGATTTTGATGGAGTCATAAAGGAATCTGTAGAAGTAAAAACAAATGCTTATCTTGCCTTATTTCCACATGCACCAAAATATATTTTAGATAAAATTAAATCCCACCATTTAGATTATGGAGGGATTTCTCGATTTGAAAAAATTCCTCTGTATATGGAGTGGGTCGGGATTCAAAAAATAGATCAAAATTTAAAGCAGCATATAGAAAAATTTGCGGATCTTGTAGTAGAGAAAGTTATATCTTCTCCTTGGATCCCAGGCGTAGAGAAATACCTAAAACAAAAACCATTACAGCAAAAGTTTGTAATGGTCACTGGAACACCCCAAGAGGAAATTCAGGAAATTTTGTTCGAACTACAAATAGACAAGTTGTTTGAACATGTTTTTGGTGCGCCTACAGAAAAGTCCGAAGCCATTCGTTGGACTTTGGATCAGTATAAAGTGAAAGAACAAGAAGCCATTTTGATTGGGGATAGCAAAACTGATTGGTTGGCCGCAAACAAAACAGGAATTCAATTTCTACTTAAAGAAACAGATTCCAGTAATTTTTCTTCTCAATTCTCCGGAAATAAAATAAAGGATTTTTTAGGTTTAATATGATAGTAGCACTCCTTCTTGGAAGAAAAGGAAGCATTGGTTTTCCTGGAAAGAACACCTTCCCAATCATGGGAAAACCACTTGCATGGTATCCAATGAATATTGCAAAACGAACTAAAGAAATTAACAAAGTTTATCTTTCTACTGATGATCCAGAACTGAAAAAATTGGCTTTAGAGGAAGGTGTCGAAGTGATTGATCGACCACCACATCTTGCCACAAAAGAGGCGCTAGGTGAACATGCTTACCAACATGGATTTTCTGTCATTCAGGAAAGAAACCCTGGTCAAACAATCGATTTAATTGTTTTGCTTTTTTGTAACGCAGCGACTGTTACATCGGATACCATCTCCGAAGGAATTCGACTTTTAAAGGAGAATCCATTGGCAGATTCGGCTGTTACCGTATCGAAATACAATATGTGGTCACCTTTACGTGCGCGAAAAAAAGATGGGGAAGGTTATTTACAACCTTTCGTTCCTTTCGAAACATTCGGTGATCCCAAAACTTTGAATTGTGATCGGGATTCGCAAGGAGATGTACTTTTTGCCGATATGGGAGTTTCCATTGTTCGGCCTAGTAACCTAACAAATCTTGAAGAGGGAATGCTTCCGCAGAAATGGATGGGACAAAAAATTCTGCCACTTTACCAAGAGGCAGGATGTGATGTTGACTATGAATGGCAAGTTCCTGTTGTTGAGTGGTGGCTAAAAAAATATGGTGAGTTTAGGTGATCTATTATGAAAGAGATTGATCCAAAAGTTTATAAAAAACATCACAGTTTCCAAGACTTTAAAAGTCATAAAACCGGGATTATCGAATACCAAAAGAATCGAGCCATTCGTGTTTTGAAAGATTGGTCAGATGGTTCACTTCTAACAACTCATATAATCCAACATAAGGAAAACTTTAAAGAAACGTTAGATCAAGTATTAGTTGATTTAACGGCTACGACTGATGAAGCGTTATTTAAAATTACACCATTTATTGCAGAAGAAATGTACACTTATAGTGACGAAGAACTCCTTCGTTTCTTTTATCACAGATACAGATATGATGTATTTCCTCAATTAGAGAAACTAGACAACTATCCTCCTTATTTACAAATTGAACCATCTTCCATTTGCAATTACCGTTGTGTATTCTGTTACCAAACTGATATCAATTTTTTTAAAAAAACAACACCGGGAATGGGCCAGATGACTCTAGACCTTTTTAAAGAAATCGTTGATCAGGCAGTGGGTCATATTGAATTTCTTTCACTCGCCTCGCGTGGAGAACCTCTACTAGCAAAAGAAATAGAAGGAATGTTGTTATACTCTAAGGGAAAGTTTTTAAACATGAAATTGAATACAAATGCTTCCCTTTTAACTGAGTCTAAGGTGCACGCACTTCTTGCAGGTGGTGTTAAAACCGTTGTGTTTTCGGCTGATGCTGCAGAAGAACCATTGTATAGCCAATTGAGAGTTAATGGAAAACTTGATAAGGTTTTGAAAAACATAGAAATGTTTCAGGACATTAGACAAAAAGAATATTCCTCTGTGCCTATTATCACTCGAGTATCAGGCGTTAAGGTTACGGAAAAACAAGACATGGATTCCATGGAAAAGGTATGGGGAAATCTTGTGGATCAAGTTGCTTTTGTGAACTACAATCCATGGGAAAATATTTATGAATCAAAACCAAATGGTCAAACCAAAGCCTGTTCCGATTTGTTTCGTAGGATGTTTATTTGGCAAGATGGTTTAACCAATCCATGTGATAGCGATTATCGTTCCGACTTACAAATGGGAAAATTCCCGGCTCATTCCATTTCCGAATTATGGAGAATGGAGAGATATGAAAGTCTTCGCGCTGCACATAAATCGGGAAATAGACAAATTGTGAACCCTTGTAAAGGGTGTGCGGTGGTTTAAATGGGAACCAAATATAGAAAACATATTGATGCAGTTTATCGTCTACGAGGCGAAATCATCACTCGGTTTGGGAAATTACGACTAGATAAAAATGAAAGAATCGATCAACTTCCGAAAGATGTTTTGGAATCAATTAAGAACAAAATCAATTCAGATCTAATCACTGCATATCCTGAAACGGAACCCTTTTATGCAAAGTTAAGTAAGTTTCATAATGCTAAACCCGAAAATTTTTTAGTCACTACTGGTGCAGATGGCGGTATCCGTTACTGTTTTGATACTTTTGTAAAAGAAGGAGATGAAGTTGTATATTTGTCTCCCACTTTTGCTATGGTGGATATTTACGCTACTTTGTGGAACACCCAAAAGAAAGTGATTAATTATAGTGACGCTTTTAGTGTAAACGTAGAAGAAATTATCGGTGCTATAAATTCAAAAACTGCCTTAGTTATCATTGCAAATCCCAATAGTCCAACGGGAAATTCTCTCCCCGTGGCTGCAATAGAAAGTATCATTAATAAGGCTTCTGAATTCCATGTTCCCATCTTAATCGATGAAGCATATTTTGGTTTTTCTGAGGTAACAGCGGAACCTTTGTTAAAAAAGTTTAATAATTTAATCATTGCTAGAACTTTTTCAAAGGCTTTCGGTTTGGCAGGTTTGCGGATCGGATATTTATTTTCTAATGAAGTTTTGATTTCAAAAATGTATAAGTTTAGACCAATGTATGAGGTCACTTCTGTCTCTTTATTATTTGCCGATTATTTTCTAGAAAATGTAGATTTAGTATTTCGTTACATCAAAGCGACTAAAGAAGGTTTAGATTACTTAATCAGCGTTTTTGAAAATCTCAAACTTCCGTATATTAAAACTGATACAAATTTCATTCATGTGAATTTCGGAGATAAAAAAGAAAAGGCCCTTCAAGTTTTTGAAAAAAATTCCCTGCTTATCAGAGGCGGATTGCCTTTTAAAGGATATGAAAATTATTTAAGATTAACGATCGGGCCGAAAGTGCAGATGGAGATACTGGCTACCAGTTTAGAGGAAATTGTTCGGTCGTAATCAATGAGCGAAAGTATCAAATACACTTCAAAAAATATTTCAGAGTATTATTCTAAAAATCGAATTCAATGGAATGACTTTTATGAGTCGGAAAAATCGATTTTTATAGATACAATTAAGGACAAAAATAGTTCTATTCTCGATCTAGGTTGTGGTTGTGGGGGTCTTGGGATTGCGCTCCAAGAAAAATTTGGTATTGAAGATTATACCGGAATCGATATCCAAGAGGATGCAATTCGATTGGGTAAGGTGATGCGACCCAATGCCAATATATTCGTGGATGATATCTTTGATTTACAAACAAACCAGATCAAATCTAGAAAATATGATATTGTTATTTCCTTAAGTTGTATTGATTGGAATTTGAATTTTGATCAGACATTGAAAACTGCTTGGGATTTGGTAAAGGATGGGGGCATTTTTATATCTACATTTCGATTGACCAATGGTCCCACAGTAAATGATATTAAAACTTCTTATCAATATATTAATTTTGAAGGAAAACTGGAAGGTGAAATTGCACCTTATGTAGTTTTGAATGTAAATGATTTGTTTGGAAGAATCTCAAATTTAGATCCAATCGAAATGAAAGCGAATGGATATTGGGGAAGCCCATCTAAATCGGCTAAAACAGTTTACGATTCCTTATGTTTTTCTGCATTTTCAATCCAAAAGAAAAAAGAAAATAAGAAGTCGAAATTTAAAATGTCATTGGAACTTCCCCTCGATTTGTTTCGAACAAGTAATTGAGAATAATAATAGTAATTCTTTGAAGCTAAAGATAACTATTCATCCGTTTTTTGGATCTACTAAAAGTAATCATCCTTGGATTTACTTAGGTTCTAACGTTCAAAAATGTCAAAGGATAACACTGGGGTCAACAGGAGATCGGATCGATATTTCTGAGTGGGTTCAAATTGAAAGAAAATCAATACTTCCTGATGTTTTGATATTCTTAAATGGGTTAAGTATATTAAATCGCCATTCGATTGATTGGGGAGTGACTCATCTATCCGGAAAAAATAACCTAGTAAGTCCATTCTTTTTATCTGTCTTTCAAGTTTCAGCTTTGATAAAATACATCGAAGATAATGCGGATAAAATGTCTGTCTTAAATGTAATTTGCGAAGATTCTTATTTAGCTGAGACTGTGTTTCTAAGTTTAAAGAGTTTTAAGTTTAAAATCTCTAGAAGTGTTATACGCTTATACTTAGGGAAGATGATATCTTCTTTCTATTTTCTGTTAAAGTTTATCTAT
>NZ_RQGH01000020.1 GCF_004769635.1 Leptospira jelokensis
GTTCAATAGGTTACTAAAACAAATTGTTTTTAGTTATTTTGCTTTTAGAACAAACTCTCGAATTAATGTTATTCCGGATGTAAAAGAAATTTATTTAGTTCATTTATGTTTGAATGATTCCCGCCTTTTGGAAGCTGGCTTGTTACAGTCTAACTACTATCCAGGGTTACCAGATTTTCTTGAAAAGAAAGGGAAAACTGTAATTCGAATTCCTTGGGTTGCTTCCACGGCTTTAACCATTAAAGAAGTAGTAGAAAGATTGAGAAAAGGGGGTGCGTGGATTCCAGAGGACTTTTTGAATATTTGTGATATAGTTACCTCTTTTTGGAAGAGTGTAAAGACTAGTTTTTCGCTCTTGCATAAGGGAAAAATTAAAAATATAGATGTATCATCACTATTAACTCGTGAATTTTGGATCCACTTGAGTGGTTCACCCGAGTTAGTTGTTTTTTTTCGTTACTTACCTGCCTTAGAAAAGTTTATTAAGAAAGGTACTAGTATTCGGTCTTATAATCATTTTGAAAATATGCCATTTGAAAAAGTGATTCCTGATTATTTCAAACATAAAGGCAGTTGGGATTTTAAACAAATAGGATACCATCATACCATAGTTTCGAACGATTTTCTTGGATACAATTTGTACGAATCGGAAGAGACCAGTTCTTATTTTCCTGATTTGATTGTTGCGAATGGAAGCATAAGTTCTAAACTTTATTCCGAAAATTTAACATCCAATGGTCGAGTTCGGATAGGCCCATCATTAAGGCAAAAGGACCCCGGTCCAATCCAAAAAATTGACAAACAAAAACGACTGCTGATTCTTTTGCCTTTAGAGTTAAATGCATGTATTGAGCTTTTGTCAGCTTTTTCTCATTTGAATCGAATCATAAGTGAATTCAAAATTCAAACTTTGATTAGGTTACATCCCATTATGTCAGTCACATACCTAAAGGCTAAGTTAACCAAATTAAATTTTCACATCCCAGAGGATTGGATTGTATCCAAACAGGACTTGTATTCAGATTTGTTTGAGTCTCAATATGTAGCTGTATCAGCAAGTGCTAGCATCATTGATGCAATTTTATGTAATTGTATTCCGATTCCAGTGGGTCGACTTTTAGATTTAGATTTGAATGGTTTGGACTTTTATTCGGATAGGTATCCATTATTAAAATCTATCAGGCCAGGTAATCTTGAAAAATGGCTCCATAAGCTATTTTCAGCGGACCCAAATGAATTCTCGGGTCAGCTGAAAGCAATACAGGAAGATTTGAGGGTAGGTTTATGTTCCAACTCTGAAGACCTAATGAATCAATTTTTAGTTTAGAAACGGATCTATGAAGCAAACAAAAAAACACTATGATGATATTGCTAAGGAATATAACGAGTCACGACAAACGGGTTTAGTGGGTTTTCTAGTTAAAAGGGAATCTGAAGCAATTATGCAAAGGCTAAATGTTCAGGTTGGGGAAGACATCCTCGATGCGGGTTGCGGTTCCGGATTCTATGCGGAGAAAATATTAAAGCTAGGTGGCAAAGTTTTCGGAGTTGATCTTTCACCTGAAATGGTAAATGTTTGTATTGCGAAGGGGATAGATGCAGTACAGGGTGACTTAACGGAACTGAATCTACATAGGCAGTATAAAAAGATTCTTTGTGCTGGCTCGCTGGAATTTATAGAAGACCAGACACAACTGTTTAATTCACTTACATCTCATTTGGATACTAGCGGGAAATTATTTTGTCTTTTCCCTCGATTCAACTGGGCGGGATTTCTATATAGACTCTATCATTTTTCGCATGGCGTTAGGATCCTTTTGTTTAATAGCTCAGATTGTGAAAAAATAGCAGAAGATAATGGTCTTGAAATTATCGATATTTGTTATCCAGAACCTTTAACAAAACTAGTGACGTTTCAAAAGAAATGAACAAAACAAAAATAGTAATTATGTGTGGTGGTCGTGGAAAACGATTAGGTGAAATTACCGAAAAGATTCCAAAACCTCTGGTTAAAATTGGCAGTCAAACAATACTGCAATTAAAGTATGAAAATTATTATAACCAGGGATTTCGTGATTTTATTTTTTGTATAGGCTATAAGGGCGATTTGATTCAAAATGAAGTACGGTCTTTTGCTAAAGACGGGAGTATTGAGTTTTCGGATTCGGGAGAGGATGCGGGAATTCTAAAGAGATTACACACCGCGCTTCCCTTGATGTCGGAGAATATCATTTTGACATATGGTGATACCTTTACTGATTTAGATTTAAATCATTTAGTAAATATGCATAAGGAAAGTAAATGTGAGGCAACAATAGTAGTGGCCCCTATTCAAAATCCATTTGGCTTAGTCGAATTCGATAGTAGAAGTAGGGTAACAAGTTTTAAAGAGAAGCCCACTCTGAATTATTATATTGGCTATGCGGTTCTAGATAAGACTTCCTTTGATTATGCTCCTGAAAAAGTTTTTCATCTAGAAGATGGACAAGGTTTAGTTACTTTTTACAAAATTATGATCGCATTAGATAAGCTAAATACATTTTATCATTCCGGATTACAGATTACTTTTAATACGGAAGATGAACTGAAAGTTGCTCAAAAACAATTAATACAATTTTACACATCGGTTGAGGAAAAATGAAGGGAAAAAAAATTCTTATTACTGGTGGGGCTGGTTTTATTGGCTCTCACCTAACTAAAAAATTATTAAGTCTTGGTGCAGAAGTTACTGTTGTAGTAAAATACAAAAGTATTATTGATAATGTTCGATTAAGTGCTGTTTGGGATCATGTAGAAGTGTTGGAAGCGGATTTAAGAAATATTGACTCACTTCGTCAGTTTGAGAAACGAACATTCGATCATATATATCACTTAGCAGCATATAACCATGTAGGGGATAGCTTCCTTCATGTCAACGAAGCAATGATGGCAAATGCCGTGGCTACTGCTAACCTAATGGAATATGTCCAGAATTATGATAAATTTTTATATATGTCGACATCTGAAGTGTATGGCTATCAAACTTCAGTTCCATTTCAAGAGGATATGCTTCCATTTCCTGTATCACCTTATTCCGTTGGGAAGTATGCGGGTGAATTGTATGCTAAAATGAAAAAACATCAGACTGGAAAAAAAATTATAACCGTGCGTGGATTTAATACTTTCGGTCCTTACCAAAGTGATCGGGCCGTTATTCCAGAGTTGATTATTAAATGTCTTCGAGGCCTACCAATTGAAACAACTAAGGGGGTTCAAACAAGAGAATTCAATTATGTTGATAATATTGTAAGTGGCCTAATCGCAGCGGTAAATAGTGAATATACATATGATGGAACGTTTAATATTGGCTCAAATCGTGAAATTGCGATTCGAGATTTAGTAACAATGATTCACAAAGCTTGTGATTCAAAATCTGAGCTAAAGATTGGTGCTTTGCCCGATAGACCGACTGAAATTTGGAGAATGTGTGCGGACGATTCGAGAGCACAGGAATTATTTGGTTGGAAAGCTGAAATTTCTTTTGAAGAAGGCTTGGGAAAAACGGTTGCCTGGTTCAAAGAATATGTCTCTGTATTTTACGATAAATCGTCCAATCTGAACAAATTATAACTATGATTTCTGTAATATCACCTATCTACAATGAAGCGGAAAATTTGGAGGAGTTATGTGCTCGACTAACAAAAGCCCTTCGATCCACGAAAGAAGATTATGAAATACTACTAGTGGAAAACGGTAGTTGGGATGATTCTTTGAAGATCATAAAGGACTTGCGAAAAAAAAATCGGAAGATTAAATTCGTTAGCTTGTCTAGAAACTTTGGTCACCAAGGCGGAATTATGGCAGGGATAAATCATGCAAAAGGAAGTGTTGTCATTTCTTTAGATGGTGATTTACAACACCCTCCCGAATTAATTCCTGAAATGGTTCATTTATGGAGAAAAGGTTATGACGTAGTTTTCACCCTTAAAAAGGGGAAAGCGGAGCATGACAATTGGCGTTTTTTACCGTCCGCCATTTTTTATCGTGTTATGAATTTATTTTCTGAGGTGAAACTGTCTTATGGCCAATCGGATTTTCGTTTGATGGATCGGAAAGTAGTCGAGGTAATTAAAAATATTCCGGAAAAGAACCTTTTTTTAAGAGGAATGGTGGAATGGGTTGGATTCAAACAAATTGGTATTAAATATGATACTTTGCCAAGGAAGAAAGGCGAATCTAAATTTCGTTTAGGAAATTACATAAAATTTGCTTTAGACGGAATTTTTTCTTTTTCAATCCTACCGTTACGTGGTCTGCTCTACTCTGGATTAGTAATTTCATTTTTTTGTGTAATGTATGCACTTTCGATTCTTATCATATATTTTTTGCGATTTGAGGGTTTCGATATCTATATCCCGCGAGGTTGGGGAACATTAGCCCTGGGACTTGTTTTTTTCAGTTCAATACAGTTGATAGGGATAGGAATTTTGGGTGAGTATATCGGTCGAATTTATACTCAAGTAAAACGAAGACCAGATTTTATTGTAAAAGAGGAGGCGCTGGATTGAAAAAACTCATTGTGTCTGGTGATGACTTTGGTTTACATTCGTCTATCAATGAAGCCATAGAAGAAGGTTTTCAAAAAGGAATTTTAACGTCAGCATCCTTAGTTGTCAACGGTGAAGCAGTTGACGAAGCGATACGAATTGCAAAAAGAAATCCAGGGTTAGGTATTGGCCTGCACCTAACTTTAATTGAAGAAAAATCTCTAACTCATTCTAAATTCTTAGCTCCGCGAGGAGTATTACCGTCTAACCATAATCAATTGGCCAAGGATATTCTGTTAAGTAAAGTTCCCATTGAGGAAGTTTTGGCCGAAGTGGATGCTCAGTTTTCGTTTATTAAGGAAAAAGTAAAAAATTTAACTCACCTTGACAGTCATCGCCATATGCATATGCTTCCAAAAATTTGGAGTGCTGTTACAAAACTGGCTAAAAAATACGATGTAAACAAAATCAGATATGTCGATGTTCCTTTCTTTGACTATCGTAAAGATCAAATTTTTAAAGATATCATTGCTACTGGATTTAAGTTTTTAAAAATTTTCCGAAAGCGAATAATTGCTCCAAATCGATTTATTGGTTTTATGGAAAGTGGAAATTGGAATGAAGATAAATTCGTTGGTTTTTTGGATAAGTTAAAAACCGGGATATGGGAAGTAGGAATGCATCCAGGAAATAGTGATAAAGCATTGAATCTTAAATTTCCTAATTGGAATAGTTATTTTGCGTATTCATTTTCCTGGGAGAATGAACTTAAGACTCTGACTTCGGCAAAAGTAAAAAAAGAACTAAAAGAATCTGATATAAAGTTAATAAATTACGGTGATATATAATTCATATGGAAAAAGAAGTTTATTTGCAGTTTTATAAGATGGAAGAATCGAACTGGTGGTTTCGTGGTACCAGGATGTTTTTGTTAGATTGGATCAAACGTAGCTTCAAGATAAAACCTTTAAAATCTTTAGATGTAGGATGTGGAACGGGAATCTGGCTCAGCGAACTTTCTAAGTTTGGAGATGCTGTTGGACTTGATGTATCTGAAGAGGCATATAAGTTTTGCAAATCTAGGGGAATGGAAATCAAACTAGGGAGTATAGAAAAGATACCATTTTCAAACAATGTGTTTGATTTAGTAACCGCAATTGGTGTAATCGAACATGTGGATGATGATCAAGCTATTCGTGAAATAGCTCGGGTTTTGAAAATTGGTGGTAAAGTCGTAATTTTGACATCTGCATTCAAATCCTTATGGAGCAAAGGTAAGAGAAAAACCGACCACCATTTCACAAGGGAACCGATTGCCAAAAAAAACACACTCGAATAATGTCGATATTTCCCTATACGCGAATCTTCAAAAGCAAATGA
>NZ_RQGH01000021.1 GCF_004769635.1 Leptospira jelokensis
TGATTTGGGTGGAAGGATCTGTTTTCCTTTTGCCCATGAGTGTACTATCGCGATATTTCTCCCCATCCGATTTAGAAGAAATCAAATCTGCAGTTGGTGAAGCAGAGTCCAAAACATCAGCAGAAATTGTTCCCTTTTTTGCAGAGTCGTCCCACCACTACAGGGAATGGGCATGGTTTGGTGCTTTTTTGATGGGAGGACTAACGGGCATTAGCTTTTACACCGCTCAAAAAACATACGGATTGGTTTGGGGCAATGAATCCATGTTTGCAGTGCTCTCCGTTTGGGCAGGAGCCATATTCGGATTGGGTTTATTTTTTTTATTCCCTAAATTGCGTATCCTACTCGTTCCCAAAAACTCCAAACAATACTTTGTTGAGTTACGTGCAAAAGAAGCCTTTTTGGATGAAGAAGTGTTTCGTACCAAAAATCGAACAGGTATCTTAATTTATATCTCTCTCTTTGAACATTTTGTTCGTGTTTACCCCGACAAAGAAATCGCAAGAGTTGTACCCAAATCAGAATGGAATGAAGCAGTAAGGTTAATCATCGAAGGCATGAAAACAGGTAAAAAAAAGCAAGGGATCGTCGCGAGTATCCTTTTCTGCGGAGACCTTTTGAAAAAGTACAATATCCATGCTGAAAAAGATGATAAAAATGAAATCTCAAATGAAATTCGTGATGGTGGGAAATTGATGTGATGGAATCCAAATCACCCAACCAAGTTTCAAAATTTTTACGAACCGTTTCGATCTTAAGTTTTCTTTTCGTTTCGTTCACTCTCTTTCAAGTTTCCCTTATGGGTTATCCCGTTCCAAAATTGGAACGAAGGGTGATGGACCACGCAGGGATTTTGTCGCAA
This sequence comes from Leptospira jelokensis, assembly GCF_004769635.1. Lineage (GTDB taxonomy): Bacteria > Spirochaetota > Leptospiria > Leptospirales > Leptospiraceae > Leptospira_A > Leptospira_A jelokensis. The sequence continues at coordinate 863 of NZ_RQGH01000021.1, forward strand.
AGTACCGTGGACCAAATTGAAGCCAACCTAAAACAATTTGAAGCAGAAACTAGCAATCAAATCGCAGTGTATACCACTCCTAGTTTGCATGACGAAGTGATCGAAGAAGTGGCAATTGAGATCTTCGACGAATGGAAGTTAGGCCAAAAATCTAAAAACAATGGTGTGTTACTCATCATTGCACCTACTGAAAAAAAAATGAGAATCGAAGTTGGGCGTGGATTAGAAGGTGCTTTGACTGACATCCAAGCAAAACAAATCATACGGAATGAAATCAGACCAAGTTTTAAGGATAAAGATTTTGATGGAGGTGTGACGGCTGGTGTGAATGCCATCATGGCTACCATACGTGGGGAATACGCTCCCTCAGCAGACGATGTCCAAACTTCAGGTCGTGACAGTGCGGGGGATGTGATCCCTTCTGGAATTGTGGGAGGGATCTTCACGTTTATTTCACTTTTTATCCCTTCCTTTGGTGGAGTGATCTTTACCATCATAGGACTCCTTGTGATTTTACCACTTTTTACCTTTCTATTTGGTGGGACCATGGGCCTTATTGCGGCCATCATCCTCTTTGTCCTCATCATGTTCCTCAGACGAAAATTAGGGCATGGACTTGGTGGCGGGGGTGGATCCGATAGTGGTGGTTATTATGGAGGATGGTCATCTGGCAGTGACTCTTGGTCTTCGAGTGATTCCAGTGATAGTTGGTCAGGTGGCGGAGGTGACTCCGGTGGTGGGGGTGCCTCTGGCGATTGGTGAGAGCATTACGAACAACTCGCTCAAACCACTTCAATCAACATAAGAGTCGAATCATCTTCGACTCCCGATGATTAAGAGAGTGTTGGGGATTCACTAAAAAGATAATCTCGGAAATCTTTTGTAAATTTTTGGTTAAAGGAAATCCTAAACTTTCATCGGTACTAATCTTTCGTCAATGTACTCTTTACCAATCTCACCACTTTCATGATATTCGGCATCTTGGTTTACATTCCAAACATCATAAAGAGTTCGATCTGCGGCTATATTTTCAACAGTCAGCATGGCAGTCATCATTGCATGGTCTTGGTTGTTGTATTTATGCATTCCATTTCTTCCAACCAAATGAAGGTTTGAAAATTTACTTTGGATTTCTTCTTTTAATACATTTATATGATTCTGGTAAACATCATCGTAAACTGGGTAAGCTTTCTTTTGGCGAACAACAAAACCTTCCTTAATATCCTCGAATTTCGTTAGCCCAAGTTTAACCACTTCTTGCTTAGCTAAATTGACTAAATCATCATCAGATGACGACCACAGTCCGTCACCTTCGAAGCAGAAATATTCCAAACCATAACAATTATATGCTTGATCCGGAACCATTTCTGGTGACCAACTTTTGAAATTCTGAATCCTACCGACTTTTACCGAAGGATCATGAATATAAATCCAATTGTCGTCAAAGACGTCCTTCTCGGTAACAACAAGCGCTACTGTTAAAAAGTCACGATAACGAAGTGAGTTTGCTGAATGCACTGCTGCGTCAGAAACCTGCGGTTCGCTAATTGCCTGAAACAACTCTCGAATAGGTGCAGACGAAATTACATGATCTGCTTCCAAAATCTCGGTTTTCCCTGATTTATCAATGCACTGAACTTTCCAAACCGTAGCTTTAAGCTCTAGTTTATTCACAAGTCTACCCATCCTAATTTCACCACCCATATTTTGGATTTTAGTAGCACAGGCTTCCCACATCATACCTGGACCTTTTCTAGGATACCGGAAGGAATCGATTAAAGTTTTTATCATTTTTGATTTATCTTTCACTTTCGATTTTGGTTTGATGGCATTCCAAATGGCAGAGTATAATGATAAACCTTTAATCCTTTGAGCAGCCCAATCTGCAGAAATATCCTTTGTATCCATCCCCCAAACTTTTTCTGTGTATGTTTTAAAGAAAATGGAAAAGAGACGTTTTCCAAATTGATTGGTCACCCAATCTTCAAAATTCTTTGGATTTTTTACTGGAAACAAACTTGCTTTCAAATAAGATAATACACAAAGAATAGATTCGAATATTCCTAAATTAAACAATGCTTCAAACGCCTTTAAAGGGTATGCGTAAAACTTGTTGTTATAATAAATCCTGGAGGAACGTGGTCGATCGAGCATATCATTTGGTAAAATTTCCGTCCAAAAATCTTCAACTTCTTTCGATTTTGAAAAAAACCTATGCCCACCTATATCAAAATAAAAACCTTTAATCGATTCCGTGCGCGAAATTCCACCAACATACTTTTCATCTGCTTCTAAAATGGTTACATTAAATCCTTTTTTTGCTAATAAATAACCCGAAGTTAGACCTGCTGGGCCTGCTCCAATGATAACGATATTTTTTTGAGTGGACATTATTTTTCCTTTAGTTACTTGCCTTAAACTATTTTATCTTCGAACACAAATATAAGAGGTCTTTCTCTATAGTTTCACATTTTCCCGAACGAAAAAGGTTTACTAAACGAGTATTTAATGAACCTTTTTCAGAAAACAAATCAGAGTGTCTAAGTAAAAAAAACGATCTTTTATCTAGAAAACTTGATTCCACTATATTATAATACTTATCATCAGAATTCAAATGCGGAGAATAAGATGAAAATTGATTGATACAGGGCTTTACATCATTAAACAGAAAAAATTCCTGATCCCAATGCATAACCGATAAGCAAGAACAGGTTGAGCTTTTCTGATTAAACTTCTGCTTACAAATATTCTTTTCATTTATCCATACAGAATG
>NZ_RQGH01000016.1 GCF_004769635.1 Leptospira jelokensis
TTGCGTAAGATTCATTTAATGTTGTATCACCTGGTAAATAGGCGGTTGCATGTGCCATTTCATGAATGACAAGCCCTACCAAACGGTGGTCAGGCCAAGTTAATTGTGGTGATAATACTGGATCTGAAAACCAACCTAATGTTGAATATCCGCCAATGGCTCTAACCCTAGTATCATAACCTTTTTCTTTTAGTTCATTTTCAAGTTCTATCGCCAATTCTTTGTTAAAGAATCCTTTATACGGGACTGTGCCAGCAATGGGGAACCACCAGGTATATGATTTTAGATTTAATGATTCGGAGGCACTTACATTCCAACCAATTTCTTCCCGGTTTAGCTCTGTAAAGTATTCGAAACCACCATTTTCGTTTAGCGCTAGTTTATCGATGGCAAATTTCCGGACTTCTCGGATTAAATTTAATTTTTGTTTGGTTTTTGGATCAAGATTTGGTTTTGTTAAGACTGTTTCAATTTTCTCTCTGCCTAAAATTATTGCAGATTGTTCTTTCCCTAAATGGTATAGATAAGGCAAACATCCGGTCAGGAAAAATGGAAAGAATATGATTGTAATGATCGTTTTTCTCTTTTTCGTTCGACACAGGAAGGGAATCGGCAAAAGTGGAGGGGGTTTTGGCATTCTATGGAAAGAAAAAATTCGATTCCGCCAGTCGTCTACATTAACTTTGCCTTAGTCTTTGTACTTTTATTTGCGATCTTTTTTCCGGAGATTCGGTCGGCATTGACAAAACTTTTTTCCTCCCCAAAACCGATCTCTGCAAGCAAACAAAGCCAAGCCATACAAATCCAATCTAGTTTTCGCAATGTCTATCGCGAAGCCCAACAATTTGTTGTTTCCATTCGGACGAAAAAAACAGAAATGATTTTCCACCCCTATGCCTTCGGGGAAAGTCGCGAAGATCGCATTTCATCGATCGGGAGTGGGTTCATCATTGATGAACGTGGGTTTGTCGTGACCAACTACCATGTCATCAAAAATGCCGAAATCATAGAGATCATCATGTCCGATGGAAGGATTTTTCCTGCCAGGTATGTGGGGAGCCATGAACGTGCTGACATTGCTCTTTTGAAAATACCGAGTGAAGACAAATTCACACCCGCCTTTCTTGGAAATTCTGACGAAATCGAAGTGGGAGATTGGGCCATTGCCGTTGGTTCGCCCTACGGTTTGGAGAAAACATTTACCGTCGGAGTGGTCTCTGCCAAATCTAGAGAGGACTTGGATGAAACAGGCCAAACCCATATCCAAACTGACACAGCCATTAACCCTGGATCCAGTGGCGGGCCTCTTCTCAATATCTATGGAGAGGTGGTTGGAATCAATCGGATGATCCGCTCTTCGAGTGGGTCTAGTGCAGGCATTGGATTTGCCATCCCCATCAATTATGCCAAACGAGTGTTACGCCAAATCGAACAAAATGTGGGTCAAAACATTCGCCCTGCCACCCTCGGTGTGATGGCGACGGCACCTCTCCCTGACCATCGGCGTTCCCTTGGCATCCCCAGTGAAGCCATTGGAGTCCTCGTGTACGACATCGAACCAAACTCTGCTGCAGAGAAAGGGGGACTGCGTCGCTATGACTTTATAGAAGGAGCCAATGGCCTCGTGGTCCGCCACATCAACGATTTACGAGAACAGGTGGGACTTGTGGGACTTGGGGGCGTCTTACGGTTGAAGATATTACGGGATACCCAAGAGATGGAATTATCGATCCCTTTGGTGGAGGCAACTTACCAAAAGGGCAAAAAATGATATGAGAAGAAATATAGTCCATTCGGGGGCGGATGCCCTCATTTACGAAATCCGCCAAATTGTAGCCCTAGCCAAACAAATTGAAGCAATGGGTGTTCCCATCACTTGGGAAAACATTGGGGATCCCATCCAAAAAGGAGAGAGTATCCCTTCTTGGATGAAAGAGATTGTCAGTGGACTTGTGAACCAAAATAAATCTTGGGCTTATACGGCGACCCAAGGTGATGAAACCACTCGAAAGTTTTTGGCAGAGAAAGTCAATGAGCGTGGTGGAGCTCAAATCACATCTGAAGACATTTTATTCTTCAATGGCCTCGGTGATGCAGTTGCAAAGATTTTTGGATTTATGAGAAGGGAAGCAAGGATCCTTGGACCTTCTCCGGCCTATTCCACTTTGTCTTCGGCGGAAGCAGCACATTCTGGATACGAACACCTTACGTATGAATTAAATCCCAATAACGATTGGATGCCTGATTTAGAAGACATCGAAAACAAAGTGAAATACAATGATTCGATTGCAGGAATTTTACTCATCAATCCTGACAATCCAACGGGTGCCGTGTATCCGAAAGAAGTGATGCGTGAGATTGTCAAAATTTGTGAGAAGTATGATATCATCTTAATTTGTGACGAAACTTATGCCCATGTGAATTATTCAGAATGGGGAAGCATCCATTTATCCGAGGTCATTGGAGACAAGGTTTGTGGTTTTGCACTTCGATCCATATCGAAAGAATTTCCATGGCCTGGTGCCAGATGTGGGTGGTTGGAAGTGTTCAATCGTAAAAATGATCCCACATTTGAACGTTACATCAAATCATTGTTAGATGCGAAGATGTTGGAAGTTTGTTCTACAACATTGCCACAACTTTCGATCCCTTTAGTGTATTCGCATCCCGAATTTTTAAACCACTTAAAAACTCGAAATTTGAAATTTAAAAAAAGAGCAGAAAAAGCAACTTCTCTATTATCAGGGATTCCTGGTGTAAAGGTGATCCAACCGAAGGGTGCGTTTTACCTTACG
>NZ_RQGH01000036.1 GCF_004769635.1 Leptospira jelokensis
CGCAAGCTACATGCCAGTCCCTAACGTCCCGTTCCGGGACTCAGGGTCGGGGAACTTCGGTAAGTCTATTCGTTATACGTAATGACCAAAATCTTGTCTTTTTGACAGTTTTGACATAGAAAAAATGGATACCAAATAAGCACTTTTGGAACACATTAGTGCATGGATAAACAAGACATTTTTATCAACAATCTCGAGTTCATTAATGACTCTAATCTTCCTAAACATGTTAAAAAAACCGCTCTCGATATCGCTCATTGTAGAACTAATGCTATGAGTGGACATCTTTACCAATGTCCTAATAAACATTTTTCTGTTTTCATTAGAAACTCTTGTAACAATAGATTCTGTCCTAAGTGCCAATACAGGAATAAAGCTCTTTGGAATGTGGCTACTAAAAACTTGATTCTTAACACTCATCATTTCCATCTTGTTTTTAAGTTGCCGGCTTTCTGTTATCCTTTCATTACTTCTTTCTACAAAGATTTTGTGAATCTTCTCTTTGACGCTTCTAAGAAAACTATTTATAAAATTCTTAATCTTTCTTTCAATAAGGACGTTCTTCCTGGTTTTATCATGGTTTTACATACTCATGGAAAATTGAATCAGTTTCATCCTCATATTCATGTGCTAATTACTGATGGTGGGTTTGATAAAGTAAATCATAATTGGGTTCTTTCACAAAACAATCTTTTCGACTTCTTCCAATTCAATTCTATTTACCAAATCATTTTAAAAAAAGAATTACTCTCTTTCTTCAAAAAACATTCTTCTCTTGGTCCTTCTTTTCTTGATTCTATCAACTCTAATTACAAATCTTTTGCTTTCTCTTCAGAAAAAGTCTCTAATCCCTATTCTATCATTGATTACTTCACTAAATCCATTAAAGGTATTTATCTCAATCAACAGCACTTTGATTGCGATGACGATATCGTCTACATTCATACAGGTAAAAATTCTACTTCTTTGTCCCAAAAAAACTTTATTAAACGGTTTCTTTTGCACATTCTACCTGTTGGTGTCAAAACTATCAGGTATTTTGGACTCTATTCTTCTAAAGCAAAAAACTCTCTCGCAATAGCAAAAACTCTTTTTCCAGATGTAGATTCACTTAGCCAAGATAACCTAGCTCATCCAGAAAACTTTGATCATGATTTTGACTTTTTGCCTTACAAGTTTTGCCCTTTCTCCAGGAAACAAATGATTCTTATCGAGAAGACCTTACCTTTTGATGCTCCTTTCTTTGTTTTACAAACTTTTGGGAATGAACCTCCAAACCTAGAACTTTTTTACTCTATGGCTGCTTGAATATATGACACCCTTTTAACCTTGCAATCTCCATTACTCTCTTAAAATGGGTCACTACGTATAACAACGGCTAACCACTTCGCTTCGGGTCAAGCCCTCGCTCGGCCTACGGCACATAGGCTTTCTGGCACTCGCCTGCTTACGCAAGCTACGTGCCAGTCCCTAACGTCCCGTTCCGGGACTCAGGGTCAGCCTACGTCGGTTAGCCTGGTTCG
>NZ_RQGH01000019.1 GCF_004769635.1 Leptospira jelokensis
AGTCCCGGAACGGGACGTTAGGGACTGGCATGTAGCTTGCGAACGCAAGGCGAATGCCAGAAGGGGAATTTGCCGCAGGCCGAGCGAGGCCTTGTGCCGAAGCGTAGCGGTAAGTCGCTGTTATGCGTAGTAGTTGGTGTTAAGGTTTTTGCCAAACTAGAAATCGATATCCGCCATCAAAATAGTCTTCTTCTAAAATTCGTCCGTATTTATTATTCCAAGTACCATTCTTCAAATCATTTTCAAGTCTTTCTTGGATAAATTTTAATGTATTCGATTCTAAACTAGCCAATGGTGAAATTCCGGATATAAAATTTTGATCTAGTTACAGAGACGGTTTTTTCCATCCCGAAGCAAAGAAATTATCCATAAGATTATCTGGTAGAGAAAAATAGATAATTTTTACATTAGTATTGGTAATAGATTCGATCAGGGATTTGAAATCTTTAATATTAATATATTTGGAGATAGCATTTTCGAAAACAATTTTAAAATAGTCTATTAACCAAGATTTTTTTGAAACTAGCGTAGGATCGGCAGTAAAAATAACTGCAAAATGTTTAGATTTTAAAGTGCGATTTATTTCCGAAATAGCTAATTGAAGATTACTGAAATGATGAGAAGCGAGAACAGAAAAAATACCATCAAAAAAATTGTCCTGAAATTCAATATGTTCGGCGGATCCTTTTATCCATTTAATGTTTTTATTTTCTGATGATTGATCAATCATAATCGCTGAAGGTTCAAGGGCAGTAACATCATATCCCTTAGAAGAGAAGAAGTTAGAATAGTTTCCTGTTCCAGCCCCGACATCCAATAACTTAATGTTAATTCCATTTAGGAGTAGGTTTTCTTCGATAATAGAAGCAATCCTGTGATCAACTTTTCTTGTATTATTATAATTTAAACCGATTTTATCGTAAGGTTCCATGTATTTATATAGAGTTCCAACTATTACGCATAACGAACTAGCTAACCAACGTAGGCTGACCCTGAGCCTCCTAGAGGCGTTAGGGGCTGGAACGACACTTGCGAAGGCAAGTGGAGTGCCAGAAGCCTATGTGCCGTAGGCCAAGCGAGGGCGAAGTCCCGAAGCGAAGTGGTTAGCGGATGATAATTGCAGTTGGTTACGAATACAATAAAAGTCTAGTCGAAAGGAATGGGAATTTAGCGCAAATTTTTTCTCATATTTCTTCAAAAGCCTGAATTGCTTAAAAATCGTAAATGGAATAACACAGCTTTGTATTTCTTACTGTCTTAATCGACAACTACCTCATTCAAAAAAATTTGCGCGCCTTATTCTTTTGATCAACCAATTGCAATTATCGAAATAGCCTTAACGACGTAGGCTGTCCCTGAGTCCCGGAACGGGACGTTAGGGACTGGAACGACACTTGCGTTAGCAAGGGGAGTGCCAGAAGCCTATGTGTCGCAGACCGAG
>NZ_RQGH01000038.1 GCF_004769635.1 Leptospira jelokensis
CTAATGAGCTAAGTGAACCAACATACTCAGATTCTAATATTTGCTCTATCAGCTTTATAACATCTCCTTCTTGCTGATTATCTAAAAATTTAATAGCCTGGTTAATCACTGTATGATTTCTTTGTTCTTCTATTCGTTTATCTAATTCTTTCCAAAGCTTTTTGTAATGTTTTACAAGGCATATCAACTTTTCTAGCATATTGGAAACAAAATTCGTTTTTTACACTTTGGATTTCTTTTGAATTCCACCAGGATTCGATATTATTCCAGATCTCATTCACCTTTTGCGCAGCAGAATCTGGAGTTCTATGGAAAATCCCAACCTGCTCTAACTTTTCAAAATGTGGAATCGCAGAATCACGCAATTCCCAATATTTAGGATCCCAAAACATAATTGTAGGCATATTTCTTCCCATTGATTCCAAAAAAGTTGTAGCATTGTATGTAGAAACGTAAATCCTACTATCAGACATTAACTTTTCCATTCGAGTGGTGCCAATATCTAGTGATATGTCAGGGAATGCGAATTTCCAACGATCACTTTGATTCCATTCATAGTCATGAGCATAAAGTCGAACAGTAAGAGAGTCTCTCACATCTTTACTCAAAGCTTCGGTAAACAGAAATTGATCATTCAGGTAACTTACCCATTGTGATGAACAAACTGAGCTATAAAGCCAATAGCTATATCTTGGCATAGTGCAGGTTACAAGTAAAAGCCTACCCTTTGGATTCCAATTTACATTCTTCTTTCCCGCTATTGTGATCGCATAATTACTATGAACTCTTGTATCCGAATTGCTCCATCCCCATGTTAAATACCTGTCAGATATTGAAGTTTCATGTTCTTCCATATAGGACCATTTCCCGATTCCGAAATGTCCACCATGTTGACCAATGACTAAAAGAGATCCGCTTTCAATTTTTTGCGCAGAATAGGCCTTAAAAAAATCATTTGCATTATGTGCGTTACTAGTAAAAATTATATCCGGATTCTTCGGCCATCTAAACTCCGACAGCTGATCATATAGCTTCTGATAACCTTCCAAATATATTCTAGGTAATTGAAATGGAATCATACTTTTTAAAATTTCTTCAAATTCAGATACTACACCTACATCTAAATTCCAATTTCTAGAGGCTATATTTAATGGGAGTGCAGGCGATGAAATTAATTTCCAAAGCCGAGGCAATTGGCCCAAAATAATTTGAAATTCAACTAAGTATTTAACTGGGATGTAGCTGGATAAAATAAAGTATTCATTTTCAGATACAAAGAAACCTGAGAGAAAATTAAGTATATTATTAAATTTAGATTTTACC
>NZ_RQGH01000027.1 GCF_004769635.1 Leptospira jelokensis
TACTCTGCAATTTTGTTAAGAAAAAAAGGTTATGATGTAACTTTAGTCGAAAGAGCCGATCAGTTAGGTGGTTTGTTGAATTCATTTGAAAACGAACATGGTGATATTTTCGATTTTGGCACACATTTTATTGCAGGGACAGGCAAACCAGAAATTGATCAAGATGTGATACCTGCTTCATGGCAGAACGATTGGAATCGATATGAAAATGAAAGGGCCGCAAATTTTTTTCAAGGTACACTAGATGATAAATGCATTTTTTTGGACTCTAATAAACTTGGAAAGGATGTGCATGACAAAGGTCTTATTGAAATTTTAAATCTCTTAGACTTGAAAGATACGTCGAATTCGAAAAATGCGAAGGAGAATTTGGAGAAACTTTATGGTGCAACACTTACGGAAAAACTATTTCAGCCAATATTAACCAAACTTTACGGGGAAGAAGATATAACCAAATTAGATCGTAACGCGCAGCTACGTTTTGCGATGAGGAGAATTTTAGTTGGAACTCCTGAAATTACTAAAAAATTAAAAACAATACCAGAACTCGATTCAAAAATTGGATTTCATCACTATCTTGAAGGGGCAAGTAGCAATCATCAGTTTTATCCTAAAAGTGGAGGGGCTGGAGATTGGATAAAGAAATTCGAGAAAACCTTGGATGGATTGGGTGTAAAAACGATAAAGAGTACTGCAATTGAGTCATTTGAGGTATCAGAAAAAAAGATTAAAGCCGCAAGGTTAGGAAATGGTCAAATCATCAACGATTTAGATGAAGTAGTATGGACTATTCCCACACATCTTTTACTTAATACTTTGAAGTTAGAATATCCAAAGCAACTTCCAAAATTTAGAAAAACAATCATAACATACTTTGTGTTTGATAAAAGGCCGATGAATCAGTCTCATTTTATCTTTTGTTATGATCCAAAATTTCTTTCATTCAGAATCACCACATATACTAATTGGCAGCCAGACCAAGCAGAGAAAACTAATAGACATCGTGTTTGTATTGAAACACTTACGGACCAATCTTTTGATACCGAAGGATTAGAAAATAAATTGAAAGATGAACTCGTTAGAATGGGAAT
>NZ_RQGH01000031.1 GCF_004769635.1 Leptospira jelokensis
GGGACGTATCACCAAAGACCCCAATCCCTATAGTAGAAACTCACATTTCTTCTATTCTCCTTTCCTCCCTAAGTTCACTAGAACTACATATACAAAACCTACTAAGAACCTCTCTCCCATAGACAATGAACCAATCAAAAGAGAATACACTCTTAGAACTCTCTCAATACTCAACACTATCTATCCCAAAAGATGCAACTGCCCTAAGTCCCTAGAGAACCCTTCCCTCAACTTCTTAAGACTAAAGAGCAAAGAATCCATAGCCAGATGTTCTCACTGCCACAAACAAATCAGCATCACAGCAAACACACCCTTCCAAAACATCAAACTACCCCTCGCCTATATCTCCTACACCATCCAAGACCAAATCTTACAATACCCAAAGACAATGACTTCCAAAGAGATCGCAAGAAAACTTGGACTTCCGTATAAGACAGCTTACTATCTCAAAAAACGTATCCAGGTATTCTTCTCACATCTCAATGAGTCACTTAGGGAACAGTTATACAAAGAGCTAGAAGAATCCTCTAAGAACTTCAGACTACCAAAGGAAGGTGACCTCAAGGAAACCCTTAAAAATCAACCTGTTGCCGTAGCTGACTCAGTGGTGTTATACTCATCATCCTTAAGAGCCAACAAACATAGATCCAGACGATTTAAGGGAGGAACTGCATCCATCTATGCTTCAAATTCCATTGGAGGACACCAGATCGGAACTCTCGTCCATACGATTGGCATCAACGGTGGGATGACTTTCTACAAATCGATTCCTTTGAATAACCAACACTACTTAGAGAAGGACCTAGAAGAAACCATTCCAAAGAATGTAACACTTTTTACAGATGAAGGATATGGGTTTCTATGGGATCGACCCAACCATAAGTCAGTCAATCATTCGAAGAAAAGTAATGACCCCAGATACAATATGAGCCGTGAACGTTGGGTAAGTAAGGATGGTGTGAGTTCCAATGGTGCGGAAGCAAGGAACAACATTTTGAAGCAGAGTTTCCGTAGTTATGGATATATCTCTCCGAAATGGAGTCAACTGGCATTGAATGAGTTAAGTTTTCTAGGGAACGTAAGGTTTGTGCCTGAACTGAAGGAATTACTAACTTTGGGAGGTTCTAAAACTGTTGGCTTTGGTGATTTCCTCT
>NZ_RQGH01000012.1 GCF_004769635.1 Leptospira jelokensis
GTATTATCTAAGATCGGAATTGCGGGAAAAATAGTTTCAAAATCAAAAAAATAAAGAGGGTACATCCAACCCGATAAGAATTCTCTAATGAATTCAATTTCAATATTCGATTGATTGTATTTGACTCCATCTACTTGGATCTTTTGTTTTTTTGTTAGTGGAAAATCTTCAGGTATATCGGCTAGATGAAGAATATTTTCCTCATACAGTTTCCAGGATTTACCTCTCGCATTGGTTAAATCAAAAACAGAATTCTTCTTTGCAATCTGTTTCCAGCAATGGTGTATATATTCGCACTCAAAAGGACTTAAGCAATGATTGCCAATTTCGATTAATGGTTCCCTGTCCTTCTGTATCGATTTTAACCTATGTAAATTTTCTCCTACCCAATCAAAATTACTCTTCACCTCAGACGTAATGTCTGTCAGGGTGAATAACTGTTTCGGATCTATCTCTCCTCTACGGATGTAGCTGTTATCTATGTGCATAAGAAAAAACTTATCTGGAGGATATCCCGCATTTGTCATCACCCAATACTGAAGCGATGCATCCACTAGATAGTAATCTTTAACAGATGTACTACTTTTTACTTCAATAGCCCAGATCTCATCCCCTTCTCGATGAAAAATATCCAATGCCGATAATGTTTCTTCATAGAAAAATGATGCTTCATATATAGTGTGAACGCCTTCCCTCATCCATTTCTTGGTATTCAGAATAGATTCAGTAAAATCATAAAAGGTTATTGGAGTTGCATCTTTTCCATTTGGAAAAACCTGCTGGGCAAGCTTTCCAATGGCATTTCCATTTTCAAAGAGAAGTTCTTGAGAATCAGATAATGAAGGTCTTAAGTCATGCCTATATAAATCAAAATACAGTTTTTTAGGACACTGAATTCCAGATACAAATCGTGATTTTGAAATTTTATGTTTAAACTGGGTCACTTTTTTGCCTTAGGAAAACCAATTTTGATATCTCATTCTAAAAGATCTTATTCTTATCCATTTAATCCAAAAAAATGAATAAATTCTTTATCCGAATATTCTCCGATTTTACT
>NZ_RQGH01000001.1 GCF_004769635.1 Leptospira jelokensis
GGCAGTTATTAACGGCCAGATTTCCATTTTGAGTTTCATTTTGCCATTCCCATGGTTTGAAGAACGCTACCGTTTAACGTAAATGAGACGGTCATAATGATGATTTCTGATATGAGATCGGAAACAAGTTGAATGGTATGGTGAAGTTCCAATGACAAAAAAGGATCCCAATTTCTTAAGTTTTCTCGGTGCCCCCGCACAAAGAGCACTGCTCCATGAACTTGGGATCACCAAATTGGAAGACCTCTCTCGATACACAAAAAAAGACTTACTCCGTTTGCATGGATTTGGTCCCAGTTCGCTTCCCAAATTGGAAACGGAGTTACTTAAGTTTGGGATCCAACTCAAAGAATGATGGGATTTGAATCCAACCGTTCACATCCAATTGGAAGGAATCACATCCAAGAAAATTGTAACACCATATCCATCCCTAAAGCTTCACCAATTTCACCCTTCCAAATTTCGCAAAACCGCTAAAAACGGTGCAAACGCGTTTTCAGAACGTTTTTAACGGAAAAATCTGATTTTTTTTCCTTCACTGTAAAATTCCATTGAGAGTACGGAGCCATTTGCTGGATTAGAATTTCTGAATATAGTTTTGGAAATTTGAAATTGAAAACGGCCTCTGTTATGCGAAAGAAACTTTACCTTTTATCCTTCCTCTCTCTTTTTACATTCCAATGCATTGCGTTCCTCCCTAATGGCTCCTCGCAACAGGGGTTCAATCCCTTTGTTTTTTTACTAGGACTCATTGGTGGAAGCCCAAGTTCCTCTCAGGACCTATCCCCTGGCACCACCCTCGATCTTTCGGGGGATGGGAAAACAGATGCGACTCTAGTTGATTCGGATGGTGATGGTGTTTCCGATGGAATTAGCCTTACAGGAGGG
>NZ_RQGH01000041.1 GCF_004769635.1 Leptospira jelokensis
ATGGTTTATTTTAATTAAATTTTTTTTTATGAGCATATTCAAAGATGGTTCTTTATTCAATAAGCTCCTTCCAGTAGATTTACTTTTTTCATTTTTTTTCTTATCCATCGATATTATTCAAAATCCCGACTCGGCATATAATTTCTGCCAAATGATCACCATACCTAAGGTGTCACGCTCGCAATAATCCAGTAATTGAGTTCGTGTGACTTCCACGTCTCCCGTAAAAGAACCGTCAATCATACCCATAAATGTATTACTAGCATCACCGCCATTTGAGATTGCTAAATCGTTGTAGCTGAATTCAGGAGCAAGAGCTGGAAGAACTGATTTGATGGAAGCAGAACATCCCATCTTCGGGGTATAATACCATCCTTTTCGAAAAACTTCATATAAATCTACGAATCTGGATATAGCTGAGTTTATCCAATCATAATGTTTGGGATAGGTTAGTGAAAGCCCCCTTAAAACATTCTTTTCAAAAGTGGCATTATAAGCGACTATGCTTCCCAATTTGCTTAAGTCAATTTGCATTTGTTCTAATAGTTTTAACCTAGGATCAATTGCAGATTTTACATTAAAATGAGAAGGGTCTGCCAAAAATTCTTTATGTTCTACGATACCGTTAGGCTCGTATACTACATGGAGCGAATATTGAAACGGAATCTGCTGAAAAGGAGAA
>NZ_RQGH01000017.1 GCF_004769635.1 Leptospira jelokensis
TCCAATAACGATCATCAATGGAATGAATTTTTGCTGCCCTTTTCCCATCTAACAATCGTATATGTAATGGTTTTTCCAACTCTTCTTGCCCCAAAAATTGACGTATAAAAAATAAATTATGAACTCCAGTTTGTGTACCAGAGTGCAAAACAAAGAGTCCCTTTTTTGTTTTGGCTAAATAATACGCAATTCCAGAAAAATCATTGGTGTATTGCAGAGAAGATCCAATCTGTTGGTTTGCATACACAACTGCAGTTGAATTTGTTTTTGGTTTGATTGCAGTTAAAGCAACACCATCCAAACAAAGGTATGTAGACTGACACCAACCAAGTTCGGAAAAATCTACCAAATATGGAGATAGGGAATCTTTATTTCCATTTGTCTCCCAAAGGACTAAACCAGCACTGATTTCATTTTCTAAAGAAGAACGATAACCAATCGCTGAAACCGATGGCTTTTTAGGTGAAATCTCTTTTAATTTAAATGGTGGGTTCAATAAAAAATCGGAAACAGAAGATACCGCATAGTATTCCGTGTCAGGAATGGACAAAGGCACAACTGCATGGATTCCCGAGGTATAAAGATAATGTCGATTTTTTTGATTGAATCGCAAATTGGT
>NZ_RQGH01000022.1 GCF_004769635.1 Leptospira jelokensis
TTCTTAAGAATGCGTTCGATAGTAGATCTGTTAGGGGCTTTTCTGTCCGGAAAAGTTTTCTTGTAAGTATCTAAGATTTTTTTAGCCCCCCAAAACTTTCTATGATTTTTGATATTGATAATCTCAAGAATGGTATCTTCAGCGATCTTAGCTGGAGAATTCTTAGGAGATTTCTTCTTATCGAGAAGTCCCTCTCTTCCTTCTCTAATGAACCTATCTTTCCACTTATATCCACACTTAGTAGAAATACCATACTGAGCGCAAAGCTGAGTAAAATTGACGCCAATCTGGAAGCTATCCAGAACAAATTGAAATCTTAAATCCACGGTATTAAACTCCTTCCAAGGCATCCCTAAAGCCCTCCTGTAAAGGTGATCTAAAGGGACTAGAAACCAGAAAGTGTTACCTATGTCTTGCTACAAAAGTGTTACCCATGTCCTGAGGCATACA
>NZ_RQGH01000034.1 GCF_004769635.1 Leptospira jelokensis
TGGGAATTTAGCGCAAATTTTTCTCATACCTCTTCTCTTAAAAAGCCTGAATCGTTTAAAAATCGTAAATGGAGTAACACAGCTTTGTATTTCTTACTGCCTTAATCGACAACTACCTCATTCAAAAAAATTTGCGCGCCTTTTTCTCTTGATCAACCAATTGCAATTTTCGAACCAGGCTAACCGACGTAGGCTGACCCTGAGTCCCGGAACGGGACGTTAGGGACTGGCACGTAGCTTGCGTA